>JAZKGD010000001.1:0-2082301 GCA_040386095.1 Bacteroidota bacterium | reverse complement strand
CCCAATGGTACACAAGATGAAAAAATTCAAATCCAGAAATATCTATTCCTTCGAGTCGGGGTCGAGTTTGCTTTGAAACTGCATTTACCCTGGTTCGACATCCAGTCGAAGGCGAGTCGGAAACCTGTCGAACCAGAGCATATCCTTTCCCCTTGCTATCCCTGTCCTGTACCAGTGCCGTCACGAGCAAAAGCCGGCCGAATGCAAACCAGTTCGCAGAAGCAACCCTTAACGGCAGCCATAACCCAAGAGTAAACGAAAAAAAGCAATTAATTTGTCTACTCTCCTAGAAGAATTGGCTTTTTAGATAAGGACAAAAATTGTAGAGATTACGAAAGCAGCAAACTTAATACTGCCCTGTACTTAATAACACTAATGTACAGGCCTCAATAGCCTCGATGTTATTTTGTTCCAATAACGCCTCCAGTTCTACGTTCTCCGTGCCTGGGTTGAATATTACACGCCTTGGATTGGTCGCTAAAATATAATCGTGGTATTGTGGCTGCAAAGCTGGCCCTATATATAAGGTAATCGTATCTATATCCTTATATATAACATCTGGCTTTTCAATCACCACTCCTGCCACCTCACCTTTTTTAATCCCAACATTTACGATCTCGTGATTAAAGCGTTTTAACATGTGAGCAGCTTTATATGCATATCTCGATTCATCAGGCGAAGCGCCAATTATTAATGTCTTCATTTATTAAGGTTAAATTTTAAAAGCAAACCAATTTGACCCGAATGATAGGCATGGTGCTGAATTAATCCATTGATAAGTTCAGTATTACTTACACCTGAACCTAATTCTCTATCCCGATCGTCTTTAACCTCTGCATCCCAATCGGCCTCACTTAATCCTTCACAAACCCTAATCAACTCTTCATTACTTATTTTACAGTCGAATAAAATTTTCTCCCATTCTTTCTGTGTAGTTGAGCTCGGCATTGGCCAATCTCCATCTGCTGGTTCTTTAGCAGCTGCCCCGAGCAATCTCGAATTTACTTCATCCGTCCACGCCGTAATGTGTAAAACCAGCTCTGCAATAGAGTGTGCATTTGGAATAAAATGATGGAATGCATTTTCAGGCTTTACAAAATTAAGCTGTTGTAGTAAATTACCTCCATGCCAGGCATCCCCATTAAATGCTTTTTTAAGTTCAGAAATGAGATTAATCTTCATATTATTTAAACACTATTTTTTAGATTAATGTTTTTACTTCTTAAGAATTGCATTGGCGCAATTAATGCCATCAATAGCCGCCGATACTATTCCGCCTGCGTAACCTGCTCCCTCTGCACAAGGATACAGGCCTGTAATTTGTGGATGTTGAAATGTTTCTTTATCTCTAGGAATACGCACAGGCGATGAGGTACGGCTTTCGACACCAACTAATATCGCTTCATTCGTGTAATATCCTTTCATTTTTTTTCCAAACAAAGGTAATGCTGCTTTCAAACTCTCTGAAACAAATTCTGGCAGAACATTATCGAGCATTACACTCTTTGTACCTGGCAAGTATGAATTTTTAGGTAAATTGATCGACAATCTGTTTTCCACAAAATCAATCATCCGCTGTGCTGGAGCAACCAAATTACCACCGCCAGCTTCGAAAGCTAATTTTTCAATTTCCGATTGAAAGTTTAGCATCCTTAATGGATCGTACCCCTGAACATCATTTAATGTAACCTGTACAACTGTGCCCGAGTTTGCAAAAGGATTATTTCGCTTTGAAGGCGACCAACCGTTGACCACAATTTCATCCATTCCTGTAGCACAGGGAGCAATAATCCCCCCTGGACACATACAGAAAGAGAAAACACCTCTTGTTTTTACCTGCTCTACCATACTATAATAGGCTGGAGGTAGGTATTCGCTTCGAATATCGCAATGGTATTGTGCGCTATCAATAATCTGTTGTGGATGCTCAATCCTAACTCCCAATGCAAATGGCTTAGCTTCGATTAATATATTCTTCTCTTGCAATAACTCATATATATCTCTGGCCGAATGCCCTGTGGCCAAAATAACCGAATCGGCTAGGATTTCTTGTTCTTGATTAACAATTACCCCTTTAATTTGACCTTTTTCAATTAAAAAATCAGTCAGTTTCGAATCAAATCGAACTTCGCCACCAGCATTTTGAATGGTTTCGCGAATGGCCGAAATAATTTGAGGCAATTTATTGGTACCAATATGTGGCCGGGCATCAATTAAAATATCTTCATCGGCACCATGTTGCACAAACAATTGCAGTACTTTATTAATATCACCTCGTTTGTTTGAACGGGTATATAATTTACCATCAGAATAAGTACCTGCCCCACCTTCGCCATAGCAATAATTCGATTCGGTATTTACCACCCCTTCTTTATTTATAGCGGCCAAATCTCTTCTGCGTTGTTTTACGTCTTTACCACGTTCGATTAAGATAGGCTTTAAGCCATTTTCTATACATTGTAAAGCCGCAAATAAACCTGCCGGACCAGCGCCTACAATAATTACAGTGTTCTCATTTTTTACCGGGGGGTAGTTAAATGCTGCAGCCTCTTGCAAAAACGGTTCATCAATAAATGCCCTAACCTGCAAACGATAAATAACTTTTCTAGCGCGCGCATCAATTGACCGCTTGATTACCTGATAAGCTTGTACTCGCTCTACTTTTAAACTTAATTTATCAGCCAGCTGAGCCTTTATAGCTTCAGTGTTGGTTACTTGCTCTGGCGAAAGAGTGATTTCAATTTCTTTTATCATTTGGAAGTCGAGTTTTTATCTCGAACACTACAAAAGTATGGATTTAGTTTGGTTTAGAGTAAAACGTGGGGTGTATGGCATTTGGTGTAAAGTGTTTTGGATGTTTAACCATTAGAATATGGCAACTTGTCAGTATTTTGTCTATTTTCGTAACAAGGCATGAGTATTGATATCTAATCTAAAATTAAGAACTTAAAAAAATTAAAAATGAAGAAAATAGTAATTGGTGTAATTGCATTTATTGTTATCATCGCTGTGGTAAGTGGATGTAATGGGTATAATAATTTAGTTAAAATGGATGTTGATGTCCAAACTAAGTGGAGTAATGTTGAAACTCAATATCAACGTAGAGCAGATTTAATCCCTAATTTAGTAAGTACAGTTAAAGGTGCAGCTAAATTTGAGCAAGGCACTTTAACTGCTGTAATTGAAGCAAGAGCAAGTGCAAGCAAAATCACCATTGATCCCGACAAATTGAATGCAGAAAATATTGAAAAATATCAAGCTGCTCAAGGTCAAATTACACAAGCATTGGGTAAATTAATGGTATTAACTGAAAATTATCCAGAGTTAAAAGCAACACAGCAATTTAGCGACCTTTCTGCCCAGTTAGAAGGAACAGAAAATCGTATTACTGTAGCACGTAAAGATTTTAATGAATCAGTTCAGGTTTACAATACAAAAGTAAGATCTTTTCCTAATAACTTAACTGCTGGCATGTTTGGTTTTAGCCCTAAAGCTGCATTTAAAGCAGAAGCTGGTGCTCAAAATGCTCCGAAAGTAGAATTTTAGTTACAAGAGGTAACATTTTAGGGTAATGGCTGTTTATCATAAATAGTTATTACCCTTTATTTTATTTAACCCAATAGATATGTCTATTTTCAGTAAAAACGAACAAGAATTAATTGCAAATGCGATCGCAACTGCCGAAAAAGCAACTTCAGGAGAAATCAGAATCGCAATTGATAAACATTGTCACGGAAACGCATTCGATAGAGCTACACAGTATTTTTCAGAATTAGGAATGGATAAAACAGCACAACATAACGGGGTTTTGATTTATTTAGCCCACGAAGATCACAAATTTGCTATTATTGGCGATCGTGGTATTGATAATGTTGTTCCTGATGATTTTTGGGAAACTGCTCAAGTAGCGATGAAAGCTCACTTTTTAAGTGGCAATATTGCAGAGGGGATTATTGCAGGTATTTCTTTAGCTGGTGAAAAACTAGCTTTATTTTTCCCTTATCAAAATGGAGATGTTAACGAACTACCTAATGATATTATTTACATGGCTCAAGAGGAAAATAAATAAGATATGAACAGATTAATTCTCTCGGTATTTCTTACGCTTAGCTGGTTATTTAGCTTTGCGCAAAATTTTCCCGAAAAAAGTAATAAGCTGGTTACCGATCAAACGCAAACTCTCTCTGCTGAGCAAATTGCACAGCTAGAACGAAAATTAGTTGCCTTTGACGATTCTACATCTAATCAAATTGCAGTAGTTATTGTAAAAACTGTTGGCGATTATGATATAAATGAATATGCATTAGAATTAGGCCGTAAATGGGGAATTGGTGGAAAAACCAAAAATAATGGAGTAATCTTGTTAGTTGCCATTGGCGACCGCAAGCTATCTATTCAAACTGGATATGGTTTAGAAGGTGCCTTGCCCGATATTTACACCAAACGAATTATAGAAAACGACATTAAGCCTTATTTTAAAGATGGCGATTACTATGCGGGTATAGAAGCCGGAACTAATTCCATTATCTCATTAACCAAAGGTGAATATAAAAATGAGCAACCAAAATCGAAGTCTAAACGAGGTGGAAAAGCTGGTGGGGCAGGCATGATTGTAATCATTATTATTGTAATCATTATCTTCATTATTGGAAAACGCGGTGGTGGAGGCGGTGGTGGAGAGGTTATTAGTGGTCGCGGTGTTGCAGAAGGTTTATTGTGGGGATTATTATTAGGCGGAGCTGGCAGAGGTGGTTCTGGCAGTGGCTTTGGTGGTGGTTTTGGCGGAGGAAGTAGCGGTGGTGGTTTTGGCGGTTTTGGCGGCGGTAGTTTTGGTGGCGGTGGAAGTAGTGGTAGTTGGTAGAGGATGTACAAAAGAGATCTCATTACGGCAGAAATAGAAAAGCTTGCTCAAGTTTTAGTCCGAATTATGGGTTTAAAACTTGAGTTGAGGCTAGATGAGGCTGAGGCTTTGTTTCAGCAAACGCTTGAAAATAGCTTTGGATTGTCGACACAGGTACTTTTTGATACTGCTTTATTTGAAGATTGGCTAAATGAAAGCACACTTCCCCCAGAGAAGCTCGATTCGCTTAGTGAATTTTTATATTACGAGTTAGGGGTGAGCGAAGAAAAGAATAGTCTTATTGCGCCAAAGCTCAATCTAATTTATGAGCAACTTTCTCATAAACATAAAATTGTGCACCTCGTTAATTTACATCGTCAAAAAACTATTCAGCAATATTTATAATCCGTATGGAAATTCTAAAGTGGCAAAAACTGACATCAAAATATCTTGTAAAAGAACAATGGGCAACGTTAAGAGTAGATACTTGTAAACTTCAAGGTGGTGCCATTAAGGATGATTATTATGTATTAGAATATCCGAATTGGGTAAATGCAGTTGCACTAACCAAAGCAGGGAAAATAATTTTGGTTCGACAATATCGTTATGCTGCAGATATTATCTCTTTAGAAATCCCTGGCGGAGTAATGGATGGCGATGAAACCCCAGAAACTGCCATCAAGCGTGAGCTTTTAGAAGAAACAGGTTATAGTTTTGCTACATGCGAACTTGTAACTACACTTTACCCAAATCCGGCAACTTCGAATAATAAAACCTTTACTTTTTTGTTAACTGGCGGAATAAAAACTCACGAACAGCACTTAGATGATCATGAGATTTTAAATGTAGAAGAATATACCGTTGAAGAGGTAAAGCAACTTTTAGCGGAAAACAAAATAGACCAGGCACTTCATGTGGCTGGTCTATTTTATGGTTTGATGCATCTTTAAGATTGCTTCGTGAACTCGCAATGACGATGCATATCCTAACTCATTTTCAGTTTTTTCTGAATATCGTTTACGTAGGCTTTAAATTTCTTATCTGTTTCGATTAAATCTTCTACCGTTTGGCAAGCGTAGATTACGGTAGAGTGATCACGTCCTCCAAAGAAAGCACCAATTGTTTTTAATGATGATTTGGTATGACTTTTCGACAAGTACATAGAGATTTGGCGTGCCTGCACAATTTCACGTTTACGTGTTTGTGATTTCACCATATCTACTGGAACTTCAAAATACTCGCACACTAATTTTTGGATATACTCCATTGAAATCTCTTTCGAAGTATTCTTGATAAAGTTCTTCAACATTTGTTTAGCTAAAGCTAAATCGATGTCTTTTTTATTTAAAGTAGATTGTGCCAATAGCGATACCATCGCACCTTCTAATTCACGAACATTATTATCAATGTTATGTGCTACATACTCGATTACTTCCCCAGGTAGTTCGATTCCATCGGCATACATTTTCTTTTTAAGAATGGCTATGCGAGTTTCGAGGTCTGGTATTTGCAAGTCTGCTGATAAGCCCCATTTAAAGCGACTTAACAACCGTTCTTCTAAGCCTGCTAAATCTTTTGGTGCTTTATCAGATGTTAAGATAACCTGTTTACCCGATTGGTGCAGATGATTAAAGATATGGAAGAAAATATCTTGTGTTTTTTCTTTTCCAGCAAAATTATGTACGTCATCCATGATGATTACATCCATTGCTTGATAGAAATTAACGAAATCGTTAATGGTATTGTTTTTTAGCGAGTCTACAAACTGTTGGCAAAACTTTTCGCAAGAAACATAGATTACCAATTTATCTGGCATGCTACGTTTAATTTCGTTTCCTATGGCTTGAGCCAAATGTGTTTTACCTAAGCCAACGCCTCCATAAATCATTAAAGGGTTAAATGACGTGCCTCCAGGTTTTGCAGCCACAGCGTAGCCTGCCGAACGCGCTAAACGGTTACAATCGCCTTCAATGTAATTATCGAATGTATAATTCGCATTTAATTGCGGATCTACATTTAATTTTTTTAAGCCCGGTATGATAAAAGGATTTTTAATATCCTTATTTATCGAAACTGGAATAGGCATAGATTGAATCTTTGCTTCTGCCCCGTTTCCGTTAGAGGGCATATTTGTAGTATAAGGTGAGCCGCTGTTTGATGATTTATCTACCACGATATTATATTCTAATCGTCCTTCATCTCCCAATTGTTTTTTTACTGTTTTACGTAGCAGTCCAACATAGTGTTCTTCGAGCCATTCGTAAAAAAATAAACTAGGCACCTGAATGGTTAAAACGTTCCCATCTAATTTAAGTGCGGATATCGGTTCGAACCAAGTTTTGAAACTTTGGGTCGGAATGTTATCCTTAATTATTTGGAGACAGTTTTTCCATACTTCGGTACAAGTTTTTTCCATTGTTATTCTATAATTTGTTGGTTTTCAATGCTAATAAGCGCGTTACGGATACGCCCTTTTGAGTTATCGAATATTCAAAAAATTATCAACAAAAAGAACAAATTTTTTAATTATTTTGTAAGTAGTTCAAACGCAGTAGCATATCCTACTTAACCTAAATTTTTTGTGTGGATAACTATATTTTAACCTAAAATTAATATTCCCCAAACATCTTTCGCATACAATCTGCTATCTCGCCTAATGTAGCATATTCTTCTACGGCAATCAGAATAAATGGCATCAAATTTTGATCCGATTTTGCCGCTTCTTGTAAGTTCTTCAACGCTATTGCTACGGCTTTATTATTTCTTTCGGATTTTAGTTGATTTAACTTATCGGTTTGAATGGTTCGTATCGTTTCATCAATGTTTAACACATCGGTTATACCTTCTTTCTCTTGCGTAAATTTATTTACTCCAACGATAACTCTTTCTGCTGATTCTACCTCTATTTGATATTGATAAGCAGCATTAGCAATCTCTTGTTGGATATATCCATTTTCTATAGCATTTACCGAGCCACCCATCGCATCTATCTTATCTATATATAATTGTGCTGCCGCCTCGATTTCGTCGGTTAAGGTTTCTACAAAATAAGATCCTGCCAAGGGATCAACGGTATCTGTTACCCCACTTTCGAATGCAATTACTTGTTGGGTACGAAGTGCGATTTTGGCCGCAGCTTCTGTAGGAAGGGATAAAGCTTCATCGTAACCATTGGTGTGTAAAGATTGCGTACCCCCAAGCACCGCAGCCATCGCCTGATTGGTTACCCTAATCACATTATTTAAAGGCTGTTGTGCAGTAAGTGTACTTCCCCCTGTTTGGGTATGAAACCTAAGCATTTGCGCCTTTTCGTCTGTAGCACCTAATGATTTGGTAATGTGCGCCCACATCCGCCTTGCAGCTCTAAATTTAGCAATCTCTTCAAAAAAATTATTGTGACAGTTAAAGAAGAAGGATAAACGTTTAGCAAAAACGTTAATATCTAATCCTTTTTCTAATGCTGCAGTTAAGTATGCTTTACCATTAGCCAAGGTAAAAGCTAGCTCCTGAACGGCTGTAGATCCTGCCTCACGGATGTGATAACCGGATATAGAAATGGTGTTCCATTTTGGGACCTCTTTACTACAATATTCAAAAATATCAGTAATGATACGCATCGAGGGTTTTGGTGGATAAATATATGTTCCTCTGGCTGCATATTCCTTTAATATATCGTTCTGTATAGTACCAGAAATTTCCTTTAAATCTGCCCCCTGCTTCTTTGCCAGTGCAATGTACATCGCTAGTAATATAGAAGCAGTTGCATTGATAGTCATTGAAGTGGTTATCTTTTTTAATTCAATGCCTTCGAACAAGATTTCGATATCTTTTAATGAATCAATCGCTACTCCTACCTTACCAACTTCGCCTTCGGCCATCTCATGATCCGAATCATATCCAATCTGTGTTGGTAAATCGAAAGCAACCGATAAGCCCATGGTACCTTGAGCCAATAAATAATGGTAACGTTTGTTAGATTCTTCTGCGGTAGAAAATCCTGCATATTGCCTCATTGTCCACAACCGACCTCGATACATATCTTTTTGTATGCCTCTAGTAAAAGGAAATTGGCCTGGGTTTTCGGTTAATGGCTTAGCCGAAGTATAAATATCTTTAATTTCGATCCCTGAGGTGGTGGTGTGTTTTTTGTTCATTTTTATTCGGTTATTTGGTTAATTGGTTATTTGGTTAATCGCATAATACAATTAAACGGTTAAACAATTAACCTTAAAACAATCCCTGGATATCCTTTTTCAAATGATCGATTGTTAGATCGTAAGGGTTTTCGGAAATGCTTGCCATGTGTTGCAGTACTTTTTTACTTAAATCTACTCCGCTTGCATTTTCTGGCAAGCCTTGTACCACATTATTGATCATGGCAATCGTATCATCTTTTAATTTACGAATAACGTTCCAACTGGTCGAATTTACATAAAGCTGCTGTGTAATATTATGTTGAAATTCTGATTTAACATCATTTACCACCAAAGCCTGTAACTCTTTTATTCCAATACCCTGTTGATGCAAGCGTACCAACAAATTAGCAGGATTAATACGCTCCACAAAAATAATCAATCGCTCATGCGCCTGTAATCTTAATGGAAGTAATGTTGCTCTACTTTCTTGATTAAGCTCAGCCCTTTTTAAGTCAAAGAAACGTTTAAAATCATTTTTTACGAACTGATAAAATGCCATTAATGCGGCAAAAATGCCAAATGACAAAATGAGTAGATCGATAAGATTTTGTTTGCCATCCATGGACATTGTTTAAATACGGTAATATTAATAGCCTATTAAAAGCAAAAATGTGCATTATTATTTATATTTGTCCAGATAAAATTTAAATCTCATGAGTAATACTGTAGAAACTGCTTTTGCACCCGTAACTTTTACCGAAGGCGCCGTTAAAGAACTCTTTAAATTAAAAGATCAGCAAGAAATTTCTGAAGATTTCGGGCTACGTGTTGGCGTTGAAGGCGGTGGTTGTTCGGGAATGAGCTATGTTTTAGGCTTTGATCAGAAAAAAGAAGGCGATCAAGAATTTTTTATTGATGGCATCAAAGTATTCATGCATAAAGCACATCAAATGTATTTATTAGGAATGCAAGTTGATTGGCAAGATGGATTAAATTCTAGAGGATTTACCTTTAGCAATCCAAATGCAGCAAGTTCTTGTGGTTGCGGCACTAGTTTCTCTGTTTAAAACTTACAAAGTCTTCAAATTAAAACTTATAAAGTCTTAAAGACTTCGTATGTTTATGTAACATTATACAAGGTCTCGTTGTCTAAACAACGGGACTTTCTATTTTTACATCCTAAAGATTTTATTTTTATCAGATGACCTATACCGAAAACGTAAGAATTGCACTGCAATCTATTAAAAGTAACCGTTTGCGTACTTTACTTACCGCACTCATCATTGCTATTGGCTTATCTGCTTTAGTAGGTATATTAACCACACTTGATGCGGTTAAAAAAAGCATGACAGATGCATTTTCGAGCATGGGTGCAAATTCTTTTAACATCCGCAACCGCGGAACAGGAATTAGAATTGGTGGAAGTGGGCAAAGACCTAAACGTTTCAAATCTATCCGATATGAAGATGCAATCAACTTTAAAAAGCGTTTAAATGCGCCTGCCACTATTGCGGTTAGTGTATTTGCAAGTGGTGGCTCTACTGTAAAATATGGAACAGAGAAAACCAATCCAAATATTAATATTCAAGGATTTGATGAAAATGGCTTAGCTTCTCAAGGCCTAGAGCTGGCGATGGGTCGAAACTTTAGTCCGATAGAGATAGAAAACGGCAATAATGTTTGTATAATAGGTGCCGAAATTGCCAAAACAGTTTTTAAGAACGAGTCTCCAATAGATAAAATTATTACTGCAGGCAATAATCGATTAAGGGTAATTGGTGTTTTGGTTGCCAAAGGAGCGAGCATGGGTGCAAATACAGATAGGGTAGTATATATCCCACTGTATAAGGCAAAGCTGATTAATTCGAATAACAACCCATCTTATACCATTACTGTAATGGTAGCAAATAATGATTTGATGGACAACATAATTGGTGAAGCCACTTCTGAATTTAGAAACATTCGAAAGATAAAAATTAAAGAGCCTAATAATTTTGAGATCACAAAAAGTGATGCCGTAGCACAAACCCTTTTCGAAAATCTTGCTTGGGTAGCTATTGGAGGTATTGCCATAGGTACTATTACCTTAATTGGCGCATCTATTGGCCTGATGAATATTATGCTAGTTTCGGTTACCGAAAGAACTCGAGAGATTGGGATTAGGAAGGCTATTGGAGCCAACCCTTCAACCATTCGTAAGCAATTCTTAATTGAAGCGGTTGTAATCTGTCTTATTGGAGGGGCTTTGGGAATTTTATTGGGTATCGGTATAGGGAATTTAATATCCTTATCTATGGGCGGTGCCTTTATAATTCCTTGGATGTTTATTTTAGGTGGACTTGTACTTTGTGTGGGTGTTGGTATTCTATCAGGTTATTACCCAGCAAAAAAGGCTTCTAAGCTAGATCCTGTTGAAGCGTTGAGGTACGAATAATTGGTTAACTGGTCATATTGGTTAACTGTTTATTTGGTTAATCGATTATGCTCGATTAAACGATTTAAACAGTTAAACGATTAACCAAATTAAAGTGTAGAATTTCGAAGCGGTCCGCTAAGCAATTTCTGTATACTTGGGGTGTAAAGGCTTTCAATTAAAGCATCAGCATGACGCAGGTGGTGCATGTCGCTACCCAGAAAATCTACTAGGTTATTTTCTATCATTTCTTCGGCAAGTGCTTTAGGGCCCATACCGTAGTAACCCGTTAGCGCAATTGCATTGGTCTGTAAGCAACAATCTTGATCCTTAATTCGGCTATAATTATCTACTGTACCATGAAAGTATGGATAACGTTCGGGGTGAGCCAACACAGGTCTATAACCATTATCCTGCATCAATTTTATCATTTCATTAATGTTTGATGGATAATTGATAAAGGAAAGTTCAAATAAGAGGTAATTATCACCAAAGGTTAGCACCGATTTCTCTTTTACCTTTTTTTCGAAGGTCTCGTCCATATAGTATTCTGCAGCAGCGTCTACTTCTAAATTAATCTCGTTTTGAAGTAAAGCTTCTCTTAATTTATCTAGTGCACGATTAATACTATCTGGAGTATTTCTAAAATAATCGGCCATTACATGGGGAGTAGCTACAAGCCTTTTATAGCCTAAAGCCTCAAATCGTCTCGCTAATGCAATAGAATCCTCAATCGTTCGTGCCCCATCATCAATACCAGGAAGGATATGTGAGTGCATATCGGTGCCGATTACCGAAAAATTAATTCCAGGTTCTTTACGTTTCTTTTTAAATAGTCCGAACAAAATTATCTCCCGTGATATTGTGTTTCATAATAAGATTGATAATTACCCGAAGTGACGTTATTAAGCCATTCTTCATTTGCCAAATACCAATCCACTGTTTTTGCTAACCCTTCTTCAAACTGCAAGCTTGGCACCCAATTCAATTCTTCTTGCAATTTAGTAGAATCTATCGCATATCGCAAATCGTGCCCTGCCCTATCTGTTACAAAAGTAATCAGTTTAGCAGATTCTCCTTCCTTGCGGTTTAATTTTTTATCCATGATGCTACATAATAAATGAATCAGATCGATATTTTTCCATTCGTTATGCCCACCAATATTATACGTTTCACCGCTTTTAGCACCATGAAAAATTACATCGATTGCCCTTGCATGATCTTCTACCCAAAGCCAATCCCTTATATTCTCTCCTTTCCCATATACCGGAACTGCCTTATTATTCTTTATGTTATTGATGGCTAAAGGTATTAATTTCTCAGGAAAATGATGAGAGCCGTAGTTGTTTGAGCAATTAGAAATTACGCAATCTAAACCATAAGTATCATGATAAGCACGTACGAAGTGATCCGAACTTGCCTTTGAGGCCGAATAAGGACTATGCGGATCGTATGCCGTAGTTTCGGTAAACATTCCTTCGTTCCCTAATGCACCATACACTTCGTCTGTACTTACGTGATAAAAGCGCTTTTGGTTATAACTACCTTTCCAATATTCTCTTGCCGCATTTAACAAGTTTACGGTACCTATCACATTGGTAATTACAAAAGCACTTGGATCTGCAATAGAACGATCTACATGCGACTCGGCCGCTAAGTGAATAACGGCATCAAAATTTTCGGATTGAAAAATGTGGTTTATTTCTATTGAATCTGTAATATCTGCTTTTAAAAATTTGTAATTCGGTAAATGCTCTATATCTTTTAAATTTGCTAGGTTACCTGCATACGTTAATGCATCCAAATTAACAACCTCATATTGAGGATGGTTAATTAAAAATCTACGCACCACATGCGACCCGATAAATCCAGCACCTCCTGTAATTAAAATCTTCTTCATTTTTATAGTTGTTTTGGCAATCCTAAATCCAACGCGATTGTAGCCATGCTTTTATGGTATGCTTTACTTAGTAATTTGTTGAAATCTTCTTGCAAATCGAACTGTAAATCTTCGTGCAACTTTTCAAATTTATTGAGTGTTGCACGTATCGATTTTACAAAAAAAACTGAAAATAGCAGTTCATAATTTTTTAGTGATGAAAAAGTTCTCGACTTAAATTCAGTCTCAGTATGATTTAACAAAAAAATCCTCAGTTCAACATCTTCAAAATTTGCCTTTGTTACTTTCAAAAAATGGTTAATCAGTTTTATCGATTTTCGTAAGTTCACTAAAACTTCTTTTGCAGATGTAAGATTTCTAGCCGTATACTCTATTTCTTCTTTTAATGCAATTACTCTTGTCTTCAAACTTTCTTCATCTTCGAGCAACAAAAAATGTAAATGTTCGGTAAGCACTTTATCCTTTGCAACCAAGCGAAGCAAGAGTTTATCTTTTTCCTTTGGCGGCAATGCTAATATTTCAGTTTTTAGCTCTTTGTGCTCACTTAACCTCATTTAAAATGGATTATCTCTTAAATATTTTTCCCAATTCCAAGCCGAGTTCATCATTTCTTTAATCCCTAATGTTGCTTTCCAGCCCAACACTTCGTTCGATTTGGTTACATCACCAAAAGTTTGCTCGATATCACCTTCTCTTCTTTTTCCTATGGTGTAGTTTAGTTTTTCGCCGGTTGATTGTTCAAAGGCCTCAATTATTTCTAAAACAGAAGAACCCTTTCCAGTTCCAATATTAAACACTTCATAGTTTTGACCCACACCCTCTTCTAATCGCTTTATAGCTGAAACATGCGCCTTTGCCAAATCGACTACGTGGATGTAATCTCGAATTGCCGACCCATCAGGTGTATTATAATCATTACCATAAACGGTAATGGCCGCACGTTTGCCAATGGCAGATTGCGTAATAAAGGGCACCAAATTTTGCGGAACACCATTTGGAAGTTCACCGATTAATGCGGTATGATGTGCTCCAACCGGATTAAAATACCTTAAAACAATTACTTCCAACCCAGCATTAACTGCACAGGTTTCTTGTAAAATCTCTTCTGCAATTTGTTTAGTATTACCATATGGTGATTCGGCCTTTTTTACAGGGGCCGATTCCGTTACTGGAAGTACATCTGGCTGCCCATAAACGGTACATGAAGATGAAAATACCAGTTTAATGCTGCTATTAAATGCAGTTAAGATGTTTATTAAACTGTAAAAATTATTTCTGTAGTATTTTAAGGGTTGCTGAACAGACTCTCCTACTGCTTTAAAAGCAGCAAAATGGATAATCCCTGCAATATCTTTATGTTGTTGTGCAAAAGTGATTACTTCCTTTTCTTCACATAGATCGAGCTTTACAAACTCAGGTTTCTTACCCATTATTTTTTCAAGCTGATCTAAAATCTTAAGGTCAGCATTTGATAAATCATCTACGATCACTACTTCATAACCTGCATTAAAAAGTTCAACAACGGTATGAGAACCGATATACCCTATTCCTCCTGTTACTAGTATCTTCATTATTTATTGTATGTTTTAAAATCTTTATGTTCTGTATTGGTTAGGGCTTCTTTTGGTAAGGATTTAAAATATTCGTAAGTGATTTTTAATCCTTCTGCTCTATTAATTTTTGGTTCCCAGTTTAGTAATGCTCTTGCTTTAGTAATATCTGGTCGTCTTTGTTTTGGATCATCAACGGGTAAATCTTTAAGTACTAATTTTTGATTTGTGCCTGTAAGTTTAATGATTTCTTCTCCAAATTGCTTAATGGTTATTTCATCAGGATTTCCAATATTTACCGGCTGGGCATAATCACTAAATAGCAACCTATAGATCCCTTCTACCAAATCATCAACGTAGCAAAATGATCGCGTCTGACTACCATCACCAAAAACGGTAAGGTCTTCACCTCTCAATGCCTGCCCGATAAATGCAGGAAGCACACGTCCGTCATTAAGTCGCATTCTTGGTCCGTACGTATTAAAGATACGCACTATTCTAGTTTCTAATCCATGAAACGTATGATAAGCCATCGTAATTGCCTCTTGAAATCGTTTAGCTTCATCGTATACTCCACGAGGACCTACAGGATTTACATTACCCCAATATTCTTCGGGCTGAGGGTTAACACTTGGATCGCCATACACTTCTGATGTTGAAGCGATAAGCATCCGTGCATTTTTGTTTCTAGCGAGGCCTAACAAATTATGCGTTCCGAGAGAGCCCACTTTTAAGGTTTGAATCGGGATTTTTAGGTAATCGATCGGACTAGCCGGAGAGGCAAAGTGCAGGATGTAATCTAATTTACCTGGTACATATACAAATTTAGAGACATCGTGATTATAAAACTCGAAGTTCTCTAGCTTAAATAAATGTGCAATATTTTGTAAGTCTCCAGTAATCAAGTTATCCATTGCGATTACATGGAAATCTTCTTTAATAAATCTATCGCACAAATGCGAGCCTAAAAAACCTGCAGCCCCTGTTATTAATACTCTTTTACGTTCCATTATTCGGAAATTAGTTTTCTGCCAATGCTATTATAATAATATCCCTGGTCGACCATTTTTTGGAGATCGAATAAATTACGTCCATCAAAAATGATTTTGTTTTTTAAAATGCTATCCATTCTATCAAAATCTGGATTCCTGAAAACCGACCATTCTGTTGCAATGAGTAATGCATCTGCATTTTCTAGTGCTTCGTATTGATTAGGGGCAAATGTAATTTTATTACCTAAAATGGCCTTCACATTTTCCATTGCTTCTGGATCGAATGCACTAACGGTAGCGCCATGTTTAATCAGTTCCTCAATAATATATAGTGCTGGTGCTTCTCGTATATCGTCTGTTTCTGGCTTAAAGGCTAAACCCCATAGGGCGAAGTGTTTACCATTGATGTTATTTTTATAGTACTTTAAAATTTTATCTACCAATACTGTTTTCTGGCGTTCATTTACCTCCATTACGGCTTTTAGGATTTGAAAATCGTACTGGTGTGCACTTGCTGCAATAGATAAGGCTTGAACATCTTTCGGAAAGCAACTCCCTCCATAGCCAATACCAGGGAAAAGAAAACGCTTGCCAATACGATCGTCAGAACCAATGCCTTTTCTCACGGCATCTACATCGGCACCCACAATTTCACAAAGATTAGCAACCTCGTTCATGAAGGTGATTTTAGTAGCTAAAAAGGAGTTAGCGGCATATTTTGTTAACTCAGACGAACGCTCATCCATAAAGAAAATAGGATTACCCTGACGAACATAAGGTGCATACAATTCGGCCATTAATTTTTGTGCTTTTTCGCTTCGTGTACCAACTACAACCCGGTCTGGTTTCATAAAATCATCAACCGCTACACCTTCACGTAAAAACTCGGGGTTAGATACTACATCAATTTCAATGTTAGTATTCTCTTTGAAAACGGCTTGCACTTTATCTGCAGTGCCTACCGGAACCGTAGATTTATTTACAATTACTTTATACTCGGTTACCAGTTTGGCAATGTCTTTGGCAGCGCCTAAAATGTAAGATAAATCGGCAGCCCCATCGCCACCTGGAGGAGTTGGCAAAGCCATAAATATAATTTGAGCCTCTTTAACTGCAAATGCTAAATCTGTAGTAAATGATAACCGATCTTGAGCAATATTTCGGTGAAATAAAACATCTAAACCCGGTTCGTAAATGGGCACTTCTCCGTTTATCATTTTCTGAACTTTGGCTTCGTTAATATCTACGCAAATTACATTATTACCTGTTTCTGCTAAGCATGTTCCCGTTACCAATCCTACGTATCCAGTGCCAATTACCGCTATCTTCATATATTTTTAGAAGGTTTTAATTTTAATCATTTATCTTCGAAACGAAGATAAGAAATTAACATTCAAAATGATTTGGATTTATACAATTGGGATAGCCTTTTTTACCGTTATTACTAAGTTTGCTTCCTTGTTTAACCAAAAAGCGAAATTATTTACCAAGGGTAGAAAAAATGTTTTTAACGAAATTTCAAACAAGAGCAATTCGCTAGATCGGCCAATTTGGTTTCATTTTGCATCATTGGGAGAGTTTGAACAAGGTAGACCAGTATTGGAAAAAATAAAATCGATACGCCCTAATGAAAAAATAGTGATCACTTTCTTTTCGCCTTCAGGTTATGAGATAAGAAAAAACTATGCAGGAGCTGATGGAATTTTTTATTTACCACTAGATACCGCATCAAATGCGAAAAAATTTATTGCTTTGGTTAATCCCCGAATGGCCATCTTTACGAAGTATGAGTTTTGGTTTTATTATTTTAGAGAGCTTGATCAGCATAAGATTCCATTATATTTAATTTCTGGGATTTTTAGACCTAGCCAAGCTTTTTTTAAATGGTATGGCGGATTTAATAGAAGGATGTTAAAATTTGTCACTCATTTTTTTGTGCAAAATGAAGAAAGTGTTCGGCTATTAAATAGCATAGGTATTAATTCGGTAAGCTTAAGTGGCGATACTCGGTTTGACCGAGTATATGAGAATGCTGCTTCACCGAAAAAATTAATAGATATTGAGACTTTTTGTGGCGAATCATCTGTTTTTATAGCTGGCAGTACATGGCTAGCGGATGAAAAACTATTGGCTGCTTTCTCCACACAATATCCAGACTGGAAGTTAATTATTGCTCCCCATGAGGTGGATGAAGTGCATATAAGCGAAATAGAAAAATTATTTCCTAATTCGGTAACGTTCTCCAATCTCAAAACGCTCAACGCCCAACACTCAACGCTAATTATCGATAACATTGGCATGCTTTCTTCACTCTACCAATACGCAACAGTTGCCTATATTGGCGGAGGTTTTGGTACCGGAATACACAATACTTTAGAGGCCGCAGCATTTGGTTTACCCATTATTTTTGGCCCTAAGTATGAAAAATTTCAGGAAGCTAAAGATTTAATTGCAATTGGCGCAGCGAAAAGCATTACAAATGAAGCAGAACTTTTATCAAGTTTTGAATATTTTAAGGCGAATGAAAAGGCATCAGTCGATGCAAAAAATTATGTGACAGATAAAAAGGGAGCTACAGAAATGATTGTAAGCAAAATAAATATTTAGCAGTCCTGATCTTCATCTATTAACTATTGTTAATTTCTAATTATTACCTATTAACTCCTTCAAAGTCATTCTAAAACTTCCATCAGTAATCACATGTCCATTAGATATGATCTTCTCATCTCTATCAAGATTCTCAACATCAATAAAGTTAAATTTTCCTTCTACTATGCCTCCTACTTTTTTTTCGATCTTTGTAATCTCTACTGTGCCAGTACTTATTGAAGTTGCTATATATGCATTTTCTCCATATACCTCACCAAAAGTGAAACTTAACGACCATATCATCATCCCTAGAGTTAGACCAGAATAAGATTTAGCCATCAAAGGAGCAGGGGAATTTACAAATATCGTAGCTACATCTATCTTTCCATCTGGTTTTGTCAGGCTCATTCCGGACCAAAAAGCATAAGACAATACGGCTCCTGATTCTGGAATAGTATACAACATTGCATTTGGGGCACCTCTGTTGGTATTACTTTGATTGCTTTCCAAACGATGTTTAACGCCATCGAGTTTAAATTCGATAAAATTAACATCAGTTCTTGTTATATTATCTAGGTTATCTAATGTTTTCTTTTTACATGCCGAACATAGGATAACAAGTAAGAGTAGTTTTCCTAGTATGTATTTTTTTCGTAAAATCATATCGCATTCTTAAATTGTAATTGAACTAAATACTTGCCATTTATCTGAACCTTCAACAGAAACATTTATAGTTTCGTTAATACTTCCCCCTTCTACCAGTTTAGCAATCTGACTAAGTGGAATTGGCCCTTTAGGAACACCCCCTTCTTCCATATAGAAATATTTATCCACCTTACCTTTTTCAGTAATCTTATCGGATATATTTTTCCCGACATTACCTGCCTGTACCGCAATTATCTTCGAAACTCCAATAATCTTGCTCCCTGCACCAGAAAGAAGCTCCTGTAGACGTTCCCCATCATCCGTTCTAAATTCCTTTAAAGAGGTTACGTCTGTTGCACCAGAAAGATCAAATTCTATATAAGGCGCTGCAGAAAATCCCATCGCTCTAGCTACAAAAATTGTTGGAATTTTAAGTCGCTTCGTATTATAGTCTTTCACTACTTTATTGTAAAATACTCGGTTAGTCTGAATATCCTCTTCACATTTTTCAATGTTTCTACTTAAATTAGTGTATTGTTCATTTGCCTTTAAGTTAGGGAATCGTTCGGCCATACCTTGCACTGATGCCAAAACGGTACCTGCTTGTTGATAAGAGCCCATCATAGCTGAAGTACTCGCATCTTGTGATACTTTAAGCTGAACCAATTGTTCTCCTTCTTGGTAATTTTTAACAACATCAATAAGTTGGTTAACCAATGACAATTTTTTACTTATCGAAACATTAATATTGGAAGATTTTTCTCGAATTTCCTGGGCTTTAGTTTGCAAATCGTTGTAAACTACAATCGCAATTGCAATCACTGCGATTATTAGA
This sequence comes from Bacteroidota bacterium, assembly GCA_040386095.1. Taxonomy (GTDB): domain Bacteria; phylum Bacteroidota; class Bacteroidia; order Sphingobacteriales; family Sphingobacteriaceae; genus Pedobacter. Next base: position 2,062,401 of record JAZKGD010000001.1, on the reverse strand, counting down.
ATTATGAATATATATAGCATTTTTTTTATTTAATAGGGTTATGATAGTTTTGTAGTGTTTCAACTTAAAATTTTATGGATACACCGAGGGCTAAAACACTTACCCCATAACCCAACTCTGCATAAGCACCCAGTTTTTCAGAAAAATTATATCTACCACCTACATAACCTGTAAATCCAAGACCACTTGCTGCACCTCCTGCATCATAATCATAGCTTGAGTCGTTATCCTTAAATGAGTAACTAGCAATATTATAGCTTAACATCAATCCGCCGTATATATCCCAGACATCGTTATTTAATCCACTATAATGAAATGCACTTCTTGCCCCTATTACCGTATAGCTCCATTTATCTTCAGAAATGTAACTGCCGAATTTATAGGTCGATTTATATCCTGTATTCCCAATATATCCTCCTAAACTTACTACACCGGCATCTCCTAATTCCCAAGCCCCCTTCTCAAAATTTGCGCTTATTGCTGGCCTTCCCTTACCCCCTGTGCCCCATAATGAGCTACCCAAACCAATGCCGGCACTAATAATTTTAGTGTCTTTTGTAAACGATTGTGCTTTACCATAAAGTGATGCAATTAATAAAAGCGTTAAAATGCTTACTGATTTTGTAATTTTAGTTTTCATGTTTTTTTATTTATTGGTTTTTGTGTTATTCTGTAATGAAAAATCATACACTTTTAAGGATGACCTGAACTCGCTTCCTTTATTATAGAAGAAAGCATATTCTCCAGCTGGTACATCCCCATCAAAATAGACCTTGTAGAATTCGTTCGATATCTTCTTATATCTAAACTGGATGGCATCTGTAGAGAAACCTGTTTCTCGGGCATAGGCAGACGATTTGCCAATCGTAATTTCGCGACCTCGCTTACTTACCGCTGCTTTAATCAAAACAAAATCGTTCGGACTAGCAGCGCCATTAAATATATTTTCAGCAACATTATTCATATCTTTTCGGTCTGCACCACTAAAAACAAAATAAAATACTGGCCTATTGTCTTTAATAATCATATTGGCGGTAGTATTTGACAAGCCAACCTTTTGGGAAACTTTTGAGATCCCTGCTGTTTGGCTTTGCGCTAATACCTGCCCAAAACTTCCACTTTTGGTTTGATTTGTTGTTGAAGGTTCTAATTGCGAATACATTAGCTTTGGAGTGAAAACTTCATAATAAATTCCGTTTTCTTGCAATCGAGATTGTGCAGGTGCTGCTAAATCTTGTGGGTGAGCGGCTAAAGCGCCTGAGAGATAATTTGAGGAACCTTCTTCTTTAAATGAGTTTGGTTCCATCATAATTTTTACAATCTGGTCTGATACCTTCGCCGATTTCAATTTAATTAAGGCATCTGTTCTTAAATCTAATTTCAGTGGTGAAGATTGTATTTTTTTAATGATGATATCTTTACTTACATCATTTTGATACATTTTAATAACATCGTCATTTAGCATTGTGGGCAATTTTTTTGTAGCTATTATCATTTCACCTACAATTAGGTCGGCAACTTTAGCCTTCTTTAAGCTTACACAGCCTTCAGTGCTTAAATCATAATCTCCCTTTTCTGTTTTTATTTTGCTAAGGATTAGTGATTTATCAACTTTTGCATTCGACATTGAAATGATGGTCTGGTTTGTTAGCACCTCTTGTGCATTAACCTGCTTGGTACTGCTAATCAGAAACAACATCATGCATAAAAATGCGCTTAGTTGTATTTTTTTATATTTAAATTTCATTATTAGGCTTTTCATTTATTTAGGTTTTAATGATTTATTAATTAGTGAATTAAATACGTTTCAGTACACTAAAGTTATTAGGTCAATAATGAGCTAACAACTACCATTTATTATCTGCACGCTATTAATTATTTTTCGTTTGCTTTATTGCTTTGAGTGATGATATTGATGTTAACCACACCTTTTGTTTCTATTATTTCCTTTTTTTGTGTAGTTCTGTATTGCAAAAGGTAACATATGCTACCTGCAAAAAAGAAAGCGATAAGGCAAATCCAATACGCTAACTCAAATTTGATGGTAGCAGTATTTGTGCTATACATTTCAACTATCGAAAACTGAGCAACTAAGAGTAAAATAATTCCAGCCAATGCCAATAAAAAACCAATTCCATATTTTGTTTTTCCATTTAACCAGGATAGCAGAAAACCAACTATGCCTAATACAAATACTAAAATCATCCAAATATTATAATCTGTAGATTCATTTTTAAAGAGATCAAAGCCAGTTAACACAGTACTTGTTTTATAAACCTTAATAGAGATAAAATCAAAACAGAACGTTACCATAATGATGAAGAATACTAGTCGCAATACCATTTTCTTAAAAAGCCTTATCATTTCAGCGCTCATAAATTAATTTATTGCACTAAACTACTGGGGGAATCCACTTTTAAGAAGCTTCATTTATTATCTGCTGCAGGTGAGTTATTTTTCGTTTGGGTATTTTGTTTTTGGAATGATATATTTGATTAACTATCTGTTAATTACTCTTTCTATGAAATTTTTCACACTATTATCTTTTATTGCTTTATTAGCATTTACATCTTTTGCTCAAAAAAGTGAAACCGATTCAATTGAAAACATCTTAAGAAATTATAAAAAAGAGGATACCACAAGGATAGATTTATTGAATGATCTTTCTTACGCTTATACTAACGTTGATCCTGATAAAGGCCTTTTATATGCAGCAAAAGCAATTTTGCTATCAAAAAAATTAAACAATGTTAAAAGACTTGGACGGGCATATGGGAATAGAGCACTGAACTATACTTTTCTAGGTAAAGATTCTCTAGCAATTTATTGGTATCAAGAAGGAATAAATTATGCTATTAAAACAAATAACAAATCTGGAGAAGGTATCCTTTTAAATAATTTAGCCATCTTATATGTTAATAAATCTGAATACAAAAAGTCGTTGGATTTAAGATTGAAAGCGCTTTCAATTTTCACCGAATTAAAGGATCAAAAAAAAATTGGAAGTATTTTGTCTAATATTGGAGTAACCTATTTTTATATTGCCGATTACCCAAAGGCAAATACTTTTTACTTTAAAGCCCTTAAAGTAGCTCAAGAAATGAAAGACATATCTGGTGAAGCACTAACAACTTCTAATATTGGTATGGTCTATAAAAAAATGGGCAATTACAATAAGGCTCTTTTTTATTACCAAAAATCTTTAAAGCTAAGCCAACTTTCTGACGACCAGTATACTGTCTCCAGTACTCTTGCAAACATTGCTACAATTTATGACGATCAAGGTCAACATCAAAAAGCGTTAACCTATTACAATCAGGCTTTAGCTATAACTAAGAAAATAAAATATAAACGAGGAGAAGCAAGTCATCTTACAGACATTGGTATTGTTTACAATAACTTAAAAAAATATAGCTTGGCAATAAACTATTTACAAGATGCTTTAAAAATTTTAGAAATTTCTCCTGATTTAAACTCACTGTCAGTTCTTTATAGTGAGCTGGCAAATGTTATTATTAATGCTCCAGATACATCATTAGTTAATGCGAAAATACCGATAAAAAACAGGTATTCAGAAGCTGAAAAATTTGCTAAACTTGCTCTACAGGTAAGTCAAGAATCAGAACAGTTAGAGCGAGAGATGATCGCCAGAGAAACATTAAGCCTTATCTATGAGAAGCAAAAAAATACTAAAAAAGCTTTAGAAAATTATAAACTATTTTCAATGTTAAAGGATAGCATTTTTACTGACGACAAGAAATCAGAAATAGTCCAAAAAGAGACTCAATTTGAGGCAGATAAAAAACAAGCAATAGCCGAGGAAGAGATTAAAAATCAAAAAGACCTTAAAAATTATAGTATTACAGGCGTAATTGTTTTGCTTTTCGCTGCTGCTGGTATTTTTGTCTTCTACAAAAAACATCGCGACTCTATTCAAAAACAAAATGAACTCCTATATAAAGCAAAAGTCGCCGCTACAGACATGCAGATTCTACGCTTACAAATGAACCCTCATTTTATTTTTAATTCCTTGAACTCTATTAGTGATTACATTAGCAAAAACGACATCCAAAATGCCGATTATTACCTTTCTAAATTTGCAAAACTCATGCGAGGCATTCTTGAAAATTCAGAAGAAAAGGAAATCCCGTTGGCCGATGAACTAAAAATGCTCGAATTGTATATGCAATTAGAAGGTTCAAGGTTAAATAATAAATTTACCTATGAAATTAAAATAAGCGACGATGTTGATGCTGAAATCACAATGGTGCCACCACTCATTTTGCAACCTTTTGTAGAAAATAGCATCTGGCATGGTTTAGCCAACAAAGATGGAGGGGGGAAAATAACCATTGAAGTTACTCGTGATAATGCATTATTAAATTGTATTGTAGAAGATAATGGTGTTGGCAGAAAAGGCGTGAAACCAAGTTCGGGTAAGTCATACGGAATGAAAATTACTAAAGATAGAATCGAACTGCTTAACAGGTTAAAAAATACAAACGCAAGTGTAAATTTAATAGACCTAGAGAAAGGCACCCGTGTTGAGGTTAAACTTCCATTCGAAATAGAAGCATGATAAAAGCGATAATTGTAGACGATGAGCAACATTGCATTGATCGATTAAAAAACCTGGTGGCTACTTACTGTAACAATGAAGTAAACATTATCGAAGCTTTTGATAATATTGATGACGCTTATGTGGGACTTCAACAATTAAAACCTGACCTGGTTTTTTTGGACGTACAGATTAATCGCGAAACAGGTTTTGATTTACTTCGAAAGCTTCCTACATTTTCTTTTCATGTAATTTTCACTACTGCTTATGAGCAATATGCGGTTAAAGCCTTTAAATTTAGTGCGACTGATTATTTGTTAAAGCCAATTGATGTAGACGACCTTAAAGACTCTTTAAAAAAAATTAAGGAAAGTGAGAATAAAGGCATTAAAAATGAAGATCTCAATTTGCTAATCGAAAACATTAAAAACATACAGCATCATACTAAAAAAATCACGGTCCCAACTTTAAATGGCTTAGAGTTTTTAAATGTTCAAGATATTCTACATTGCAAAAGTGATGTAAATTATACCACACTTTATATGAAAGATAAATCGAAATTAATGGTAGCTAAAACCTTAAAAGAATTTGAAAACATATTAAGTAGTTACAATTTTTTTAGAGTGCACAACTCTCATTTGGTTAACTTAAATTATATTAAAAGTTATAATAAAGGCAAAGGAGGATATCTTATCCTCGATGATAATACTGAGATTGAAGTTTCGACACGAAAAAAAGATGATTTTTTACAGAAATTAGCCGAAATTAACAATTAGCCATCTCTGCCAAAGCCTCAATAAACTTTGGATGAGCATTTAAACTCTCTACCAATTGCACATGTTCTCCACCTAAAGCTTTAAATTCTTCGTGGTATTCTACAGTAATTTCGTATAAAGTTTCTAGGCAATCGGCCACAAAAGCAGGGCTAAATACGAGTAAACGCTTTTTCCCTTCAGCGGCTAGCTTTTTTAGCACATCGGTAGTATAGGGTTGTACCCAAGGCTCTTTCCCTAAACGGGATTGAAAACAAACGGTATATTTCTCTTTCGGAATACCCAGTTCTTTCGCCAACAAACGTGCAGTGTCATGCCCTTGTGCCGAATAGCAGAATTTATTGGTATCGTTTAACGTTTCACAACAATCGTTTTGCTTTAAACAATAACTACCTGTATGATCGCATTTTAATAATTGCCTTTCAGGCAAACCGTGAAAACTGAAAAGAACATGATCATATGTTTCGGGTTGATGTTTTCTTGCGTTCTCTGCAAATACTTCAATCATTTGTTTATTATCATGAAAAGAATTCACAAAAGAAATGGGTGGAATAGTTTGCCATTTTGAAACCAATTCCATCACCAATTGCATCACCGAACCTGTACTTGCCGATGCATACTGCGGAAACATTGGAATCACTTTTATGCTTTCTACCAAGCCTGTCTTAAGTTTAATCAACGCATTTTCAATAGAAGGATTTTGATAGCGCATGGCTAACTCAACCTGATAATCGGCACCTAGCTTTTCTTGTAATAGTTTAGCCTGGATTTTACTATAAAACAAGAGCGGAGACCCATCTTCGTTCCAAATTTCTTTATACAATTTCGAAGTTTTAGGGCTACGAAAGGGGACGATAATTCCTTTAACCAAAAGTGTTCTATTTAATTTAGGAATATCAATTACCCGTTCGTCCATTAAAAATTGATCGAGATACTTCTTCACATCCTTTACTTCAGCACTATCAGGGGTGCCTAAGTTGACCAATAAAATGCCCTTCTTTCCCATACTTATTTTAAAAGAGTAGTTTTGTTAAATGAAATAATATGCTTAAAGATTTTCCAATTGAGTTTTTACTTTTTCCATGAGCCACATCGGTGTTGAGGTTGCCCCACAAATCCCAACTTTATCGTTTGGATTTAGCCAGTCTTTGTCTAGTTCTTCTACATTAGAAATGAAGTAAGAATTGGAGTTGTACTTTTTACAAACATCATATAGAACCTTACCATTAGATGATTTCTTTCCTGAAACGAAAATAATTTTATCAAAATCTGCAACAAATTTCTCTAGTTCTTCATAACGATTAGAAACTTGTCTGCAAATGGTATCATTTGCTTTCACATCATAGCCCCTATTTAACAATTCGTCTTTAATTTGATAAAATTTATCGGTGCTTTTTGTGGTTTGGCTATACAATGTAAATTTATTTGGAAGTACTAATGTATCCAGCTCTGCGATGTCTTGAAAAACAATGGCATTACCATTCGTTTGCCCTTGCAAGCCTATTACTTCGGCGTGACCATGTTTACCAAAAATTAAAATTTGTTCCTCATCATCGTGAGAATTTTTAATTCTATTTTGAAGTTTTAAAACAACGGGGCAGGATGCGTCAATTAATGTTAAATTATTATTTAAGGCAAGTTCATATGTTGATGGGGCTTCACCATGTGCTCTAATTAACACCTTCTCGTTGTGAAGTTCTTGCAGCTGCTGATGATCGATAATGCGCAGACCTTTATTTTTTAAACGTAATACTTCTTCGTCATTGTGCACAATATCGCCCAGACAATATAAATAATCTTCTTGATCTAAAATGTCTTCGGCCATATCTATGGCATACACTACTCCAAAGCAAAAACCAGAAGATTTATCTATTGTTACATTTAAATTATATCCCATTGTATTGCGACTATCGATTACAAAAATACGCAAAAAGAGTTTTAGATGCGATGCCTTACCCAGCTTTTTGCGATTGTTTTAAAATCGCATTGTCATAATGTTTATTGTATTCGCTTTTTAGCAGTTGTAAGCTGATATACTCTTCGGCTTGCCAATTGGCTAAATAAGCCTCTGCTTCAGGTTTTTTAGCATTAAAGTAATCGGTTAAAATAACTGAAAAAACGAGTTGAAATTTCTTTTTTGAGGCATTGATTACTTGTAGAACCCCCTTTTCAAAAGCAATGCTCTTGGCATGGCTTGATCGCATTTTACCTTGTGGGAAAATTAATACCAAATTTTTGGGGTTATCAAGTAATGCACCAGCATACTGCAGTGTTTTAATTACGTCCTTACCCTTATCTTCGGGGGCAAAGGCACCAAAATATTTTAAATGTTTAACGTATTGGTAATCGTTGCTTGTAACGAGCACATGAAATTGCTTTTTAAACACTTTCTTATTAAGCTGAAAAAGCATAAAACCATCCCACCAGCTAAAACGATTAGCCAACACTAAAATGGCCTCATCATCTTTAATGTTTAATTTGGTATACCGAAATGTAGAAAATTCCTTTTTAAAGATGTAGCTAAAATACCAAACGTAACATTTAGAGATAAAATCGTTTTTACGTGGAGCATACATTTGCGAAAATTGCAAAAAAATATGTTCAAAAGCAAACCTAACTCAAATACACACGATCTTCTTCGCCTTCTACATCCAAAACAACATCAACGTGTTCTTTTAAAATGGTAGCTAATTGAAGGCCAACAAAGTCGGTAGCAATTGGAAATATTTTATGGCTTCTATCAACCAAAACAACAGTGCGAATTTTCTTATGTGGCGTATCTAAGAAAACTCCCAGCCCATAAGCCAAGGTTTTACCACTATTTAAAACATCATCAACCAAAATAATTACTTTCCCTGTCCACTCGCTCTCTGGAAGATCTGTTTTTGAAACCAGTTTACTGTTTAATTTTTCGAGATCAACTCGAAGTAAGCTTACTTTAAAATCGGCAATTTGCTCTAATACTGTTTTTAATCGAAGGGCTAATTTATAACCTCTATCCCAAATACCGGCTAATACCACTTCCTTCTCTTCTAAGTTATCTTCTAAAATCTGATAAGCGATGCGGTTGATTTTTTGTGCAATTTGATTTTTATCAAGAACAAGTACGTGTGATTCGGCCATTTGTTTCTATTTACTGATGTACAAAAGAACGATTTTAACCCTCAAAAACAAACATTAAAAAAATATTTTCATTCTCGTGCAACGTTTAAGCCTATGTGATCGTCTAATGAGTATAAACCTTTAAAGAAATTTTTATGAATCTCAAATCTAGTTTAGTAGCTATTGCATTAATTGGTATTTCGTCGGCATTTACTCAGGCACAGGACAGCAAAAGTGTTCCGGTTAAAAATTTTAATGGTTTAACTGTAAGTAGCGGCATCGATCTTTACATCAGCCAGGGCTCGAACGAAAATTTAACCATTAAAGGCAGAAATGATGTAATCGAGAATGTGATTGTAGAGCAGAATGGAAGTGAGGTTACTATTAAATATAAGAATGGGGTAAATTGGAGCAGTTTATTTAGGAACCAAAGCATTAAGGTTTATGTAAATTATAAAACATTAAAACACTTAGCTGCTACTGGCGGTTCGGATGTATATACTCAAAACACGTTAAAAACAGATATTTTAACTTTAAGTGCAAGTGGCGGTTCTGATTTAAAACTGGCCTTAGCTTGTAAAGATTTGAGCTTAAGTGTTAGCGGTGGAAGCGATGCAGAACTGAGTGGAAGTGGCGAAAATTTCAGATTAACAGCTAGTGGCGGAAGTGATGTTGATGCTTTTGGATTTCCAGTAAATTATGCGAAAGCTAACGTAAGTGGGGGCTCTGATGCAAATATAACCGTGAATAAAGTTCTTGAAGCAAGCGCATCTGGCGGAAGTGATATTAATTATAAAGGAAATGCTTCGTTAAAGAAAATGAACAGTTCAAAAAGCAGTGATGTAAATCACGTTAAATAAGGATAAGAATTTAAGTTTTAGTTTTAGTTTAAACCGAATACTGTGGATGCAGCATTCGGTTTTTTGTTATTACGGTTACGCATCCAAAACGCTATACACTAAACGTCCGGTGCTCCTTGCCCCATGCCCCATGCTCCGTGCTCTATGCTTTAGGATACGGATAATACACAAAATTTGCTCCTTCCGGAACAACTACAAATATGCACATGTAGTTTTCTGGTTTTTTATAACTTTTTAAGAAATGTTCTTTCTTATCAGGATGGATAATCCCCTTTTGAATAAACTCTTCCAATGTAGAAGCTTGGATGCTCCAATCTGTATTCAAGTCTGACCGGTTCAAAATCAACTCGCCAATATTTACCTCGTGTTGGTGGGCAATAAAAATAGGATATGTAGATATTCCTTCAACCATGATCTCTATGGCTACTTCTTTTATAGATTCGGCATAAAAAGTAAGATCTTTTTCTAAACTAATTAGCGGACTTTTCTTTTGCTCTTTAGGCTTGTTATCTCCGTCTTCGTTGAGATTGCTTAATAATTCTTCTGCGTTCATTTCGTTCTTAATAAGACTCCGTTAACGGAGCTGTAATAAAACAACATTCTCTACATGTTGTGTATGTGGAAACATATCTACTGGCTTAATTCGAGCCACTTCATATTTCTCTTTTAACAGGGCTAGATCTCGTGCTTGTGTGGCTGCATTACAACTCACATATACAATTTTATCTGCTTCCATTTCTAGCAAACGTTCAACTACATCGGCGTGCATCCCGGCTCGTGGCGGATCGGTGATCACCACATTAGGCTTACCATGTTCGGCAATAAACGCTCTTGTTAAAATGTCTTTCATATCGCCAGCATAAAAAATGGTGTTTTCAATTCCATTTAACTCGGCGTTAAATTTAGCATCTTCGATAGCCGTTGGAACATATTCGACCCCTATTACTTGCCTAACACTTCCTGCAATAAAATTAGCAATGGTGCCAGCGCCGGTATATAAGTCGTAAACTAATTCATCACCCTTAAAACCTGCAAACTCCTTTGTAATCTTATAGAGTTCGAAGGCTTGATCAGAATTTGTTTGATAAAAAGATTTTGCGCCAATCTTAAATTTTACTACTCCATCTTTTGCACCGTCGACAGGCATTTGCTCAAAAATATGATCTCTACCTGAATAGGTGATCACTTCTTGGTCGAAAATCGTATCGTTTTTCTTTTGATTAATAATATATAGTAAGGCTGTTATCTCTGGAAAAGCATCTTTTAAATGCCCCATTAACCCATCAATTTGCTCTTGTTCTGCATAGGCGAAAACCACAACAACCATTATTTCTCCTGTAGATGAAGTTCTGATGATCAGATTTCTTAATGCACCTTCGTGATTACGTAAATCGTAAAAACTTAAGTTGTGCTTTAAAGCATAATCACGAACAGCTAATCGCAAACCGTTACTTGGTTCGGCCTGTAAATAACAATGCTCTATATTTAATATTTTATCGAATCGTAAGGGAACATGAAAGCCTAAGGCATTCATTTCTCTTCCTTCTTCTTCAACATTCATATCATGAGCATCAAGCCATCTTTTGTTCGAAAAAGTATATTCGAGTTTATTTCGGTAGTATTTGTTAGCCGCTGAGCCCAGAATTGGTTCCATGTTGCTGGTATCAATTTTAGCTAAACGTTGCAAAGCTGCTTCTACGTTTTTATGTTTAAAACGAAGCTGTGCATCATAATCCATATGTTGCCATTTACAACCTCCACAAGTACCAAAATGGCTGCAAAAGGGATCGCGACGGAATTCTGATTTTGCATGTAGATTTTCGATAACTGCCTCCGCAAAATTCTTCTTTTTCTTTACCACACGAACATCTACCACATCGCCAGGAACGGCTTTGTCTACAAAAATCACTAGTTCGTCGGCCTTTCCCACCCCCTTACCTTCTTCGGCAATATCAATAATGCTTAATCCTGCAATACGCATAGGTTCTGCATTTCTTCTGTTTCTACTCATTGTTGCAAATATACGCGGAAAAGTTTGGAGTCGGAAAGTATAGAGAATCAAACTTTGCATTCTTCGCAGCCTTTGCGGTTTCAGGTGCTTTAATTTAACGCAAAGAAGGGCAAAGTTTTTTCGCAAAGAAACGCAAAAGAAAATTTCTACAGTCTCTTTGAAACACTCTTTTTCTCTGTGGTTAAAACAACTCGGTTAAACGAACAATTAGATAGTATTCTTATTTTCCAAAAATCTTAAGGATAAATCCAAATAAACCCTGTACTAAATTAAAATCTACATCAAATTGTTCATCCACGTTTACAGAAATCTCTAATACTTCATTGCTCATAATAGTGATGAATTTGAACAAAAATACAAATATTTATACCAAATACCAAAACGGTATATATTATGTTTTTGTTAAGTAATAACTTTTGCTCATCGGATGAGCGCATGCGCTCATCCGATGAGCAAAACATTTTTTGTTAACTTAGCATCTTATGAAAGCTAAATCAATTTTACTTTTTCTACTCTTTTGCACTTTAACTAGTTTTGCCCAACAAAAATCAACAGCGCAACAATTTTGGGAAACCCTTAAACAGCATTGCGGAAAAGCCTATCAAGGCGAGGTAACTCAGGGCCTAACAGACGACTTTAAGAATGGCCCACTACTTATGCATGTTAAAAGTTGTGAAGACGGGACTATCAAAATTCCCTTTTTTGTTGGAGAAGATAGATCGAGAACCTGGGTACTAAAGTTAACTAATGATCGAATTTCATTAAAACATGATCATCGACATAAAGATGGCTCGGAAGATAAAGTAACACAATATGGTGGTATAGCAAGCAACACTGGTTTAGCGAATATGCAGATCTTCCCGGCTGATCAAGAAACGGTAAATTTATTACCACAAGCTGCTGGTAACGTTTGGTGGATTACGGTTGATAAAGACTTCTTCACCTATAATTTAAGACGAGTAGGCTCTGATCGACTTTTTACAGTAAAGTTCGACTTAAGCAAAACAGTAGCAGAACCTTCATCACCCTGGGGCTGGAAAAATTGAACAGTTTACAATGCAGCTTTCACCAAATACGGCAATAATTCTTTTTGGAAAGTAACAAAATTCTTCCTCACATCGGCATCGCTAACCGAAGTAAAGGCAAAAGAAAATACAATGCTTTTACTTGCTTTTAACAGAAAGGCTAATCCGCCTCTACGTGCCGGATTTTTCTTAAAATGATCGAGCTCCAAATAGGCCGAAAGCAACAATGCTTCGAGTTGATCTGAGAGGTGTTTTAAAAACTCTTGTGAGTTCGCGTTTTCGCGCACAAAATCCCAGCCAATAAACTCATTACAAACCGTGTATGATAATCTACATGTTTTCATCACCAGCGCTTTTAAATGCTCTTCTTCATTCGCAAATTGAACTTTATTGCTTAATATTTCGTGAAGATTAATATCTAAATAATCCATTAATATGGCATCTAAAACCTGTTCTTTACTGTCGAAATATTTGTAAATGGTGGCCTTTGCAATTCGTGCTTTTTTGGCAATCTCGTTAACACTGGTTTTATGGTACCCGTACTTCCTGAACAGCTCCTTAGCGGCTCTGATAATGCTTTCTTTTATTTTTTCTGGTTCCATTAATTAGTTACCTGTAAAGTATTACCTGCTATAGTAACGCTATATTGTTTAAGAGATGTTTTGGCAGGGGCTTTCACCGGACTACCATCATACAATGAATATTTAGCTCCCGATACTGGGTCGGTAGCCGTTAAATTAGGATCGTCGAGTACAATTGCATTCTTTTGGTCTGGATTTACCGTGCTGCAGCGATCAAACGCTACATATGCATTATCTGCCCTGCGATAAATGATTAAACCTGCAATGCCATGTCCGGTAAGGCTAACTGCCCCACCTGCGCTACTTAACCGACTTAGTCTTGGATCTGTAATTGGTGAGCTAAAATTTACAGGTATATTAGGTAAATAGTTTTCTTCCTTAGCACAAGCTGAGCCAAGTATTATCATCATTAACAACCCTAAAAACCTATTTTTCATTATATAAGTACCGTTTTATACTGCTTTAAGAATCGCACATCATTTTCAGAAAATAACCGCAGATCTTTAATTTCGAATTTCAAATTAGCAATTCGTTCAATTCCCATTCCGAAGGCAAAGCCACTGTATTTTTTTGAATCTATTCCACAATTTTCCAATACATTAGGATCTACCATTCCACAACCCAAAATTTCTACCCAACCGCTATACTTACACATTTGGCAGCCTTCGCCTTTGCAAATTGTACAAGAAATATCCATCTCGGCCGATGGTTCGGTGAATGGAAAGTATGAAGGGCGGAAACGAACTTTGGTTCCTTCGCCGTATAGCTCTTGAACGAAATAAAATAAGGTTTGTTTTAAATCGGCAAATGATACATTTTCATCAACATATAAACCTTCTACTTGATGAAAAAAGCAATGTGCACGAGCAGAAATAGCTTCATTACGATACACACGTCCTGGCATTAAAGCTCTAAACGGTGGTTTTCCGGCTTCCATCATTCGCACTTGTACTGAAGAAGTATGGGTACGTAAGGCAATGTCTCCATTTTCACCACCTTTTTTGATGAAAAATGTATCTTGCATATCTCTTGCAGGATGCTCTTCTGGGAAGTTCAGTGCCGAAAAATTATGCCAATCGTCTTCAATCTCTGGCCCTTCAGCTACACTAAATCCAAGCTTATTAAAAATTTCGATGATTTCTCTTCTCACTAGCGCCAAAGGATGTCTGGCTCCAACTTCGAATCCTTCTCCTGGTAGCGTCATGTCTAGTCCAGAGTCTTCAGTCTGTTGTTTAGAGTCTGATATCGATTCGTTTAGGCCAGCGTATTTAGCTTCAGCCAGTTGTTTAAACTCGTTTAAAACTTTACCTAAAACACGTTTCTCGTCTGGCGAAACCGCTTTAAACTGATCAAAAATATCTTTAATGATTCCTTTTGTGCCTAAAAACCGAATTCTGAATTGCTCTAATTCATCTGCATTCGACGTATCAAATGCATTGATCTCTGCCGTATACTGTGTGATCTGCTCTTGTAACATGCCTCAAATATACAGCAATTAAAAGAAATATTTTACAGCTTAGCGGTTCAAATATTAACTTCAAATGTATTTAGTAGTAGAATTTGAACTTAAATAGACAAAAGTATAGCACTATTTCAAATTGACATTAAAATAGTCGATCGTTTCTTTCAAAACAATATCAACATTTCCAACTTTGCTAAACTCGTGATCGGCTCCCGCAACCTGAACAAACTTGTTGGGCACTCCAAAACTATTTAGTTTTGCTGTAAATGCATCAAATGTTGCTCTATTCTGCTTTGGCAAACCATTTACATCGTTAAGCTCGGGAAAAACGGTAAGTGTTGGTATTTTTTTGTCTGAATTGGCAACGTATAGAGGGCTTATTGCACGATAATGAGGATCGGTTGCTGGGCCTACTTCATAACCTGTATACCGATATCCAGCTTCAAGATATGCTTGAGGAAGCAAGAAATTATAAAAAGGAATATCTAAAAAAGTATGATCTAGAGAGCCAGCTAAATTTGCAATTGCTTTTACTTTATTTGTGTTTAAAGCATCATAGCTATACAATAACGATAAAGTAGCCCCGGCACTGTGACCAGCTAATCCCATTTTTGTTTCCGAAATTTTCCAATCTTTTGCTTTCGAAATGGCATAATTTACAATGGTTGCTATATCTGCCACTTGATCTTTTATTTTTACGGTGCTTTCAATGTGTTTTACGGGTGTATCATATAGGCCTGTTGCATCAACAAGCCTATAATTTACATTCAATACTGCATAATTTGCACGCACCAATTCTTTTACTAAATATGTAAAATCACTTTTATCTCCCGAAATAAAACTTCCACCATGTACAAAAACAATTAAACTGGTAGTCGAACTACGATTGGCAGGAAGATAAACATCCATCTTTTGTAAAGCATGGCTGCCATAAGAAACATTCAATATGGTCTCTGCTTCAACGGTTATAACCGGGTCGGTTAATACCCCTCCATCCTTTTTACAGGATATAAAAGAAGTAGTTATTAGTAAAACAAGAAGAACAGTATTGAAAAAATTTCTCATGGTTGTTTAAATTACGCCTAACTCTTTTCCAACCTTAGTAAAGGCCGCAATCGCCTTATCTAAATGATGTTGTTCGTGACCAGCTGATAATTGTACACGTATCCTAGCTTTTCCCTGTGCTACAACCGGGTAGAAAAATCCAATTACATAAATCCCTTCGTCGAGCATTTTAGCTGCAAAAGCCTGCGCAATTTTAGCATCATAAAGCATTACGGGAACGATTGGATGAAATCCTGGTTTAATATCAAATCCAGCGGCAGTCATTTTTTCGCGGAAGTATTTGGTATTACTTTCCAGTTTATCGCGAAGTGATGTGGTTTCTGATAACATATCTAACACCGCAATCGACGCACCTGCTATTGCTGGAGCTAACGTATTAGAGAACAAATACGGACGAGAACGCTGACGAAGCATATCGACGATCTCTTTTTTACCGGATGTAAATCCGCCAGATGCGCCACCCAAAGCCTTGCCTAATGTACCGGTAATAATATCTATTCGATCCATCACATTAAAGTGTTCGTGTGTACCTCTGCCTGTTTTACCGATAAAGCCAGTGCAGTGCGATTCGTCAATCATTACTAAAGCCTCGTATTTATCTGCTAAATCACAAATTTTATCTAAAGGAGCAACAGAACCATCCATTGAAAATGCACCGTCTGTTACAATAATACGATGTCTGCATCCTTTCGCTGCGATTAGTTGTTGTTCTAAATCTTCCATATCGGCATTCTTATAGCGAAAACGTTGTGCCTTACACAAGCGTACGCCATCAATAATAGAAGCATGGTTTAACTCGTCAGAAATAATTGCATCTTCTGCATTAAACAAAGGTTCAAAAACTCCTCCATTTGCATCGAAAGCCGCAGCATACAAGATCGTATCTTCAGTACCTAAAAAAGTCGAAATTTTAGCCTCTAATTCTTTGTGTACATTTTGTGTTCCACATATAAATCGAACCGACGACATTCCGTAGCCATAATCGTCTATCGCTTGCTTTGCTGCCGTAATTACCTTAGGGTGAGACGATAAGCCTAAATAATTATTAGCACAAAAATTTATCACTTCAGCACCGCTACTTACTTTAATATCGGCCCCTTGTGGAGTAGTAATAATTCGCTCGCGTTTATATAATCCTGCGTTTTCTATTTCTTCCAGTTCCTTTTGTAAAACCGGTTGTAGTGTTTTATACATATTTATTTTTTTGATGCAACCATTTGTCTTTAATATCGCTCTACAAATATAATATATTACCTCTTAACAAACTTTAACAGATTAAATACGTTAAATCGCTGTGTATATTTTAACTTTAACTTCTATATGAAGAAAACCTATTTCCTGCTTATCTTTTGCTTGGCAACTTCTTTATCTGCTGTAGCGCAACTTCAAATTAGTGGTAAAATTACAGAAACAAATGGAGATCCCGTACCTTTTGCATCAATATATATTAAGAATACAACCAAGGGACTTTCTGCAAATGCAGATGGCCTCTACAAGCTCACTGTAGAAAAGGGAACTGTTGTTCTTATTTTTAAGGCAATTGGTTTTAAAACTACAGAGCGCACCATTCAGGTAAATACGAACGTGGTTGCCAATCAAGTTTTAGCAGCAGAAAGCTACAGCTTAAATAGTGTAACCATTCGTTCTGATGCTGAGGATCCTGCTTATGAAATTATACGGAAAGCAATTAAAAACAGAAAAAAGCACCTGAGTGAAGTAAATGCTTTTAGTGCCGATGTATACATTAAGGGCTTACAAAAATTGGTAAGTGCACCTAAGAAATTTCTTGGTTTTGATATTCAGAAAGGACTGGAATTAGATTCAAGTAGAAAAGGAATTTTATACCTTTCCGAATCGCAATCGGCTTTTAGTTTCCAGCGACCAAACAAAATCAAAGAGGAAATGGTATCCTCTAAAGTATCTGGTCGAAATAATGCATTTAGCTATAACAAAGCATCAGATATGATTATTAACTTCTACGAAAATCTATTATTAGAAGGAAGCGGTTTAAGTTCGCGTAGTTTTGTATCCCCAATAGCAGATAATGCACTATTTTATTACAATTACAAACTTTTAGGCACTCACGAAGAAAATGGGGTGATGATCAATAAAATTGACGTTACCCCACGCCGTAAAAACGACCCTGCATTTAGAGGCGTGATTTACATCGCTGATGATAGCTGGCGTTTAATGGGAACGAATTTATATTTAACAGAAAGTTCAGGAATTAATTTTGTCGACACTTTAAGTATTAGCCAAGAATTTAACAAAGTCGAAAATACCTATCTTCCATCGAACATGAAGTTCCAGTTTAAAGGGCATTTTTTTAGTTTTAAATTCGAAGGTTATTATGTAAGTATTTTTAGTAATTACAATATCCACCCAAATTTCCCTAAAAATTATTTTACAGCCGAGATTTTAAAAATAACTAAAGCGGTAAACAAAAAGGATTCGCTGTACTGGATGAACAATAGACCTATTCCTTTATCGGATGAAGAAAAGAAAGATTATCACAAAAAAGATAGTATCGCACTACTTAAAACAACCAAACCTTACCTCGATTCATTAGAAAAAGCCAACAATAAATTTACCGTTGGCAAATTCATCATGGGTGGGCACAATTTTAATAACAGATATGCTAAAAGATATATTCATTTAGATGGATTAATAAGTGCTGTATCATTTAATACGATTGAGGGTGTTAACCTGAAGTATGGCGCTGTGTTTACCAAAGCCCTAGAAGAACAACGTAGTTTTAGCATTAGGCCACAAGTAAGATATGGCATTTCTAATCAAGTTTTTACTGCAAACTTAACTGGATCTTATTTATATAATCCACTTAAACGCGCTAGTGTTACGGCAAGTTTTGGTTCTGCAATTGATGACCTTAATTCATATGGCACCATGAGCGCACGTTCGAATACGATTAACACATTGCTATTTGAAACTAATCTGATAAAGTTATACAAGAAAGAGTATGCAACCATTAGCACGACTAGAGAACTTGCCGATGGGTTACAAGGTTCATTGAGCGTAAACTACACCAAAAATCACACCTTACAGAACACAAATAATTATAAGCTTAGAGATGTAAAAGATCGCGAGTTCACCTCCAATAATCCCTTTACACCCACTGCCGAAACACCTCTATTTCCAACGCATAGTTCATTCAATATTAATGCAGCATTAAGCTATACCATTGGTCAACGCTACACTACTACACCGTATTCGAAAAGATATGAAGAATCGAGGTTTCCTCGTTTTCAATTAAATTATAGAAAAGGGTTCAAAGGCATATTTAATAGTGATGTAGATTACGACTTCTTAGGTTTCGAAGTATATCAGGAACGTATCCGTGCAGGCTTAGTAGGTTACACTTCATTTGTTGTAGGTGCAGGTAAATTCTTGAACAATGCGTCTGTTTTTTATCCCGACAGTAAACATTTCAGAGGCAATAGCTCTACGGTTTTCCCCCCAAACTTACGGAAATTCAGGTATTTAGACTTTTATCAATACAGCACCGACCGCGAATATGTGGAAGTACATTTAGAGCATAACTTTGGTGGTTTTTTGATTAATAAAATCCCTGTTTTACGCCTTTTAAAATTAGATGAAATTGTAGGTGTAAATTACTTAACACAGCCAGGAAAAAGAAATTACAAAGAATTTTATTTTGGAGTAGAACGTTTTGGGTTTGGTGTAAGTTATGGATATGCGTATGATGGTAGTAAAAAAGTTGATCAAGGGTTTAGAATAACGTACGGACTTTAATCTCTTTTCATTATCTTTGCCGCATTAAACGCCGTTTGCAGCGGTATCAATGAATTATGACATACAATACTTTACTCTATTATTGCTATTCTCCAATAGCAAATGCAGAACAATTTGCTGCAGATCACTTAACTTTTTGTAAATCGTTAGGCTTAGTTGGCCGCATTATCGTAGCCGAAGAAGGCCTTAATGGCACTGTTTCGGGAAGCAAAGAAGCATGTGAAGCCTATATGGCTGCTATAAAAGCAGACGAGCGTTTTGCGCATACCGATTTTAAAGTTGACGAAGTTGCAGAGCCTTCTTTCATTAAAATGCATTGCCGTTATAAGGCCGAAATCGTGCATTCTGGCTTACGGGATACGAGCATCATTAATCCAAACGAAAAAACTGGCAAATATTTAGAACCAGCTGAGTTTAGTGAAATGATTGATCGCGATGATGTAGTAATTTTAGATGTGCGTTCGAATTACGAACATAATTTGGGTAAATTTAAGAACGCCGTAACACTTGATATTGAAAATTTTCGAGATTTCCCAGATCAGATTGAAGCCTTAGCGCAGTATAAAGACAAAAAGGTAATGACTTATTGCACAGGCGGGATCAAATGCGAAAAAGCAAGTGCTCTATTGCTTCATCATGGCTTTAAAGATGTGTATCAATTGCATGGGGGTATTATTAAATATGGTAAAGAAGCTGGTGGAAAAGATTTTGAAGGGAAATGTTATGTTTTCGATAACCGTATAGCAGTTGATGTAAATTCGGTTAACCCTACTGTGGTTTCAACTTGCTTAAATTGCGGCAAAACAACTCCGAAAATGATCAATTGTGCAAATCCTGAATGCAATGAGCACTTTACACAGTGTGATGAGTGTGGTGAGGAGTTGTTGGGTTGTTGCTCGGTTCAATGTACCACCCATCCACGTAAGCGCCCCTATGATGGAACCGGTTATTATGTAAAAGTACCTCAGATGGTCTTAAAAGGATAATATATGCGGTTCTTTACTACTATTGCTTTCCTCCTCATTTCGAATACTTTTATGACCTTAGCTTGGTATGGCCATTTAAAGTTTAAGGACATGGAATGGAGCAAAAGTTTAGGCTTATTTAGCATCATCGCTATAAGTTGGGGCATTGCTCTATTTGAGTACATTTTTCAAGTTCCAGCAAACAAATATGGATTCAAAGAAAATGGCGGACCCTTTAGCTTAATGCAATTAAAAGTAACCCAAGAAGCCATTTCGATTATTGTATTTTTAATTTTCTCCATTCTTTTCTTCAAAACCGAAAAAATAGCTTGGAATCATGTAGTGTCTTTCGTTTTAATTATTTTAGCAGTTTTCTTTGCTTTTATTAAGAAATAAATAAGCAATGATGCTTTATCCGGGTGAAATATTTATTTTGCACAGGATTAAAATAGTTAGTTAATCAAAATGAACTCTACTGTAGTCAACTACTTCATCATCTTTCTTCTTTATTTATCTATCCCATTTGGATCAAGGGCAGATGACATTCAGAGTATTGGGGTACCTTATGTTCAAAATTATCCCAAATCTTCTTATTTATCAGGAAATCAAAATTGGTCGATCGCTAAAGATAAAAATGGTTTAATGTACTTTGGCAATGCCGAGGGGTTGCTAACCTTTGATGGCAAATATTGGCAGCAATATAAAATGCCTAATCGTCAGATTGTACGGTCGGTTGCTACAGCTAATGATGGTTTGGTTTATACAGGAAGTTTTGGAGAGTTTGGCTATTGGTCTTACCAAGATAAAAAACTTCGCTATACCTCGCTGGTTAACCTTATCCCTAAACCTTACAAAATAACCGACGAAATTTGGAAAATATACGTAGAGAATAAAAGAGTAATCTTTCAATCTTTTTCTACCATCTACATCTACGAAAATAAAAAAGTAGCTGTAGTTAAAGCCCCAAATGCATTTTTATTTACCCACCAGGTTAAAAACAGACTCTTTGCAGAAGTTCTTGGAAAAGGGCTTTTTGAACTAAAAGGAAAACAATTTATCCCATTATTAGGAAGCGAAATCCTTGGAAATACAGGCATTCTTTCGATACTCCCCTATAAGGACAATAATTTCATTATTGGAACCAGTAAAAATGGATTATTTATTTACGATGGAAAAACATTTAGTCCTTTAGCTAGTGTAGCCAATTCATTTTTAAAAACCTATCAACTCAATAATGGTGTTAAGATTTTAAATAAATATTATGCATACGGCACCATTTTGAATGGATTAATCATCATTGATGAAACAGGTAAAGTTGTACAGCGAATTAATAAATCTAGTGGTTTACAAAACAATACGATATTAAGTTTATATGCAGATAATGAACAGAATTTATGGGCAGGGCTTGATAATGGTATTGATAGGGTTGAATTAAATTCTCCTCTCTATTTTTATTTTGATAAAGCTGGTCAGTTTGGAACGGTTTACTCTAGTTTAATTGTAAAGAACAAGATTTACCTTGGTACTAATCAGGGATTATTTGAAAGTCCATGGATTCCAGAGAATGGAAACTTATTTAATTCATTCGACTTTAAATTAATCCCAAATTCACAAGGCCAAGTATGGGATCTTCGCGAAATAGATAATCAGCTTCTTTGTGGTCACAACGATGGAACATTTAGCATCGTTGGAAACCAGATGGAAAAAATATCGGCCATTAGTGGCGGCTGGACCATAAAAAAGTTAAACTCAAACCCCAATTATTTAATACAAGGAACCTATACTGGATTAGTAATTTTCGCAAAAGATGCAGGTGGAAAATGGAAGTTTAGCCATAAAATAACCGGTTTTGGAGAACCCTCAAGATACGTAGAACAAGATAGCAAAGGAGATATTTGGGTTAGTCACGCCTATAAAGGACTTTACAAATTAACTTTAAGCTCGGATTTAAAAAGAGCAACCAACATTAAATACTATGATGAAAAAAATGGATTGCCTAGTAGCTTTAACATTAACATTTTTAACTTAGAGAATAAGATTGTTTTTTCATCAGATGAAGGCTTTTTGCAGTACGATGAGATTTCAAATCGTTTCAGTAAATATGAAGCTCTTAATAAAAACTTAGGTGGTTTTTATACTTCCAATAAAATTATTAGTGCGGGATTAAAAAAATATTGGTTCATCAACCATGGAAAAATGGGCTTAGTAAATTTAAGTGAACCCGGAAAAATCGTTATCGATTCGAGCCGATTTAGTATTCTAGATGGCAGAATGGTGCAATATTACGAGAATATTAGCCAAATTAGCTCTAAAATATATCTCATAAGTGTTGATGATGGTTTTGTTATTTACAATACAACCAACACAGATAACCTCGCTAAAAAACAAAATCTTCCAGCGGTATTAATTAGAAAAATCGAAGACATAACCGATAAATATGCTGTATTAACTGAAAATGGAAGCAATGAAGAAACCATTGAAATTCCGTTTAGCAGGAATAATATTCGGATCTCCTTTTCTTTACCATATTACCGTCAATCAAAAGTTAAATTTCAATACTTTTTGGAAGGGTATTCTAAACAATGGTCAGACTGGAGCTCTGCCACTCAAAAAGATTTCACCAATTTAACACGTGGCAGCTATGTGTTTAAAGTAAGAGCAAAGATTAATGAAGAATCTACAAGTGAAATAACCACCTTCGAATTTAGCGTAGACCCACCTTGGTACGGTAGTAATTGGGCCATTCTGATTTATGCTTTAATGGGCGGGGTGGCTCTTATTGCGGGTAAAAGAATTTATGAAGCTAAACTAAATAAAGATCAAAAGTTAATCACTAATAAGCTTCAAGTAGAAAAAGAAGAGTTTTTAAAACGAGAAGCAGAAGCTACCGAAAAACAGATCATTAAAATTCAAACCGAAAAACTGCAAGCCGAATTGGCAAGTAAGAATAGGGAGTTAGCAAATTCGGCAATGAGTTTAGTCTACAAAAACGAGTTACTGCAGAAGATTAGTGAA
This sequence comes from Bacteroidota bacterium, assembly GCA_040386095.1. Classification (GTDB taxonomy): domain Bacteria; phylum Bacteroidota; class Bacteroidia; order Sphingobacteriales; family Sphingobacteriaceae; genus Pedobacter. The sequence goes on along the minus strand of JAZKGD010000001.1, from coordinate 2,039,213 downwards.
GAGATGACCAAACTAAAAGACGAGAATGGCAAACGACTTTCAGAAGATCAACTCCGAAAAATCCAAAAGGTTATAGACGATGGCATGAACGATGAGCGAGATTGGAACTTATTCGAAAGCAGTTTCAACGAAGCACACGAAAGTTTCTTCAAGAAACTAAAAGCAAACCATCCAGATCTTGTGCCGAACGATTTAAAACTGTGTGCTTATCTGCACATGAACATGAGCAGTAAAGAACTCGCCTCGCTCTTAAATATATCGCTAAGAGGAGTAGAAATACGTCGCTATCGTTTGCGTAAAAAATTAGAAGTTCCACACGATAAAAACTTAGTTGAGTTTTTAATGGAACTTTAGCACTACATCATTACCTCTCATCACCTCATTTTAACCACATCACCTAACTACCACAAAAAAATTTGTGTAGTAGTCTTCAATTTGAGGTTACATCCTTAAAAACATCGTTTTTGAACTAAAAATCAATTTTATACACGGGTATGAGATAGTACCCAATTACCCGATGATGTATTAATGTATAGGTGCAAATACTTGTAGTTCCCAAACAAAAACAGAAAATTAGATTAATCAATTAAACAAATATGAATAACAGTATGAAAAAAATCTTTACAAAATTTTCTGTGCTAACTTTTCTTTGTTTGCTAATATTAAACGTTGCAAGTGCCCAAAATGTTACCATTACGGGAACTATAAAAGACGATAGCGGCCCTATCACTTTCGCAACTGTTTTGATAAAAGGAACAAATCGTGCAGTACAAACTGATGCTAATGGAAACTATACCATTAGTGTTCCTGCAAATGGCACTTTATTATTTTCTTATTTAGGCTATATTCCACAAGAGATTGTGGTTACTGGCAAAACCAAAATCGATGTTACCTTAAAAGCCGACACTCAAAACTTAGAACAAGTTGTAGTGGTTGGTTATGGTACACAGAAGAAAAGGGATCTTACCGGCGCCATTACGAGTGTAAGCGGCGATGAAATTGCAAAAATGCCTGCAATTAACCCACTAGCATCACTTCAGGGTAAAGTAGCCGGTCTTACTGTAGTTAATTCTGGCGGAGCAGGTTCACATCCTGTAATTCGTATCCGTGGAATTAGCAGTACAAAAAATGCAGATCCATTGTATGTTGTGGATGGTTTATTACAAGACAACATCGACTTTCTAAACCCTGCAGACATTGAATCGATCGATTTATTGCGCGATGCATCATCATCTGCCATTTATGGCTTAAGGGGTGCAAATGGTGTAATTGCCATTACTACTAAACGTGCTGCGAAAGGACAAACTCGAATCAACTTCGTGAGTAATGTAGGTATTCAAAAGGTACTGAACAAAATTGATGTTACCGATGCGGCTGGCTTTAAGAAACTATATTCAACACAGCTTGCAAATATTAATGCTGCACCGTTCGATTTTAGCAACTACACAGGCGATACCGATTGGCAAGATCAGATTTTTCAAAGTGCAATTATTAACACGAATAGCCTAAGCTTCTCGAATACTGGAGAAAAATCTACTACACTGCTTAATCTTGGTTACAATAATCAAGATGGTGTTTTAAAATATGAAAACTATCAGAAATTTGTTCTTCGTTTAAGTGAAGAAATCAGGATAAGTGATAAGTTTAAGATTGGTGCAGATTTTACAGGCTTTCATGCCTTAAACAACCCAACGTCTGCAAGCTTAAATGGAGCAATATGGTCTGCTCCAATTGTACCGATACAAACTAATGAAAACACCTATTATGCGATGCCTTCATTTCAAAGAGCCCAGGTTGGAAATGTGGTATCGGCAATAAATAGGAATAATAATACTTCTATCAATAAAAACTACCGATTTAATGGAAGTATTTTTGGGGAATTGAAATTCTTGAAGAATTTTACATTACGCTCTACGCTTTATGCAGATTATGGCTTTAGAAACAGTAGAGGCTATACTCGCCCACCATTTTCATTTATCAATGTTGGAGAAAATGGCGGTGCAACTACAACAGTAAAAGACAATCAATTTCGCTCAACTGTAACTCAGGGCCAGTCCGAAACTCATAGATTTCAACAAGACCATACGTTAACGTATGAGAAATCTTTTGGTGGACACAGACTAACTGCTTTGGCTGGTTTTACCTCGTTACGTTTTGCCAATTCAAGGTTAATTGGAACTCGTACAGATAGTACCTTAGTAGTTCCTGGAGATCCAGATTTATGGTATTTAGGAATTATAAATCCAAATAATATTTTAGGCAATACTGGTGATGGAAATGAGGAAACAAATATGGGTGGATTTGCAAGAGTTAGCTATGCCTATAATAACAAATATCTTTTTAATGGAACTATTCGTAGAGATGGAAGCTCAAGGTTTTCGCCAGAAAACAGATGGGGAACGTTTGGCAGTGTTGGTTTTGGTTGGGTAGCCAGTGAAGAAAATTTCTTTAAAAATAACATCAAAGGCATTGATTACTTAAAAATCCGTGCTTCTTGGGGTAGGTTAGGAAACTCTAATGGTGTTGATGGAAATCTTTATCAACAAGGACTTTCTACAGGCTCAACAGCTGTTTTTGGAGAATATGTCTATACCGCTGTGCGAAATGGATATCGTCCAGATTCGGCACTACGATTTGAAGTAGTTCAAGGGATGGATTTAGGATTGGAACTAAGAACCTTTAGCAATCGCTTAAGTGCAGACGTAAATATTTACAATAAAAAAACAACGGGAATTTTAACCTCATTCCCTTTACCAGCTACTCAGGGTGGTGATACTTATTTCACCAATCTTGGTAAAGTAACCAATAAAGGAATTGAAGTAACATTAGGCTGGAACGACAAAATTGGAGCTGATTTTAGTTATGGCCTTTCAGGTAATTTTAGCTACAATAAGAATCGAGTAGAATCTTTAGGGAATACAACTGCATTTCAAATTACTGGTAATAGCGGAGTTAACTTAACTAGTACAGGGCATTCGATTGGCTACTTTTACGGCTACAAACAGATTGGTATTTATCAAACCGCAAAAGATATGCTTACCATGCCAGCCTTCTCTAATTCGCAACTTGGAGATATTGCTTATGCCGATCTAAATGGCGATGGGGTGATTTCTCCATTAGACAGAACGTATTTAGGCACACCCTTCCCTCCATATAGTTATGGAATGAGTTTATCATTAGGGTATAAAGGATTTGACGCCTTAGTTGAAGGTCAAGGGGTAGTTGGTAATTCGATTTACACACAACGACGAACTCAGAATTTTGCGACCTTAAATTACGAAAGCAATAGATTAAATGCATGGACTGGCCCTGGAACTACTAATGTTGAGCCTATTTTAGATAACACACGTGGAAATAACTTCTTATTTAGCTCTCATTATTTAGAGCCGGGAGATTACTTCAGATTACGTACGGTTCAATTGGGATATTCTTTTGGTAAATCACTAATGACAAAAATTGGTGCTCAAAAATTAAGAGTTTATGTTAGCGGACAGAATTTAAAAACATGGACTCAAGCAACTGGTTATACCCCAGAAGCTCAAATTGGAAACATTTTAGGGGGTGGGGCTGATAATGGAGTATATCCTGTTCCAGCGATTTACACTTTTGGTTTAAATGTTACTTTTTAATTGACATTATTTAATATTATAGAAATGAAAATATTTAATAAAAGAAATATCTGCATTGCACTAACAGCTGCAAGTCTTATTTCGATCAACTCGGGCTGTAAAGATTTCTTAAATACCCAAAGACAAGGAGAATATACTGCAGACGATTACCCGTATCCGCAAGGAGGAACACCTTATGATACCTTTCTATTCGCAGCTTACGATGCATTAAGGGCTTACAATTATGTATCTGATGGTTTTATGGTGGTAACTAGTATAAGAAGTGATGATGCCGATAAAGGCAGTACACCTACAGATGGAGGTGCTGATGTAATTGCAATGGACAATTTCCCGGCATTAACGAACGGTAGAGTAAATAGCTTATGGTCTGAGTACTTTACAATGATCAATAGATGTAATACCATTATAGACCAGATTAATAACAATAAAGAAATTATTGCTACCCCTGAAGCAAAAATACAAGCAGAAGCAGAAGCTAGATTTTTACGTGGTTATTCTTATTTCTTTTTGGTTAGGGCTTTTGGGCGCGTTCCAAAAATTGACAGACTTCTCGAAGTTTCTTCTAATATTCCGCAAAGTAGTCCGGCAGAGATTTATACATTCATAGAGAGCGATCTTCAATTTGCAGCGGCTAACTTGCCGATAAGCTGGGATAAGAAATTCATTGGTCGATCTACAAAAGGTACAGCAAATGGAATTCTTGCTAAAGTTTATCTCTATCAACAAAAATGGGGAGCGGCAATGGCTACTGCAAATACTGTGATGACTTCTGGTCAGTATGATTTATCAACTCCATATAACACCATTTTTAGTGAAGCTGGAGAAAATAGTAAAGAATCTATTTTTGAAATCCAGGGTACTGCTAGCGCAACTGTACAAACTGCAAATGGAATTCAATATGCCAGTATACAAGGAACGAGAGGAAATACCACGGAATGGAATAGAGGTTGGGGCTGGAATATGCCAAGTGCGATGCTAGAAGCTGCCTACGAGCCAGGCGACCCTCGTAAAGCAAGAACCATACTTTATAGCAGCACTGCAGGTGCACCAAGCTTAACAATTTACGGACAAACGGCTCCTTCATTTCCTTCGGAAGTACCAAATCCAAAATATAATCAAAAGGTTTTGGCGAGCCCTTCTTACATCGCTATGTATAACACCAGAGGGTCTTGGTGGATGAATGTTCGTATTTTACGCTATGCAGATCTTGTTTTAATGTATGCTGAAGCTGCTAACGAATTAGGTGGAACAGCGAACACTACAAATGCACTAGCTGCGCTTAATAGTGTGCGCGCAAGAGCAAGAGGATCAAATGCCTCAATTCTTCCAAATGTTACTACTACTGATCAAAGTTTGTTACGCGATGCTATACGCCAAGAAAGAAGAGTTGAATTGGCCATGGAGCACGAGCGTTTCTTTGATATTGTACGTTGGGGAATTGCCCAAGATGCAATGATTGCTGCTGGGAAAACTGGTTTTAATGTAAATAGAGACGTTTTATTACCTATTCCACAACAACAAATCGATTTAAGTAAAGGTGTACTAACTCAAAACCCAGGTTACTAATCAAATAAATCTTAAAAAATGAAATTTTCAAATTTATATAAATCAGCTTGTGCAGTAGGTATCTTACTTACTGCTACAGCATTATCATCTTGTGAAAAAGATGGTAACCCAAATAATTTGCCAGAAGTTAGTACAGCAGATTACGAAGGTACTATTGGAGGCTTTAAAACTTCTGATGAGATTTTAAAGGACAATCTTGTTGCTTATTTTAGTTTTGATGATAACTACAGTGAGAAAATTAGCAATACTGCTCCTACACAAACTGCAGGCAACACTTTAGTAGACGGCTTTAAGGGAAAAGCGCTCGACTTAAACAATGGTTACTTGTATTTTGCCAGTCAGTTTGCTGCGTTTAAAACGGATGCCCTGAAAAGCTTTACCATTAGTCAGTGGATCCAAATTTCTAACAATGGTTCTAAGCGAACAATGTTGATGCAATTAGCTCGTCCAGGCACTTTTGATGGAAGCCTAGATATAAGACTAAATACAAATGGTTATCCTGCAAGCAATATTGACGTATTAAAAGTGGGACCAAGGTTTAGTACAGTTGGAGGAGGGTCTCAAGATAATTTAAATGCAACACTGTCTCCTAAAATTGGCCCTGGAAACTGGGTACATTTAGTATTAAGTTACAACGGTAAAACAGGCCGATTTAATGTACTTGCCAATGGAATTAATATTGGTAGCTACTCTGATAGAGGGGTTGGAAATAATCTCTTCAAGTCAAATGAGCCTGGCGAATTAATCTTTGGTGGTAATTATAACGTAATTCCTGGTAAAGCCGTTAATACAAGTACGGAATATGCTGCAATGACTGGCAAAATTGATGAAGTTAAAATTTACAATGCTTTTATGCCTGATGCGGTAGTAAATGCGATGTATAAACTTTATCTAGAAAAAAAATAATTCGAATTCAATATAAGCCACGGTGATATCAAATTCACTGTGGCATGTATTGAACATCCCAATAACATGAAGATATTTAAAATCCTATTGGCCTTAATCATTTTATCGGGCTGTAAAAAAGGTACCGAAGATGCACTCATAAATACTGATACTTCTTTGTCGTTTACAGTGAATGACGGTAATAATGGCACTTTAAAATACACAGGACTCAATTTAAAACCTGTTGTTAAATTTACTTTTACCGAAGCTATTAATACTGCCACTGCATCAAGCGGAATAATTTTAAAAGATGCTACTGGAACTACAATTCAAACTGTTAATTCTTTTTTAGAGGGCAATAAAATCGTAACCGTTACCCCTCAAAATGATTTTAAATCTTTTACAAGTTATACCCTTTCCATCACCGAAAACCTAAAATCTTCAACTGGAGGAAGATTGATAAATCCAATAAACATCAACCTTGTTTCGGGATTAGATAATACTGATAAATTCCCTCGCATTAGCGACGATGAATTGCTTGATCTTGTACAAAAACAAACCCTCAAATACTTCTACGACTTCGGTCACCCCGTTAGCGGATTAGCAAGAGAACGTAGTACCTCGGGCGAAACCGTAACTACTGGTGGCTCTGGTTTTGGAGTTATGGCCATGGTAGCAGGCATACATCGTGGTTTTATCACAAGAACAGAGGGATTGGAAAGAATTCAAAAAATAGTAACCTTTTTAGCCACCAAGGCCGATCGGTTTCATGGTGCTTTTCCACACTGGCTTAATGGAACTACCGGGAAAGTACAACCTTTTAGTGCAAATGATAATGGAGCAGATTTAGTAGAAACTTCTTTTTTGTTAGAAGGCTTGTTAACCGCACGACAATATTTTAACGGTACATCACCTGCTGAAACTACGTTAAGAACAGATATTAATGCCATTTGGAATGGTGTAGAATGGGATTGGTTTAGGCAAGGTGGACAAAATGCACTGTATTGGCATTGGAGTCCTGATAAAGGATGGGCAATGAATTTAAAAGTTGGGGGTTGGAATGAGGCATTAATGGTATATGTGCTTGCCGCATCTTCAACAACTTCAACCATCCCTAAAGCCGTATATGATGCAGGTTGGGCATCAAATGGCAACATGAAGAATGGGAATAACTATTATGGCTATACCTTGCCACTTGGAACAGCAAATGGAGGGCCCTTATTTTTTGAACATTACTCGTTTATGGCCATTAATCCGATGGAATTAACCGACGCTTATGCAAATTATGAAACGCAAGCAAAGAACCATACCTTGATTAACCGTGCATATTGTATCGCTAACCCGAAGGGATTTCCAAATTACAGTGCAGATTGTTGGGGCTTAACTGCAAGTGATACTTATAATGGATATACCGCTAGCTCACCAAACAATGATGTGGGTACCATTGCCCCTACCGCAGCTATCTCATCTATGCCTTATACCCCAACAGAATCAATGCAGGCATTAAAATTCTTTTATTATAAGCTTGGAGATAAAATGTGGGGGCAATATGGATTTAATGATGCCTTTAACTTAAGCCAGAATTGGTTCGATAGCCAAACACTTGCCATCGATCAAGGGCCTATTATGGTGATGATCGAAAATCACCGCAGCAAATTGCTTTGGAACTTATTTATGAGCGCTCCAGAAGTAAAAACAGGAATGAAAAAATTAGGCTTTATAAGTCCTAACCTTTAAACACACACACAATGAAACTACTATATACACTCAGTCTATTATTAATTTTAAACAGTTGCAGTGCACAGCAAAAGAAAGTGCGTTTAAGCGATAACGAATTACTTACATTAGTACAAAAACAAACCTTCAATTACTTTTGGGATGGAGCCGAACCTATTTCGGGCTTAGCAAGAGAACGTTTCCATAGCGATAATGTTTATCAACAAAATGACAAAGATGTAATTGCAACTGGCGCCGTAGGATTTGGTGTAATGTCTATTTTAGTGGGTATTGAACGGAAATTCATCACCAGAGAACAGGGCTATGAGCGTTTAAAGAAGGGTGTCGATTTCTTGGAAAAAGCCGAACGTTTTCATGGTGCATGGCCACATTGGATTTATCCTTCGGGCAAAGTAAAACCATTTAGCAAGTACGATGATGGAGGCGATTTAGTAGAAACCGCATATTTAGCTCAAGGTCTACTTTGCGTACGTCAGTATTTTGCAAATGGTAATGAAAAAGAAAAAGCATTAGCCGCACAGGTAGATAAACTTTGGAAAGGGATTGAATGGGATTGGTACCGTAATGGCGAAAAAAATGTATTGTATTGGCACTGGTCGCCAAATGTAGGTTGGAAAATGAATTTTGCTGTTGAAGGTTTTAACGAGTGTATGATTATGTATGTGATGGCAGCTGCCTCTCCTACGCACACTATTCCAGCCGAAGTTTACCATGAAGGTTGGGCTAGAAGTGGCGAAATTAACACCGATATTAAACCTTATGGTTTTCCTATAAAATTAGCCCATAATGGTCAAAAAAATAGTGTTGGCCCTTTATTTTGGTCGCAATATTCGTATCTAGGTTTAGACCCTCGGGGTTTAAAAGACCGTTACGCCGACTATTGGTCGGAAGCTAAAAATCATGCCTTAATTCATCATGCCTATAGCGTAGAAAATCCTAAAAAATATAAGGGATATGGCGAAAATTCTTGGGGCTTTACTGCTAGCTATTCTGTTAAAGGCTATGCGGGTCATAGTCCGACAGAAGATTTAGGTGTAATTTCTCCAACTGCAGCATTATCATCTTACCCATATACGCCAAAAGAATCGATGAAAATGATTCGTCATTTGTATGAAGATATGGGCGACAAAGTTTGGGGCGAATATGGATTTTACGATGCGTATAGTGAAACCGACAATTGGTATCCGAAGCGTTATTTAGGAATCGATCAAGGGCCTATTGTAGTGATGATAGAAAATGGAAGAACGGGATTGCTTTGGAAACTTTTCATGAGCGCTCCAGAAGTTAAATCTGGGCTAACTAAATTAGGATTTGAAGGCCCGACACTAAAGAAATAAAGATGAGAAGATTGATATTTAGTCTACTATCTGTGCTACTTTTGGCTTCTTGTGCACCTTCGGTAACCAACATTATTCTGTTACCAGATACACAAACCTATGCAGAGAAGTATCCAGAAGTTCTCGATTCTCAAATCAACTGGATTATTAAGGAGCAAAAAAACATTGATTTCATTGTTCAGCAGGGCGATTTAACGCAAAATAATAATGAAAGAGAGTGGAAGATAATTAAAAATGCTTTCGATAAAATTGATGGGGTAAAGCCTTTCATTTTAGCAGCCGGAAACCATGATATGGGAAGTGCCGATGGTAAATTCGCAGACGTACGAAATACAATGCAATTTAATCAGTTTTTCCCTGCTAGTTACTTTTCAAAGCATGCCGAATTTGGTGGGACTTTTGAAGAGGGTAAATCAGAAAATATTTATTTTTTAATTAATGCAGGGAAAATAAAATGGCTCATTATTTCATTAGAATTTGGCCCACGCAATTCGGTTTTAGATTGGGCAAATGGCATTGCAAAAAAATATGGTGATAGACTTGCTATTCTTAACACCCATAGTTATATGTATTCTGATAATACGAGGCAAGGAGTTGGCGACAATTGGAGACCTCAAAATTATGGTGTAGGTAAAGATAGTGGAGAAAACGCCGTGAATGATGGCGAGCAGATCTGGGAAAAATTGGTGAAAGTAAATCCAGCTATACGATTTGTATTTTCTGGCCATATTTTAAATGGAGGTGTTGGAACGTTAACGAGCGAAAATGTAAATGGAGATTTAGTTTATCAAATGCTTGCCAATTACCAAGAAGGGGTTAAGGGTTCTATAAAAGGCGGAAATGGATGGTTAAGGCAAATAAGCATCAATCGTAAAACCAACAAGATAACAGTTAAAACCTATTCTCCCTACTTAAATGAATTTATGACCAGCCCGGCACATCAATTTGAATTTACTAATTTTAAACGATAAGAATTTTATACATACGATGAAGAAAATAAGCACCCTAATTTTAGTTTTAGCACTTACCATCAATTTTAGTTTTGCGCAGCAGAAAAAAGCAATTAGTCCAGCTCAGCAAAAGATGGATACATTTATTAGCAACTTAATGTCGAAAATGACCATTGACGAGAAAATTGGTCAGCTAAATTTGCCGGTGGTATCTGGTGCTATTGTCACTGGTCAAGCAAGTAGTTCAGATATCGGCAAAAAAATTAAAGCTAGTCAAGTGGGTGGCTTGTTTAACATCAAAGGAGTAGACAAAATAAAAGCAATGCAAAAAGTTGCTGTCGAAAATACGCGTTTAAAAATTCCTTTGTTATTTGGAATGGATGTTATTCATGGGTATAATACTGTATTTCCAATTCCGCTAGGTTTAAGTTGTACTTGGGATATGGAGGCGATTAAAAAATCGGCCCGAATTGCGGCGACTGAGGCAAGTGCAAGTGGTATTAATTGGACCTTTTCTCCGATGGTCGATATATCAAGAGACCCTCGTTGGGGCCGTATATCAGAAGGAAGCGGTGAAGATCCATTTTTAGGTTCTCAAATTGCCAAAGCAATGGTTACAGGGTACCAGGGCAAATTGGAGGCGAATAATGAAATTCTAGCCTGTGTTAAGCACTACGCACTTTACGGTGCGGCCGAAGCTGGAAGAGATTATAACCCAACAGATATGAGCCGTGTGAGAATGTACAATGAATATTTCCCACCTTACAAAGCGGCGGTTGATGCAGGTGCAGCAAGTATAATGGCTTCATTTAACGAAGTTGAAGGTATTCCGGCAACAGGCAGCAAGTGGTTAATGACCGAAGTGCTCCGCAACCAATGGGGTTTTAAAGGTTTTGTAGTGACCGATTATACAGGTATTCCAGAAATGATAGATCATGGTATGGGCGATTTGCAAACGGTTTCTGCACTTGCATTAAATGCCGGGATTGATATGGATATGGTTGGCGAAGGCTTTTTACTAACCTTAAAAAAATCATTAGCAGAGAAAAAAGTTACTGTTGCACAAATCAATAATGCTTGTCGCTTAATACTTCAGGCCAAATATAAATTAGGCTTATTTACTGATCCCTATAAATTTATAGACGAATCGAGAGTACAAAAAGAGGTATTCACGCCCGAAAATCGTCAAGCTGCACGAAAAATCGCTTCCGAAAGTTTTGTGCTTTTGAAAAACAACAACAATCTACTACCCTTAAAAAAGACTGGCACAGTTGGCTTAATCGGACCATTGGTTAATAATACTGCAAACATGTTTGGTACATGGAGCGTTGCAGCCGAATTCGACAAATCGGTAACGGTAATACAAGGCATTAAAAATGCAATGGGTGCAAATGCAAAAATTCTAACTGCTTTAGGTTCTAATTTTCTGGCCGATTCTGCATTAGAACATCGGTATGTAAATGTTCATAACGCTAATAGCTATAAACACGATCCACGACCAGAAGCTGAATTAATCAAAGAAGCTTTAGAAGTTGCAAAAAAATCGGATGTAATTGTAGCCGTAATGGGTGAAGGTTCTGAATTTAGCGGCGAAAGTAGTAGCGTTACAAATATTGAACTTCCTCAAACGCAGAAAAACCTATTAAAAGAATTGGCAAAAACTGGCAAACCAATTGTTTTAGTTTTATTTACGGGTCGTCCACTAGCTTTAAAATGGGAAGAGGAAAATATTCCAGCTATTTTAAATGTATGGTTCCCTGGAAGTGAAGCTGGAAGTGCTATTGCTGACGTGTTGTTTGGTGATGTAAATCCATCCGGAAAACTGAGTACTACTTTCCCTCAGAATATAGGTCAGGTGCCACTGTATTATGCACATAAAAATACAGGCAGGCCTTTGCCAGATGGCGAATGGTTTAAAAAATTCCGTTCCAACTATTTAGACGTTAGCAACGATCCTTTGTATCCATTTGGCTTTGGCTTAAGTTACACTACATTTGATTATGGTAACTTTAAATTAAGTAGTTCTACCTTAAAACCCGGACAAAAGCTTACTGCTTACGTAACTGTAACCAACACTGGAAAAGTTGCAGGTGCAGAGGTTGTACAATTGTATATTCGTGATAAGGTAGGCAGTATTACTAGACCCGTGAAAGAGTTAAAAGACTTTAGTAAAATTATGCTTCAACCGGGCGAAAGCAAGGTGGTTACGTTTACAATAACCGAAGAAACACTTAAATTTTACAATAGTGCGCTTAAGTTTGTAGCCGAGCCAGGAGATTTTGACGTATTTGTAGGGTCAAATTCGCGAGATGTAAAAACAGTTGGTTTTAAATTGATAAAATAATACATATGAAGAAGTTAATTGCCTTATTTCTGTTTTCTTTAATGATTACATCAGCCTCTGCCCAAGATTTTTCAAAATTTAAAAAAGAGAATTTTATTCAAGGTACAGATACTTTAAAATACAGAATCCTTTATCCTGAAAATTTCGACCCTGCAAAGAAATATCCTGTGGTTTTATTTCTACATGGTAGGGGCGAAAGTGGAAATGACAATGAAAAACAGTTAACTCATGGTGCTAAATTATTTCTTGGCGATAACTTTAGAAATAATTTCCCATCAATTGTTATTTTTCCGCAATGTGCAGAAGATAGTTATTGGTCTAATGTAGCGATTGAAGAAGCGAGTGGGAAAAGATTTTTCACTTTTCAAAAAGGAGGTGAACCTACAAAGTCGATGGCTCTAGTACTAAATCTGATGAACAAAGTTGAGAAAGAAGTGTACACCGATAAAAGCAAGATTTATGTGGGTGGGTTATCGATGGGTGGAATGGGTACATTTGAAATTTTAAGGCGAAAATCAAAAACCTTTGCCGCGGCATTTGCAATCTGTGGTGGCGATAACGAAGACAATGCCAAAAAATATAAAAATATTCCGTTGTGGATATTCCATGGCGGACTAGATGATGTGGTTAATCCTCAGCTTTCTTACAACGTTTACAGGGAATTAAAGAGATTAGACAATACCCCTAAATTTACTATTTATCCAAAAGCTAATCATAACAGTTGGGATTCGGCATTTGCAGAACCAGGATTAATGGCTTGGTTGTTTAGTAATTCGAAAAAATAAGACGTTTACACCTCGCAGGTATCTGCGAGGTGTAAACGTTCTAAACCCTATTCAGCCATATTATGATAAACAGCCTGAACGTCGTCGTCTTCTTCCAATTTATCAATTAGTTTTAAAACATCAACTGCTTGTTCTTCATTAACAGGGTGATGAGAAAGTGCAATACGTTCTAATTTCGAGCTTTTTAACTCAATTCCTTTTTCTTCTAGGGCCTTTTGTAAAGAGCCAAAGTTTTCGAAAGGGCCTTGCGCTACAGCAATGTCATTTCCATCCTCGTCGGCCTCAACATACAATTCTTCCAAACCTGCATCGATTAATTCAAACTCCAGTTCTTCTAAATCCAAATTATCAGCAGGTACAAATCTAAAAATCGATTTGCGGTTAAAAACGAAATCTAGCGAACCTGTTTTCCCTAAGGTACCATTGGTTTTATTAAAGTAACTTCTAATATTTGCAACGGTACGATTGGTATTATCAGTTGCAGTTTCAATTAAAACAGCAACACCATGTGCAGCATATCCTTCGTATACTAATTCTTCATAATTAGCCAAAGACTTATCTGAGGCACGTTTTATCGCAGCCTCTACCCTATCTTTAGGCATATTAACAGCTTTTGCATTTTGCATAGCCGTACGCAAACGGGAGTTCGTTTCTGGATTTGCTCCAGAATCTTTAACGGCCATTACAATATCTTTACCAATACGGGTAAATTGAACCGCCATTTTGGCCCAACGCTTAAATTTTCTTTCTTTTCTAAATTCGAATGCTCTTCCCATTTTTTATAGTATTGAGTTAAGCGTACGGCGTTAAGCGTTCAGAACGCCTTACGCTATTCGCCAAACGCGTGTCTTTATTTTTTTAAATTCAACAACATATCTTCCGTCATCTTTACCAAGTCAAACGTAGGCTTCCAAAGCCAATCTTTCTTCGCTAAATGATCATCTATAGAACTTGGCCAACTGTTGGCAATTTCTTGTCTAGGGTCATTCTCGGTATACGTTAATTTAAACTCCGGAATATGTTTACGTATTTCTGCTGCCAACACTTCTGGAGTAAAACTTACGCCCCCAAAATTATAACTCGATCGAATAGAAATTTGTTCGGCTGGAGCATCCATAAGTTCAATTGTTCCACGAATAGCATCGTCCATATACATCATTGGCAATTCTGTTGTGGCCGATAAAAACGAAGCATAACTCCCTTTCTTTAGCGCTTCATGAAATATATGGATAGCATAATCTGTAGTTCCCCCTCCAGGTGCAGCTTTCCAGCTAATTAATCCCGGATAGCGGATACTTCTTACATCTAAATTATACTTTTGATAATAATATTCGCACCAACGTTCTCCTGCCAACTTACTAATTCCATACACCGTATTTGGATCCATGGTGCAATATTGAGGAGTATTACTTTTTGGCGAATTAGGGCCAAAAACGGCAATAGAACTAGGCCAATATACTTTTGCTGTTTTAAATGCTAAAGCTAAATCAAGCACATTTAATAAGCCATTCATATTCAAATCCCATGCAAGTTTTGGATTTTGTTCTCCAGTTGCCGACAATAATGCCGCTAACAAATAAACTTGTGTAGGTTTATACTTTTGAAAAATATCTTTCAAAATGTCTTTATCCAGTACATTTACAAATTCAAAAGGGCCAGCATTTTTAGTTTCATAATCAGGTCTCCGAATATCGCAAGCAACTACATTATCATTTCCATATCCTTTGCGCAAGGCAGTAACTAATTCTGTACCTATTTGACCGTTAGAGCCTAAAACCAATATTTTATCGTTCATACATTATTGAATTTGAGCAAAGTTAAAAAAATGCACCAAAACCTTATATCATACGCCTCTTATTTTTTCAACTCCTCCTCAATCATATTATTTACTAAAACGTTTTATTAATGTAAGGAGATTTTTACAATCCATAATTAACTGTATAATTGCATCTAAGTGTAACATTTACACCATATCTTTCATTTTATTTTCCTTTGTATTTCGTAATCTTAAGATATTTTACCTAATTTAATTGCTCAAAACACAAAACAACCTAACTGAGTATTATGGACAGAAGAGACGCCGTAAAAAGTGTAGCCTTTTTAATTGGGGGAGCATTATCAGCTACTACAATCGCTACTTTATTTGACAGCTGTACCCAGCCTGGCAAAAACAGTGCTAACTTATTTTCAGAAGATCAAGAAAAATTAGTTAGCGAAATCGCCGACATTATCATTCCTACAACGGCCAAATCTCCAGGGGCCAAAGCAGCTAATGTAGGGCCTTTTATTACCATGATGATTAAAGATTGCTACCCCGAAGATGCCCAAAAGGCCTTTGTAAAGGGATTAGAAGATCTTGAGACGCGTGCTAAAAAAGAATACAGTAAATCTTTCCTAGAAATTTCTGCAACCGAGCGTGTTGATTTAATAACCAAATTAAAAGATGAAACCATCGCTGCACAAAAAACAGAAAAAGAAGAACTTGAAAAAGCAGAAAAAGATATCAAAGCTCCAGAAGTAGCTACGAGCCCGGTAAAAGCAGCACCAATGAGAGATGCAAAAAAGAGCAAACCTATGTTTTTTGCTATCGCTAGAGATTTAACTATCCTTGGTTTTTTCAGTTCCGAGATTGGCGCAACAAAAGCGAACGAATATGTAGAGATCCCTGGCCGTTATGATGGTTGTGTGGATATGAAACCAGGTCAAAGAGTGTGGGCATAAAATACTAAACAGATGAACTTAAATTTAAAAGCAAACGCACAAAATACATACGATGCCATTGTAGTTGGATCAGGAATAAGTGGTGGATGGGCAGCGAAAGAATTAACCGAAAAGGGCCTAAAAGTTTTAATGTTAGAGCGCGGTAGAAACATCGAACATATTAAAGACTATACCACGGCCATGAAAAAGCCTTGGGAGTTTGAGCACCGAGGAAAGCTAACCGAAGCACAGAAAGATGCTCATCCTGTTCAAAAAAGAGATTATCCGTATACCGAATTTAATGAAAGTTTTTGGGTAAACGATCACGATTGTCCATATACAGAAGTAAAACGATTCGACTGGTATAGAGGTTTTCATGTTGGCGGTAAATCGTTAATGTGGGGCCGTCAGAGCTATCGTTTAGGCGATTTAAACTTTGAAGAGAACTTAAAAGATGGTCATGGCGTAGATTGGCCAATTCGTTATAAAGATATTGCTCCATGGTATGATTATGTTGAGAAATTTGCCGGCATTAGTGGCACAGCTGATAATTTCCCGCATCTTCCCGACGGTAAATATTTACCTCCAATGGATATGAACTGTGTTGAAAAATCGGTTAAAAAACGTATTGAAGACCATTACAAAAGAAGCCGAATCATGACCATTGGTCGTGTAGCCAATTTAACGGTCGAGCATGGCGGAAGAGGAAAATGCCAATATAGAAACTTATGTAGCCGTGGCTGTCCGTTTGGCGCTTATTTTAGCACGCAATCCTCTACCCTACCTGCGGCAGAAGCAACAGGAAATTTAACATTAAGACCATTCTCACTAGTAAATGAGATTATTTACGATAAGGAAACTCAAAAAGCTAAAGGTGTAAGAATAATCGATTCTGAGACCAACGAAGTAATTGAATATTTCGCAAAAATCGTTTTTGTAAATGGCTCTACTTTAGGTAGTACCTTCTTACTTTTAAACTCTACTTCTGCCGAACATCCTAACGGTTTAGGAAATGCAAGTGGCGAACTAGGTCATAACCTCATGGATCATCATTTCCGTTGTGGTGCAAGTGGCAAAGCTGAAGGTTTTGAAGATAAATACACCTTTGGTAAAAGAGCAAACGGGATTTATGTTCCACGTTATAGAAACATTGGTAACGACAAACGTGATTATGTTCGTGGTTTTGGTTATCAAGGCGGAGCAAGTAGAGGTAACTGGCATGCCGACGTTGCCGAATTGGCTTTTGGTGGTGAAGCAAAAGATCTAATGTCTACACCGGGTGCTTGGACCATGGGATTAGGTGGTTTTGGAGAATCATTGCCTTATCACGAAAATCGGGTATACATCGACAAAACTAAAAAAGATAAATGGGGACAACCGGTATTAGCGATCGATTGCGAGTTTAAAGACAACGAGGCCAAAATGCGTGTTGATATGATGAACGATGCTGCCGAAATGTTAGAAATGGCTGGAATAAAGGATGTTAAAACATACGACAATGGATCAACCCCTGGCATGGCTATTCATGAGATGGGTACAGCTAGAATGGGTAGAGATCCAAAAACATCTGTTCTTAATCAATGGAACCAAATGCATGAGGTAAAAAATGTATTTGTAACCGATGGTTCTTGCATGACCTCAGCAGCTTGTCAGAATCCATCATTAACTTATATGGCTTTAACAGCTAGAGCTTGTGATTTTGCAGTGAACGAACTGAAAAAGGGAAATTTGTAACAGCAAAATAGTAAAGAACAAAATTATAAAACAAGAGAAGGGTTATGGCATGCAAAACGCCAAACCCAAAGCGCTAAACGCAAGACATATAAATGAAAGAAAAGATAAGAATGGGAATGGTTGGTGGTGGAAAACAGGCCTTTATTGGTGCTGTTCACCGCATGGCAGCAAACCTTGATGGCTTAATTGAGCTTTGTTGTGGCGCGCTAAGTTCCAATCCCGAAAATGCTAAAGCATCAGGCAAAGATTTATTTCTGCCCGATGAACGCGTATATACAAGTTTTGAAGAAATGATTCTTTCGGAGAGCAAATTACCCGCTTCTGAAAAAATGCATTTTGTAAGTATCGTTACCCCAAATCACTTGCATTTTGAACCAGCTATGCTGGCATTATCTCACGGTTTTCATGTATTAATTGATAAGCCAATCACGTTTAGTTTAGCTGAGGCAAAAGCTTTAAAAGCAAAGGCTGATGAAACAGGTCTTTTAATTTGCTTAACCCATACCTACTCAGGTTATCCAATGGTTAAACAGGCTAAGCAAATGATTAAAGAAGGCGCTTTAGGCAAAATAAGAAAAGTTTGTGTGGAGTATCCACAAGGTTGGTTAAGCTTACCTGCTCCTAGCGATAATAAGCAAGCAGCTTGGCGAGCCGACCCGGCTAAAAGTGGAATAAGTGGTTGTATGGCCGATGTAGGGACGCATGCCGCGCACTTAGCCGAGTATATTTCAGGGTTACAGATTACCAAAATTTGCGCAGATTTAAATATCGTAGTCGAAAATCGTTTGTTAGATGATGATGGGAATGTTCTGCTAAAATTCAATAATGGCGCAAATGGGATATTAATGGCTTCTCAAATTGCCGCTGGCGAAGAAAATGCAATTAAAATTCGTGCTTATGGCGAAAAAGGCGGAATAGAATGGCATCAGATGGAACCCAATACCCTAACTGTAAAATGGTTAGATCAACCTGCTCAAATTTATAGAACCGGAAATGCGTATGTAAGCGACACCGCCAAGTTTAACACTCGAACACCTTCTGGCCACCCAGAGGGTTATTTAGAAGCTTTTGCTAATATTTATAAGAATTTTGCGTTAACTATAGCAGCAAAGCAGGATGGAAAAGAACCTTCGCCAGAAATGCTCGATTTCCCTAATGCCACAGACGGTGTTCGGGGAATGGCCTTCATAGAAAACGTAGTAGCCTCTAGCAAATCTGATCAAAAATGGTTCGATTTTAATATTTAATAGCATGACAACGATACAAGGACCTGCCATATTTTTAGCCCAATTTATTGGAGACGAAGCCCCATTTAACTCACTAGATGGCATTTGCAAGTGGGCAGCCGATTTGGGCTATAAAGGAATACAAGTGCCTACACTTGATAAGCGATTTATCGACTTAAAACTAGCCGCCGAAAGTAAAACCTATGCCGATGAATTAAAAGGCAAAGTAGCTTCACACGGTTTAGTGATTACTGAACTTTCTACCCATTTACAGGGGCAATTGGTTGCCGTAAACCCTGCTTATGATAAATTATTTGATGCTTTTGCAGCTGATGAGGTAAAGAATAATCCAGCAGCACGAACTGCTTGGGCTGTGCAACAACTTAAATACGCTGCTAAAGCCTCTCAGAATTTAGGGTTAAATGCACATGCAACGTTTAGTGGTTCATTACTTTGGCATACTTTTCATCCATGGCCACAACGACCAGATGGTTTAGTAAACGAAGGTTTTACAGAATTAGCGAAACGCTGGCTACCAATTTTGAACGAATTCGATAACTGTGGAGTTGATGTGTGCTACGAAATACATCCAGGAGAAGACCTTTTTGATGGTGAAACCTACGAGATGTTTCTAGAAAAAGTAAACCATCATTCAAGAGCTTGTTTATTGTATGATCCTTCACATTTTGTCTTACAACAACTTGATTATATTCAATATATTGATTTTTACCATGAAAGAATTAAGGCCTTTCATGTAAAAGATGCCGAATTTAATGCGACTGGTAAACAAGGAACATTTGGTGGCTATCAGAGTTGGGCAAATCGAGCTGGTCGCTATCGTTCACCGGGTGATGGACAGGTAGATTTTAAACGCATATTTAGCAAATTAACCCAATACGATTTCAAAGGATGGGCAGTTATGGAATGGGAATGCTGCATTAAGGATTCTGAAACAGGTGCAAGAGAAGGTGCCGAATTTATCAAAAAACACATTATTCCTGTAACCAAAAAAGCTTTCGATGATTTCGCATCCGCAGGTAGCGATACAAATCTTAACAGAGAAATACTAGGACTATAAATTACTGAAAACAAAAAATAAATAGATGAAAACCAAATTTTTACTTTTAAGCGCTTTTACTTTACTATTAGCTGCCTGTGGTGGCTCAAGCAGCGACACAGCAGCTACCAGTTCTACAACCACAGCAGCTGCTCCTGCCCCAGTAGCTAAAACAGGAGGCGAATTATTGATTGCAAAATCAGACTGCATAGGCTGTCATCATAAAGAAAATAAAATAATTGGCCCTTCTTATCTAGCAATTGCTGAAAAATATCCATCTAATGATGAAAATATTAATTTACTAGCCAGCAAAATTATAAAAGGAGGAAAAGGAGTTTGGGGACCAATAGCGATGACACCACACGCAAAAATTACAGAAGATGATGCGAAACAGATGGCTACTTACATCTTATCGTTAAAAAAATAAATTCTAGTTAAAAAACTAACCAAATGGATACTTTAAAAAAAGAAACTGAAGGAAACACCAGACGTGATTTCCTTAAAACTGGGGCTCTTGCAACTGCTGCATTTATGATCGTTCCCCGTCATGTTTTAGGTGGAAAAGGCTTTTTAGCGCCTAGTGATCGACTAATTGTTGCCGGAGTTGGTGTTGGTGGAAAAGGAGGTAGTGATATTAAATCATTCTTCGATAGTGGAAAAGCGGATATCGGTTTCCTTTGCGATGTTGATACGCGTAGAGCTGCTGGAAGTGTGAAAAATTTCCCGAAAGCGAAATTCTATAAAGATTGGAGAGAAATGTATGAAAAAGAGCATAAAAATTTCGATGCCGTTTCGGTTTCAACTCCTGATCATAACCATGCAGTACAAGCAATGGCAGCTATGCAATTGGGTAAACATGTGTATGTGCAAAAACCCCTTACCCACGATATTTTTGAGGCACGCGCGTTAACCGCCGCTGCACAAAAGTATAAAGTAGTTACACAAATGGGTAACCAAGGTGCTTCAAATGATGGTCCGCGACAAATGAAAGAATGGTACGATGCTGGCTTAATTGGTGATGTGCATACAATATATGCATGGACCGACAGACCGGTTTGGCCTCAAGGTATTCCATGGTCGGCCAATAAAGCTGAAGTACCAGCAGAACTCGATTGGGATTTATGGTTAGGAACAGCTCCATATAAAGAGTACGTAAATAAATTAGTTCCTTTTAACTGGCGCGGATGGTGGGATTATGGAACAGGTGCGCTTGGCGATATGGGATGTCACCTATTGGAAACTCCTTTTAGTGTGCTTAATTTGAAATATGCTAGTGAAGTAGAAGCAAGTGTAGGTTCGGTATATGTTGACGAATTTAAACGTGGATATTTCCCTGAAAGTTGCCCTCCGTCGAGTCACGTAACCTTAAAATTCCCTAAAACGAATAAAACTAATGGTGATGTAACCGTTCACTGGATGGACGGTGGCATACAGCCAACAAGACCTGAAGAATTATTAGCAAACGAAAAATTTGGAGACGGTGGAAATGGAACGTTATTTATTGGTACAAAAGGGAAAATGACATCAGAAACCTATGGCAGAAACCCTCAGCTTTTACCACTAAGCAGAACAAAAGACATTAAAGTTCCTGCGAAATTTGCGAGAGTAACCGGTGGCGAAAGTGGCCACTATGCACAGTGGGTAGAAGCATGTATTGCTGGTCATGGTAAAAAAGAATTAAGTTCTCCTTTTGAAATTGCTGGTCCATTAACAGAAGCCTTATTAATGGCCAATTTAGCTATTCGTGCTGCTGATGTTCAAGGTAAAAATGCAGAAGGTAAAACCATCTATCCTGGAAGATACAAAAAATTACTTTGGGATAATGATCAAATGAAGGTAACTAATTTTGACGAGGTTAATCAATTTGTGAAAAGAGAATATCGTAGTGGTTGGAGTTTAGGTTCTTAATTTTTTAAAAAATATAATATGAAGAAATACATTTTATCTGCATTGATTTTGTTTGCAGTAACCAATATAGCAATCGCTCAGAAAGGATTTAAACCCTTATTTGACGGCAAAACTACAACGGGGTGGCATACCTATAACAAAACAACCGTAGGTAGTGCATGGGAAGTTGTTGATGGTGCTATACACATGAATCCAACTAAAAAAGGTAAAGATGGTGGTGGCGATTTGGTAACAGACAAAGCATATACTAACTTTCATTTAAAACTGGAATGGAAAGTTGCTCCAAAAGCAAATAGTGGTGTTATTTTTTATGTGCATGAAGATCCTAAATACGGGCAAACCTATTTAACTGGACCAGAGATGCAAGTATTAGATAACGAAGGGCATAAAGATGGACAAATAACCAAGCACAGAGCCGGAGACTTATACGACATGGTTAAAAGCACTTCTGAACCGGTTAAGGCCGTTGGAGAGTGGAACAAAGCTGAAATTATAAGTGACAATGGAAAGTTAACCTTTAAATTAAACGGTGTAAAAGTTGTAGAAACTACCGTTGGGGATGAGAATTGGAAAGGGTTAATTGCTGGAAGTAAGTTTGCAAAATGGCAAGGTTTTGGAACATATAAAACTGGCAAAATTGCTTTACAAGATCATGGTGATGAGGTATGGTATAGAAATATCTCTATAAAAGAATTATAATTTACACGCTTATCGCTAACCACTGAACTAAACCAAAACAAAATGAACTCAACCATCCGCATTAAACTTTCATTCATGATGTTCCTAGAATTTTTTATCTGGGGATCATGGTTCGTAACTTTGGGCACATTCTTGGCAACAAATTTACAAGCAACAGGTCCAGAAACAGGATCAGTTTTTTCAACCCAATCATGGGGAGCAATTATAGCGCCTTTTATTATCGGACTTATTGCCGATCGTTATTTTAATGCCGAAAAAATTCTTGGCGTATTGCATATTATTGGTGCAATATTAATGTATCAAATGTACAATGCAGCAGACATGTCTGTTTTCTACCCTTACGTTCTAGGGTATATGATCTTATACATGCCAACATTAGCTTTGGTAAACTCTGTTTCATTTAACCAAATGAAAGATCCTGAAAAAGAATTTTCGAGTATCAGAATTTGGGGAACTATTGGTTGGATTGCCGCAGGTTTATTAATTAGCTATGCTTTTCACTGGGATTCGCCTGAGAATACAAAAGCATTATTCTTGAAAAATACTTTTTTAATGGCTGGAATTGCATCTTTGACATTGGGTCTGTTTAGCTTTATTTTACCAAAAACACCCCCAAAAGGTGCAGGAGAGAAAGTAACTGTTTCAGATATCTTAGGATTAGATGCACTCAAACTATTAAAAGACAAAAACTTTTTGATTTTCTTCCTTTCATCTATTCTAATCTGTATCCCTCTAGCATTTTACTATCAAAATGCCAACCTTTTCTTGTCTAAAGTAGGAATGGATAATCCAACGGGTAAAATGACAATTGGCCAAGCATCTGAAGTAATTTTCTTATTATTTCTACCCATCTTCTTTAAGAAATTTGGGTTCAAAAAAACAATCTTAGTTGGTATGTTGGCATGGGCAGTTAGGTATGTACTTTTCGCCTATGGAAATGCCGGAGAATTGAGTTTCATGTTAATATTAGGAATAGCTTTACATGGAATTTGTTATGACTTTTTCTTTGTATCAGGTCAGATTTATACCAACTCTAAAGCTGGTGAGAAATTTAAAAGCTCTGCTCAAGGACTAATTACATTAGCCACTTATGGTATTGGCATGTTAATTGGTTTCATCGTAGCTGGTCAAATTACTGAAATGTACAAAGTTAACGGTGCAGAAAATTGGAAAATGATTTGGGTTATTCCTGCTGGAATTGCTTTTGTTGTATTCCTCTTATTTGCACTATTCTTTAACGATAAAACAAAAGCCGAAACCAATTAATCACTACCCTTAAATATGAATACGAGAAGAGATTTTATAAAACAATCAGGACTACTTGTTGCAGGAGCAGCCTTCATGCCTTCGCTTGCCTATAGTATGATAGCCCAAAAACATTCAGTTGGATTGCAATTATACAGTTTGCGAGATATAATAGGTAAAGATGTAAAAGGAATTATCGAAAAAGTTGCTAAAATTGGCTATAAAGAAGTAGAAACCTACGGATATAATGCTAAAGGCGGATTTTGGGGCTTAGACGCGAAAGCATTTGCTACTTTATTAAAGCAAAATGGTTTAAAATCACCTAGCGGTCACTTTGAGATGGATGGCTACATTGGTGGTAAAAGCAGCGATGGTTTAAAATCTTACATCGAAGCAGCGAATACACTTGATAGTAAATATGTAACCGTTCCATGGTTAGATGTAAGCCTTCGAAAAACGGCCGACGACTATAAAAAGGTTGCAAATAAATTAAATGAAGCAGGTAACTTATGTAAAGCTGCTGGTTTAAAGTTGGCCTATCATAATCACGATTTTGAGTTTAAAAAGTTCAATGGAACTACTGGCCTTGAGATTATGCTTAATGAAACTGATAAGAATTTGGTAGATTTTGAGCTCGATTTATATTGGGTTGCAAGATCAGGAGTAGACCCACTAACACTATTTAAAGCTCACCCTAAACGTTTTACCATGTGGCACATTAAAGATATGGACAAAAAAAATAAAGATGCCAATACCGAAATTGGTGAGGGCAGCATAAATTTTAAGTCAGTCTTTGCCAACGCAAAACTCTCTGGTGTAAAACATTTCTTTGTAGAGCACGAAACAAATTATAAACCAAACGAATTGGGCTCTATAAAAACAAGTTTTGATTACGTAAAAAATCAGCTTTTGTAATTAAATAGCAGTAGTGATTACTAAAATTGAGCGATGCTTATATTTAGTAATCACTACTTTAAAGGTTATTATGATTTGCCTCACTTACTAAATCTTTAATACCTGGCTTACGCTTTTTAGTAATCTTATGTGTAAAATGTGGTACTTCGGGCGCAACCGCTGGTTCTTGCTCTTCATGATTTTCGAAGAACTTACTTTTAATTGAAGCATAAGAATCTCTTATTCCACTTCCAAACGCTCTCGTTCTGTTGGCAATTCCTTTGCGAGTAGTTGAACCTTTTTCTGGCGCAAGTAAAATACTTATAACCGCACCTGCCGCTAATCCTGCAATTAAAGCTACCGCAACCTGCGTATTGTTTTGATTTGATTTTTGTGAAAGAAGTTTCTCCACTAATTTTCCGTATTTCATATTATCCAATTAAATCTCTTTATAAAACCAACAATCCTCTTCAACTATTGTTTAAAGAAATCTAAATTGAACTCAATTTAACTTGGCTGCCAAAACACAGGCCTTCTCATACTGTCTTGATTTTCCATTTAAGGCAAAAATTTCAAACTTAATAATGTAAATCCCTACTTTATTCACCCCCCCTGCATCATTTAATCCATCCCAAACAAAATAACCCTCTTTCGGAATGGTTGTATTACGAAATATCTTTTTTACAGGAACACCTTTATCATTATAAATCATAGCATTTGCTATATAATCTTGATCTACAAACCTATAATTTACCTTTAAAACATCTTCATTACCATCCCCATCGGGAGAAAATACGTTCGCACTTAACCATACATTATTTGTTGTATTTGTTCCCTCATCTTGAGAATTTTTATAAGTAGGTGTCGCAAAACCACTTGCTTGTGCGGCCGACTTAAAATTACCTTTTTCATTGGTGGCTAGTTGAAATGAAACACGCTCTAGAGATACCCCCTTTATCATTTTAATCAAAGGAAAGTGCATGTTCTCGTAATAATCGAATCGATCTATCACGAGCGAATCTGTTACTAAAATTACGGCCCCTTTTTCATTCATATAAGCAGGTAATGAAGCCATTTTTGTGAATTGAGCTGGGTTTTTCACCTCATAATGTTGCTTAACGTTTTCAATTTCACTGGTTAATAGCCAAAAAGTTTTACTTGGAATATATGTAGTGTTGCTTGTAATAGTTTTTAGGTTAGCCATCTTTCCACTGGCATCGGCACTACCCAATTTTAAAGTTGCTAAATCAAGCACATGACCGGTAGTGTTATAAATTTCGATAAAGTCTACTCCACCTAATTTCGGATTAATCAAAATTTCGCTAATCAAAATATCATTCTTTGCAATCGTTTTAGCTACAAAAAGCTTAATAGTATTTGAGTTTGCATCAATTAAATTTCCGGCACAATCCTTAACATAATTAACTGTTAAAACAAATTCTTGACCTTTTGTTATTGGCATACGAAGTTTAAGTAGCACACTCATAAAATCAGGAGATTGAGGTAGCGCAGCTAAGGGCATCCCCATCCCATTATTTAAATTATAATTAACAATTAATGCTCCGCTTAAGCTATCTATACTTTTACTAAAATCTACCTTGATCGTGGTTTCATCAACTATTGTTGCCGAAAGTATTTTTGGTGCTGTTGAACTTAGTTGCAACCGATAAACCGAATTTTCAAAACCCGGAGTTCCCCCATTGCTATGATTACTAGCTTGCCAATTTTGGATTCCTGCACATTTATTGTTGGGATCTATTAATTCTAAGCTAAAACCTCCTTGTGCCTTTACCCCATCCTTAAACCAATTATCACCATAAGAAACCTCATCTATTACCACGTTTTCAGCGCTAATTATACTCAAGCGATCTTTATCATTGTTTAGGGTTGGCCAAACCGAAAGGCCTATCGTTTTACTATACATTTTAAATAGACTTTCATCAGCCATAGCGCATAAAATGACATAGGAATTCGGCGCAAGTGTATCTGCCAAAAAGGTATAAGCTGAAGTTAAATCCTTGTACTTCCAATCTTTTAATAAGATATATTTATCTGTTGTATTCCAGAGTTCAACAAATTCTGCCCCTGGCAAACCAACGGGAGGCGATGGGTCAGCGAAAATTTCATTGATCACCAAATTGCCCTTTAAAGCAACGTAAGGTTGGATATAGAAAGTACTTATTTCGCTATTTGCAGTACTATTTCCATTTAAATCACTAATCCCACTAGCCACCAATGTATATCGAGCCGACTCAAAAAGGTGAGTAAAACTCAACCTAAATATATTGGGTAATGCTGTTGAACTCACAGAAATTGGGCTTGCATTTAGTTCTTTTACTTTATAAGCATTAGTCAACAAGGCGGATGAATGCATTGCAGTTTCAGAAAAGGTAGCCTCCAAAGTATAATCATCTACTACCTTAATACTTACCAGATGTGGAGGAGTGGTATCAGTTACAAGCTCTTCTACATTGAAATCGTCGAACATAAAACCATCCGACCGTGTAGCTGTATACTTGCAGTACACACCGAACCAGCTTGTATGCGTAAATGTCTTATCTGTTATGCTTCCTTCTAGGACATACGTTACGCCTTCATCTAAAGAACTATACAGTTGCCACTTGCCAAAAGTATCACGGGTAACCCGTAATTTTGTGGATAAAAAGTTAACATTCGCTCTATTTTTGGGCAAGCCATCAATAATTTTGCTTACTGAATTACCCGTTTGTTTATACAAATCGTAGCTGTCTGCGCCTCCACTTTCGCCAATTTGGACAAAATATCCGTTTAAATTGCCTCTTAAATCTGCCTGATCTGCAACTAAATAAATTCTCGCTAAATTTGTTGTGGATGGATCAAAATTCAAGTGAACAGAAAATTCCCACTTCACATTTAGGGCTAAAGCATTGGATGTTGACAAGTTAATTGTTTGTGTCACAGCAGATAATGAAGTTTTTAGCTGTTTGAAAGTATTTACAGTAAATAACGATGTTTGCCCACCCCATACAGGGTGAATTGTAAAATTACCGTCACTAAAGTTGTCACGAAACTGCCCGAATGTAAGTTTAACACTCAATAACAGTAAAAAAAGTAAAGTTTTTCTCATCTTTGGTAGATATTAGGAATTAACTTAATATACTAAAAATCGAAAAACGAATGAAAGTTGCAGTAGTAGGTGCTACCGGGTTGGTAGGTACCGTAATGTTAAAAGTATTGGAAGAGAGAAATTTCCCATTAACCGAATTAATTCCCGTTGCCTCTGAAAAGAGTGTTGGTAAGTTAATTACGTTTAAGGGTAAACAGTTTCCAATTGTTAGCATGGATACTGCAATAGCCATGAAACCTGAGATTGCTTTATTCTCTGCAGGTGGAGGTACTTCTCTAGAGCATGCACCCCGTTTTAAAGAAGCAGGCACAACCGTAATTGATAATTCATCAGCATGGCGGATGGATCCAAAAGTTCCTTTGATTGTACCTGAAGTAAATGCATCAACCTTATCTCTTGATGATAAGATTATTGCAAACCCAAATTGTTCGACCATTCAAATGGTAGTGGTCTTAAAACCATTACACGATCAATACAGAATTAAACGTGTAGTGGTATCAACCTATCAATCGGTAACAGGTACTGGTGTAAAAGCGGTTGATCAGATGATGAATGAGCGTAAGGGTATACATGATGGCCCGATGGCTTATCCTTATCAAATCGATTTAAATGTAATTCCTCAAATTGATGTATTCACCGAAAACGGATACACCAAAGAGGAAATGAAAATGATAAACGAAACCCGTAAAATTATGGGCGACGATAGTATTCGTTTAACTGCAACTACAGTTCGTATTCCAGTAATGGGCGGCCACTCTGAATCGGTAAATATTGAATTCGAAAATGAATTTGACTTGGCCGAAGTAACCGCATTGTTAGAAAAAACAGAAGGTATTATCGTAGTCGATGATGTTGCGAACTTGAAATATCCAATGCCAAAAGATGCGCACGAAAGAGATGAAGTGTTTGTAGGCCGCATACGTAGAGACGAATCGATGCCAAATACACTGAATATGTGGATTGTAGCTGATAACCTACGTAAAGGAGCAGCTACCAATGCCGTGCAAATTGCCGAATATTTAGTGAGGAAGGAATTGGTGTAATTGACTTAGCGTAAAGCGCTGAGCGTTTTGAATGCATAAACCCAATCTAAAATTAAAAGTGATGTAAATAGCATCACTTTTTTTGTAATCTTTTATATAGAAAATTCATCATCAATGCTTAAAAAAACAATCCTGATTACGTTTATTACTTCGTTTATCAATTTAACCTTTACTTTAGCACAGGATAGCCTAATCACAACCATTGCAAAAAATAACGTTAGCGATTTCTCGATAACACCAAATGGATTTAGTGGTACAGGCTGGAATAAAATTATAGCGCGTGTAAATAAAAGTAATAATGTACTGATTGGCGAGGATCATTTCACCAACGAAATTCCTTTTTTTGTAACGAAAATTGCCAGTCAAATAAAATTTGATAATTTCTTCTGTGAAATCGACCCCTTTACGGCCAAATTATTTCAGACCAAACTTAAAACATTAGCTACCGAAAGCTTAAAAAAATATGTATCAGCTTATAGCAATACCTTCTCCTTTTATGCCTTCGAGCCTGAATTCGATTTACTTAAACAATTGGTAAAAAGCGATGTGAAAATTTATGGCACAGATCAAATTTTACTCGTTGCTGATAGACTAATCTGTAGCGAGCTTTCACAAACTACAAAAAATCCACGTGCTAAAGCATTGTATGAATTGATCAGTAATCAATCCAAAAAACACTTTGAGGATTTCTTAAAAGATCAGAAAAATTCATTCTACATGTATACCACTGAATATGAAAGAAATATCGAAGAGCTTAGCAAGCTCAAACTCAGTGCTCAAGAATTGAAAATTATTAATGCTTTAAAGCTTACTGCAAAAATCTATAAATCTGGCGACCACCACTTGAGAATACAATTGATGAAAAATCAATTGATGGAAGTGTATAACGATTGGCACAACAAGAAAAATCTCTTTAAGTTTGGTGCAAATCATGTGCTGAAAGGTCAAAGCCTTTTAGAAATTTATGACATCGGCAATTTGGTGAATAACATTTCGGATAGTCAATACAAAGAATCTTTGCATCTAATGGTTATTGGAAAATCTGGTCTGCAAGCTTCGCCATTTAAAGGGTTTCCCTCAGAAAAAATAGATGAGAACACAGGCATGCTCAAATCATTAAAACCATTTTTCCAATTGGTAGATGGTAAAACCTGGAAATGCTTCGACTTATCACCTATAAAAAAAGCCGTTGACAATGGAAAAGTTAAAATTACTGATACCACCTTGTTGCGTGTCATTAATGGTTTCGATTTACTTGTAGTAATCCCCGAAGTTACGGCATCAGAATTTGTAAAATAGACTTAACTTACTGCAAAAAAATAACGAATAGGTATATTCACATTAAACACCTAAAACCAATGAGGCCAATATTAATCTTGCTTATATTATTTCCTTTCTTTGCTCTTGCCCAATTTCCTATTGCTAAACTAGAACAGGCTTATCAAAGTTTAACAGTCGATGAACAAGCGAAATATGCCATTACCTCACTTTGTGTATTGGACGCTCAAACTGGAAAAGTTATTTTTGCTAAAAATGAAAATATTGGTTTAGCGACGGCATCTACCCTTAAAACGATCACTTCGGCAACTGCATTTAGCGTTTTAGGAAAAGATTTTCGCTACCAAACTACCTTGGGCTATAGCGGTAAGATTACAAGCGATGGCACCTTGCAAGGAAACTTAATTATTAGTGGCGGTGGCGACCCCACCTTAGCCTCATGGCGATATGAACAAAGCAAAGAAAACATAATTTTAACGCAATGGGTTAATGCGATTAAAGCTGCAGGCATAAAAAAAATAGAAGGAAATGTAATTGGCGACGATAGCTTATTTGGCACACAAACCATGCCCGAAGGATGGATTTGGCAAGATATGGGAAACTATTATGGTGCAGGAACATCGTCATTAACCTGGCGCGAAAATCAATTCGATATTCATCTTAAACCTGGGAATGTTGCAGGAGCAGATGTTAATTTAAAGGCAATTGTTCCGGCTATGCCTTACTTGCAAGTGGTAAATGAGCTTAAAACAGGCGCTTCGGGCTCTGGCGATAATGCTTATGGCTATTTGCCGCCTTATAGCTCACTTGCCTACTTACGTGGCACTTGGGGCCTGGGAATAGGCAAGGTCGGCATTTCGTTGGCGCTACCCGATCCTGCATATGATGCTGCTTATCGCTTGCAAGACACCTTAAATCGATTAAATATTGTAAGTACTCAATCTGCAACCACAAGCCGAAAGCTCAATATAGATGGTGCTGTCTTGCCAACAATTACCCAAAAACTTTCTACTATTACCTCGCCTTCATTAAGTGAAATTGTGTATTGGTTTAATAAAAAGAGTGTAAATTTATATGGCGAACAACTATTAAAAACTATCGCATGGAAATCAGGTAAAACACCATCCACCCGTAATGGTGCAGCGGCCGAGATTAATTTTTGGGCCACAAAAGGGATTGATAAAAATGCCTTGAACATTTTAGATGGCAGCGGACTTTCGCCCGGAACACGGGTAACCACAATGGCTATGGCTTCTATTTTATTTCAAGCTCAAAAGGAAGAATGGTTTGCCGATTATTTAAATTCCTTTCCAGAAAACAATGGTATGAAATTAAAAAGTGGCAGCATTAACGATGTTTCGGCTTATGCTGGATATTATACCGCTTCAAATGGAAATAAGTATGTGGTTGTAATTAATATTAATAACTACAACGGATCGGGGATTAGTAGGAAACTGTTTAAGGTTTTAGATGCACTTAAGTAGTGAGGCGAATAGTGCTGGGCACAAGGCATTCGTATATTAGGCATTTTGGGTACTTAAGAATACGATAATTTGTTCTTATATTGAGTTCAAATCTTTCGTAATCATGACCTTTAAAAGTATTATTTCGATTTTAATCCTTATTATTTCTGCGGTACTTATTTCTTGTAACGGTAAAAGCAGTAAAAGAGTAAACAACTTGCCCTCACTTTGGACTAATGAACATCCAAATTACTTTAATTCTACAGATACAGGGGTGTTAACAGGTGGTGTAAAAATGATTTCCATCCAAACTCCCAAAGGGAAATTCAATGTTTGGACCAAACGAATTGGTTATAATCCCAAAATCAAACTTTTACTTCTTAATGGCGGCCCAGGTGCTACACATGAATATTTCGAATGCATGGAAAACTTTTTACCTAAAGAAGGGATAGAGTTTATCTATTACGATCAACTTGGTTGTGGTAATTCCGATAACCCAAAAGATACTGCGATGTGGAATTTAGGTCGATATGTAGAGGAGCTTGAACAAGTTAGACAAGCGCTTCAATTAAACAAAGACAATTTCTATTTATTAGGTCATTCATGGGGTGGGATTTTAGCCATGCAATATGCTTTAAAATATCAAAAAAATATGAAAGGGATGATCATCAGTAACATGATGAGCAGTATTCCGGCCTATGGTAAATATGCAGATGAAGTTTTAGCAAAGCAAATGGATTCGGTGGTTCTGAAAAAAATTAGAACCATAGAGGCGAATAATGATTTTGCAAATCCAGCATATATGGAATTGCTAATGCCAAATTTTTATGTAAAACACATTTGCCGTATTCCATTAGATCAGTGGCCTGAACCTATAAATCGCTCCTTTAGCAAAATGAATCAATCTTTATATGTAACCATGCAGGGCCCAAGCGAATTTGGTGTATCGGGCAAGCTGCTAAAATGGGATGTTTCTTCGCAGTTAAAAAACATTACGATACCAACTTTAACTATTGGCGCAAAATACGATACTATGGACCCAAAACATATGGAATGGATGGCCTCAGCATTAAAAAATGGAAGCTATTTATATTGCCCGAAAGGAAGCCATATGAGTTTTTACGACGATCAGCAAACGTATATGGCTGGAATTATAAAATTTATGAACGAGACAAAATAATGCAATTCGAACTTCGCCCCTTTCAGCATACTGATTTAGCTAGTTTAGTTAAACATGCCAACAATTACAACATCGCTAAAAATTTAAGCAATAAGTTCCCTTTCCCATATACACAAAATGATGGCGTGGCTTTCATCAACTTAGCCTTATCAGCCTCTCCCTTCCAAATTTTTGCAATTGTAGTAGATGGTGAGGTTTCGGGTTCTATTGGCGTGCACCCACAACCAGATTTATATTGCAAAAACGCAGAAATGGGCTACTGGCTAGCCGAATCGCTATGGGGTAATGGAATAGTGCCTTTAGCCATTAAAGAAATGATTAACTATGGCTTCAAAACCTTCGATATTACTCGAATATATGCCCGAACCTTTGATACCAATTTCAAATCACAACGTGTGCTCGAAAAAGTTGGATTTAAACTAGAAGGCGAATTTAAAGGCACTTATTATAAAAATGGAACCGTATATGATGAGATGGTATATGCCGTTAGAAAACATCTATAAAACCCACATAATTCTCTTAATATTTAATAAATTGCCATTTAATTAGAAATCAACTCAATTTTATTCATGAAACGAATTTTATCTATTGTATTTTGTTTTTTCACGATACCAACTTTTGCACAAAATGTAGAAAGTATTACTGAAACCATAAGTACTTTTGAAGCAACATCATCAGCTCCTCAACAAGAAATAGCCATTATCCCAGAGCCTGTTACCCTTATTAAACAAACAGGTCATTTTGTACTGCCAGCTAATATTGTTATTCAGGCTAATAAATCGCCAGAGTTAAAACAAACTGTTGCTTTTTTACAAGAACGACTTTCTACACCAACCGGGCATTTTGTAAGTGTGGTACATATTCCATCAGCCGCTGCTACTTTTAAATTGGTGATTAATGATAAAAATGATCCTGTTTTAGGAAATGAAGGTTACCATTTAACTGTAGGGTTAAAACAAGTAACGATTAACGCAAATAAACCTGCTGGCTTATTTTATGGCGTACAAACGCTGATGCAATTATTGCCAAAAGAAATTGAAAGTAAAGAAGAAGTAAAAGGCATAAAATGGACCATGCCCTGCGTAAAAATAACCGATTATCCGAGATTGGGTTGGAGAGGGCTAATGTTTGATGTAGCTCGTCATTTTTTCACCAAGCAAGAAGTAAAGCAATACATTGATGCAATGGTGCGCTACAAATACAATATTTTACATCTCCATTTAACAGACGATGAGGGTTGGCGAATCGAAATCAAAGGTTTGCCAAAATTAACTGAAGTTGGTGCATGGCGCGTAAAACGTGAAGGCTCTTTTGGTGATTTTATTCCACCAACAGCTGATGAACCACGCAATTATGGTGGCTTTTATACACAAGAAGATATTAAAGAATTAGTAACCTATGCCAAAGATCGCTTTGTTGATATTATGCCCGAAATTGATGTACCCGGGCATAGTTTAGCCGCTATTGCAGCTTATCCAGAATTATCGGGAACGCCAGACGCCGTAAACTATAAGGTGCGAAGTGGAGAAAAAATTATGGACTGGAGCAGAGGTGCTCCCCCATTAGGATTAATAGACAATACACTTTCTCCAGCCAATGAAAAAGTTTATGTTTTTTTAGACACTGTATTTTCCCAACTGGCAAAGCTCTTTCCTTTTGAATACATACATGTAGGTGGTGATGAAGTTGCCCGTAATTTTTGGGAAAAGAACGATCAAATAAAAGACCTGATGAAACGAGAAGGTCTAAAAACGATCCCAGAAGTGCAGGCTTATTTTGAAAGAAGGCTAGAGAAAATTATTACTTCAACAGGCAAAAAATTTATGGCATGGGATGAGGTTTTAGAAGGTGGTGTTTCTCAGAATGCAGCCGTTATGAGCTGGCGCTCGATGAAATATGGCACAGAGGCAGCCAAAGCAGGGCACGAAGTGGTAATGACCCCTACTCAATACGCATATATCGATTATATGCAGGCCGATGCGATTACCGAGCCTAAGGTTTATGCTTCACTACGTTTAAGTAAGGCTTATGAGTTCGACCCTGTACCTGCAGATGTTGATCCAAAATTTATCAAAGGCGGACAAGCCAATTTATGGACAGAACAGGTGTATAACATCCGTCAGGCCGAATATATGACCTGGCCAAGAGGTTTTGCTATCGCCGAATCGGTATGGTCGCCAAAAGAGAAAAAGAACTGGCCTAACTTTTTTGCCCGTACCGAGCAACATTTTAAGCGCTTAGATATTGCCGAAACTAAATATGCACCAAGCGTATACGACCCTATATTTGCAGTAAAAAGAGGTGCCGATAGACAATTACAGGTTTCACTGAGTACAGAAGTAGAGGGATTAGATATGTATTATAGTTTCGACAACTCTTTCCCTGATCGCTTTTATCCAAAATATACTACGCCACTTATCCCCCCAATTGATGCAACTGTTTTAAAAGTTATTACCTATAGAGGTAAAAATCCAGTAGGCAGAATGATGAATATGCCAATCGAGGAGTTAAATAAACGAGCTGGAAAGAAATAATTATTTACATTATATTTTACCACATAGGCACAATAGCTATGTGCCTATGTGGTAAAAATTTAAACGCTGAAAAAACAATTAGCTAATTTGTTCTAAATCCTTAAATTAGTGCAAGTCAAATTATAAAACCTTGCACAAATGAACGTTACGCTGAAACTATTTTTTCTTTTATTACTTTGTTCATCAACCCTGTTTGCACAAAATAATCAGGTGAAGCTCGTAAAAGACCCAAAAGCAAAAAAAATCGATGTTTTAATTGGGAACAAGCTTTTTACCAGTTTTCTATATCCAGACAACATTGAAAAACCATTCCTATATCCTGTTTTTACGGTTAATCAAACCGACGTAACACGAGGTTTTCCGTTAAATCCAAAACCAGGCGACCCAACTGACCATCCACATCATATTGGTATTTGGTTAAACTATGAGAATGTAAATGGACTCGATTTTTGGAACAACTCGTACGCCATCCCGAAAGAAAAAAAAGACAAGTATGGCTGGATTAAAACCGATCAAATTATAGAAACTAAAAATGGCGCAAAAGGCAGTTTAAAATATCATGCCAATTGGACCAATCAGAATAATGATGTATTGCTCGAAGAAAATACACATTTCGAGTTTAGCGCAGCAGGGACAAGTCGAATAATTGATCGCTTCACCACACTTACTGCTGCTACTGATGTAACCTTTACCGATGTAAAGGATGGGTTTTTAGGGATGCGGTTGGCGCACGAGCTTCAAATTCCGACCCAGCAAGATCAAAAATTTACCGACGATAAAGGGAATGTAACCATTGTTAAGGGAGGAACCGATAAAGTTGCCAATGGAAATTATATTAGCAGTGAAGGTAAAATTGGGGATGCAGTTTGGAGTACAAGGGCATCTTGGGTTAAGGTTTTAGGAAAAATGGGAACAGACTCTGTAAGTGTAACCATTATCGATCACCCCAAAAACATAAATTATCCTACCTATTGGCATGCCAGAGGATATGGTTTATTCGCAGCGAATCCATTAGGCGAAAAAGTATTTTCTAACGGGGCTCGGACAACTAATTTAAAATTAAAAAAAGGAGAAAAAGTAACTTTTAAATATAGAATCGTAGTGGATGCGGGTAAAAATTCGATTTCAACCCAACAGATACAAAAATTAGCTACAGATTTTGGAAAATGAAAAAATCGACGCTCTTACTCTTAAGCTTTGTTGTTCTTAAAATTGTTCTACAGTACGTAGTAGTTCACCCTATTTACGATTTACAGCGTGATGAATATCTGCATTTGGATCAGGCGAAACATTTAGCTTGGGGCTATCATTCTATTCCACCCATGACCTCTTGGATTTCTTGGATTATTTTACAATTGGGAAATTCTTATTTCTGGGTTAAATTTTTTCCTGCCTTATTTGGGGCACTTACAATAGTTGTGGTTTGGAAAACAGTTGAACGTTTAAAAGGAAATCTGTATGCATGCATTCTCGTTGCTACTGCATTAACATTTTCGAGCTTGTTGCGCATAAACATGCTGTATCAACCAAATTCACTAGATATTTTGTGCTGGACCTTGCTTTATTATACTTTCATTAGCTTTATTGAAACCCAAAATTACAAATGGCTGTACGGTATGGCCATCAGTTTTGCAATAGGCTTTTTAAATAAATACAATATCGCATTTTGCGTATTGGGATTAATACCTGCCATTTTATTAACTGAGCATAGAAAACTGTTTTTAAAACCTCAATTTTATATAGCATTTTTAATCGGGCTGGCGCTTATTAGTCCAAATCTGATTTGGCAATTTCAGCAAGATTTTCCGGTGTTTAAACACATGAAAGAGCTGCAAGAAACCCAGTTAGTACACGTACAACGAATGGATTTTGTGGAAGACCAAATGCTATTTTTCTTTAGTTCGTTAATAGTAATCATTGCTGGTTTTATTTCTTTATTTGCATATCGCCCATTTAAACCCTATCGATTACTTTTTTTAGCCCTTGTATTTACCCTTTCCCTATTTGTCTATTTAAAAGCTAAAAGCTATTATGCCATAGGCCTCTATCCTATTTTCTTAGCCTTTGGCGCAGTTTATATCAGTTATCTTTTTCAGCATGGCTGGAAGAAATATCTTCGCTTGGTGCCCATTGCCATTGTCTTATTGTTATTTATCCCGTTGTTAGATCGCGCGCTACCCTTAAAAACCCCTACTGAATATTTTAAAGAGGATCGAAAGCACACGTGGGAAGACGGAAAAGACCACCCCATTTCGCAAGATTTTGCCGACATGTTAGGTTGGAAAGAATTAGCAAGTAAAGTAGACGCCATTTATAAAAAACTTCCAAATAAGGAAAGTGTCTTTATCCTTTGTGATAATTATGGGCAAGCGGGAGCAATTAATTATTACACCAAAATTAAAGGCTTAAAGGCCGATTCTTTTACCGACGATTATATAGATTGGATTAATTTAGATCAGGAAATTAAAACCGTAATCCGGATTAAAGACGCAAAAAACATAGACTTTAAACGAGATTTATCGTTATTCGAAAATGTAGTTCATGTAGGGAAGATAGAAAATGAATTTGCAAGAGAAAAGGGCACTCAACTTATCCTTCTTAGTAAACCAAAACTCGATCTAGCCAAACTTTTAAGAAAAGAAAAAGCGGCTGGGAGGCTGGAGTAGTTGAGCGTTTAGCGTTAAGCGCTAATCCCTTAGCAAACAAAAACTTGCAACTCTCATTCTTTTTTAGTAATTTAACATAGCTTAAAAAAGGAGGTTTATTATGAACGTTATCCAAAAAGTTGAGCACTGGGGCGATGCCCATCACGCAAAATGGTTAGATGTAGTTCGCATCGTATTAGGCTTAATAATTTTCAGTAAGGGTATTGCACTCATTAGCGATACAGGTTATCTTCAAGATTTGTTATTTCGAAATAGCATTTTTGGTTTTTCTTCTGTGATGGCCAGTTTGGCGATGCACATTGTGGCGTTTGCACATTTAGTAGGCGGTATTTTAATTACAGTTGGGCTAGTTACTCGTTTTGCTGCAGTTATTCAAATTCCAATCTTAATTTGTGCCATTTTATTTGTCAATATTTCGAATGGCTTTTCTATTTTAAACTCAGAATTATGGTTATCCATTATTGTACTTAGCCTTTTGGTTTTGTTTTGGG
Organism: Bacteroidota bacterium; assembly: GCA_040386095.1. Taxonomy (GTDB): domain Bacteria; phylum Bacteroidota; class Bacteroidia; order Sphingobacteriales; family Sphingobacteriaceae; genus Pedobacter. Next base: position 2,000,756 of record JAZKGD010000001.1, on the reverse strand, counting down.
TAGTTGGCTCTGGGCCATTCTCGGTAGATCAGCAGTTTAAGAAAAAGAATTGGCGGTAAGACGTCGAGAAGTTCGAGGTTAGAAAGTTCGAAAAGATTAATCGCCAAACGCTTTGCGCCAAACTATTTCGTAAGTACAATTAAACTTCCTACCTTTCGTATTTAGAAATAGATATGAAGAAAATTCTTTTTGCTGCATTCTTTTTGTTTGCAACAACTGCCTTTGCACAATCTCAAAAAGCTAATTATTTTAAGCTTACTCGCGAGGGATTCAACGAAAAAAATGCCTACTCAACCACTGCTTTTATAGAAAAATATTTTCGTGTTCCAGGAAATACTGGTTTTAATGCAAGTATCCACTATGTAGAAGATATTTTAAAGAAAGCCGGATATGTTGAGCAAAAATCAAATGAATTTGAAGCATCTTTAACCTATCGTATTGAGAAGCGCCCAATGAAACGAAATACTTGGGAACCTGTAAATGCAAGCGTGCAAATCGTTGGCGAAAACCAACCTTTGATTGCTTATCAAACTAATCGCAATATGATTCCGATTAACTGTCCATCAACACCAGTTGGTGGCGTTGTTGCGGAAGTTGTTTTTGTAGGCAAGGGAACTCCAGCCGATTTTGAAGGAAAAGATCTTAAAGGGAAAATTGTTTTTGGAGACGTTGCCACTGGTCGATTAATTGGTGCTGCAGTTAAAGCTGGGGCTATTGGTGCAATGGGCTATTCGATGCCAAAATATACGCAACCCGAAGTACATCAAACATCTATTCAATTTGGCAGTATGCAGGCAAACGCAGGCATTTGGTCGCTACTTTTATCGTATGGTGTAAAAGAAAAATTAAAAGCTGCCTGCTTAAAAGGAAAAGTCGAGCTAAAAGTAGAAATTGCTACAAAAATATATGAAGCAGAAGAATTAACTATTGTAGCCAATGTAAAAGGCTCCGTGAAACCAAATGAGCGTTTTGTGTACAGTGCCCATGTACAAGAGCCTGGGGCAAATGACAATGCAACAGGAGTAGGTACTTTAGCAGAAATGGCACGATTAACAGCAACCTTCATAAAATCGGGCAAGCTTAAACCACAACGCACCCTAACTTTTCTTTGGGGTGATGAGATTGTTTCGACCGGAAGATACATTAAGGAAGATACGGTGAGGGCTAAAGGTATTTTATGGGGCATGAGCTTAGATATGGTAGGTGAAGACACGCAAAAAACGGGTGGTTCTTTTTTATTAGAAAAAATGCCAGACCCATCGGCCATTTGGACAAGGGGAACCGATAAACATAGTGAATGGGGAGCCGGAAATGTCCAAGAGAAAGATCTATTTCCCCATTATTTTAATGATTTTATTTTCGATATCTGCAAAGAGCAAGGAAAATTTGCAAACTGGACGGTTAATTTTAACCCTTTCGAAGGCGGAAGTGATCATACTCCTTTTTTACAGAATAAAATCCCTGGTTTGTTAATGTGGCACTTTACAGATGTATTTTACCACACTGATAACGATCGGATAGATAAAGTATCGGCCACCACGATGAAAAATGTTGGGATAAGTGCATTAACCGCAGCGTATACATTGGTTAGCGCTGATGAGAATACAGCAAATACTACTGTTGCACAGGTTAAAACTGATGCCTTAACTCGTTTAAAAACAGAATTTGAACTGAGTAAAAAAGCAATCGCCGATGGCAAAGATGCTGTTGCCGAGAAACATATCATCGAAGTTTGGGGTAAATACTATACAGATGCATTAGCAACGATTGGCACAATGGCGGTTAGCCCGAAAACAACTAAGGTTGGATCGGCTATTAAAGTAGCAACATTTGAAGTAGAAAAACAGACAGCAATGTACTTAAGTGAATTAAAATAGGACAATATGAATTTTCACACCCGTAAATGGATCAAACCCGAAGATTTAAACCCTAATGGTGGCTTATTTGGCGGGAGCTTATTGAAATGGATAGACGAAGAAGCTGCTATTTATGCCATTGTGCAGCTCGAAAATCCAAAAGTGGTAACCAAATACATGTCGGAAATTAATTTCGTAAGCTCCGGCAAACTGGGCGACATTATTGAGCTTGGCATAACAGCCACTTCATTCGGCACCACATCCATCACCATGTGCTGTGAAGTAAGAAATAAGATTACCAGAAAAAGTATTTTAACAATCGATAAAATCGTTTTCGTAAATATTAACGATTATGGGGAACCCACACCGCATGGCAAAACGAAAATTAAATATATTGAAGAACAGTTTGAGGATTTGATCTAGGATCTTAGAATTAGACATGCTAAGAAGTGAACTAATGAGCCAATAAACTAACCAACTCTTCAACATCTAAATCGAACGCGTTTACCACAAGTTGGGCTTGGGTATAAAAAGCATTTCTTTCAGTTAATTTCATTTGCACAAAGGCTAATAATTGTTCATCGTCCATGCCCTTTAACAATGGTCTTTTTTCGCGATTGTGAAGCCTAGAAACCAATTGCGGTGGGGTCATTTGCAAATAAACAGTTCTACCATTCGTATTCATCCACTCCATATTATCGAAAAAACAAGGCAACCCTCCCCCGGTAGCCACTACACAGGTCTCAGGATAATCATAGTTTTTAAGGGTTTCGCTTTCTAATTTTCGAAAAGCAGCTTCACCATTTTCGGCAAAATACTCAGCAATTGTTTTACCTTGTTCGTCTACAATAACAGCATCTAAATCTATAACTGAGCAGTTTAAGTGATTAGCCAATTGCTTTGCTTTGGTGCTTTTACCGCAGCCCATAAATCCAACTAAAAAAATCTTCATAATTGCATTTCTCGTTTTATCATAATATAATCGGTTGTTGGCGGTTGAATAGCATTCGCCTTAAGTAAACTGGCAATCTGTCCTCTATGATAAGTTGAATGATTAAACGCATGAAAGAGAATATCACTCGCCACATTTGAATAACTATTACCACTAGAATTACTGTAAGTAATTTCTTTCGTTAAGTCTACATTTTCAATAATGAACGCGAGCAACTCAAAATTGTCTTTAGATATACTTGAGAAGGCCTCAGGCGGATGTTCTTCCCAAACGGCATATAATGAGGCTTGCTCCAAAATTCTGCTGGCCCATATATGCTGAGCGTTTAATACATGGCTAAATAACGTTATTGCTTTAGCAGGTATAGATTCATTTTTTTCGAATATTTCAATTATTCGCCCATCTGCTACTTGCGTATAGTTCATTATTGTTGCTAACATGACTAAGTTAATTTAACTCTTGGATCAACCCAGGCATATAGAATATCAACCAGAATATTCATCACCACAAACACAAAGGCTATGAAAAGAATAGCTCCCATTACCACCGGAAAATCAGACATTTCTAATGCCGTAACCGTTGTTCGGCCTAAACCGTTATAGCCGAAAATATATTCTACAAAGAAAGAGCCAGCTAATAAAGAAGCGAACCAGCCCGATATAGCTGTTATCACTGGATTAAGTGCGTTTTTTAACGCGTGCTTATAAATAATCGCGTTTCGTCCTAATCCTTTTGCTTTTGCAGTGCGGATGTAATCTTGCGCCAATACATCTAACATTGCACTACGTGTTAATTGAACAATAATAGCTAATGGTCTTAATCCTAAGGTTATCATTGGCAACCATAGGTTTCTCCACGTAATAACTTCTCCTTTAAAGGGATCATAACTGTATAAACTCCCACTCATATTTAAACCGGTATAATCGGCCAGTACAAAACCAAATAGCCAAGCAATAATAATCCCTGCAAAAAATGAAGGTGCCGAAATACCCAAAATAGCAAAAGAATTTGCCGCATTATCAATCCATGTTCCTTTGTGCACTGCCGATAGTACCCCTAAAAAAACGCCAATCATCGTAGCAAAAATCATCGCTGTTAAGGCTAAAACAAAAGTATTAGGCACTGTTTCTGACAAGATGGTAGTTACATCACGCTTGGTTTGATAAGAACGGCGCAAATAAGGGGCTTTCATCACCACTACGTCTTTTCCAATGTTAAAAAGCTGTTGATAATGATATTTTTCTTGATTTTCGACAGTAGAGGGGTGTATACTAATGGGCGATAAATCGTTAATATAAAGGAAAAATTGAACCGGTTTTGAGCGATCTAAACCAAATTCCTTTCGTACTGCGTCTAGTGATTGTACGTCTGAACGTTGCCCCATTGTCATTCGTGCCGGATCGCCAGGCAAAATATTAAATAGCACAAAAACAACAAGAATTACTCCTGCCATTACTGCCAAACCGTATAAAAATTTCTTTAAAACGTATGCTCCCATTATTTACTAAAATAGGTTGTAGAAAGTTCGTTAAAAGAAGGTAAATTATGATAATGCCATTTATTTACTATCACTCCATTTTTTAACAAAAGAATACCTGGGTTAGCGCGAACCATACTTTTTAAAGGTACTGCATCCGCATAAAATACTTCCATAAAAAGTTTCATCTTCTTACTAAAAGCAGCAGCATCTTGAGCTGAATTGGAGGTTAGCAACACTGATCTGATATTAAATTGCTCTACCGCATTTAAAGCAAGTGCGTTAGTTTTGGCAACGGCTTCTTCATTAACATCATTTAAATTATAGGCTACAATGATCAAATTATAAAATGGATTTTCGACCAGTTCATTAGTATAATCGGTACCAGAGCCATCACTGATAATTAAATCTTTAATTTTTACTTCATATCCTTTCTTGATCAATTTCTTTTCGGGTTCACCAACAACTTCCCAATTTTCATCTTTCCAAACTTCCAGTTTCATGTAGTCTTTGTCGCTCATGGATTTTGTTTCTCCAGTTTTTTTATGTTTAAGCTGGTACATGATCAGAAACTCATCGACTGGTGCTCCTTCCGGAATTTTCATCGATTCGGGAATACTAGCGCCCACTTTGTAGGGCAAAAAATCGACTATAGGTAGAAAATTATAGGTAAAAATTCCAAAACTCAACGAAACAAAAGTAACTGCTATACAAAAGACAAGTTGCGCTTTACTGTTTTTGGTAAGAGGGATAATCTTCTCCTTATGAATAAATAGATACACAATAAGTACCATTAAAATTAAATCTTTACCAAAAGATTGCCATGGGGTAAGCGGGATAGCATCGCCAAAGCAACCACATGAGGTAACCACTTTAAACGCTGCCGAAACAAAAGTTAGAAAAGTAAAAAAAATAATGAGTGCCAAAAGGCCTTTTAAAACCTGATTTCGCCAAAATCCAACTAGCAACAAGGCTCCCAAAACAATTTCCAATACACATAAAAGAATAGCAATGCCTGTTGCCAAATCATTTAAAAAATTAAGGTGAAAAACTTCAAAATATTCTTGAAGCTTGTAGCCAAATCCGAGTGGATCATTCGCTTTAATCAGCCCCGAAAAGATGAATAAGAGGCCAACAAACCATCGAGAAAAGTGTAAAAGAATTTTCGGCATTATATAGCTAGCTTAATTAATGCGAATACCGCATAGTTTAACATATCTTGATAGTTTGCCTTTACGCCTTCTGAGGCTAAAGTTTGTCCCAAATTATCTTCTATCTGCTTCACTCTAAAGATTTTCATCAAAATTAAATCTGTTAACGAGCTGATGCGCATATCACGCCAGGCCTCTCCATAATCGTGATTTTTGGCAAACATTAAATCTTTAGTTTCAGCAACTCTTTTATCAAACAAGCTTTCTACTAAATTTACTTCCATCTCGTTCGGATCTAACTCCGTTAACTCTAATTGAAGCATGGCAATTACACAATAATTTACAATGCCTATATATTCAGAGGTAATATCTTCTCCTACTTTCGATATTTTTTTCTCTTCTAGTGTACGAATACGCTGTGCCTTAATAAAGATCTGATCGGTAATGGAGGCTGGTCGGAGGATACGCCATGCCGTACCATAATCTTTCGTTTTCTTTAAAAATAGCGTTTTACATATTGCTATTACGTGGTCAAATTCTTGTGAAGTGTTTGCTGCCAAAACAATTTATTTATTTGTCGGTTTAAAGCGGTTTTAATGCTTATTTTTGTATTAAATTATGGCTAAAGATACATTTTTAAACCGAAAATTTACACTAAATAGCAAGGGCAATGTGATAGATTTAAGTTCCCCGGTGGTAATGGCCATCTTAAATTTAACGCCAGATTCTTTTTATAGCAAAAGTAGGGTAGCCGGAGTAAATGAGGTTTTGCAACGAACAGCCGATTTTTTAAAAGCAGGCGCAAAATTCATTGATCTTGGCGCTTATTCTTCCCGTCCTGGAGCCGTTCACATTAGCGAAGAAGAAGAACTTAAACGTTTAATTCCTGTAGTAGAAGCTATTACAAAAGAGTTTCCGGAGGCATTGCTTTCTATCGATACGTTTAGGGCTAAAGTTGCAGAAACTGCTATAAATGTAGGCGCACATCTAATAAATGACATTTCGGCCGGAAGTTTAGATGATGCTATGTTTGATACGGTAGCAAAGTTAAATGTTCCTTATAGCATAATGCACATGAAAGGCAATCCGCAAACCATGCAAGAAAATCCTGTTTATGAAAACGTAACTACCGAAGTTGTTAATTATTTTTCGGATAAAATAACACGATTAAAGCAAATGGGCGTTAATGATATTATTATCGATCCTGGTTTCGGCTTTGCCAAAACAATTGAACATAATTACGAGCTTTTACAAAAAATGGAAGTTTTAAATTCCTTTGAACTTCCGATTTTAGTTGGTTTTTCGCGAAAGTCGATGATCACCAAGGTACTCCAAAATAAAGCTAGCGATGCCTTAAACGGCACTAGCATTTTAAATACAATTGCCTTAACGAAAGGGGCTTCCATCTTAAGGGTCCACGATGTAAAGGAGGCTGTTGAGTGTATTACATTGGTTAATCGGGTAAACAATTAACCAGTTCAAACAGTTAACCTTTTCAAACAAATATTTACCCTAATTATTCTTATCTTGCAAGATGAAGAGCCTCGACTTCGATTTCCTTAAAATTACTTGGGTTAATGTCATAGATATCATCGTAGTGGCCATTCTATTATATTATATCTACAGTTTAATCAAAAACACGCTTGCGGTAAATTTACTGCTTGGTTTGCTCATCATCTTCCTGTTTTACCATTTGGTAACCAGTTTACACATGGATTTGTTGTCTACTATCATCAACAAATTTATGGGGGTGGGGATTATGGCCTTGGTGGTTATTTTTCAGCCCGAAATTAGGCGCTTCTTATTGCACATTGGAAAAAACACTTTTTTGCAAAAGAATAAAACATGGTGGGGAAATTTATTTGGCAGTAAAGATTTAGAAAGAGATAATTTACTGCGGATTAAGCCAATTATTGATGCGTGCAAAAGCATGAAAAAAACACGAACAGGGGCATTAATTGTCTTTGTAAAGTTTTACGATGATCAGCTTTTTGCCAATAGTTGTGAAATTATCGAATCTAAAATATCAAAGCGTTTATTAGAAAGTATCTTTCAAAAACATAGTCCCTTGCACGATGGTGCAGTCGTTATTGCAGAAAATAAAATTAAAAGTGCGAGTTGTATTCTACCGTTAACCGATAATGAAAAATTACCCTCTCAGTTTGGTTTGCGACATAGGGCCGGGATAGGAATTTCCGAAAACACCGATGCAGTTGCCGTAATTATTTCTGAAGAAACAGGCGAAATCGCTTATGCAAAACAAGGCCGCGTTCGCATGAATGTTTCTTTTGGGGAATTAGAAAAACTGCTGAACAAAGATTTTTAACTGGTAGCGAGGAGTGCGTATTGAGTAATAAGATATGTGTATTAAGCATGAGTGTATCCACCCAGTCTCAATACGCTATACCCAATACGCAATACTTTTTCTAACAATATTGCTCAAAAGCGCCAATTAAGCTATCGGCAATCATTTGTGCTGGGCGACCTTCTATTTGATGACGCTCAATCATGTGAACTAACTTCCCATCTTTAAACAAGGCCATAGCAGGCGATGAAGGAGGAAAAGGCATCATATACGCTCTTGCTCTATCTACAGCATCCTTTTCCATACCTGCAAAAACAGTAACCAATTTATCTGGATGTTTTGCATTTGATGCAGCTAGTTTAGCGGCAGGACGAGCATTTGCAGCTGCGCAACCACAAACCGAATTTACAACTACAAAAACAGTTCCTTCACTTTTAATTGCACTATCAACTTCTTCTGCCGACTTTAATTCTTCAAAACCTACATTCGTTAACTCAGCACGCATAGGTTCTACTAAATATTCTGGATACATTTTTTTTATATTTTGAAATAAAGCACAAAGATAACAAATATGAACCGCTAAAAATTATTGGGGAATAAAATAACAATTTGCTGACGTAGAGACATAAAAAAGCAACCACTTTGACAAATTTTACAGTTTGTTAAAGTGGTTGCCTATTATCGATTATTAACCTTGCATATTCTGAAGTGCTTCTTTAAGTGCTTCTTGGTCTGACAAGACTGACCAGCCAAACATAATGATAATAAAGATGTAAAATAACACGACTAGCAAGCTTAAGATCAATCCAACAATAGCACATATCCTACCAGCATTTAAATTTTTAAACGAGCTTTCTGTATATTGGCTCATATTGGCCGCATAAAGCACCCTATCTTTTTTGCTTAAAATTAAAGCAACTATACTTAAAATTGAGCCCATCACACCATAACAACAACAGGTTACTATTGATAAGATACCCAGCACTAAGACTGCTGTAGCATTAGGTAAGGCTTGTTGTATTCCATAATTAAACCCACTGTTTTGAGGCGGAGTGGTAGGCCTTACGGGTTCAGAAGTGTTTTCTTGTGGAGGTTGTTGTTCTTCAGACATAATTTTAACTTAATTGATGAGTAAATATTTTATAAATATAATTGATTACGATGATTAAACTAATACCAATATATAGTATTTTAATGAAAAATGCACCGTGTTTTATATCAAACTTTAGGTGTACTACTGTAAATACAAGCAAAGCGATTAATGGTACTGTGGCAGGATATAACTTAAAGGAATTAATCAGATTTCCATCAAAAAGTGCCAATACTGAACGTTGAAAACCACAACCAGGACAATCGATGCCTGTGTGTTGCTTTATTGGACAAGTTAACAAATGTGTTTTTAGCCATGATAAAATACCATTCTCGCTAGTTAAAAATAATATTAAGATGTTACTCATTTGCATCGAAGATAATTCTATTAAATGGAATAGAAAAAATATACTAATTTTGGTGCTGAATTTTATTTAAATGCTCTCAAAAGTTAAGACTTTAACCTGCTGCCTGGCAATTACTTGCCTCCTACTATCGGCGATTGCTTGTTATGGGCAATCCTATAAAAATGAAATCGGCCTCATCACAGACAACGATTACTATATTGCTTTTAAGCAAGACCGCTATTATACTGAAGGGGCTTTTTTGTATTACAGACATGCCCTAAAACAAGAGAATATAAACTCGAAGTTCGAGAAGAAAATCATTGATTTCGAATTGGGACAAAAAATCTATAACTCTTATTGGTCTCATTTGCCGGATGTTAAAACGCATGACCGACCATTTGCTGGTTATGCATACGCGAGTGTGGCTATGGGTTGGTTTTATAAAAATGAATCCATATTAAAAGCTACCGCACAAGTTGGCATTCTAGGCCCGAACGCTTTAGGTAAAGAAGTGCAAACTTTTTTTCATAAAAAAATTCTAAATGCCTATTACACGGTCGAAGGCTGGGACTACCAAGTTAAAAATGAGCTTGGTTTAAATTTTGACCTCTCTTATCAACACTTATTTTATCATTCGGCCAATCGCCTTATTGATGTTAGCGGCTCTTCTTCTGTACAAATTGGCAATACATTTTCAGGTGCAAATGCAGGGATATTAATCCGCCTCGGAAACATGAATTCCTTTTACGAATCATCCTATGCTAATAGTAGGATTCAGAACAGAACAGGAGATCAGCGTAAAACCCCACTAGAGCTGTTCCTTTTTACCAAGCCACAGTTAAATTTTGCTGCTTACGATGGTACAATCCAAGGTGGGCTATTCAGATCAGACAAGGGCCCTGTAACTTTTGGCATAAAGCATTGGGTCTATTCTCAACAAATCGGACTTAATTTTGCTTGGAAACGGTTAAGCTCGAAAGCTATCGTTACCTTAAGAACAAAGGAAGTTCAAAGCAATGCTAAAGCTTACCATTATGCTTCGGGCACATTTGCCTATCATTTTAATTAAAATTGCATTCAATTTGAAATACTAAAACGATTTACTAACTTAGTTGTTTTACGCTAAACCAATAAACAACTATGAACAAGCTACTCTCAATCATTTTTTTACTCATTACTCTTCAGTCTTGTAAAAAAGAGGACAAAAAAATCATTCCTCAAGTAGAAACTGGCCCCTACTCTGAAAACACATTCACAAGAAATGGCTTAACGTTAAATTGGCAAAGTAACACCTATTTTAGCTTGGAAAACAAAAAGCGATTGGTTGAAACTTTTTTTAGTGTATATGCTCCTATTTTCAACTATTTTAACCCCTCTGTTCGTAAGGATGTAACTTTCAAAATAGATGGGACATATACTGGCGTTGCTTATGCAAATTTTCAAACTGGTTTAGTCATTTTTGGTGCTGCTTATATGACTGCTAATGCAGAAGATATAGATGTAGTTACACACGAACTTACACATATTGCTCAAGCTTACCCAAGCTATAATCCGGCATGGTTGGTAGAAGGAATAGCCGATTTTTCACGTTATAAATTCGGAATCAACAATACTGCTGCAAATTGGACATTACCAGCAGTTACAGCTAGTCAGAACTACGATAATAGCTATCGAATTACAGGTCGTTTTTTAGTATGGATTGATACTAAAGTAAAGCTTGGAGCACCAAAAGAATTAGACCTTGCATTAAGAAATGCAACGTATAGCGAAGCCACATGGAAAGCAATAACTGGAAAAACAGTACAGGAACTTTGGACCATGTATGCCCTTAATCCGAACTTATAAAATTTAAGTTTCATTATATCATTTGGCTTTCATAAGGTTATGTCGTAAATTTGCATTTCATTTAAACAAAAACAACATGTCATCAGTAGAGACAACTTACGTTCCTTACAAAGTTAAGGACATTTCACTGGCAGAATGGGGCCGTAAAGAAATCGGATTAGCAGAAGCAGAAATGCCAGGTTTAATGAGCTTACGCACCGAATTCGGACCATCTAAACCTTTAGCTGGCGCCCGCATTGCAGGTTGCTTGCACATGACTATTCAAACCGCAGTTTTAATCGAAACTCTTGTAGAGCTAGGTGCGGAAGTTACTTGGTCATCTTGCAACATTTTTTCAACCCAAGACCACGCGGCTGCTGCAATTGCGGCTGCAGGAATCCAGGTTTACGCTTGGAAAGGCTTAAACGAACCAGATTTTGATTGGTGTATTGAGCAAACTTTACATTTCGGTCCTGAGCGCAAGCCCTTAAATATGATCTTAGATGACGGTGGCGATTTAACTAACATGGTGTTCGATAGATATCCAGAGTTAATTGCTGCAATTAAAGGTTTATCTGAAGAAACCACTACAGGTGTTCACCGTCTGTACGAAAGAATGAAAAACGGAACTTTGCACCTACCTGCAATTAACGTTAACGATTCGGTAACAAAATCTAAATTCGACAATAAATACGGTTGCCGCGAATCACTCGTTGATGCAATTCGTCGCGCTACTGATGTAATGATGGCTGGTAAAGTAGCCGTAGTTTGCGGTTATGGTGATGTGGGTAAAGGTTCTGCAGAATCGTTAAGCTCACAAGGCGTACGTGTAATTGTAACCGAAATTGATCCGATTTGCGCTTTACAAGCAGCAATGGAAGGTTATGAAGTAAAAAAACTAGCAACTGCTATTAAAGAAGCTGATATTGTTGTAACCACTACTGGTAACTGTGATATTGTTCGCGAACAACATTTCAGAGCACTAAAAGATAAAGCAATTGTGTGTAACATTGGTCACTTTGATAACGAAATCGATATGGCTTGGTTAAACGGCGCTTATGGCGATACCAAAGTAGAAATTAAACCACAAGTTGATAAATATACCATCGACGGTAAAGATGTAATTATTTTGGCCGAAGGTCGTTTGGTAAACTTAGGTTGCGCAACTGGTCACCCAAGTTTTGTAATGAGTAACTCATTTACTAACCAAACTTTAGCACAATTAGAGCTTTGGACAAACCCAGGTAAATACGAAAACAAAGTATATGTATTACCAAAGCATTTAGATGAAAAAGTGGCTCGTTTACACTTAGAAAAAATTGGTGTAGAATTAGACGTTTTAGATCAACATCAAGCTGATTATATTGGCGTAGCTGTAGAAGGTCCGTTTAAACCTGATACTTACAGATACTAAATTTCGAAGTAATTAAATTGAAAAAGAGATATGCTTAGCGGCATATCTCTTTTTTTATTAGTCAATTTTACTGGTATTTACACCAAATTTTGGTGTCTTATAACTAGTTGGTCTATAAGACTCCGGTATAGTAGTATCGTTCCCATCTCTTAGGGTTTGATAATGTGGCGACATAATTTCTACTCCAGCCTTGTTAAAATTATCTTGTATGTTTTGGTGCAGATTGGAATAGGTTTGTGCCATTTTATTGGGTTCATTAGTATAGGCATTAACCTGATAAGAAACATACCAATCGTCTAAACTGGTTTGAAGCACAAATGGTTTTTTCTCCTTATTTACCCCCTCTGTTTCCAATGCGGCTTGAATTAGCAACTCGTGTACGGTTTTCCACGGACTGTCATAGCCAATTGTTACAGTAGTATGTATAATCAATCCTTCGTTAACCGCCAACACATTATAATTTAATGTATTTCCATTTAAAATAGCACTATTTGGAATGGTCACAATTTCATTCTTAATTGTTTTAAGACGTGTTACTAAAAAAGCCTTTTCTACCACATCTCCGGTTACATCTCCAATACAAACCCTATCACCTAATCTAAATGGGCGCATGTAGGTAATTACCAGGCCTGCTACTATATTTCCAATTGCGGTTGATGAACCAAGCGAAATCAGCAAGCCTAAAAACACAGACACTCCTTTAAAGATATCAGAATCTGAACCAGGTATAAATGGCCATATCACTACAAACATAAAGGCATATAACACAAAGCGCACAATGTTGTATGTTGGCTTAGCCCAATCTGGGAAAAAGCCGTTGATCCTAAGTTTTTCAGTTTCTATTTCAGTAGCCAAAAACTTAATCAGTTTATTGATGTAGTAAAACACAAAATAGATTACCAGAATACTAATGAGGTTTGGAATAAACTGGATAACCCTATGAAGTATCTGTTTTAGTGGACTGAGAATAAAGTTTAGCAATAAATCACTCCATCCTTTTGACCATGGGAACAGTCTAAAAATTAGGGGTAAGGTTAAATAGACAATTACTATGATGAAGATATACTTAACGATATTAAAAACCCTACGCAAAAAGAACAATTCACCGTTTTTTGAGACCAGTTCATACTCTCTAATCTTTATACCGTGTAATTTGGTCGACAAATATTTTGTTAAAAAATTGCGGATACGATTAGAATATTTATTTAATAAAAAGATTACGGTCCCTAACAAAATAAGTATCAACAGACCTAAACCAGCTCTAATGAGCAGTTCCATACTATCATTCTGCGACTTATATTCTTTAATCGAGCTAACAATTTTTGCCCGATAATTTGTAGCCAACGTTTGTACATTCGTTTTTAAACTATCCGCATCTTCTTTTGTTATGCTTGCAATAATGTCATTATCAAGTACCAATAATGCATTTTCCCCATCACTATTTATCTGAATAGAATCTGGCACCAACATAAGATTTTCTTCCAGTTTATGCAATAAAATTGAAGTTCGGTCTGCCCTTTCTTTAGCCGAAAGTGATCCAAATTTATTCATCACGTAAAACAAGGTATCTTTATTTAAAACTACCGGAAAACCTTTTTTTACAGGTAAAGTATTGGGTTTAACTTGTGCGAAAGCACTGGTATGGAGCAGCACTATAAAAAAAATAGTCTTTATCAATTTCATTTAGCTGGAGGGGTTATTTAACAAATTACAATTAAATATAATATAATATCTCCTTTCTTAGCCTTATCTTTATGAAAATATTTAATCAGATGAAGAAATTAACATTGTTGCTATTTTTTGGCTTGTTCGCCATTGTTGCAAATGCACAAACTGCCCCTAAAAAAACTACTGACCAAAAAGAAACCACAGGTCCAAAAGAAATCAAAAACCAAACAGTAGAAATTGCCTGTGGCGAATGCAAATTTAAAATGGAAGGAAAGGGCTGCGATTTAGCCATTAGAATAGATGGAAAACCCTATTTTGTGGATGGAAAATCAGTTGATGATTTTGGTGATGCACACGACGAAAAACATGGTTTTTGCAACGTAATTAAAAAAGCAGAGGTTACTGGTGAACTTGTAAAAGGTAGATTCAAAGCAAAAACGATTACGTTGGTTCCTGAGAAGAAATCAAAATAGTTAACTACTAATTCTAAATAATGCTTCGTGAAAAATTTATATCTTATTTTTTTACTTCCTTTTTTATTTTTCTCTTGTAAAAAAGATGATTCTACTAAAATAAAAGAAAAAACATCAAAAATACAATCTCTTGGTGGGGCCATTTTCTCTTATAACGAAAAAGGTGACCCTCTATTTATTACTAAAACACAAGATATGAGTCTGTACGACGCTTTTGGAAGTGGGGCTATTGAAACGCGTGTTCAAATACTTAGGTCATTCTTTGAATATCAAAATGATGGAAAGATCTCTTCTTTTACAGCGATGGGCCTTTATAATCAGGGTAGTTCAGTACCATCCCCATCATACAAGTATTATGACTATAGCTATCCAACGGCCGACCAAACAATTGTTAAATTTAGTGAAGGAATTAGTCGGTTAGAGTCTAGTTCTCGTACATCTACTTTCAAACTTACAAGTACAAACGGCTTATTAACCTTAATTGAGGTTATATATGACGATCCCGTAAGTAATCGATATAATCAACGCACAAACCGGATAGAAATCTCTTATTCAGGCAAAAACCCGAGCACTATAAGCATGTATAAGCTCTATTCACCCACCCAAGGTGTGGAGCCAAAATGGACTTTAGTAGAAAAATATGATAATTTTAAATATGATAATTTTTCTAACCCATTATATGTTGCTTTTAATGGCAAACCTAACTTTTATTTCGCTCAATTTGGAGAACCTAATGGCTATTTTGAGTTTATAAACTTATATTCGATAAGTGTAAATAATCCACTATCAACCGATGTAAAATATTACAATTATGATGGTTCCTTTTTACATGATGGAGTAATTACTTATAAACCTAAATATGACACTAATAACAACATGATTTATTATGAAGGTGAAAATAAAAAATTATCCATCCCGTATTATTCTAGCCAGTTAAGGGGTATGGTTATCAACTATTACTAATTGAGCTTCCACTTACTCTTTCAGCTTTAGACACTAATCAGTATCTTTGCTGTATGACGAAATTATCAGTCAACATTAACAAAATAGCCACACTTCGCAACAGTCGTGGCGGCAATAACCCCAATTTGGTAAAAGTTGCCTTAGACTGTGAACGTTTTGGTGCGCAAGGAATTACAGTTCATCCTCGCCCCGATGAGCGCCATATCCGTTATCAAGACACCTTCGATTTAAAAGCAGTAATTGCTACTGAATTTAATATAGAAGGAAATTGCAAAGAGCAAAAATTCATTGACCTTGTTTTAGCCAACAAACCTACTCAAGTTACTTTAGTACCCGATGTATTAGGCCAAATTACTTCGAACCATGGCTGGGATACCATAAAAGAGCAGGCTTATCTTAAAGAAATGGTTGCATTGTTTCAAAATGCAGGTATTCGTGTTTCCATTTTTGTAGATCCAATAATCGAAATGGTAGAAGGCGCACGCACAACAGGAACCGACCGAATTGAGTTATATACCGAAGCGTATGCAAGCAATTATCATCAAAACAAAGAAAAAGCAATCGCACCTTACGTTGAAGCTGCAAAAAAAGCAAATGAATTGGGCTTAGGCATCAATGCTGGGCATGATTTAGATTTACATAACCTTCGTTACTTCGCACAGCAGATTCCTAATTTGTTAGAGGTTTCTATCGGCCATGCCTTAATTAGCGATGCGCTATATTTGGGACTGGAAAACACAATACAGCTTTATTTGAAGCAATTGGCCTAACTATATGCTCAAAGGTATACTTCTTGTTCTTTTTGGTGCCTGTAGTTTCGGCATCCTTTCAACCTTTGTAAAACTCGCTTATGCCGATGGCTACTCGTTAAGTGATGTAACCGGTACGCAAGCCTTTTTCGGCGCTATTTTATTGTGGTCATTTTATTTTATACAAACAAAAGTTAGCAAGAAAGTTTATCCAAAACCAACTACACATTGGCTTAAATTACTCGCAGCTGGCACATTTACAGGCTTGGTAAGTATGTTCTATTACCAATGTGTTAAATTAGTTCCGGCATCGTTAGCTATTATATTGTTAATGCAATTTGTATGGATTAGTGTGTTACTCGAGCTTTTTATCTATAAAAAGAAGCCCAGTAAACTACAAATACTTTCTATCGTTATTATACTATCCGGAACGGTTTTAGCGAGTGGGTTTATAGAAACAAATGCAAACCAAATTAATATAGAAGGTATAGTTTTTGGCATGCTAGCTGCACTTTGTTATGCTATATTTTTAATGTTGAATGGCAAACTCGGCAATGATTATCCGCCTTTAAAAAAGAGCGCTTTAATGATTACAGGTGCTTGCATTTTAATCTTTATCATACTTCCACCCTCCTTCTTAATTAACGACGCTTTAACTAGCAGCTTATTAAAATGGGGGATTATTTTAGCTGTTTTTGGCACTTTTATTCCTCCCCTCTGTTTTGCTGCAGGCATACCAAAAATTGGCCTAACCCTTAGTTCTATTTTAAGTTCTGTCGAATTACCAGTTGCCGTAATGATGAGCAGTTTAGTTTTAAATGAAGAAGTAAACTTAATTCGTTGGCTAGGTGTTATCATTATTCTAAGCGCACTAATTATTCCAAATTTGGAAAATATAAAAAAGCAGAATATCTTTATTAAAAAACATTTATGATGAACCGTATTTTCGCAACCCTAGTTTTATTTACCATTGCTTTTACCAGCTGTAAAGATGTGTCTAAAATAAATGCCGATGAAGCTGGAGATGTAATTACCAATTACCTAAAAGCCAACCAAGAATATAAAACCACTCGTTTTCATTTTGGTGAAATGAAATTTAACAGTAAAAACGAAATTATTGAGCTCGAAAAATACAAGACTTTAGAAGACGAGGGTTATATTTCAATGACTTTGCAAGAAGGAAAAAAGAAATTTTTATCAAAAGACAGCAGCTTTGTGTACGTAATAAAGCTAACCGATAAGGCGAGCGATTTAGTACTTAAACAAGATGAAGATAAAGCGACCGTTAAAGTGGTTCTATATGAACTAGCGAGCGAAAAACCCGTTAATTTTAATCGGGTAAATGATAACAATGCAAAAGTAACCGTTTCTTTAAAAAAGGCCAATACTGTTTTTGCTCCTTTCCAAAAAAACCAAAACGACAATAGTGATTTTATCACCAAAACCTATCGATTAAAGCTAGATAAAGAAGAAGGTTGGAAAGTAATAAAGTAAAGACTTACGAAGTAAGCTTTGTTTAATTCGTAAGTCTTTAACGAATAAGAAATATACTTCCGTTAATGCCCTTGCAATTATTACTTTTTAAATCGACCAGGTAATAATAAATACCAACTGGCAGTTCCTTATTATTGAATTTTCCATCAAAATCTTTTGCTTGGTTTTTAGTATGGAAAACAAGATTCCCTAACCTATTAAAAATTTTAATCTCAAATTCTGAAAGACCTTCAATGCCCGGAATGCGCCAAACATCATTAATGCCATCCCCATTGGGCGAAAACGTATCGGCTATTTTAGCATTTAATGGAGAGGGGGGAATGATAAAGGCATCGCTTTGTACGGTACAGCCTTTTACATCGGTAATTTTTAGGTAATAGGTTCCGCTAGGTGCGCGAATTAAATCGGGAGTTGTGGCTATTTCTTCAGTATTGGCATTGAGCCATTGATAGCTTAATGGGGCTGTTCCTCCACTTATGCTAATGTTAAGTATACTTCCTTCATCTTTAAGGCAATCGGTATTCACAATCGAGCTTTTACTAGTGTTCACCACTAAATCTGTGGTAGGCTCGATGGTAAATGTTCCGGCTAAGGTCTTACAACCCAAACCATTATCCCCAAACAGGCGATACGTTCCAGGCAAGGCTCCAATTAGGTTACGGTCTTTAGAAACCTCTTTATTGTCCGCGTCTAACCAGGTAAAGCCTTTTGGGGTTTCTGTTTCAAACGAAATAACGGTTATAGTGCCATTTGTTTTACCGCAAGCAGCCCCTGTAAGTATCTCATTTTTAACCTTGTAGTTAATTTCTATCTTCTTAATTTCATAGGTTGGTGAAATCACTTCGCAACCACCCACTTGGCTTGCAATTAAATAATAAAAGCCAGCTTTAGCATTTGTCAAGTCTCTGGTATTAGCTACCTGAACATTGTTTGCATTGAACCATCTAAATGTAGTTGCATCAGTAACTTGAATGTTCCTAATGCTACCATTGCCACTTCCACATTGCTCATCTACAATTTGCTTAGCCAAATCGTTCAATACGGGGGAGGTAAAAGCAGAGGTAGCACCATCAGTATTGGTACCCGTTACCGTAATTGCTCCTGTGATTGGTCCGGGGTAATTAAAACTTCCATTTGACTGTGCCACAACTGAACCTAAGTAAATTTTACCTTGGCAACCCGAACATTCATGATTTCCAAAAATCTCAATAACTCCGTTAGGTGAAGTTGTTCCACTCACTCCACTCGCCGAAATAGATGTTACGGCTGGAGCAGTTATCTTACTTACATCTACATTTTGATGGCGAATTGGAAATCGTGTATTACAATATATACTGTTTTTAGTGATGGTAATAGGGTAGGAATTTAGAATAACTATACCATCAGCATTATATGAAATATCATTTTTATCGGCAGCACTAGTAGAACCGATTGTACCAAAAGCACAATTGTTAATTTCTATGCCTACTTCTTTGTTCCCATAATTTTGTGCAGCACTAGTGCCCGTCCCAACTCTATTTCGTTTAATATAAAAGCCATTATCTACATCATTGAGCCGTATTGCTTTTTCTTGTCCACCAATTAAATTATCTTGGATGGTAAGAACACAATTTACCCCGTTTGCATAAATTCCTACTCCTTTTGGATTCGAAATAAATAACCCATTTACATCAAAGCCAATTGTATTATTTGCAATTAACATCGCTTCAGACATCCCTCCAGTGCTGATATTAATGTTTTCATTGATTCCAAAAACGTTCCCCAAATCAGTTGTTTGTCCACCTATTTTAGAATTTTTTAGATAGGAGACATCGATTCCATTTTTATTCGCTAATTTACCTACGCCATCAGGCAACAAGCCAAAATAATTAGATTGAATTAAAATAGTACCAAGGTCATGCTGAGGGTCTAAAGGAGCATAAATCCCAGCATAATTATCAGCAAAAGCATTGCCGTTATTTGGTGCTCCAATGGTAATATTTGCCGAGCCGCTTAAAAAAATTGCGCCCTTTACATCCTTAATACTCGATGATGCTTCGTAAAAATTTGTAAAATAAATCCCATAAATTTCAACATTGTTAACATTGGCTAAAACTAATCCATTAAAAAAATTAGACCCATTTCTTCGAAGTTGAATTCTAATACTGTTACTTTTAAAAAAATTTGTTGGTTGGGAGGTTCCATCTATCCTGATGTCGGAAGTTAGCCCAGGCAATTCTGTTGCTAACAAAATGGTAACATCAGCTGCCTGGGAAGCTGGAATATTAAAGAGAATACGATCTCCGCTCCCAATTCCATTTCCATTCGCATCAAGTATGGCTTGTCTTAATGAACCCGCACCCGAATCTCGATTATTAGTTACTACAAAATTTGCAGCAAAAACCTCGATAGTGTTGCCGAAATAAAACATTAAAATTATACCTATAATCTTCAGCCTCATTTGCACCTTAGCAAGGTAACAAAAACTACAGCATATCGCAAGTTTAACGGCTCTTTTACATTGCGAATAAGCAATAATTTAGTACCTTTGCGCAACCAATTTTTACTATCACCATGAGTTTAAATATTCATTACCAAGAAGATTTTCAAGACCGTCATATTGCACCAAATGCGAACGATACTGCGGCAATGTTACAAGCCATCGGCGTAAATTCTATCGACGAACTGATCGAACAAACTGTTCCTCAAAAAATCAGGTTAAAAGGCCCTTTAAATTTACCAAAGGCAAAATCTGAAATCGAATATTTAACCAAATTAAAACAAACGGCTTCTTTAAATAAAGTATATAAATCGTATATCGGTCAGGGTTATTACGATACCCTTACCCCTGGTGTAATTTTACGTAATGTAATGGAAAACCCAGGATGGTATACTCAATATACTCCTTATCAAGCCGAAATTGCGCAAGGTCGTTTACAGGCCCTATTAAATTTCCAAACAATGGTTATCGATTTAACCGGTATGGAAATTGCCAATGCTTCATTATTAGATGAAGGTACCGCAGCGGCGGAAGCCATGTTTATGCAATACAGTCTGCGTAAAAACCAACAAGCCACTAAATATTTTGTTTCTGAATTGGTTTTTGCCCAAACAATAGACATTTTAAAAACCCGTGCTCAGCCTTTTGGAATTGAGCTGGTAATCGGAAATCATGAGCAGTTTACTGCAAATAACGAATTCTTTGGTGCTATTGTTCAATATCCTGCTAGTAATGGCGAAGTATTTGACTATACCGAATTTGCAAATACTCTTCACCACGAAAACATTAAATTAACGGTAATTGCCGATTTATTAAGTTTAACACTATTAACTCCTCCAGGCGAATGGGGAGCTGATGTGGTGGTTGGGACAACTCAACGTTTTGGTGTACCAATGGGGTTTGGTGGTCCGCATGCAGCTTATTTCGCCACAAAAGACGAATACAAACGTTCTATTCCAGGTCGTATTATTGGTGTAACCATCGATAGTAATAACAATTATGCCTTACGTATGGCTTTGCAAACACGCGAGCAACACATCCGTAGAGATAAAGCAACATCAAACATTTGTACTGCTCAAGCATTATTAGCAATAATGGCTGGTTTTTATGCCGTTTATCACGGTCCAAAAGGCTTAAAATTAATTGCTGAACGCACACACGGATTAACCATTACATTAGCTCAATCGTTAAGTGCAATTGGCTATACAGTGTTAAGTAAAGCTTATTTTGACACCATTGAAGTAGAACTTGGCGAATTATCTGGTTCTATCCACAAAGAATGTTTAGATAATAATATTAACTTAAATTACAAAGGTGATCGCGTTAGCATTGCTTTAGACGAAACTGTATCTTTTGAAGATGTGAATCTACTTATTCGCATTTTCTCAAAAGTTAAAGGCATTGCGGCAGATAATTTAACAGTTGTTGAAGGAACAGAAACAACCATTCCTTCAAACTTACAACGTGAAACGGCCTATTTAACGCACCCTGTATTTAACTCACATCACTCTGAACATGAGATGTTGCGTTACATCAAATCATTAGAAACCAAAGATCTTTCGCTTTGCCATTCAATGATAGCTTTAGGGTCGTGCACCATGAAACTAAATGCAACTAGCGAAATGATCCCAGTTACCTGGCCAGAATTTGGCAAAGTGCATCCATTTGCACCTGCAGATCAGGTTTTAGGATATTATACCGTATTTGATGAATTAGATAAGTGGTTAAGCGAAATTACTGGTTTTGCTGCGATGAGCCTACAACCAAATGCAGGTGCTCAAGGTGAATATGCAGGTTTAATGGTAATCAGAGCATATCATCAAGATAGAGGCGATCATCACCGTAACATTGCTTTAATTCCAGCTTCGGCACACGGCACCAACCCAGCTTCGGCAGCAATGGCCGGAATGAAAATTGTGGTGGTTAAATCATTAGAAAATGGAAACATTGATGTTGATGATCTAAAGGCGAAAGCTGATGAGCATTCGGCCAACCTTTCTTGCTTAATGGTTACCTACCCATCAACACATGGTGTTTTTGAAGAAAGCATTATCGACATCTGTAACATCATTCACCAAAATGGCGGACAAGTGTATATGGATGGCGCAAACATGAATGCGCAAGTTGGTTTAACTAGTCCTGCGAACATTGGAGCCGATGTATGTCACTTAAATTTACATAAAACATTCTGTATTCCACATGGTGGAGGTGGCCCAGGCATGGGACCGATTGGTGTAGCTGCACATTTAGTGAAGTATTTACCTGGTCACGCAGTAGTTGATATCAATAACGAAAAATCGATCCCTGCAGTTTCTTCTGCACCTTGGGGTTCGGCTTCTATTTTAATTATTTCTCATGCTTACATTGCCATGATGGGCGGTGAAGGCTTAACAGATGCTACAAAATATGCAATTCTAAATGCGAATTACATGAAGGCTCGTTTAGAAGAACATTATCCGGTATTGTATTCAGGAAGCCAAGGACGTTGTGCTCACGAAATGATTCTAGATTGTCGTGGTTTTAAAAACTATGGCATCGAAGTGGTTGATATTGCAAAGCGTTTAATGGATTATGGTTTCCACGCGCCGACGGTATCCTTCCCTGTAGCAGGAACCTTAATGGTTGAACCAACAGAAAGTGAGCCTAAACATGAGTTAGACCGTTTCTGTGATGCATTAATTGCCATCAGAAAAGAAATTTCTTCTGTAGAAAACGGAACACTCGATAAAATAGATAATCCTTTAAAAAATGCACCGCATACTTCGGCAGTAGTTACTGCAAACGAATGGTCGCATGGGTATAGTCGCCAAACCGCAGCATTCCCACTACCGTATGTGGCCGATTATAAATTCTGGCCTTCGGTAGGCAGAGTAAACGATAGCCATGGCGATAGATCATTGATTTGCGCTTGTCCGCCGCTAGAGAGCTACATGGAAGAAGAAGCAATAGCTTAATAGAAAAGTCCCGACCAAAAATCGGGACTTTTTTTTGATCATCTCCCCAAAACCTACCACACAATAAGTAACAAACTTATTGTCAAATCGTCTTAATTTAAATCCTGAACCTAAAATGGATAGATTAGACTATTTTAATATATTTTTCGATTTTATTCATAAAGTTAACCCTATGACTGAATATGATAAGCAACTTTGCTATGATTATTTTGAGGTTAAAAAATTTGCAAAAAATACAACTATTGAAAAAGCCGGAAAAGTTCATCTTTATGAAAATTTTGTAGTTTCTGGTATCTTAAGAAAATATAGACTAGAAGAGACAGGTATAGAAATTACCACAGCGATTAATACTAAACCTGGTTTTTTTTCTTGCTTTTCGTCGTACACTGACCGGGAAATATCAAATGAAAATCTTGAAAGCATTACGAATTGTGTTTTAATTAGAGCGAAGCGAGAAGATATCGATTTACTCCTTAAACAGGGGAAAACCCTGCAACAATTTACCCTTTTAGTGTTTCAAAAGATTATAGAAGAGCAAAAACAAAATGCTTTAGACCTAGTAAAACTAACCGCTAAAGAAAGGTATTTGAAATTCGTATATCAATATCCTCAACTCATCCAAAATGTGCCACTACAGTACATCGCCTCTTTATTAGGCATCACCCCCCAAAGTTTAAGTAGAATAAGGAAAGAAATTATCGAATAAATTTTATTTCTTACCATTTGGTAAATAGATGGCCGTAAGTACTGTCTAATTTTATGAAATGAAATTTCTTTCTTACCGGCTGTATTTTACTGGAGCAATCACACTAACTATTTGGGCATTACTATTATGGAATCATTATCATGGTGGTGTGCCAAGTCATCATCTCTTGCACCGAAAAGACCTACCTGAAATTTCTGATTGGTGGAGTGGATTGTTGCTTCCTTTACTCACATTGTTTCTAACTTATCGAATACAAAAGCGATTGGTTCGCAACAATGAAAATAAAACAGGTTTCTTAAAGTTTCCAAAAAATATATTTTATCGTTTTCTCTCTACTTTATTATATGGAGCTCTAATTTCGCTACTTTTTTATTTAGGTTATTCAAAAATCACAGGTTACCTATTTAATGGAATTATTCTGTTAGCCCTGTTTTTTCCTATTTATCGGGCAGAATGTTTATTAGGCTTTGTGCTTGGGCTAACGTTTACCTTTGGAGCCGTTATTTCTACAACTGCAGGAATCATCTTTGTTATCATTGGCCTTGTACTTTATCTGTATGTTAGAAGAGGCGTAATCTTTCTCTTCAAAAAAATCAAGGCTTTAATTACCTCACAAAGCAAAACCATCTCACTATTTATATTAGTCTTATCGTTAGTCTCATTTGAAGGATATTACCAAATTTCAACAGATACCAGACTCGAGAACAATTGGTTTAAACTTTAGCTACCGCATAAGCAAAGGAAAATTAAGTAGTAGCAAACGAAAAGCAGGAGGTGCAGCCGAGGAGCAGAGCCGAGTAAAGGGTAGTGAAAATTAATTTCTTAACCAAAGTCAAGGAAATATGGCTTTAAAATTTAAATTTTTGTATTGAAGTTATATGAGATAGCACAGCCTAGCCCAATAAAAATAAAAAATAACACTATGAAAAAGTTAACAATTGCATTCATCACAGCACTTACCATCTTTGCTTCTTGTAAAAAAGATAAAGACAACAAGCCTAACACCTCTTCGCGCACACTTCGTTATGAAGTAACAGGAAATTTTACGGGAACGGTTATCGCATCCTATACTACCGCAGCAGGCAGCACAGCTAATGATCAAATAACCCTCCCTTGGAACAAAGAAGTTAACTACGCCTCTAGTGTAACAGCAGCTATTATTTTAGTAACTGGAAATGGAGGCGTTGCCGGACAAAAAGTAACAGTCGTAATTAAGAGAGGTGGCACTCAGGTAGGCACCCCAATTGAGGCAGTCGCCGGTAGCTCAGGAAGTTTTTCGCAACCTGCACCAGTTGTCGTTTTTTAAAGACTGTTTCTCTAAAAAAAATTCAAATATGAATAGCCTGTATAGATTATTTTCAATAGCCCTATTTATTGCTGTTGGTTGCACGAAAAATCATTCAGTTACACCCCCCTCGCCTGGGGCAATTGATAAAAGCCATTTAATTAAAATTGAAGATGCTTTACAAAACCCCAGTGCCGATTTTGTAAATTTAATAAATAAGATTAGAGGTAGTGTTGGAACTAACGGTTCCGGAAGCAAAGTAATCTGGAGCAAAAAAAACGAATACAATTTAGGTTTATTTGTTTCAGCTAACCATGTTTATGGGATAAATACTTGGTCATCGCTTAGTGAAGAATTTATTAATATTTCAGTAATTAATAATGGGATATTTCTTGGTTCGCGAATACCATTGAAGAACGGTAGCATTAATTTACCCAACGAATTAATTGCCAATTTCGCTCTTTATCATCCACTTATACCTGCAAATGCTACAAATACCACAATACTCCCAAAAGATGATTTTTATTTAGGTATAATTGATAACCAGAGAGTGGTGGATAATGGTTTAGGTAATTATCCAAACATAGTTCAAAGCACAATTCCTTTGCAAATGTATGATCCCAACCAGCGAACGCAAGCTAACCAGACCTGGGCGGATGTTGAGGCAAATGAAAACATTGTAGCTATTGGATATCCTCAAGATCGTATTAAGTATCCTAATGGTGCAGTTTCATCAGGTCGAATTTATTCAGATACAGAGGCCCAGAATATTATTCAATCTTTAAATTTAAAAAATGATGCTGAAGGCAAAATTCCATATAATTCGCAAGTAGAATTTTTAGCCAAAATAGACGCCATAGCCGGTATGAGCGGAGGAGGTGTATTTAATGCTGAGGGACAATTGCTGGGAATTATGGTAAGAGCTACACAACTAAATGATGAGCCCATTCTGAGAGTGGTTAGAATGAAATATATTAAGCAAAAAATCTATTCTTTTTATCATACACTATCTATATCTGATCAAAACAAATTTAGACCATTTATAAGTGGCGAATTAAATTAAAGTCATGAAATATCTATTGTTAACCATTTTCTTTGCAGCGTTTCTTACTTCAACAGAAAAGCTGTATGCTCAAAAAAGTGACACCTTAGAAATCACTTCAGCAAACATCAATACTAAAGTATTACGAGAAGGTACACATCGATATCTTGTGTATTTTAAAATGAAAAAGGATTCGGTACGAACACAAACCCAATTTTGGACACGAATAATCAAAAGGGTTAATTATAATGGAATACCAGCAATTGAAATTAATCAAGAATGGGAGGATAAAGACAGTATTATGCATATTGTAAAATCAATATCCGATGCCAAAACAATGAAGCCTTTGTATCATAAAACTTGGTGGAAGGTTCAAACGTCGAGAACCGCTACCACAAAAACCGTTAATGTTACAACCGTTGATTTTTTAAGCAAGACCGTTGATTATAATGGCAATCGACTAAGTGATACAAATACAGACAAACAAGCAAAGGCGATATGGGATGGGTATAAATCATCTGTCGATAAATATTTCTTAAACTGGCATTCAGATTTAGAAACATTTCCGATATTACCCTACAAGAACGGACTTACACTCATTATCCCATTTTATGATCCTGGTACAGCTTCTGGCTTTCAAAAAGTTGCTTACACCGTTACAGGTGCTGCCGAATTGATAGGTTTCAATGATCAAAAAATTGATTGCTGGTTATTAACACATGAAAGCAAAGGAAACAAAGAGGTTTTTTGGATCAGCAAAAAGACATTTGAGGTTTTAAAATTAGAGCAGGAAATAAATGGGCGACTTTACCGATATAAAATAAAGTTAGGTTTTAGTATATAATATGACACCCGAACTTTTAAATTGGAAATCTAAAGGAGATTATTTTGAGTTTAGCACCTACAAAATTTTCTATATCAAAGAAGGTACTGGCCCGGCACTTACTATTTTTCATGGCTATCCATATAATAGTTTCGACTTCGAACAAATATGGGATGAGCTGGCGAAAAATTTTACAGTGGTGGTGCTTGATATGTTGGGAATGGGCTTTTCTGATAAACCAGAAAACCACCTCTACAGTTTTGATGAAATGGCAGACTTATACACTACGTTAATTAAAGAATTACAAATAACAGAAACACATATTCTTGCACACGACCTCGGTAATAGTGTGGTACAGGAGCTATTGGCTAGAAACGAAGAAAATAAAAACCCATTTAAAATTAATAGTATAGCATTTTTAAATGGAGGTTTATTTACAGATGCTTATAAACCACGGCTTATACAACTATTGCTTTCTAAATCGCCCAAACCAATTGGCCGAGTTTTGAGTAGATTAATGACGAAGAAAACTGTTTCAAAAGCCACAGCAGAAGTTTTTGGGGTAGATACAAAACCATCAATCGTATTACTCCAAAACTTTTGGGATATTCTTAATTATAACAAGGGCAAATCTATTGCCTACCTAATTGGAAGATTGGTGTTTGCAAAAGAGAAACATCAACCGCGTTGGATTGGGGCAATGCAACAAACAAAAATCCCTATGTGCTTTATTAATGGGCCCGCAGACCCAAATTCTGGCAAACACATGGCAGAACGTTATCAACAATTAATACCCAATGCCGATGTAAAATTACTTGACGAAAGTATCGGGCATTGGCCACAAATAGAAGCTTCTATAGAAACGCTTACTATATTTACTGTTTTCTTAACCAGAACAAAGGTTGCTTTAATGTAACCCAATCTAAAATTAGTGTGTCTAATGGTAATATGAAAAAATTACTCATTCTTGTCTTATGCATCACTGCATTATCTACACTAGCTTATGCTCAAAACCTTGAATATAAAGTAGACAGTCTACTATTAAATCTTTTCAAAGATAAAAATGGGCCTGGTGGTGTATTTATGATCGCAAAGGGCGGAAAACCCATTTACCAAAAAGCCTTCGGTAAAGCTAATTTAGAATTAGCTGTCGATTTGACCTCAAAAAATGTATTTCAACTAGGCTCAATGACTAAACAATTTACTGCCGTAGCTATTTTAATCCTAGAAGAACAAGGTAAACTAAATGTAAAGGATTTTGTTTCAAAATATATTCCTGATTATCCTTCAGGCGATAAAATTACGCTGCATCACCTGTTAACACACACCTCGGGCATCAAAGATTTTACTAAGATGAAAGCTATCCAGCAAATTGCTGAAAAAGACTTATCACCTAAAGAGTTGGTAGATTTCTTCAAGAATCAACCAGTAGACTTTGAACCGGGAGAAAAGTTTGAGTATAACAATTCGGGTTATGTAGTTTTAGGTCACATTATTGAATTAGTTTCGGGAGAAACTTTTGAAAAGTATATCAAAAAAAATATTTTCGAGCAGCTTGAAATGAACAATTCTCGCTATGCAAGTGATACAGAAGTAGTAGCTAAAAGAGCCTACGGTTACCACAAAAAAGAATCTGGATATGTTAATAAAACCAAAATAAGTTTCAGCATTCCCTTTTCCTCAGGCTCATTAATGTCTACTGTAGAGGATATGCTAAAATGGCAAAATGCATTAAACCGAAATCTGTTACTAAACGCTAACTCTACAAAAAAAGCCTTCACCAAATATCGATTAAATAACGGCGAAGAGTTTACGTATGGCTATGGTTGGCACCTAAAAGAAATAGATGGCACACCTATACAAGAACATGGCGGTAGCATATTTGGTTTTAAAACCATGGCCGTTTACATTCCAAGCGAAGATATCTATGTTATAGGATTTAGTAATTGCGACTGTAACTCACCTACACAAGTAACAAGAGATATAGCTTCGCTAACCTTGAAAATGGCTAAAAAACGTTAACGGATATCTAAAAGCTAACAGTGTTAACTTTTTGTCAAATTGCGATCATTCAAAAGTCATATCCAGCTTTCTAAGCGTTAAGCTATTTTAATCTTTTCTACTTTTGCTAACAGTGTTAACTTTTTAATACATGGCTACAGAAAAAAGATTAAAGCAAAAAGAAGAAGTACGCAATTCTATTTTAAGCGCTGCCCGAGAAATCGTTCTAAATGAGGGATGGCAAGCCGTTTCGATACGAAAAATAGCCGATGCCATTGGCTACAGCTTACCTGTGGTATATACCCATTTCGAGAGCAAAGATGCAATACTCGAAGAGTTTGTAAAGCTGGGTTTCTCTATGCTAAACGAATCTATTGCTGCTACAAAAACTAAATCTGCAGTGCCCGAGCAACAATTAAGAGACATGGCAATAGCTTATTTCGAGTTTGCATTTGCGAAAAGAGAGTATTATCAAATGATGTTTGGTTTAGGAATGCCGAGCTGCGAACGGGCTAAGCAAATCGCTGAAATCGGCGATTTTGGCGCACTTGTGGTTGATACCATTCAGAACATTCATCCGCCACTTAATGATGCAGAACAAGTACGTCTTAAATTCCATACGTTTTGGTCCATATTGCATGGATTAACGGCTATAAATATGATGAACATGACTGCCACCCCTAGCGAAATGCAACAATTGGTACTGCAAGATGCAGTACAAGGTTTTATCAAGAACATTAATAATTAACTATAAATACTAATATAAAAATGAGTTTAATAGATGCTTTAAACTGGCGTTATGCCACAAAAAAAATGAACGGCACTGCTGTTCCTCAAGATAAGGTTAATCAAATTTTAGAAGCGGCACGTTTGGCGCCAACATCATCGGGTTTACAACCCTACGAAGTTATAGTGGTTACAAACCCAGCACTTAAACAAGCGCTTTTACCACATACTTACAATCAGTCTCAAATTGTTGATAGCTCTCACGTATTGGTTTTTGCGGCATGGGATAATTATACCGAAGACCGCATAAATAATGTGTTTGCGTACACTCATAAAGAACGTGGAACTCCTGCAGAGAGCACAGCTGATTATCAAAAAACATTACTAGGCATGTATGTGCCTCGTACTGCTGAAGTTAATTTTCAGCATGCAGCACGTCAGGCTTACATTGGCTTCGGTGTTGCACTTTCAGAAGCCGCAATGCTAAAAGTTGATGCTACACCAATGGAAGGTTTCGACAATGCTAAATACGATGAAATCTTAGGATTAACTGAACGCGGTTTAAAAAGCGTTACTGTGATGCCTTTAGGATACCGCGATGAGGCTGGCGATTGGTTAGCTAATCTTAAAAAAGTACGTAAACCCGCATCAGAGTTTGTTGTAGAATTTAAGTAAGCACTTACATAAATCTTTGAAAAAGGCGCCAGATATAATCTTGGCGCCTTTTCTTTTGGTGGTTTGCCACTAATGACTTATTTTCGCCTAAACCCTATCCGTACAATGCTTTCAAATCTATTTCGCAAACTTGTAGACCTATCGCCAAAGCTGAGTTCTATGGGTTGGAAATATTTTTATCAACTTACCGCTCGTCTATTTAAAAGTATGGCCAGTTGGAAGTTTATGAATTATGGATATGCATATGAGGATACCAATTCAATCGATTATGATGTGCTTTGTGGCAACCTTTATCGACATTTACTCGATCAAGCAAAATTTACTGAAGAAACATCCGCTTTAGAAATTGGTTGTGGCAGAGGTGGAGGAAGTGAACTAATGCTTCAATATGGTCCTAAATCTGTAACTGGTATCGATTTTTCAAAAAATGTTATCAAATTTTGCCAAAAAAACTATAACGATCCCCGTTTAAAGTTTGTAGTAGGTAATGCAGAAAGTTTGCCTTTTACCGATAATAGCTTTGATATAATTATTAATATTGAATCTTCCCACTGTTATGGCAATAGAGCAGCTTTTTTTAAAGAAGTGGCAAGAACACTTAAACCATCGGGGTATTTTTTGTACGCCGATTTTATGGGGCGTATTCATTATCCTAAAAGACCAGCCCAATTAAGAGCATGTGGGTTTCATGTTTTATCAGAACAGGAAATTACCCCACAAGTACTTAAAAGCATGGAATTGAGTAAGGACTATAAAGAAGCATTACTTAAAAAAATTGCGATTAAATCTTTTCGTAAACCTTTGATCGATTTTGCCGGAATGCCAGGCTCAACTATTTATAATAGCTTTGCAAACGGCGAAACTATTTATTTCTCGATAATTTGTACCAAGCCAGATTTGTAACCACTAACTTCGAGTCTTTTCTTAATAAGGAAAAATTTAACCATCTTTGAATAACAAAACATCACCCTAAATGACTAAAAAAAAGATATTAATAACCGGTGCAAGTAGAGGCTTAGGTTTAGCAATATCTAAAAAATTGTCTAGTCAATATCAGCTCATTTTACACGCTTCTAGTCCCGAAAGTTTTACATCGACACTGCCAAACAGCGAATTGCTTTGTGCCGATTTTTCGAATCCAGAGGCGGTAGCTAATTTTTGCAAGCAACTTAAGAAAGAACATGGCGATACCCTCTATGGGATAATAAATAATGCTGGTGTAACTTTCGATAATTCGCTGATTTTTCAACCCGAAAAAGCAATTGATACGATGCTCAATGTAAATCTTAGAGCGCCGATTATGATTTGTAAAACGGCGATGAAGATTTTTAGTTTAAGCAAAGAAGGTGTAATTATTAACATCAGCTCTGTGGTAGGGCAAAGTGGAAATGCATTTCAATCTGTATATGCAGCTACCAAGGCTGGTTTAGTGGCTCTTTCCAAGTCTTTAGCTCAAGAAGCTGGCGCACTAAATGAAGAGCATAGCATACGCGTTTTAAGTGTTTCACCAGGGTTTGTAGAAACCGATATGACTGATAAATTGCCAACGGCTGAAAAGGAAAAATATTTAAAAATGATCCCATCGAAAAGGTTTGGAACGGCTGAAGATGTGGCAGATCTAATCTCTTTTTTACTTTCGGAGCAAGCATTTTATGTGAATGGCACTAATATTCATATTAATGGTGGGTTATTTTAATGATAATATAGATTTATAAATGGAGAATCTTATAGGAATCAACCCCGTTGGCATATTACTGCATGGGCCAAAGAAAATCTTGATCGATAAATTTCATTGGCATTTGCCCGATACGGGTATTGTGGTTAGCTACACACCAAAAGCAAGAGATGTTGAAGATCATTTTGGTGTATTTAGAGGGGTTGATCAAATTGAATCATTTGCACAAGCAACTATTGTTTCGATGAGTGGTTTTTCTGAAAGCATCAAACAAAAGTGTGATTTTGCTCACTTAAGAGCTACTTTTATACCTCTTTTTCTTAGTATTGGTCAGGTAAACTTTAAAAGCTATTTGCTTGAAGGCGAAACGTTTATTAGTATGGGTAGAATTACATTTTATAAATTCAGGCAAATTACCTGTGAAGGAAGAATTTATAAAGTGCCTAAAGATTTGGATTTAGATGTGTATTTTAGCAACTATACAAAGGAGCAATTCCTTAATTATGAACTCAGCGATGATTTCACCCTAATAGCAGAACTATTTGAGGTTACCGGAAGAGGAGTAAAAAAAGAAAAATTTATAAAATAATTCATACATGGAAAGACAAGAAATAATTGATGGATTAGTGGAGATTTTAAGAACAGTAAGAACCATTGATCAAACTAAATTGGACAATGTTACGGAAGAAACCGACTTCATTGCAGACTTGAATACACCATCAACTGAATTAATCAATATCGCCGCCAAAACAGAACAAAAGTTCGACGTAGAATTTGAAGATGATGATATCGACGACTTAGGGTCAAAAGTTAAGGACATCGTTGATTTGATCATTAGAACAAAAGAAAAGGGATAATAATGACTATTGAGGGAAGAAGAGTAGCAATAGTAGGTATGGGCGGTGCTTTCCCCGATTGTAAAGACTTGTCTGAGTTTAAGCAAAAACTGTTTAATGGAGATAGTCTTATCAGAAGCTGGGATGTAGCGCTTTCTCATGGGAAAAACATTCGTTCAACAGTTTGTGGCTATATTACGGAAGCTGAAATGGGGCTGGAAGCGATTTACTCTTCACTCTCGGAAATTTGTCCTGAAACGTATATCGATCACTTGAACAGAATTCCAGCAAGTAATTTGGCCACTGCAGATATGGGCAGCATTTGGTCTATGCTGGGTGCACAAGAAGCCATTAAAATGGCTGGTTGGAATACCACAGAAACCCAATCAGAACAAACTGGAGTGGTTATTGGATCAGGTGGTGGCGGGCATCATATTTTAAGAACAGCGTGGCACCATTTTTTTGAGCTCAAACAAAAAACGAGAATGGCCGGATCGCATACGGTAGACCGTACAATGGTTTATCGTGATGCCGCTAACGTTTCTTGTCTCATTAAAAATCGAGGCGTTTGCGAATCTATTGGTTCTGCTTGTGCTACAGGTTTAGGCAACATCGGCTATGCTTATCGATTAATCAAATTTGGTTTACAAGATCGTGTAATTGCTGGAGGTGTAGAAGGTACCGCTCTCGAAACATTTATTGGCTTTGATGGAATGCAAGTACTCAGTAGGGGCTTCGAGCCAGCAGAAAGTTCGCGCCCATTTGACATGAACAGAAATGGTTTCGTTTGTGCATTTGGATGTGGCATTGTGGCCTTGGAAGAATACGAAATGGCAAAAGCAAGAGGTGCAAATATATTGGCTATTATCGACAATTATCATAACAATGCCGATGGGGATGGCGATATGTTTTACCCCTCTTTTAGTGGCCAAAAAAGACTTTGGAAGGGATTAATGAACAACGTGGACATTAAACCAGATGTTGTTAAAGTACACGGCACGTCGACAACGGCCGGCGACCCCATAGAATTACTTAGTGTAGTAGATGTAATAGGCGACAAAGGTTACCATATTTCGGCTCCAAAATCTCAATTTGGCCATATGTTGGGCGCTGCTGGTGCAGTTGAACTCATTACTGCAATTTTAATGCTCGAACAACAACAAGTATTACCTTGTAAAAATGCGGTTAATCTAAACCCTGAACTTGAAAATTTTCAAAAAACTTCACAATGGGAAGGACCTAATGAGCCATTAGCAGCTTATCGCGACCTAGTCTCACAGGAAACCGTAAGTAAAGAAATTAATCAAATCGTTTGTTTAAACTATGGCTTTGGCGGCACCAATAGCGCCATGTCTATCTCTAGAGAACATTAAAATGATTAACAATAAAGGTAAAGTTGCGGTTATATTTGGCGTAAGAAACGACAGCTCTATCGCTTATGATGTGGCGGTAAAACTACATCAATCGGGATGTAAAATTGCACTTAACTATGTTGATGATACAAAGCTGAATGTTTTACATCTGCTTTCTGAATTGGGCATCGATAGTTCATTCGCTATGGAGGTGGATGTACGAAACGAAGAGCAAATTACCGATTTTTTAAAGTTCGTACATCAAGAGTTAGGCCCAATTGATTATATTCTTCACGGAGTAGCTTTTGGTAGTCAACAAGTAATGTGCTATACCCTACCAGGCAGTAATGAGCCTGCACCAACGTATTTAAATATCCCATTCAACGAGTTAATGGATTCCTTTAATATCAGTGCATATTCATTGCTTCGAATTGCACGTTCGGCAGCGCCTTTTTTGGCATCAAATGCATCCTTATTAACACTTACCTATAACGCCTCACAAAGAGTTTTCCCAGGTTATGCCGGGATGTCGATTAACAAGGCTGCCCTCGAAAATATAGTGCTTTATCTTGCCGATTATTTTAGAAGCAAACAGATTAGGGTAAATGCGGTATCGGCCGGCTTGGTAATGACCACCTCTGCTGGTGGCATAAATGGCGTTAGAAAGCTTAGAAAAATGACCAAGTTTACGGCTCCATTGGGCAATATTATGGCTGATGATGTAGGCAACGCAGCTTTGTACTATTTTTCAGACCTTTCAAAAAAAGTAACTGGCAATATCCATTTTGTGGATGGCGGTTTTAATATTATGGGACTAGGAATAGATGAACAATGAAATCATAAAATCAGTTGAGGTATTAACTGCAGATAAAAATTTTGCGGTAGGTAACGATCTTGTTTTTATTCCTGATTTCGACAAATCCCTAACGCCACTATTTAAGAACAAAGTATATACCGCTACCGAAATTAACTATTGTAATCTTTTCGATAATTCATTAGTACGCTATGCCTCTACTTGGGCAGCCAAAGAAGCCGTTTATAAAGCAATTAAACAACTATATAACCTACCCTTAGGCTGGAAGAAAATTGAGATTGTCAGAGATAAAATTGCTGGCAAACCACAAGTTACCCTTCATACTGATCAAAAAAACGTTCACATAAGTCTCAGCATCTCGCACGATGGCGATTACGCTTGGGCAGTAGCGATTGCCGAAAAGATATGACCGATTATTATTTTGAGAACGATTTCATCAAACTGCATTACTATAAATTTGGTAATGGACCTCAGCATATGTTATGCTTTCATGGCTTCGGAATGCATGGCAAACAGTTTAAAGTATTGGAAGAAAAGCTCGGTCATAAATATACCTTTTGGGGTTTCGACCTACCCTTTCATAAGCAAACTGCTTTAAAAGACCAAACTTTAGCAACTATAAAAAAAGGCTTTACTAAAAAACAGCTAACTGATGTGATCCTTGCATTTTGTGCGCACGAAAACATCCAATCGTTTTCGGTAATCGGCTATTCTATGGGTACGCATTACGCTACAATATTAGCAGAAGAAATGCCAGAAGCCATTAACGAATATATTGTGGCAGCCCCATCTTCATTAAATCCAGGAGCACTTATCCGTTTCTTCGGCAAAAATAAAATTGGCAATAAAATTCTGGAGAAATTGATACTGAATGAAAAAGCTACGTTAAATTTGCTAAGGTTGTTTAAAAAACTGAGACTTATTGATACTGAAGTGAGAGATATTTTGTACAATGAAGTGGCAACGCCCGAATTAAGGTTTTCAATGTATGGATGCTTCACCGCCTTACGTAATTTAGAAACGGATGAAAATAAACTAATCCAGTCTCTTCAAGCTTACCCTATTAAAAGTATTTTTATATTTGGAAAAAGAGACAAAAATTACCATTATTCTATTGGTGAAAAATTTTTTAAGAAGTATACCCCTACAGAAATCATCATCCTTGATGAAAACCATGAAATGATTAACCAGAATTTTGCATCAAGATTAACTGACGTTTTGTTATGATCATTAAGTCGAAACCACTTCATCCTTTTTTCTTTTGGTGGGGAGCGCTTTTTATCCGCATCTTTCTTAACCGTCGTTTTAATAAAATTAAGGTAAACGAAATCGAGATCAAACCTGATCACTCGTATATTTTAATGTGCAATCATTTTAGTTTTTTAGATGGTTTTCTAGCCTATTACTTGGCAGATAGGTTGTTCAAAAAAAATGGGATGAGAAGACTTTATATTATGTCTGTAAAGAAACAAATGGAGAAAAACTGGTGGTTGCGTTATATTGGAAGCTTTTCTATTGATCCTGGTAAGCGATCTATCGACGAAAGCTTTACCTATGCAGCTGATGTGTTAGCTCAACCTGGCAATTTAGTGCTGATGTATCCGCAAGGAAATATGGAAAGCAATTACATTCGACACATTCACTTTGAAGATGGATTAAACCAAATAGTTCCGAAGATTACAGGAAAATGCCAATTACTGTGGAGCAGCAACATTTTGGAATATTTTGAAAGTACAAAACCTACACTCTATTACAACTTATTAGATTGTGGCAGCAACAACGAATTTGATTTTGAGTTGGTAAAACAAAAAGTTAATCTCCATCATAAGGCATCTATTGAAAAGAATTTTAGGTTTAGTGAACAGATTTAAGGACATCGCACGGGAGCACTGCCCCTACGTTCTACTTTTTAACCGGCCTTCAAATTATTCGGGTAGCACAGACCAAGCCAAAGCACTACCTTTAATAGAATGATTTGACAGCCGGGAGTTTTTGCTTCTTTTTGCGGAAAAAAGAAGAGAGCCAATTGTAAAAATTTGTTAAAGATTACCCTAAATGCTCCCCTCTTAAGCAATAATCTATATATTAGCAAATAATCAATTTTAATGAAGTCGATACAGTTATTTCTTGCAATTTTTATACTTTCTATAGTTTCTAGCTTCTCTAGCTTTGCACAACAAGACAGCATTAACCTAAACACTATTTTAGGTAAGGTAAAAAAGTTGGCCGACGAACAGCCTATAGAAAAAGTGTATCTCCATTTCGATAAACCTTACTATGCTGTGGCCGATACCATGTGGTTTAAAGCCTATGTAACCATTGAGCAAAACTTACCTTCGCCATTTAGCAAAATCGTTTATGTTGAGGTTTTTAATGCAAAAGACTCATT
Source organism: Bacteroidota bacterium (assembly GCA_040386095.1). Taxonomy (GTDB): domain Bacteria; phylum Bacteroidota; class Bacteroidia; order Sphingobacteriales; family Sphingobacteriaceae; genus Pedobacter. The sequence continues at coordinate 1,963,237 of JAZKGD010000001.1, read as the reverse complement.
AATTAAGACAGTAAAATTACCCCTAAAAAACAGTGTCGCTTTTGGAAATATCCCATTAAATATGCAAAATTTTAAACAGGGGAATTATTATGTAAGAGCTTACACATTATGGATGATTAATTTTAGTGAAGATTATCATTTTACAAAGACAATTCCAATTGGTGAAGCGATAGATAAAGAAGTAATTACCAATATAACCTTTACAAATGAGGAGGTAGATAAGAATATTAAAACGACTGCTAAAATCCAATTTAAAGACCTAAGCAAAAAAGCACAAGCCAATAAAGTGGTAAATTGGACCATCCTCTCTAATAATGACGTGGTAACAAAGGGCAAAGGCACAACCGACCAAAATGGATTCTTAAACATTGTGATAACCAGTAAGGATGGACAATTAATTACCAAAGGAAATATTTTAACCACCCTTAACACCACTGATAAAGAAACCGTTAATGCTAGTTTCGACTTAAAACAAGTAGCCAATACTATCGATTTTCAATTTTTCCCAGAAGGAGGAAGCTTTATCTTAGGCATCCCAAATCAAGTTGCATTTAAGGCCATTGGCACAAATGGTCTTGGGGCAGATGTAAAGGGCAGTATTTTAGGGGATGATAATACCGAAGTATCGGTTATTAATTCGTCCCATGCTGGGATGGGCTCTTTCTACCTTACACCAGAAGATGGAAAAAATTACAAAGCAAAAGTGACGTTTAAAGATGGGTCGACCAAGATCTTTCCATTACCAAAAGCGAATGCTACTGGTATTACGTTGCAAGTAACCAATCAAACGGCCGATTTAATTAATGTAAAGGTAATTGCAAATACACCATATTTTGAAGCCAACAAAGGTAAATCACTTTTTGTGGTTGCTCAAAACAACAACGTAGTTTATTATGCGGCTAAAGCGGTATTGGCAAATCAATTAATTAGTATTAGAATACCTAAAAAAGATCTTCCGGTTGGCATTATACAATTTACACTCTTTAATGCCGAAAATTCACCTTTAAGCGAACGTTTAGTTTTCTTAATGAAACCTGCTGCAATCAATTTAGCAGTAAAAACCGATTTACCTACTTACAAACCTCGTCAGAAAGTTAAGATGAGCTTAAATGCTGGTGGTGAAGGAAATTTTTCAGTAGCTATAATTGATGAACAGAAAGTACCAGTTGATGAAAACAGTGAAACCACTATACTAAGTTCATTGCTCTTAACATCAGATCTAAAAGGATACATCGAAAAACCTAATTATTATTTTAACAAAACCGATGAAAAGAAAACTGCTGAGCTAGATAAATTAATGCTTACACAAGGATATAGAAGGTTTTCTTATAAAGATATTTTAGCAGATAAATTCCCCTTGATAAGCTACTTACCCGAGCAAGGAATTAGCTTAACAGGCACATTGAGAGATTTAACAGGTATGCCAACTAGAAAGGGCTCCCTTCGTTTGATGGTTACAGGTAAGCCCATTTCGGCAGAAGTAGTAACGAGTAATACTGGTATATTTAATTTCCAAAATTTAGTTTTCCCCGATTCCTCTCAAGTGGTAATTAGTGCAAAATATAATCCAAATGCCGCAAATTTAATGATTATTATGGACGGGACTCCGGTTCCTAACCCTGGCAAAAATAAAAACGTATTTGATGAGGTAAAGAATATAGATACGGTATTATCTGCTTATTTAAGCAACAGTCAGAGACAATATCGTTACCTACGTACATTGAAAGAGGTAGTAATTAAGGGCGCTCCAGCAAAAAAGGTAAGTCATCGCGACCATAGCGCATTAAGTACCTTAGGTAATGCCGATCATGTAATCGAAGCCGACGCCTTTGCAGGTTGTGGTGGCAATTTTTTAGATTGTGTAAGGTCTAGAGCAACGGGATTAACGTACGATCAAGAAAAGTTCTATGTAACTAGAGATTATAATTCAGGAGCCCGAATACCGGTTCAAGTGTTCTTGAACAATTTTCCGGTCGACGCACGGGATATTAATTCGGTAATTTTAACCGAACTCGAATCGGTTGAAGTGTTTTTAAACGATCCATTAGGCACAATCGACAGAATGTATGGAACCAAAGGTGTATTGGTTATTAACACTAAAAAACCACCTACAGGTACCAAAATAAGCAGACAAGAGTTACTAGATATGATACCTAAAAGGAACATCATTACCATTTCGCCAATGGGATACAGTAAAGAAAGAGAATTTTACTCACCAAAATATTTACCAAATACTGCTGTTACCAATAGCGATTTACGCACTACTATTTATTGGAATCCAAAAGTAGTTACAGATGCTACTGGTAATTTTAGCTTTGAGTTCTTCAATGCCGATGGAAGAGGTTCGTATCGCGCAGTTGTAGAGGGGATTGATAAAAATGGGAATATTGGGCGAACCGTATACCGATATAAGGTAAATTAATCTTTTAGTGCATTTCCAAAGCCAGCAATCATTCTTTTCATTCGATTGTATGAAGTGAAAGAATTTTTATCTCGTTCAAAATCAATAGAAAGATAACCAGGCTCATAGTTTAAATAAAATTGAGTGCCATCGGATAACCTTATCTCTACCTTTTTTACATCGCTTACCGACTTAAAAATCCGGTCCTCTTTAAAGCTTTTTTCGATGTACTGTTGAGCAGTTGCAGTTTTGTTTTCGGGATAGTTTGCAGTAAAATTTAGGTAATTTTCGTTGTCTTTAATACGAATGTAATTACTATTCCTGTTGTGACGAGATTCGCACGCGCTTAGCGCTACACTGGCTACGATGGCCATAGCTATAAGTTTCTTCATGATTATTTTTTAATTTGCTCTATTCTTTAAGTCTTCGGTTGCAGTATTTCTATTTCTGGCCGATTTTACATTCTGATTACCAAAATTATAATTTACTGTAAATGATGCTCTTCTACTTAAGTAACGGTTAATAACTCTTAGGTTTACATTTTGATATTGTAGTTTCCCCTCCCAGCGATTGGTTAAAAATATATCGTCCATACCCACTCTAAATTTTAATTTCTTATTCAACATGCTTTTTTGAAGGCCCGCATTAATCGCATACTGCGTAATAGTTGTTTCCTCGACCCCATTTATTCTTGGAGAATTAAGCCAAAAACTAACTTCAAATGCAAAGTCTTTTGGAAGGGTAAATGATTGAGAGCTATTTAGATTATAAGCAATCTTATTTGCTGTAAAGGCTGCACCTTCTAGGTTACTATCATCAAATTTATTGAAGTAAACACTTACATTATTATGCATCTTCCAAAATTTCGTAACTTCAATAGGAACATAAACATTTGCCGAATAATTTTGCGCCCTACCTAAATTTTTCCGAATCACATTGATGATGCGGGTCGAATCATTTTGTTGACTAATTTGGGTAATCATGTCTCTCGTATCTGAGTAGGTTAAAGATAATGAGGCCTGTTTGTAGCTATAACCCATTTCAAAATTGTTAGTGAATTGTGGCTTCAAATAAGGATTGCCCTCATCTAAAGCAAATGGGTCCATATAAAAAACAAATGGATTAAGCTGCTGGTAGTTTGGGCGATCAACTCTGCGGCTATAGGAATATCGAATATTATGGTCTTTAGCAATCTTCTGATTGATAAATAGCGTTGGAAAAAGTGACAAATAATTTCGATCTACTTGTTTTTTTGCAGTTACCGAATTGCCATTTGAGTGCGTATGTTCGGCTCTTAAACCCACCTGAACTTGCCATTTCGTCCAATCTTTAGAAAGGCTAGTATAAAGGGCATTAATATTTTCCTTATAGATGAAATTGTTCGATTTCCCATTATCATTTTGCCAGACACCCCCACTTAATTCAGAAGAAATAAAATCATTATTCGTAATTACATAACTGCTTTTTAATCCGGCTTCTACTTTTATAGTTTTAGAGAGTGGGTAAACATAATCTGCCTTAGCGCCATACACATTAATTTTAGCTTCGGTATTGTTCCTTAGCGCAGTGGTTCTTTCGAGCGTATTTGCATTATTTATATATTGTGCATCGAAATTTTCGTCCCTTTTATTGCTAAAACCCGAATAATCTGCATCAAAAGTTAAATTACTCCCTTCTTTCTTAAAATCGTGTCTAATGTTAAAGTTAGCAGTGAGGTTACCAATGGGCGATTTTGAGTAGGCTTGTTGATTTACAGCATTGTTTGTGCTCGCGGTAGATCTAGTTTCATTAATAAATGTTCGACTATAATTGTTAAGGTCGTTATGGATAGAATTCGCATCAATCATAAGCCCAAAGATTGTTTTCTCAGTTACATAATAATCGGCTCCTATTTTTCCCATGTAGGCAAAACCTTCTGTATTCCGTTCAAAATTCTGATTAAATGAACTCGTTAAACTACTAGTTACCGTATTGCGCAACACGTTAATATTGCTGTAATTAACTTTCCTGTTAAATGCACCAGTACCGTAAACATTCCATTTATTAACACGGTGATTTAAGGTAAGCTGCAGGCCAACACGATATAAATCACTAGGTGCATTAGGCATAATGCCTTGTCCGGTATTTAACGATAAATTACCATTTGTACCAAAAGATTTATTTCGCTTTAACTTTATATTGATAATTCCAGCATTACCAGAGGCATCGTATTTAGAAGATGGATTAGTAATTAATTCGATGGATGCAATTTGTTCACTACTCATATTACTTAACAAAGTGGTAATATCTGCTCCAGAAAGAAAACTAGTTTTCCCATCAATTAAAACGGTGATTCCAGATTTATTATTGAGCTTAATTTGCTCGTTTTGTCTGTCTATCGTAACTCCAGGTGCTTTCTCTAAAACCTCAAGCGCAGTACCTCCTGCAGCCACAATGCTATTTTCTACATTAATTATCGTTTTATCAGCACGATGTTCAACAAAAGGTTTTTTAGCCTGAATATTTACTTCCTTTAGCTGATTAACTTTTGGGATACTTTTTTTTATGGTTGAAGTATCGACCGCTTTTTCGTTTGTTTTAGTAGAATTTTGAGCAAAAGAAGCCCTGCACACCAAAAGGCATGTGATTAGCATTAAGAACTTGATCATGGTTTTACGTTTCTAGTGAATACGGGTTATTGATTTTCTGCCGGACGATCTAATTCTGCCTTACATTTGATACCTTCTTCGGTCATTATCCATTCCTTATACTTACTATACTGATTTTCATCGGCATTGCAATTGTAATGATAGAAATACAAATAGTTATGAAGATTCTCATTTAACATTAATCGAGTACCTATTGGCACTTTCAAGGTGATATGTACCTCCTGATTTCTCCAATTCGCATTATCCTTTAATGTAACACGTGGATCAAAAGTTAATCTGCCTTCGTTTTGTGTAAAGCTGTAATTTATATCTTTGGCATTTTGTAAGGCAATGTTAAATGTTCTACCTTGTGCTTCAAAGTTTTGGATTACCATAGGCTTTCCCGTTTCACTTTTTTCGATACTGATATGCACATTTCGTGGAACTCTAAAAGGATAATCATCTGAATCATCAACAATTACACGATTTCTAAAGCCTCCGCTATCTAGTCTGTAAGTAATGCTATCTTTTTGGGTAAAAACCATGTTTTCACTTGCATCAATAAAATAAGTTTCGAAAGGCAATACTGGTGTAGTTTGTACCAATTCGGCATGTTCTTTAAACTCTGAAGAAATTTTAGCAGCATAATAAACACCAACCGAAACCCCTGCTAACCAAATGATAAGTAATCCAAAAGATAACGATTTGTTGATAGCTGTTTTGTTAAAGGCCACACGGATAGAGAATAGTACCAAAGCCAAGACCGGAATAAATGCAATGATGAAAGCAGCGAACGCAATAGTAGATCGGTATCCATCATTAATTATCGAAAGTGGAAAATACTGATAGGCCTCGGTATCCCAAAAGCCCAAAAATGCCGCTAAGCAAATCACTAAGCTAATTAATATGGCAAACCCAAATACTACAATAATTCCTGCCAGAGTTTTAGAAAGCGCTCTTCCTAATGCATTTAGCATTCTCCCAATAGCTCCAGTAATTTCAGTGAAAAAATTGCCTGAACGCTTCATCCCTGTGTTCGATTGCATGCGTTCTTTAAAAGCAGCCAACTCTTCTTCAAAATTTCTTTTGTAGCCATGTAAATTGGTCTCTTCACCTTTCATTTCCATTTTCTCTGAACGTGTTATCGCTCTTGGTATGGCAATCCATAAAATGATATAAGCTAGAATCCCTGCTCCACCTAAAAATATACATGCAAATGCGATTAGCCTAACCCAACGCACATCAATATTTAAATAATGTCCTAAACCAGCGCATACCCCTGCAATTGCTGCATCATCTGTATCACGGAATAACTTTTTATCACCCGTAAAACTGCTATATGATTGTGCAACAGGCTCTTCATCTTCTGTTTGAAAATCTTGCACTCGTCCCATTTGAGCAATTACAGTTTCTACATTCGCCAATGTAATTACTTGAACTTGTCCGGCTTGAAGCATTTCGGCGAACATTTCAGCGATTCTATTTTCGATATCTGTTACAATCTCAAAATCATCGGCATTTTTTGCAAAGTGCTGCTTAATTTCATTTAAGTAAGCAGTTAATATCTCATATCCATCTTCTTCGATATGGATAATTGAGTTTCCTATATTTATAATTATTGTTTTCTTCATGGCTTGTTAAATTAGTTTTGAGGGGTTGATGATTTAGGCACACCATTTTGAGAAGTTGTAATTGCATAAGCTAATTCTTCCCAAGTGCCATCTAATTGTTTTAAAATCTGTTGCCCGTCTGGCGTAAGCACATAATATTTGCGCGGCGGACCAGAGGTAGATTCTACCCAATTGTAAGCCAATAATCCATTATTTTTTAATCGGGTAAGCAAGGGATATAATGTTCCTTCAACTACAAGTAGTTTGGCTTGCTTTAATTCGGCGATAATATCTGAAGCGTAAATTTCTCCTCTTGATATAATTAAAAGCACACAATATTCGAGTATGCCTTTTCGCATTTGTGTTTGCGTATTTTCTGCTATCATAATACAAAGATATATGTTTCATATAGTATTATGCAATACATAGTACTATAAATATTTAATAATATTTCATAACATATTCATTATCAATGAGATTATTTTTTATTATAATTAAGTTTACCACAAAAACACATAGAAAACATAGGTTTGTAATACATTTTGGCTATGGGTTCTATGTATCTATGTGGTAAAAAAGACAGCTGTATATTTTTTATTACAACCGGGCCAATGGTGTTTCAAAGACCAAGTGATTTTAGGGTGTTATTTTTTGCTTTTCAAGAACAAATTATATTCCTAAAAGCTCTTTTTTCTTTCAAAAGAGAGTTAAAATCCCAAAACTCATGAAGTTTTAATTAACTGTTAATCATTGGCTTAAGTTTTGCTACTAGTTTCATAACAAAATCATCTACCTATGATTATCAAATTCCAAAGCATCTTATTTCCGTATGCCAGGCAGCGAGAAGAGAAAAAGCCAGTTATTTTATCTAAAAAAGATAAAGTGAATGCGGATCGTATCGTGGTGATTTTTCTGTTTATCTTAACAATAGCTGCTGCTATTATATTTTCATAAACTAGAGTAACAAGGTATCTATTCGATGCGCTTGCACCATTTGCAAGGTGGGCGACCAGTTGTAAATTGTAAAATGTCCATCTTGAGATGCAACTAGAGCTTGCGAATCTCTTTGATCATATACAAATTGGGCTGCCGAAAGGTGTCGTGTTCCGCCAGTTTTAGCTGGATGTACAATGATCGCATCCCCTCCAGTTATAGGTTCCGAGAAAGAGATTTCCTGAATATGTCCGCTACTATTAGCCCTACCTGTTTTTGCACCAAATGCAAGTAATTCGTAGTTATCGGTAATTATGGTTGCGCCATCAATTGCGGTAAGTCCTGCTAAATGATCAACTTCCCGTTTAAGTGCAGTCTGCCAAAATATTTCACTTGCATCAGGCCTATCTTTGCGCACCAAATCTGCCAAACCCTTATATGGCGGTTCTAGTGCATAGCTTATAGGCTGAATAATAGATTGCTTCCATGTTTCAGATTGGCGTGGGACTAGTAAAACAGCACCTCCTCTTCCATGACTGCGCATCGACACCGCCAATTGAATCAAGATGTTTGCAGAATCATTCCAATACGAATGCGCAGTTAAATCAAGCAGCGATAAAAGCATTGTAGGACAATCGGGATTACCAGCACTTTTTTCTTCTACAATTTTAATCTGATCACCTTTTAACACTGCAACATTAGTATATTTCCCAAAGCCATAAATTCTACGGTGCTTAATAACTAAGAGGCCAGGCTCTGATACATCCACTACAAAACAGTAATTAGGTATATTTAAGGTTGTTCCCCAAATATGCAAGTTATAACCATCGTGCCAAACACCTATGTGTATTCCTCCGCGTTCAACACCAGGGGCTAACTTTGTTAAAATGGTAGGGTTTAATTTTAAGCGTTGATTAAATACTAAAGGTTTACCTGCTTGCTCAGGAGGTAAAAATGCAATTGAAATTTTAGGCGAATGCCCTTCCTCTTTGCGAAGGCTAGACCAAAATGCAGCATCTAATATGGCCTCAATTACCCTCGCAGGAGGTTGAGGGGCCAAGTCTACCTCGCCTTTTGCATTGGCTTCTGCCAAGTGCTTCGCAAAATGCGCTTCTACTTTTGATGCTACTAATTTTGCAGCTTGATAGGTTGCCCGGTTTACCATTTCACTAAGTTATTGATTCAATTTGCAGTTTTCAAGTTTTCAATCAGAGTTTACATCTATTCGACTTTTTCGTATTCCGGTCACCTGGTGACGAATAACTTCTTTCTTATCCTACATCAATGGACGATTGTTGCAAGGGCTGTAAATTTGTATCAACAAATAAGGAAAACATGGCACAAACAGTATTGCATAAAGCCAACACCCGAGGGGTAGCAGATCATGGTTGGTTAAAAAGTTATCAAAGTTTCAGCTTTGCTGGATATTATAATCCAGACCGAATTAATTTTGGGGCATTAAGAGTATTAAATGACGACATTGTAACTGGCGGGATGGGCTTCGGCGAACATCCTCATGATAACATGGAGATTATATCCATTCCATTAGAAGGCGAATTACAGCACAAAGATAGTATGGGCAATGTAGCCACGATTAAAGCTGGCGAAATTCAAGTAATGAGTGCAGGAACTGGAATTTATCATTCTGAATATAACTCAGACGCCACTAAACCAGCTAAGTTTTTGCAAATCTGGTTATTTCCTAACCAAAGAAATGTAAAGCCTAGATACGATCAGATTTTATTGGATAATGGGAATAAACGAAATGAATTTATTCAAATTTTATCACCAAATGAAGACGATGAAGGGGTATGGATTTATCAGAATGCTTGGTTTAACTTAGCTAAATTTGATCAAAATAAAAGTCAGAAATATACGCTTCATCAAAAAGAAAATGGAGTTTACATTTTTGTTCTTAAAGGAAAAATCCAAATAAATGGGCAAATTTTAGATACTAGAGATGGTATGGGAATTTGGGAAACGGATACTTTCGAGATAAAAGCAATAGACGAGGCAGAGTTCTTAATGATGGAAGTACCTATGGAATTCTAATATCGAATTTGGCGTTGAGCGTTAAGCGTATAAATCGCTTTACGCTTAGCGCTTTACACTTAAGCAAGCGCAAGTATGTCATTAATCGAAATTTTAATCATTGGCACCAACAAACCGATCATGGAAACCATCGAAAGGTTAATCAACAGAGAAGGTATTTGGAAAGCAACAATTGCCTTTTCTGATGATGATGCATTGGCGTATTTTCTCTTAAAAGATTTTAAGCTGGTCTTACTTTGTGCAGGATTAGAAGAAGAGCTAATACTGAAAGAAAAATTGCTTTACCTAAAACCAGACATCCCGGTGGTTAAACATTATGGCGGAGGAAGCGGCTTACTTTTCGCCGAAATTCACCAGGCCTTAAGGTTAGCGTAGTGGAAAATCGAGGGTATACCGCTTTACTTTTTGATAGAGTTCGTCTGGTAAAAATGGCTTAACAATTACATCATTGATATGTGCTTCATTGATTTTAAATTCAATGTCTTTTCGAAGATTTGCAGTTAATGCAATAATTGGAATGCTAATATTCATTTCTCTCAATTTCTGAGAAGCCTCATAGCCGTCCATAATGGGCATATGCAAATCCATTAAAATAAGTTGGTGTCGTTTAACATCCAATTTATGAATAGCCTCTTTCCCATTCTCAGCCACATCAACAGTCGCACCCCAATTTTGCAAGAAACTTCGAGCCACCATTACATTAATGGTATTATCTTCGACCAATAAAATTGAAACCCCAACAAATGGTTGTTCTTCTTCCTTTGATTGCGTACTTAATACATTTTCAGTCTCTAAACTCTTTGTAGTTTTTTGGAAGCTTTGAACAAAATAGAAAGTCGATCCTTTATTTTGTTCGCTAATTACATTTAAGGTAGATCCTTGCAAATCTAAAATCCGTTTCGAAATAGCTAAGCCTAAGCCTGTTCCGCCAAAGCTTCTTGATGTTGATGAATCTGCCTGTGTAAATCTGTCGAATATAATCGATTGTTTTTCTTTCGAAATGCCTATTCCAGTATCTTTTACTTCAAACTTTATAGACAGTTCTTGTTCAGTTTGATTAACCACCACTAAATTAACTTCTACCACGCCAACATTCGTGAATTTTATAGCATTATGCACCAAATTGGTTAACACCTGAAATATTCGAGTTGGATCGCCGATCACCCTGTTTTTTAAAGTGGGATCAATGCTCATTCTTAGTTCAACTCCTTTTTCTTGGGCATTATTTTGTAAACCTGCAACAATATTTCGTGCAATGCTAACCACATCAATTTCTGTATAATCAAGTTCTATCTTACCTGCCTCAATTTTATTGTAATCTAAAATATCATTCACAATGCCTAACAGATTATTCGCCGAAAATAACATAATGTCTAAATGCTCAGCCTGATCTTTTCGGGGGTTATTTTTTAATAACAAGTGGCTCATACCGATTACCGAATTAAGCGGTGTTCTAATCTCATGACTCATTGTACTTAAGAACTCGCTTTTAGCTAAAAGCCCTTGTTCTGCCTGCATTTTCGCTTTTGTTAATTGAAACGAAACTCGGTGCGATAAGATCAACGATTGTAAAAAGAAAAAAGTTACATACCCACAAAAGCTGAAGAGCTGTAGTTCTGGAACAATTCCCCAATAATTCAGCAGTGTTAGTCCAAACATAAACATCAATGCAATAGAACTCATTAACGCATACTTAGAACCAGGCCTTTTTCTGCTAAAGGCCAAACCATAAATATATAGCGTATATGCAATGCAAAAAACCGTAACCACTAAGAATGGGTCAATTAACTGACTAAAATAAAATGGGGGTAGTGCGAGTGTAGCTAAACTAAATAATAAACAGATACACGAAACAATATTAACGAGTAATTTATTTACATCATCAGGGTATAAGTATCGGGTATAAAGGCCGAATAATCCAATAGACGAAAACAAAGTAATGTATTCTAAATGAATCATGAGTTGCCAACTAGCATTGGGTAATATGGTATGAAGTACATAATTGCCAACACCCATAATTCGATAACAATACACAATAGAATACAGCGAGAAAAGCAAGATTGCTTTATCTCTATTTCCGAGCAGATACAATCCTAAAAAGAATAATCCACCCATAAATAAACAACCTGTTAACAACAAATCTATCGCCTCGGCCCTACTTCGTTCAAGTGTTACATTAGTTGATTTTCCAATAATGATCGGCTCTTTTATCCCGCCTTTACTATGTACAAAATTTGCAATCTGCAATACCAAATTTGCTGTATCCAAGCCTAATGGAATATCGAAAGCTTTATATTCCCAATGCGGTTCAAAATCGTTCGCATTATTGGCAACTTTACCATTTGTTGCAACTAATTTTCCATTTAAGAACAAACTATAGGCACAGTATACATCAGGCATTGCAATACGCAAACTCTCGTTGGTTTTTGGCAACAATACAATGAGCTTATAGGTTGCATACCCAAATGCAGGCAAATGTTTCCCATTAATAGACAAATCGTTCCACTTCACTGGAAAAGGAACGATGGTGCCTTTTGCTGAATCGGAAGGAATAATTAATTTTTGCCAATAAAACTCCCATTCACCAGTAAGCGCGGTAGATTGATTGAGAGATTGCTTCCGTAAGTCTAAAAGTCCATTTTTAGCTAGGGGAGAAACCTCATTAGAAAAGCCGTTGGTTAAATTACTTAGAATAAGAAAAAGGGTACAGCAAGCAACTTTAAACTTCATAGGGCATAAAAATACCTAATTTTAATTAATGATTAAAATTAGGTATTTTTATATTATTTATAAGTAGCTGCTAGCTTTAAAGCATTGTAAGCATTCACAATTCCCCCTGTTATACAGATGTCTGAGAAGGGTACACTAACTGGCAATGTATCTTTTAAATAAGTGATGTTGTGGTTAACTTTTACCACCGATTTCAATATAATATCCTTTACCTGTATTGCTTTTAGCTGAGGATAATAAGATCGAATTAAAGCCGCTAAACCTGCAACAACTGGTGCTGCCATACTTGTCCCATCTTCTTCCTTATACTTACTATCTGTTATTGTCGAATTAATCTTCACTCCTGGCGCAAAAACATCAACTGTTGTCTTTCCAAAATTAGAGAAGTCTGCCTTCAAAGTTTCATCATCCACAAAACCAGATGCACCAACCGTAATGTAAGAACTGGCCACTTCTCCATCTAAATATTTTCTATTAGGAAAATTATTTTCTACATCCATATCCTTGTTGTCATTGCCAATGCCTTGAACCAGTAGTACATCTTTACTTACCGCATATTTAACCGCTTCATCTACAATGGCCTTATCCCACGAATATGATTTCCCGAAACTCATATTAATTACCTTTGCACCATTATCTGTAGCATATCGAATGGCATTTGCCACATCTTTATCACGTTCATCTCCATTTGGCGTATTGCGAACACCCATAATTAATACATTATCAGCAACACCTTTAATTCCTAAAGTATTGCTACGATCGGCACCTATTATACCTGCTACATGTGAGCCATGTAAGGCATCTGGCCCTTTAACATCATTATTTCCATAAAAACGTTCCTTACTGTTATTCGGGTCATCGCCAACTACGCTTCGAGGGTCATAATCTACATTATAATTGTAGTTAATTTGATTACCATAATATTTTACAGCCTCTAAAATTTGATCCTCATAAAAAGATTTAAAATCCATTTCATTTAGAATGCCTAATAAAGCTTCTTTTACAGCGCCCTCTCTTTCTCCTTGGGGCTTAAAGTCTTCAATGTCTTTAAGCGTTGGGTTTTCTTTTCCAATTTTTTTTATAACAGGATCTAATGCCCCTTTAAAGCCCGAAACCCCTGCAAAGCTACTTCTTGCTGTAATTAATTCTTGCTCGAGTTTTGTTCTATTCTGAACAAATGCTTCAAAAGCAACCTTATCTTTTTCTTGAACGGTTCCGGCAGTGAGTCCAGCAAAACGAGCTTGATCTCTACGCACTAAGCGAGTTAATTCTAAGGTTTCGTGTTCAATAGAACCTGTTTTACCGCCTAAAAAATTCCATCCATTACGGTCGTCTATATACCCATTCTTATCGTCGTCGATATCATTTCCTGCGACTTCTTTTTTGTTTACCCAGATCAATCTTTTTAAATCCTCATGGTTTATATCCACTCCTCCATCGAGTACAGCAACGATTACTGGGGTCGATTTCTTCCCTTTTAAAAGTTCCTTATAGGCCTTTTCTGTGCTGATACCAAATGTAGAATCTGTTTTATAATCTAAATTTTGCCAATTTGCTTTTTGCGCAATCGTAAAAAGTGGAAATGCACTAATAAATGAAAGTGCGATTATTTTTTTTAAAGAAGAGATGATGTTCATGCAGAATGATATGAGTACAAATAAGAAACTAGTTACTAGCAACAATGATACCATATTTCGCTAATAAACCTGCTAATCCATCCGTAGAAAATTTAGCCTTTTTAAGTGAGTTTCGCTCTGGATCAATTATGAAATTAAATGCGGTTGTAAAGTTTGTCCCGTTCAATGTTGTATTCATAAATACAGCAGCGCTTAAATCACAGCGATCAAAAATAGTATCGGATAAGTCGGCTTCAGAAAAATCAGCACCTTTTAGGCTACACTTATCAAAGCGGCCTTTACGGTTTTTCTTTTTCATAAAAGCTGCATAATCTAAAATGCAATCTGTAAAACGGGCGTTGAATAAAAAGTCTTTTACATTTGAAAAATCTGACCCAACCATTTTGCAGCCTTTAAAATGAACTTTATCCAAGCCAATGTAACCAAACTTTAGCATGCTTAAATTACACTCTTCAAAAGTGGTATTGGAAAAGTCGCAGCCTGAAAAGTTAACCTCCGTCAAATCGCAATTTTTAAAACTGCAATCTTCAAATTGGGTATCTTTTGTGCCTTTAACGGGGAATGATTTTTCGAAATTTTGGTTTGCGTAATAAATACTTTCTTCGGCCTGCATATTTTTAGATAAGAGGCTAAATTAATAATTTCTTTTGAGTTCTAAACGCGCAATTTAACCGCAAAGAATTTTAAGTTAACGCTAAGCTATTTGCGTACTTTGCGAAAAATCTTTATTCTTCTTTGCGTTAAAAATAGGCTATTATGCTAAAAGCTTTTTTATCCGATTTTCGATATCATCTAAGTCAAAAGGTTTGCTAATATAATCATCAGGCGCAGCCATTTCACTCATTTGTTTGCTTCTTATATTGGCCGACATTACAATCACTGGAATATGCTTGGTAAACATGTCATTTTTTAAATCGTGACAAATTTCAATCCCATTTCCATCAGGCAACATTACATCCAAAATGAAAAGATCGGGAATAGAATCCCTTAATTTTGTTTTCATTTCTTTAAAGGTGGAAGACAGTTGTAAATCATAACCTTCGTCTTTCAATAAAAATTCGATGATATAGCCAATATCTTTATCATCTTCTAAAATGTGTATCCGTTTCTTCATATCTTAATAAACAAATTAAGAATGAAATTGTTTGTTTTCTTCTTTAAAACTTAATGCACTGTAACCATAGGCACAAATAAAAAGCATCACAGTTATGCCTATGAAAAGCGTGTTATAATTAAATTTTTCAGCTATATAAAACCCAGCCAGTGGGGCAACCATCTGAGCGATAGACCAGCACATCATATAACCTGCTGCATACTGCCCCCTATTAAATTCATTGCTGCGCTTAATTACAAATGCATTGATGAAAGGGATTGAAAACATTTCGCCAAAGGTGAAACAAATTACACTAACCAATCCTACAATCACTGGCCAAGCCTTCGGAATCAGTAGTACTGCGAATGAAAACCCTACAATCAAAACTCCTAAAACAATATAAAAAACCGGTGATCTTTTGTTTTCCAATTTGCTAATCATTATCATCTCGAGCAATGCAATAATGAAACCATTCGCCCCCAATATAAGTCCTATTGTTGCTTCATTAATGTGCCATTCTTCTTTAAAAAATACAGGCACAACCCTGAACATTAAGAAGAAACAGGTTGTAAAAATGGTAGTTAGTACTAAGAATTTTATAAACAAAACATCTTTCCAAGGTTTAGGAACAATTATCCCTGCTAATTTCTCTTTAATTGCCTTTCTATACCCTTTAACTTTAGGCAGTAATAAGAATATAGCCAAACCAACTAAAATGCCTACCACTCCGTCAACAATAAATAATAATTTATAATTAAAGGATGCAATTAATCCACCAATCGTTATGCCAAATGAAAAACCAATGTTTGTTGCCAATCGATTTAAAGAATATGCACGTGTTTCTTGACCAGGTTTGGCGTAAGCAGCTATAGCCGCAAAGTTTGCCGGACGAAAGGCATCATGAAAAAAGCTAATCAAAAATGATAGTATACAAAGCGTAGTAAAATTACTTACCTGAGAAAAAACCAAAAACAAGCCTCCGCCAATTATGGACGATAAAATCTGTATCGGTCTAAAGCCAAAAGTATCGGTTAATTTTCCTCCTGCGGCAGAACCTAAAAATGCACCAATACCAAATAATGAAATAACCAAGCCTGCATCAGACATAGGGCGATGCAAAGATTGGGTAATATATAACCCCATAAAGGGTACAGCCATATAACCACAACGATTAATTAAAATAACGATACTAAGTAGCCAAGTCTCTCTACTCAGGCCTGTAAAAGAGGTTTTGTAGGCATTAAAAATTTGTCGGAACATGACCTCAAAAATAGCTAATTGGGCATTAAATAATAACAAAATGACTACTTTTATTAAAAAATCTATCTACTTGTATGATAAAAATTTTAACTATTATTTTAACTGTTTTATTGTCTTCAACTGCCTATTCACAATCTAATAAGCAGTTTTATCTTTTTTCATATTTTAAAAATAATGGCGAAGATGGTTTACACTTAGCCTATAGCAAAGATTCGTATACCTGGAACTCACTTAAAAATGATCAATCCTTTTTAAAGCCAATGGTTGGCAAAGATAAATTAATGAGAGACCCTTGCATAATTAGAGGGGCCGATGGCTTGTTTCACATGGTTTGGACTGTAAGTTGGACCGACAAAGGCATTGGTTATGCGAGTTCTAAAGATTTAATTAATTGGAGCACACAACAATTTATACCGGTTATGGCCAAAGAAGAAGGAGCAAGAAATACATGGGCACCTGAAATTACGTACGACAACGATACTAAAACCTACCTAATTTATTGGTCTACCACCATTATCAATAAATTTCCAGAAACTGCTTCAACAGCTGAAGCGAGTTATAACCATCGCATATATTATGTAACCACAAAAGATTTTAAAGAGTTTTCGGAAACTAAACTATTATATGATCCAGGTTTTAATGTAATTGATGCCACCATACTAAAAAGCGAGAAGAGATTTGTGATGTTTTTAAAAGATGAAACTAGAACTCCGGTTCAAAAAAATATTAAAATTGCTTATAGCGATAAATTAATTGGTCCTTATACCAAGGCGAGTTTACCAATAACTGGGAACTATTGGGCAGAGGGGCCAACAGTATTACAAAACAAGAATAACTGGATAGTTTATTTTGATAAATATACTGAGCATAAATATGGAGCAATAACATCAACAGATCTACAAAACTGGGTCGATATTTCGGATAAGATATCGTTACCCAAAGGATTAAGGCATGGAACAATATTGAAAATAAAAAAGAAGGAACTTAAAAAATTAATAAAGCTTTAAGGAAGCATTTCTGTATTTTTGAGTTCGCCTAAAAATTCAAAGCAAACCACTCGCAGCGTATGTCTACAGAAATAAAATGTCCTAATTGCAACCATACTTTTCCAATAGAAGAAGTAATGGCCGAAGAATATAAACAAGACTTGAGAGAGAAGATGGTTTCTTTTACCAAGCAAAAGGAAGAGGAATTTCAGAAAAAGACCGCCGAGTTTGAACAGCAAAAAAAACAACAAGAATTAGCTTTTGAGCAAAAGCTGGTTCAAGAAAAAGCTACTCTTCAAGCTTCAATGGCCGAAAATTTACGCAAAACCATTAGCGCCGATTTCGAGAACAAGCTGAAAATGCTCGATGATGCGAACAAAGAAAATGAAGAAAAACTTAAGTTAGCCCGAAGTAAAGAAATCGATTTTTTAAAGAAAGAGCAAGAAATAAAAACTCGTGAGGCCGAACTCGAATTAAGTATCCAACGTAAATTACAAGAGCAAAGAGAAGAGCTAGTTCAACAAGTACGCAAACAAGAGTTAGAGAAGAATAGCTTAAAAGAAACTGAACATCAACTGCGAGTTAAAGAATTAGAAAAACAATTAGACGATCAGAAAAAACTTGCCGAAGAAATGAAACGTAAAGCCGAGCAAGGTTCGATGCAATTGCAAGGCGAAGTTCAGGAATTAATTTTGGAAGAACTTTTACGCAATACTTTTCCATTCGATTTAATTGAAGAGGTTGGGAAGGGTGTACGTGGTGCCGATTGTGTGCATATTGTTCGAAATCAATTTGGCCAAGAATGTGGCAAAATCATCTATGAGAGCAAACGTACTAAAGATTTTTCGATGGAATGGATCGAGAAATTAAAAAAAGACATGCGTGGTATTGGTGTAGATGTGGCTGTAATTGTTACGCAAGCGTATCCGAAAGGGATGGATTGCTTTGGTGAACGAGATGGGGTATGGATTTGTTCTTTCGACGAGGTTAAAGCAGTTTCGTATATCTTAAGAGATGGCATTGTCAAATTATTTGGTGCAGCTAAATCACAAGAGAACAAGGGCGATAAAATGCATATGTTGTACGATTACCTCAATGGAAATGAGTTTTCAGAACAATGGAAAGCCATTCGTGAAGGGTTTATGAGCATGAAACTATCTATCCAGCGAGAGCGTGATGCGATGGAACGTTTATGGAAAAGCAGAGAAAAACAACTCGAAAAGGTGTTATTAAATGCAGCTCACATCCGTGGATCTATTGAAGGAATTTCAGGAAACGATAATATTCAACTGAGTTTAGGAGAAGAGGACGAAGATTTATTATTGGAGTAACTTCTTTACCATCCAAATATCGCAGCCAAAATGACCTGAATTCCCTAAAGCTGAACATTGACGAACAAAGCCCATTTTTTCGTACATGCTTACAGCTTGGTTTAGTTCGGGCATCGATTCGAGATAAATATTTTTATACCCTAGCTCCAACGCCTTTTCAAAGCACTTATCCATTATCGCTTTGCCTAGTCCTTTCCCCCGAGCTTCGGGATACAAATAAAGTTTTACCAGTTCGCAGGTTTCATCAGGCAAACCTGCGGTTGGAAAAATTCCACCTCCACCAATAATTTGTCCATTTTCTTCAACTACCCAATAGGCTGCTTTTGGATTATCGAAAACAGCAGATAAATGATTCGTGCTTTCATCAAAATAGGCCGTACCCGGTTTATTTGCTTTAAACTCGGTTAATACTGTTTTAATGAGTTTGGCTAACGGCGAATCGTCAGATTTTTGAATTGGGCGTAGATTAGGTTGCATAGTGTAAAAATAAGAAAAATCAGTATTTCGCCAAGCTCTCACCACCCAAGACACCTTAGCACACCTTAGTCTTTGGTTCTCTCGGGTGTCTTAGGTGGTAAAAAATTAAAGCATTCCCCCCATTAACGGATCACTAATCGAATCCTCACCTGTTTCAACATGGCCCGCATAGTGTTGCTCAAAAGCAGTATCTCCCTTAATCGAAACTTTAAAATCGTACCAGCCTTTACTTTTCTGTAAGTTTAATGAAACAATTTTTCTGCTCTTAGGCGATAGCTTGATTAGCTTATTATTCGCCAGATATGGGTCGCCAAAAATTTGAACTTCAATCGTTTTATCCTCTTGGTTATCAATAATTAACTGAAGATTTCCAGTTAATTTCTTAAGTATTCCACTCTGTTCGTAAGCACAGGCTAAAGTTAAATTTGCACCACTCTTACTCCCCTTAAATGCTCTAAAAAAACCATTAGGCCCATCAACACATAATGTATACATTTCGTCTTTAAAATCAGAAATATTCCATTCTCCTTCAATGGTATCTCCTGTTTTTACCGCGTAAGCCCATGTTTTACCGCCCTCTTCTCGATAAGAAGATTTGGTATACACATTAAATGGAGAACCAGCTCCACCAGCGGCAAAGCTCAGTTTCAATGTATTTTTATCTGTACTTTGTATACGTTCTACTGTAAAATGATAAGGTAAAGCACATGCTAATCTTGTTCCCTTTTCTTGCAAAGGTGCGAAAGAAGATGCATTGGCATCAAAAGGTAAAAACTTATTTATTTTAGCAATTTCTTCGGCCGATAAAGGCTTTGGCGTAACCTGTGCAGGTTTAGTTTTAGCATTCTGGATACCCTTAATTACACTATCTTTTTTTAATCTATCAGGAACACTCAAATTTTCGCCATTATAAGGTCTAAAAGCCGAGGTTAAATCGCCACAAATTGCTCGTCTCCAAGCACTAATTACATCACTTTTAATTTGTTTTCCTGTCTTTTTGGTTAAAAATTTCTCCAAAAATAGTAGCGACGAGGTATGATCAAACACTTGAGAATTTACATATCCACCTTTGCTCCATGGTGATGCAATTAACATTGGTACGCGATATCCTAAACCAATAGGGCTACCTTTCTTAAATTCGTAATCTACCCAAGTCGCTAATCCTTCGCTAACTTTTCCGGTAGATAAATCATCAGGCTTTGGCGCTACAAATGGAGGTAAATGATCGAAGTAACCATCATTCTCATCATAAGTAAGGATAAAAATTGTTTTCTTCCACACTTCAGGGTTTTTGGTTAAAATATCTATTGCTTCCGAAACATACCATGTACCATATAAAGGCGAACTGGTATGATCAGAGAACCGTTGTGGCGCTACTAACCACGATACAGTTGGCAGTTTTCCACTATCCACATCTTTTCTAAAACTTTCAAAAATATCTTCCTTTGGGATGGATATTGTTTCTTGTTTCCCTTCATCGTTCGTATAGGTAAACGGTGCAAGTTTTAAATAATCAGGGTTATGAATATTGCTCGAAAATGCTTTATCAATTAAATTTTTCTCGCGCTGCGAAAGCTGATTGTACTTTTTTAAAACTTCTTCTGCACTTATCGGAGGTCTACTAGTTTGATCGCCATTTTTTCGAAAATAAGCAGAAAGTTTAACCTGATGCCTTTTTACATACTCTAAAGGGTTATCTCCATAATTCCCTAACCAATCATCTATTTCTCCTTCTGGTAAATTCGATGTCCATAATTCATTCTGATACACTTTCCAAGAAACCCCATTATCTTCTAGAATCTCTGGAAAAGTTTGCCAATCTACAAATACATTATCGTGCGATTCGGCTTGCGAATTATTAACCACTGGCACTGAATTTCCACTTTGCTCGGGACGAACAGTTCCAGTCCAAAAAAACAAGCGGTTTGGTGTAGTGCCTGTTAAGGATGAACAAAAATTATGATCACAAACGGTAAATGCATCAGCCATTGCATAATAAAATGGAATATCTTCTCTCTTGTAGTAGCCCAAACTCATTAATGACTTTACAGGCACCCATTTATCGTATTTTCCTTTATTTCTGGCGGCCACTTGATCCGACCACGAATGCGGCAAACCTCCTTGCCAAGTAATCTTTGTTTTATTAATATCTACATGAAATGGTGCATAAGTATTCCCTTTTTCATCATTTTGCAAAAAAACTTTGTTTTGGTTTGGCAATGTTTTAGCTCGTGGATTATTAAAACCACGTACACCGCGCATTGTGCCAAACATATGATCGAAAGAACGGTTTTCTTGCATCAGAAAAACAATATGCTCGGCATCGTAAAAGGTAGTTCCAGGATCGGCATTAATGGCCATTGCCTTTTGGATCGACATTGGGATTACATTTGGTAGCGCAAAGGCTCCAGACAGCAAACTAGCTTTTTTTATAAAATCTCTTCTTGAGTCCATTCTTCTTATTTTCTTAAGCCATTTCTTCTCAGAAACAGGTAATCTGCCAACTCCTTTTCCATTCTGCCATAGCCGCTAGCGTAATAATTCCTTCTTTGTCCTTTAGTTGTTGATTGTGGTCTACTGAATCGGCAATGCCACACCAAGGCTCTAAACATACAAAATTTGCATCTTTAGCCGCCCAAATTCCGAAATATGGAAAATCTTCAAACTTGAAATTAATTCCGTTGTAATTTTTTGTGTTCATTAAAGAGATGCTTGTGCTTTTTAACTTTTTAAACACTAAAGCATCCTTATAAAAAAGATCGTGTTTTAAGAAGAGTTTTTTATCTTTCAAGTTAATGGTGACGGTCTCATTCGAGATCAAATTATCCTCTATTTCGTGATAAGTTAATTCATCATCAGCATTAAATTGCAAAAAATAATCCTCGTAACTACCTTGCTTATTTAATGGTGCAGCAAAAGCTGGATGCCCTCCGATTGAAAACAAGAGTTCTTTGCTTGCCAGATTACTAACCTCGTAAGTACAACATATACTAGCTCCAATAATTTTATACCTAAGTCCTAATTTAAAATCAAATGGATAAATTTTTAAAGTCTCAGAGGTTGAAGTAAGTGTAAATAAAATTTCTTGCTCTGATACTTTATCTACTTCAAAATCCATATCTCTGGCAAAGCCATGTCTGGGAAGAACATACGTTTCTCCTTCAAACTGATAGCTATTTTCTTTTAAAGCCCCGATAATTGGAAATAAAATCGGGCTAAATTTAGGCCAATGTTTAACATCTCCGCTCCATAGATATTCAGTACCACTGTCTACTCCGGTAATATACTGAAGTTCAGCACCTTTTGAGGCAAACGAAGCTCTGAGATGCTCATTTTCGATGTAAAATTCCATTAGTCAAAAATATCAAAATATCCGATACAATTCTTATCTTTTCAAATCTGTTCGATGAATAATTCCATTAAACCCAATTACTGAATCAGGCAAGCTTTTTAGGTCAATTTCATCATTAGTTATAGGGATAAATGACTTTTGTTTAAAGTTGAGCGGCTTCTTAACTGGTATTTCAAGTATAGTATATGCTTTTTTTGCCAACTCCGTATGTCCTAAAATGGGGCGAGGACCATCACCAATACAACCCGAATTAAGGAGCTGTACACCATTTTTTGAGGCAGGATAATAGGCATGCTGATGCCCACTAATGTACATATCTATTTGATGCGTTTTAAAAAATGCTAGGGCGCTATCTGGCTCCGAATTTACTTCTCCTGGTTTGTTCTTTGCTGCTACTATTGCATATAAAGGCAAGTGACCTAACAAAATCCGCATTCTAGCATTTTTAGCGACTGGAAGATTGGTTTGCTCTTTCATCCATTGGTAAAGTTCAGGTTTGATTTTGGCTCCAGAAGCGTCCCAACTTATAAAAAACACATTATTTTTGAGATAGCTAAAATAAAAAGGATAGTGCTCAGCATCCACAAATGTTAAATGAGTAGCTTGTTGTTCACCTTTCCAAAATTGTTCGGCAATTGCTCTATCCTTTAAAAAGCTTGGTGAAGCATCGTGATTGCCTACCGTAAACCCAAATGGAATTTTAGCCTTATTAATCGGGTCAAAAACTATTGTTTTAAAGCTCTGCCACATCTCCTTTATATTTTGCTCAGTTAACGATGCTTTTTGACCAGCTACCATATCACCTCCACAAAGAATAAGATCAGGTTTAATTTTCCCAATTTCACCTATTACCGCAGAAACATCTCCGCTATAGGTTAGTGAACCATAAGATGCATTTAAGTCGCTAATCAAAAGAATTTTTAACGATTTATTCTTCGTCTCGACTTGCCACGTTGGAGCATTTATCGACTTAAATGAGGTAGTGATAAGAACCAATAAGATCAAACATTTTATCTTCATCGCCTTAATTTATAATTAATTTTTTAAACCCATTACTCAGTGTATCTGCCAGTTCACCGTTTTGCTTAACATATATGATATATGCCTCGATATTTTTTCGTCGAGCTACAAAAGCTAAGGCTTCGTTAACATTCATGGCCATTAACGCATTATCATAGCCATCGGCTGTAATTGCATCTTTGGCAAAAACAGTTACGCTAATCATTTCATTTTTTAGAGGATACCCTGTTTTGGGGCTTATAAGATGAGAAATTCGCTGATTTCCGTTCATCCGATATTTTTGATAGTTCCCGGAGGTAGTGATTGCTCCTTTTTTAAATTGAAGGACATGTTTAATGCGCTGATCTGATAATTCTTTATTTATTGGGCCTTCAATACCCACTTTAAATAATTGTCCATCTGGTTTGGTTCCATTTACACGTAACTCTCCGCCGACCTCTACCATATACTGATGAATTTTCTTTGAAAGAAAATACCCAGCTATTACATCAACCGTATAGCCTTGTGCAATTCCATTAAAATCGATAGTAGTACATGGATTTTTCTTTTGCAGGAAGCGTTGATGCCTACTTATTTTCTCCATCCCCACACATTTCAACGCATTTTTTAAGGCTTGATCATCTGGATAATTTTCTATTTTTTTTGGCCCAAAACCCCATAACTGAACCAATGGGGCAACGGTTACATCAAAATCACCGTTTGTGTCTTTAAAAATAGCATTCGCACGTTTAAAAACCGTCATAAAATGAAAATCTACAAGCATTCCGCTTGTAGATTCATTAAATTTATTAATTGTCGAATTTGGTCTGTACAATGACATCGATTGATCAATTACGTTTAAAATGCTATCGATATTATTTTTTTTTACCAACTCATTTTTAGCGTAATACGTAATCGAATACGTTGTGCCTTGTGCATATCCGTTAATTTTAAATTCCTGCAATTGGTTATCCTTCTGAGGCACAACAAAAAGCAAAGAAACTAGGACGATAAAACTATTGATCATACTCATCCTAATCATCGTATTAACCCTAGCCTAGATTACTTTTATCTTACCCGGTTTTGCCACTGGGTAAAGACCATTTGCATCTGGTAATACTTTCGGTTTTGCATCCCAACTTAGCACATCAGGCATTAAACTATTCTCAGCCTTAAGGGCATCGTCCCATTTAATAATCTGACCCGAGTAGGTTGCATAACGACCAATTATCGACGTAAAGCAGCTTTTCGCCCCACGCTCGGCATCCCAAAATTTATATTCACGCTTAGAAATGGCTTCAAAAAGCTCATCATGTTCTGTTTGGTATGGATTGGCATTGCCTTTAGTATTATGGTTATAAATCTCATTTCCTTTATGATCCCATAATTTGCCACTGTTATTTGCAGAAAGATAAACTTTTCCTTTTGTACCTTGGAAACTTTCGTCTACCCTGTTAGAAGTACCCTCAAAATGGCGGCATTGACTATAAATAACCGAACCATCGGCATATTTCAATTCTACAGCATGGTTATCATAAATTTCGCCATAATCTTTACCGGTACGCCAAGCCTGGCTTCCTGTTCCCTGCACCGAAACTGGGTATGCATTTTTCACCCAATTGGCAATATCGATATTGTGTACATGTTGCTCTACAATATGATCTCCACATAACCAGTTAAAATAATACCAGTTACGCATTTGGTAGTTCATCTCGGTTTGATTTGCTGTACGCGGTTTTACCCAAACACCTCCGCTATTCCAATACACTTGTCCTGATACAATATCTCCAACTGCACCGTCTTCAATTCTTTTTAAAACTTCTCTATAATTGGTCTGATACCTACGTTGTAAACCAACTACAACGTTCAATTTCTTTTGTTTTGCAATTTCTGCTGCGGCTAACACCTTACGAATTCCAGGAGAATCAACTGCAACAGGTTTTTCCATAAAAACATGTTTACCTTGATTTACAGCCTCTTCAAAATGCATAGGTCTGAACCCTGGGGGAGTTACTAATAGTACTACATCTGCCAATGCGATAGCTTGCTTATAGCCATCAAAGCCCACAAATTGACGCTCTTTAGGCACATCAACCTTTTCCTTAAACTTATCTACTAAAAGCTTATAGCTATTATCCAATCGATCTTGGAAGGCATCGGCCATTGCCACAAGTTTTAAGTTAAACTTTGTGCTTAAAGCCTGAAAAGCAGCCCCGGTTCCTCTATCTCCACAACCAATCAAGGCTATTTTAATGGTATCATCGACAGATGAATTAACACCAGCCCAAGCAGTTCCACTCATCATTACACCCCCAGCAACCAATGCCGAGGCTTTTATAAATTCTCTACGCTCATTTAGCGTTTCATTAATACTACTCATAATTAATTTTATTTTGGTTTCAGTTGATTAGTAATCTTTAATTGGTGCTTTATTGTAATAGGCTTCAATCTCTTCTTTTTTCGGTGTATTTAGTGGTCGCACTAGCCTTATTCCAATAAAAGGTGCTTCGGGAAACCACCAATTACTTTTTGGTATTTGTGGGTCGATCTGTTTCCAAGCAGGGTCTGACACTTCTCGAGCAGATGCACGAAGGTCTTTCGCGTCATCATCATATGCGCCTCCCCGTACCACTAATGGATACAATTTATCGGGAATGGCAACAGGGTTTTTTATTTCTGTTGTGCCACTGGCTGCATAAAAATTTGGAAGGTATTGATCGTAAGTCCACTCGGCAACATTCCCATGCATATCATATAATCCCCAAGCATTTGGTTTCTTTTGGCCAACTGGATGCGTTTTCTTATCACTATTCTTATTATACCAAGCGTATTCAGCCAATGCCTTTTTATCGTTTCCAAAATGAAAATCGCTTGCGGCACCTGCTCTACATGCATATTCCCATTCTGCTTCGGTTGGCAGTCGATAAAAAACGCCAGTACGAACGTATAACCATTTGCAAAACTGAATGGCATTGTATTGCGTCATCGCCAGTGCTGGATAATTCTCTTTCCCCATCCCAAAGGTCATATCGAGGTAAGGTTTTGTTGGTCGAGTTACTGCATCTACAGCTGGTGAAACTGGTTTTGTACTTTGCGATACTTCATAATCTTTATACAAAAACAATTCAAATACATCCCAAGTTATTTCCATCTTACTCATCCAAAAAGGATCTAATTTCACTTTATGAACGGGTTGCTCATCGGGATTACCAGTTTTACTGCCCATTAAAAAGCTCCCACCGGTTATGGGTTGCATATCATAAGAAAGTGCTGTACCTTCTATTTTTTGAGTATAATTATTAAATTTATCTTGTGCCGAGATATTGAGAGCAGACAGCACTAAAAAAATTGCCGTTAGCTTTACTTTATTATTCATGCTCTAAAAATAGAAAAAAAAATGCATTGGAGTGAAATCGGGTAAAATTTGAGAGAATTAGGTTAAAATTAATTTTTCAATCAATTTTCTGCTTTTCCAATTTTTAATCAGCTTTTCTTTAAAAGCAGCATCTTCCTTTTTGTTGAAAACTTCTTGATATACTAGCTTCCAGTCGCCGGTATGTCCGGTAAATCCTTTATGGTTTGTATTGTGTGTTTTAACTCTCCTTTCTAAATCATTGGTAAATCCAACATAATAGCGGTTTCTTTTGATTGAAAATAGAATATAAACATGGAACATGCTTCAATATAAATAATTTATTGAGCATAAAAAAGTCTTTCAGTATAGGACAAATAAGACAATGGGCCTAGTTTGACGGAATACGAATACAGTTACATTGGACTTGAGTTGGACTTAGGTTGGACCTGCCTTGGAGTTGAGTTGGATCTGTAGCGAAAAATTGTTCAATAACTTCTTTTAAATAAGAAGCTTAACATTTGTCTAATATACAAAAAAAAGCAATTCATACAAACTTGAGTTCGGATTTTTTTAGTAGGGGCCGCGTTAACACAATCGCAATATAAAGCAAACCTAGTTTCAACAAAAAAAGCCTCTCATTTTGCAATGAAAGGCTTTTGGTGGGAAATGAGGGGTTCGAACCCCCGACCCCCTCGGTGTAAACGAGGTGCTCTGAACCAGCTGAGCTAATTTCCCTGGTGTTTTTTAGTTCGTTAACTCTTCCATCCGACCCTTCCGACTGTAACGTCGGAATGCTCTGAACCAGCTGAGCTAATTTCCCTGGTGTTTTTTAGTTCGTTAACTCTTCCATCCGACCCTTCCGACTGTAACGTCGGAATGCTCTGAACCAGCTGAGCTAATTTCCCTGGTGTTTTTTAGTTCGTTAACTCTTCCATCCGACCCTTCCGACTGTAACGTCGGAATGCTCTGAACCAGCTGAGCTAATTTCCCTGATGTTTTGTTGATGATTATCCAATCGTCATTCCCTAATGATGGTTAAATGTTCCTTCGTTTTGGGATTGCAAATATAGTGTCTTCTATTTGTTTTGCAAAAATAATTTTACTTTTTTTAGGAAAGTACCTCTTCCAAGATTTGATGCGACTTAATTTGCCCAAAAGAAGCAGTATGTAACGTATAGTAAACCAATATTTTATCTAATAAAAATCTTCTTTTTGCATTGTTAATTTCAATCTCATTTAATTTTTCAAACGTACAGTAAAACAATTTATTTAATTCATCTGCATCAATTTTATCTATATAATAAGGGTGAATGGGAGGCAAAGAAGTAAATTCTCCTTCTTGTAAATCGAAATATACTTGATCAGAACGAGATTGAAAATGGGGAGCAAATCCCAAAAACCTTGACAATTTCAACAAAAATGCCAAGTGAAAATTAACATTCGGTTCATTTGTTTCATCATACCAACTTATTGCACTATAAATAAAATCGAATAAGGCTTCGTCTGTGTTTTGCTGATGAACACTCTTATACAGCACCTCATTCAAAAACTGAACTACCACATTTTTAATCACATGATAGGGAATGGTTCTAAATAGAGGGGATGGCCTAGCTTCCGAAACACGTTGAATTTGCGTAGTTATTTTATGGTAAACCACCATATCTAGCAGATGTAAAGGCTGCAAAATATTCATTGGAATTTTAGCTTTTGGCTTTTTAACTCCATTAATTAGATAAGATTGAATACCGAATTTTTCAGTGAAAATTTTCACCACAACACTACTCTCGCTATATAGTGTCGTTTTTAAAACAATTCCTCTCGTTTTATGTAGCATTTAAATAAAGTTGGGAATAAAAGCCGCCACCAATTTAAGTCAAATTTGCGACAGGTGGTTAATTTAGCATTAAATGATGGTATAGATTTTGTATTCAACAGTTTTTATACTTTCTTTACCTTTTTAAATGCAGTTGATATGTGGGCGAAACTCTCTAGAGCTATACTTCAAAACCGAATCCCTATCCTTATTTTCTTTCTAATTACAACCATTTTTATGGGATGGCATGCCCGAAACTTAAAACTTTCGTATGCAGGAAGCAAAATTTTGCCACTAACTGATTCTGTTTTCATTAAATACAATAGCTTCAAGAAGCAATTCGGAGAAGACGGAAGCGTAATGGTTTTAGGAATCCAAAATGCTTCAATTTATAAGAAAGAAAATTATACCAAATGGGCACAACTCGCAACTGAAATCGAAAAGTTAAAGGGAATTAAAGGAGTTTTATCTATTGGGAAATTATTTGAACTTCAAAAAGATACTGTTAACCAAAAGTTTGTAGTCATCCCTTTTCCTGCCAAGCCAGTTCAAAGCGAAGTAGAAATGGATTCACTGAAAAATAAAATTCAAGGAATGCCTTTTTACAATGGTTTACTTTTTAATAAATCGAGTAATGCTACACTTATGGCGATTACATTCGACCCAAAAATATTAAATTCTGTTGCTAGAAATCCTATTTTAAAGGAAATTGAAACCAAAGCCAAGGCATTCGAGAAAAGCACGACCATTGAAGTTCATTTATCAGGCCTACCTTTCATCAGAACCGCCACAAGCGCTCTAGTTTCAAAAGAGTTTGTTCTCTTCTTGGGCTTGTCTATTTT
Source organism: Bacteroidota bacterium (assembly GCA_040386095.1). Classification (GTDB taxonomy): domain Bacteria; phylum Bacteroidota; class Bacteroidia; order Sphingobacteriales; family Sphingobacteriaceae; genus Pedobacter. Next base: position 1,933,739 of record JAZKGD010000001.1, on the reverse strand, counting down.
GGTTTCCGCTTTAATTTTACTCCTCTTTTTTAAGAATTTTTATGCTGTATTCTTCCCAATTCTAGTGGTAATTATGGGGGTAGTATGGAGCATTGGCACCCTAGTACTTTTTGGCTATGAGATTACTATTTTAACAGGCCTTATTCCGCCCTTAATTGTAATTATTGGCATTCCGAATAGCATATTACTCTTAAATAAGTATCATAATGAGCTTAAAAAACATGGCGATCAACAAAAAGCATTAAGTATTACTATCGAACGCATCGCAATTACCACCCTTATCGCAAATGTAACCGCAGCAATTGGTTTTGGTGTTTTGTATTTTACAGGCAGTGAATTATTAATGCAATTTGGAAGTGTAGCAGCATTGAATGTGATGTTTACCTGGTTAATGTGCCTATGTTTAATACCTATTATTTTTAGCTATTTACCTATCCCTAAAGGAAAAGCAAATACCCAGCATGAACCTAATTTCTTAGATCGATTATTGACAAAAACCGACACGTTGGTACAACATAAAAGTGTGTTAATCTATAGCATTACATTTATATTAACTGTAATTTCCTTTATAGGAATTTACAAAATCAATATCAATGGGTATGTAGTGGATGACTTACCTAAAAGTTCAAAAATTTTAACCGATCTTAAGTTTTTTGAAAAGAATTTTGAAGGCATATTGCCCCTCGAAATTAGCGTGGATACACGAAAAAAGAATGGTATTTTAAGTATATCTACGCTCAACAAAATTGACAAAATGGAGCAGATGGTTGCGGCTTATCCAGAATTTTCTCGCTCTATCTCCCTAAATACTGGATTAAAATATGCTTCTCAAGCCTTTTATAATGGCGATTCGGCATTCTACAGACTCCCAACAGACATTGAAAAGAACTTTATTCTTGCATATGCAGCCAATTCTGGAAAAGGGAATGGCAATATGCTTACCAATTTTGTAGATAAAGACAAACAAACGGCAAGGGTAAGTTTTCAGATGGCCGATGTGGGATCAAAGCGTCTAGACCAGTTATTATTGGAGTTAAAACCTAGAATTGATTCTATTTTATCCCCAAAAAGATTTAATGTAGAATTAACTGGTTCCAGCATTATTTTCTCTAAAGGGACTAATTACCTTTTAGAACATTTATTTGAAAGCATTGGTTTAGCAATTATTTTAATTTCCTTACTTAGGCTAGCGCAATTTAAAAGCTTAGGCATCATGTTTATCTCCTTATTGCCAAACATTGTTCCCCTAATTATTACAGCAGGATTAATGGGCTTTTTCAATATTCCTTTAAAGCCATCTACAATTTTAATCTTTACCATTGCTTTTGGCTTAGCTTCAGATCAAACCATTTATTTTTTAACAAGATACCAACAAGAATTAACACTAACCAATTATTCGGTTAGCAAAGTAGTTTCAGATACCATTACAGAAACTGGAGTTAGTATGACTCACATTGCATTGATCTTATTCTTCGGATTTGGCATCTTTACCGCGTCTACTTTTGGTGGAACTGTAGTTTTGGGCTTATTGCTTTCGATTACTTTACTTGTAGCGCTTGTATTTAACCTAACTTTATTGCCTGTTTTAATGCTCTGGCTAGATAAAAAGAAAACCAGAAAACTTATTCCTGCAGAAGTAGCTGCTAAAAATGAAGATTTAATTGATCATTAATTATAAAACATGATTTTCAGAGAAGCCACAATCCAAGATATACCGCAAATACAAGTCGTTAGAAATTCAGTAAAAGAAAACATTTTATCAGACCCATCTGTGGTAACCAATAGCGACTGCATTGATTTTTTAACTAAAAGAGGCAAGGGCTGGGTATGTGAAATTGATAAGAAGATTGTTGGTTTTGCCATTGCTGATTTGCAGGATAATAACATTTGGGCTTTATTTTTACATCCTGATTTCGAGAAACAAGGCATCGGCCAAAAATTACATAACCAGATGTTAAATTGGTATTTTAATCAGGGCAAAGAAGAAGTTTGGTTAGGCACTACCTCAAATACTCGTGCCGAAAAGTTTTATAGAAAAGCAGGGTGGATAGAAAATGGGATGAATGGAGACGATGAAATCAAGTTCGAAATGACAAAAGAAATGTGGAAAAAGCTTAATTAGTTATTCCCCATCTATCTCCTTCCCTACCGGCTTCAACTCTACGCTCTCTTCTTCTGTATCTACTTTTTTAGCAAACAAGATTGGATAAAGAAACATCAATGCTCCAATAATCAAAAAAGCACCTGAAACACCTAATACAAAGTTACTTCCGTTTGCTTTGTTTTCACTCATAATTTGAGCCACTACAAGTGTCAAAATCCCTAGAATAATGACATATACAGCCTTCTGTAATTTCAACACCTTTAACATGGCTTTGTTGCTTAAGTTTTTATACTGGTAATAACAAAAACTAATCCAATAAGTTTGAGGCAGTTATCTACAAAACAAATTCAAACAAAACTACTATAATTCATTCTAAAACCGTAACTTTGCATCCTTAATTTTTGAAGATACTTGATTGATGTATAGGGAATTTAAAACTTTAGAATTAGCTAAAATAGGAAAAGAGATACTCGATTTTTGGAAAACGGAAATGATCTTTGAAAAAAGTATCAGCACCCGTTCAAAAGCCAAGCCTTTTACTTTTTATGAAGGCCCACCTTCGGCAAATGGCATGCCTGGTATTCACCATGTAATGGCACGTGCAATTAAAGATATTTTTTGCCGCTATAAAACCCTTAAAGGCTATCAAGTTAAACGCAAAGGCGGATGGGACACGCATGGTTTACCTATCGAACTTGCTGTTGAAAAAAAATTAGGCATCACCAAAGACGATATTGGCAAGAAAATTTCTGTCGAAGCCTACAATTCAGCCTGTAAAGAAGAAGTAATGCGTTACACCGATGTGTGGAACGATCTTACAGAAAAAATGGGCTATTGGGTCGACCTTCAAAGTCCTTATGTAACCTACCATAACGAATATATCGAAACCTTGTGGTGGATCTTGAAATCGTTTTACGATAAAGGATTATTGTATAAAGGCTACACAGTACAACCCTATTCGCCTGCAGCAGGAACAGGTTTAAGTTCGCACGAATTAAATCAACCCGGCACCTATAAAGATGTTAGCGACACCACCGTTGTGGCTCAATTTAAAGCTAAAAAAGAAACATTACCTTCCTTTTTACAAGCGTATGGCGAACTGCATTTTTTAGCATGGACCACCACCCCTTGGACTCTTCCAAGTAATACTGCACTAACTGTAGGGCCCAAAATTGAGTATGCATTGGTTAAAACTTTTAACCAGTACACTTTTGAACCTATTCAGGTTATTTTGGCAAAAGCATTGGTAAGTAAACAGTTTGCTGGGAAATACTTTTTAGCCGAAAGCGATGAAGATTTCAATAATTACAAGGCCGACGATAAAAAAATACCATATACGTTATTAACAACTTGTTTTGGTGCTGATTTAGTTGGCATAAAATACGAACAATTACTGCCTTACGCACTGCCTTATCAAAATGCAGAAAATGCATTTAGGGTAATTTCAGGCGATTTTGTTACCACAGAAGATGGTACTGGTATTGTACATACCGCCCCTACTTTTGGTGCAGATGATGCCAGGGTTGCTAAAATGGCAAGCCCAGAAGTACCACCAATGCTTGTATTAGACGAAAAAGGAAATGCTGTTCCTTTGGTCGATTTACAAGGTAAATTTATCGCTTCGTTAGGTGGAAATTACGGCGGCAAATATGTTAAAAACGAATATTACACAGATGGCGAAGCACCCGAAAGATCGGTTGATGTAGAATTAGCCATCCAGTTAAAAGAAGAAAATAAAGCCTTTAAGGTAGAAAAATACGTACACACCTATCCACATTGCTGGCGTACCGATAAACCTGTTTTATATTATCCATTGGATAGTTGGTTTATTAAAACAACAGCAGTAAAAGAAAAAATGGTGGAGCTCAACAAAAGCATTAACTGGAAGCCTGAAGCCACCGGAACAGGCCGTTTTGGCAACTGGTTAGAGAACTTGGTCGACTGGAACCTGTCGCGTTCACGTTATTGGGGTACACCATTACCAATTTGGCGCACAACTGATGGTCTTGAAGAAAAATGTATTGGTTCTATTGCAGAACTTAATGCAGAAATCCAACAATCAATTGCAGCTGGGTTTATGCCCGCAGGTTTCGAATTAAAAGATATGCATCGCCCCTATGTTGATGACGTAATTTTAGTATCCGCCAAGGGCGAAAAAATGACTCGCGAATTAGACCTTATTGATGTATGGTTTGATAGTGGTGCCATGCCTTACGCGCAATGGCACTTCCCGTTCGAAAACAAAGAAGAATTTGAAAATGCCTATCCAGCAGATTTTATTGCCGAAGGGGTAGATCAAACCCGTGGATGGTTCTTTACCTTACACGCCATTGCAGTAATGCTTAGCGAAAGTAGTGACGAAATCAAAGCGATCAACAAACACGTAAACAACTTAGGTGTTGCCTATAAAAATGTAGTTTCTAACGGCTTAGTGCTTGATAAAAACGGCAATAAAATGTCGAAACGCTTAGGCAATGCTGTCGATCCATTCAGCACCATCGACACCTACAGTGCTGATGCAACACGTTGGTACATGATCAGCAACGCATCTCCATGGGATAATCTTAAATTTAACCTAGAAGGATTAGATGAGGTGCGACGTAAATTTTTCGGAACACTTTATAATACGTACTCCTTTTTTGCGCTATATGCGAATATCGATAAATTTGAAATCGACCTCAACAATCAAACCCCTGTTGCCGAGCGCAGTGAATTAGATCGTTGGATTTTATCTTTATTGCAAACCTTAATTATAGAAGTAGACGAAAGCTACAATGCATACGAGCCCACCAAAGCAGCTAGAGCCATACAAACTTTTGTAGACGAACATTTAAGCAATTGGTATATCCGCTTATCGCGTCGTCGCTTTTGGAAAGGCGAGATGACTGAAGATAAAAAAGCAGCTTACGAAACTTTATTTACTTGCTTAATGAGTATTTCGCAATTAATGAGTCCGGTAGCACCTTTCTTTGCCGATTGGTTATATAAAAATTTAAGTAATGCTTCAGAATCTGTACACTTAACGCTTTGGGATGAGGCCGATACTAGCTTAATTGATCGCGCGTTAAATGAGCGAATGGAGTTGGCGCAGAATATTTCATCGATGGTACTTTCGCTACGTAAAAAGATGGGCATTAATGTTCGTCAACCACTCGCAAAAGTTTTAATTCCTGTTTTAGATGATACTTTCCAAGCAAAAGTAGAATTGGTAAAAGATTTAATATTGTCTGAAACCAATATCAAAGAAATAGATTTTATCTCAGACACTACTGGTTTCATCAAGAAAAAGGTTAAACCAAACTATAAGGCGTTGGGTGCTAAAGTGGGCAAAGACATGAAATTGGTTGCCGAAGCAATTTCGACCATGTCGCAAGAAGATTTAGCTCAGTTTGAGAAAAATGGCACAATCTCAATACCTAATACACAATACGCAATACTTTTGGCAGATGTCGAAATCATAGCCGAAGATATTCCGGGCTGGCAGGTTACCAACATGGGTAATTTAACCGTTGCTTTAGATGTGAGCATTACAGCTGAACTAAAAAGCGAAGGATTATCGCGCGAATTAATTAACCGGATACAGAACTTACGGAAGGAGCTTAATTTTGAAGTTACCGACCGCATAACCGTAAATTTACAGCATGATAATGTAATTGCTCCTGCTGTATTACAAAACAAAGCTTACATTTGTGCCGAAATTTTGGCCAATGACATTATTTTTGAAGAAAATATAACTAATGGAAACCAAATTGTAATTGAAGATGTTGAACTACAAATTTTAATTACCAAACAATAAAAATAAAATGGAACCATCACGATAGCTCCATTGCCTTTAAAAACAATTATAAAAAAATGGAAAAAACTGAGAAAACCCGCTATTCAGATAGCGAATTACAAGAGTTTAAAGTGCTAATCCAAGGAAAACTTAAAAGTTCTAGAGAAGAATTTCTTTCGCTAACCTCATCATTAAGTAATCCTAATGCGCATGGAACAGAAGATACTTCTGGTGCGTATAAGACATTAGAAGATGGTTCTGCTACTTTAGAAAAAGAGCAAATTAACCAATTAGCTGCGCGTCAGAAAAAATTTATTGATAACCTGGAGGCTGCATTGGTACGTATTGAAAACAAAACGTATGGTATTTGCAGAGAAACTGGAAAATTAATTCAGAAAGAACGTTTACGTGCTGTACCTCATGCTACATTAAGTATGGAAGCAAAACTTAAACAAGGTTAATGAAAGGCTATACAAAACCACTACTTTTAATATTTTTTGTACTGTTAATTGATCAAGCTTCAAAAGTATGGGTAAAAACCAATATGTTTCTTGGTCAGGAGTTTAAAATTTTTGGCGATTGGTTTATCATCCATTTTACCGAAAATAATGGTATGGCATTTGGATTAGAGTTTGGTGGAGAATTTGGAAAACTTGCGCTTTCTCTCTTTAGAGTAATTGCCGTTGCAGGAATTGGATATGGATTACATTATTTAATTAAACACAAGTATCACCGTGGATTAATTTTAAATGTTGCCCTAGTTTTTTCGGGAGCCTTAGGAAATATAATAGATTCGGTATTTTATGGTGTAATTTATAAATACGAAACCTTATTCCATGGTCGGGTAGTCGATATGTTATACTTTCCAATTGTAAATAGTCATTTTCCAAAATGGTTTCCAATTTGGGGAGGCGAAGAATTAGTGTTCTTCAGGCCAGTATTTAACATCGCTGATACTGCCATTTCTGTTGGTGTAATTACCATTATGATTTTCCAGAAAACATACTTTAAAGAAGAAATAAAAGACGAGATCGGTATTAATAACGAAACCGTAGAAGATTAATAGCTATATTTAGCTGTCACTTTTGAGCTGCAGGTACATCCAACTGCAGCTTTTTTTATTCCCCTGAATTTTAACTAGATTTGGGTTAAACCAATTAATTCTTTTATGAAATCCTACTCCTCCCTTTTGGCATTATGCCTCTGTATATCTTTCTTCACTGTTAACGCGCAGAAAAAAAATCTCTTTGATGGAAAAAGTTTAGCCGGTTGGCATGCAGATATTCCTGCGAAAGACAAAGACCCGAAAACACCCGATGCATTTATTATTCGTAATGGTAATTTGGTGAGTTTAGGAGAACCGAGAGGGCATTTAATTACCGATGCAGTTTATGAAAATTATCGTTTAACGGTAAAGTATAAATTTACAGGTAAACCTGGTAATTGTGGAATATTAGTACACGCTTCAACTCCAAGAGCTTTATATGGCATGTTCCCAAAATCGCTAGAAGTACAAATGCAGCATAAAGATGCAGGAGATTTTTGGTGTATAGAAGAAGATGTTACCGTACCAGATATGGAAGCTCGTCGTGGGCCAAAAGAAAACTGGGGTGTAAATGGCAATAAAGCACGAAGAATTAAAAATTTAACCGACGACTCTGAAAAACCACTTGGCGAATGGAATACAATGGTGATTGAATGTTTTAAAGATGCAGTAAAAGTTTGGGTAAATGGTGTTTTGGTAAATGAAGGAACCAATTGTACCGTTAGCAAAGGGCAAATTGCAGTGCAAGCCGAGGGCTCAGAAGTAGAATTTAGTGAACTGGTATTGCAGCCTATAAGGAAACTTACGAAGTAGGTTTAGCGCATTGCGTTTGGTGATAAGCAGTCTGGGTGCTTTAATTAATCTCAAAATAAAATGGAACTAGATAAAAAATTTGATTTACAGCCGATACTAATTAATGATTTGGTGAAGCTTGTTCCCTTAAAAGAAATCGATTTCGAAACGTTATATAGTGTGGCTTCAGACCCCTTAATTTGGGAGCAACATCCTAATAAAGATAGATACCAGCGAACAGTATTCGAAAATTTCTTTAAGGGAGCAATAGAGTCAAAAGGAGCTTTTATTATTTACGAAACCGAAACAAACAAGATTGTCGGCAGCTCAAGGTTTTACGATAAAGAAAGTAATTCGATAGCTGTAGGTTATACTTTTATTGGACGTGATTACTGGGGAAAAGGATATAATGCTGAAATTAAAAAGTTAATGTTTGACTATGCCTTTCAATTTGTAGACAAAATAATTTTACATATAGGTGAAACCAATTTTCGTTCACAAAAAGCAGCTGAGAAGATTGGTGCGACTAAAGTTGGCGAGCTCAATGTGGCCTACTATGGCGAGCCTCTTAAATTGAATTTTGTTTATGAAGTTAATCATTTTAAATCGCTGTAAATTTGATATTTAACCATTAATCGTCTTTCCGTTCGAAATTCAATATGGAATTGGCACAATTTTTTCATCTAATTGGTATAACACACAAAATAAATAACAGAAAAATGAAAAAATTATTAGCCCTTGCCTTTGTTGCCTTATTTAGTATAAGTGCCATGGCCCAACAAGTAGATTTAAGAAAGAAGATTAGCGTTAGTGGTTCGGCCGAAGCCGAAGTAACACCAGATATTATTTATCTAAGCATATCGCTAAAAGAATATTTTAAAGACAATAATAGCAAAAAACGAGTAGACATTACCGATTTAGAAAATCAGCTTTACAATGCAGTATTAAAAGCCGGAATAGCGAAAGAAAATTTAATGGTTAATAATATCTCGAGTTATAACTATGCTACAGAGAAAAAGAAAAATCCTGATTTCTTAGCAAGTAAACAATACCGTTTAAAAGTTACAGATTTAAACAAATGGAATGACATTATAAGTGCAGTTGATGCGAAAGGTATTGCCTATACCAATATAGAAAGCTATGATTATTCGAAAATTGAAAGTTTAAAGCAAGAATTAAAAATTAAAGCATTACAGGCAGCCAAGGCAAAAGCATTATACATGGTAGCTGCGCTTGATGAAAAGTTAGGTGGAGTAATCGATATACAGGAAGTAAATAACGAAGCATATCCTCAACCAATGTACAGAGCAAATGTGATGATGATGAAGGCAGAATCAATGGGTGCTGATATGGCTGCTGCTCCTGAACTAGATTTCAAGAAAATAAAACTGAATTATGTAGTAAATACAGTGTTCGAAATTAAATAACTGCCTAGTTCAGTATACAACTTATAAGACTAACCCTTTAAAAACCTATCAAATCAATTTTGGTAGGTTTTTTGTTTGTATGTAAATAATTAACCATAAACTCAACCTTTAAAATAAAAAGAAAATGAAAAAATTTATTTACACTTTAGTACTTGTTTTCACTTTAGGAATTAGTACTTCTACTGTTTCAGCTGCAGATAATAAAAAACCTAAAACTGAGCTTACTGCCGAGCAAAAAGTTCAGCTTGATAAATTAGTGAACAGAGTTGAAGAAATCCGCAACATGGATAAATCAAATTTAACCCGAGAAGAAAAAAAGGCGTTGCGCAAAGAATTAAAAGAAATGAAAGCAGCTGCTAACGGACTAAACCAAGGAGTTTATCTTTCGGTTGGTGCGATTATCATCATCATCCTATTGTTGATCCTTATTCTTTAAAAATCTAACTTCTGTCTATAAAAGCAAAAAGCTGCTCGAACACATCGAACAGCTTTTTTATTTTATAAATCGTCATTGCTTCGTGCCTCGCAATGACGATTTTTCCTATTAATCAATTATATCAAAGCCAGTATACTTTCTCAGCACTTCTGGAATAACAATTCCATTTTCGGTCTGATAATTCTCTAAGATCGAGGCCACTATACGGGGCAAGGCTAAAGCACTTCCATTTAGGGTATGCGCCAATTGTGTTTTTCCTGTTGCACCTTTGAAACGGATTTTTGAACGGTTACTTTGAAAGGTTTCGACATTCGAAACCGAAGATACTTCTAACCAACGTTCTTGTGAAGCGCTCCATGTTTCCATATCATAAGTCATAGCCGATCCAAACCCCATATCGCCACCACATAAACGTAAAACACGGTAATGTAAGCCCAATTTTTGAAGCAACGATTGTACATATACACTCATCTCTTCTAACGTTTCGTAAGATTTGTCTGGGTGTGTTACCTGAACAAGTTCAACTTTGTCAAATTGATGTAGTCTATTCAATCCACGCACATGTGAACCATAAGATCCAGCTTCTCTACGAAAACATGGAGTGTAGGCTGTATTCTTAATAGGCAGATCTTCTTCTTTTAAAATCACATCACGATATAAATTGGTTACCGGAACCTCTGCAGTTGGAATTAAATATAAATCGTCTACAGTTGAGTGATACATTTGACCTTCTTTATCTGGCAATTGTCCGGTACCAAAACCCGAGGCAGCATTTACTAAATGAGGGACTTGCATTTCTTTATATCCAGCTTCAATTGCTTCATCTAAAAAGAAATTAATTAATGCCCGTTGTAAGCGAGCACCTTTTCCCTTGTATACCGGAAAACCAGCACCCGTAATCTTTACACCAAGCTCAAAATCAATTATGTCGTATTTAGAGGTAAGTTCCCAGTGCGGTTTGGCGTCGGTTGGCAAAATTGCAGGTTCGCCATGTACTAGCACAATTTCATTTTCTTCGGGCGTAGTTCCCGGCTTCACTAAATCATGGGGTAAGTTAGGCAGTTGTACTAGCAAATTAAATTGGCTCTGCTCTAGCATTGCTAATTTATCTGAGAACTCTTTAATTTGTTCTTTATGATTTGCAGAACTTGCTTTCACCGCTTCAGCTTCTTCCTTTTTACCAACACGCATTAATTCTCCAATTTGCTTTGCGGCAGCATTTGCAGCGGCTGAAAGATTATCTAACGAGTTTTGAGTTTGACGGCGATCTTCATCAATGGAAATGATTTGATCTACCAATTCTGGCTGTTTAAAATTACGCACATTAAGGCGCTCTAAAACTTTCTCTCTATTTTCGCGGATATAGTTAACTTGCAGCATTATTTTATTTTTTTACAAAGATAACAGAGTTTCGCGTTTGGCGTAGGGCGTTTTGAAAATTCTCGTTCGCAATACGCTTTACTCATTACGCAATACTAAAAATGAACGGCAAACTATACCTCGTACCTACACCGATCGGCAACTTGGAGGACATGACCTTTAGGGCAATCCGCGTCTTAAAAGAAGTAGATGTAATTTTGGCAGAAGATACTCGCACAAGTGCACCCCTGCTAAAGCATTTTGGAATCGATAAAAAGGCTTATTCACATCACCAGCATAACGAACATAAAGCTACTGCCGAGGTTATTAAGTTTTTGAAACAAGGCAAAAATGTTGCATTAATCTCTGATGCCGGGACTCCCGCAATCTCTGATCCAGGGTTTTTTCTGGTTCGAGAAGCTTTAAAAAATGATATTGACGTAAATTGCTTGCCGGGCGCCACGGCCTTTGTGCCCGCTTTAGTAAATTCGGGCTTACCAAGTGATCAGTTTGTATTCGAAGGATTTTTACCTGTTAAAAAAGGCCGACAAACTCGCTTAAAGCTATTGGCTGATGAAGAACGAACAATGATATTTTATGAAAGTCCACATCGTTTATTAAAAACTTTAGAAGAGTTTGCCGAATTTTTAGGCGAAGATAGGCAAGCTGCCGTTAGCCGAGAGTTAACTAAAATGTATGAAGAAACAGTTCGTGGTACTGTAGTAGAAATAAAATCACATTTCGAAAACAATATATTAAAAGGAGAATTCGTAATTTGTGTTTCGGGTAAGAGGTTTGGCGTGGAGCGAAAAGCGAAGAGTGCTTTGGATGATAAAGAAAATTATTACAAAAAATGAGACAAGTTTGGCGTTGAGCGTGGGGCGAAGAGCGCTTTGGATGATAAAGAAAATTATTAACAAAAAAGAAAACGAAGTAGGTAAGTTGCGAATGGAATGTAAGCACCCAAAATCCCATGCACCACGCCCCAAGCCTAAAACACAATACAAGCAACCATGAACATAGATAAATTTTTAAGCGACGAGCAAGACGTTAAAACAGTAGAAAAAGTAATTAGTAAATTAAGCGACCTTCTAACTTCTGGAGAGGAGCTAATTTATTTAGCAGTACAAAAAAAACCTGCTGTAAATCTATTGCCTGATAGCATCGCTATTAGCAACAAGCGAATTTTTTATTGCGAGCCTGGAAATTTAGGCTTAACCATGAATTTTAAAGATATTTCATGGAAAAATATTAAAGAAGTTTCTTTTAAAGAAGAATTTTTTGGTTCTAAATTTATTTGCGTTCCTCAGCATGGCGAAAATATTGTAACCGAATTTATTCCTAAACTTCAAGCTAGAAAATTACATCAGGCTGCAAATGAGCAACTAGAACAACTAAAAAATATAAACATCCCTTTCGTTCAAAAAAATATCGAACTCGATGTCGAAATTGAAGAAGCCCAAATCATCGAACCAGACCGCATGGAAGAGGTTGAGGAAGTTGAAGATGAAACTACGTTAAAATTGAGAAAACTTAAAACGTTATACGATAAACAACTTATTACGTTGGAGGAATACGAAACTAAAAAGGCCAATATTTTAGATACCCTTTAAAAAGGAAATAGAAATAATGAACAAAAAACAAACATACGGCCTTGCCCTCCTTAGCGCATTCATCATGTGGTTAGCTTGGCCGCCACATACTTGGATGGCTCCCTTGTTACTAATCGGGTTAGTACCATTATTTATAGCATTAGCTAACATAGATAGTACGGTTACTAAAAAAAGAGGGAAAAGGATTTTTTTAACTGCAGGTTTAGCTTTTTTAGTATGGAATACTGCTTCTATTTACTGGGTGTATAATGCGATTAGTAGTGAGAATGCCGATTTTATAGATTCTATTGTCTCATTACTGGTTTCGCTTATCCCATATGGACTAGGTGCTTTATTAATGACATTTGCATTTTGGCTATATTACAGATTGAAAAATTATGTAAATGTTAAAATTGCCTATTTAGGGTTAATAGCATTTTACATCTCGATGGAATACCTACATCAAACTTGGGACCTTTCTTTTCCTTGGATGAATTTAGGAAATGGGTTTGCCGGACTGCATCAGTTGGTACAATGGTATGAATATACAGGCATTTATGGTGGCTCAGTTTGGATCTTACTAAGCAATATTTTAGCATTTGAAGCCTATAAAGCTTTCCAAAAGAATGAAATTAAAAAATACAGAACAGCTATTTCATGGTTATTAATTGTTCTTGTTCCTATCGGATTTTCTCTGTATACCTATTTCACCTATAAAGAGAAATCTTTACCTGTGAATGTTGTAGTTGTTCAACCAAATATTGATCCCTATCAGAAATTTGGCAACATCCTTCCTTCACAACAAATTGAAATTTTAAGCCGCTTATCTGATTCTATCGCACAAGTTAACACCGAATATTTTATCTGGCCCGAAACTGCAATTGCCAATTGGGCGAATGAAGACTATATCAGAGGAAATCCTGAATTTTTACAAGCGCAACAATTTCTAAGTAAATATAAAAATGGAACACTTATTAGTGGCTTAGAAAGTGTAAGGGTTTATAGTGAAAAGAAAACTTTATCTGCTCGATTTGATGAAAAAAACAATCAATATTGGGATCATTTTAATGCCGCTATCCAAATTGAAAACTCTTCAGAAATCAACATTTATCACAAATCCAAATTAGTTCCCGGGGCAGAAAAAATGCCATTTCCAAAAGTGTTCTCTTTTTTAGCACCCGTTTTTAAACACCTTGGTGGAAGTACGTCGAGCTATGGTTGGCAAGATCATCCTGAAGTTTTTTCGGCACGTAGTGGTATTGGAGTTGCACCAGTAATCTGTTACGAATCGATTTGGGGCGATTGGATTGGCGAATCAGTGAAAAATGGCGCTCAGTTTATTGCAGTAATTACCAATGATGGCTGGTGGGGCAATACATCTGGTAAAGATCAGCATTTGTTGTATGCCAAATTAAGAGCAATAGAAACTCGCCGTTGGGTAGTACGATCGGCAAACACTGGCATTTCGGCTTTTATTAATCAACGAGGTGATATAGTAAAGCAATCAAAATGGTGGACAAGTACTGCATTAAAAGAAGATATTAATTTAAACGATTCGCTCACCATTTACGTTAATAGTGGAGATGTGTTGGCCAAGTTGTTATCTATTACTGCCTTCCTATTAGCGTTAATAATTCCGTACAGAAAATGGGTGAAGAGATAAAGAGTATGCAAAAGAAAAAAACAATAAAATTTATACTACTGCTTTTACTAGTGGCCTTAAATGTGGGATGCGATCAGGTGTCGAAAATCATTGTGCGACAAAAGGTTGACTACAATGAGAACATTAGCCTTATTGAAAACCATTTCACCTTAACCAAAGTCGAAAATACAGGTGCTTTTTTAAGCATGGGCGATGAACTTCCAGATGCAGTGCGATTTATTACCTTAAGCTTATTCCCAATTCTTGTTTTAGGTTTTGGTTTATACTATTTATTTACGCAAAAAGATTTGCCTATTTTAATGCAGTTAGGGCTGTGTTTTTTACTTGGAGGTGGAATTGGAAATATTTATGATCGACTTAAATTTGGCTCGGTTACCGATTTTCTACATATCGATTTTGGCCTGTTTAGTACGGGTGTTTTCAATTTTGCAGATGTTTCTATATTGATTGGAATAGGCATACTCTTAATTCAATCTTTTAAAAGAAAAGTAATACATCCCCAAACTGCATAATTCAAATTATGGCAACTTCTTAAATATATTAGCTACCACAACTGGAATATCATCAATTGCTTTTTGAGGATCATTTACTTCGCCTTCTGCCCAACCACGCCAAATTAATTTTGATGTTTTGCGTTCAATAATATCTAGCATAATACTCCCCTCCTTAACTTGCATCTTTCTCGCCCTTGTGCCTACATAAACTGGAAAAGGATCTGTATAAGCATAATAATAAATTGCCCTGCCTCTATAATAACCTATTCGAGGGGTTAATCTTGAGGGAGGATTGTAATACACCGGTTCGTTGTATGTTCTAGTCTCATTATTCACAACAGCCGTATATTTAATTAACAGATCTGGACTGCTATTATTTAATTTTAGTCCTCGTTTATTAAGTTCTGCCCCAGTTGCATCTACAATTTTATCTGTTGCGATATCATTATTATATGTTGAAGATGCTTTAGATTGGGTTTCAGGAATCCAAGCATAAGTTTGATACCGACTTGAATTTATTGGTTTATTACTAATAGCGTAATAATCGTATGTTGAGCATGATGTTAACCCTATAACAATGCTCAATAAAATTAATATTCTTTTCATGACACATCATTTAACTATATATTAAACAATATGACCTTAACAAGGTTTAATTTTATTGAGCATATTTATTATTAAATATTAGAAACTATTTACTTTTATATTAAAAGAGCCGTCGGTAATATCTTTAAAATCAGCATTATCGGCCTGATTTCTTGCCTTAAACTTATATGTACCTTTCACATTCCCGGTTTTCGAAAACTCCGAAATTTTAACTTCTCCTATTACTCCACTTCCTGAATAGGGCGCTGCCCATGTTTTGGGGGTACTACCAAGATTAACTTCAATATAACTTGCAACAACTGCAATACTTCCCACGCTATTCGGAATTTGCCATGTACCGGTACTTCCATCGTAATTATTGATGATAATGTTAATGGTTTTACCACTCATATCTACACCCATCATGGTTAAGACTTTTCCGGCAGAAACATATTGTGCACTGGTCGACATTTTAATTGAAGTCCAGCTTGCGCCTCCAATTTTGGCCTGAACTACTCCATCTGCAGCAGCACCACCGTCGCCACCATCGTCATCTTTTTTACAAGCTGTAACTGTTAGTAAAATCAGGCAGCCCAAAAATAATTTGTTAAATGTTTTCATTGTATATGGGTTTAATTGTTTACACTACAAAAAAACCGCAAATCAATACGCTTATCAATACCAAAAATTACGTATTGTCACTACCCACTACTGGGTATGCGTATCAAGCCATATACTTACCAACTATTGGCATTCTTCGCCCCATGCCAAATGCTTTTGGCGAAACTCTTAAAATCGGAGGTGTTTGATACCGCTTAAATTCGGCTAGGTTAACCATTTTGAGAATTCTTTGCACTAAGGCCTCATCAAAACCTTGAGCAACAATTGCCTTCGAGCCTTTCTGTAATTCAATGTGCTGAAAAAGAATCTGGTCTAATATATCATAATCTGGCAAGGAATCTGAATCCTTCTGTCCAGGCCTTAATTCGGCAGATGGGGGTTTCACAATCGTATTTTCTGGAATAATTTCTCTCTCCTTGTTTATATATCTTGCCAGTTGAAAAATTTGCGTTTTATATACATCACCAATTACGCCAATGGCACCACACATATCGCCGTATAATGTACCATAACCTACTGCGCATTCGCTTTTATTAGAGGTATTTAATAAGATATACCCAAACTTATTCGACATGGCCATTAAAATAATTCCTCTACAGCGCGCCTGAATATTTTCTTCCGTTAGGTTAAAAGATAGACCTTCAAAAGGCTTTGCCATTACTTTGTCGAATGCATCTGCCGCTTCTCCTATTCCTATAATTTCGTGTTTACAGCCTATGTTTTCTACTAAATCTAAGGCGTCCTTAATCGAATGATCGCTCGAATATTTTGATGGCATTAGCACTGCCATTACATTTTCTGCACCTAAAGCCCTACATGCTAATGCGCAAACTATAGCAGAATCTATCCCTCCTGATAAACCCAAAACCGCTTTACTAAATCCTGATTTTCGAAAATAATCTTGAATACCCAGAATTAAAGCATCGTGAATTTGTGAGATGTCTGAAGGGCGTTTGGCATTTGGCGTTTGGCGTAAAGCAAGCTCATCGCTCATCGCCATGCGCTTCACCTCGCCCCCCTGCAAGTCGAAAACTTGGAAATCTTCTTCAAAATACTTCATTTCAGCTTTTAATGCTCCATTTTCATCAAAAACGAGCGACCCACCATCAAAAATAATTTCGGTTTGTGCACCAATTTGGTTTACGTAAAATAAAGGTAATTTGTATTTTTTCGCATTGTCTGATAATATTGTTATCCGATTTTCATCATGTTGGTAATTAAAAGGTGATGCTGCAATATTGATCATTACATCAGGATTTTCTTTAATCAGCTCATCCATCGGACAAGAAACATACAAAGGATTATCATTAATGTTCCACAAATCTTCACAAATTGTTAACGCTATCTTCTTCCCTTTATAATTAATGGTTTTAAAAATTGTATTTGGCTCGAAATAACGATATTCATCAAAAACATCGTAGGTGGGCAATAATGCCTTTTTGGTTATGGCTTGCACCTCACCATCGGCTATAAAATAAGCTGCATTGTATAAATCTTTACCCTCTAAAACCTCATTTTTAATAGGTAAGCCCACAATAGCTGCAACACCAACGCAATGTTTTGCAATTTCTTTGGCTGCATTTTCACACAGGTTGATAAATTCATCAAACTCTAGAAAATCACGTGGTGGATACCCACAAATGGCCAATTCGGCGAATACCACAATATCGACACCCGAATTTTTAGCTTTATCAATAGAGGCTATTATTTTTTGCGTATTAAAATCAAAATTACCGATGTGATAATTAAGCTGTGCCAGTGCTATCTTCATTAATTGAGATTTGAGTATTGCGTATAAGACAATTTCATTAAAGTCTTAAAAGAAAACTCCCAAATTTAAGGAAACAAAGTGATTTCGTACCACATTTTTTGAAGTGGTAATATTTGTTAACCCGTTGTTAAAAGAAACACCTGCCATTAAACTGGTATGCCCATCAAGGTCGAACTCTCCGCCACCACCTATAACCAATCCAGCACGATAAAAACGTGTCCAATCTGACGAATTCCTATCATCTGCTAAAACCCCATTTGCAGTTTCTGCATCCTGCCTTGCTTTAATTTTAAATCCATTAGAGAAGCCAAATTGTCCAAACCACTGCATTTCTTTAATTTTCGATGTTTTGAGTTTTATCACCAATGGAATTTCGATATACTGCATTTTATACTTCAAATCGTATGCTATAGGTGTAGTACTACTTACTATTGCATGATAAGGCATTGCATTAATCTCTGTACTCTTGCCATTAATTGTGGTAATTGTAATGCCTGTATTAAAGCTATACTGTTCGGCAAAGTTAAAATCGGCCATCAAACCATATGCAAAACCTAAACTCGTACCCTTACTTTTACCTTCTTCAGCATTAATTATCCCGAAAGTTGGGTGCGCTGTTAAACCTAACCTAAAGCCATAATCTCGCCCTAAATTAAGTTGTGCATTGGCATTGAGGATAAAAAGTAAGAATAGTATTGCAATTGCTATTTTTTTCATCTGTCTGTGATTATATTTGTTATCAATGAACTATAACGTAAAACAGTATCAAATCTGTCTATTTTTTCTTTTCACACTTACAATTTTATCTTGCAAGCAAGATAAAAGACCGGATGTAAGTCACATCAATCTGTCTATCAAAATACAACGATTTGATCACGATCTATATCAGGGACAGTCTAAAAGTATAGCAGAAACCAATTCGTTCTTAGCTAAAAAATACGGTTCCTTTTATAACGATTTTATTGTTCAAATGGTTGGAAATTCGACGATACCGGCTAAAGATATACTCGAAAATCTTTATAAAGGAAAAGCGTATGCCGATTTAAATCACGAGGTAGACAGTGTTTATCCAAATCTTAATAAAATTGAAGGGGAGTTAAACGAAACTTTTAAATACATCAAATATTACTATCCCAAAGTTAAGATTCCTCGTTTTATTTCATTTTTATCAGGGTTTGCTTACCAAATTCCAATTGGGGACAATTATATGGGTATTGGATTGGATATGTTTTTAGGAAAGGATAGTAAATTTTATCCAGCATTGGTTAAGAGCATTCCAAGATACCAATCAAGGCGATTTGAGCCTGTTTATATTGTACCTCGCATCACAGAGGAATTTGCAAAAGAAGAACTCCTTAAGTCAAATGATGAAGACCAGACTCTGTTATCGCAAATGATTTATCATGGCAAAATTCTATATTTTATGGATCAGGTTTTACCAGAGAATGTAAGTGATACCGTTAAAATTGGGTATACTGGTCGACAATTAGCTTGGTGTAAAAATTTTGAAGGCAATATTTGGGGCGTATTTTTGGAGAACGACTTGCTATATAAAACCGATTTTCGCAAAATACAAATGTATTTAACCGATGGGCCTTTTACTGCTGGGTTGGGAGATAAAGCCGAATCTGCACCAAAATTAGGGGTGTGGATAGGTTGGCAAATGGTGAAGAAATATATGATCGAGAATCCGGATGTTAGTTTGCAGCAGCTAATGGCAGATACAGATGCTCAAAAAATATTAACCAGATCAAAATATAAGCCTAAACTGGTCGATAGTCGGTAGCAAGGGGGCGTGGAGTATTGAGTATTTTCAACAAAAAGCAATGACAAAAATAAAGATCGGTATTGTATTATCAGGTGGCGGAATTAGAGGTATAGCGCATTTGGGAATTTTAAAGGCCTTTATGAGTGCAGGCATAAAATTTAGCCACATTAGCGGAACTAGTGCTGGTGCGATTGCAGGTAGTTTTTATGCGGCAGGAATTGATCCAGAAGAAGGTTTAAATATTTTCATGAAAACCCGGCTTATTCGTTTTATTCGCCCAGCTTTTGGCTCGTTAGGCTTAATAAATATCGAAAATACACGAGAAATCTTAATGGACTATTTTCCTCACGATAAAATTGAAGATCTTAAGATTCCGTTAACCATTTGCGCCACTAACTTTAGTGAAGGTAATTTGACTTATTTTACTAAAGGTCCATTAATTAGGGCTATCCTTGCTTCAAGCTGTATCCCCGGTATTTTTAAACCGATTATGATTGATAATCAAATGTTCGTAGATGGGGGAATTCTAAATAATTTTCCGGTCGAGCCGCTATTAAACAATTGCGACTATATCATTGGTTCATCTTGTAATCACCTTAAACCGGTAGATAAGATTACCCGAATTACGCATTTGATGCAAAGAGCCGGAATAATGTCTATTAATCATGATATGGAACGAAAAGCCAAATTCTGTAATTTATTAATCGAGCCAAAAGGAATGGGTGAAATTAGCACATTCGATATGAAAAAAGCAGAAACCATTTATTGGCTAGCTCATGAAGAAGCACTCAGAGCAATAAAGAATAGTGAAACCATGCAAGAGTTAATAAAACATAAATAACAAGGAGACGGTTAAAGTTGCAATGCCAGCAATCTTTCTCCTTCTAATACTGGTATAACCTTACAAACATCTAGTTTTAAGCAAAATTGAACGTCTTCTTCAATATTAAGTTGCTCTAAACGATGACTATGAGACGATTTTCGCAAATACTTTCTTAGATCATCTTTCGCTAGCAAATACATATCTTCGGCTGCCACACACGAATCGTCGAAATGCATAAAATCTTTACGCAATACATTTACCACTGCTCCAGCAAAAAGGGTATCTTCTAAATTAAATTGATCTTTCCAACCTGCACAAAGCAGTAGTACATTTTTATCTTGTGCTTTAAGCCATTCACACAATGATGTTAAATTTAGAAAAGAACCCACAACTACCTGATGGGCTTTTTCTTGCGCCATGTGCATAGCTTTAGTGCCATTTGTGGTGGTTAAAACGATGGTTTTACCTTCTACTTTCTCTTTTGTATATGAAAACGGAGAGTTTCCAAAATCATATCCCTCTACTACTTCTCCGTTTCGTTCTGCAGCCAACAAATAACCTTTATCGCTGTATTTTAAACAATCTTCAACATGAGCTACAGGGATAATTGCTTCTGCCCCATTTTCGAGACCATAGGTGATGGATGATGTGGCTCTTAGTATATCAATAACGACAACAATACTATCCTCGATTGCATATAAATGCAATAAAGCAGGTGTTAGGCAAACTTCGATGGTTCTAGACAAGATATTTCTATTTATAAAAAGGAAATTTAACTACCCTTGCTTTAATCTTGTTATTTCTGATATCGATATAAATATCTGTACCCTCTTTCGCAAACTCCTTACTCACATAGCCCATTCCGATTGCTTTTTGCAGTGAAGGTGATTGAGTGCCTGAAGTTACTTTACCGATTGTGTTTCCTTGCTCATCAACAATTGAGTAATCGTGACGAGGAATACCTCGATCAATCATTTCGAAGCCAACTAACTTATTTTTAATTCCCGCTTCTTTTTCTGCCAATAATGCATCCGAATTGGTAAAATTCTTGGTGAACTTGGTAATCCAGCCTAAACCAGCTTCGATTGGCGAAGTTTCATCGTTAATATCATTTCCGTATAAACAGAAGCCCATTTCTAAGCGTAATGTATCTCTAGCACCTAAACCAATCGGCTTAATGCCATACGGTTTTCCAGCCTCAAAAATGGCATCCCAAATTTGATCTGCATATTTATTTTCAAAATAGATTTCGAAGCCACCAGCACCTGTATATCCTGTTGCCGAAACCAGTACATTGTCTACACCTGCAAAAACACCCTTCTTAAAACTATAATACTCCATCGATGCTAAATCAATCTCGGTTAGATTTTGTAATGCATCAGCTGCTTTTGGACCCTGAATGGCTAATAGCGAAGTTTGATCAGAGATGTTATGCATTTCAACATTGGCGGTGTTAAATTGTTGAATCCAATTCCAATCTTTCTCGATGTTTGATGCATTTACCACCAACATATACGATTTCTCGTCCATTCGATACACCAACAAATCGTCAACAATACCACCCTCAGTATTTGGTAAGCAAGAATATTGGACTTTACCATCATATAACTTGGATGCATCGTTGCTGGTTACACGTTGAATTAAATCCAATGCATTTTCTCCTTTTAAAATAAACTCACCCATGTGACTTACATCAAAAACGCCAACGGTTGTTCTAACTGTGGTGTGTTCTGCATTGATGCCTTCGTACTGTACAGGCATATTATAACCAGCGAAAGGTACCATCTTGGCACCTAATGAGATATGTTTTTCTGTTAAAGCGGTATTCTTCATTTAATTTTATGAGTAGTAAGATGCCAAAAATACTAAGAATTGATCACTATTTTAGCTCAATTTGTTAACTTGTATTAATTCATCTAAAAACTATCGCAAATGAGAGAAAAAATAAAGTTAGTCGTTAGCATTCTTGTTGCCATGATACTATTTTCATGTATCGATAAACCAGTAAAGTTTAGTGGCAAGACTACATTTTCCCTAGCTACTAAAAATGAAGACGGCTTGTCAGAGAACTCAACCGAAATTCATCAGTTATTAGATTCATTGAATGTTGCCGCTGCCCAAGCCGATTTTACTAAATACTTTAGCTACTTTGCCGAAGGAGCAACATACAACGGTACCGACGCAACCGAAAATTGGGACAAAGAAAGCTTCATGGCTTGGGCTAAACCTTATTTCGATGCAAAAACAACCTGGAATTTTAAAACTGTAAAACGAAATATTTACCACTTTGAAAAACACACTGATATCGCATGGTTTGATGAATTATTAAATACCCAAATGAAGATTTGCAGAGGTTCGGGAGTAGTGGTGAAACAAAATGGTAAATGGAAGATACAGCAGTATGTTTTATCGATGACGATACCAAATAGTCAGTTAGATAAAGTAGTAAAAATTAAAACTGCAGAAGAAGATTCTATTCTTGATAGCTTAAATAAATCAAGAAGATAAAATTTAAAAAATTATGTAGAAATGCACAGCTAAATACTGCAACAGCTAGCTTCTTTAACCTCGATTGGGCTAATCGCTCAGCAACGTGTTTTGTATGCACAGAATGCACACATATTTCTTGGTTTTTAGGGAAATAACCATAACATTTGGCTATCAATGGCTTAACTAAGATGTAAGGCTTATATAAATTTCTAACATCCGTTTTGCATTTCCATTAATATCGTGGTCGCGTTCTACTGTTTTTCGGGCTTGTTCTCCTATTTCTTTCCAACGCTGTGGTTGAGTAATGCATTGAAGTATGGATCGATAAAATTCGTCGGGGGTATCAGCAATTAAAATATCCTTCCCATTTTCGCAATTTATACCTTCTGCAGCCATAGAAGTTGCGATGATGCATTTCTGCATGGCCATCCCTTCAATAATTTTTACTCGCATCCCACTTCCAGATAATAACGGAACAATCATAATTGCTTTTGAGTTCATAAACTCTACTGCATCAAATACCTCACCTTCTACAATTAAGTTATCTGAATCGTAATCAAAAAATTGCTTTTGCATATTTTTTCCTGCGATATAAAAGCGAAGCTCGCCACTTAATTTTTCAATATCTGGCCAAATTTCATCCAAAAACCATTCAAGCCCTTCTTTATTAGGTCGCCAATCCATCGCTCCCAAATGAAACAGGGTTGGAAAGCTCGTCTTTGTTAAATCAACTTTATATTTTTCAAAATCAACCGCCACCGGAAAAACATCTAATCTAGTTTGACAGCCAAATTGTAGAATACTTTGGCGGTCGTGATTACTAATGGCAAAAACCTGATGAAAGCGGTTAATTTGTTCTTTCTCGTAAACTTTTAATCGACGTGATAAAAATTCTAAGTATTTTCTTCTAGGTGTAAATCGTTCCCTAGCTGCTAGGCGCTCCCAAACATCAAACTCAATGTTATGTGCACGATAAATTAGTTTTGCTTTACTATTTTCTTTTACCAGATCGAGGTAGGGTACTACAAATAGACCTTCGAATTGAATAATATCAAATTCATTTTCACGTAATACATTCTCTAATAATCGCGCTGCATCATCATCGTAAAAACGTGAGACGTTGTAAGATTGGTTAGAAAAGATATTAAAAAACGCACCCCAAATATTTACTTCTGTATCGATGGCGTACGAGTGAAAATTTATCTGCTCAAAAACAGGGTCATATATATCATCAACATCTACTTTATGCTTGCTCGCATTTAGGCTAAATAAAGAAATTTCGACACCTAATTTCAATAATCCTTTTACTGTATTGTACACAACAATAGGGTAGCCACTATTTGGCGGGAATGGAACACGGTTGGTTAAAATTAAAGCTCTCATTACGTTTGAAATTACGAATTAATTAGTTTTCAAAAGAAATAACGAGCTGTGGATCGCTCACATTAAATGTTTTACGATGAAACGGTGATAAACCCATTTCGATAATTGCATTTCGGTGTGCTATTGTTGGATAGCCTTTATTTTGCTGCCAGTTATAGTGTGGATAATCGACACCAAGATTGGTCATAAATTCATCGCGATGTGTTTTTGCTAAAATGGAGGCTGCGGCAATATTCAAATATTTTCCATCGCCCTTCACCACACAGCAGTGGGGTATTTTAGCATAGGTTTTAAAGCGATTACCATCAATTGCCAAGTAGCCTGGTTCAACTTTTAATTGGGCAATCGCACGATGCATGGCTAAGAACGAAGCATTTAAAATATTGATTTGGTCTATCTCTTCGTGATCTACCGTTGCCACAGCCCAAGAAATGGCTTCATTTTCTATAATTGGCCTTAGTTTTTCTCGTTGCTTATGAGTTAATAGTTTCGAATCGGTTAAACCTTCAAGATAGAAGTTAACTGGTAAAATTACAGCCGCGGCAAAAACAGGACCGGCCAAACAACCACGCCCAGCCTCATCGCAGCCCGCTTCTATATATTCCTGCTGATAGCAATTTAATAGCATAACTCAAAATTACTATTTCTAATTTAAAATTAACCATCATAACCATTTTTGATGGCATAAACGGCCAGTCCAACACGTGATTTTAGTTTCAATTTTTCACATAAGCTGTCTCGATATGATTCAACTGTACGCGTACTGCAAAACATTATATCGGCAATTTCTTTATAACTCATTTCTGTTGCGCAATACCGCAGAAGGGTCTTTTCTTTTTCTGTGAGCTGAATTTCATCTCCTTGTGAGATTATTACTTCATTACTTAAACTTGCAAACACCTTACTAGTTGCCCAATCTGGATAATAATAACCTGTTCTAATTAAGTTATTCAATGCATTTTCTAATTCGATAGGGTGAACATTTTTAAGCAGATATCCTCTTGCTCCACTTTTAACCATTTTAATTAAGCTTTGCTCATCGTCTTGCATACTCAATGCCATAACGAGTACTTCGGGATGATTTTCTTTTAGCCATTTTGCGGTTTCAAAGCCATCCATTACAGGCATGCTAATATCTAATAGGACAATTCTGGGAATATTGTTTTTCCTTTTAAATTTCTCTTGTAATTCTTTCCCATTTTCGCATTCGTAAAGTACCTCAAATTGATCAAAATTGCCCAAAATACTTCCAATTGCTTTTGCAATTAAAATATGATCATCAACGATTACAATACTATGTTTCATTAGGTTATTAAGATTTTGATGGTTAAGGTTGTTCCTTTGTTTTTTACACTTTGAAGTAGATAATGCCCTCCTATTAGTTCAACTCTCTTTTTCATGTTCGCCAAACCAATGCCTTTTTCTTTACTATTTTCAATATCAAAACCCACCCCATCATCATGAAGCACTATTTTTAATTCTTTATTGAATTTCGTTAAACTGATGCTTAGTGTGTTACAATTTGCATACTTCATGCTGTTCTGTAAAAATTCTTGTACAACACGAACAATTACACTTTTGGTTTGATAAGGTAAAGACAAGTCCTCATTTGTAATGTCTAAGGTAATTTTATACTTCTTTAATTCTTCTATTCTTTTGAATTCTTTCTTTAACAGATCAGCAATATTACCCTTTTCTATACTATTATCAGTTAACGATTTAGAAAGATGTCTAAGTTCTTTTAAAGATTGATTAATAATTTCGCCAATATTCTCTATTTTTTCATTTATGTCGGGCATTTTATTTTCGTAAGCCAGTTGCTGGGTATATAAACTTGCCAGTGTTAATTTTTGTCCAACGTTATCATGTATTTCACGACCAATATGTTGCATTGTTTGCGATTGAATTTCAATTTCTGTGGCCAACAGTTCCTTTTGATGGAAGATTTGTTGTTGTTCCAATCTAACTTGGTTCTCTCTTTTTTTATTCTTGTATTGAACAGCAAAAGTTATAGCGGCCACAATAAATGCCAATAAAAACACATTGAATAAAATGATGATTAATAGGTATTCGGTTTGCCCCATATAAACGCACAAATAAACAATAAATACATAACATGATTAGCTATCATAAAGAAAACATAATAATTATTCCAAAACTCAATATCTTTTAAAATTAGCCCATAAAATGAGAAAAATGGAAGTGTTCCGATGTAGAAAAACATAATTCCGATATTAATGTAGAACATAAAATTTGATCTAAAAAACAATATCTTTTCTGATTTAATCTGTTTAAAGATTTCAAGAAACACCAACAACATCAACAATACATTTCCTACAGTATAACTCAAAGAAAATACGATGCTTTCTTTGGCAAAGAGCGTAAAATAAGGAAGAAATGAAAGTCCATATAAAAGAGTACATATCCAAAATAACGTGTAATTCTTCAGTGATTTAATTGCATAAAGCCAATAAAAGAATAAAAATTGAGCAGGAATTCCAAAAAAATCATATAGATACACTCTGTAAGTGGGCTTATTTTGAAGTCCCCATTTACTAAATGCCTCAACCAAAAATATGGTACAGAGATAAACTATAAACCACTTCCAATAACTCTTTTTTAGTTTCGGCCAATACAGTAGGGCTACAATAGCTGCAGTTAATTCTACCCAGATTAAAGTGTCCCGTAAAACAGCTTGAATACTCATTTTACACCTTAAAACTCTTCACCAGCAATGCTGGCTGGCGGAATAAGTTGACCGTGATTTAAAGCGGGAATTTCAGTGGTATCAGCACTTCTTAAAAATTGCATTCCAGCAGCCCTTTTTGGAAAACCCTGATATGTGCTTTTATCAAAAGGATTAAAATCAGCAAAAATACCTTTATCCGTTTTAATTACCGGAATCATGATTAAAGTATGTTTTCTTTCATAAAGGCTGGTAATATTATTGTCGAGTAGTCGACTTAGGCCTTGATAACCTGGCTCATTCCATTTTAATTTTGATGGATAAGCGGCATAATACATTCTTATCGCAAGTTTCGAATCAGCGGTTGGTTGAGTTTCTTTAACGCCCTTTTCAATATCATTGATGAATTTTTTTAATGTATCTAGATCAAATAAGATCGAGTGCGAATCTTCTTTAACTGCATTTTTGGAAGCATTTTCAATTGATAGTAGTTGATTTTGCCTATAGTTAGCAACCATTTCTTCAATTAAGCTCATTCGAAGCATACTAGGTTTTGATTCGGCACTACTGCCATTCAATTGAGCAAACTGGGTTTTACTTACTTCTGTTTCATTTTTTACTGGAGGATAATTGTAGGCGTAAATTCCAAAAGAGGCAAGGAGGATGCCGATAACCACAAATGAGTACTTTTTTTCCATGATGAGTTTAATTTAGTTTAATTTGAATAAATATACTTTTTCCTTTACAAATAAACTACCGTTGAATCCCCATTTTTATATCCGTTAAAATACGGTAAAATTTATAGGGAAAACACCATAACGATTTAGTAATAACCACATCGATAATTTGAAAAACTGTTTGCAAATTTGTATATGGCCGAAGCACAAAAATTAATACTGAATAAACTTAAATATTTTATAAACTCAATTCAACTCAGAATAGACTTTTGTAAATCTATTCTCCATAAATTGTAAGATCCAATTCTACCTATAAAAAATTGGTGTTAGTTACCTGTCCTACTTGTTAGGCAGGTAATTTTTTTTATATCAAGTGTAGCGTTTTTGTAATTCGTAACGTTTAGTGGAATATAGCTAGTGAAGTAGCGAAAAATTTAACTCTAATTAAACCCCTATTTTCTGGAACAAATAGGGGTTTTTTTTGCCCTTTTTATACGCTTGTATTCTGACCCTTTACATCAAAGGCATCTCGTAAACCAATAGCTAATAGATTAAATGCATATACGGTTAGCATAATTGCTAAACCCGGCAAAACTGCCAAATAAGCTGCATCCATAATAATATAGGCATAATGCTCTTTTATCATACTTCCCCAGCTAGGCATTGGGGGTTGTGCGCCAAATCCTAAAAAGCTTAATCCTGTTTCTAATAAAATTGCTGAAGCAAAATTTGCTGAGGCTACAACTAAGATGGGGCCAGCAATATTTGGCAAAATATGTTTAACAATTGTTCTTTGAGTAGAAAAACCCAATGCTTTTGCTGCTTCAACAAATTCTACCTCCTTTAAAGCCATAACTTGTCCACGCACCAAACGGGCAACATCAACCCATGTAGAAAGACCTACCGCTATAAAGATTTGCCAAAAACCCTTACCTAATGCAAATGAAATCGCAATAACTAGCAATAAAGAGGGTAAAGACCAAATTACATTCATAAACCAACTAATTGATGCATCGATCTTTCCTCCAAAGTAACCTGCAATAGCACCCAAGCTCACTCCAATAAATAAAGAGATCAATACAGCCATCAACCCTACAGAAAGCGACACGCGAATACCCAGAATAAGCCTACTAAGCAAATCTCGACCATACATATCTGTTCCTAAATAAAAGGTTTGTTTGTAAATATTAAGTTGTTCAAAATTGGGTTGAGGATCAATTTCATAGCTTGTTTCTTCTGCCTTTTCATCATCACCAATATATTCTCTAACAAAAACATGATTGCCTTTTATTCTATACGATGTAATAGGTATGCTCTTAAAATCTGCCTCTTGCCCATAGAGCATTTTCTCAAAAACATTAACTTTTTTAATGTTTTTATTTTTATTAATGATGAGAAAGTTGAAAGTTCGAAAAGGTTTTTTATTGCTCAACTGGAGATGCATGGTATTGGCATAAGGCGTTTGATCTGGAGTAATCAAGTACCCTAAAACTCCCATCAGCATTAATACCAAAATAAAAATCAACCCTCCAAATGCTAGTCTATTGCGTTTAAATCTATTCCAAATTTTCTTTGAGGGACTATTCGTATTCATTTCTTAATTATTTTACCATTCGGTCTTTCCAGTTGTATTTTCCAGAATTACCAGCAACGCCAATATACACGATATAAACGATATGTAATATGCTTAATAAGGGTTGTAAAACTAATAATTGTTTTCTTTTAAAGAAACTTGTAATTCCGAATAAAAAAAGCAGTTCGATTACTATTTTCGCCGACAATTGGATAGCAAAAACTTGCCAGAATAAAGAACTCGGAAAAATAATTGCAAGTATTGCATTTAAGATAATGCTTAAATTAAATAGCCAAACTGTAAGTCCAAGCAGAACTATACCTTTATTTTTATAGCGTGTACTTTTAGATGCCCAACGTTTGCGTTGTTGAATAAAATCTTTTAGTGTTGATTTAGCTCTGGTGTACACCACTGCTTCTCTATTTTTTAAAAACCCAATTTTGTTTCCGTATTTTACTGCCATTTTATGCAATAATAATTCGTCATCGCCCGAAGCCAAATCGTCGATTCCTTTAAAACCGTTCACAGCATCAAAAGCTGTACGCTCGTAAGCAAGATTTGCACCATTGCAGGTAGTGGGGTTATTATTTCCAATGGTCGATGCACCCAATCCAATAAGATAAGAGAATTCTAATGTTTGGCATTTCTCGAAAAGATTTCGCTCATCAAAATAGGCCACCGGTGATGAAATCATCCTATAGTCATTTTCTTCGTAAAAACTAACTATAGTTTTGAGCCAATTTACACCCATTCTACAATCGGCATCGGTAGTAATGATTAGATCGCCATTGGATTGAGCTATACCTGTTTGGATAGCTTTTTTTTTATATGAATTTAGATGATCTCCTTCATTAAGATTAATCAATTTTACCCCATAGCTAGAAAAAGAAGTTACAATTTCGGCAGTTTCATCTGTAGAATGATCGTTGATGATAATAATTTCAACTAATGATGAGGGATAATTTTGATCTAAAAGATCTTGCACTGCTTTTCCGATATGATGTGCTTCATTTCTCGAAGCCACCAAGATGGAGACCTTGGTGGAAAGGTCTCGCTTACCCATTTTGTATATAGGTAAGTTGTACCAGCCCTTTATAAATGTAACAACGATAACTACATATAGGAGTGTTAATCCAAAACTAATTATGCTTATGACTTCCAAAGAAATTGAGTTTAAAAACAAATTATTGCATCTTGTGTGTGCAAATATGCTTAATATTGTTCTATGTTGGTTGAAAAAAAAGAACGCATAATTATGGGGATCGACCCAGGCACTGCAATTATGGGTTATGGGATTATTTTAGAAAAGGGAAATAAGATTGAGCTCGTTAAAATGGGTATCGTTAAAATGGACCATTTGGAAGATCATTTTTTGAAATTACAACGCATATTCGAAAAAACAATTGGTTTGCTAGAAGAGTACAAACCTGATGTACTTGCCATTGAGGCTCCATTTTATGGGAAAAACATACAAGTGATGCTAAAGCTAGGAAGGGCACAAGGAATAGCAATGGCTGCTGCACTTTCAAAAAACATCTCAGTTACCGAATATGCCCCAAGAAAAATAAAACAATCGATTACTGGCAAAGGAACAGCAAGCAAGGAACAAGTTGCAGCGATGTTGCAACGTCTATTACACTTTAAAGAAACACCAGAATTTTTAGATGCTACAGACGGTTTGGCCGTAGCCGTTTGCCATTCCTTTCAAAGAATAAGCAGCAGTAGCACATCCAAATCATATTCAGGATGGGAGGCTTTTGCTCAGGATAATAAAAAAAGGATTAAGGGATAAACCCTTAACTCTTTTTTCGGCGGATGTAATATCTACTTCCAAAATATACTGTAAATCCAAGTACAGCCAGCATCCATAAATGAGAAATTGCAAGGATAAATTCCTTGAAGTACACCCATCCATCAACTACGTTTAATCCTAACCTTTGAAAGAAACCAGGACGATAATCGTACAGATTATCATTACCAATAATTAAGGTTTTTATAGTATTGTCTTGGTAAAAGTTCAAGGTAATGGTACTAAACTTAACTCGATTATTGATATTTATATTCTCAATCTGCTTATCGATATAATCGTCTTTGATGTATAAAGAAGATTCGACATTATTACTTTGTTTTTTGGCTGTTTTATTGATGGTATTTAATGCCGCCACTCTGTTCTGCGTTTTTAATGTATTAGCTAGATAAGTAATGCTTTGATCGTCCATTTTCATGGATTGATGATCTACAAATACTGCATTTTTTGCCACTGCATTGGTAAATTCATCTAATTTTTCTGACGGTATTTTTGCAATTAATATCCCTTCCTTACGGTAAGAAGTAATTTCCTTTAACGAATCAATACTGTACTTAACTTTATCGCTTTTTTCAATTGTACTATTAATGGAGAACTCTGCAATCATCCCCCCTTCCGATTTAATTATGGTGCTTAAATATGATTTTGTTTGCTGAACATCCTTAACCTTAAAACGCATATCTGCAGTTTTAATAATCTTAGGAATAGTGTCGTTTGCCGCTATTACTTCCTCTTGCCCATTGCTTATTAAGCTTTCTGAGCTAGCATAATCTTTTCTCTCCGACTGACAGCCAAACACTATCGTGATGATGGCGATACTTAACAAGTATTTTTTCATGGTTATAAGGTTATGAAACTATATAGAATACCCTTTATAGTTTCGGGTTAACTACTATCATGTTATTATTGTACCGGCCGGTATTGCTTAATGCCAATAGGCGAAAGAAGTAACCTTAAATTTTGATTTGTAACTGAAATACTACAAAAAATAAAAATCCATGCCAACAAATCGGCATGGATTACAAATATCTATGAAGGGTTATCTATTTTGCGTCTAAAATCTTGAAAACACCTTTGCAAGCTACGATCGAGCCAATTAATAGTACAACCCATGATGCGATAGAAAGCGCAGTAGAATCGAAAGCAAAACGTGCATACACACCAACCATACCTATGAGTACACCCCACAAAATTAATGTGTAATTTGATGTAGTGTTAGCAGACTCCATGCTTTTTTCTCTTTCTTCTGATTGATTCATGATTTTCTTTATGTTTATTACCTGCAAAATTAATATTAATTCCTTAATTCTTGCAAAAATTAAAGCATTTTTTCACTTCCTCATCCGATGAGCATCGACATAATGTATATCTCATCGGATGAGAAAATAGTTAATAGCTTTTTAAACGTTCTAGTCGTTGTTTTGCCTTGTCGGCTTCACTTAATTTATCCCCCTTATACAAGGGCTTTTCCCAGTCGCCATACATCGGATTTGGAAGCACAATAAACTTACTGCCAAATAAATGTTGGGCAGCATCAACCTGCTGTTTGGTATCTTTTCCTTCCCGATAAAAAACATTTGAAAAGTCGCTTAAATTATCTCCACATAACAACAGCACATTATACATTTCTAGTATTTTCTGTCGACGTGGTTCTTTATCCGAGCTCGTTGCTGGTTTAACTAGTAAATGTGCAGCATCGGCATTAGGAAATCCAAATCTTTGCAAATTCTTTAACGTGCCTTCATAATCAGCCTGGTCTCTATTCGTAATATAAAAAGTCTCTACTTTTTTACTAGCAGCAAACTTCAAAAAAGCGAGGGCACCTGGAACGGTATCGGCTGCTGCCATGGCTGTCCATTTTGTCCAATCCGATAGCTCAAAGCTTACTCCTTTTTTAATCTCATGTCCTTGAAAAGCCGAATTATCAAGGATTGTTTCATCTACGTCAACAATTACACAGTTAGGTTTGCCATTTGCTTGTTCCCATAACGCTTCTTTTAACGAAAGCTTTGCAAAATTATACGCTTGAAAGGCGAGTGCCCTATATTCTCCACTGGTTTGTTGCCAAAGCACGGCATTCGTAAAATCACGAGCAGGCGTTAATGCTTGTGCTGATGCCACGATAGGAATAATGATAAGCATCCAAATTAACGAGTATTTTTTCATAACATGTACTGGATTAAAAAGCAAAGTTGCATAAAAAAACCCTTATCAATTAAGATAAGGGTTTATATTTTTTTGCAATTGAACGAATGAATTATTGCGTCAATGAACTAACTATCCATTCAGCGCGGCAGCACCACTTACAATCTCAGTTAATTCTGTAGTAATTGCAGCCTGACGAGCTTGGTTATAGGCTAATTTTAATGCTTTTAACAAATCTCCAGCATTTTCAGTTGCTTTATCCATTGATGTCATACGTGCACCATGCTCTGAAGCGTGAGAATCTAAAACTGCTTTATACAATTGAATTTTAATCGATTTAGGGATTAATTGCTTAACAATTTCTTCCTGATTAGGTTCTAATATGTACTCAACATTTGTTGCTTTAGCTTCTGTAGTAGATTCTGCTTTTGGTAAAGGCAATAATTGCTCGCTAGTTAATATCTGAACGGCAGCATTTTTAAATCTATTATAAACTAATTCAACTTTGTCGTAATCACCATTTTCAAAACCAACCATAATCGCTTCTGTAATTTTGGTTACGTTTTCGAAAGTTAAGGCTGTATATACTTCATTGTTATTACCTATAACTTTGTAATTGCGTTTTTCGTAAAAATCTTGAGATTTCTTACCGATTGCTACGATACTTACATTACCATTTTTAAGCTGTTCGCTATATTTCTCGGCAATTAAATTATTCGCAGTTTTAATTACATTCATGTTAAATGCACCAGCCAAACCACGGTTTGATGATACCACAACAACCAACACTTTATTTGGCTCACGTTCTTCGATAAATGGTGAAGAACCACCTTCTAAACTTGCTGAAAGATTACCTAAAATTTCTTTTAGCTTAGTAGCGTATGGACGTAATTGAACAATAGCATTTGTAGCGCGTTTTAACTTTGCAGCCGAAACCATTTTCATGGCTTTGGTGATCTGCTGAGTAGATTGCACTGATCCTATACGTATTCTTACTTCTTTTAAATTAGCCATTTTTGAGTATTGCGAAGTGAGTATTGCGTAGTGCGACTGATTTTCTCAATACGCAATACGCTGTACTCAATACTAAAATTAATATTTACTTGAAATTTCTTTTGCAACTGTTTCTAACACTGCAGTAGCGTCGTCTAGCTTACCTGCTTTTAAAGCAGCTAAAGCCTCAGGATGACGCAATTCTAATGCTTGCAAAAACTCTGCTTCAAATGCTTTTATCTTATTTACAGGAACTGAACGCATTAAGTTTTTAGTACCTAAATAAACAATTGCAACTTGCTTCTCTACTGTAAAAGGAGAGAATTGAGCTTGTTTCAAAATTTCAACGTTACGCGCACCTTTATCTAATACAGATTTTGTAGCCGCATCTAAGTCAGAACCAAATTTAGAGAAAGCCTCTAACTCACGATATTGAGCTTGATCTAATTTTAATGTACCCGCTACTTTCTTCATTGATTTAATTTGGGCATTACCACCTACACGTGATACCGAAATACCTACGTTAATTGCCGGACGAACACCTGCATTAAATAAATTCGACTCTAAGAAAATCTGTCCGTCGGTAATTGAAATTACGTTTGTTGGAATGTATGCAGAAACGTCTCCAGCTTGTGTTTCGATAATAGGTAAAGCAGTTAATGAACCACCACCTTTAACAATTGCTTTAAGCGATTCTGGTAAATCGTTCATATTCTTAGCAATCTCATCGTTCGAGTTAATTTTTGCAGCACGTTCTAGTAAACGACTGTGAAGATAGAAAACGTCACCTGGATAAGCCTCACGGCCCGGTGGGCGACGTAATAATAACGAAACCTCACGATAAGCTACTGCTTGTTTAGATAAATCATCATAAACAATTAAAGCTGGTCTACCAGTATCACGGAAAAACTCGCCAATTGCAGCACCTGCAAATGGAGCATAAAATTGTAATGGAGCAGGCTCGGCAGCTGAAGCAGCAACAACTACAGTATATGCCATTGCACCGTTCTCTTCTAAAGTACGAACAACGTTAGCTACTGTACTTGCTTTTTGTCCACAAGCTACGTAAATACAGAATACAGGATTTCCTGCTTCATAAAATTCTTTTTGATTGATAATGGTATCGATACAAACTGCTGTTTTACCAATCTGACGATCACCAATAACTAGCTCACGTTGACCACGACCAATTGGAATCATCGCATCGATTGCTTTGATACCAGTTTGTAATGGTTCGGTAACTGGCTGACGATAAATTACACCTGGTGCTTTACGCTCCAAAGGCATTTCATACGTTTCGCCTAAAATTGGTCCTTTACCATCAATAGGTTCGCCTAGTGTGTTTACCACACGACCTAGCATACCTTCACCAACCTTAATAGAGGCAATTTTTTTGGTACGTTTAATCGTATCACCTTCTTTGATCTCGTCGCTTGGCCCTAATAAAACCACACCTACGTTATCTTCTTCAAGGTTTAAAACGATACCTTGCAATCCGTTAGCAAACTCAACTAGTTCACCACTTTGAACTTTAGTTAAGCCGTAAACACGAGCAATACCATCGCCCACCTGTAAAACGGTACCAACTTCTTCAAGCTCAGCTTCTGATTTAAAGCCCGACAATTGTTGTCTGATAATTGCCGAAACTTCGTCTGGTCTTACCTCTACCATAATTTAATTTTTATTTTATAATTATTTTTGTTTGGCGTGGGGCGTGCGGCGATGAGCGTTCTACCGCTTTACGCATTACGCTTACCGCAATACTTCTTTTGTTTGGCGTGGGGCGGATGAGCGTTCTACCGCTACGTGCCTAACGCAATACGCTTAACCTAAAGCGCAAATTCCTTTTTTAACTTCTGCAATCCGCCAGAAATACTAGCATCAAATTGCTTATCGCCAACTTTCAATATAAATCCACCAATTAATTTATCATCAACTTTTTCTTTGATGATAACCTCATTCGCACTTAATTCATTTTTTACTAAGCCAATAATCTCAGCTTTATTTGCATCCGTTAACGCAATTGCTGATGTTACCTCTGCAGTTACAATACCTTTAATTGCATTATACTGGCTAATAAATTGCTTTGCAGTATCAAACAAGATTGCTGAACGGCCCTTATTAACTACAAGTTTTAAAAAGCTTTGAGTAATTTGATGAACTTTTTTACCAAAAATATCATTTAAAATACCTGCTTTTTTATCTAAAGGCACGATTGGGTTTTTAAGAATCGCTTCTAATTCGTTGTTGTTATGTACAACCTCCTCAAAAAATACCATATCGTTTTTAATCTCTTCTAAAGCATTTTGCTCTGTAGAAAGGTCAATTAACGATTTTGCGTATCTAGCTCCTGCTTTACTTGACATATATTTTTGTTTTAGCGTGGGGCGTGGGACGTAGGGCGTCTTAAACGCTTTACGCTATTCGCCAAACGCAATACTAGTTTAATTCAACATCTTTTAACAAGCTTGCTACCAAGTCTTGTTGTTTTGCCTTATCGTCTAATTGACTACGTAAAACACGCTCTGCGATATCTAATGACAAAGCCGAAACTTGACCTTTTAATTCAGCCAAAGCAGCCTTTTTCTGATTTTCGATCTCGATACGAGCTTTTTCAATCAGCTTAGTACCTTCAGTTTGCGCTTGAGTTTTAGCTTCATTAACGATGTTATCTTTAAGTATTTTAGCTTCTTTTAAGATCTCATCACGCTCAGAACGAGCTTGTTTCATCAAGTCTTCGTTTTGTGCTGTTAATCTGGCCATCTCTTGTTTAGCCAACTCTGCTTTATTTAAAGCATCATCAATAAATTGCTCACGTTCTTTAATGGCAGCCATTACTGGTTTCCAAGCAAATTTTGCTAAAATAAAAACCAATGTAAGGAATACAATAGCACTCCAAACGATTAAACCAATACTGGGACTAAATAAATCCATGTTATATTATTTTATTGTTGTTTACAATTTGTAATAAAAGCATTTTGAAACCAACCGTTCCAAAATGCTCTTGTTTTTCTAAGCTGTTGGGTTGTTTCCTAAGAACGATACCACAACGGCAAATAAAGCAACCGCCTCAACAAACGCTGCAGCGATTAACATCATCGTTTGAATTTTAGATGCAGCTTCTGGTTGACGAGCAACACTTTCTAAAGCTGAACCACCAATTTTACCGATACCAATACCTGCACCAACTGCAGCTAAACCTGCACCAATTGCAGCAATACTTCCTACTACCATTTTAATTTAATTTATATGTAAACAATATTGTTTCTAATTATTAGCGTTTGGCGTGGAGCGATGAGCGTTCTACCGCTTTACACTATGCGCTTTACGCTAAACGCTTAATGTTCGCCATGCTCTTGCACAGCCAGACCGATAAATAAAGCGGTTAAAACCGTAAATATAAAGGCCTGAATAAAACCAACCAATAACTCAATCATGCTAATAAATACTACGAATATCACTGATACCGGAGCAATAAAAGCTGATTTAAATACAAAGATTAAGCATAATAATGCCAACACCAAAATGTGACCTGCTGTAATGTTTGCAAATAAACGAATCATTAGTGCAATAGGCTTTGTAAAAATACCCAACAACTCTAATGGCGCTAAAAATATTTTCATAGGTACTGGAACACCAGGCATCCAGAAAATATGTTTCCAATAATGGCTGTTTGCCTTAAAGTTTGTAATTAAAAAGGTGATGGTTGCCAATACAAAAGTAAGATTAATATTACCCGTTAAATTTGCACTTCCTGGGAAAAGCGGAACCATACCCAACATATTATTAAACCAGATAAAGAAAAATACGGTTAATAAGTACGGCATATAGCCCTCATATTTAGCACCAAGATTAGGAATAGCAATATCATCTCTAATAAATAAGATAACTGGCTCTATTATAGACTGGAAACCTTTTGGTGATTTTCCTTTACGTTTAGCATATGAATTTGCTACACCAACAAAAACAATGATTAACACTACTGCCGAAAATATTAAAGTAAAAACATTCTTAGTAATTGAAAAATCTAACGGCATAACGTTAGACACCTTATGTTTAGCGTCGACGTCAACATACTCGCCATGTGCATTAGGCGATACCGAAGCTATATAGATTTTTTCGTGATAATTTACGAAACGTTGACCATTTTTCTCTACTACATGTTTCCCTTGATCATCGTGGTGAAATGCACTCGACATAAAGGTAACCAACCCATTATCCGTCCATAAAATTACTGGAAGTGGCACACTAACCGATTTTTCACCCTCACCCCACATATGAAAACTATGCGCATCGGCGATGTGATGTAAGATAAAAGCGGTAATATCAAACTTTTTTTCTTTAGTACCTTCTACAGCTGCTGTTGCATGATTTTCGGTAGAAACCGGGGTATCTTGCGTCGGATTTGCGGAAGCATTTAAACTAAAAAATGCTAAAAAAAGCGCAAAAGCGATGCTTTGTACAATTTTTTTTGATTTAAAAATATGACTGAAGTGCATTTACTGTATGTTTTTTACTTTTTTATTGAGTGGCGCAAGTTACACAACAATGCGTAAATTTCAAAGCCACTAAATAAGAAATATAAAGAAAAAAAATTCAATACAAAAAGTAAGCTGCTTACGGCTGTATTAAGCACATAAACGAGCACAAAAGCCATGCAAAATAACATCTTTAAAGCAATTGAAGCCATAATCGCCATCACACCCATTTCTGGCTTCCTTTTAATCCCCAAATAGGCCACCATGTAGGCAATAAAAGTAATCCCTACCATGAAGCTAAATACCACCCAAAATTTATCAATTAATAACGGCGTATCTGGAAAAAGATAAGGTAAGGCAGTTGCAACTGCTGCGAGGAGTAAAGTAAATAGTAGATAATAAAGAATGAAACGTGGTAAGCTCAAAATAATTTGGTTTCTGCAAAGATACAAGAAAGTTCAATATTCTGCCAAATCCATTCCCTATTCGTCATTTCCTTTCTTCGTTAACGATCGTACAACCATATATAAAGAGACAATCACTCCTAAGAAGCCTAGCATCGCTGAGTAAATAAATTTATTATGCACCTGACGCTCATCAATCTTATATCCAATAAAAGTAAATAAACCTATTGTTGCCAGCATTTGAAAAGCCATACCCGTATATTTAGCGAAATTATTCGCTTGTTTTCCGACGTCGTCTTTTTTAGGATTTGTCATAAAATGAAGTTACATTAAAAATATACCTTAAATATTAATAATTTATTGCCACAATAAAATATTTTTGCATACATTTTGTTATAGTGTTTTAACATTCAACTTAAATTCTTGAACAACCGCACAAAAATTAGTCTTAAATTTAGTTTAACCTGCCTAGGTATGATTTTACTTTACGCATGTTCTACTCAAAAGGATAATGCCGCAAATAGACGGCTGCAAAACCTATCTGCACGATATAACTACATTTACAACTCAAATGTTTTACTTATTACTTATCAAGATAATCTTTCTCAAACGTTTAAAGATAATTACGATCAGCCATTAAGCGTATACATTGCTCCTCCTTCTATCGACTATTTGAGCGGCACTACATCTGCCGGTGAAAGTAAAGAACTGGAAGACATCGCTGCAAAAGCACAAGCCATTGTAAGTGAAAAAAGCTTTAGCAACTATATTGATGAAGCATATATCTTATTAGGCAAAACTAATTTCTATAAGGGAAATTATTATAACGCTGCAGAATACTTCGATTATGTAGAAAGGGCTTACAAAGAAAATAAAAAAGTGTATTTAAACGCTTTAAATTGGAAAGCCAGAACCTATATGCAATTGCAAAATAATAAGATGGCGCTTCAATTATTAGATTCTGTTTTGGTAACCCTCGATTCGGTGAAGCGTGGAAAAGCAGAACCATTAGCCACCTTAGCCCAAATGAGCATTAATCAACACGATTATAAAAAAGCAATTGACTATTTAGAAAAAGCAATTAAGGAATCGGGCGAGATGCAAAGCCGTACCAGATGGCCTTATATTTTAGGTCAGCTTTACGAGTACGATAAGAATTACGAGGCCAGTTTAAAGAATTATACAAAAGTAGAGCACAGCAATGCATCTTTTGAAATGTATTTTAATGCTCGCCTAAGCAAAATTAGAGTAAATGATTTAATTGACCAGAAAAGCTTTGACCGAAAAACTCAATTATTAAAATTGATAAAGGACGATAAAAATCTGGATTATACTGATCAGATCTATTATGAAGTAGCGGAGGATTATTTCGCTGACCAAGACTATAAGAAGGCTGAAGAATTTTATAAATTATCTGCTAAAGAAAGTACAATAAATCGAAACCAAAAAGGATTGTCTTTTCTAAAACTTGCTGATCTTAATTTTACCACATTAAATAATTACGTTGATGCAAAATTATATTATGATAGCGCAATTAATACGCTGCCAAAAAATTATCCAAATTATGAACAACTCCTAAAAAAGGCTCAGAATTTAGAATACCTCAGCGAACGTTATAAAGTTATTAGCCAACAAGATACTTTACAGTTTATTGCTAAACTTGCTCCTGCTGACCGTGAAAAGAAAATTGCCGAGCGATTTGAGCTTAAAACACAGCCAATTGTAAACGATGCTAAAAACAACAGTGGGAAAGAAGTTTCTGGCACTACATCAAATTCAAGCCGAAGCAATACCTTTTATTTTAGTAGCCAAACCGCAATAAGTAGAGGTTTTACCGATTTTAAAAAACGGTGGGGCAATCGAACTTGGGAAAACAATTGGAGGCAAAGTGTAAAATCATCGGCTCAAATTACCCAACAAAATCAAACTAATGCAACGGCAACAGGGTCCTCTACATTACTAACAGGTAACGATGCAAATGAAGATATTACCAATAAAGTTAACAGTTATACTGCTTTACTCCCACTTACAGAAGCGCAGTTAACTAAATCCAACCAGCAGATCATAAATGCTTACCTAGAGATTGGAGGATTTTATCAGCAAGTGCTAGAAGATCAAAAAGAAGCCATTAAGGTATACGAAATACTTTTAACCAGATTTCCTCAGAACACCTCACTCGAAACCATTTATTATAGTCTTTATTTAGGCTACAAAGACAGCGATCGAAGTAAATCAGATTATTATAAAAATTTAGTACTTACAAAATATCCATCATCATCATACGCAAGCACTATTTTAGACCCTTCTTATACCACTAAGCAAAATGCATTAGATTTAGCTATCAACAAATTGTATAACGAGATTTTTAACCGTTACGAAAAAAAGGAATACGCAACTGTTATTTCTGATGTTAATGAAGCGAACCAACGTTTTCCAGGCAATTCGTTGCAAATACAATACGATTATTTAAAAGCGATTTCAGTTGGTAGAACTGAAAATTTGGACAGCTTATTACTCGCATTTCAAAAAATCACCACTCAATACCCTAATGATTCGTTAATCACGCCATTAATAAAAGATCATTTAAACTATATTAATGCAAATCTTGTTGTGTTTAAGTCGCGCAAAATTGTCTTATTAGATTTTGACGAAACCGAGCCAAAGTTTGTTGCACAAAAACCAATAGTTGTTGCAGCTGTTAATCAGCCGACCGTACCCCAAACACAGCCTCAACCACAACCTGCAGCAAACCTACCAAATCCAACGGTAACGGCGCCAATTGCTAATCAGCCATCTGCACCTATACCTAACGCTCCAAAAACAGATGGTTTATTTACTACTGCAGAATCGACAATTTATTACTTTGTGGTAAGCGTAGCCAGCATGGAAATTAGCGTAAGCTCATCCCGCTTTGGGATTGGCCAATTTAATCGCGGTAATTATGCAGGAAACAATTTCAAGCATCAACTTATAGATCTACCAGAAGATCAGGTAATTTATGTTGGTAATTTCGAAAAGTTAAATGAAGTGAACGCGTATGCGGAAGAGATTAAGAAGCAATTGCCTAAAATAATGAAGGTGCCTGCTAATCTTTATAGGAGTTTCATTGTAAGTAAAGAAAATTTCGATAAAATTAAAGATAGAGCAACTTTAAACAGGTATCTTGAATTTTTTAAAACTAATTACGAGTAAAAATGAATAAATCGCTAAGCCCAGAACTAATTAAGAAATACAATTTACGCTTATGGAAATTGTTAATAGGCGGATTGGTATTTTTTGCCCTATTTATTGTTTGTATAGGTTTCGGCTTATTTGGCGACATTCCTTCCTTTAGGGCCATAGAAAACCCTAAAAGCAATGAAGCAACCGAAGTGATTTCTGAAGATGGAAAAGTGTTGGGCACTTATTTTGTAAAAAACAGATCGAATGTAGGGTATGCTCAAATTTCACCTAATGTATTAAATGCACTTATAGCAACGGAAGATATCCGTTATATGTCGCATTCAGGAATAGATTTTAAACGTACATTTACCATTTTTGCATATGCATTAATGGGCAAAAAACAAGGGGGAAGTACCATTACACAGCAATTGGC
Organism: Bacteroidota bacterium; assembly: GCA_040386095.1. Lineage (GTDB taxonomy): Bacteria > Bacteroidota > Bacteroidia > Sphingobacteriales > Sphingobacteriaceae > Pedobacter. Next base: position 1,891,253 of record JAZKGD010000001.1, on the reverse strand, counting down.
CCTAAATTTATTCTCGGAAGAAGGAAGGCAAAAAAATTCCTTTAAACGAATTATACAAAAGTTTCAGGAATGGGTTATTGCGGTTAAGTTAGAACGTAATTATACCAAAGAAGAAATTATTACAATGTACTTAAACACGGTCGATTTTGGAAATCAGGCTTATGGAATTAAATCGGCCGCAAGAGTATACTTTAATACCACACCCGATAAACTAAGTGTTTCACAGTCTGCCGTTTTAATTGGTATACTTAGAGGAATAACACGATACTCTCCAACTCGAAATCCAGAACGTGCATTGGGACGGAGAAATACGATTATGGCATTAATGGTAAAGGCTAATTTTTTAACCGAACAAGAATTCGAATCTGCTAAAGAAAAACCACTTAATCTACACTATAATGCTGCAAATTCTAACGATGGCATTGCCCCTTATTTTAGAGCTGTTTTAAAATCAGACGTAAGAAGAATATTAGAAGAAAGATCCATTACAAAGAATGGTGTTCCGTACGATTTAGACCGCGATGGGTTAAAAATCATTACGACCATTAATTACGATATGCAAGTGTATGCCGAGGAAGCGCAAAGGGAGTACATGAAGATTTTGCAAAAGCAATTCAATAACAGTTGGAAAGGTAGAAATCCATTTAAAGGTATGGAACTACAAATTGAACAGGGTATAAAAAGATCTGACCGTTATAAATCGTTAAAATTAGAAGGAAAAACTGATGAAGAAATTACCGCCGATTTTAACACTCCCACCAACTTAAGCATATTTAGCTGGAAAGGTAACATTGATACCCTAATGAAGCCAATCGATTCGGTTAAATACTATAAATTACTTTTGCGGAATGCAATGATGGCAATGGATCCAAAAACCGGCTTTATAAAAGCTTGGGTGGGTGGAATTAATTTCGAGCATTTTAAATACGATCAAGTAAAAACAGGAACCCGACAAGTTGGGTCAACAGCTAAACCTTTTACCTATGCTGTAGCAATAGAAAATGGCTATTCTCCTTGCCAGGAAGTACCGAACGTTCCGGTTACCATTTCTAACCCAGGCAGTGAAGATTGGACCCCAAAATCGTCGGGCACTTTACCAGGATCGATTACCCTTCAAAAAGCATTGGCCTATTCTCAGAATTTTGTCGCTGCTTATTTAATGAAAGAAGTTGGTCCAACAGCTGTAGTAAATGAAATAAAGAAAATGGGAATTACTTCCGATGTTCCTGCCGTACCGTCTATTAGTTTAGGTTCTTTTGACGCCTCAATTTTTGAAATGGTGGGCGCCTATTCAGTTTTTGCAAATAAAGGCGCCTGGATACAACCCACTTATATTACTCGAATTGAAGATAAAAATGGAGTAGTACTTTATGATAGTAAACCTATTGTTAAACTAGCCATGAGCGAAGAAAGTGCCTACGTTATGACACGAATGCTCAGAGGCGTAATTTCTGGTGGTACTGGATGGAGGTTAAGTGGAAAATATGGAATAAACACACCAATTGGTGGCAAAACTGGAACCACGCAAAACAATTCAGATGGTTGGTTTATGGCAATTTCACCAGATATTGTAGCTGGCGTGTGGACAGGTTGTGAAGACCGTGCATTTCACTTCACCAGTACACGTGATGGAGAGGGTGCCAATTCTGCATTGCCCATATTTGCCGGATTTATGAAACGAGTATATGCCAATTCGAAATTAAAGGTAAGTCGCGCCGATTTCGAGCCACCTAAAGATGGGGTGGGCATAGAACTCAATTGCGATTTATATACGAAGCCAAGCGACCAAGAGCAAACTGAACTAGATAAAAAACTAGGGTTTTAAATCGGCGTAATGAGTACTTTTGATTATAAAAAGGCATTGGTAGATGTACCTCATAAGCCGGGTGTTTACCAATATTATGATTCTGATGATTTGCTAATTTACATTGGCAAAGCAAAAGACCTACGCAATCGTGTGGGTTCTTATTTTAATCAAGATAAACATCAGTTTAATGGAAAAACCAAAGTTCTGGTTTCTAAAATTCGAAGAATAAGTTTTACCATCGTTGATACAGAAATTGATGCCTGGCTGTTAGAAAATAGCTTAATCAAAAAGCATCAACCTAAGTATAACATCATGCTTAAAGATGATAAAACCTACCCATGGATTATCATTAAAAAAGAAAACTTTCCTCGTATTTATTGGACACGGAAAATGGTTAAAGATGGGTCGATCTATTTTGGCCCTTATGCCTCTTTAGGCATGATGCATACCATTCTAGACCTTATCAAGGAAATTTATACCCTACGGACTTGCAATTTGCCCTTAACGTCTCAGAACATAAATGATGGCAAGTTTAAGGTGTGTTTAGAATATCAGATTGGAAATTGCAAAGGGCCCTGTCAAAACTACCAAAGCCAAGAAGATTACGACCAAAACATTGAAGAAATAAAGGATATTTTAAATGGAAAAATTGGCAATGTCATAAAAAATGTAAAACAGGTTGTAAAGATTGCCGCAGCGCAATTGAATTTTGAACTTGCCCATTCTTATCAGAAAAAACTAACCTTTTTAGAAAAATATCAAAGTAAATCTACCGTTGTAAATAGTGCCATTACCAATATTGATGTGGTAAGCATTGCATCAGACGAGCGTTATGCTTTCGTAAATTACCTAAAGGTTATGAATGGAAGTATCATCCAAACACAAACGATAGAAATTAAAAAACGATTGGATGAAAGTGACGAAGAGCTATTAACCATAGCAATTACAGAGTTTAGGACGAAGTTTAACAGTACTTCTAAAGAAATTGTGGTTCCATTTACAATCCAGTTAAATGATGAAAATTTAAAGTTTATTGTTCCCAAGTTAGGGGAAAAGAAAAAACTTTTAGAACTTTCTGAAAAGAATGTTTTATTCTTTAGAAAAGAAAAACTAAACCAATACGAAAAGCTGAATCCCGATTTGCGTACCGATCGAATTTTAAGTCAGATGAAAAACGATTTAAGATTAACTCAGCTACCCCAACATATCGAATGTTTCGATAACTCGAATTTTCAAGGTAAGTATCCTGTTTCGGCAATTGTAGTTTTTAAAGATGCCAAACCGAGCAAAAAAGACTATCGGCATTTTAATGTTAAAACCGTAGAAGGGCCTAACGACTTTGCCACCATGGAAGAGGCCGTTTTTAGGCGCTATAGAAGAATGCTCGACGAGCAGGAACCTTTGCCGCAGCTTATTATTATCGATGGCGGAAAAGGCCAGTTATCGTCAGCATTAACAAGCCTTAAGAAATTAGGGATCGACAAAAAAGTAACGGTTATTGGAATTGCTAAAAGACTAGAGGAATTATATTACCCTGGCGATAGTTTACCCTTATACCTTGATAAAAAATCAGAAACGCTAAAAATTATCCAGCAGTTAAGAGATGAGGCACATCGCTTTGGCATCACCTTTCACCGTAAAAAAAGAGATCAAGGAACACTTAAAACTGAACTCGAGCAAATTGAAGGTATTGGGAAGGCAACAGCCGATAAATTATTGGTTAAATTTAAATCAGTAAAACGGATTAAGGAAGCAAAAGAAGAAGAATTGGCTACGCTATTAAGCAAGAAGCAAATGTTGGCTTTGGCCGAATATTTTAATGGTTAACTTTTACGATCTGAGGCAGCTTAGGTTACTTAGGCTAAGCGGATCCATTTTACCACCAAAGTACAACACCTAAAACTTCTGAACCTTTAGGTTTCTTGGGTGGTGAAAAAACAATAAAAACAAAAAAGTCGCAACGAAACGCTACGACTTTAAAATTTTAAACTGAAAATCTTAACTTTTCTAAGCTGCCTTAGATGGTGAAAAAACTATACTAATATTCCCAGAGCCCTTGCTCAAAGTCTGCTAATATTTTCTTGAATTTCTCTGACTCTAATAATCTTTCTTTTGAATTAGCAATATAATCTTCAAGTCTATTATCGGCTGCATTAGACCATTTGGTGATGTTACTATAGAATAATCTTCTAACAAATACATCATCAAAATTAATTCCAGAGTTATCGTTACCATTATTAGCAACTTTTGTTTTCACTAAAATCTCGCGTAAATCATCAAAATGAAACCAACCAGCAACTACCGAAAGTTCGGCAGTGCCATTGCCTAACGAATCAACAACTGGATTTCCGTTGTTATCCACTTGTGTTTTAACATCTGTTCTAACTGGGGCTATTCCTACAATTCGAGGTTCAAAAATACCTCTTTTAATATCCAACACCCAATCTTCCTTAATTCTAATTTTAGTAAAGCTAGCTGCGAAAAACTCATTGTTAGCCCTATTAATTTCGTTTGTATTTGGGTTAACACCTAAAAACGCAGTATCTACCGATGAGCTATTGATAGCTTTTGGATCATTACCTTTTGATGAGTTTATTGGTTGACCTTTAAAGCTTTCGTCATCACCTGAATACATATCTAATTCACCATTGTTTAAAGCGGCATAAATAACACCTATTAAATTCACTTTTGGTGATGCCAATATGGAGTTACCTCTATCACGTAGATCAATCTCTCTCCACACACGCTTAACATAAGCCTTATCTTCATCATTGATTACCGAATACGGAACTACTGTATCTGCTACCGCAACTTCAGTAGATATATAACCATCCTTTTTAGGGATTAATTTTTTCTTAGGGACAATTTTCGTATCCGTGCCGGTAGTTGGTGGTGGAACCGTTCCCTGAGTTTGCGCAAACACTAAGCCTGCTGTGAAAATAAATAAGACTAATAAAATTAATTTCTTCATCATTTCAATTATTGAACTGTAAATACCATTGAATTAACGATAGGTTGGCGGCCATCGGGCATTTGTACTACAATACCATCAATATAAACCCTAGAGTTAAATGGCAAATTAGCTAATGCTGCTTTCGCCTGTGAACTAAATGTGTCTCCGTTACAAATATAAGGTTGCGCATCTTGACGTGGTTTCTGAATGGTAATCACAAATCTGGTTACTCTAACCTTTACATCAAATTCGAAATTCTCTAATGCAGCAGTTACCTGATTTTCTAACGCCATTTTATTACCAGATATTGCCCCCCCCATTTTTCCGGCAAATTTAGCCGTAGGATTAGGAATAGGTTTTACCCTAAATACGTTACTTCCTAAACTTAATGTTTTTCCGTCGGTAGTACCCGATACATTAATGGTTACTTCCTTACCGATTAAACTTCCTGGAACATTAATAAGATACTTACCTGCAGAACCAGATAACGACCCACCTGAAATAGTTGCTTTAATGCTTTCTAACGAAAAACCAGGCGCTGAAATCGAAAATGGATTTGGTATCCCTGCATAAATAACATTTAAGTTGGTAGATGATACCGTTGCCGAAGGTTTTGCAACTTGGTAAGTTATAGGCTGTGTTTCGTAAATCTTAACTTCGCCATCAGCTTGTTTCACTCTGATAGTTCCTTTCCAGGTATACGAACCAACAGTACCTGTACCACCTGTATACGTACCAACTCCATCTTTTACAGTTAATGAATTTCCACCAACGGCAATGCTCGGATTAGATTTCGAATCGCTTGCAGTTAAAAAAACTTCAGCTTTGTAAGGCTGACCTTGAATTACATAACTTCCAGAAGGCACGGCAACCGCTTTAAACCTATCTAAAGTCATTTGAGTTTGACTCATTTCGCCGAAAAGTTTGGTAACAATTTCGTTTTCAGCATTTTTTAAGTCACTTTGAATCATAGTAAGGATGGCATTCGCAGCCGTTAATGGCGTACCTTCTCCGAAATTAATGTCTTCCCACTTCTTTTTACCATTGATTTGTTTAGTTGGATCTTTAGCCGCTAATGAAAAAGCAACATTTCCTTGGTCCTTAAGATCTAATAAAGCGATTAATTTTGCTCTAGTCTCATTGATTTTCACTTTCAGCTTCTCGCCTTCTTTTTTGTTGATCATAATATCAGGTGCAATATCCTGATTATCTCTCAATACAAAATCGCCCGTTTCTTCATCAATGCCGTCACCGGAAATTGTAAATTGCTCTTTAAGACGTTGGATGTCCTTATTCAATTCTTCGGCAATTGCCTTTGCCTTATTTGCTTTTTCCCATATAGGTTTTGCACGTTCTGGCTTATTTTTTAACTCGGTATTCTGAAATTGGCTAAACAATTGATCTAGACTGCTACTTACATTCGTTTTCGAATCATCTAAACTATCGTTAATATTCTTAAAAGCATTTAGTATTGTATCTGAAACGTTTAGCGCAAGCATAGCTAACAATACCAAATACATGATATTGATCATCTTCTGCCTTGTCGTTTCTCTTCCTCCAGCCATATTTAATTAGGTTTGTTTGTTGGGTTAAGTAAAAAACTAATTAAGTACGTGGTTGATTCATTGCGGTAAGCATGTTACCATAAATCGCATTCAGAGAAGCTAAGTTTTTAGCCAATTTACCTACCTCTTCTTTAAACTGTTTCGAATCTTCCATCGATTCGTTAAAGTTGTTCATGGTTAACGATAGGTTTGAATAAAATTTATTCATTGATTTTAAATGTGCGCTAGAATCTTGCAATTCTAATTCATACACCGCATTTAATGCAGACAAATTCTTTGCTAAGTTATTCACTTGGTCGTGATACGCTTTAGAATCTACATTACTTTCGCCCATTTCTTTTAGCTGAGAAGTTGCTTTTTCGAAAGAAGCACTCAAATTATCGAAGCTAGCAGAAGCTGTTTTAATTTTACCAGTAAACTCATTGGTGGCAACGGCCGCATCCGAAACATTAGAAATGGTCGATACTTTATCACCAAATGTGCGTAAACCAGTACCTAGGCTTTCGATTAACTCAGGACCAATTTTAGCATCAACTAACATCTTATCTAGTGCAGCAGTTGAAGAGAAACCCTCACTTGGTGCGGCAGCTCTAACAGTAGCCTTTGGAAGTTCACCTTTAAACCCGTCGTTTAGTTCTGGATAAACACGCTCCCATGGCAACTCAGGCTCTGGTGGATAAAGCCCGATTAAAAAGAACAATAAAGCCTCCATACCAAGCCCCACTCCAATAATATAATTGGCATATGAGCCGCCCCAGTGTACAATTTTAGCTAAAGCTCCTATAATAACTATACTCGCTCCCCAGGAAATTGCTACGTGTAACCAACCCGGTTGTTTTCTTGCTGCCATATTCTTCTTTTGAAATTTTTAGTTTTAGTTTTTTTGAAATTAGTTTAAGCTGTTTCCAGCGAAGCTAGATACACAACGAAAACCGATGTATGACCTAGGTTTATCTTGGGTTTCGTAGGTACCCACAGAATTTTGAAGGAAAAACCCAATATCTTTCCATGATCCGCCGCGAACAACTTTATTTCCTTTTGTGGTATTGGTATAATTAGGATTGAAATCTAATAATAAACTAGTTGCCGATTTATTGTAAGCAGTGCTTGTCCACTCAGCAACATTTCCTGCCATGCAATACAAGCCATAATCGTTTGGTAAATATGCTTTTGCATTTACAGTGTACATTCCACCATCGTCTGTATAATTTCCTCTGCCCACCTTAAAATTAGCTTGCAAGCAACCCTTTACGTTCATGATATACGGACCACCCCATGGATATTTAGTTTGTGTATTACCGCCTCTAGCTGCATATTCAAACTCTTGGTCGGTTGGCAATCTATATTTATTTCTAGAATTTACTGGTATTCCACGTGCTGCTGCAATATTGTTATACAAAACAGTTCTCCAATTACAGAAAGCATTAGCCTGTTCCCAAGTTACCCCAACTACCGGATAATCATCATACGAAGGGTGATTGAAATACGACTCTACCATAGGATCGTTCTGAGAATAAGAATAATCCATTTTCCATACCATGGTATCAGGATAAACACTTACCGAAGGATGCTCATTTGCTTTACCGGGCGTAGGATTATCTGTATAGGTTTCTATAAAATCTTGTCTGCTTTTATTAGGGTCATTTCTGCCAGCGGCCACTAAATCTAAATTAACATAGCTATATGCATACCTTAGTTTTCTAATATCTATTTCATTTCTACCTGGCAAGGCATCATTACCAGTGTAGTACATGTTTTGCAAACGAGCAGTATATGTACTTCTTCTTCCCCAAAGCGCTCCTTTTCTGTTTGCATTTTTCCAATTGATATTTTGAGGACCGGTTGGGGTTGTGCCCACAGGAACTGGTTTATATAGATTTGGTGCTCCTGCTTGGCCCATTGAGGTGATGGCGATTGAATCTCTTACCCAGTTTACAAATTGTCTGTATTCGGCGTTCGTAATCTCGGTTTGATCCATATAAAACGCAGTAAAAGAAGTCATCCTACTTGGTGTACCCGAATAAAAACTAATGTCTTCATCCGTCATGCCAATTAATGTTCTTCCTTCGGGGATGAAAACCATACCCAATGGAATTGTTTTATTCTTAAATTTTTTATTGTAAGCGCCTACTAGTTCTCCTTGTTGGCCGTTTTTAGAACAACTCATAAAAAGAGTTGTGATGGCCAAAAACCCAAGAAAGTAAATTTTTCTCATAAAATCAATTATAGCAATATCAAATCTATATTAATAGCAATTTTATCGAAAATCATCGATATATCCAATATTTTACTTAAATAAATAAAACATAATTAGAATAAAGGCTCTTAACGTAAAGAATTAAGTTTTATTACTTATTCGATTTTTTAATGTAATTTTCGATTGCCATAATCATGGATGGAGCCTCTGGACTTGGCGCAGCAATATCTACAATTAAATCAGCATCTTTAACCGCTTTATGTGTATTTAATCCAAATGCCGCAATCCGTGTTTTATTCTGTTTAAAATCAGGAAAATTGGTATATAGTGACTGAATACTCGACGGACTAAAGAACGCGATAACATCATAAAAAACCTCGGCCAAATCTGAAAGATCGCTCACCACTGTCCTAAACAAAACCGCTGGTGTAAAATCATACCCGTTTTTCTGAAGAAAATTCATGGTATCTTCCGTTGCCATATCTGAACATGGATAAAGGAATTTTTCACTTGCGTGTTTTTTCAATACTTCAGCTAAATCAGAAGCAGTTTGCTTACCAAAAAAGATTTTACGTTTTCTATACTGAATATATTTCTGCAAGTACAATGCCGTAGACTCTGAGATACAGAAATATTTTAAATCGGCAGGCACTTCGTATCTCATTTCCTCACAGATCCTAAAAAAATGATCAACTGCATTACGGCTGGTAAATACCACCGCGGTAAAATCTGCCAAATTCACTTTATCTTTCCTAAAATCTCTTGCCGGAACACCTTCAACGTGAATGAAAGATCTAAAATCAATTTTTAAATTGTACTTTTTAGCCAAATCAAAATAAGGTGATTTTTCCGTTTCGGGCTTTGGCAATGTAATCAGTATACTTTTTACTTTGAGTACTCTAGCTTCGTTCTTTTCCTGCATATTAGTAATTACCGCTTAAAAACCTATTGCCTTGATTAATATTAATATAGGGCAAATTTCGAGGGTGCAAAAGTACAATAATAAATAGACTTTTGAAAATCGATTTTGAGATAAAATATTAATTCCTGCTCTAATTAGCTGAAAAGCAAATATAATAATCAACAAAACAACCGCACTTGCCATATAAAATTTGCCATATCGAGGTGGCGACAGTGCAAAGGCAATCACCAAAGGCATAAATAATAAAGACGCATTAAAATAAGTTAAATATAAAATAGAAACATATTCGTTGATCGGTTTTTGCACATTAAAAAAGAAGCCCAATAAACGTAATATCACAATCTTTAATATATACAAAACAATAATACCTATAGAAATACTAACAAAAACCTGAAAACCATCATCCGCAAAAGGTAATTCCTGATTTTTTGCAGCTAAATAAAAAAACAAGCCAATTGTAAATCCGAAATGCACAAATAATAGCAAAAATGGCCAAGAAGTAAATAAATTATCTTCCTTATTTATATTACCCAACACCCGATTACTAAAAAAGGACTGTACAATTGCCATCAACTGTTTATCAAAAGCATTTTTTAAAAAGGCAAATAAAATAAGTAGAAAAGCGATAGATAATACTATCCATAACTCTCCTTTAACAATTCGATTACCGTCTTGGAATTGTGGTATCTTATCCCAACGACGATAATTCTTAATCGATTCTTGAAAAACAGAAAATGGTTGCCAAAATGCCTTCTTTATGCTATCGTTATACACAACAATTTGTAGCGAATCGAGTGTACGCAATAAAACAGGAGCAACAGTATCTCTTTTACTTAAAATTAACTGAATTTTAGCATTATCCAAACTATCTTTCAGTCTGGTACTATTGGCTGCCGAATCAATCTGTTGCTGTTGCGCATAGGCCGAAGAAGTGAAGCCTAAAACACCTAAAAAAAGAAACAGATGGAGTATGCGGTACATTGTGCAAAAATAGTGCTTTATTACTTTGATTTCCTAATGGCTTTTGCGCAACTCTAATTTCACTTGTTAAGCCGTTAAAAAAATATAATTTTAAAAGTAGTGCCCTCACCAATTTCAGATTCAACACTGATCTGCATTTGATGATACAAGACAATACTTTTTACAATAGCCAACCCTAAGCCATATCCAACATCTCCTTCTAGATTTGTTTTCATGAAACGATCAAAAACAAATGGTAGATCTGCTTTAGGAATTCCGACACCGGTATCCTTAATGGTAAGCTCATAAGCCCCGCTGGCTAGGTACTTGTCAGTTATAAAAATCTCTCCTTTATTTCGGTTAAACTTTATGGCATTATGCACCAGGTTAAAAAATAGCTGGAACAACAGATCCTTATTCACCCCCTTTAGGATCACATCTGGGGAAACATCCAGAAAAATTTGTATCTGTTTTTCCTCCAGTCTATGGTTGATTTCTTCTACAATCTCGTTAAATAGCAGCAGTAGTTTAACCTCTTCCTTCCTAATGTACTGCTCGTTTTCAATTCTGGAAATTAATAGTAATGATTTGGTGATATTTTTTAGCCTGTCTACAGTTTTCATCATTTCTATAACAGCCATAGCGGATGGCTCATCAAGCGTTTCGTCTGTTAGCAGATTTTCCATTTTATTCTGCAGAATGCTGATCGGTGTCATTAGCTCATGAGAAGCATTGGAAGTAAAGTCTCTTTCCTTGTAAAAGGCTTCGTTAATCTGGTTCATCAAAAGGATCAGGGATTCATCTAAGTACTTAAAATCGGTTGTGCTGGTTTGAACCCGCTTCTGTCCATCTTTAAAAGGAAACTTTCTATTGATTAACTTGCTGTTAATGATCTTTCCCAGTGGGCGGATCAGGACGCGGATAAAAGTGAGGTCAATCAATATAGTCAATACAATCAGCGTGATTAGTACATACAGGGCAAACCGTTGTAAGGGTTTGTTGTACTGATTTATGCTCGCCGTAGTTCTACCAATCTCAAGGAGGTAGTTTTTATTCTTATTTTTAAACGTGTAACTCAAAACCCTATAAGTCAAGGTATCACTTTCAATAAGACGTTGAGAATCCTTAATGGTATCCATTCTCAGGTCGTTGTCAACTGGTAGCAAGGCAATAAATTCTTCCTTTAGCATGGTGTAACTACCATAGTTATCATCATCTTGAAAGTAATAATCCAGCCCATTTTTCCCTACAATGCTTAGTACCTTTTTTCTCTGCTGTTTTAAAGTATAATTGGTGTATTCTGAAGCGATCTGTTTAACCAGGAATGGCAATGCCAGAACAAATAGCAATACAATTACCAGTTTTGATCCGGTAATGAAAAGGGTAAGTTTGGTAGATAATTTCATGTTATTTTTTAATTCGGTAGCCTACACCACGAACAGTTTCCAACCATTCGGTATCCCCCCATACATTTAATTTCTTACGAATGTTCTTGATATGGGCATCGATATAATTTGAATCATAATCATCATTTACAAAATTACCCCAAATGTGTTCGCTTAACTGAACACGTGTCAATACCCGGTTTTTATGGAGTAAAAGGTAGCTCAGCAAATCAAATTCTTTGCGGGAAAGTTCGATCTTTTCCTGCCCAAACATGACCACTCTTTTTGGAAGGTCTATATGGAACTCGCCAATGGAAAGGAGCTCATTAGTTATGTTAAATTTCCGGCGAGTAATGGCCTGCATTCTGGATTGCAGTTCTAATAAATAAAATGGTTTAGCTAGATAGTCATCGGCGCCCAGATCCAACCCACTAACCCGATCCTTCAGCTGTGTTCTTGCGGTAATAATGATATAAGCAGCGTCAGGGTTATTTTTTTTAGCGCTTTTCAAGATTTCTAACCCATCACCATCGGGTAAACCTAGATCTATCAATATAAAGTCGTACCTGTTCAGGTTCAGTTGTTCCAGTGCAGCCTTGAATGAATGTACCATATCGCATAGATAAAAGCTCTTTTTCAGAAAAGTTTCTATTTCATAAGCTAGTGTTTTTTCATCCTCAACGATTAAAACTTTCATAGGAATTGGATTAAAACTGATAGTAAAAGGCCAGACCAAAAAAAGATTGCTGAGGTTTTAACTCAGCTTCAGATTTTGACCCAAGAACAGACAACTGGTAACTGAGCTCTGCCATGTAATTTGCCCGGCTTAAGCTAAGTGGTAATTTGAAATTATAAGACAATAGATTAAAGTTGTTGGAAGCCACAGTAGTGGTGGTCGTTGAATTGGAATTCCCAGGTGAAACAGGGCTTTTGCCTTTCCCGCGATTGCTCTTTTCTACTGTATAGGTTTCATAAAAATGCCTGGTACCTGCTACCAGTTCTATGGCAGGTTCTAACGAAAGTGAATTCTTCTCATTAATTAAGCTACCGATCCCTATCTCTTTTGAATGGCTTAGACTTATAAAAACATCATTCTCTTTGCCAAAAGCATAATCGGTGCTCAGTGAACTCTTGAGCCATGGCCATTCATATTTTAAGGAAACATTTGCGTTATTTTCATTTGCTGCCTGCAATAGGGGAGAATTTGCAGGAAAAAAAGATCGTGTATAAGATAGCCCTGCAGTTAGCTTATCATTGAAATCATAATCAAAGCCAGCGCCAATATCTGTTTCCGATATGCCAGATCCATAATTCAAAAGTTTATATGAACCTGCTGAAAGATAGAAGCCCACTGGGAATCTGACTGTTGCATTAATGAGTACGTAAGGAAGTCTTTCGTCAGTAGCTTGTCCGTAATAACTCACATTACTGCTATAAAGTGCAGCTAAAGTAACTGTCGCTTTTTTAACACTGTCCTGTTGCGCTTTTACCTTAAAGGAAGCTAAACAAATCAAGATTAGAAGGAATGTGAATCTCATAGGTTATGCACTATGGTCTTTTAATATTTGGACGGACAACCTTAATGGGTTTTACTTTAATATTAGGTTTAACCACTACAGGAGGTCTTGACTGCTTCCGGGCTCTAGGCACCTCTTTGATGTCCGGTTTAGTGGGTTCCTGTTTAATATCTGGTTTTTCCTTTTTATCTGGTTTTTCCTTGCTCTTGTTATTTTTTTTATCCTGTTGTTGATACCTGTTAGTGTCAGTTAAAAACATTTTCTTTATTGGCACACTAGCCTGAACTATGGGAAATAGCACCAGAATAAAGATAGCAGTTAATAATAACTTGAAGATGAATGATCTGTCCATTGTGTAAATATAAAGATACCTAACAAATTTCACTACCGAAGATGAATTTAAGATGAAATTCTGGGGTCATATAAATTCAAAATTTCATGTTAAATTCATGTTGATTCTTCAATTTTGAGTTAAGAATAATGTTACTATTTACTTAAATCTAAAACTATGAAACTAAGAATCGTATATACTGGTTTAGTCCTGTTTTTTACCGGGCTTACCTTGTTAATCGGATGTAAAAAAGGTGATAACAATTCTGTTGACGGAACAACCAAAGTGGAGATCAGAATGACTGATGCACCTGGAGACTTTGATGAGATTAATCTAAGTGTTAAAGAAATTCTACTCTTTTCTGATGGCAAACCTTATAAGTTTGCTGCCACAACGAATGTTTTTAATATTCTGGATTTCAGAATTGGAAGCAGCAACCCTGATATCCTGGTAGCTTCTGGAGAAATGCCAAGTGGCGAAATCACTGAAATTCGGTTGGTATTGAACGACTCTGGAAATACCATTGTTGTAGGTGGTGTTTCTCAGGTGCTAACTACGCCAAGCGGACAATCTTCAGGCTGGAAAGTTAAACTTAAAGAAAACCCATCATTGGCACCTGGCGTAACTTATTCATTATTGCTTGATTTTGATGCAGCAAAATCCATTGTAAGCACAGGCAATGGCAAATATTTACTTAAACCGGTAGTTAGGGGTATTACCGCTACAACATCTGGTTTAATATCAGGAACTGTAATGCCATTATTGAGTCATCCGGAAGTATTAGCTATCGCAGGAACTGACACAGTAGGTACAATAGCTGATCCTTTAACCGGCAAATTCACCATTGGTGGCCTTGCAGCCGGAAATTATGTTGTGAAATTTGTCCCTGTAACAGGCTATAGAGACAGTACCATTACTAATGTTGTAGTAACTTTAGGGCAAAACAATAACCTGGGCACTGTTGTTCTAAAACAATAATTAACAACCATTTCTATTATGAAGCTATCATGAGTTTACATTAAAAACACAATGAATAAAACTCATAATAGCTTCATTACCATTGAAAACAAAATCATATGAGAAAGATACTTTTTTTAGTCCTGTTTGCACTATCCAGCTTTATGCCGTCTCAATCATCGGCACAGATCAGTGTAAATGTTAATATCGGATCTCAGCCACTTTGGGGACCTGTTGGTTATGATCATGTAGATTATTATTACCTACCTGATATAGAAAGTTATTATTACGTTCCAAAAAGACAATTTATTTATCTAGTTAATGGAGCTTGGGTCTTCAATTTTAATTTGCCGTCGAGGTATAGCAATTATGATCTGTATAATGGTTATAAGGTTGTAATCAACTCTCCAAGGCCGTATTTGCATTTTAAAGAACAGAAAATTAAATATGCCAAGTATAAATCCAATCGCGGACAAGCTGTTATTTTAAGAAGCAATGACCCTAAATACTATAAGGTTAAAGGGCATCCAAAAAATCAGTTTAAGGCCAATACCAGAGGCGCTCAGTCAAAACCAGTCAAAGGGAATTTTAAAGGAAATGACAAGGGTAATTCCAAATCCCATGGCAAAGGAAACGGCAAAGGGAAACATTAGCTAAAAGCGACAAAAACTAATTTAATCTCTAGACATTTTTCTTCTGTACACAAGTCATTTTTATACCTTATTTTTGCAAAATGGCTGGCATCTATATCCACATCCCTTTTTGTAAAAAAGCATGCACCTATTGCGATTTTCATTTTAGCACTTCTTTAACTTATGCGAATGAAATGGTTGATGCGATATGCACAGAAATTCGATTAAAAAAAGAGCGTTTACAAGGCGAATCTATTGGCAGTATTTACTTCGGTGGAGGCACGCCATCGGTGTTACCAGCCAAGGCTTTCGAGAAAATATTCGACACATTAAATTCATGTTTTTCGATTTCGTCAACTGCCGAGATTACAATGGAAGCAAATCCTGACGACTTAGACCAACAGAAAATTGCAGCCTTAAAACAGCTTCCTATAAACCGTTTTAGCATTGGCATCCAATCTTTTTTTGAGGAGGATTTAATTTGGATGAACAGGGCGCATAACGCTATCGAAGCCGAAAGTTGTATAAAAAGAAGTCAAGATGCCGGTTTTGAAAATTTAAGCATCGATTTAATTTATGGTTATCCATTATTAACCGATCAAAAATGGCTGCAGAACATTGCTAAGGCAATAGAATTAAAAACTCCTCATATTTCGGCATACTCGTTAACCGTCGAGCCCCGAACTGCATTGGCAAATGCCATCCAAAAAGGGAAACAATTGGCATTAGACGATGAACAAAGTGCCGCTCAATTTTTAATACTTAACCAGCACTTAACACATGCTGGCTTTGAACACTATGAAATTTCAAATTATAGCCAACCGGGATGTTATGCCGTACACAACACTAACTATTGGAGAGGTGTACCTTATTTAGGAATTGGCCCATCTGCTCATGGCTTCGACAGCGCAACACGCTATTTAAATATTGCCCATAATGCCAAATATTTAGCCGCTTTAACTAAAAATGAGCTACCAGAAACCATTGAAGAGCTTACATTAATAGATCAATTTAACGAATATATTATGACCGCTTTACGTACCCAGTGGGGATTAGATCTAGAAAAAATTACTGTCGATTTCGGGAAAAATTATGCAGAACAAACCTTAGCACAGGCCGAAAAATATATTATTCACCAAAAATTAAAGATCGAAAACAATAAGATTCTACTTACCACTACTGGAAAATTATTTGCAGATGGTATTGCTGCTGAACTTTTTATGGAGGAAAGATAAAATCAATTTAACTTTTATGTAAATTTGTTTAACATTTACTTGAACATACTCTAATGACACCTGAGAAATTCGCCCAATTTATTATTGATGTAGGTATCCGATACTTTTCAATTGCTGGAATTGCTTTTTTAATTTTTTACATCTTGTTTAGTGAGCGATTTAGTGGGCGGCGTATACAAAAGAAATTGCCTAAGCTATCTGATCATAAAAGAGACGTTTTTTATTCAATTATCACCATCATTATTTTCGGTGCTTTACCCGTTCTTTTTTTAGAAAATGATAAAATTAGGCCATACACAAGGCTTTACCTTAACATTAGTGATTATGGATGGGTCTATTATTTTTTAGCCTTTCCAATCATGATTTTAATTCACGATGCTTATTTTTATTGGACTCATCGAATTATGCATCACCCAAAACTATTTAGATTATTTCATTTAATTCACCATAAGTCTACCAGTCCCACTCCTTGGACTGCCTATTCATTTCATCCATTAGAGGCTGTAATAGAAACCGGCATTTTTGTGGTAATCATATTTATCATGCCTTTTCATCCAAGTCATTTAGGAGTGTTTTTTGCCGTTGTTTTTGTATATAATGTATATGGCCATTTGGGTTATGAACTATTCTCTCCAAAATTCCATAAAACGAAGTTCGGTAGGTGGGTAAGCACTGGAACGGCTCACAATATGCATCACCAATTTTTTAAAGGAAATTACGGGTTGTACTTCTTGTTTTGGGATCGATGGATGGGCACATTACGACCTGAGTACGATGTGAAATTTGGCATCAACATGGGAAAAGGAACTCCTACCGAAGTAAAAGCGGAAGAAAAATCGATGGAAGAACGTGTTTTAGAGGGGCAATCTTAATCTTCGCATGAATAACCAGGTGATTTGGATTACTGGCGCATCATCAGGTATAGGTGAAGCCTTAGTATATGCCTATAATGCCTTAGGCGCAAAACTGATTATCTCTTCTCGTAATCGTGAACTGTTGCTTCAGGTTAAAGCAAAATGCGCTGATCAAATGAATGTTCATGTTTTACCCTTAGATTTAGAAGATATCAATTCGCTAGCTAGCAAGGTGGATGAAGCTGCTCATATTTATGGGAATATAGACCTGCTCATTAATAGTGGCGGTGTTAGTCAACGTAGTTATGCATTGGAGACCACTCTAGCGACCGAACAACGGTTAATGGCCATTAATTTTTGGGGAACCGCTATATTAGCAAAGGCTGTTTTACCTCAGATGTTAGCAAAAAATAGTGGTCATATTGTTTGCATAAGTAGCTTGGTTGGGAAATTTGGCACACCTCTTCGCTCGGCGTATTCGGCATCAAAGCATGCCTTACATGGCTATTTCGATTCACTTCGTGCCGAATTACCCGAATCTATACATGTTACTTTAATATGCCCTGGTTTTATTAAAACCAATGTTACACTTAACGCGCTTACCGCCTTAGGTACAGCACAAGGCACAATGGACGATGCCCAAGCAAACGGGATGTTACCAGAAGTTTGTGCAAAAAAAATCATCAGCGCTATAAATGCTAAGAAATTAGAAGCCTATATTGGCGGAAAAGAAACAAAAGGAGTCTTGCTTAAACGATTTTTCCCACAGCTGTTTGCGAAGATTATTCGTAAGGCAAAGGTAGTTTAGAAAAAATTCACATTCTTAAAATCCAGTCCGAATTATTCTGCGTATCTATTTTCATATTAATCAAAAACAGATATGAAAAAAATACTTTACTCAGCAGTTGTCGTAGTAGCTATGGCATTCGCTAATGATGCTCAGGCACAAAAAAATCCAACGGTTGGTGGTGCAGCAATGTACGCTACAAAAAACATTGTAGATAATGCAGTGAACTCAAAAGACCATACTACTTTAGTTGCAGCAGTAACAGCTGCAGGTTTAGTAGAAACCTTAAAAAGTGCTGGCCCATTTACAGTATTTGCACCAACAAATGCCGCATTCGACAAATTACCTGCTGGCACTGTAGGAACACTAGTTAAACCTGAAAATAAAAAAACATTAACAACCATTTTAACTTACCATGTTGTTGCTGGCAAATTGGGAAGTAAAGAAGTTGCCGCAGCAATCAAAGCTGGTGGAGGCAAAGCAGAGTTAACAACTGTTCAAGGCGGTAAATTATGGGCTTGGATGGAAGGAAAAAACTTAATACTCAAAGACGAAAAGGGTGGTACAGCTATGGTAACCATTAAAGACGTTTTCCAAAGCAATGGCGTAATTCATGTAATTGATACCGTTTTAATGCCAAAATAATGTAAACCTATCTTATATTTATCTAATCAAAGCGTTTCTATGTAAAATCGGGACGCTTTTTTTGTATTTAGAACCCTTTTTATCATGAACTTAACACCGAATTATCACACGCTTAACATTTATGAGATTAATCATATTTTTTTCAAATTTTAATTTACACTTTTGTACATACTTTATTGCACCTTATGAGCTTTATTCTAAAATCTGTCGACACCGTTGAAAACATTAGCCCAGAAGATTTTAAAAAAAATTATCTGGATCCTAGAAAACCACTGATCATAAAAGGCTTAACGAAAGATTGGCCTGCTCGTGAAAAATGGACGACAGATTATTTAAAAGAAATAGCAGGAGAGCTGGAAGTTCCTCTTTATGACAATTCGAAGGCCGACCCATCCAAGCCCATTAATGCGGCAACAACCCACATGAAATTTGGAGAGTATTTAGATCTCATAAAACGTGAACCTACAGAACTGAGAATTTTCTTTTTCAACTTATTTAAGAAAGTACCTAGTTTAATTAACGACATTAAAATTCCAAAAGATTTAATGGGTGGTTTCATAGAAAGTATGCCTGCCATGTTTTTTGGAGGTTCGAACTCGGTTACATTTCTACATTACGATATTGATTTACCCCATATTTTCCATACGCATTTTGGAGGTCGCAAGCATATCGTTCTTTTCGATTATAAATGGAAAGACCGTTTGTATTGCCTACCAAATGCAACCTATGCCTTAGAAGATTATAAGGTAGACAATCCCGATTTTGAAAAATATCCAGCACTAAAAGGAGTAGAAGGCTACGAAGTGTTTTTAGAACATGGTGATACTTTATTTATGCCTACCGGAATGTGGCATTGGATGAAGTATGTAGATGGATCGTTTTCGTTAAGTTTGAGAGCATGGGATCAATCGATTAGCAGAAAAATCTCTAGTGTTTGGAGTTTATTTAGACACGGCGCCGTAGATAGTTTAATTAAAATGGCCTTTAAAGAAAAATATGCAAATTGGCGAGAAAAAGCTGCGGTTAGAATAGCCGAAAGAGCAATGCGTAACGGAAGTCCGAAATAAGCTCGCCGAAAGCTAACTACAAAATATTCATATTTCGTTTTTTTGACCTATCTTCAATTTATTAACAAGCGAATTAATAAAGATGGGCCTCTCAAAAACCAACAATCAAATTAAAACGGGTCTTTACGCAGCGATAGCCGTTTTTTTAGCGTATACCATGATTTTTGGTTTTCGAAAATCATTTACTGTAGCCACGTTTGATGGGATTACAATTGCTGGATATAGTTACAAAACGATATTGGTAATCTGCCAAATGTTAGGTTATCTCTTAGCTAAATTTTATGGCATTAAATACATATCTGAGCTAAAAAGAACGGGGAGAGGCAAAATTATTTTAGTTTTAACTGGTTTTGCCTGGCTATGTTGGGTATTTTTTGCACTCGTTCCTGTTCCCTATAACATTGTATTTTTATTTCTAAATGGTTTCCCTTTGGGGATGCTTTGGGGTGTTGTATTCTCGTATGTAGAAGGCCGTAGAAGTACCGATTTTATTGGGGCTACACTAGCTGTGAGTTTCATTTTTGCTTCAGGTTTTGTGAAATCTGTTGGCGCATGGCTGATGGTTAATTTTGGAATTTCAGAATTTTGGGTACCCTTTTATACGGGTTTAGTTTTTGCACTCCCGCTCTTGTTTTTTGTGTACTTAATGGAGCAAATCCCATCACCAACCGAAGATGATGTTAAATATAGAGCAGAGCGCATCCCAATGTCGCAAGCCGACCGAAAAAACTTTATTAAAGAATTTTTAGGCGGATTAATTGCATGTGTGCTCATTTACTGTTTCGCCACAATATTTAGAGATATTCGAGATAATTTTGGAGCCGAAATGTGGAAGGAAATGGGTTATTTTAATCAACCCGCAATTTTCTCCAAAACAGAAACACCCATTACATTAATTGTGCTTTTGCTAATTGGAAGCATGGTTTTAATCAAGAATAACTTTGTCGCTTTAAAAACTGCACATTACTTTATTTTGGCAGGGTTTATTTTAGCAGGTGCGTGTACGGTCTTATTCAAAACCAATCACCTCTCTCCTATTTGGTGGATGACCTTAGTGGGCTTAGGTTTATATATGGTCTATATTCCTTTTAATGCAGTATTCTTTGATCGGTTAATCTCTACATTTAAGTACGCAAGTAATGTGGGTTTCTTAATCTACATCGCCGATTCGTTTGGATATGTTGGTAGTATAGGGGTGCTTTTAAGTAAAGAAGTTTTCAAAATCCAGCTCAACTGGGTTACCTTCTTTTCGAATAGTGTAGTTATTCTTTCGGTAATTGGAAGTTTGATTACGTTGTTTTCTTTGTATTATTTTAGCAAGAAGTACAAGAAGCTAATTCACTAAGCGTTTTTAACCATAAAGGCACAAAGAATCTCAAAGTTTTTTTATCTCGTATTCTCTATGAATCCAAAACGCTGTACGCTAATCGCCAAACACTCCGGGCTGCGTGCTAAAAATGACATCCCGCTTAAAATACTAACGCGCTAAACTTTTACCTTCGATATTCCGTTTATACCGTAACATGAAAGGTTTTCAATTTTCTAAATTCTTGGATAAAGGACGCCCAAAAGGTGGCTTTGATGAAATGCTAAAGCTCTTTACCGAACTGCTAAATTATACCGCAGGTGATGCGGGAGAAACCTTAGCATGGATGAATGAATTGGATAAACAATATAAGTTTACCAATAACGATTATGCCATGGGCGATTTTATTGACGATCTAAAAGAAAAAGGTTATCTCAAAGAAGAAAATGGTGAGGTTAAAATCACTGCTAAAACAGAGCAAACCATAAGAAAATCGGCATTAGAAGAAATTTTCGGCAAACTTAAAAAAGCCGGAAAGGGAAATCATAACAGCAATATATCTGGCATCGGAGAAGAAAAAAATGCAGATCGAAGAGAATTTGCCTTTGGCGATAGTTTAGATCAGATCGACATGACCGCATCCATCCAAAATGCACAAATTAATCATGGGATTAACAATTTTACCTTAACCGAACGAGATTTGGAAGTAGAAGAAAAGGATTATAAAACTTTAACTTCTACGGTATTAATGATAGACATCTCTCACTCTATGATTTTATATGGTGAGGATCGCATTACCCCTGCAAAAAAAACGGCAATGGCCTTGGCCGAATTAATTAAAACCAAATATCCCAAAGACACGCTCGATATTGTTGTTTTTGGAAATGATGCCTGGCCAATTACCATTAAAGATTTACCTTATTTACAAGTTGGCCCATATCATACCAATACTTTAGCAGGTTTAGAACTGGCTACTGATTTATTACGACGACGAAAAACGCATAACAAGCAGATTTTTATGATTACCGACGGGAAGCCAACCTGTTTAAAAGAAAATGGCAGGTACTACAAAAATAGCATGGGATTAGATCGAAAAGTAATCGGCAAAACCCTAAATATGGCTGCACAATGTAAACGGTTAAATATTCCAATTACTACTTTTATGATTGCACAAGACCCTTACCTACAACAGTTTGTTAGGCAATTTACCCAAATAAATGGTGGCCGTGCATTTTACAGCTCGTTAACAGGTTTGGGCGAATATATTTTTGAAGATTACATTAAGAATAGAAGAAAAACATTTAGATAGTTGCATGTTACAACGCAACAAAAACATAAACAGATGACAATAAACACCCTTGGCCAATTAAAAGCCAGTAAGTATACTTCATTAAGCGTTAAAGACGAATTGAGAAAAAACCTCATCCTGCAGCTTCAAAATAAAGAGGCTGGATTTGAAGGAATTCTTGGTTACGATGAAACGGTAATTCCAGAATTGCAAACCGCTATTTTGTCGCGCCACAATGTGTTGTTACTTGGTTTACGAGGACAAGCTAAAACCCGTATCGCTCGCTTAATGGTAAATCTATTAGACGAATATATCCCCTATGTAGCTGGAAGCGAAATTTTCGACGACCCTTTAAACCCTATCTCATGGTTCGCCAAAAACGAAATTGAACAAAAAGGAGACGATACACCTATTTTATGGCAGCACCGCAGCGAACGGTATACCGAGAAGTTGGCAACGCCAGATGTTACTGTAGCAGACTTAATTGGCGATGTAGATCCGATAAAAGCTGCTACCCTTAAATTAACCTATAACGATGAACGGGTAATCCATTTTGGATTGATTCCTAGAGCGCACCGAAGTATTTTTGTAATTAATGAATTACCCGATCTTCAGGCCAGAATACAAGTGGCTTTATTTAATATGCTTCAAGAAAAAGACATTCAAATTAGAGGTTTTAAACTGCGATTGCCATTAGACATCCAATTTGTTTTTACTGCAAATCCCGAAGATTATACCAATCGGGGAAGTATTGTAACTCCATTAAAAGATAGAATTGAAAGTCAGATTTTAACCCATTACCCGAAAACAGTTGAAATCGCTAAAAAAATTACCTTTCAAGAAGCTAAGCTTACTTCAGAACAACGTTCTTTAATTGAAGTAGATGGTCTTCTTAAAGATTTGGTAGAACAAGTAGCTTTTGAAGCTCGTAAAAGCGAGTTTATTGATCAAAAATCGGGTGTATCGGCACGTCTAACGATCTCTGCTTACGAGAATTTAATCAGCACCGCCGAGAGACGGATGTTGGTTAATCACGAATCGTCTACTTTTGTTAGATTATCCGATTTAAGCGGGATTATCCCAGCCATTACCGGTAAAATAGAATTGGTGTATGAAGGAGAATTGGAGGGCCCAGCCAAAGTTGCACATACCTTAATTGGCAAATCAATTAAACATTTGTTTGCGAGGTATTTTCCAGACCCAGAAAAGGCAAAGAAAAGCAAAAATGCTAACCCTTACACCAAAATAGCCGAGTGGTTTACAGATGGGAATACACTCGATATTGCCGACGAACTAAAAATAACTGAATATAAAAAAGCATTAATGGGGGTTGATGGGCTACATGAATTAGTTCGGAAATTCCATCCTAAATTAAGTGAAAACCAAACCCTTATTCTGATGGAGTTTGTACTTCATGGCTTAGCAGAATTTTCACAATTAAGCAAAAACTATTTAAACAACGGATTTGGATTTTCTGATCTATTCGACAGCCTTTTCAATGTAGATTTGGCTGATGATGAGGACGATTTTAGGTAAAAATTATGAGATCTTATTTTCTATTTGTTCTTTGTTTTTTTGTTTTACTACTTGATTTTTATTGTTACAAGGCAATAATCGCGTCCTTTAAAAATTGGTCAGTAAACCTGAAAAGAAACTTTGGCGTTATTTGGTTCACCTTTAGTATTTTGTTAATTATTGGTGTATTTGCAGCTATTTTCCTCAACTTATTTTTATCCTTAAGAGCTGTTATTTTAGTAGCATTCTTTTTATCGGTAGTTGCCAAAGTATTTATGCTACCTTTTTTACTGGTTGATGATGTAAGGAGAATAGTTATTAAATTTTTTCGCATCAGAAAGAAACCAAACACCAAAAAAACTAACGAACTAACCACTAACGAACCCATTAGTCGTTCTGCTTTTTTAACAAAAGCTGGCCTTGTAGCCGCAGCAATTCCATTAAGTTCATTAAGCTGGGGCATCGTTTCTGGAGCTTACGATTATAATATAAAACGTGTAAAACTCATACTCCCTAATCTACCGAAAGCTTTTGATGGTATTAAATTAGCCCAAATTTCAGATATTCACTCAGGCAGTTTTTATAACAAAACAGCTGTAAAAGGCGGGGTAGAAATGCTAATGGCAGAGAAACCTGATCTAGTTTTTTTTACAGGTGATTTGGTAAATAATTTAACTAATGAGGTTCGCGATTACCAAGATATTTTCGCTAAGGTTAAAGCTCCTTTAGGCGTTTATTCAGTTCTGGGCAATCATGATTATGGTGATTACCACTTCGGTCGTGAAAGCTCCCCTGCTAAAGTAAAAAATCTTCAAGATATGATTATCACCCATAAATTGATGGGATATGATTTATTAATGAACGAAAACCGCAGGATTAAGGTTGATGGTGAAGAAATCGGAATATTAGGTATTGAAAATTGGGGAACGGGGCGTTTTCCAAAATATGGAAAGATGAATCTCGCCAATAAAAACACGGATGATTTACCTGTTAAATTATTGCTTTCACACGATCCATCACACTGGAGGGGTGAAATACTAGAGAAGTATAACGATATCGATGTAATGTTTAGTGGCCACACCCATGGGATGCAGTTTGGTGTTCGATTAAAAGAGTTTCAATGGAGCCCAGTGCAATACATTTACAAAGAATGGGCTGGATTGTATCAACAACAACAGCAACAACTTTACGTGAACGTGGGTTATGGCTTTTTAGGTTACCCCGGACGTGTGGGAATATTACCAGAAATTACGATATTTGAGTTAAAGCGATCTTAATTTTAAGTAATGATTAAAAAAGCATTCTTTTCTACATTGGATTTTCTGCTTTTTAGCAATTTGTTTATTGCTTTTTGTGCTGTTGCTCAAGGCTTGGTTACCTATTACTTATTAAAGTTACCGCCAGATAAATCTGTTCTAGCCTTTTTGTTTTTCTCTACTTTGTTGGTCTACAATTTAAGCATGCTTTTATCTAAACCAGAGCATCCTCAAAAATCTCCATTTAAGAGAGTACGCTGGATTTTTTCGCATCATCGACTAATTATATCCATCACACTAATAGCAGCGCTCTGCATTATTCCAATTGCCTTACTTTACCTCAGCTTTCAGGCAAAATTAGTAATGGGTTTTGTTGGAATAATTTCTATTTCCTACAATCTACCCTTCTTAAGTATTAATCAAAAGAAGATCGGCTTAAGAAATCTACCAGGCATTAAACTATTTTTAATTGCTTTTGTATGGTCGGTTAGCTGTGTGTTATTGCCAATTGTGGAATTAGAAAATGAGTATGGTATTTCGATCTCACTAAGTGAAACTTTACTATTGGTAGCTAAACGCTTCTTATTTATTTGTGCTATCACTATCCCATTTGATATACGGGATTTATTTCAGGATAAACTGTATGAGCTAAAAACTATCCCTGTAATACTTGGTGAGAAAAAGGCTTGGATATTCTGTCAGGTCTTGCTTGGCACCTATCTTCTTTTGTTAATATTATTTACAAAGACCATTAATTTAGATGTAATTGGTATTGCGCTAACCATATTTATCACTGGCTGGCTCATTTTTAAATCAAACTTAAAAAAGAACGAGTATTACTATTTCTTCTTTTTAGATGGAACAATGATTTTGCAGTTTGTGATATTATTTATTTGTAAAACCCTCATCGGATGAGTATAGGCTCATCCGATGAGGGTTCATTATTGCTTAACTTGCATTAAAACGATAACCAATTCCTCTAACAGTTTGTAATAACTGCGGATTATCTGGATTTAGTTCTATTTTTTTACGCAAACGTACAATGTGCATATCCAGTGTTCTCGTATTTACATCAGAGTTATAACCCCAAACTACCAACATCAGTTCATCGCGATTAATTACCTTATTTGGATTACGCAAAAAGTAGAGAAGGATCCTATTTTCTAGTATGGTTAACTCAATTTTCTTTCCTTCGCGGAATAGGGTGTGAATATTTGGATGATGCTCCATATTTCCGAACCGATGGATTTCGGAACGATCGCTGTTCAATAAAAATTTTACCTTACTGTCTAGCATCGCTACTAAAACATCCATATTAAATGGTTTGGTAACATAATCAGATGCTCCAAAATTATAGGCATCAATTTTATCAACGTCTTGTGCTTTGGCAGTCATCATAATAACCAACCCTTCGTAACCACCTTTTCTCACTTCTTCACAAACTTCGGCACCCTCTTTACCAGGCAACATCCAATCGAGCAATACAATATCTGGCTTTTCAGTCAGAATGGTTTCTACCGCTGCCAAACCATCACTATTTTCTAAAATCTGATAGCCCTCTGCTTGCAAACGATGAACGACTAAAAAACGTAAATTTTCATCATCTTCTACAATTAATATTTTAATTCCTTTCGACATTTTATTTCAATTTAAATCTAATAAACTTTATGTTCCAAACGCAATCAAGTCTTTATTCCCTAAACACCATGAACGCTAATCGCTCTCCACACCAAACACTTAACTCCCGATGTACGGTAGCACAATCTTAAATTCTGTTCCTTTATTAACAATACTCTTCACCGAAATTTCTCCGTTCATAAAATTAACCAGTTCTTTACAAAAAGCCAAACCTAAGCCAACGCTTCCATTTTGATTATATCGGTTTTGAACACGGTAAAACTTTTTAAAGATATTATTTATTTCTGAGGATGGAATACCTATTCCAGCATCTTTAAATCGAAATACCATTCTATCCTTAATTAATCGAGCGCTGATATGCAATTTCTTATGGTTATCACTCGAATATTTGTAGGCATTTTCAGCTAAGTTATCAAATAAGCTTCCTAGCAACACAGGATCTGTGATAAATGTAGTAAAGCCCGAAACCTCGTATGTAAAATCAAAATCTGGATGCTTTAATTTGTGAACCTCAACGGTACTTTCTATAAAATCTTCAATATTTATCTCATCTCGATTTAGGGTTATTGCCTTATTCTCTATCTGTGTAAAGGCCAGAAGCTTGTTCATCAGCCCATTTAACTTATCTGCTTCCTCATCTAAAATTTTACCATACAGCTTTTGTTCACGTTCGGTTAAACTAGCAGCACTTTTTATATTATTTCCAGCAATTTTAATTACGCTAACAGGCGTTTTAAACTCGTGGGTAAGATTAGTTACAAAATCGTATTGGAGTTTAAACATTTTATGGTTAATATTTAAATTACGATAAATAAGAAAAGCAACCAATACCAAAACTCCATAAAATAAAAACAATAATACTGCAATGGGCAAGAAATAGCTAAAAATTTCCTTTTTCACAAAGGATTTTGAAGACATAAAATAGAGTTTATAATCTGAAAATGGCCCGCCTAAGGTAATCTCGCCAGTTACATATTCTGATGATGTATCTAAAGGGTCGTAGCTTATGGGTTCAATTCTTACAATCTGATATAACAGTGGCCGGGTATTCTTAATCTTGATCTTACTTGGATCTAACGTGAAAGAAAGCATATCCTGCTGATAAACTGGCTGCAAATCTAGCTTATTCATCATCATTCGCTTATACACTTTTAAAATCTCAAAACTTGGAATATTAAAGTAATCAATGCGATTTGCCTGTATATTAGTGAAATTGCTAAAAAGTTCTTCAGGGCTAGGGACTTTTGTAGTATCCAAAACTTTAACGAAAGTTCCTAATTTAAACGATAGCTTATTAAAATCTTCTAGACTTGCATTATTCCTTACCTCGTTTTCTCCAAAAAGTTTAATCGAATCTTTTGGGATATGGCTTCCAAATTGGTAAACATTTTTCATCCCAATAGAAAGATCGCCATAGTTTACCCCATTCTCTTCATACTTAACATTTTTAACCTCCGTATCATAAAAAACAACCTTAGTTATAAATGGATATTGCCTTAAAATTGTATCAACAAATTTAGTTGCGGTAGCCGAATCTAAATATCCATTGTAAAAAGAGACTTCAGATAATTTGTTAAAGAAGAAATCATTATATGGCTTGATACTTTCTTCGAGTACATTTGCTTTTGCAGATACGAAATCGTTCTCGATATTTTTTTTGCTAAAATTAAAGGCTAGGAAAAGGGAAAGAATAAAGACCAGAGAAATTAAGACAATAAAAGTTACTATCAATGAGAAATTCTTTCGATAACCACTATCCTTTTCTGAAACCATTTTTCATGAACTGGTTATTTCTTCTTCAAATTGTTTTCTAAGAACTGCTCCAAAGCGGTATATACTTTTTGCCTACTTTCTTCACGTGCCATTGGAAATGTTGCTTCTTCCTTTTCATAATACGTAACTGGGATATTACGTTTTTTAAGCTCTTTTACTAAGCGGATGGCATCACTCGAATTAATTCTAGGATCTTTGATGTTCTGTGTAATAAAGATAGGGATATTAATTTTATCGGCATGAAAAACAGGCGAGGCTTGTCGCATATAATCTACATCGGTATCTGGATTTCCAACAATGTCATAATACATTTGCAAATTCGACCTTAAAAATGGCGGAATAGAAATCAAATAATTGAACAAATTAAGAACTCCCGAATTTGAAGCTACACATTTATATAATTTCGGACTTTTAATTGCACTATTTAAGGCGATGAAACCCCCAAAACCACTCCCATAAATAGCGATTTTTTGTGGGTCGGCAATTTTCTCTTTAATTAACCATTGTACGCCATCATCAATATCATCCTGCACCTTTCCTCCCCACTGCTTAAATCCTGCAACATAAAAGCTCTTGCCATAGCCAGATGAGCCTCTATAATTTACTTGGAATACAGCATAGCCCCTATTTGCTAAAAACTGTACTTCTGCATTATAACTCCAAGTATTTCTTTGGCCAGGGCCATTATGTGGCACCACAACTACCGGCAAATTTTTACCACTTGAATTTAAAGGCAATGTTAAATAACCATTTATCTCCAACCCATCTCTCGACGTGTACTTAATGGGTTTCATCTCGCACATTTCCTTTTCATTAATTGCAGAGTTAATGTCGCTTAATTTTTTTAGTGTACCATTAATAGCGTTGTATAAATAATACGAACCAGGATTACGATCGGTAAATGTTCTTACAATGAATACTTTTTCGTTCTTATCTCGATCAATGATACGTGATTCTGTATTTGGTAAGAGTTTATCTAGCTTTTGATAAAAAGCTTTAGCCCTTGAATCTAAATAATGCTTTTCTTTTTTCCAACTTTCGTATACCACATAATCCATTTTACCTCGGTGTTTTGAATATTGCGCGTCTACTACGTTTATCGTGTCGTTTGCAAAAAGAACACTCCTTTCTTTTCCGGTAGCACAATCGAGTTCTACCAAGGCCGATTTATCTCTGTTTACATCAGAAATGGCATAAATGATAGATGGCTCCTTTTCTGAAAAGGCTATTGGCATTAAGGTGGTCCTAAAGTTAATGGTGATTACGGATTTAAAAGCCTGTGCCTCTTTTTCTCTTACTAATAAGGTTTGATTTACACCATCATTAGAAACAGCCATCCTCAATTTACCTTTATTATCTGTTATCCAATTCGTAATATTTCCAGGATTCTGGGCCACCATATCCATCTTACCATCCCTCACATTTAAACGATACACATCTGAAACGGTCGAATCTCTTTTATTTGATAATACTAATAAGTATTTATCTTCTATTAGTTGATCTTCTAATATTCGAATTCGCGCCTTTTCATTCACATTGAGTTGCCGCTCATTTTTACCTTCTTTATTAATGATGAAAAGGTCTGATTGATATTTAACTCCTTCTTTTTCTTTGTAATAAATTAATTCGTTATTACTTACCCACGAGTAAAAGCTAATGTTTTTTTCGATTAGCTTGGTCAGTTGTACCGACTTCCCTGTTTCAAGGTTTTCTACAAAAAGATTTTGTTTTTTGTCCTGTAACTTTAAGTAAGATAGGCTCTTACCATCTGGAGAAATATGATAGGCTGCTTTATCCTGCGATTTGAAAAAATTATTTACAGGAATTACTTCTACTTTGCTTTCTTGCTTACAGGCAAATAGCAGTGCAGTGAGTATCAACCAAATATATCTCTTCGCAATCATCATATTTATTTCTCAAGGTAAAAATACACATCCCACATATGTAAAAGCCATTTACCATTAATATTGTTACTTATTAAAAATGGCATTCGTTACTCAATGTAGCAACATTGTGCTGCATTCAAATAAAATATGAGTAACAATTAGAATACGCTGTTACTATTTTCATCTGATTATCTTTTTTTCATCGGTGATGAAGCTATCATTATTATTTCTCTATTAGCTTTGGGAAAATGATGATGGTTTCGTTATTTTAGCAATCGTATTATAAATTACCTAATATGCTAATAAAGAAATTAAGCTTACTTGCTTTTTTTTGCTTTTCATTTCTTTTTCTTCAAGCACAAGACCGTGTTGATGAGGCATTGGCCTATCAATATTATCAACAAGCCGAATACGATAAAGCAGCAGTTTTATTAGAAAAGCTCTTTAATCAAACCAAAGACGATAATCATTTTGAGCTTTATTTTTCCTCACTTATAAAGATCAAGAAATATTCGGAAGCCGAAAATATGGTTAAGAAGCTAATTAAGCAATTCCCTCTAAAAGCACAATACCCTATTGCTTTGGGTCGGATATTTTTAGAAAATGGACGTACTGAAGAGGCGAATAAGTTGTTTTTAGCGGCAATCGAAAAGGTGCAAAAAGACGAATTCAGTATAAGAGAATTAGCAAATCATTTTTTCAGGTTTGAAGCCTATGATATGTCCATCCGCACCTTTATAAAAGGTAGAGAAATATTAGGAGATGAACAGGCCTTTATTTACGAGTTAATTAACATTTATCGATTTAAGAAAGATAAAGTAAAGTTAATAGCCGAATATATCAATGTACTTGCGGTAACTCCTCAACTACTACCACAAGCTCAAAATGCTTTTGCAGCACTATTTGAGGGCAATTCTGATTATCAATTGTTACAAATTGCATTGTTAAAAAAACTTCAAAAAGAACCCGATGTTGAGGTTTATAATCAGTTATTGATTTGGCAATTTTTACAGCAGCAGCAATACGAAGTTGCACTGAGACAATTAATCGCTCAAGATAAACGGACAAAAGACGAGGGCGCATTACTCTATAATACAGCCAATACATTCGTCACGAACAAAGCCTATTCAACCGCTGTAAAAGCGTACGAGTATATTTTAACCAAAGGAAAAGAAAATCAATATTATTTAGCGGCACGCATTCAATTGGTAAATACCAAATTTGAATTGGCAATTACTGGAAAGTACGAGAATCAAGAAATTAGTCTCTTAGCCGATCAATATAGAAGCATTTTAGACGAGTACGGAAAATCAGCACAAACCATGTTTGCACTGCAAAGATGGGCGTATTTGCAGGCGTATTATCTTAACGACTTAAAAAAGGCAGAAGCAGCCCTAGAAGAATGCATTACCATCCCAGAAATTTTACCAATGGAGATCGGGAGAATTAAACTCGAGCTTGGCGATACCTATATTTTAACTCAGCAACCCTGGGAGGCTGTTTTAATTTATGAACAAGTGGCTAAACAATTCGAAAATCTACCGATCGGTAATGATGCAAAGTTTCGCTCTACTAAACTAGCTTTTTATCAAGGCGATTTTAAGTATGCTAAATCGCAGGCCGATGTTTTAAAAGCATCAACCTCTCAACTTATTGCAAATGATGCGTTAAACTTAAGTTTATTAATTTCAGACAATTTGCAAAGTAAAAATGATAGTCTCGCACTGATCATGTATGCCAAATCGGAAATGATACAGTTTAAAAATAAACCAGAATTGGCCTTATCAAAACTAGATAGCATTCGTATCTTATATCCTTCAAATAGTCTAAATGATGACATTTTGATTGCGAAAGCTAAAATTTATATCAAAACAAGTGAGCTAACTAAGGCTGTAGAGATGCTGAAAGAAATTATTAATATCCATCCAGAAAGTATATGGACAGATGATGCCTTATTTTTATTAGGAGACCTTTTTGAAAACAAACTAAACGATGTAGAACAGGCAAAAGGGTTATATCAAAAATTAATGAGCGATTATCCGGGCAGTATGTTTAATGCCGAGGCTCGTAAACGATTTAGGAATTTACGAGGTGATAACAATATTGGATAAGTGTTATGCGATTAGCGCTTGGCGGCGCAATACGCCTTACACAAGACATTAAACTTTTTATATCTTTACCGCATGTTATTATACAATGTAACCTCAATTATTGAAGAATCTGTAGCTCAGGAATGGCTACAATGGATGCAAGAAATCCATATCCCTGAAGTGATGGCCACAGGCAAATTTGTTTCCAATCGGTTATTAAAAGTTTTAGATTCGCCGAACGAAGGCGTAACCTATTGCACGCAATATATAGCCGAAAACGAAGCGGATTATAACGATTATAAAGCCAACTTTGCACCTGCTTTACAAGCTAAATTGCAATTAAAGTTTGAGAATAAAGTTTTAGCTTTCCGTACGT
Organism: Bacteroidota bacterium; assembly: GCA_040386095.1. Classification (GTDB taxonomy): domain Bacteria; phylum Bacteroidota; class Bacteroidia; order Sphingobacteriales; family Sphingobacteriaceae; genus Pedobacter. The sequence continues at coordinate 1,858,311 of JAZKGD010000001.1, read as the reverse complement.
TAATGGAGTTTGTGGATTAATTAATTTATTTTTTAATTAAATCATAAAGTTCATCCAGTTTTGGTGAAAGTACAATTTCAATTCTGCGATTTTTACTTCTGCTTTCGGCATTAGCATTTGAACCTAAAGGCTGGAATTCGCCTTTACCAGTAGCTGTCATTCTCACACTTTCTACCTTTTGCTCTTCAGTTAAAAAACGTACTACAGACGTTGAACGAAGTACGCTCAAATCCCAATTATCTTTAATTTGACCTAAGTTATTTATTTTTTGTGAGTCGGTATGACCTTCAACAGCGATATTGATTTCTGGCTGCTGCTTTAGTACGGTTGCAAGTTGCGTTAAAGCTTGTTTTCCTTTCTCGTCAATAATAATACTTCCTGACGGGAATAATAATTTATCTGTTAACGAAACGTATACTTTACCATTTTTAATTTCAACGGTTAAACCATTTTGGGTGAAGCCTAACAAAGCTGATTGTAGTTTAGCTTTTAGCTGATTGGTAGCCTCATCGCGTTTGCGTAAAATTTCCTCCACTTCTTTTAAACGCTGCTCACGTTTTTTTAAATCATCAGAAAGTTTATCTAAGTTGCCCGACAATTTATTAATCTCTGATGAGCTGTTGCTACGCAATTTGTTATAATTGGCATCCATATCACTATACTGTGCACGCAAATCGGCCAGCTGCGAGTTAAGTCCTGTAGTATCTTTTCTTAATCTAGCAATTAATTGCTCCAAACTTTCTCCTTTTAACTGAGACTCTGTCCACCCTGTATTTAACGAATCTTGTTTAGCGAGTAAGGCTTTATATTTTTTAGGAGATAAAATTACGCACGAAGTAAGGGCTGATGCAATAAGAAGGATGATTATTGGGAGGAAGGTAAATTTCATTATCTATTTAATTATTTTAATTATTATGCAGTTAACCGATTAAACAGTTAACCAAACTATACTGTAGTTGCTTTTCTCAAAAATAGAACGAAAGGTTGAATAATTTCGAACGCAGTTTTCAACTTATTAACGATTGTTGGTTTAAAAAATTCTTTATCATCTATATTATAAATAGCAATAAAGCTTTTCAATTTTAACAGTTCTAGTTGTGGATGATCAATTTCATATCCTTTTGGTGCCTTTTTAAGTTTATCTTCTTGACTTAGACGATAAGTTTTCTTAAAATCATCTGCCGCGATAATGCTCAAAAATTCGGAAGCATTATAATCAATTTCTTCTCTGATCATCTTTAGAACCTGTGTTTCAGGCTGCCAAAATCCCACTCCAAAAAAACAACTACCGGGTTGTATATGAAGGTAATAACTTGGTGTATTTGGCCCATAGCCTTTTACATCGAATGCGATACCATAATTCTTTTTATAGGGATCTTTATTTTTGCTGAAACGAACATCCCGGTAAATACGCATCAAAGCCTTTTTAGGCTCTGTATCTGCTGAATACTGCGAATCTATGGCTGCAAATTCTTTAATTAGCTCGGCTATCATCACAAATAAATCGGCTTTCGCTTCTTCGTAAAGGTGCTTATTTTCAGCAAACCACTCGCGGTTATTGTTCTCGCTTAAAATATCAAGAAAATCGAATGTCTTTTTATTTAACATATTAAAAAATTAATATCCCTCATCCGATGAGCGCAAACAAATGATAGGCTCATCGGATGAGAAAATTAGGGTTTATCGTATGCAGGGTTATATTTTATCTTTGGCGATAACCAATGTAATAAAATTATACGTGAATATCGGTAATTGAATGGGGATAACAAAAGTGATCCAATAAAAATGACACTTACGTAAATCCAGATTGCTCCAAAATCTAATCTTCCTCCCGATAAATAGTAAGTAGCAAAGCCCATCGAAATCATTTCGGCCATATTCATGGCGTAACTTACATACATTGCCGCATAAAAGTAACCGGGTTCTATTTCAAAACGTTGGTTGCAATGGCTACAGCTATGATTGGTGCGTTGAATATTAAAACCGTACAAACTACCCGAGAAAATAGCACCTCTTCTACAAGTAGGACATTTTCCATTTATTAGTGCATACCATTTTGAGGTGTTTTTTTCCACTTAAGAATTAACAGGTTCTTCGATCATCTTTTTGCGATAATTCCGATACCATAATATCCCGATGCCAGTTATGAGAAGATACGGAAATATTAAGAGATAGATAATCCCATCATTAATTCCTTTCGATTGTGTATTGCCATTTTTACTTCCTTGTTCGGCGCTAATGGTACACATAGAACATTGCGCTTTTGCTTGAGGAACAATAGCAAACGTTGAAACCAGAATAAATAGAATGAAAATTGCTCGTTTAAACATGATTACAAATATACGGATAAATCATAAAGCACTCTAAAATTCACCTCATAATAAATTAAATTACGTTTTAATTATATTTGTAGTTAAGGGTTTTTCTTTTTAAATTCATTAGACTAAATTTAAAAAGATGAAAAAAATCCAACCACTATCAAGAGCTGAAATGAAGAAAATTTTAGGCGGCGACCCACGAGATGACGATCAAGAACCTGTATGGTGTAAATTATGTATTGAGGCGCCATTGCCTTATCATGGCTATGCAGAATACGGATGTGTGGAATGGCACTGTCCTTTTCCAGAACCAGAACCAGAATGACAACTAGATCCAATTAATTCTCTTTAAACTCAAATTGTTTAACAAAAGTCTTTTCATTTTAAATGAGAGGGCTTTTTTTTATAGAGTCCTAAAAAAGGTTGGCCAAAACTTTAAGAACATAGTCATCCAACTTTCAACAGAATAGGTAGGGGTAACAATGCATCAAGGAGTTAAAATTATCGCTGAAGGAAGATAACAAAATTATGAAAAAAGCTTTATGTTACGAGATAACTTGAAGCAGAAGAACCTAAAAGTAGGATAACCTACCCTCACACGACCGTCAACAATAAATGGAATCTGAAGGGTGAATTTGGACTAGGTAATATCTTTGAAAATAGCAGGTAAATTGATATGCGCAACAACATCAGATCACATCTGTCAATTGGAGTGCTAATGCCAAAGCAAGCCCATTCACAATCGGGCGTAAAAGTTAAGCGATGGAAAGCAAAAGAACCATCAAAAACGAGTTTTTGATGGTTCAATCTGAACTAGGCAAATAATTAAAAACTTATAACGAAGTATTATATTACCGCAAAACGAAAGTCATTTCTATACCTGGATCATTAACACTCTTCATCTTCCCAAAAAGATCGGCTCCATTCACATAGAAATCAAAAGCAACCCGGTTGTTTAGTAAAAATTGTTGCATTTGAACAATGATATTGGTTGCATAACCTCCACTAGCTGCACTACGTATCTTAAAGGTATAAACATTATTGGCATCCATTGTGTAATCGTAAACAGTTGCAGTAACCCATCCACCTGCTGGATTAGCCGCTTGAGCTACTCTTGCATTTGTTGTTAGTCTTTTGTTCACTCTATCCCAAACAAATGTAATATCACCAGCAACAAAATCAAATCCTGTTAGCGGTCTACTTGTTACATTGTTATGGAAATAGTTTAGAATAGAAGCTCCAGATGTTGATGTACCTGGATAAATTGTTTTGTATGCAGAAAACATCTGGCTATACTTTACACCCCATAGCAAATCTATTGGCACCAATGGCGCCACTGAATTTTTGACGATAAATTCTTTACCAGTTAAATCATAAAGGGCCAATGTATTAGCATCCTTCCATGCATACTTCACAAATGTTGTACCTTCAAAAGTCAATCCACTATTTAGTATAGAAGCGCCTTCTAGTGTAAAAGCAAATTTTTGACTCGAAGATTTTGTAGTTACTCCATCTGCAATAACACCTAGAAAAGTAGTCCTTTTCCCTAATCCTAAATTATTTGTAGCATTTATAGATAAACCTACTTGGAGAGTTTTAGTTCCAGAAGCCATTTCAATATACGGATTCTGATTCGCTACAAAAAAAGCTTTAAACTTATCAATTGCTATTTTCAGACCAGCTGCTTCATAGCTTGCTTTTTGAGCAGCAGTAGCTTTTATTAATTTAAAAGGTTGTCTAAACTTTTTACCTATAAAAACAATACTATCAGAGCTAGATCTATCATAAATAAAATCGTTATCGCTATTAAATCCTAGTTTACTTGCCCCCCCTAATACGTTTTGATCAGGATCATTTAGCATAGAAATATAATTGTAGGTATCAAAAACTAAATCAGTTCCCATATCTTGCTTAACTCTATAATAGCTTTTTCCCTCTTCCGACGCACTTTTATCCGTCATATCACCATACATAATTACATTTTGATTATTATCAAAATTCATATAAAAACTATATCCGCCACCTGCTCCAGTTGGCAACGTTGCGATCCAGCCATTTGGCGACGACGTTAACTTAGTAGATACTAAATTTATTTGATCTGCAGCTCTTTTCTGTGGGCTCTCATCAAATTTCGCCACATAAGATGCCTTTTTGCAACCTATCATAATTGACAAGGCCACCATAAAAAATAATAATTTCTTCATTTTCTTAAATTAATTAATAAGCTAATGGACCATAAAAATAATTTGTAGGAGTTCCTTTAACAGAGAAACCTCCAAATTTCATATAATTATCTGCATTAATAGAAACAGGAAGCCAATCGCCCACAAAAGTATTACCAGTTAAATAGCTTAACAAAGGCGCCACTGGCGTTGCTAATAAATTTGCATTCCCTACCCATGCCGCAGTTGTTCCACCAGCTGTACCAGTGGTAAAAACGATTTCTCCAGTGGCTTGATTAATAGCCATATTAAATGCATAATTAGCTAAAAGTGCAGTTGCTCCTTGATTGAAGCTAATTTCTACATTCATTGCAGTTGCTGAAGTAAAATTGAATTTAATAAAATTAAATGTCAGCCCATAACCTGGCAATGCGTTAACATTAGCTTTTGCAGCATTGTAAACTGTTCCAAATTCAGAAGACTGTCCATAAGTAGTATAAACATCGCTATTCAAATTAACAGTCATAGATGACCATAATTTTTGACCTAACCAATACGGGAACTTAGCCTCTTGTCTGTTCAATGTATTTTTCATATACAGTTGAACTTCTCTTTGCAATTCTTTATAGTTTACGCCTAAAGCAGTAAAATAATTAATAACATTAAGTTCTTTCTGGATTAATCTATTTTTTCCCTCAGCAGTCGAACCGTTAGCATAGGCATCATACCAAGCTTGGCCATTCACCAAAGGGTAACTTACACTTTCTGCATAATCTTCAGTTGGCGAACCGCTGGCGTAACTAGTTACAAATCCATTTGCTCTAGCCACATCAGCTGGTGTATCTCTATATGGTTGTTTGTATAACCCTTTAGATAAGGGCTCGAAATCTACAGGAATTGGAATAATCTGATTTAAAATATGACCAAATTCATGGTGCATAATGCGATGTCTATCCCATGCATAAAATTGTCCCCCTGGCATAGGTTGATAGTCGTTCAAACCATACAATGTAATCCTTCGTCCAGCAGATGCAGTACCTGCGGCTCCCGGGTCATTAACATTATCATAAGCATTTGAGCCAAATAAAATCCACTCTTTAGGCATATACTTCTTTGTAAAAACCTCTCCAGCAATTTTACGATAAGGGTTTATGAAGCCGTCTAAAACAATTTGCATTGTAGGCTGAACATTAGCCAGTTTAGGTGGTGTAATATTTGCTGTATTGCTATGATAATATCGGTTATACCTGTATACAACATCAATATTATAAGTATCTAAGAAGTTCGTACTTAACCATTGATCAAGGGGAGTATTCGTTGTAGGGTTATCAGGATTCAAATCATTGATATCTACATTTAGTTTTTCCTCCTTACGACAAGAAACAAGTATTAGTGCAGCGAATGCAGTAAAAGTTAAATATTTATATATCTTTTTCATTAGTATATAATTTGTTTTTTAATGGTAATGAAGCTATCATGAAGCATACTTTTCAGCTTGGTTTGCGAGCAGTATGCTCATGATGGTTTCATTAATTTATATTTTATTTTCAGTTGTGATAAAGTTATCTTGGGTTTAAAGGCACGCCTGATAACCCTGCCTCAAGTGGCAATTGGAAAAGTCTACGAGGGTCACCAGGTTTTAATTCAGCAAATGTTTCAGTTCCATCTGGAGCAAAATTGTTATGTTTAACCGTAAGATCGCGACGAACAATATCAAACCATCTTATCCCTTCTTGTAAGAACTCTGCTTTTTTAAACTCTAAAATAGTTTTAATTAAACCTTCTTTAGGGTCATCAATAGAATAAAAAGATTTGATTTTGGCTAATGTTACTACGTCTGTTGAAGGATTGTAACCCGCAATTCTAACGCTCATAAAGTCGTTCATGTCTTTAAGTGCTAAATCGAATTTTCCATCTTCTACGTATGCCTCCGCCCTATTCATTAAAGATTCATCAACAGTAAACAGAACAGAATACATTAGATTATAACCAATGCCTGGCCCAGTATTAAAGAAGAAACCTTTAAATTTATACGTGGTATAGTCATTTGATGAAAAAGTTAATACTCTATTATCTAATCTTTTTCCAGTTACATTTGGCATACTGAACATTTTTGCAATGTTAGGCCCATAACCATGTCTTGGCGCATTATTGATAGAAAAGTAAGTAGAATAACAGCTATTTATTAAAAGATTATATCGCTGTGAGCTAGCATTAAAATTTGTTTGGAAATCAGCCGTTGTTAAAGTCTTTAAAGCACCAGTAATTGGGCGCATGTTATTAACAAAGTCATTCCCAGGGACGGTTAAAGTAGCATGCTCTATTACTTTCTTCCACGCCCCTTTAAATAGATAAAATCGGGATGCGAATGCATGTGCAGCTGCAGGTGTAAAGTGAAATTTAGGTGTTTTGTATGCAGAAGCTGATAATAATTTCAATCCTTCTTCCAGATCTTTTTCTATTTGATCGTATGTAGATGCTACTGTTCCTCTAGTATAAGGAACAATTACTTTAGTTTCTGGGCTAGTAATATATGGTATTCCAGGAGCACTGTTATCACCACCAATTTTATAAGGTGTAGCAAATAACATAACTAACATAAAATGTGAGTATGCACGAGCAACTAAGGCCTCCCCTTTGTATGGAAGTGCGGTATTTCCCAGATTTTCTTTTTCAATGGCCTCTAACGCCTGATTTGCAGCGGCAATGGCCCCATAGCATGAGTTCCAATAACCAGTTGATCTATTTGAACCGTTACCTATTACATCTAACCATGCATACGGGCGATCGATTAGATCATTTGTATTTCCAATACCTACTCCTTTATCTTCAACATTATCTGATGAAAATTCAGTAAAAGTTAGATAATCATAATTAGGGTATGCGGTGCCTAATAATTGAGCTACTTTGTCTACCGAATTAATCTCTGTTCTATTATCTGGTACTTGCTCTAAGTACTTCTTACATGACCCTAAGCTTAAAACACTTAGGATTAATATTAATGATTTCTTATATAATTTCATAATAATTTAATTAAAATCCAAGTCTTAATGATAAAGTGTATTGTTTAGGAACTGGTAATGCTACACCACCTGAAGCAAAAAATTCAGGATCTTGACCATTTAAACGTTTATCTGCATAAATCAACCAAATGTTATTACCAACTAATGATAAAGATGCATTTGACATCTTAAGTTTTGAGTAAAAACTCTTAGGTAGATTGTAAGAAACTGAAACTTGTCTCAATTTAATATAATCTCCTTTTACAACTCTTTCTGTTGAGTAGTTATACAAATTATAAGGATATCGTATATCTACTGCTGCACCACTGGCGTCTATGATTTTTGCACCAGATAGGGGATCTAATATTGCCGGAACATTTGTGAATTTTTCATCACCAGGGTTTATAAATCTATTCAAAACATCTCTACTCATTGCAGTCATATCGTCATAACTTGATTGTATATTTGGTTTTAGACGTAAGACGTTACCTGTCGAAAATCCAAATAAAGCAGATAAGGTGATGTTTTGATATGTGAACTGATTAGAAAAACCACCAGCAAATGTAGCATCAGTTGGGCCTTCATATTTCAGGAAAGCTAAATTATTACCCTGCAAATTAACATAAGTAGTTGGTCTTCCATCTGTCCCATAGTAAGTAGGATAACCGTATTCATGATTTAAACCTGCAAATCGCACTGAGAATAGCCCTCTTTGAGGATATCCCTCAACCGGTGCACCATTACCATTTACTGAACGAAAAACATTTGGGGCGATTTCTAGCTTTCTAACCTCATTTGTATTATAACCAAAATTAAAGTTAGTTCTCCATTTAAATTTATCATTAGTCATTACTGTACCCGCAATAGCGAATTCAATACCACGGCCTCTCATTTTGCCATAATTTGCAGTTTTACTATATTCTCCACCAATTCCAGATGTTTGAATTTGGCCAATTAGATCATAAATATTTCTATTATAGACATCAACTGTTACATTAATTCGATTGTTAAGCATTAATAAATCTAAACCTATATTTAAATCATTGGTTTTTTCCCATGTTAACTCAGAATTTTCTAAACTATTTATTATAGTCATTGTTTCCTGATCAGCCAATGTATTTCTGTAAGATGTACGATTGTAAAAAACAGCTGCAGAATTTGTAGCATTTCCAAGATTTGCAACTAAACCATATGACGCTCTTAACTTCGCTCCATTCAGAATTTTGCTTTTTGGGAAAAACTCTTCTTCATCTATATTCCAACTACCAGAAACGTTCCAAGTGGGTAGCCATCTTGCAACTCTACTTTTGCCCATTAGATTTGATCCATCGTAACGACCATTAACCCCCAGAGTATACCGCTCTTTATAGGTATAGGTTGCATTTGCAAAATAAGCTATAAAACGATCATATTTATAATCCATACCAAAATATGGCTTATTTGCTTCTGATGCTTGTTTAATATAGTTGTAATTTGTATTTACTAAACCACCGTTCCCGAATTGATAACCAACTCCGTCAAAATACTGATTCTGACGATCAGTATACCGAACCTCCATTGCTCCAAATAATCTTAAATTATGATCTTTCGCAAATGTTTTATTGTAGGCTAAATTTTGTCTAAAATAATAGTTCTTCAAGTTATTACCTGCTATTTTGTAGAAACCACCACTTGGCAATACACTTATTGGTAAACTACTTGGATCATCTGGATTAGTGTACAGATATTGATTACCGCTACGGAAGGTTGCATCATCGACATTCCTATAAGCATTTGCCATATTAGAATTTTCTAAAATAGAAATTTGACTTTCTGTTCTAGAGAATCTATAGGCTCCATTTACAGAGTACGTTAAACTAGGTATTATTTTATAGTCAAGAGAGCCCTGAACTTTAAAATCAATCATACCTAAATCTAAGTAATTGGTATTTATTTCATTTAATATATTGAAGTTTGCATTATTTGATCTAAAGTAATCTAAATTACCATTTTCATCGTAAGCTGTAATCAAACGACTCGTACTTAAAGCGTAGTTATATGGGTTAATATCAAAATTTCTGTAGATATTTCCATATACAACATCTGTTTGTTGTGTTGTTGTTCCCGGAGCACGTTGGTTACGTACCGATCCTGTTGATAATAGTTCTGCACTAAGCTTATCGCTTAATTTAAAGTTTGCTCTATAGTTACCTGTAAAACGATCAACACTATTTCCAATAGTTTGTCCATTATCCTTTAAAAAGGAAGTGGAGGCATAACTTTGGAATTTTTCTGTACCTGAATTTATACTTATTGAATGTTCTTGTTGTAAAGAATTTTTAAACAAGATATCAAACCAATCTGTATTTGCATTTACATATCTTTGCAAGAATGCTGTTTTACTGGCAACATCATTTTTAAGCAAAAATTTTCCTGACGCGTCAACGTCATAAACTGCATTATACATTTTAAAAAATATTCCTCCAGAAGAGCCCCTAGAAGCTCCAGGAACTTGATAAAAGCCCTTATTCTGCATTTCAATTAAAACGGCCATTTGATCAGCAGAATTCATGATGTCAAAATCGGCATATTGAGGTTTTGCATAAGTTGTAAAGTTACTACTGTAGCTAATTCTAGGCTTACCTTCTGTTTGCTTCCCCTTTTTGGTCGTTACGATAATTACACCATTCATCGCTCTAGCACCATACAGACCAGTTGCTGCTGCATCCTTTAAAATATTAAAACTTTCAATATCATCAGGATTTAATCCTGCTACTGACGAGCCGATTAATGTATTCGCATCACCAGTAGTTAATGCTTCATTAGATATGTTTACAACATCCTCTAAGATAATTCCATCAATTACCCAAAGTGGTTTGTTATCTCCAGAGAATGATGTTGCTCCACGAACCCTGATTTTTGGTGCGGCACCAAATGTCCCAGAAACGTTCTGAATGGTAACACCAGCTACTTGACCTTCTAACATACGGCTAATATCAGGCACACCTGCACGCTCTGCATCTGATGCTTTTAACAAAGTTGATGAACCAGCAAATGTTTTCTTTTCTAAGGTTTGATATCCGGTAGATACAACATTCACTTCCTTAAGCTGCGATGCATCTTCTTCCAAGGTAATATTGATTTGTGTTTTACCGCCAACTGGCATTTCTATTGTTTTATAACCAATATAGCGGAATATCAATATCGCGTCTTCTTTTGCGGTGATTTGGTATTGCCCTAAATTATTGGTAACCACGCCATTCCGCGCCCCTTTAATTAAAACACTAACGCCTGGCAGTACATCTCCAGTAGTTTTATCTTTAACCGTTCCCCTAACCATTATATCTTTTATAATGGCAAAAGGCATATCAAAAACGGGTTGTAGTTTAAGGATAACCTGATTACCCATAAGTTTATAGGTAATTCTTTTTTCTTTTAACGGCTCTAATGATTCTTCTATCGTTTTAGCAATTTCAGGAACATTTAATACCAATGCCTTGTTAATTTCAAGTGCATCATAAACAAAGCTTACTTTATAAACCTTTTCTATCTTTTTAAGATAGGTGTCTAATCGTTCTGGTTTTATTCTCCCGAGTTGTGCATCAGCTTGAACTAGGAACGACCAAAAAATTGCACAAACAAGAAGGGCCGTACGGCACATACTTATTCCAATCTTTTTTTTGTAAAAATTTTTCTCCATAGTTTTTTAGTTAGTGGTTGGTTGTTAGTTAAGGGTTTATTAGTATGATTTGATTTTTTTCTTTGCGAATTTTAATATTGTAAGTCTCATTTAATAGCACCAATACATTTTCTAGTGTTTGATTGGTAAAGGTTGCATTCAGCTTTTTATTGGACCCTTTGTTTTCTTGTATACTGATCTTAATTTGATAGTATTCGCTTAATTGTTTACAAACTTCATCCAATGGCGTGTCTACAAAAACCAGCTCCTTAGTTAACCATGCATCTGCATTTTGAGCCAAACGAGTAATCATTTCTTTCTTTAGGATATTATATGTTAATGCTTGTCCTTTGGTTAAAATGGAAGAAGCTCCATCTTTATAGGGCGAAAATATAACCTTACCTGTTTTAACGTCGAGGTCTATTTGTTGAGTAGTTAGGTTAATGTTAAATGAAGTCCCTACCACCGCCACTTCCGATTCGCCAAGCTTAACTCTAAAAGGATGGGCGGTATCTTTCTTAATTTTAAAGAAAGCTTTACCTTTTGTTAAATATAAATCCCGTTGATCTTTGTTAAATTTTTCGGAGTATTTAAGCCCGCTATTTTCTGCTAAAATTACTGTTGAACCATCAGGTAGTGCTACCGTATCAATTTGATGTAGTTGCGTAGTCTTTACAATGTAAACCTCATTTATATTTGATTTATAAATCCATAAACCCGATAATGCCAATGCAACTACTGCTGCAATTCTGCCAAGCCAATACCAGCCTTTTGGTTTACTATTACTAGAAACTACTGTTAACGTATTTTTAAGTCGTTTAGCAGAACGCTTTACGTTGATCGAATTAAGCGTAGCCGACTTGGCCGAATTAGACCATACTTTCTCTATTTCAAGAAAATAATTTTCATGTTCAGTTGATTCTGATCTAAAAGAGAGCATCTCCGCTTGGAGTTTTTCATCCTGTGGATTATTCAAATACCTGATAATTACATCAAGGTATTCTGTTTCATTAAGCATGCAGTTTGTTTAGGTTTTGCTTATATGACGAATAGTCACTAAAAAACCCCTAGTACTTTTTGATTTTTTTTTAAAAAAGATATAAACTTACCAGCAATTTATAATTTTTATCCTTTTTAATCACGTTAGGATTGCATAGCATAGCAGCTCTAAGCACTTTAAGTGCATGCGAGATGTGGTTTTCTACAGTACGTTCTGATAAATTAAGTTGATCCGCTATTTCCTTATATTTAAGTCGGTCGAATCGATTAAGTTTAAAGATTTTTTTACACTGGGGAGGGAGTTTTTCTATTTCACTATATAATAAAACAATCAAATCATTCTCTTCATCTAAATCAAGAAAATATTCTTCTGTTAAATTCGCTGCAATTTTTAAATGATGCTGTTCTATATTCTTTTGTCTATTAATATAGCTTATTGAAGCATTGATTACAGCCGTGTATAAATAAGGTTTTATCGATTTAATATCTTCTAAACTTTCAGGAGACTCCCAAATCTTTAAAAAAACATTTTGAACAATTTCTTCTGCAACAAATATATCCTTTACATATTTATCACTTGTAAGCAATAATTTTTGAAAAAAAACAGTATAGAACTCCGTAAAAGCCGATTTTCGACTTTTATGGATAATCATAAATAGATCTTTACCTGTTAAAATATCTACCACTTTCGATAATACCTTTCTTGTTACATTCGAAGATATAGATTATCGCAAAATATTGTACGTCAAAGGCGCGCTTTTTTAACAATTAATTAATCGTTAACCAATATTAGTTTACATAGTAAGGAGAAATCATCAAATAAACAATTACCCCAGTTACTGCAACATATAACCAAAGAGGAAATGTGATTCTGGCCAGCTTTTTATGTTTATCAAATCGTTGTGCTAAGGCCCTAACATAGGTAACCAAAACAAATGGAATAATAATAACCGACAAACAGATATGCGTAATTAAAATAAAATAATAAACATAACGGATGGCACCCTCGCCGCCAAACGTTGTCGAATTAGCAGTCATATGATAGGCTACATACATTCCTAAAAACAGAACCGAAAGAGAAATGGCAAACTTCATTAAATTCTCATGAAGCTTTCGTTTACCATTTTTTATCGCCAATACTGCACTAACTAACACGATAGCCGTTAAGCCATTGATACTTGCATAAATTGGAGGTAAAAAAGATAAGGGCTCAACATCATAACCCAATTTCTTTAAGTTCACTCCAAACAATAGAGCAACTACCAATGGGATGGTTATTGATAAGACAATAATCCATTTATTATATTTTTTTTCTACTGATGTTTCCATTATCTACCGTCTCTCATATTTCTTAATTCTTCTGCAATTAGCACTTTAATCTCATCATCTAATTTAGAGAGTGCTTCAGTATTTGTGGCTTCGTAGTACCCTCTTATACGATGTTGTGAATCGATTAGCACGAACATATTACTATAAATAAATTTTGTTTCGCCGTTTTTAGTTGTCTTAAGTGCATCTAAGAATAAGCCTTTATTTACGAATTGATAGATTTGTGTACTATCGCCTGTTAACAGATCCCACTTCTCATTATTAGCCGAAATTTGATCGGCATATTTAAGCAAAACCGAAGGTTGGTCTTCGGTTGGATTAATGCTCACGCCCATAAAATGGAGCATTGTATTTTTAGTATACATTCGTGCAAATCCTTCCATTGCCTTATTTGCAAAATCTACTCCAAAGCCACGATCACTTGCATGAAAAAGATTTAATAAAACAATCTTTCCCTTATGGTTTTTCCAGCTTACCGTATCATTATACTGATTACGTAAATTAAAATCGGGGATGATATGATAAATGGTATCAGGTATGTTTTTTCCTCTTACAGTATGAAACGTTTTTGCGACTTGTTTAGGACCGTAAATTGCAAGTGGTTTATACCTATTCTTACCCTTTTCTTGAAGTAAATAATATAAAAATCCCGGTACCGCTAAAATGGTTACCAGGATTAATATTTTTTTTATTCGGTTCGAATTCATTAAACCTTAGGCATGTGATCGTATAGATAACTTCCTTCTACAAGCATTAAAACAATGAAATAGATAATGAATACAAAGGAAACAGTTAATGCTAACTGTAACCCCAATTTCTCAAATTTAAGGTGCATAAAATAGGCTACAATATAAAAGGCCTTTAATAAAGTTAAGCCTATATAGATGTAGTTACCTATGTGTTGAGACATGTATCCATTAGGGATTACCCATAATGCAATAATGAATTCGATTACGGTAATCAATAATAATATTCCAAATACTGACCAAATTTTCTTTTTTGTCATTCCTTCATGCTCACCATGTGCATGTTCTTCTGAATGTGTATTGTGCTCTGACATTCTATTTTTCTTTATAATGTACGAATTAAACTAAGTAGAAGAAGGTAAATACAAATACCCACACTAAATCTACAAAGTGCCAGTATAAACCTACTTTTTCAACCATTAAGTAATGACCACGTCTTTCGAATGTTCCATTAATGGTCATAATTAAAATGATGATATTGATAACCACACCACTAAAAACGTGGAAACCGTGAAAACCTGTAATGGTAAAGAATAGGTTTGCAAATTGCTGAGCGGCTACAGTAGATACATTCCCCTTAAAAAAATGTGTTAACTCTTCTGGTGTTGGAATTGATCCCCACCAAAAGCCATCATGATGTAAGTGTGTCCATTCAATGGCTTGACAGCCTAAGAACATAAAACCACCAATAATGGTCGCTACCATCCACCATATTACCTCTTTTTTAGCTCTTCTATGACCAGCTTCTACGGCCAGTACCATTGTAACCGAGCTCATAATTAAGATAAAGGTCATTATCCCAACGAATACTAATGGGTAACCATAATCGCCAATACCAGGTATAGATTGAAATACTAAATCAGGCGATGGCCATGTAAATTTTGTAAATCTTTGTGCTCCATAATAAATCAACAATGAAGAGAAAGTGAAGGCATCTGATAGTAAGAAAAACCACATCATTATTTTGCCATATTCTACCGACCATGGTGAATGGCCACCAGCCCATGCAGTGGTTTTAACTTGATCTAATTTCGATAATGAATCCATTTAGTAATCGTATAATAGTTTGTTAAAAATTCTAACTGTTCAAAAGTAAAAAAACATACAGATATATCCATAAAATATCTATAAAATGCCAAAAAATTGAGGCAATTTCTTGGCGATAAATCGCTTTTTCAGGTGATAATGCTTTGTAAGACCCAATTAAGCTGCTTAACACAAAACAAAGTCCAGCAAAAATATGCAATAAGTGAAAGCCCGAAACGATATAAATCATCGAAATGGCCGCATTATTATTAATTAATGCTGCCCCACTTTGGTATAATGCCGACCATGCTCCGAATTGCATATAGCCAAAAGCAATGCCTAAAGCTAAGGTAACCCACAAGAATAACCGCTGATTACTGATCTTTCCATTTTTTAGTGCTCTAGTGGCTAAGAAAAGTGCTATACTGCTTGCAACAAGCACAATAGTACTATACATAAACATGTCTGGCAATACTAATCCATGCCCTTTACCTTTAGAGGCTGCAAATACAATGTAATAACTGGTAAAGCCTCCAAACATGATGGTAGACGAGACCACAAATAACCAAACAATAAACTTCTTTGGTTTGGCATCAAATTTAACGTTCTGCGCTGCTGTAAATTCCATTTTATACTGTTAAATTAAATAATAAGATGAGTTGTACCAACGGGATATAAAAAAAGGAACAGAACATCACTTTTCTTGCACTTGGCAAATCTAATTTTACCATCAATTGATACGCATAAAAACTAAATGCAATCCCTGCCAAAATTGAAACCCCAGCGATATAAAAGCCTCCAAAGCCGCGTATGGTTGGCAATAGGCTTACTGGAATTAAAATCAACGTACTTATAAAAGTAACAACGGCACTTGTTCTATCTCTTTGCTTTGTCGGTAACAATCTAAACCCTGCTTTCTTATAATCATCATCCAAAACCCAAGCAATAGCCCAAAAATGAGGAAATTGCCATACAAATTGGATTAAAAAAAGAATCAAAGCAATTTCATAATCTACAGGTACATACCCAATTTCTGATTGCCCTCCGATTGCTGCAATATACCCAATTAAAGGAGGTAAAGCGCCTGGTATAGCACCAACAAAAACTGCTATCGGCGATTTTCGCTTTAAAGGTGTATAGGCAAATGCGTAGAGTAATATAGAAAAAACGGAGAGTAGACCCGTTTCTAAGTTTAATCGCACCAACATTGATGTACCGGCAATTCCCATCACTAAACCTAAAACTAAGCCTTGCCCTGTAGTCATTCTTCCCGCAGGCATTGGTCTGTCTTTTGTTCTCGACATCAACTTATCTAGATCTACTTCAATAATTTCATTAAAGCAATTAGCTGCACTGGTTACTAAAAAGCCACCAATTATTAAAATAAGCCAATTTTCCCAATTAATACCTTCTACTATGCCTCTATCGATCTGAATTTTCGACCCGATTAAAAAGGTTACAGATGCCGAAAACACAACCAAAAAGGTTAGTCTGAATTTGATTAGTTTAGAAAAGTCTGAAAAAAACTGTTTCAATTTTAATTGGTTTTAGGTGTATAAGTAGCTGTTCTATATACTAACAAATAGAGGTAGTATTGCAAACTAAACAACAACGTTGAAAATAAAATATGTATAGCTTGAGCATAAGGTGGTAAAGCCAAATAGGCTAGTAAAAAACCGCTTGCCATTTGTATAATCAAAACCACAATAATATAATTTGCAGCCATTAAAGGTAATGCTTTACCACTAAAACGATCGATTACCATTTTATACACGATGAAATTACATATGGTTACAAATATGGCTAAATCTCGATGATAAGAAAATACATTACCTACTTTTGCGATCCACGTATTTCGGGCAGTTGATTCTAATGCTTTCGAAATCGAATCAATGCTTTCTCTTACTTCAGTCCCCAAAACAATCTGTATAATACTTATAAAAATGGTAAAGGCCAAAAATCCTTTAAGCCATGCTATACGATACATAATTACACTTCTATCTTTATGTAATTGCTTAGCAAAGTTATAAGTGTAAATAGAAATTGCCAAAATAACTAGGGCCAGTAGCATATGAACGGTAACCACCCATTGGGTAAGGTTTGTAGACACAACGATTGAGCCCAACCATCCTTGATAACCAACTACAAAAATATTCAGCAAACTTAATATCACTATTCGTTTTGCAGTTTTACGATAAATAAACGAATATCCTGCTGTTAGCAATAAGAATATGCCTAATGTAGCCCCAGCCAAACGATTAATATATTCTGTCCACGTTTTCGCTGCATTAAATTCTTCCGGAATGGTGATGCTTTGATCGTGTCTAATCTTGTTAGCTAGCTCTGCCTTCCCCATACTTTCGAGGTATTTAGCAAACCGTTCATTCTTTGCTAAGCGTTCGGCAACATATTTTGCCTTATAATTTGAAGGGAGCTGAGATATGTCTGTTGGAGGGATATATTGATCGAAGCACTTTGGCCAATCGGGACAACCCATTCCAGAGCCGGTACTACGTACTATTCCACCCGCCAAAATAACTAAAAGCGTTACAACAATAGTTATAAAGTTTAATCTAATAAATCTATGTTCAGATTTAGAAATCATTGGATGTGGAATAGATAAAAAAATAAGGTACCTGATGTAAGTTATGTACTTCAGCAGATACCTTATTAATATGTTTAAACTAGTTATCTAGCTTATTCTGCTGTTTGTGAGGGCTTGTTTTGAGCATCCCATTTCTTTTGAATTTCTTCGGCTTCTACATTTCCTTCAAAATCATGTGGCATATTCGAGCTCATGGTTTCAGAGAAAGGAGTAGTTTGCTGAATGAAATCCACTTCTGACCCAGGTTTACTATAATCATATGGCCAACGGTATACTGTTGGAATTTCTCCTGGCCAGTTACCATGTATACGTTCTACTGGAGCAGTCCATTCTAATGTATTTGCTTCCCAAGGGTTTTGAGTAGATTTTTCTCCTCTAAAAATTGAATAAAAGAAGTTGAATAAAAATGCTACCTGCGCTAATGCAGCTACAATTGCAGCCCAAGTTACCAATACGTTTACGGTTAACCATTTTTGCATGAACTCAAACTCAGTAAAGGCATAATAACGACGAGGTACGCCATCTAAACCTAAGAAGTGTAATGGGAAGAATACAAGGTAAGCACAAATAAAAGTAATCCAGAAGTGCAAATACCCTAATTTTTTGTCCATTAAACGGCCAAACAATCTAGGGAACCAGTGGTAAACACCCGCAAGCATACCAAATATTGCTGCAGAACCCATTACCAAGTGGAAGTGGGCAACTACAAAGTAAGTATCGTGTAAGTTAATATCTAATGCCGCGTTACCTAACCAAATACCAGTTAAACCACCTGAAATAAAGAAAGATACTAAACCAATAGCAAATAACATTGCTGGCGTAAATCGAATATTACCTCTCCAAAGTGTAGCTAACCAGTTAAAGGTTTTTACTGCCGATGGAACCGCAATAATTAAGGTTGTGATCATAAACACACCGCCTAACCATGGGTTCATACCGGTTACAAACATGTGGTGACCCCAAACGATAAACGACAATATAGTGATACCAATTAATGAATATACCATGGCATGGTATCCGAAAATTGGTTTTCTCGAATTTACCGAGATAATTTCCGAAGAAATACCCATTGCAGGCATAATTACGATATATACCTCTGGGTGACCTAAGAACCAGAATAAGTGTTGCCATAAAATTGGCGAACCACCTTGGTTAGGTAAAATTTCGGTTCCCATTACAATATCAGACAAGTAGAAACTTGTGCCGAAACTACGGTCGAACACTAATAACACTACCCCTGCAACTAATACAGGGAAAGATAAAATACCTAAAATAGCGGTTAAAAAGAATGCCCAAATAGTTAATGGCATTTTCCAAAGATCCATTCCTTTGGTACGCATGTTTAAAATAGTAGTTACATAGTTGATACCACCCATTAGTGATGACGCAACAAATAGTACCATACTAATTAACCATAACGTCATCCCAAGTTCAGAACCTGGTATCGATTTTGGAATGGCAGACAATGGTGGATACACTGTCCAACCTGCACTAGCCGGCCCAGTTTGAATAAAGAATGAACCCATCATGATTACGCAGGCTATGAAGAAGAACCAATACGAAAGCATATTTAAGAATGGCGATGCCATATCTCGTGCTCCTACTTGTAAAGGAATTAAAAGGTTACTAAATGTTCCACTCAATCCAGCTGTTAACACAAAGAATACCATGATGGTACCGTGAATAGTTACCAACGAAAGGTAAAAATCGGCTTTAATTCTACCACCCTCAGCCCATTTACCTAAAAATGTTTCTAAAATTGGGAAGCTTTTATCTGGCCAAGCCAATTGAATTCTGAATAAAATAGATAAACCCATTGCAATCACTGCCATTATGATACCAGTTATTAAAAACTGTTTGGCAATCATTTTATGATCCATGCTAAATACGTATTTAGACAGGAACGTTTCATGGTGATGACCATGAGAGTGGTCATCGTGTTGGTGTGTATCGTGTACTGATATAGTTGACATAATAAGGGCTCTATATTATTTTTTTAAAGCGATTTGACTTGTTTTTGCAGTATCTTTTGCAGTAGTATCTGCGGCTACTGGTGCTGCAGTTGGTTCAGCAAGCAATGGTAATTTAAACACTGATCTTAAATCGTTTGTTAAATATGTAGCTTGTTTAGCTACCCATTCTTTATATTCTTGCTCAGAAACAACTCTTACAGCTTTTTGCATGTTATAGTGGTTAGTACCACAAATCTTCGCACAAAGCAATATATATTTAAAAGTAGGGTCGTTTGTTTTCGCCTTCATTTCGGCAGTAGTAATGGTTGGTGTAAACTCAAAATAAGAGGTCATACCAGGCACCGTATTTAACTGTACTCTGAAGTGAGGCATATAAAAACTGTGTAGTACATCTTTACTAGTTAAGCTAAAGCGAACCGGTTTGTTTACAGGCAACACAATTTCATCAGCAACCTGATCATCTAAGCTGTTTTTATCGTTAAAATCGATACCTAAACCATTTTTACCAGTAATCAATTTATAATTCTTTTTTCCAACAACACCATCAGCTCCCGGATAACGCACATCCCATACAAACTGAGAAGAAGTTACTTCGATACTTATTGGTTTGTTATTAGGATCCTCTATTTTATAGAAGATAGATCTCCAAGTTAAAAAGCCCATCAATACCAAAACTGTTAACACAGCAGCAGGAATAACAGTCCAAATTCTTTCAATGGTATTGTTATGTGGGTAGTAGTATGCTTTTCTATTTTTATTATAACTATAAAGGTATGTGAAAACAAACAGTACAATATGTGTAACCACGAATACAATAGTGGTAATAATCAATGTAACGTTTAACATTTCATCAATTTTAACACCATGCTCTGATGCTGCTTCTGGCAAAATCATCTCGCCATGTACTGTATATTCCCAATACACGCCATATAAACCTACTACTAGGAAGATGGCAAACAACACGGCATTAATTTTATCCCAGTTGATGCCTTCTGATTTACCTTCAGTTGTTCGGGTTAATTCATAAACCTTTAAAGCTTTCCCAATAATGGCAATGAACAAGCATAGCAGTAAAAACAGCAATACATAAAACACCGTTGTTTTATAAATTGGTGTCATATCTACCGGTTTAGCTGTAGCGGCAGCCGCTGCCTCTTGTGCAAATGCGCTAGTGCTTGTAAACGCAGTAAATAATACTGCTAAAGCCGCCATTGTTTTATTACTTATCAATCTTTTTAAACTCATTTTCTTAAAAGTAGTACAATGTACTTTTATATTAATTTATATCTGTTAAAAGCCCTAATGCTACAAGTGATGATTTAAACTCTCTTGTAAGAAAGGGTGATTTTTAGCGATTAATGGTTTTTTACTTAAGGAAGTTAGTACCGTAAATGTAAACAACCCAATAAACCCTAAAGCAGTTCCTATTTCTAAAATCCCAAAACCACTTCCCGGTTTTCCATCAATTACTTTTGTACCGAACTCAAATACGCCTGGCATAATCATTTGGTAATAATCAACCCAGTGACCACACAGTACAACAATAGATACGGCTAACAATATGTTTTCACTTCTTTTGTTATCACGATCCATTAACAATAATAATGGAGCTAAGAAGTTTAATACCAAGTTTAAATAAAACCAAGATTCGTAGTTGTTAAAACGTTTGTAGAAATACACCGTTTCTTCAGACATGTTTGCATAATAGATTAATAAGAACTGAGCAAACCAAACATAGGTCCAAAAGATAGAGAAACCAAAGATAAATTGACCTAAGTTATGTAAGTGGCTGTTGTTAACCCAGCTCATATAACCCGATTTCTTTAATAAGATGATAATGATAGCAATCGTTGCTAAACTACTTACCCACATGGCTGCAAAATTATACCAACCGAACATGGTAGAGAACCAATGTGCCTCTAATGACATAATCGTATCAAATGCAAAGATTGGGGTAGTAAAGCCGTAAATTACTAAGAATATACATGAATATTTAAAGCTTTTACGGTACGAGTTTAAACCTCCTTCTAAGTCTTCGTTGTTAGACCATTTTGCTAACAATACAGCAAAAATACTGTATACACCTAAGAATATTACCTGACGTGCCATAAAGAAAGGCACATTTAAAAATGCCGATTTACCAGCAATCAGTTTATCGTAATTCGGAGAATTTGGATCTGTAAGTCCGTCGCCAGCCCAATGGTGATATAAATTATGAGTGTATAAACCTAAGCCTATAACCACTAATAAGATAATTACTGCGAAAGGCAAAACTTTTGCCATTGCTTGAGGTACACGAAGTATTGAAGCAGACCATCCTGCTTGTGCAACAAATTGAACAGCTAAAAAGAAAGCGCCCGACATACATACACACGCAAAGTAGTATGCCATTAGTAACAGGTTAGCGAATGTGCGCTCATGAGCATCACTCATAAAACCATAAGCAATAGATGCAACACCAATAACGATGCCCACTATACTCAGGATTTTAGCTTTCCCTGTAAACTCAAATTGTTCAGTTAAATTATAATGATGAGTTCCCATTTATATCTGCTTTTCTTATTTTATTTTTTGTAATTGTTGAACATACATCACTACTTTCCATCTTTCGTCTGGCGTAAGTTGTGAGGCATGAGATCCCATTGCATTGTATCCATACATGATGGTTTGATAAATTCTACCGGTAGTTAGCTCACTCATTAAGCCACCACGAGAAGATTCTTTACCTTCTCCATGAAATGCTGGAGCATTAATACCTTTTTCTAATAAGGTAATTGGTCCTTTTCCATCTCCTTTATCGCCGTGACAAACACCACAAAATACCTCATAATAATGTTTACCTTCTACCAGGTTTTGCTCGGTTAATGGTAATGGATTAACTACAGCAGCTTCAGCAGCTTTTAAACCCTCTGGTGTATTTGCAAACTCGTACCTTACAAAACCAACTGGATCTGTATTGGCAGGAGGAGTTTGCGAAGTCTGACCATTTGCAAAATTCTTATTTGGCTGATCCTGGTTGTAAGCAATCGGATCATACATATTTCTTGCATACTCCAAACCTGTACTTCTTTTATCTCTACAGGCCGAAAGCATCGCCACAGAAGCAAGCATTATAAATGCGGCGTAAACTATACTCTTCTTATTCATAGCTAACATACTTCCTTTCATTATACTTCACTTCTAAAGCTCCCGCACCTTTTAATAATTCATCTATTTTAGTGTGCTCAGTATTTTCTTTTGCATCAATTGCGATGATAAAACGATCGTTAGTTGCACGTAAATCCATTACTCTTGGTGCTCTTCCCGGAAATAGGTGGGTTGATGCATAATATGATCCTACCAAGCCAAAAGCACAGAATAAAATCGTTAACTCAAAAGTAATTGGAATAAAATCTGGTAAAGCAAAATGCGTTTTACCCCCAATGTTAATTGGCCAATCTACTACGGTTGCTAAATACACACCGGTTAGCATGGTCATTGTTCCTGTAATTCCGAAAAAGAACGCAGCTATATCTAACCTAGATCTTTTAACACCTAATTTTGCTTCAATTCCGTGAATAGGCATAGGCGTATATACATCATGAATTTTGATGTTATTTTCCTGTAACTTATCGATGCCGTGCATCATTTCGTCAGGATCGCCAAAACTGCCTAAAATATATTTGATATTACTCATTGTTATATTTTTGCGTATTCTTCTTGTTTAACACTATCAAACTTATCTAAAGACTCAATGTATTCGCTTACATGTTCTTTATCTAGGTGACCTTCTTTAATCAATTCTAATTTAGCTTGCTCACTTGCGCTCTTCAATAGTAATTTTACCTCAGCAATTGCGATAGATGGCAATACTCTTAAGAACAATAAGAATAAGGTAAAGAATACACCAATTGAGCCAACAAACACACTTACATCAACCCATGTTGGATAAAACATTGCCCAACTTGATGGTAAATAATCGCGGTGCAATGAGGTTACGATAATTACGAAACGCTCAAACCACATACCGATATTTACTACAATTGATAAAATCCAAGTTGCTGCAATGCTGGTACGAATTTTCTTAAACCATAAGAGTTGTGGCGAAATTACGTTACACGTCATCATCATCCAGTATGCCCACCAGTACGGACCAGTAGAACGGTTAATGAAGGCATATTGCTCATACTCTGAACCTGAGTACCAAGCGATAAAAAATTCTGTTAAATATGCCACACCTACAATCGAACCCGTTAAGATGATAATCTTATTCATCGATTCGATGTGGAACATGGTGATGTAGTTTTCTAATCCTAATACTTTACGAGCTACCAATAACAAGGTAAGTACCATCGCAAAGCCTGAGAAAATTGCCCCAGCAACAAAGTACGGAGGGAAAATGGTAGTGTGCCATCCAGGAATAACCGAAGTTGCAAAGTCCATCGATACAATAGTGTGTACCGAAAGTACAAGTGGTGTAGATATACCTGCTAAGATCAATGACACCGCTTCAAAACGTTGCCAAGTTTTTACGTTACCTGCCCATCCAAATGAAAGTACAGTATATACTTTTTTACGCATGCCTACTGCACGATCTCTAATGGTTGCGATATCCGGTAATAAACCAGTATACCAGAATAACAGTGATACCGAGAAATAGGTAGAGATTGCAAACATATCCCATACTAATGGCGAGTTAAAGTTTACCCAAAGTGATCCAAACTGATTTGGCAATGGTAATACCCAGTATGCTAACCACGGACGACCCATGTGTGATACTACATACGTTGCAGCACAGATAACGGCGAAGATTGTCATCGCCTCTGCCGAACGGTTAATGGAGTTACGCCAATTCTGACGGAAGAGTAATAATACTGCAGAGATTAGTGTTCCTGCGTGACCAATACCTACCCACCATACGAAACCGGTGATATCCCAAGCCCATCCTACTGTTTTATTTAAACCCCATGCTCCGATACCGAACCAGAAGGTATAACTTACAGCAACTACCCAAAGTGTAGCGCCACAAAGTGAAATGATAAAGCCTATCCACCAAGCTTTGTTCGGCTTGTTTTCTACCGGTAATAAAATATCATCCGTAATTTTTGCATACGTAATGTCTTTACCGGTAATTAATGGTTCTCTTAAAATTGATTCGTTATGTCCTGACATAATTTATATTGCTGTAAGTACGACCTATGCGTGGTGTGCTTCTTTAGTTTTTGAATCTATATTTCTAACTTTTGTCATATAACCAATACCTGGTTGTACGTTGATCTCTTCTAAAACATAGTAGATACGTTCGCTACGTAATGCTTTAGCAACTTCCGAATTCGGGTCGTTTTTATCGCCAAAGATAATTGCGTTTGCTGAACAAGCTTGTTGACAAGCCATTTTAATATCACCATCTTTTAATGCACGTTTTTCCATTTTGGCGGTTAATTTACCAGCTTGGATACGTTGAATACACATTGAGCATTTTTCCATTACCCCACGAGAACGTGTAGTAACATCCGGATTTAATACCAACTGTGTAAATTCATTGTTCAAGTAGTTGTCGAAACGTGAATCGTTCCAGTAGTTAAACCAGTTAAATCGACGTACTTTATACGGACAGTTGTTTGCACAATAACGTGTACCTACGCAACGGTTATAGGCCATGTGGTTTAACCCATCAGATGAGTGAACAGTTGCTAAAACCGGGCAAACCGTTTCACATGGTGCATGATCACAGTGTTGGCACAGCATCGGCTGATGAACTACTGAAACCTGATCAAGGTTTTCCATGTGGGCAATGTCATTTTCTTTCGTTACCTCATGTCCTGCTTTTTCATCGTTGAAGCTATAGTAACGATCAATACGTAACCAGTGCATTTCTCTGCGTTTACGTACTTCATCTTTACCTACAACTGGAATGTTGTTTTCTACATTACAAGCAACAATACAAGAACCACAACCTGTACAGGCGTTCAAATCGATCGCCATTACCCAGTCGTTACCTAATTTCTCGTGCTTATCTGTAGTCCATAAATCATATACTTTATGCTTATGGTGGTTTCCAGACCCTGCAGCAGGGTCTTTTAAATAATCCTTTAAGGTTGTTTCTCTGATGATATTTCTACCCTCGAAAGAGTGGTGAGTTTGCGTTTGCGCTAGTTCTTCTCTTCCGCCTGTTGCTGATAACTTAGCAGTTGTAGCATACTTTAAAGTACCATTACTGAAACTAACAAAAGGGAAAGCATTTTTACCTACGTTATCTCCAGCCTTACCAACTTTAACGCGACCATAACCTAAAGCTACCGAAGCGGTACCCATGGCTTGACCCGGTTGAATTAATAGAGGAAGATCTACTGAATACCCATTTTCACCTTTAACGGTTAAAATATCAAATTCTTTGTAGCCTAATTTCTCGGCTTGTTTAGGAGCAAGGGCGATGTAGTTATCCCAAGTTACTTTAGAAACCGGATCTGGCAATTCTTGTAAGAATGCATTATTTGCATATTTACCATCACGCATCGGAATGCTTTCGTAAACATGTAATTCGATATCCTTTTGTAAGGCTTTGCTGCTTGCTGTAATAGAAGCAACAACCGCATCTAACGACATGCTAAAGCCATAAGCCCCTGCAGTTCTAGCCGTTGAGGTTACTACACCTAATTGCAATAACTCTGTCCAGCTTTTACCAACTAAAGGTTGTATTTTGCTTTCGTAGTTATTACGTACATATTGATAATAATCCTGAACTGCAGCATCAGACCAAATTAATAAACTTTGCTCTGCCTGACGAGAGCTAAATACTGGGTTAATTGTAGGCTGAACAACCGAATAATATCCTTCGTAAGTATTTGCATCACCCCATGATTCTAAATAATTAGGAGTAATTGCTATCGCATCACAAAGATCAGCTGTTTCATCTGCTCTATCTGCAAAAGAAACCTTAAGTGCTACTTTTGCCAAAGCGTCTGTAAATGCTTTTGCGTTGATTGCATCGTAAGCTGGATTGCTGTTTAAGAATAATACAGCGGCAACTTCGCCTCTGTTCATTTCATTAATCAATTCTGCAAATTCGGCATCATTTCCTTCGTAACGTTTACAGGCGTTATCTAAATCAATTGTAGTTCCATAACTACCAATTGCAGCATTAATGGCATTTACTAAAATCTGAGTAGAAACATCGTTTGAGCCTGAAACCACAAGCGACTTTCCTTTATTTTGAAGTAATTCTTTAGCAACTAATTTAAGTGCTTTATCGGCATATACGTTATTTGGCAATGCACCACCACTTAAATTATTACCTGTGATGGCATTATATAACGCAATTAACGCTGGTCCTTCTTCAGATAACTTAATAGGCACACGCGTATCGGCATTTGTACCTGTTACACTCATTCCAGTTTCGAACTGGAAATGGCGAGACATTTTCTTTTTCTCTAACGATTTATAATTTCGGTTAGAAACATATTGTGCTGTAAATTCTTCGCCACTGATCCAAGTTCCCAAGAAATCGGCAGCAAAACTTACAATTAAATCTGCTTTATCAAAGTTATATTTCGGCAATACAGCTTTACCGAAGCTATTTTCATTTGCTTTTAGTATACCTGTATAAGATACGGCATCATACTGTACATGCTTAGTAGTAGGATATTTTGCTGCAAAATCTGAAACCACTGCTTTTGCAGACGGGCTGTTTAAGCTAGAAGAAACTATACGAATCTTTTTGCCTGATGCTTGCGCTTTATTTAATTCTCCTTTTACAAAAGCATCGATTTCACTCCATGTTGCTTCTTTCTTTTTAAGCACAGGGGCTTTTAATTTAGAAACATCATATAAATCAAGTACCGAAGCCTGTGCTTGTGCATCTGTACCTGTGCTAAACACACCTCCATTAGGGTTAACCTCTATTTTAATTGGTCTACCCACCACTGTTTTTACCAATACAGGATTTCCTTTAAAGGTAGAAACATAATAGTTTGGTATACCCGGCACTACCTCTTCAGGTCTAATCAAATAAGGAATTGATTTGTGTACCGGTGCTTTCTGACAAGCTGCTAATGTAACAGCACCTAAACCAAACCCCAAGGCTTTTAAAAAGTCACGGCGTGGAGTAACGGTACTTAAACCTGCTTCACTTAAAACATCTTCTATTGGAAGGGGCTCTGCAAATTCGTTTTTGTTGTTTTCAACAAAATCGGGAGTGTTTTTATACTCCTCTAAGCCTTTCCAGTATTTTTTATTGCTTTCCATTTAAGCTCTATTACTGTTTATCGAACGTTTTTACTAAAATCTATTAATTAATAATGGCACTTACCACACTCTAAACCACCCAATAATGCAGGGGTAATTTTTTCACCTTTTTTAATCTTATCGTGTGCTGCGATCACATTCGCATAATATGCATCATTCTTTTTATCAGAAATATCGGCTGCATTATGGCAATTCACACACCATTTCATGGTTAACGGAGAAAACTGACGAATTTCTTCCATTGTATCTACCGGACCGTGACATGCCACACATACTGGATCTGTTGGCTTCAAGCCTTTTTCTTTACGGATAGCTTCTTCACCAACCACAACGTGTTGTGAGTGATTGAAATAAGCAAAATCAGGTAAGTTGTGTACACGCACCCATTCGATAGGCTTTTCTTTTGTCTTATCGTAGGTTTGTGTTGCAGGATCGTAACCTATTGCATTGTATATTTTCTGAATTTCTGGAGAAACTGAACCATCTTCTTGTGGAGCCTGCACATTTTTATGGCAGTTCATACACACGTTTAGCGAAGGAATAGTTGCATTTTTTGATTTAAATGGACCAGTATGGCAATACTGACAATCAATTTGATTGATACCTGCATGCAATTCGTGAGAGAATTTAATAGGTTGCGCAGGTTGATAACCTGTATGCACACCTGTATCCCACATCCCCATCCATCCAAATGAACCCAAAACCACCACTAAACATAAAACAGAGAAAAACACAAACTTCTTGTTTTTAAATAATCGGCCAACGCCAACTGTAAGCGAAACACTTTCTTCTTCAACAATCTCAATGCCTTGTTTTTGAAGAATTAAACGTTCTAACATTTTCACAGCACGACCTAACACCACTAATACAATGATAGATAATACAATGATCGCGATGATTCCGATGATCGAAAGTGCTGAAGCACCTTCATCAACAGCAGCACCAGCTTCAGCTACTTTCTTTGGCTCTCCTACTTTCGTATACGCAATGATGTCTTTAATCTGCGCATCAGTTAACCTTAAGAAGGGCCTCATCTCCGTTGGAGAAAACTTTTGGGCTTCGATTGCTTGTTTATTCCCTGAAGCTGCCAAAGCCATGTTGTCTTTAATCCAAGGGATTAAGTACGCCTCATCTAGCTCGTTCATCTTAGGTGTTAAAGCTGGACCAGTACTATTCGTTTCAAGATTGTGGCAAGAAGCACAATTATCTTTAAATAAAAGCTTACCTGCCGCTAAATCTTGTGCTTGCGCTCCTGATAGAATCAAAAAAGATAAAGCCGCAAAAACAAATGCCGACTTCCAAACTTTCTTAAAATTTAATGAGATATTCCTCATAATGAGTATTTTATGCTATTTTTTGAAAAATAATTTAAAGCTAACTGAACTACTGGCCTCCACCCTTCAGAAAGATTTGAACAAAAGTAAAATTTATTAAGATACCAATGACATATTAATGACAGAGAAATACAATTTATAATCATTCTAAATTATTGCATTTTCCTTCTTTTTACTGAAAAAATGAGCAATTTTTATAAAAAAGTGATTCGTTTGTTGAGTTATTTTGTAAAAAGAATTTGGAAATTAATTTTCATTAGATTCACTACATTTTCAATATCCATGCAAAAATCAAAGGCGCTACAATTGTTGCATCCGATTCTACAATAAATTTAGGCGTATGAATATCTAACTTTCCCCAAGTAATTTTCTCATTTGGTACTGCTCCTGAATACGAGCCATACGAAGTTGTCGAATCAGAAATCTGACAGAAATAGCTCCAAAAGGGAATGTTTTCCATTTCCATATCCTGATAAAGCATCGGAACTACGCAAATTGGGAAATCGCCGGCAATACCTCCACCGATTTGGAAGAAACCTATTCCTTTACCTGCTGAGTTTGCAATGTACCAATCGGCTAACCATCCCATATATTCAATTCCACTTTTCATTGTGGTGGCATTTAATTCTTTCTTCATTACATAAGAAGCAAAAATATTTCCCATTGTCGAATCCTCCCATCCTGGTACTACAATAGGTAAGTTCTTTTCGGCTGCTGCCAACATCCACGAATTTTTAGGATCAATTTCATAATACTGTTCCAAATCGCCACTTAGCAACATCTTATACATAAATTCGTGTGGAAAATAGCGTTCCCCAGCAGTATCTGCATCTTTCCATATTTTATGGATGTGCTTTTGTAAACGTCGAAAAGCTTCTTCTTCGGGAATACAGGTATCAGTTACACGATTATAATGGTTTTCTAACAAATCCCATTCATCTTGTGGACTTAAATCACGATAGTTAGGTACGCGTTTATAGTGTGAATGCGCTACCAAATTCATAATATCTTCTTCAAGATTTGCACCTGTGCACGAAATGATAGCTACTTTATCTTGTCTAATCATTTCTGCTAAAGAAATACCAAGTTCTGCAGTACTCATCGCACCCGCAAGGGTAATCATCATTTTGCCACCCTCATCTAAATGGGTTTCATAGCCTTTAGCTGCATCCATCATTGCGGCAGCATTAAAATGAAGATAATTAGTCTCCATGAATTTCGAAATCGGTCCTCTATTCGTGCTCATCTTTATATTGTTTTGTTCGGCTGCAAAAGTAAGGGTTTGTTCTCACTTTGACAATCTTAAAAGATTGTCGATAACAATAGGTAGAAATTTGATAATCTTCGATTCCACGCAATAGGGCTGGTATCACAAATTGTGATACCAGCCCTATTGTGCTTTAAAGCAGGTATCACTTTTTCATTAAGCAAATTGGTTGATACGATATCAACCAGTAAAATTTGATTTTCTCGCCAATTTTATAATAAATTGTCCCACCATGGAAAATACGTATCCTACCCCCCAATTAGTACTCCCAGACGAAATGATAATGAGCCAAATTTATATCATTCGTGAGCAGAAAGTAATGATCGATAAAGATTTGGCTACATTATATGGCGTAGAAACACGCGTGCTTAAGCAAGCTATAAAGAGAAATATAAACAGGTTCCCAAAAGATTTTATGTTCGAATTAAGTAAAGAGGAAGTCAATTCTTTACTAGCTCAAACCGAGTTTTCAGATTTAAAAGTTTTTGGAGGTGCCAAACCGCTAGTCTTTACCGAACAAGGCGTTGCCATGTTATCGAGCATATTGAATAGCCAAATAGCCATTCAAGTTAATATTCAGATTATTAGAATTTTCGTTAAGATGAGACTTGTATTAACCGATCAATTATCCGTCAGATTAGAAATAGCCGAAATAAAGGATAAAATTCAACATCAGAATAAAAAGCAGGACAACCAAAATAAAAATATAGAAGTTATATTTCAATATCTCGATGAGCTACAAAATAAAATTGTAGAAATAGACAAGCCACAAAACAAGATTGGCTTTAAACCAGAATGGGAATAAGATTAAACTCTTACTCTTTTTCCTTTACTTTGTACTGATGAGAAGATTATCCCTAATACTCCTATTTATCATATTCACAAACGCTGTCTTAGCGCAAAAAAAACTGATTCAAAAATTACTATCCAACGAGAAAGACACCACACGTAAAGCAAGTTTTATGCCTGTGCCAGTGCTGGGATATTCCCAAGAAATAGGCTTTGATTTTGGGGTAGGCTCGCTCTATTCTTTTTATATCGATCGCAAAGACACCCTAAACCGTAGCTCTAATTTCTCTGGAACAGCGTCTTATTCTACAAAAAAAACATATAATTTATCGCTAAAGGGCGATGCTTGGACCAAAGGCAATCTTTATCACCTTATTGGCGAAATAAGATTAAAAAAAACACCCTTCAATTTCTATGGTTTGGGAAATAACACTCAACAAATTAATGAAGACCGCCTAGTTCAACAACAAGCTAAAATTGCAGTTGATGTTGAAAAAACCTTTCTAAAATCGGCATATACAGGTTTATCTTTAGGTTTTGAAAGTTATCAATTTACTGATAAAATAAGCGGGGGTATTTATAGCACTTCCCCTCTATTAAAAGATCGCGATGGTGGACAAGTACTTTATCTCGGCATTTCCCAAAGCTATGACACTCGAAACTCGAATAATTACCCAACCAAAGGTTTTTTTGGCAGAATTAGCTATCAATATGCCCCACGTATTTTTGGAGGAGACAACTTTAACGGCAATCTAATCAAAGCAAACGTTCGTAACTTTTGGTCAATCAGCCCTAAGCTCGTAATCGGTATACAAGGGTTATATTATACTATACGGGGTTCAAAAACCCCATTTTATCTCCTACAACAACTAGGAAATGACGGTATAATGCGTGGATATTATGCAGGTCGCTACCGGGATGAGAGCATAGCAGCATCACAAGCCGAATTGCGTTATCGTTTTAGCAACCGCTTTGGATTAGCCACATTTGCTGGAGTAGGGAAAGTTTTTGCTAATGGGAACTTCTCATTAA
The DNA here is from genome assembly GCA_040386095.1 of Bacteroidota bacterium. GTDB lineage: Bacteria > Bacteroidota > Bacteroidia > Sphingobacteriales > Sphingobacteriaceae > Pedobacter. The sequence goes on along the minus strand of JAZKGD010000001.1, from coordinate 1,825,848 downwards.
ATGAATTAAAACCTAACTATGGTATTGGAGGGCGTTATTTTTTCGACACAGCTAAAGGCTTAAGTGTGCGTTTAGATTATGGTATTGGAGAGAAACGGGCCAATGAAGATCGACAAAAAGGGTTTTATCTTAGTTTAGCAGAAGCTTTTTAGATTTACTCACATTTCATCATATTTTTTTACCAAATTTGATGTATTAAGCCATTCCACATGAATAAACTACTTTTTCTTCTTTTACTTCCCTTTTCAGTATTTGCACAGAGTTTTAGTACCACAGAAATTACAGGTTTTGAAAACCAAGCAAAACGCGTAACCATTATCCGCGATAATTGGGGAATTGCACATGTATATGGTAAAAGTGATGCCGATGCCGTATTCGGTTTATTATATGCACAATGTGAAGACGATTTTAAACGTGTAGAACTTAATTATATCGAAAAGTTAGGCAGATTATCAGAAATTAATGGTGAAAGTTCCGTTTTCAACGATCTTCAAATCCGCCTCCTTATAGACACCACAGAAGCCATAGCCGATTATCAAAAGGCACAACCTTGGCTCAAGAAATTATTAGACGCACATGCTGCCGCTATTAATTATTACATCCATAAAAATCCAAAAGTTAAACCTGCATTGCTAAAAAGATTTAAACCATGGTATGCTTTATTGTGGACAGACGGTAGTATTGGCGCCATTAATACTGCAGATTTAACCTTAGCCGAACTTAAAAAATTCTATTCTGGCGACTATTCTAAGACTGCCTATTTACCCGTTATTAAAGACCAACATAGCGGATCTAATGGCTTTGCCTTTGCACCCTCACTTACTGAATCGGGAAATGCCATACTTTACATTAACCCACATACTACTTTCTATTTCAGACCCGAAATACAAATGCAAAGCGAAGAAGGCCTTAATGCATATGGAGCCGTAACATGGGGCCAGTTTTTCATTTACCAAGGCTTTAACGAGTTTTGTGGCTGGATGCATACCTCGAACAATGTTGATATTGCCGACATGTACGCCGAAAAAATTACCAAGACCGACAAAGGTTTATTCTATGAATACGATAAAAAACTTAAGCCGGTTATTCAAAAAAAAATAAGTATCAAATACCGCGAAGCCAATGAAATTAAAACTAAGGTTTTCACTACTTATTTTACCAATAAGGGACCAGTAATGGCTATTCGAGACGGAAAATGGATCAGTTTAAAATCAAAAAATAGAAATACGGCAAGTTTGATCCAAAGTTGGATACGAACCAAATCCAAAAGTTTTGAAGACTACCAAAAAGCGATGGATTTAAAAGCAAATGCATCAAACAATACAGTGTATGCAGATGCAAAAGGAAATATTGCCTATTGGCATGGCAATTTTATCCCTATTCGAGATACAAAATACAATTGGGCAGAAGTAGTAGACGGCAGCATCTCGGCAACAGCATGGAAAGGGTTACATCCGGTTAAGGAAAGCGTGCATATGTACAATCCATCAAATGGCTGGCTACAAAATTGCAATTCTACTCCTTTTAGCATGGCCGGAAAAAACAGTCCGATAAAAGCGAACTACCCAACATATATGGCTCCGGATGGGGAGAATTTTAGAGGCGTTGCGGCTAATCGATTGTTAAGCAAACCAACAAAATATACCTTAGATAAGGTAATTGCAACAGGTTACGACCCATATATGCCAGCATTCGAAATTCTAATTCCGGCTGCCTTAAAAGCGTATGCACAATTGCCACAAAGTGACCCGATGATTGAAGAATTAAAAGATCCGATTTCTATTTTAAAAGATTGGGATTACAAATCAGGTGAAAATTCGATTGCCACAACTCTAGCTATAGAGTGGGCTCCACGATTAAACAGCGCTATTCGGAAAGTATACATTAACCCAGGCGAAAAGGACCAGGTCGAAAGCACCACAGCATTTGCTACTAGTGCCCGGCCGAATGAGCTCTTAGAGCCTTTGAAAGCAACGATTGCCGATTTAAACAAGCGTTTCGGAAATTGGAAAATAGCATGGGGCGAGGTAAATCGTTATCAACGTTTAACTGGGGCCGCTAATGAAAAGTATGATGATGCTCTTTCTAGCATTCCTATTGGTTTTGGATCTGCAGCTTGGGGGCAATTAAGTTCATACATTAGCAATACGTTTAAAACCAATAAGCGATATGGCTACAGTGGAAACAGCTTTGTTTGTGCAGTTGAGTTTGGACCAAGAATAAAAGCAAAATCTATATTAGCTGGGGGCAATAGCGGTGATCCAACTTCAAAACACTTTAACGATCAAGCACTGATGTATAGTAAAGGGCAGTTTAAGGATGTTTTGTTTTACAAGGAGGATGTGGTTAAGAATGCGGAAAGAACGTATCAGCCGGGATTATAAGATTGTGCTTATTCAATACTAAAATTATGGTTTTTTGCCATATTTAACTTCTTTGGTTACGATATCAAATTCGATCATTTCGGCCTTTATAGTAGTACCATTGCTAGTTTTTAACAAGCCTAAGTAGGCGGTCAATATATTCGAATCTTTAGTTGCAGTTACTACCCTTGCATCTATTACATTATTATCAATCGTCATTTTCACCTTCCCTGTTAGAATAATTCCTGTATCCATAATTTTCGATACCTTAATTGAATCTGATTTTGAATAATTTAATCTAGATAGTAACTCAAAGGCAGATGAGCCACTGTTTGGCTTAACCTTTCTGAGTGAATTAGTTGCTGCAATTGTCCCCGTTTTTGTTTTAAAGTTATAACTGATCTCATCACCAACAACCCTCACTTCGTTTGTTTTTAATTTGGCTTTGCCATACAAGTAAACGGCACCATTAGCTCTATCTAGAATTGTAGAATCTTGCGCAGAGTATTCAAGATCTTTCTTCTTTTCTTTAACATTCGTAACTTTTACCGATGTATATGAAGAGGTTTTAATGACATTAGATGCCGTTTTTTGTTGTTCTGCTTTATTATATACCTTTTGTTTACCATTTTCGTAATAAAATCTAGAATAAAGTGATGTATTAATCAGCTCATGCTTTTTAGGCCACGAGTACAGGGCAATCATCTTGTCAGTAGTATATGTTTTGGTTCCGGTTAACTTTTCGCCAATAAATTTAACTTCGATAGCATCTCCTTTTTTAAAGTTATCATTTTTAAATTGCTGAGCAGCTACATTTAAATTAATGGTAAAACCATGTTTATCGTTTAATACAATTCTGTTAATCGTACCATTAGTGTTTTTTTCTATCGATTTTATAGTAGAGGATGCAAAACGTACCCTATTGGCTTCATAATGAAAGGCATAATGTGGCAACTCATAAATAGTTTTGCCATTCGCTCCTATCACTTTCGACACAAAATAAGGTGCTTTTTCCCTACTTACACTTTTGTTTCCTTTAAGATCAGTTCTGGTAACTGTAATTACGGGAGGCGGAAGAAAACTCTTTCCTCCGGCAACTATTGTTATTTCATCCCCAATTTTAACCTTGCTTTTAAAATCATAGTAATTTATTGGCATTATTGTATTACCTACCTGAAGATTTAAAACTTCGCCCATTTTTGATTTTTCGAAGCTAATAACCTTTCCTTTAACGGTTTTTCCAATTAGCGGATCTTGGTGTTTAGGTGTTTCTTGTTGAACTAATGGCTTAATACGATGGGTAACTTTTACGGTAAACCCCCATATTAATCCCAATCCAATTGGCAATGCGAGCAAATAAGCTAATTTTTTCATGTTCGTTGATTTTGAGTTAAATAACATTTTTATTCGTTGTTTAATTGGGCTCTTCACAAAATTGTGGATAAGGGGATTTTGACTCTTGCTTACCGCCAGATTTAATAAGAGTGTAGCATATGATTCTGCTCCAACATTTTGCGAAGTTGCCTCATCCGCTTCATATTCATGCGCCTCTTCTAAGGCCCTATCGTATAAATAAATGATTGGGTTAAACCATAAAAAAGCTTTTGTGATCATTAAAAAGAGCTTATCGATAGAATGATATTGCCTTGCATGCACCTCTTCGTGAGCGAGTAATACGGTTAATTCAGCTCCAGTTAAACCATTTTCATCTATAAAAACATAATTAAAGAAAGAGCAATTGGTGAAACCTGTTTCTTTGGCAACCAGTTTTAAACCATTAATTTCTTTAACTGGGGCTTTTGTATGTTTTAGCAACTGAAACAATCGCCAAGCGGCTAATGCTAGAAGGCAAGATACAATGGCACCGTATAGATAAGGTAAAAGTGCAAGCCAATTAAATGGTTCAACTTCATGCGCCACTTTACCACTACCCACCAAAATAGACGCTTGAAATCCCGGGCCGGCCAAATCTACGTCTGGCGATGCCAAAGGTTGCATAACCTCTTTCTGTTGTATTACTTCTCTTTCGATAGTAAACTGCATCGCAGGAATGATGAAACTAATCACTAGGCTTATCAGCAAATAAAACCGATTAATTTTAAAGAAAGTAAGTTTTCTTAAAACTAACAGATAGAAGGCAAAGAAAAGAGCCGAACAGGCACTAACTTTTAATAGGTAGTTAACTAGTTCCATATTAACATTTCTTTCTATTAATTAACTCGTTTAATTCTGCGATATCTTCGGCAGTTAGTTTGTCTTCCTTTACCATAAAAGAGAGCAAACTCGTTGGCGAATTATCGAAATAGCCTGAAAATAATTTTGTAAACGTTGTTTTGGCATAATCCGCTTTACTAATTGCCGGAAAGTACTCGTAGGTTTTGCCATATGCCTTATACGAAACGTAGCCCTTCTTTTCTAATAGCCTAACAATTGATGAAATAGTATTGTAGGGAGGCTTTGGTTCTTCCTCTAATTCGTCGATGATATCTTTAACAAATGCGTTTTGCAATTTCCACAAAACTTGCATAATACGCTCTTCTGCTTTAGTTAATTCTTCCATAAACTAAATCTATAACTTATTTTTCAGTTATACAACTATAAAATCAGTTATTAATCATAATAACCTTATTACTAGGAAGATAATTTTAATTCCATTAAATCGTAATCGGATATGACCGCTCATCCGATGAGCACCCATTTCATTTACAAAATAACCGTAAAAATGAGCTTGATAATGATTCAACAAGCATTTCGTTCATCGGATGAGTAAAATTCGGCCGCTCATCCGATGAGCAAAAGAAGCTGGTGACGGAGAAGAGATGACGAATTAAAACTTAATTTTAAAATGCTCTTTTGCTTGATCTTTTTTAAAGTACACTAATCCAATCGCAAATAAATCGATTGTTACCGTTACTTGGGGATGGGCCTTAATTTCTTCCCATGCTTCTTTCATTCCTTTGCTCCAATAAATATCATCAAATATTAAAAGCGTTGCTTCATGTACTTTAGGAAGGCATAATTTGAAATAATTTAACGTCGCTTCTTTGGTATGATTCCCATCAATATATACAAAATCTAATTGCGAACTACACTCAACCTCTTTCGGGAAAAGCTCGTTAAAATTTCCAACTTGGAGTTCAACATTCGTTAATTTAAGTGAAACAAAATTTTGATAGGCTATTTCTGCTGTTTCCGGACACCCCTCCATTGTAACTATCGTAGCTTTAGGATTAGCTTTTGCCAAATAAGCGGTGGTAACTCCCAAACACGTTCCAAGTTCGATCATTTTTTGCCCAGCATGATGATTGGCCAAACGATAAATTAATTGTGCTAACCGTTTACTTTTCAACGAGTTTTTAGCCAAATCGCTAACCTTTTTCTGCCTGTTATTATTGAGATACGAACCTGCTCCTAAATCTGTAATGGTGATTAATGTATCGTCATTTAAAAGTTTTTTTCGCTGCTCTTCAATGCCGTCGTATACTTTTTTCGCAGAAAAATCGTAAATTACCTCATCTACCAGCCTATAAACAAAAGGTGAATGTGTACCGTGCCTGCTTTTTGCAGTAAGGCGATGTTTGAAGTAATCGGCCACAAATTGAATTAACATGGCTGTAAAAGTAGTTAAATAGAATATTCTAATTTGCATTTTAATGGAAAATCTTGCAGAAATTGATGCGTTAGTAAAATTGTTGGATGATCCTGATGAGGAAGTATATCAGCACGTGCAAGAACGCTTGTTAACCTATGGCCTCGAGGTAGTTTCTTATCTCGAAAGTGCTTGGGAGCAGTCTTTAAATACGGTTTTACAAGAAAGAATAGAAAACTTGGTGCATACCATCCAATTTACCACCATAAAAGAAGACCTTAATTTATGGTATCAAAGTGGCGCTTTCGATCTTTTACAAGGTGCTTTAATTATTAACCGATACCAATATCCCGATTTAGACGAGCAGCACATCATTAATCAAATCGAAGAAATTAAACGTGAAATTTGGGTGGGCTTACAATACGAAATGAGTTCTATTGAAAAGATAAAGCTCATTAACCATGTATTTTATAATCAATACGGCTTTGGCGGAAACACTAAGAATCATCACGACCCACAAAACTCTTACTTAAATCAGGTCTTAGAAAGCAAAAAAGGCAATCAGATTTCATTAGCTATTCTATATGCAACGTTAGCACAGAAATTAGATATTCCTGTGTATGGAGTTAATTTGCCTCAGCATTTCATATTAGGGTATATAGACGAGAGCAACGATGAGAAGGAATACGGTGTGCTTTTTTACATTAATGCATTTAATAAGGGAGCAATATTTGGGAAGCACGATGTTGATCAATTTTTACGACAGCTTAATTTAGAGCCACAGCCAGGCTTTTATTCTCCGTGTAGCAATACCGAAATCATTCGAAGGATTATCCGAAATTTAATCTCTGCCTACGAAAATCTGGGCTCGATTGAAAAAGTGGATGAATTAAAACAGTTACAAGAAATTTTACTATAAGATTTTTGACTAACTTGTTATATGCAACACCTTCAACGCCTAGCAAATGATGTAATTGGACTACTTTTCCCGAACCTGTGTAATGCATGTGGATTAGCGCTCTATCCTACTGAAAAGGTTATTTGTATGCATTGTTTATATGATTTACCCTATACTGATTTTCATTTACATTCGGATAATCGGGTGGCTAAACAATTGTGGAGTCGATTGCCTTTTGAGGCTGCAATGGCGATGCTATATTTTAAAAAAAACACCAAAATTCAAAATTTAATCCACAATTTGAAATATAAAGGTAAAACTGAAGTCGGACACAAACTGGGGAGTTTATTAGGAAATAAACTAGCAATTAGCGAACATTACAAGGCAATTGATTACATTATCCCTGTCCCGCTACATCCTAAAAAAGAGCGAGCCAGAGGGTATAATCAAAGTGATTGCATAGCCGATGGACTTGCGGAAGTATTAAGTGTACCAGTACTAAAAAATTCATTAATACGTAAAAGAATAACTGAAACGCAAACAAGAAAGTCAAGATTTATTCGTTACGAGAATATGTTATCTGTATTTGAGGTTCTTGAATCTGAACAATTACAAAATAAACATGTTTTATTAATCGATGATGTAATTACAACAGGCGCCACACTTGAGGCGTGTGGTAACGAGTTAATTAAAGCAGGAATTAAAAAATTAAGTATAGCGAGCGTAGCATTTACCCAATGAAAGTAAAATTAATTCTTCTGTTCATCGTCTCCCTACTTTTCACTGCGTGTGAGAAGGATGAAGAAATTACAGCAGAAATGAATGCGCGACTTTCATTCTCTATAGATAGCGTTTTATTCGATACGGTTTTCACTTCCATCGGTTCTACGAGTAGGCGGTTAAAAATTTATAATTTTAATAAAAAGGCAATACTTTTAAATGGTATAAAATTAATAGGTGGTAATACATCAGCCTATAGCTTAAACATTAATGGACAAGCAGCATCTGAAGTTACTTTGCTAAAGTTAAACGGTAATGATTCAATGAATGTATTTATCAAAGTAAATGTTAACCCAACAGATCAAAAATTACCTTTTTTAGTTAAAGATTCTATTGAATTTTTTTACAATGGCATCAGAAAGAGCATCCCATTAGTGGCCTACGGGCAAAATGCAAATTTTATGAACAATGTTTCGATTAAAAACAATACCATTTGGGATAGCAAGCTGCCCTACATTGTTTATAAATCGGTAACGGTTGAAGATGGAGCCACGCTTACCATCGCCCCTGGCAGTAAAGTTCTTTTCCATAGCAATGCAACTATGAGTATTAAAGGTACTTTAAATGCGCAAGGCCGTAAAGCTGACAGTATAATTTTTGCAAGTGATCGCTTAGAAGATATCTACATGGATGAGCCAGGACAATGGAATGGATTACATTTTTATCCTCAAAGTAAAAATTCACAAATCAATTATGCCCAAATAAAGAATGCAGTAGCAGGTATTACTTGCGACTCGTTATCAATCACCAATCAGCCAAAATTATTATTAACCAATACGATAATCAAAAATATGGAAGTAGTTGGGTTTTTAGGTTACCAAACCGAATTAACCGGTTTTAATAATCTTTTCTTTAACTGTCGGCAATATTTAGTTTATGGCGTGGGGGGTGGAAAATACAATCTTAAGCAAAATACGTTTGTAGGCTACAATCCACAATATGCTCGAAAAACTGGTGCCGTATATTTTTCTGATTTTATTAGTAGTACACAAAGCGATCATTTAACGCTCGATGTACAAAATAATATTGTCTGGGGAAATTTGATAAATGAATTTATAATCGACAAGAAATCTCCTAACGTTTCAATTACTGCTATAATAAAAAACAATTTATTAAAAAGCAATGAACTTAGTTATTCGAATACTGGAAATATTTTAAATGTAGATCCACTTTTTATTAACCCTTTTTTAGGCAATTTTAGGTTAAACAAAAATAGTCCGGCTTTAAATAAGGGCATTGATTTAAGTAATGATGCCTATTTTAACCTCTTCCTTAAAAAAGATCTTCGAAATATCGAAAGAATATTCCCCTCTGAATTAGGGTGTTATGAAAATAATTAAAAAAAATTAATTTTTTTAAAACAATTAACGCCTTAGCTCGTTTATTATATCGAGAGCGTTAATTTAGATGGTAAGGGTCGGTAAATCTTCGGAATTATCGGCCCTTCACTTTTTCCTTCGCTGCGCTCAGGATGACAGAAACTGATTTAGTACTTCTTTTATTTCGTTCGGGTTAAACGGCTTTAACACGTGCCCATCCATGCCCGACTCCTTAAACTTCTTGTGCTCATTGTGTAACGTAGAGGCTGTTAAAGCAATAATTGGAAGCTTTTTATAATAATCACCGGGTAGTTCTCTAATAATTTTTGTGGTATCAAAACCATCAATACCAGGCATACGAATATCCATAAATACTAAATCGTACACATTACTTACAATTTTGTTGATGGCTTCTTCCCCATTCGATGCAAAATCTATGGTTAAACCCCATTTACTTAAAAACCGTTTGGCAATTAAAATATTTACTTCATTATCGTCTACTACCAATACTCGTTTATCTGTATATAAGTTTGGTGGCTGAACTGAAACTGGTACTACATTACCATCTTTTACCGTCGAGAAATTTATGGTAAATGAAAAAGTAGTCCCTTTTCCTTCGGTACTTTGAACCTTAATATCAGAGTGATAAAGTTTTAATAATTTTTTAGTAATTGCCAGCCCTAAACCTGTACCCCCATATTTACGTGCAATATCAGATTTAGCCTGCGTAAAGGTTTCAAAAATATACGACTGTTTATCTTTTGCAATACCGATCCCGGTATCCTTTACCTCAAAATAAATCAATGCGTGATCTTTTTCAATTGCTTTTAACCTAACACCAAGCTGTATTTTACCATAGTCGGTAAATTTAATAGCATTACCTAATAAGTTCATGAGTACCTGGTACAGCCGTGTTTTATCGCCTAAAAGGATTTCAGGAATACGGTCATCGTAAACCAGCACTAATTGATTTCCCTTTTTGGCTACGTTAACTTGAAGGGAATTAATAATATCAACACTTAAGGTATGTAAATCAAAAGGTATCGATTCGAGATGGAGATTACCTGTTTCAATTTTTGTAAAATCGAGAATATCATTAATAATGTTCAGTAAGTTTTCGCTCGAGAATTTTAAAATATTTAAATCATCTACTTGCGACTCTTTAGGCTCGTTATCTATCAATAAATGAGTCATCCCTATTACGGCATTCAATGGGGTTCTTATCTCGTGGCTCATTACCGAAAGAAACATTTCCTTGGCTTCGCTCAACTGCAAGGCTTGCTCTCGCGATTCGACCATCTCCTTTTCTACCTGTTTGCGCTGGGTAATATCATTAATTAGCTCTACTTGTCTCTCTACTAACCCGTTGCTATTTAATATTGGTGTATTCGAAACGGACAACCAAATTTCGTCGCCATTTTTTTTATGGGCCACAACTTCAATGCTATAGGGCAATTTTTGCATCGCTTTATTTCTAGCATCTTCAATTAACTTCTTATCGGTAGCATCGCCTGATAAAACATCACCCAACATCTTACCAGAAAGTTCGCTTAATTTATAGCCAATTAGACTTTCAAGTGCTGCATTTACCCAGGTAATTTCGCCTCGTTCATTTGCAATTGTAACTCCTGTATTGGTATTACTTGCTACCAGAGAAAGTACCTGCAGTTCTTCTTCTACTTTTTTCTTATCGGTAATATCGATAATAATCTCTACTTCACTTTCTACTTTACCCTCATCATCTAACACTACTGTATTGTATACCGAAATCCATATGGGCGTTCTATCTTTTCGGTAGGCCAACATATCAACTGTAAATGACTTACCCTGCCCGGTCATTTGTCGGGCTTTTTCAATGATAGACCAATCGGTATCAGGGCCACTAATTAAATCGCCTAGACGTTTGCCTTTTAGATCGGCCAAACTAAAGCCCGTAATTTTTTCAAATGCAGTATTTATCCAAGTTACTTTATTCTCTGCATCATTAATTACTACTCCATTATCAATTTTACTGGCAACGAACGATAATTTGGTCAATTCACTTTCTACCCGTTTTCTTTCGGTTATATCTCGGCCATAGCAATACCACCGTTCGCCTTTGGCTACCATTCCCCAGCCTATCCATTTTACTTGTTTGGTTTTACTAATTAACCTAAAGTCTATCGTAAATTGTTTTTGTTTGCTTTTTAATCCATTTTCTACTGCAGCAACTGTTCTATTTATATCTTCATGGTAGCAGTAAGACCACATGCTGGTTCCAATTGTTTCTTCAACACTGTAGCCTAGCATATTGGTTACCGCATCATTTATAAATAAAATATCGCCTTTCCGATCTAAAATGCAGTGAATTTCTGGAGAAACGGTAAAAATTTCTACAAATTCGTCGAACCGCTTTGTTTGTGCTTTTAATTGGCTGTTTTTTCTTTTTAGGGCTAACTGGGCAACTACTTGAACTGCTAAAGTTTCCATTGCCTCTATTTGATGTTGATCTAATTCGCGAGGTACTAAATCTAACACACATAAGCAACCTAAAGCAAAGCCTTCGGCATCTTTTAGGGGCGCACTAGCATAAAACCGAATGGGCGAATCTATGTTTAGCAGTGGATTATTTACCAAATCGAGATTCAACCTAACATCTGGCACCACATAAATAGAATCGGCCATCATGGAATACTGACAAATGGTAAGGTTTCTATCCATTTTCCGATATTCGGCCTCTATCCCTACTACCGACTTTAAGATCACATGTTCAGCATCTACAAAAGATACATATGCCATAGGCACATTGGCAATCTGCGCGGCCAATTTCACCAAGTTATCTAATTCATGTTCTAAACCCTCACCCAAAATATCGTAAGAATGCAACGCGGCAAGGCGCTGCTCCTCACTTTTTGGAGAATTTATGGGGGTTTTGAACATGAAAAGAAATAATTTCTATTTGTAAAGAGGGAAATTACGAACTAAAGCTTGAACTTTCTCTTTTATTTGAGTTAAATTATTTTCGTCTTCAGGATTAGTTAACACCTCGTCTATTAAATCAACGATTTGAGCCATCTCACTTTCTTTAAAGCCCCTACTGGTAATTGCTGCTGTACCTACACGCATTCCTGAGGTTACAAACGGCGATTTATCATCAAACGGAACCATATTTTTATTTACTGTAATGTCTGCTTTTTCTAATGCATTTTCGGCTAACTTACCAGTGATGTTCTTATTACGTAAATCAATTAACATTAAGTGATTATCTGTTCCTCCAGAGATAATTCCATATCCTTTAGCTACAAATGCTTTCGCCATTGCTTGTGCGTTAGCCCCCACTTGTTTAATATAAGTTAAATATTCGTCGGTTAAGGCTTCACCAAACGCAATGGCTTTAGCAGCAATAATATGCTCTAGCGGGCCGCCTTGTGTACCTGGAAAAACAGCCATATCTAACAAGTTCGACATCATCCTCGTCTCGCCTTTTGGTGTTTTTAATCCCCATGGGTTTTCGAAATCTTTGCCCATCATAATCATACCACCACGTGGACCACGCAATGTTTTATGCGTAGTTGTGGTTACAATATGACAATGTGGAAGTGGGTTTGCCAATAATCCTTTTGCAATAAAACCTGCAGGATGCGAAATATCGGCCAATACTAAAGCGCCAATTTTATCGGCTACCTTACGAATAAAGGCATAATCCCATTCTCTCGAATAGGCAGATGCACCGCAGATAATCAACTTTGGTTTTTCGGCCAATGCCACTTCTTCAAGCTTTGCATAATCAATTAAGCCATCTTCTCTTTTAACCCCATAAAAGTGGGGTTGATATAACTTTCCAGAGAAATTAACTGGTGAGCCGTGAGTTAAGTGTCCGCCATGTGATAAATCAAAGCCTAAAATTTTATCTCCAGGCTGAATAACGGCTAACATTACTGCTGCATTGGCCTGTGCACCAGAGTGTGGCTGTACATTTACCCATTCGGCACCAAACAATTTCTTTGCTCTTTCAATAGCGATATTTTCAATTTCATCAACCACTTGGCAACCGCCATAATAGCGTTTTCCTGGTAGGCCTTCAGCATATTTATTGGTTAAAACAGAGCCTGCCGCTTCCATTACTTGTTTACTTACAAAGTTTTCTGAGGCAATTAACTCAAGGCCATGCTCTTGTCTGTCTAATTCTTTATCGATTAAGTTAAAAATTAAGGAGTCTCTTTTCATTACGTGAGGGGATTTCTAGGGATTTTTTTTGTAAAAATAATAATTTTCTTGGTAATACAGTTAAGCGTTTGGCGTAAAGCGCTTAGCGTTTAAGGCGCCTACCCTTCACCATCCAAAACGCAGAACGCCAAGCGCCCAGCGCCCAACAAAAAAACCAAAACGATATAAAACTATTAAACAAAATACCGTACTTTGCATATTCTTTATTTTTAAAATGTTGCATGGAAGTTAAGACAGGTCCATTATTAGCCACAATTAATTACCCGGCTGATTTAAAGCGGTATAGCGAGCAGGATTTAGAACAAATCTGTCAGGAACTACGTCAGTATATTATTGATGTGGTAAGTGTTAATGGCGGGCATTTTGGCGCCAGTTTAGGCGTTGTAGAATTAACTGTGGCTTTACATTATGCGTTAAATACCCCTTACGATAAATTAGTTTGGGATGTGGGGCATCAGGCTTATGGTCATAAAATCTTAACTGGTCGTCGCGATAAATTTCATACCAACCGCATTATCAATGGGATAAGCGGTTTCCCAAAAATTAGCGAAAGTGAGTACGATACCTTTGGAGTTGGGCACTCATCTACCTCAATATCAGCGGCTTTAGGCATGGCTGTTGCATCGCACTATAAAGGCGAAAAAGACCGTCAGCATATTGCGGTTATTGGCGATGGCTCGATGACAGCTGGTTTAGCCTTCGAAGGTTTAAATCATGCAGGCATAGAGAACTCTAACTTGTTGGTTATTTTAAATGATAACTGCATGGCCATCGACCCTAATGTTGGCGCCTTAAAAGAATATTTAACCAGCATTACCATCTCTAAATCGTATAACCGTTTTCGGGATGATGTATCGAATGTGTTGGCTAAGCTTTCGGCTTTAGGGCCAAATGCGCATAAATACGTTAAAAAAATAGAAAAAAGCATTAAGGGTACCTTATTAAAACAAAGTAACTTATTCGAAGCGCTAAACTTCAGGTATTTTGGTCCTGTTGATGGGCACGATGTAAAACGACTAGCGGCTACGATAAAAGATTTATCGGCTATACCAGGCCCTAAACTTTTACATTGTATTACCGTAAAAGGAAAAGGATTTGCTTTGGCCGAGAAAGATCAAACCAAATGGCATGCACCAGGGTTGTTCGATAAAATTACCGGCGAAATTAAAAAAACAGTTAACGATAAACCACAGGCCCCAAAATACCAAGATGTATTTGGCCATACTATAGTAGAGCTTGCCGAAGCGAACTCGAAAATTGTAGGCATTACACCCGCGATGCCATCGGGTTCATCTTTAAATATAATGATGAAAGCCATGCCAAATCGTGCATTCGATGTAGGCATTGCCGAGCAACATGCCGTTACATTTTCGGCAGGTTTAGCTACCCAGGGCTTGGTTCCCTTTTGTAATATCTATTCTAGTTTTATGCAAAGGGCATATGATCAGGTTATCCACGATGTGGCTATACAGAAGCTCAACGTTGTTTTTTGTTTAGATAGAGCGGGCTTAGCCGGTGCCGATGGGGCAACACATCATGGTGCGTATGACTTAGCGTACATGCGCTGTATTCCGAATATGACCGTGGCAGCGCCAATGAATGAAGAAGAGTTACGGAATTTAATGTTTACTGCACAGCAAGAAAACATGGGCCCTTTTACTATCCGTTACCCTCGTGGAAATGGCGTTATGCCCGATTGGAAAAGGCAATTTAAAGCTATAGAAATTGGCAAAGGCCGAAAAATATCGGACGGCGAAGATTTAGCCATTCTTTCTATTGGTCATGTAGGTAATTTTGCGGTCGAAGCCTGTAACGAATTAAACAGTGAAGGCATACACCCTGCGCATTACGATATGCGTTTTGTTAAACCTTTAGATGCGGCATTGCTTCACGAAGTGGCTAAACGATATAAACATATTATTACCATCGAGGATGGGTGCTTACAAGGCGGTATGGGCAGTGCAATTTTAGAATTCTTTGCCGATCATCACTATCAATTAAATGTAATTCGATTAGGTATTCCCGACGAAGTAATTGAACATGGCGAACAGCCAGAGTTGTGGGCGGTTTGTGGATACGATACGAAGGCGATAATTGAGGCGGTAAAGAAAGTTGCAGTGAGTAGAAAGACTGTTGGATTGGTTGGTTAAAGAGCCGTCATCGGATGAAGGATTAAGAAAACAAAAAATTGGAAAAAACATCAAAAATATACGTTGCAGGCCATAGGGGTATGGTGGGGTCGGCAATTGTTCGAAAATTAGAAAAAGAAGGTTACACTACTATCTTAACACGCACTTCTGATGAGTTAGATTTAAGAAATCAACAAGCGGTAGCCGATTTTTTTGCTACCGAACAACCAGAATATGTTTTCTTAGCAGCTGCTAAAGTTGGTGGTATTGTAGCTAACAATACCTACCGTGCCGATTTTCTATACGAAAATTTGGCTATTCAAAACAATGTCATTCATCAGTCGTATGTAAATCGCGTTACTAAATTAATGTTCTTAGGTTCGAGCTGTATTTATCCAAAAATGGCTCCGCAGCCCCTAAAGGAAGACTATTTACTAACAGGGTTATTAGAAGAAACGAACGAGCCTTATGCCATTGCAAAAATTGCAGGAATTAAAATGTGTGATGCTTATCGCAGTCAATACGGATGTAATTTTATTTCGGTAATGCCTACCAACTTATATGGCTATAACGATAATTTTCATCCTCAAAACTCGCATGTGTTACCTGCTTTAATTCGAAAATTTGATGAAGCCAAGCGAAATGGCGATAAAACAGTAAGCATTTGGGGTTCTGGTTCACCTAAACGAGAATTTTTATTTGCTGATGATTTAGCGGAGGCCTGTTATTTTTTAATGCAAACATACAATGAACCGCATTTAATTAATATTGGCACTGGCCACGATTTAAGTATAAAAGACCTGGCTTTGATGATAAAAGATGTGGTGGGTTATGAGGGAGAGTTGGTATTTGATGCCACCAAGCCCGATGGTACACCACGCAAACTAATGGATGTTTCTAAATTGCATCAGCAGGGATGGAAACATAAAATTGAGTTAAGAGAGGGGTTGGAGTTAACGTATCAGGATTATTTGAAAAGAGCTTAAAAAGTGTCATCTCTAATTAGTGAAAAGGTAAAACAAATATTTAATTAAACCCATCCAATCATCTTTAAAAAGCACTATAAAGATGATACTATAACCATAGTAGAAAATACGAGAGCATTCATTAGTGCCTCTATTAAATTCCTACCAGACTAACTATTCAAGTTCATATTACTCGCTACTGTATAGAAATCGATAAGATGAAAGTTTATTTAAAATAAATCCTAAAACGATCATTATAGCAATAAAAAGACTTTTACGGATTAAAAAGAATTACCTAACTAACTAGTTATAGATTAGCAGTTTATAAAAATTTCGGCTAAACTCTATTCTCTTCTTATTTAATTTGGATAAACAAAAAATAACATACCTTTGACTTAGATTTATGCTCCATAAAGTTTGTATTTTATTATTCCTTCCAACGTGCCAGTGTTAAACAATACTGGTTTCCCAAGATACTCTTTAGTTAACAACTTCAAAAGCACATATCTGTAAAACAAACTTTTTACATTTTTTTCAAGTAGTATGGCAAAAGTTACAGAGCCTATTTTTTGATGTTGGAAAATGGAGTTCTCTCCTTTCCCACATTTATTTGTATAAAGAATTATTGAATAAAATTAATTGCTCTAAATAATAAAAAAAGAATATGTGTGGAATTGCAGGGATTATCTCACTCCCAAATCCTGAATCACTTGAGAAAATGCTTAGGGCAATGCATCATCGTGGCCCAGATGATTCTGGTATGTGGAGTGAGGGGAACGTACACTTAGGTATGACTCGTCTTTCAATACAGGACACAAGTAAGGCTGGGCATCAACCAATGATTTCTGATGATGGCAGGCATGTTATAATCTTTAATGGTGAGATATATAATTACCAAATATTAAAAGAACAGTTCTTAAACCAAGATACGTTCATATCTAACTCTGACACTGAAGTTATCCTTAAGATGTATGTAAAAATGGGCAAGGCTATGCTTCAACATTTAAGAGGGATGTTTGCTTTTACGATATGGGATAGGGAAACGAATGAGCTTTTTGGTGCAAGAGATAGAATGGGGATAAAACCATTTTTATATTGTATTGAAGATGATCTTTTCATTTTTGCTTCAGAGCTCAAAGCCTTGTTATCATCTGGTGTTGTTAAAAAGGAGGTAAATCCCAAGGGCCTTGCAGATTTATTTTTATATGGCGCCGTACAATGGCCTGATACCATGATTAAAAATATTGTATCGTTAGCGCCAGCAAGTTATTTTATTTATGCAAATAAGATATTAAATATCTTATCTTATTGGGAAGTCCCAACTAAAATCAATCATACTATATCTTTTAACGAGGCGAAGAAAAATTTCAAAGATATATATGAAGAATCGGTAAAATTAAGAATGATTTCTGATAGGAAAGTCGGTATTTTTTTAAGTAGTGGGATAGACAGTGTTTCTATAATTGCTAATCTAGCTCAACAAAACATTAAAAATATTAAAACGTTTACAATAGGTTTTGAAAATAAGCATAAAAAATATTACAGTGAAATAAAAACGGCAAAAGAACTATCTACTCATTTTGGCTTCGAAAATGATGCTGTATTAATTGGGTTTGAAGATGTAAAAAGTGATTTTGATCATTTTATTTTTGGTCTTGATCAGCCTTCTTTAGACGGGCTAAACACCTATCTTGTTTCTAAAGCTAGCAAAGAAAATCTCACAGTAGCACTTAGTGGATTAGGGGGCGACGAATTGATGATGGGTTACCCAAGAAATCTTAATGTATACAATTTCTTATCCAGGAAGTTTAAAACAACTTATCTAAGCGATACATTAGTTAGGAATCGATTGTTTAAGAACAAGCACAATAAATATTTAAATCATATTAATAATTTATTTGGCAGCAGCACAAATGTAGAACTACATTATTTAAGTCATAGATTTATTATTACACCATATCACGTTAATGCTTTATTGAACAACGGCTATGAAATTTCAGAAAAGAGCATATTTGAGAATTTTTATAAATTTGGTAAAAATCCAATATTAAATTTAAGCAATAAAATTTCTTATTATGAACTACGCACGTATATGCTTAATCAATTGCTAAGAGATATGGATGCTGTTTCGATGGCTCACTCCATAGAAGTTAGATTTCCATTTCTTGATTATAAACTTGTTGAGTTTTTATTCACAATCCCGTCCAAATTTAAATTTAAACGAGGAAAGAAAGTTAATCATAGTACCAATGGACAAAGCTATTCAGATATGGGAAACAAAAAGATATTAGTCGAATCATATCGCAACGAACTCCCAGAAGGTTATTTTAGCAGACCAAAGCAAGGTTTTCAACTTCCAGTTTATGAATGGGTTGCAAAGTCCTTAGAAAAGGAAATTCCAGTGCTTTTGCGTGAAAATGAAAGTGCAGAATATTTTAGTAAAGAAATTTTAAAACGTAAAGCAGATCAATTTGAAAATTCAAAGACACTGGATAACGAGACATTTCTTATAATTGTATTCTTAAAATGGTTAAAAATGATACAGCTATTATAAACCCAAAAATTGAGGATTAAGATATTAACTCACATTCACCTACTCAAAAAGATTTCCGTTTTAACTGTAAATAATGAACAATTTATCCTCAGCTTTTTATAAAACCCTTGAACTAATTAATTCAGTAAATCATGACGAAAATTATTGGCATAAAGGCTTAAGCCTAGGAGACTTGCTATTTACAGAGATTATGATTGGGGAATTAAATAATAAAGAAAATCATATCGGTTTCTTTACCAAGATAAAACATCTCATAAAAGCTAAGAAGGATAGAATCAGGCATGCATTGAAAGATGAAATATCTGAGGGAGAAATATTATTCTTTGTTAACTCTTCCTCCCAATGGAACTGTATTTACCCTGTTTATCATTCTTTGCAAAAAGCAAATATTAACGTTACTGTTATTACAACCAAACCTAAACTAATAAAATATTTCTTAGAATTAAAGATTACTGCTAGTTTGATTAGGGGGTTTAGCTATACCAACTCAGAACTATTTGATTACAGCACTTCAAAAGATAAACTTTCAAGTACTATTAAATACTATCTACCACAAATCAAGTTTTTAGAGCAAAGCTTTACAAATATTTTTATAAAAAGAAAACCGAAGTATGTTTTAGTAGGTAATGACATCACTTTTGAAGGTCGACTACTTGCAACAATCTCTAAAAGATTTAATGTTCCTACCGGTATGATACAGCATGGCGCCATAGACAACGTTAACCTTGTCCTTGGGAGAAGTATGGTAGATCAAATCTTTGTTTATGGTGTTAATGCCCGTTCAAGTCTTAGTTTTCTAGGTATTGCTCCGCATAAGATTTTTATTTCTGGTTTGCCAAAACAACAAAATAACTCAACATCTGCCAATTTTTCTAACAAGCCACTCGGATTTACAGATTTTGTAGTTGCAGCATTCAGTGGATATGGCCACAGTGTGAGTAAACAGCATCATCTCTTAATAATCGAAACATTAAAAATGGCGCAGAAGGCCTTAAAGTTTAATCTTTGTATAAAAATACATCCAAAGGATGATAAAAATAATTACCTAGGTTTTGATGGAAAGTCAACGGTATTACTTGATAATGCTGATTTACAAACCATGAAAATATCATTTCATGATTTATTGAGACAAGCATCCATAGTTCTTTCTGGTTCAAGCACTTCTGTGCTCGATGCACTACTAGTAGGAACACCTGTAATTACACTCGATCTTTTAAATGAGTATAGTAATGTAGGATTTATTAAGGATGGATTAACAGCACATACTACCTCTTTTGAGGATTTTAAAAAAGAAATTATTAATCTTTTATTGGCTAGAAAAAATAATGATGCTTTATTTTCAACTATTCAACAACACGCCCTTGAAGACTATTATTATAGATTTTATGATAACACGTACTTACCTGAAGAATTTATTACCCATGAGATCCAATTAAAAAGTGGGTTACAAAGCGCAATTATAGAATGATGAACCCTATCCTTGACCAATCTGATCAAATTCTTCAAACACCGAGTTTTTACTCTTAAATTCAGTAACTAAATCCTTCATGGCTACCACAACATTGCGATCGTTATTTTGTTTGGCGTGATTAATCAAATTATAAATTTTCGATTCGATTTCATCAAAAACATATAGTCTAACCTTGCCAATCATAATTTTTTCATGATGAGTTGGCATGGTATTCTCGTTATCATTTAATAGCTCTTCAAATAGTTTCTCTCCTGGTCGTAATCCTGAATATGAGATTTTAATATCTTCATTAGGTACTAATCCAGCTAAACGAATCATCTTTTTTGCCAACTCTACAATTTTAACCGACTTACCCATGTCAAAAATAAAAATCTCTCCTCCTTTTCCCATGCAACCTGCTTCTAAAACTAATCTACAGGCTTCTGGTATAGTCATAAAGTAACGTGTAATTTCCGGATGGGTCACAGTAACGGGTCCGCCCTTCTCAATCTGCTGTTTAAACCTTGGAATCACTGATCCATTCGAGCCTAAAACATTGCCAAAACGGGTAGTAATGAATTTAGTAATTGGTTTAACACTCAAATCGTTAATATAACTTAATCCATTACTAAATACAAAATCACGATTAGTTAACGAATTGTTTAGCGATTGTACGTAAATCTCGGCAATGCGTTTAGATGCCCCCATAATATTAGTAGGGTTTACAGCCTTATCTGTAGATATCATTACAAACTTCTGTACTCCATGTTTTACCGCGAGATCGGCGATAGTTTTAGTACCCAAGACATTCGTCTTAATGGCCTCAGACGGATTATCTTCCATTAACGGCACATGCTTATAGGCAGCAGCATGATACACGTAATGTGGCTTGTATGTTGCAAAAAGATGTTCCATCCGCTTTCCATCTTTTACATCGCCTACAAAAGCATGAAAATTAGTATGGTTGTAGTTTTCAGTAAGCTCGAGGTAAATATGGTGCAATGCCGTTTCCGATTGATCACAAAGTACAATTAAACCTGTATTAAAATTAATTAATTGCCTAACCACCTCACTACCAATTGACCCTGCAGCACCTGTTATTAAAATTCGCTTACCCTTTAATTGATTTTGAATGCCATGAGTATCAATTTCTATTGGTTTTCTATTTAAAAGATCTTCAATATTAATATGTTGGATTTGTTTGGTATGCAGTACACCACCTGTCCATAAATCGGCAGGCGGAATATTTAACACTACTACATCATTCTCGAGACAAATATCAACAATGGCATTTTTTCGCTCATTAGGTATAGTATAGGATGCAAAAATAATTTCATCAACCTCATGCTCCACAATTAATGATTCTAATTTCCCTGCATTTAGTATTTTTACTCCGTCAATTGTTTTACCTACTTTACGGTCATCATCATCAACAAAAGCTATAATGGTTTTATTTACTTTGGCATCATGATCAAAAGTACGTTTGGTGGCCAATCCCGCTTCACCAGCCCCATAGATAATTACTTTTCGTTTGGCTAGGGTTAAGTTTTTAATATACATAAAAAAGTATTTGATTAACACCCTATAGGTAATTAGCATCAAAAAACTTAATAAACCATTTATAAAAAGCATTTTATTCGAAATCATCGAAAAATTACCCATCGAGATGTAACTCAGGTTTATAAACACAAAAGTAATGTTACTCACAAAAACAGCAAACAACACTCTAAATGTATCTTGTGCGCTGGTATATCGAATAATACCCGCATAGGTTTTTACGTTATAGAATACAATAATGTTGATACTGGTTAAAATAAGAACTCCACGGCTGTAGCGCATTGGGTTAATACTTGTAATATCGAAATTGTGCCTTAGTAGATAAGCTATAGTTAATGAAATAATACAAATTGCCAAATCGAGCAGTAGTATAACCCAACGCGGAACAATATTAATTTTTCCCAGCTTCATGTTTAGTATAGTTTATTTAAAATTACAAATAATAATTTAGCTTATCTATATAAACCAATTATAATCAATTTAGTTTAGAATGGTATTACTTTTTAACATGAATCATTAGTCGGGGTTTAAGAATAATGTAGATCAAAATCATTGGAAGTAGAGAAATTAAAGATAAGATAATCCAATTCAGATTCGAAAATATCACCAAAGTAATGATAAGAGCTTGAATAACTGTATACATACTAGATACTATCAAATGTGGTATCTTTTGCTCATTGGCCAAAATCTGATAGAAGTGTAATCTATGTGCTAAAAAAATATTTTCCTTACGCATTAAACGGTGAATAATGGTAAGGATAGAATCTACACCATATACTCCCAAAAATAAGATGTAAATATAATTTCCAGTATTTAACATTAACGTTAGTAGTAACCAAATAATCCAAAATGCTAAAGCTACACTACCAACATCTCCTGCAAAGCACTTCGCCGTTTTACGAAAGTTAAAAAAAAGAAAAACTAAAGATGCTAAAATTGGGATAATTATTAAGTTAACTTGTATAAAAGCAATTTGGCACGTATTAATATAGAGTAGGCCTAGCAAAATCACAAGACTATAGCTTCCTGTAATCCCATTAATTCCATCCATAAAATTATATGCATTGATGATACCAATAACCAAAATATAGAATCCCAAAATCAATGGCCAAGAAAACATTTGAAATAAGCCTAGTGAGATAAATAAAAAAGTTACTGCGATTAAGTGTATTAAAATTCTCAACTTACTTGATATTGTCATCCGATCGTCTAAAAAACTAATTAAACCTATTAATAATAACCCTACAATTGACAACCAATATGCTTGTTCCATAAACACAGCAAATAGAGCTGCGACTAAGTAGATAATCCCACCACCTCTTATTGTTACGGTTGAGTGAGAGCTTCTTTCATTTGGGCGATCAATTATATTATAATAATTAGCAACCCTAAAATAAAATAGCATTACAACTACAAAAACAGGTAAAAGAATTATATAGATCATTTTAAAGTTTCTTGTAGTTTTTTCAGAACCGAATTAGGTTTCCATCCAATCAATACACGAGCATTAGAATCATCAAAGGTTAGGGTTGAGGTTATTTTATTCATTTTTTCAGTATTAATTGGAGAACCAGTCCCAATAATATCTCCTAATTTACTTAAAATTCTTGCCAAAACAATTGGAATTTTA
This sequence comes from Bacteroidota bacterium, assembly GCA_040386095.1. Classification (GTDB taxonomy): domain Bacteria; phylum Bacteroidota; class Bacteroidia; order Sphingobacteriales; family Sphingobacteriaceae; genus Pedobacter. The sequence goes on along the minus strand of JAZKGD010000001.1, from coordinate 1,802,408 downwards.
AAAGGCTTTTTTAAGCCTAAACTGCTAGAGATTACTTCTTCAAGCTCTTTAAACGAAGGATGATTGCCATCCGTTAAATTAAATATTCCACCACACTCTGCAGCGATAGGAATAATATCTACGATATCATTTCCCCATACCACACTTTTTTTTGCAGATGCGTTGCCAATGCTTAAATATTTTCCTGATTTTATCCCATTTATCATTTTGCCCAGATTTCCAGGAGGGTTTTCTCCAGCTACAAGTGGAAGACGGAAAATTGTTAACTTAACATTATTTATAGCAGCCCATTGTTGTAACCATTGCTCGGCTTCAATTTTAGATTTTGCATATGCTGAAATGCCATTTAATTTAAAATTCTCGTTGATATCAACTCCTTCATCTAAACCATAAACAGAAACTGTACTTATAAATATGAAGGCAGTGGGTGGTGTAACCAGCTTTAATAAAGCTGTCGTTAAATTTTTCGTGCCCTGATAGTTAACCTTAAAAAATTGTTCTTTTTCTTCGTCAGTTTTTGGGACACTATGTGCTTTACCTGCAATATGGATAACTGTATCAACAGCTAAATCAGGTGCACTAAATTGAAAAGGCTCACTTAAATCGTGAATAATATTATTTTCAACTGATCTTCCAATGGAAATAACATTCGCACCACTTGAAATCAGTGAATTTGTTATAATTTTCCCTAAAAAACCACTAGCTCCAGTAACTATATAATTTTTTGGTTTTTTCATTTCTATATTTTTGAGACCTTACCCTCAAATAGGCTGTATTTATCGCCTGTTTCCGAGCATACTCCTATCTTTTCATCATCAAAATTCAACCTCATTCCATTCTCACTCATCCAGCCAATTTGAACTGCAGGATTTCCAACCACTAATGCATAATCTTCAATGGCTTTGGTTACAACAGCACCTGCACCCACAAAAGCAAATTTCCCAATGTTATGCCCACATACAATAGTTGCATTAGCCCCAATTGTGGCGCCTCTTCCAATATGGGTACGAACATATTCATTTTTTCTGTTTACTGCACTTCTTGGGTTAATCACATTTGTAAAAACACAAGATGGACCTAAGAACACATCATCTTCACAGGTAATTCCTGTATATATAGATACATTATTCTGAACTTTCACATTACGTCCAAGCAGCACTTCAGGAGAAATGACTACATTTTGTCCGATGTTACAGTTTTCACCAAGCGTGCAATTGGTCATTAAATGAGAAAAATGCCAGATCTTAGTTCCATTTCCAATACTACATCCTTCATCTATGATTGCTGACTCATGAGCAAAATATTTTTCTTCCCTCATATGGTTTTGAATAATTTAATTGATTTTATTATAAAGTCTAATTGCTCATCTTCCATTTCAGTATGAATAGGCAATGAAAGTACTGTTTTACATAATTTTTCAGAAACTGGAAAATCGCCCTCTTTATCATCTTTTTGCTTAAATGCTTGTTGAAAATGCAATGGCATTGGGTAATAAATCATTGAAGGTATAGCTAATTCCTTTAAATAGCTTATAAGTGCTTCTCGCTCTATTCCATCTTCTAAAACTACGGTATACTGATGAAAAACATGAGTGGAGTTAGCCTGCCTTTTCGGAATTGTTATCCACTTTATATCTTTAAATTTCTCATCATAGTAGTTAGCAACTTTATTTCTTGCTTCGGTATATTGTTTTAAACTTTTTAGCTTTACGATTAAAATGGCTGCTTGTAAAGTATCAAGTCTAGAATTTACCCCAACTAATTCATGGTAATATTTTTTGGACTGTCCGTGATTTGCTATTTTTTGAATTTTGATTGCTAATTCATCATCATTTGTATATATAGCTCCGCCATCTCCGTAACATCCAAGATTTTTAGAGGGGAAAAAAGAGGTGCAACCAATATGACCAATTGTACCTGCGCTTTTTTGGCTGCCATCAGAAAAGGTATACACTGCTCCTAATGCTTGAGCTGTATCTTCTACTACAAAAAGATTGTGTACTTTGGCTAACTCCATGATTGGTTCCATATCTGAACATTGCCCAAAGAGATGAACGGGCACAATGGCTCTAGTTCTTGGTGTAATAGCTTTTGCAATAATTGCGGTCGTGATGTTAAAAGTTTCTGGATCGACTTCAATTAATACCGGTTTTAACTTTAATAGCAATATCACTTCTGCTGTTGCCGCGTAAGTAAAACAAGGAACAATTACCTCATCTCCCGGCTGTAAATCAAGCGCCATTAAAGCAATTTGCAAAGCATCAGTACCATTAGCACATGAAATTACATGTTTTACAGAAAGATACTCGGCTAATGCAATCTTAAACTCTGATACTTTTGGTCCATTAATAAAAGTTGAGGTATCGATTACATTTTGGATGGCAGCATCAACGTCATGTTTTATATTTAGATATTGACTCTTAAGGTCAACCATTTCTATTTTTTTCATTTGTTTTCTACAGATTTACTTTTTTATGCTTGTTAAATCTCTGGTTGCATAAATCCGTTCAATAATTTCAACCACCTTCATTCCTTCTAGCGCATTTGCGGTAATTGTATCCTTACCATTTAAGGTATTTACAACATTTTCAATTACATAATGATGATTTGCAGCACTTCCCTTAAAGGGGCCATAATCATTTGGAGGATTCGTTGGATCAAGTGTCGGCATTGTATAATCTTTAATATGGCAGTATTCAATTTCATTCATGTATTGTCCACCAATCTTAAAACTACCTTTTTCTCCAACAACCGTGATGCTACTTTCCATATTTGTATCCCAAACTGCGGTACTAAAATTGATTGAACCCAACCCCCCGTTCATAAATTCAAATTGCACCATGCCAGAATCTTCAAAATCGGTACTATCGCTGTGATTAAAATCCGAAAATTGAGTTTTAATATTCTTAATATCTCCGAAAACCCAATACATAATATCTACAAAGTGACTAAATTGAGTAAATAACGTTCCCCCATCTAACCCTAAGGTGCCTTTCCACCCACCCATTTTATAGTATCTATGGTCTCTATTCCAATAACAATTAACTTGCACCATGTGTACATCACCTATAATGCCCTTTCCAACCACTTCTTTCATCCACTTACTTGGAGGGCTATATCTATTTTGCTTAACCACAAATACCTGACGAGACATTTGTAATGATTTAAAGATTACCTCCTCGCATTCAGCTCTAGTTAGGCCCATCGGTTTTTCTATTACAACATGTTTTCCTGCTTGTAAAGATTGAAGAGCAAAAGTGCAATGAAAACCATTTGGGGTAGTAATATTAACTACATCTACACCTATTTCAGCGGCTAAGAATTGATCTATTGATTGATAGAAAGGAACACCTGCTGGATATAATTCATGTTGCTGTACGGCATCATTAACATCCACAATAGCCACCAAATCAGCCCCCGAATATTCATTTATAATTGTAGCATGTCTTCTCCCTATGTGTCCAAATCCTATTACCGCGAACTTTATACTTTTATTCATTTTATTAATTTGATGTCTTCATTAAAACAATTCAGCGTATTGCTTCGCTAGATTTTCTATACTATGGAATTCCTTAACATATTTTTTGCCTTTTTCTCCCATTTCATTTCTCTCTGCCTCTGTCATCTGATATAGGTTTATTAAGCCATCTTTGATTGCTTCTGCAGAGTCGGGTGTTACGATAATGCCACAACCCGAAAGTTCTACAGGATCTTTGATTAAATTATTTGAATCTAAAATAGGCTTTCCTGCTAACATATAATCGAAATATTTATTTGCAGAAACGCCATGCTTAAACAAAGGGGTATCATTTCTACCAACAAAACAAGCATTGAAATTTGTAAGTAAAGCTTGAACTTGATTTTTGCGGATTTTTGGCAAAAAAATCACATTTCCCCAATTTTCACTTTTGTTCTTTAATTCTTCTCTTAAATATCCATCTCCAACAATTACAAAGAAAAAACGTGAGTCATCTTTTAATAGGTTTGCTGCATCAATAAAGTACTCAAGCGCATTTGCTAATCCTAAAGTTCCAGCGTATCCAATTACAAACTTGTTTGCAGGAATATCTTTAGTAAAACCGTCTGGCAAAGCTTCTCCTATAAGTTGGCTTTCATCAATTCCATTTGGAATATATTTAAAATTAACTTGTTGTTTTGCTATCTCTTCAAAGTGAGATTTTGCATTAGGGAGTAAAGAAACCACAGCATCAGATTTTCTATATCCTATTTTCTCAAACCATGAAATAAAACGAACAGCTGGATGATTTTTAGAATAGCCTCCCAGTAATTGTAATGTTAAAGGCCATATATCTCTAATTTCAAAAATTAATTTTGAACCAAATTTCTTCTTTAATTTAATACCCGACCAAATAGGAAATATAGGCATTGATGAAACAATTATAGTATCCGGGCTTCCAATCACTTTAATTGGAAGTTTTAACACATTCCAAGCAAATACGAGCATACTTAAAAATCGCTTTGCAGATTGTGGATGATATTTCGGTGTTTTTACCCAAATAAAATCTATTCCATCATGTATTTCGTGAAGGTATAACTTGGTAACTTCTGGAAGATTATTAAACATGTGATTATATGACCCTGTAATTATTTTCACATTATATCCAAGTTGCTTCCAATATTTAGCAAAGTAGAAATGCCTTTCGCCCCAACCAGAACTTGGATTTCCTGCAAATTGATTTATAACCCAGATTGTCTTTTTTTCAGTAATCATTAATTCCCTATTAAAGCTTTACAAATATTATTAGCTGCCTCTCCGTTACCATAAAGATTTTTAGGTTCTGGAAATTTCTTACCAATTAATTTAAAAGCATACGCTAGAATTAGCTCTTTGTTAGTTCCTGCAAGAAAATTGTAACCATTATCTATAAGCTCTGTCCATTCAGTTTGCTCTCTTGTTGTAATGCCAAATTTCCGGAAGAAAAATGCTTCTTTCTGTAGTCCGCCACTATCAGTAACTACTAAAGCACAATTTTTTAAAAGCATAAGCATATCAAAATAACCAACTGGATCTATTATGGTAAAATTTGTTTGGATATTGTGATGCTTTAATATTTGCTTAGTTCGTGGATGCAGTGGAATAATTACCTTAATGGTCTTATTAATTTCTTCGAAGGCTTCAATAAGTTGGGTTAATTTATTGAGGTCGTCTGTATTTTCAGCTCTGTGAATTGTACCGAGTACAAATCCATTCTCAGCTAATTTCAGATCTTTAATAATTTTAGATTTCTCCTCGGCTTTTGATGCATAAAAATAAGCAGCGTCTTCCATGATATCTCCTGTTTTTATCACTTTACTGTTAAAGCTATCAAAGCCTTCTTTCCGGAGATTTTCAATTGCAGTAGTAGTTGGGCAAAAAAGCCAATCACTGATTCTATCGGTCAAAATTCGGTTTATTTCTTCTGGCATCGCCATATTAAAGCTTCTAAGTCCCGCTTCAACATGTGCAATTTTAACCTGTAGTTTTTTTGCAGCTAATGAGCCTGCTAATGTCGAATTTGTATCACCATACACCAACACTACATCAGGTTTTTCTGATAGAATAATTTTTTCAATTCCTTCTAACATTTGACCTGTCATGGCACCATGGGATAATCCATTAATATTAAGGTTAAAATCTGGTTTAGGAATTTCCATTTCATCGAAGAAAATATCTGACATATTTGCATCGAAATGCTGTCCAGTATGGACAATAACTTCAGTAAGTTCTGGGTAATTAGCAATGCATCTAGAAAGTGCGGCGGCTTTTACAAACTGTGGTCTTGCTCCAACAATTGTGAGTATTTTCATCATTTTTTATTCATCTTGGAAATTACAGCTCTAAATTTCGCATTTGGTCCAACAGGTATTTTATCAAAATAGTTAAATTCGATATGTAAATCATTATCAATTTGACTATTTAATCTTTTTGTTATTATTTCTTCGGAAGACTTCTTATCATATTCTTCTTCAATCTGCAAATTAATTATATAACTTTCGTAATCTTGTTGTATAACTTGTCCCTTCTGAAGATTTGGCAAATCATAGAATAAGGAGTGAAACCTTACCATAACCCTCCCATCTCTTGTTACAATTTTATCTTCAATCCTACCTGCAATTTCGTCAACTACTTGCATATGTCTTGCCGACAAAGTTAACTGATTTTTTGCTTTTATTGCTCTATCTCCAATTCGATATCTTATTAATGGCTGGTCAAAATTTAAAAGGCCTGTAAAAACAAGTTCTCCTTCTTCACCTGGTTGCACCTCATTTCCTAAATCATCTAATATTTCTATAATCCCAGTGTCTGGACTAAATAGAAGTTTATTTTCGGGAGATTCTGTAATTAGCCCACAAGCTTCATTTCCACTATAGCTGTCGTAAACTTTACATTGATAAACTCGAGAAAGCACATCTCTCATTTCAATTGTTAGTTTTTCTGAGCTTGTAATTACAGCTTTCATTTTTGGAGCCACTAATCCACTACTTTCGATTAGTAATGCTAATTCATAATTTGCAAATGCGTATCCAGTCATGTATTGAACATTATTACGAATCATTCCTTCCAAATAATCTTTTACATTTGCTTTACTGATGTGATAGGCAGAGAAATAAGTTTGCTTTTCGAACCAGTTGTATCTATAATATGGGCCTTTAGCATTAGCATCTGGAACTATTCTACGTCCACCAATCATTCCTCTTGGAGTTTCAAATGTAACTCCGGCCCATTGTCTCATTCGAACTTCAAGTGCAGCCTGCCATGTTTGATGAAATTTTTTGCTAAAATATATTCTAGTTGGCGTACCCGAACTTCCACTACTGCTTAAGAAAGTCCCATCCTTATCAAAATGCTTAGCTAAAAGAGTTGTTTCTCCATATTTACGAAAATCATCTTTTTCAAGGAAAGGAAGTTTTTTCAAGTCTTCGAGCTCAAATAAATCCCACTCAATAGGTGAAACATTTAATGAAGCATATTTATTTTTATAAAACTCAACTTCTTCCAAAGAATGTTTCAAAAGACTTCTAAGAGTTTTTCTCTGATAATCAATCCATTCTGTTCCAGTAAAAAATTCTCTCTCCTGAAACAAATTCTTTTGCATGGTAAAAACTCCACCAAATCTTCTCTTATTCCAACCATACCCATAAATTGAAACAGCAAAATTTTGTAGCCAAATTGGGAGAGATCTATAAATCTTATCAAAAATCATATGTTCATTATAAACAATACTTGAAATGCAAATTTAACTATATTCAATTATAAATATGTAAAGTCTTAGTTTTAGTAGCTATTCGTTTAGTAGTTGAAACCATTTATCTTTAGTTTTTTCCCACGTAAATTCTTCGATTTTTTTACGGGCGTTTAACTGTAGTGAATAGCTAAATTCGGGGTTCATAAGTGAAAACTCTATTTTAGAAGCTAATTCTTCATGTGCATCAGACGCCACCAAAATAGAATCTTCCATATTCTTTAGCAAATGGGCTATCCCTCCAACATCAGTAGATACAATTATTAGGCCAAGAGCCATGCCTTCAATAACACTAACAGGTGTATTATCTATAGTTGGGGTGCTAACCATAATATCGTATCCGTACGACAATTTGATCCAATTCTCTTGGCTCATTTTTCCTAGAATTTTGATATGCTGGGAAAGGTTTAATTCTTTAATTAGTGCATTTGTTTCTTCAAGTGTACCATCGATATCACTACCTAACATTACAAGCTCAATCGAAGGAAATTTTTCTTTTAAAATCCCAATAGCTTTTACTGCCATCAAAGGATTGTAGATTTTTCCGAAGCCTCTTATATATAATAGTTTTGGTGAAATTTGCTTTCTCTCCTTAAACTGATACAATTCTAAATTTATGATGTTTGGAATGTATGTTATTTGATAGCCCTTATCTTCGAAAAAAGATTTCAAATAATTGGAAGGAGCAACAATGGACTTTGAATTTTTAAAGATATAATCTACAAGTTTCTCAGATCGAGTGTATCTATTTGGCAAATTCCCTCCATGGAGGAAAAGAATATATGGAACTTTAAACAGATGAGACAGGAAAGATAAGATAACCGCAAAATAAAAATTTGCTGTAGAATATACATCAATTATGATGACATGAGCCCTCAATCCTTTTAAAAAAAAATTAACTATCATATCAAGCATCTTTAAGACTTTATTTTGATAGCTTGAGTATGAGTTAATAATATATTGTTGCTCAAAAAGTGGAATGAGAGTTTCCATTACAGATTTTGCTTTTCTGTAACCACTTATTTTGTTCCCGAAATAAACAATCTTTCTACTTTTAGTATTCATAATTATTTTAATATACAACCTTAATAAAATAGGTTATTTCTTAAACGCTTTTTACAAATGCGCAATAGCCTTTTCGCAAAAAACAGGCTATTTTTTGTTTTACAATTGAATGAAACTAATTTCCCTTAAGATTATCTTCAAGACAAGACTGAACAATTTGGATTAATCTTGAAGATTGAATTTCCAACGTATTCTCAAAAACCTTTTCTCTGGCATGAAAAATGATTTCTTTTCTTAATTGAGAATCTTTAATTAGCATTAAAATCGCATTATAGATTTCATCTGAGCTTTTTGGTTCTATTAAAATAACATCTTTCAGATGCTCAAGATATTCAGGAATCCCACCCACTCTAGTAGCAATTACAGGCAATCCATTGGCCATAGCTTCCCAGATTGTACGTGGAAACCCTTCATGATAAGATGGTATCACATAAATATCTGCATTTCGGTAATATGAATTTAGCTCTGGGCCAACTTTTTTCCTACCATGAAAAATAATATTTTCATTGATACCCAATTTTTCGCCATGTTTAATCAGCGCCCCTTCTACTGACTTATCTGGATCTTGTTCCCACCCAACTATATTTAATTGAATAGCAACGTTGCTATTCTTTAACTTTGCACAGGCATCTATTAATTCAAAAAGCCCTTTTGCAGGATCAATCCGTCCTGTATAAAGAATTTGAATAACCTCGGCTTGGCATGTATCTAATCTTGTAATAATATCCTTTTTAGATAATGTGGTTGTTTTGATAAGATTAATTGATTTACTAATAGGCAAATATTTTCTGTAGAGCCCTGGAGAATTTACCAAAATATCAGTGGTTTTCATTTCTCTTCTAAAAAGCCAATCATTTAACTGCAAATAATATTGAATAGCAAGATCTCTTATACTTTTAATATGTAAATGACTAGCTCCTTCTGCGTAATCTCCTACAACCATAAATAACACTTTAATATTTCTGAAATAACGTTTAAAATATGGTGCCAATGGCGTTGGAGATCTCACAATAATAGCATCACAACCCGAATTCAATTCTTTTGAAACACTTTTTAAAATTTTATTGTGAAATAGCGCACGATGCCAGCTAGGAGTCTTAACTCCTAAATTAATCCATCGAATATTTTTATTCACCAATTCACAATCGGCTTCTAACTCTTCCTTTGCATTACATTCATGCATAATTAGAATAAGCTCATCCACTTCGTTAGCTAAAGAATCTATAAATACAGCTAAAAAACCAGGCATGTAGAGTGTTCCTTTATCTGCTCGTATTGGAATATGATAATAGTAAGCTAATTTCATCTTTTAATCTTATTAGAAATTGACCAGCATAAGCCAAAAATAAACCAAGGAATAGCTCCTGTTATTGAGGCAATGGCATAAAAATGCAAACAAAGACCAATCAAACTTATTAAGGGTAAATCATAAATCGAAAGTTTATTCGTGAAAATTTTTCGAAATAAGAATAATATAGGTTGTAATAAAATGAGTATAAAAAAAATAAAACCAATGATGCCAAACTCAGCAAGTATCTGAACATATGAATTATGTGCAGACCTTGAATTGAAGAGCGAAGTAGACAAATAACCAAGTCTTTCATATCCTTCATAAGTTGCTAGCTCAGAATCAAAGTATTTAAAATTATTTGCACCAATCCCTAAAAATGGATATTGTTCAATTATTTCAAATCCTTTATCAATCATAAGTTTTCGTATTAACCACGATTTATCAATCGTTAAATCACCATCACCTTCTGCTCTTAAAAGATTGGCAAATCTAGGATTAATGCTTTCCACCTGACTTGCTATTCCATTAAGATAAACCTGCATTCCATCAGATTGGATTAGGAAAAACATAAATACTAGAGGAAGGATTGATATATTCATTATCCTTCTAAATACTGGATAAATTATACTGGCAATAAGAAATAATTGAACTAAGATAATCACCGCCCCAGACCTTCCATTTGTAAATAATACAGTTACACCAAAGAATAAAATAAAATAGAAAATCTTAATTTTAGTGTATTTATATCTTAAATACAGAAAGGATAAAGGTATTGTACAGAGTAAACTAAAAATAAAAGAATTTCTAGTTGAATTCGTGATTATCGTAACAACTGCTAGATCAAGTTTAAAAGGAACTAAATAAAACCCTACAATTGAGGCTATTGTTCCAAAGAAAAGCCATTTACTTAACTGCAATAAATCAATTCTTCCCCTAAAGATGATCATGAATGCAGCCAATAAAATCCAATAGGTATATTGTACAATGATCTGAATTGTATAAAAAAATCCAGGATGTCGTTCCATATCATGGAACAATCCCAAAAATGTAGAAGCTACAACAACAAATAGAAATGAAAAAAATAGAATTTTGCCTTTAAATGGCCTTACCCAATAAATGCCAACTTTGTATACAATAACGATAAAAATGTAAAAAGTAACTGAATTGTCAACCACTATCAAAGAAGGGAATGCCAAAAAGAACAGAAACCAATTGAGTAGTTTTTGTACTCCTCGAGGTAATGTCGCACCGTTTGAAGTATTTAATTCTAAATGTTCCGTCATATTCAATTATTTTTTATTAAGCTGCTCCAAGAACAATTTAGATACAACCTCTCCACTAAAATTTTTTGCCAGTCTATTTGCATTTTCATATTTTTCAAATGCCAAGTCTTTAAAATCTCCTTTAAAGAAACTGTCTAAAGATATATGAATCTGTTTAACATCAAGTGTATTTAAAAGGAAACCAGCATTATGATTTTCGAAATAAGTATAATTGAAAAAATTGGAAGGAGAATGGATTAAAATAGGTACTGACATTTGCAAATAATCAAATATTTTTGCTCCAAAACAAGTGCTCATTTGCGCGTCCATGCTTTTTGGATAGGTAAACCGCAATGGAAGGTATAGTAAATCTGATTGGCTCAGTTCAAGAAATAATTCATCTTGTGTTTTACAATGCTTTATACTAAAGCCATCAAAAAAAACAGCTAATTTTCTTAAATCATCTTCAGTTTGTGCTGTCAAAAACTTAAACGTAAATCTCGAATCATTTGCTAATTCCTTTGTAAAAACCTGTAATGTTTCCAATCTATCTTCATTTACAGTTCCGCTAAAGGTAATCACAAATTTATCATTGGGTTTTTTATTATTACTTAAAAACTGTTGTTGTTGACTAACTATTGGTATGGTTACAAATTTATCAGATGAATGATGAGCCAATTGAAAGTCTCTCATTCCATCGTTAATTAACAGAATATTTTTTGCTCTTTTAAATACTTTATCTTGTATATATGTTGAAAATTGAGCTGAAAACCCAGTTTTTTGCTCTGCATACAAATCCATAAAGTAGGGATAAAAATCAATTTTTTTATTGCACTTAGCCAATAGAAATGCCAATATTAATGAAGCATCATCTTGAAATACACCAACTATTTTTTGAATATTATATTTTTTAATGATATAAATACCCATGAAAAATCCTGGGATAATAGAGAAATACTTCCAAAATCGATACCCAATAGTGTAAAGAACAGGGATTTTAAACATTTTTTGTTTAATATATTCTCTACTTAATTTTTTACCTGGATTAACTCTTCTGCCAAGAATATAAATAGAATCTTTTGGCAAATAGTTTAGCAAGTTTCTAATTACTACCGGTGTACCACCAGCTTCATAGGGTAAAGCACGAACCACAAATAAAGTTTTTGAATTTAAATTATTCATGTTTACAGGTGTTTCTTTACAATATCTAAAATAGCCGCATTATTTAATCTTGAATCAAATAATTGTAACCCTTTTTTTCTGGCATTTGCACCCATCTCTTCCATTTTTTCAGGATCACTCATAAATTCTTCGATTGCTTTACCTAATTCTGTTTCGCTAGCATTAACTAGTAGGCCTTCTTTCCCGTCTTCAACAATTTCGGCCGAGCTCATAAAATTACTTGCAATAACAGGTACACCCATCACCATTGCTTCCATTATCGGTCTAGCAAAATGTGGCACAATAGCTGGCCATATTAATATGTTGGTGGTAGCCAATAGTTCTGCAACATTTTGCAAAACTCCAACAAATATAATCCTGTCTTTGTAAATTGAATTTTCAATTAGAGCTTGAACCTCTTTTTCGACTATATTTTGGCTGGTTTTATTTGTTAGGTTAAATTCGCCTGCTAAAACAAATTTAACCTTTTGATGATTGGCCAATACCTTTAATGCCGCCTTAATAAATAAGGGCGCCCCCTTACTTTTCACATGTCCGCCGATATATGAAACTATTTTATATCCATGCAGATCATATTTATTTTTAAACTCTTCACAGTCAATAGAAGGATTAAAAATATCCATATTCACACTATTATAGATCACATGAACATTAGGCAAATTTAGCGCATTAGCATTTACGTTAGAAATGGCAATAATTTCATCACTATATTTTTTAAATAGGTATTGAAATATCTTTTTTCTGATGCCAAGATTCCCGTTATGCAATTGTTCCCTTAAATGCCAAACAACTTTCTTATCAAGTTGTTTGGCTGCGATTGCAAATGGAATTAATACACTCGTATTTAAATAAACAACTTTAGGGTTATATTGATTGATGTAAGTTTTCGCTTTTGCAGTTGATCTGAAAGAATTGATCAGTTTAGTAAAAACTCGGTGTGGTTTTCTTGAAATAAAAGTATTATATGCACCATAAGCATGTGCATAAGTTACAATATCGCTAACCGTATCGACATTGAAACCTGCAGATCTATAATATGCTATTGCATTGCCATTGTTGCTTAAAAAAAGAACTCTACAAGTTAATCCTTTATCAATAAAAGATTTCATTAACAGAAATAAACTTTGTGTAGCGCCTCCAATCACCGGCAAATGGTGAATAAATAAAACATCAATCGATTTATTAAGTTCTTTTATATTATTCGTCATTACAAGTTGAATTATGACCTAGCATATGAATCTTAAAAAAATTTACCTTCACTCTTCAACTTATAAAACTCATCTTGATTCCTATATTTAATCAATTTTGCAGGATTGCCACCAACAATTGCGCAATCAGGAACATCTTTAACAACAACTGAGCCAGCAGCTACTATTGCTCCTTCACCAATTGTTACTCCCGGAATTATTGTAACGTTATTGCCTAACCAAACAAAATCTTTTATGACAACAGGTTTATCAACCCTGATTTTATCATAAGGTATTGAATTAGCATTTTCATAATTATGATTTGAAGTTATAATTGTCACATTAACACCACTATGAAAGAAATTCCCAATTGTTAAACTACCATTTCCATTTACAAAGAAATTATCATTAAAGTTTACCGAATCGCCTAAAAATACATTTCTGCCAAAGCCTCTAATTTTACCGTTAACTTTAATATTTTTCCCAAAGCTGCCAACTGATTTTTCTAGCCTATACCTGTTGATTTCTGTAATATTAACCCATCTTTTAATCTTTTCAGGTAATGCAATTACCAATTTCAAATATATAAACTGCTTAATATTTAGTTTCATCTTGATTTTATAAAAGTTAAAATTTTCTTTGGAGAAATAATTAACAATGAAATACAAATAGAAATCACTATTATTCCAAAAATCTTTATGTATAACGTTTGCCTATTAATATAGCCATCAAATCTATTAAAAATAAATCCAAGAGCTAAAAAAAGCAAAAACACTACAAATACCAATTTCCAATTGTAGGGTATTTTATATAATGAATTTGAATAAATATAGGTTCCTATTGCCATTACTAACCAACCTATAGCCATTGATAAACCTAAACCTGCTACAGCATATGAGGGTATTAATAATGTGCATGATATTAAAACTGCTATTAATCCACAGCCACTAATTAAAGGCAAAATTTTAGGGCTTTTAGAGAATTCCTGACCAGTTCCCAGCATAAAGTACATCCCCTGTATTAATGGAATTAATGCTAAATATGGTACGTACTTAGCTGAATCATGAAAATTTGAAGGAGTTGTGAATTTTAATACTTCGCTACCTAAACCTGCGGAAATTAAAAACAATGTTCCACTAATCAGCACATAAATATTAAATAACTTTGAGAAAGTAGCTTGGGGATTCGGCTGATTACGTAAGATTTCAAACTTATAGGGTGACCAAGCCTGCTGAAAAGTGCCTATAAAAAGCATAAATGGGGTGCAAAATTTCCAAGCAATAGCATAATATCCAACCTCTTTTAAGGAAGTATATTCCTTTAAGGCAAGCTGACTATATACGGGGAATAAAAATGCCAGAACTTTATGAGGAAAAATCGGTGCAGCGTAGGCAATAAGTTTCTTATTAATTTTTAAGGAGAAAGTAAATTTCCAAATAGGTGCCGAAACAGACAGAAATATAGTACTTGCTAAATTGCCGATTAAGTTCCCTAACAATGCTCCCGTAACACCAAACTTAAATACAACAACAAGTAAAATGGTAGAAAGAATAGAGGTAGATAAATTGATAATGAGCGAAGTTCCTACAAATTTTGCCTTCCTTAATATTCTAAAGTATGCAGTAGGTACCGTTGATAATGTTCCAGCGATAGCCCCAAAAATCCCTAAAGAAACATATAGTGAGTAATTTGCATTGTCAAAAAGAACCTTTGCTATCCAACCACTGCAAACCAGTGTAATAGCCCCCAATATTAATGAAGTTAAAATAATTAAAGTATGTGCACTAGAAGCATATATTATACGATATTTATAGGTTTTCATCAATCCTACAAAACGGTAAGCAGTAGAATCAAGAGCAAAACTTGAAAATAAGGTAAATGATACTGATAAAATACCAACCAAGGACAAAACTGCATAATCTTCTGGAGAAAGATACTTAGTATATAGAGGGATAAGAAAAAAACTTATAAGTTGTCCAATAACCTTGCTTAAACCGTAGATTGCACCGTCTTTAAAAAGCGCCTGAACATTTGCTCTTAAGTTCATTTTATGATTGAGTTTGCCTAACTGTCGTCTTATACTTCTTTCCACCTAATTTCATAAAGTACTTCTCAAAATATTCATAAACAAGAACACTTAAACAAAGAGTAAACAATACCGAAAAAATTAAAGTAACAGCGGTTGAAGGTATATGAAAATCAAATTTGATTAAAGAAAAAAATCTACTTACTAAAAGGTAAACAATTGGATGAAGTAAATACACTGAATAGCTTGCTTCTCCCAAAATAGAAAGTGCCTTATGAATTTTAAGCGGTGGCTTAATTGAGAGCTTATAAGACCCTAAACAAATTAAAAGACAGCTTAAGGTAAAAAATAATCTATTATATCCTGTAACGAGATGTATAGCATTTCCACTAACAGGGCAAAGGATAAATATTGCAAGACCCAATAGAATAATTAAATAACTGTATAAAGGCTTAAATTCTTTAATCTTAAATAAATGACCGATTATTAACCCACAAAGAAAAAGGAAGACTTGATTTAATGGATTAATATAATCTCTCCATTGGGCATTCAATGTATTGTTATCACTAAGAACATTAAATGAAAAATATAAATAAATGACAAAAAAAACAATTGAGATAAGTATTATAAACCACTTTGATTTTCGAATAAAAAAAAGGAAAAAAGGAAAAAAAAGATAAAATACCAGCTCATTACCAATAGACCATGCCCCAACTGCTAGGTAATTATCCCAAGCAACTAGCCCAAATAAACCACTAAGATTTAAGAATAGCTTATTAAAATCAACTGTTACACTCGAAAGTAACACTGTTGTAATGCTTACCAGCCACAACAAAGGAAATATCCTTAAAATTCTTTTCCTAAAAAATAATAAAATATCATTCTTATTAAATTGCATTTTGCTAAAGTATACATGATAAAGGGTTAAACCACTTAACACATAAAATATAGAGACACCATAAATCCCTATCCTTCCAATAATATTTTCTGCTCCAAATTTTCCAACTGACCAACTCAAATAGTGGTAGATCATTATTCCAAAAGCAGCTATTCCTCTTAAATAATCTAAAGTAAATAACCTATTCATTATTTAAATTTATCGTAAAAGTTCATTTTATTTATTCATAAAGAGGTATTCCGCAAACTTAAATTCTATCATTTCATTGATATCAACAGAGGTTTCTTCAGGCATTTCAAAGCCAATACATTGATGCCCGTAAGTTACCCCTTTTTTTAAGTTCTCTGTTTTAAAAACATATACTGCACAATTTCTAACATAAATATCAGGTAACTCATGTGCAGCCGTTGCTTGACCTTCATTTATTAAAAATGGATCTAGGGTAATGCCATTCATCACTTTTAATTTGTGTGGATGTACCATATGAGAGAGCTTTACTACACTAACAGCAGAGGAGGCGTCATAATTATCGATTAACAATTGAATAGTTTGATCAATATCTTTACCACTCCTTAATGGAGAACTTGGTTGAATAATAACAATCAAATCAAAGTATTCACCATTTTTTTCAAGTTCGTTTACCGTTTGCAACATGTATTCGATTGCTGGCGACTCATCTTGCGCTAATAATTTAGGTCTTTCTAAAGTAAATATTTCACGATATGTTTTGGCTATTGATAAAACTTCAATCGAATCGGAATTAACAACTATCTTATCGATAAGCGTAGACGCTTTAGCTTGTTCTATAGCCAAATTACTCAGTGTTGTTCCTGCAAATGGTCTAAAATTCTTCTTTTGAACTCTTTTAGAACCCTCACGCGCAGGAATAATGGCTAATACTTTAATTTTGTTCATTTTCGATCCTAGCTTTTAATTTACTTAACAAAAATAATTCTGTTTTTTCAAAAGACTCATAAGTATTTCCACCTATATGAGGAGTAATAATTAAATTTGAGTTTGATTTAGCGTAATTTATTAACTCATTGTCTGAAATATAATATTCATTGTTTACCACATCAAGTGCAGCGCCAGAAATTTTACCAGCTTGTAAAGCCCATAATAAATCGCCACTATTTAGGATAGCTCCTCGTGAGGTATTTATTAAAATTGAGCTAGATTTCATTTTACTTAAAAATTCTTTATCAACAAAATTTGTAGTGCCATTATTCAATGAAAGATGGATACTCAATATATCTATATCTTCGAGAAGTTCTTCTATAGTGTTCGCTTTTTTACAAATAGATTCGTCGAAATCATTAATATCATATCCGATAACTTCTGCTCCAAAAGCTTTAAATAGATTTGCTGTTATTTCGCCAAGTCGACCAACACCTAGGATTCCTACTTTCTTTTTGTAAATCTCCCTTCCTTTAAATAAATCTCGCTGCCATATTCCATCTTTAACTGAATCTACAGCACTTGGAATATTCCTTAATAAAGCGAGGGTTAAACCAATAGTATGTTCAGCAGTAGCACGAACTGATTTAAGAAATTCCTTCTCCCCTCTTAATGCTAATACTTGAATTCCTCTTTTAGCGCATTCATCAAGATCAATATGATCAAGCCCAGTGACTGGACAAACAATATATTTACATCGACATTCTTCTGGAAAATCACTTTTTTCAATTTTGAATTTTAGTCGGAACCAAAACACATCAAACTCTTTAAAAACATCAGGAATATTTTTCTTATCTATATCTTTAAGAATAACTTCTCCCAACAGTTTAAGTCCCATGATGACTTTAGGGCTAAAATTTTCTGTTTCACCAATTATTATTCTAAATTTATTTTCCATTTTTGTAATTTAAAAAGGGCATTTGTTGTGATTATTTCTTCCTCCAGGAATATCATTTGTATCAAAACGCAGCAAAAAAAACGGGTCTTGGAAATTCTTAATGCCATTAACTCCTCTCCACATTGTGAGTGCAAATTTAACATGAGTATCATCGAATGCGGTTGCTAAAGACTTATTTACTGCTTGTGTTCCTCCATAGGGATAAGAAAAAGAGTTGACTGATTTCCCTGTGAGGTCTTCTAAAAAACTAATTGATTTCTTAACATCACTTTTTGCTAAGTCCCAAGATTTAGTTCCTAATGGTAAATGAGCTGCCCCATGAGAGCCTAAAGCATCATAGTTTGAAAGCGCTATTAAGTCCTCCTCGTTCATATATAACTCTTTAGCAAAAGCATTTTCATTACTAACCAGCAACTTAAAGAAAGAACAAATTGCTTCATCAGACTCTGATTCTGTTAAAATAAAATTCAAGAAAAATTTTACTTTTCGAGCAATCAAATTATCATATCTATATTGATTTTCTAGCTTCTCTTCATTAAAATTATAGTTTGCAATATTATATCCTTCATTTAATAAGCTAAATAATTCATCATCATTCATTTTTGATCGTACATAATGTAATTTATGTACATTTAAGACCAAGGCATTTTGAATTGGATCAGTAGGTATATAGAAAATTGCTGGTATACCTAAGCTTTTTAAGTACTTAAATGCTTCCATTTGCTCTTTTAAGCCATCGTCGAAGGTTATTAAACAATAATTCCCTTCTGGATAATCTCCGGTTTCAATCCAATTACAAATATCATTTTGGCTTACAAATTTATACTTTTCAGAAAGCAAAGATATTTGATTACTAAACTGCGAAAAATTTACAGGATAAATTCCAGATTCATATTGCACTTCTCTGAAATAATGAAAATTAATAATTACTAAATTCACGTAGAATATATAAGTGTTAAGTTATAGAAATCCAGTACCTTAATCTTGGAATTTTGTTGTCGTAGTGAAAAATAGATTCAAATATCCCGCCATTTTTTTCAATAATTTTTTTTGAAGCTAGATTTGTTTCATCACATGTTATTAAAATTTTTTCTAGTCCTATTTGCTTTGCCTCTTTCAATCCTAACTCAAGTATAATTGAACCATATCCAAATTTCCTAAAACTAGGCCGAATAAAGTAGCCTATGTGACCTCCAACATTAAGCAATGTTGGATTATTTAGGACATGTCTAATCTTTAATGTCCCCACGTACTCATTTTCTTCATTAATTAGCCAAAATTCGCTTTGAGGTGAAAATGTTGGGGGTACATTTTCACCAGTTTTCATATCCTCTATTCGCTTTAGATATTCATTAAAATTATTTTTTATCTCATCGTAATCAAGTTTTTCAGTTAAGAAATTTTCTTGATGATATTCTTTAATAGCATAAAGATAAGAGTCTTTATATAAGATCGACGGAATAGCTAATTTCATAGAATAAGTATTGGTTATATCTATTTAAGTTATGTCGTAGCCCATTTCAAATACTTGGGCTTTTTTTTGTTCATAATTTGCATTGGTATACCTAGCCAATTTTACTGGTAAAATTTCACCTCCTAATGATGTCTTAAAACGAGAAATCCCTTCTTTTGCAGGGTCGCTAAAATCAACTCCACCCAAATCAACTTTTTTAAAATTATTATTTATCGCGTAATTACAGATATCAAATACTAATCGTTTAGCTGCCGATCCATAAATTGTTCCTGTTATCAATGGATTTGAGTTGATCTTTTTATTGGAATAAATTCTACTTACCCTAATCACATCCTCTCCAAAGTAACACGACATGCCAGAGATATATTCACCTTCAAATGAAGCAGTAAATAATAAACAATTGCCTAATTCATTTTCAGGCACAGGATACCAACCTCTAGCGAGTTCACAGCTTTTATAAAATAAATAATACTTTTCAAAGTTTGAATACCCAAAATGAAATTCCAATCCAGGAGTCTTATAAGTACGTCTAAGTTCGTTTCTACTTGTAGAATTAAATCCTTTAATTATATTGTCTTCACCTTGAGTTACATCTATAATGCAAGATTGTTTTTCAACAACATTGTAATCATTATCAATAAATTCATTGTTGTATGAAACGATAAAAGAATAATCGTAATCATGCTTTAACACTGCTGTAGATTCAAGCGTAATGCCGTTGGTTAATAAACGATGATATTTTATGCCTATAATTTCTGCTTCTAACATTAATACATCAGTTTCTTGTCAATCGTAAGTGTTGTTGTCGCCAATATTTCGGCTATATTTTTACCTGCGTTCCCATCACCATATAAATCATTTGAAGGGTATCTTTTTTTGTTTTTTTGCATTAAGATAGCTTCCTTAATCTCTTCTCGATTATAATCAACATCTACAACATTTGTTGAGCGATCTCTACCTGCTTGCCGTATACCTATATTTACAACTGGTACACCCAAATATGCACTTTCTCGAATTCCGACACTTGAATTACCAACTAAACAGTCTGCATTCCTAATTAAATAGAGGAAGTCGGTTGGCTCCATATTCTTAAAAAAATGAATATTGCTTGCATCATTATATTCTCGATATGATCGAATACCTTTAGATGTACCATCTGCGCCGGCATCAACATTTGGCCAAAACCAAAGTGTAGGTATTTTAAGTTGGCAAATTGCATCTAATGTTTCTTCAACGTGTTTTCTACTATCAGTATATTCTGTTGTTACAGGATGTTGCATTACTACAATATATCCCTTACTTATATCTAATTTATTTCCAACACCACCATACTTTTCGAATGGGTCGAAAGGCAATGAATCCTTTACTAAAACCTCTTTTGCTAAATCTATCGATGGGCACCCAGTTAAAAAAACCTGCTTTGGATCTTCGCCCATCTTTATTACTCTTTCTTGTGCAGAGATAGAGGATACCAAATGAACATCTGCCAATTTGGTGATGGCGTGTCTCACTTTTTCGTCTATATTCCCAGTTACTTCTCCACCTTGCACATGCGCCAGTGGGATGTTCATATAAGACGCCGCTATTGCTGTTGCAATGGTCTCAAATCGGTCAGCAACTGTAACTACTACATCTGGCTGAAGATTATCAAATACTGTAGAGAGTTCTAATATACCTATGCCAGTAGTTTTTGCTGCTGCAGTTAAATTTTCACCTTCTAGTACATTAAAAACTTTTGCTGCAACTTTAAACCCATCTTTTTCTATATTTTCGATAGCAGAACCATAACGATTTAACAAAGCAGAAGCTGCGACTACTAATTGTAGCTCCAATTTAGGGTGTTCTTGAATTGCTTTAAGTGCGGTTTTAATTCTACTGTAACTAGGTCTAGCTGTTACAACGACACAAACTTTTCTTTTATCTTCCATCTTGTTCTAAATCATGTGGGTTCAAAAAATCCCATTTGTTCATTTGTCGAACGATTCTTTTTCCTAATACATCTTTATATTGATTTGCTGGAATGCCATATCCTTTAGGTTTTTTAGCTTCCAGGTCTTCACTTCTTAAAATATGTCCTATTTCTAAATGCTTATTTACTGCTAATGATTTTTCAAAAATTGATTTGAGTTCAGTATATTTTTCTGTAAAATCCTTATCGATCTTAACATTTACTGCTTCTTCAATCTGCTTAATTCCTTCAACCAACATTGAAACTTGAGATAGTGTAAGCGATGCTTTTGCATCAGGGCCAAACATTTTCTTGTTAAAGACTACATGAAATTCCAATATGTCGATCCCTAATGTAGCCGCGGCCAACCCTGCGTATATTTCGCCAGAGTGATCAGAAAAACCAACTGGATACCCAAATCTAGATTTTAATTCATTGATTACATTTAGCCCCCATTCTTTAGGTTGCGTTGGATAGGCGGTGGTGCATTGCAATATAGATAGTTCGTTCTTGTACGGAGTTAAAAAATTTACGGCTTGCTCAATTTCTTCAAAAGAGCTCATTCCTGAAGATAAAATGATTGGTTTACCTGTTTTGGCAATCCTTTCTAACAGTAAAAAATTACTTACTTCTCCAGAACCTATCTTATATCTTTTTACATCTAACTCTTCTAATAAATCTACGGCAGCATTTGAAAATGGGGATGAGATAAACTCTAATCCAGCATCATCACAATGATTTTTGAGTTCTTTCCACTGTGGCAAACTGAACTCCATGCGTTTCCAATAATCAAATCTAGTATCATCTTCATAACTAAATTTAATTCTAAAAGGCTCAAATTCACTACTTTCTGCTTCCGCAATATGGGTTTGGAATTTTATAGCGTTTATACCAGTATCTTTTAATGCATCAATGTAAGAATGGGCAATACCTAAACTTCCTTCGTGCGCCTGACCTATTTCACCTATAATAAACATATTATAAATTCTTCAATTTAAACCAATCCACAGTAATCTCCAATCCAGTATTTAAATTTACAGTGGGTTCATAATTAATTAATTGCTTAGCCTTCGCTATGCTTGCTAAACTATGTTTAACATCACCGTCTCTTTCCTTATTATATTTTGGTTCAATTGAAATTTCAGCTTTATCTGAAATAATTGTCCATAAATTATTTAATGTTGTTCTTGCATTACAAGCGATATTGATTACATCAGATTGATCAAGTGTAATGTTTAACATCCCTTTTATATTGGCCTGTACGGCGTTCTCTACATAGGTAAAATCTCGGCTAGTCATACCATCGCCATTAATAGTTGGTGTATTTTTTAGGATCGCCGCTTCAATAAATAACGGTATCACAGCTGCATAAGCACCTTTTACATTTTGCCTTGGTCCAAAAATGTTGAAATATCTTAAACCTAAAGAATGAAAGTTATACGTTTTTGAAAACACGGCTGAATATAATTCATTCACGTATTTTGTAACTGCATATGGCGATAGTGGGTTGCCAATTTTATCTTCTACTTTTGGTAAATCTGGATGGTCGCCATAGGTACTAGAACTCGCTGCGTATACAAATTGTTTTATACCTGCTTGCTTTGAAGCCATTAACATATTTAAAAAACCGGTAATATTAACATCGTTTGTAGTTAGTGGATCATTTATAGATCTTGGAACAGAACCTAAAGCAGCTTGGTGACTTACATAATCCATACCATCAACAGCTTTTACACATTCATGTATATTTCTAATATCACCTTCTATTAATTCAAAAGCCGGGTTACTTTTAAAACTTTCTATGTTATGATGAAATCCAGTTGAAAAATTATCTAAAACACGCACTTTTTTAGCCTTGTACTTTAGTAAATATTCTACGAGATGAGACCCAATAAATCCTGCTCCTCCTGTGATTAGAAACGACTTATCACTTAAATCATCATTATGGTATTTAGTCTCATACATACTTATAAACTTCCATCAACCAAGTGTTTCCCTAGACAAGATTTTACATCATATAATACTGAATTCCCTTTTCTAAAATTATTAAACTCGAAATTATTAAACTCATTGTGAGATACTGCTAATATAATTGCATCAAATTTATCAGTCATAATCTGTTCTTTCTGATCAACTGTCTCTATCCCATATTCATGACGTACCTCTAAAGGTTTAGCCCATGGATCGTACACAACTATTTCAGTATGATAAGTTTTAAGCTCTTTAATGATATCAATAACCTTAGTATTCCTTACATCAGGGCAATTTTCTTTAAAAGTAAAACCTAAAACAAGTATTTTAGCTTGTTTTACAGGAATATCTTTTTTTACCATTAACTTAACTACTTCTCCAGCAACATAAGCACCCATTCCATCATTTAATCGCCTACCCGCTAAAATAATTTCTGGATGATAACCTACCTCTTGTGCCTTTTGAGCCAAGTAGTAAGGATCAACACCAATGCAATGGCCTCCAACTAACCCTGGTTTGAACTTTAAAAAATTCCATTTAGTTCCTGCAGCTTCTAATACTTCATTGGTGTCGATGCCTAATAAATTAAATATCTTTGCCAATTCATTTACAAAAGCAATATTAATATCACGCTGGGAATTTTCAATCACCTTAGCTGCTTCTGCTACTTTAATTGAAGGTGCCAAATGCGTACCTGCTGTAATAATTGATTGATAGAGTTTGTTAATTTGATCTCCAATTTCGGGAGTTGAACCTGAAGTTACTTTTAAAATCTTAGTAACAGTATGCTCCTTATCACCTGGGTTTATTCTTTCAGGCGAATAACCAGCAAAAAAATCAACATTGAATTTTAGTCCCGAAACCTTTTCTAATACAGGTACACACTCGTCTTCTGTAACTCCGGGATAAACAGTTGATTCATAGATTACAATATCTCCCTTTTTTAAAACCTTACCTACTGTTTCACTTGCTTTATATAATGGAGTAAGATCTGGACGATTATACTTATCAGTAGGGGTAGGTACAGTAACGATAAATATATTACATTCCTTAAGTTCGTTCAGATTGTCTGTTAAATAAAGTCCTTTTTTATACGCTTCATTAACAATAAGTGGGGCTAAATGAGATGAATCTATTTCCAATGTAAGATCTATTCCTTCATTAAGTTTAGCAATCCGACTTTTATTAATATCGAATCCAATTACTGGGTATTTCTCTGAAAAAGCAACAGCAAGTGGTAAGCCCACATAGCCTAAGCCAATAATGGCTATTTTATTATTTGACAACATTAATCTATTTTTATTTGTACAATAAATCTATAATCTTTTCTTAAAGCCCTTTATCGATGAGCCGATAGTTTTTTTCTTTTTGGCATCCTCTGAATAGTAACCGTAACCATAACCGTAGCCATAACCATACCCATAACCATACCCATAACTACCACCCAATTGAATTCCATTTAAGATAATATTCAATTTTGGAAATTTATTAGATCTGTATAAATTGTCTAATTGCGTAAGTTGATCCTTAAATGTAACTCCGTGTCTTACAATGTAGATACTCGAATCTGTTAAACGTGCTAAAATCTGAGCATCAGTTACCAAACCAATAGGTGGTGTATCAATAATGATTTCATCAAAATTAGCTCTCAAATATGTTAATAAATCATCGATTTCATTTTGAATTAATAATTCAGATGGATTAGGAGGGATTGGCCCTGAACCAATTACAAAAAAATTGGGATTTATTTTTGTAGCTTGGATTACATCGTTAATTTCGGCCTTCCCAATAAGATAATTACTTAAACCATTCTTATTAGCTAACTCTAAATACTTACTTACTTTAGGCTTTCTCAAATCAAGCTCTAATAATACAGTCTTTTTCCCACTAATAGCCATAGCCGCTGCAATATTAATTGCAACAAAGCTCTTCCCTTCGCCAGACATACTTGAAGTAAGTAGAGTTACAAAGCCTCTTCCTTCTTGCTTTTTACCTTGTACAAATTGTAAGTTGGTTCGTATCGTTCTAAACTGCTCTGCAATCGCTTTACGACTATTTGCATGTACCACAATAGGCTCTGAACCTTCTTCATAAATTAATTCTCCTAAAACGGGAGTTTTGGTTAATTTATTAATCTCTTGAACCGCTCTAACTTTATTGTTTAATAATTCTCTTGTGAAAATATATCCAATTGGCACTAATAACCCAAGTGTTAGTGCCATTAAATATGTTAACTGCTTCTTAGGTTTGATTGGCCCAGGTGTACTATATGCAGCATCTATTACCCTGCTATCGGCAACAGTTGAAGCATATGACAATGCTGCTTCTTCTTTTTTCTGAAGCAAATACAAATACAAGCTTTCTTTTATAGTGGCTTGGCGCTTAATATTAATAAATTGACGTTCTTGTCCCGGAATTTTTCGAATTGAACCCTCGTATTGTGCATTATTAGACGTTAAGCTCCTTTTGTTGTTTTCTAAAGATTCTTGAATGTTTCTAATATTTGCATTAATTCCTGCACGAGTTGCTTGAATTTGTTCATTGATAGAGTCAAAAATAGGATTGTTTGGCTGAGTGGTAGCCAATAAGTTGATTTTCTTAAGTTGCAACTCTCCTAATTGGTTGATCTGACCTAAGAGCACAGGGTCGTCAATTCCCATGGTACTGGGTAATTTCTCCTGAGGACTTTCCGAATCGATATACCTTTTAATATCTCTTACAACACCTAACTTCAAATTTACCTCGTTTAACTTGGCATCGTTAGTTTTTACATTCTCGAGATAAAGTGAGGCTTCACTACTAATATCCGTCAAGCCCTGACTACTTTTAAAGCCTTCTACATCCTTCTCTACCTCTACCAATTCACCAGTAACTAATTTAAGCCGTTCATCAATAAAATTTAGTGTACTTTGTGTTGTCCGATTTTTATCGGCTAATGACGACTCGCTATAAACTGCCATCAATGTATTTAAAATATCCCTTCCTCTTTTTGGCACGGTAGTTTGGAAGCTTAACTTTAAAATAGTTGATTGTTTTTTACTTACTTCAACTTTCAAGCTAGATAAATAGTTATTAACTACAATGATAGGATCATGAAAAGATAATGAAAAAATTCCTTTTCGCTGTTTGGCAAAGTTCGCAGTCTTATCAATTTTGAATGTACCGATATAATTCCTCTGCAATTGATTAAGTGCACCACTTACTTTTCTCCCTAACTCTTGATCTTCAAGCACATATCTATTGTTATCTGGAAATGTTAGCTTCCATTTTTTCCCAAAATACCCAGGCTTCATTTCAAAAGTCTGGAAATTCACAGGGCGCTGATCATATAAATCCGTATTAACTACCCGTCCTTCAGCAATTAAAGTTACATTCAAATTTAGCCGTTTAACTACAGTCGCCATTAATGTTTTGGACTGAAGTATCTCTACTTCATTTTCAACAACTTTAGATCCTCCAACCAAGTCTAATTGGTCCAAAATATCATTTGATGCTCCTTTCTTTTGCTCTTTAATCAGCAAAGTACTAGTAATTTCATAAATAGGTTTTGTATAACGCAGATACAAGAAGGCCCCTGCACATGCTATTATTAATCCGATAATAAATACTGGCCAATGGTAAATGTACTTTCTTAATATTTCTCGTAAATTTATACTTTCTATTTCTTCTAAATCACTATTAAAATTAGCTGTATTTATATCTTTATTCATAAATTTTCTTTGCAATTAAAATCGTGTAATAAGTAACGCAATCACCGACAAAGCAGATAGCACAAGACTTACATTTCGATAACTTGAATCTATACTGGCATATTTGGCTTTACTTGGTTGAATATATAAAATGTCATTATTCTGAAGATAATAATATGGAGAATTAAATAATTCTTTACTTTGTAAGTTTAGCCTATGGTATTCCCTTACCCCATCTTTTTCACGAATTAATAATACATTATTTCTTATTCCTGTAATTGTTAAATCGCCTGCCATACTTAATGCTTCTGAAACATTCACACGTTCATTACTTACTGGATAAACACCTGGCTTGCTCACTTCGCCTAATACAGACACTCTAAAATTCACAAGTCTTAAACTCACAACTGGCTCTTTCAAAAAAGTAACTAATTTTTTTTCTAACAAAGCACGAGCCTCAGCTGTAGTTAATCCCACCACTACAACAGAACCTATTAAAGGCAACTGAATATTTCCGTTTTGGTCAACTAAATAGCCCGTAGGAGCACTAGATGGCGCTACATCTGGACTAGAAGCAGAACCCATATTAAATATTGCAGACGCTTGAGGATTTAAGCTATTCACATTAATAGCCAAAATATCATTTTTCTGAATCTTCAAAATGCTCTGATTTTGGATACGTTCTTTAGTTGTGCTATCCAATGATAAATCTGTAAAATAAGGAAGAGATTCGTATCTAACTCCACAGGAGCTTAGAAATAATACTGTAATGAAAAGGTAAAATAAAATCTTCATAGAACGTAGATTACTAATTTAATTTAATGGCTCAAATATACTACTTAACCTTAACTCAAACATTATTTAAATGAAATAGTTAGATTTTTATTAAAATAATGTTTAGTGATTTAATATTAAAGGAATCATATTCATGAGTAGCTAGTTAAAATCGATATAGCGCTCCAATTTTGAGATGAAAGTTATTAGCATCTTTTGGATCAAATGACCAAAAGTCTGCAGGATTTATACCTTCTATTTGATATTGATAATTTAAAGATTTAGTGTAAGTGGCCTGTGCATTTAAAATAAAGTGCTTAAAATCCCAATCTGCCTTCGCCCCAAAACCAAAATCTACCCAGTGTCTTCTCGGTTCAGATGTGCCTCCAAATGCGCTATAATAAAGCAAATTATTATGCACACGACGCTCGAGCATCAATCCTATTCTTTTTACGTCCTTAACCCAGGCTATATTTAAAGATTGCAAATTATCGGGCCCTATGCCAGCTCCAATAATTTGTCCCTCATTGGTATAACCATGTAAAATTTGGTGGTGCGAATACCAGTTTCCTTGGCCTCTCACTTGACTTATTGACGTAGGCTCCATTTGCGTGAGTTCTAAACCAACCTGAAGAAATTCATTATCTCTCCCTAGATAAGGTATTAATTTACGAAAACCAGCTACATAAGCACGCGAATGATCCAACTCCACAAATTGATCTCTTAAATCCCAAGAATGATCTTCTTTACCATATTGAAAGTAAATTTCTGCCTTAGCTTCGGGCATTACCCATTTGGCAAACAGCGAAAATAACTGATCACGTTTATAGTTGTCTTCTATATTTACGGTCGCATCGGCACCCGTATAATTTCTCTTGTTAAACGAAGAGAATAAAGGGAAATAATCCCCAAATTTATTCCCCATAGAACTTCGGTAAGTTAAAAAACTACGGTCTAAGCCAATGTATAGGCCTGGAACCCATTTTGGTTGATATGATAATGCTAAAGCAGAAAGGTATCGCCAACTATCCTTCATTTTAACCTGGACCGGAGTAGCCATTATCCCAGAATTTTCTAACCTCCCTGCAATAATTTGGCCTTCGAAATCACCAATTACAGTAACAATGGGCCTAGTGGTATTTAGAGTGAGATGTTTAAAGCCTGCAGCATTATTCGTCATTAATAAACTATTTCTCTCACCTGGCCCCCACCATAAATTCTCGTTCGATAAACCCAAAGATAATGCCCAATAGTTTAATCGAACACTACTTTGCCCCCAATTAACTTTACTATAACTACCATTACCCATTTGTTCTGGCGCATCAATCGAATTATGGTAAGCAAGTAGCAAATTTTTAAGTTTGGCAGGATTCTCTGCTTCAAAACTTTTTCTAAAACCACTATTTTGAGCATACACATATTCTGGTCTTAACTGGATACTCAATGGGCCAATTTTAGCGTACACTCCTGCAGAAAAAAGCATTTGATAGCCTTTAGCCGAAATCATAGCCCCGTCGTTAATCCCATATGGACGATTAGTATTTAATTGTTGTTGTAAAACTAATGGCAAGGCTTTAATTTGAATTTTACTGTTGCTATTACTCCACAACAATTTATTTAATTCTGGCAACCCACTCCCTTTAAATAAAACCGGTCTTATCATTAGTGAGGTGTTGGTACTATCCAACCCTAATAGTTGTTGTCTACGCAATAAATCGTCAGTGTTTTCGAGTAAGCCAACGGGTAGTTTTTGAGCCCATAACGCATGGGCAAACAAAACGCTGATAAGTAAACTGAATATTTTTTTTACCATAACTAAATATCGTTATATAAATTTCTGAAACTACTTCTTACACCAAAAGTAAACCAAGCCGTACTGTTGGTTTGCATGCGATTAGTTTCTTGCCGCAATACGGTGCCTAACTCAATGCGTAGATTATATTTAGGGTTTAATAAATAAGCAGCTTTAATTTCCCCAAAATAAAGGTTTGTACTTATTCCTTGCCCTATTTTATTTCCATAGTCGGAAACCCTATCGAAATAGCTTTTAAAAATATTTTGTCCATAATTTGTCCCTGGCTCATCTAAACCATAATTAGCATGGCTAAATTGAGCTTGAAAATCGAATTGTTTAACCCCATAATTTAGTAAAATCAATATTTCCTTGAAGTTAGCACCCAAGGGGTGAGCCAAAGGTTGATTATAATTGGAGTAATTTGATAAGCGTGTAAAATGTGCATAGGTATAGGGTCTTGCAGTATTAAATTCTGCTAGGTAATTTAAGTTTGAGACTCTAAATAAGTCAGACCCTTTAAAACCAAATTGAAGTGCCCATTTATTAGTCCAGAATCCATTACTTTTAAAAAATTCTCTGGCCACAAATTCATCGAACATAAATTGACCGTAGACGGCAGTTTTAGCAAGTAATTCATACTTTAAGTTAAAACCCAAACGCATTTTATCTGGCGAGGACAAGTAGTTTGCACGCTCTACCGACCTTAAGAAAATGAAAGGATGAATATAATTAAAATCAAAACCCCGTTTTCCTTCAGGTTCTACATCAGACCAAGTTACTGCTTGAAAAAAACCTGCAGAGAATCGTTTACTTACATTCCAATCTAAATAATGCATAGCCGACCATTTACCCCGGTAGCCTAGTCGTCGATCGTTAGTTAACTGTGGCGCCCCCGGATCGAGCATATAGGCGAAAATGGTTTGGTATTGCACACTTCCAACATTGGCTCGTACACGTAGAAAAGAATAATTTGCGGAAACGTCAGACAATAATAAAGAACGATATCCATCGCCGATAAAATTCTTGTCATAACCTAGGGTTACATTTAGATGCTTAGAAGGAGTATAAGACAAAAGTGCAGTAGCATAGTTCCAATCTTTAACCCGTGTTGAAGTATCAATAGTTGTTTGTCCAGGAACAACTTCATTTTTTTGTATATAATTAGTTAAATAGGTAGGAAAAACACCTTGATTTTCGTAAATACTTGTGTAAAAAGAAAATTTAGAGCCCACGTTTAAGCCAGCTTGTATACCTCTTGTATTTAACCAGGTATTTTTTGAATCTTTAGTGTCGTATCCTACTTGAAAATCAGGCAAGAAATCGAGAAAAAAAGTATAACCCAGTTGCTTTTCTTCAATTAAATGCTCTTCAAAAATCTTTCTAATTATCCATTTTCTTTTCACATGCTCATTTAATCTATAATTCATTAAAGCTGAATTTTTCGTATAGACTAAACTATCATCTGCATAATATCCCTTAATAGAACTGTGAAACTTACTGGCGGTATCATAAACTACTGTATTTAGTTTCTGATAATATTGGTGCGAAAAGGGAATAATTTGATTTGGCGTTTGTGCATAGCTATGAACAGATAAAGCAATAAAAATAAAAGTTAATAGCCTTTTCATTAAGATATAACTTGTTCAAAACAAACATTAATAGCATTGATTACACGATCTAAATCAGCTTCACTTAAATTTGAGCCAGACGGTAAGCAAAGTCCATTAGCAAATAAGTCTTCAGCGACCTTATCTCCATAATAAGGTGAATTTGCAAATACGGGTTGTAAATGCATCGGTTTCCATAAAGGACGGCATTCTATATTTAAGTCTTCAAGACTTAGCCTAATATCTTCTCTACTAACTCCATTAATAGGATTTACCAAAATTGTAGTTAACCACCTATTGCTAAAAAAATCTGTGTCTTCGTCACTAAATAATATAGAAGGAATATGTTTTAATTTTTCTTGATAATACTTAAAATTCTTACGTCTTAACTCAACTCTATCAGACAATACCTCCATTTGGCCACGACCTATACCCGCACAAATATTACTTAACCTATAATTATAACCTATTTTTGTATGCTCATAATGAGGGGCTTCATCTTTAGCCTGTGTTGCATAAAATTTGGCTAATCTAATGTATTCTTTAGTATTCGATAATAATGCACCACCACCCGAAGTAGTAATAATCTTATTTCCATTGAAAGATAATATTCCAAAATCACCAAACGAACCTACAGGCCTACCTTTATAGGTAGAACCAATGGCTTCAGCTGCATCTTCAATTACTGGAATACCATAGTGTGTAGCGATAGCCATAATTTCGTCCATTTTTGCAGGCATTCCATATAAATGTACAGGAATAATGGCCTTTGGCTTTTTTCCTTTAGCTAAACGATCTTCAATAGCTAATTTTAACAAATCTGGGCACATATTCCAAGTGTCGCTTTCACTATCTATAAATATAGGCGTTGCATTTTGATAAAGAATGGGGTTGGCACTTGCCGAAAATGTTAATGATTGACAAATGACTTCATCACCAGCACCCACACCGAGAATAATTAAGGCTAAATGAATTGCAGCCGTACCAGAACTTAATGCCGCTACATGAGCTACACCAGTATATTTGGATAGATCATGTTCAAAGCCGTCTACATTCGGCCCTAAAGGGGCAACCCAATTCGTATTGAAAGCTTCATTAATAAACTGCATTTCGGTTCCGCCCATGTGAGGCGTAGACAACCATATTTTCTTATGAATCATTTTCTACACTAAATTTAACAATCTTAGCTGGGACTCCAACTACCACAGCATAATCTGGCACATCTGCTATTACTACAGCTCCAGCGCCAACAATGGCCCACTTCCCTACCCTTATTCCTTGAATAATATTAGCTCCAATACCAATATGACTTCCTTCTCCTATTTTTACATTACCTGCCAGGCCTACATTTGGAGAAATATGTGCATAATCATCTATTATACAATCATGATCTATAGACGAATTGGTATTTATAATTACATGTGCTCCAATTAAAGCATTTGTGTTAATACACGCTCCCGCCATTACTACTGTTCCACTGTTTAATTTAGCAGAGTTTGAAACATAGGCTCGAGGGTGTACTAATGTAACAAAGTTACTATTAAATAATTCATTTGAGATTCTTTTTCTAATGCGATTATTGCCAATTCCAATAATTATTTGTGAATCTTTATTCAAAACTTCCTTAGGATTTCCTACATGGAGTTCAAAAAAAATTTTTACCTCTCTATCATCCGCAAAAAAGATATTAATATCCTGATAAGCTGCCTGAATTAACTCAGCAATAACTTTGCCATGACCACTTGCACCATATATAATTATCTCTTTTAGCATCTATTCAATTAATGATAATGAGTTAACTGTGTTATTTATAGTGTTTATAATAGTTTCAAAATCATAACGCCCTTTTTTAAGATTAGTGATATTATTATAACAATTCATAACATCATTTAGTTGTGCTTCATTATTTAAACTTAAAATAACCGCTTTCACTTCTGGGTATAGAAGGGGAAAGAGCTTAAGGCAACTGTTTACTTCTTCTTCGGTAAGCTTACAATGATTTGTTATCTGTTGTATAGTAGAATCATTAGTTAATACTTCGCCTATTTTGCCAGCAGCGAAAGGCCTAATCGCAATTGTCGGAAGACGTTTCGCAAAATTTTGATACGACAATTCAAATACATTTAAATAAGTAATGATTAAGGATGACAAACCTATATTGGCAACTTGATCAGCAAATAATGGTGTATATGGAAAATGACCAAATGATAATACCTTCCCTGCTTTTTTTAGCTTTTCGAAGGTTGCATCAATAGCATGATATTCATCTTTAAAATTAGACAACCTCAATTGATCATCAAAATTTTCCATTCTGTACATCCATTGCACTACCTCCAATTGATTTTTACCCAGCTTGATTAACTCTTCATCAATACGTTTCTCAAAGCTTTTAGATATAAACTTATTATCCTTAAAATCAGGGGCTGCTATTTTTGTAATGTGCTTAAAATTCTTATTTTCTCTCCTAAGCTGTTGATGCAATTTCACATATAAGGCATACGATTCATATTCATGAGAGATATGATGCGTATCTATCCCCCTCTCAAACATGTTATTTAACAAAGCATAATAATCGGCATATGGAGATTGAATTTTCATCCTCATTGTTCCGAACACAAGTGTGCTAATACTATGGCCTCCTATTTGAACTTGCAAAGCTATATTCAATTATGTAAACTTAATTCCCGCCTTCCATATAAAACGATCGTTGGTCTTATTAGCTGAAAATGCTGTTCTTCCATGTAATACAGCATCATCCCACCAAGCTACAGCATCTCCTGGATTTAAACATATCTCTTTAATCATGTATGTTCCTACTACATAATTTTGTAGAAAATCAAAAAATTCTTTATTTAGAGCTTTATTCTCAACGGTTTCTTCGTGATCAATACAATAATAATTAAAATTAAATCGAGGAATATTGTTCTTATCAAACCATATAATAGGAGAAACGCGCTCTTCATCGGCTTTCTTATATTTAATATCATGCCCAACAAGTTTATTTAAGAGATCTGGATTTGTTTTACGCATGAAGTCAATTAAAACAGGGCCATCAACAAAAGTTGTTGCGCCTCCAATTTCAGCTTTGTTTATACAGTAAAAGAACATTATATCCGCAAAATCTTCTATATATGACTCATCAGTATGTAATGGTTGTGCATTTTTACTATGACGATATGCTGCTATATCAGGAATATCATTGTCGTATCTAATTTCAATCCACTTTTCTCCTGTTTGCTTGCCTCCAACCGTAAAATCTTCGCCAATCATTATACATTTACCAACTTCTTCTGTAATTACATCATAATGTTCTCTTAAATTGGAGATATGCCAACCAGATTTAATATGTACGACCTTTGAATTTTCTAAAGCTTTTCTAATTTCTGCTCCTGCAACCTTAGGGTCATTTGTTCTAATATTTAACTCAGCAATAAATTCCATATTTTAATTATTCCCGTTATATTTCTCTGAAGTAACATGTCCGTCTCCTGATATACCCTCGCCTTTAAAAATTCGTTTGATTGTCAAAATTACAATTTTAAAGTCTAATGCATAGGATAAATTTTGTACATACCAGATATCAAGTTTAAATTTTTCTTTCCATGTAATTTGATTTCTACCATTTATCTGTGCCCATCCCGTAATTCCAGGTTTGACTTTAAATCTCTCCATTTCTTCAGGGGTATATATGCTCAAATATTCCGCTAAAAAAGGTCGGGGGCCAATCAGACTCATTTCTCCTCTCATTACATTTATAAGTTGTGGTAGTTCATCCATCGATGTCTTCCTAACAAAATTTCCAATAGTTGTCATTCTTTCATGATCAGGTAAAAGCTCATTATCTTTTCCTCTAAGGTCATTCATCGTTTTAAATTTTATTAATGGGAATACAGCCCCATTTAATCCTGCTCTAGCTTGAAAAAAAAAAGGCTTTCCTTGATTCACAACTAGTAAAATCCCAGTAATCACCAAGAACAAAGGCGATAAAAGAATAAAAGCTATAAATGACAATAAAAAATCAAGTATCGATTTAAAAAATGATTTATACACCTTTTACCCTCCGTATTATCTTTTCATATGAATGTTGAGCCAAATAATTCTCTTTTAAATAATCTATCGCAGCCTCGCCCATTTTCTTTCTTAAATCCAAATTCTTCGATAGGTTTAAAACATATTTTTCAAAGGCTAATAGATCTCCATTTTCACACCAAAAACCAAAATCGTTATCTACAATGATTGTACCAATATCAGTAGTTGTATCGGTTGCCGCTAAAACAGGCAGTTTACATTCCATATAAGACAATAGCCTGGATGGGAAATTTGGAATGGTGAAATGAGGGTCTAAAAAGATCATCCCTACATCGCAAGCTCTTAGAAGTTTATCGTAATCAGTTTTAGGCATGCCACTAAATAATATTGCATTGGTAGGCTGATTTAAATCAAACCAATTTCTTATTTGCGAATAAGCTGTACCAGAGCCAATAATTAAAAAAAAGGCCAAATCATTATTCAATGCTTCTAATGCCTCTATTAAGAAAGAAATCCCTTGTGGTTTACCTAAATTGCCACCGTAAACAAAAATAACCTTATCAGTAGGTAACTTATATTTCAGTCTGATAACATTTCGTTCAGTTATCGATATATCATTTACTACTGGCGAAATGCTATTTGGGTTTATTTCAACTTTTACAGGATTAAGTTCACTATTATTCCGCAATAAAAAATCAACATTTGCGGGCGACATGCAACCAATATAGTCCGAAATTGCGTACAATTGTTTTTCTTTTTTCGAGAAATACTTATGTAAAATGCCACCTTTTGAGATCATCTTTAAATCAACAGCATTTTGAGGGAAAATATCTTTTAATAACAAATACGACTTGGCTTGATCTCTTTTCTTAAAATAAGCGACTACCTTAGTAAAGGTTATGGGTGGAGTAGAATATAGTATTAAATCGAATTTTATATTAGAAAAGTACTTTTTGGTTGCTTTAAGAAATTGATACTCTAGAAATAGTGTTGCTAGACCTTTTTCAATCAGGTTGGTTTCTTGAAGATTAAGCGTTTTAACATTTAAGATAACTACATCTCCAATTTTATTGAGTGTAGTATTCTCTCCATATCTTCTTTCAGATGGTCTTGCAATGTGCACTTGGTGCCCATTCTCAACAAATTCTCGCATCAAATCAGTATAGATACCTCTTTCTTCAATATCTTTAATTCTAATTAATGTTAAAAAAAGAATATTCATTTTTAATTCTTTTCACTCCAAACAACCCTTTTAATGTAATCTACATAACTAATAATAATTCTCACCATCTTTTCAGAAACATTAGGCATTGAATAATCCTCAACCCTCCTAAAATTTCTTTCCTCTCCTCTTTTTTGATATTGTAAATGTACTAGGCCCTGCATTATTCTTTCAGGATTCATACCTACCATCATCACTGCAGCCTCCTCCATTGCCTCTGGTCTTTCATGTGCATCTCTAATATTTAAGGCGGGGAAATTCAAAATAGAAGACTCTTCAGATATTGTACCACTATCAGACAACACAGCATAAGATTGCATCTGTAGTGCATTATAATCATTAAACCCCATTGGTTTTAAAAATTGAACTTCTGGTCTCATTTCAATCTTCTTTTTTTCAATCATATTTCGAGTACGCGGATGTGTACTTACAATAATTGGGTACTTATATTTTTCAGCAATTAAATTAAGGCTCTCCATTAATGCTGTAAAATTTTGTTCACTACTAATATTTTCCTCTCTATGCGATGATACTACAAAATACTTATAAGGTTTGAGGTCTAACCTTTCTAAAACATTTGAATTTTGTATTGAGGGCAAATAGTGATTTAAAACTTCGAACATTGGCGACCCAGTTTTAATAATCCTATCTGCTGGCAGTCCTTCTCTTAACAAATATTCTCTAGCAATATCGCTATAAGTTAAATTGACATCAGAGATATGGTCAACAATTTTTCTATTCGTTTCTTCTGGCACACGTTGATCAAAACATCTGTTACCTGCCTCCATATGAAAAATAGGAATATGTCTTTTCTTTGCAGGGATTGCACATAAACAACTATTTGTATCTCCAAGCACCAAAAATGCATCTGGCTTTTCAGTTTCTAACAATGGATCAATCTTAATTAAAATTTGTCCTATTGTTTCTGTAGCTGTGGCACCAGCAGCATTTAAAAAAAAATCAGGTTTACGTATGGCCAAGTCATCAAAGAATACTTGATTTAACTCATAATCATAATTTTGACCTGTATGTACGATTAAGTGTTCGATTGCATCCGAATGATCCAATGCAGCCATCACTCTGGCCAATCGTATAATTTCGGGCCTTGTGCCCACAACAGTCATTACTTTTAACTTTGATTTCATTTATTTTTACGTGTTCAATATATACTAAACAATTTCTAGATAGGTATCTGGATCATTAGGATCAAAAAACTCATTGATCCAAAAATTTGTATACAATTCTTCTTCACCTATATTTTTTATATTATGTGTATACCAAATAGGCATATCTACATAAGCTGGTTCATTACCATCCAAATAAAAATCAAATACTTCATTCGTTCCTATTCTACGTAACTGAATTAAAGCTTTCCCTTTAATTACAGCAAAGCGTTCAATTTTACGAGTGTGAAAATGATTACCTCTTGTAATATCTGGCACCGTAGTAGAGAACGATACCTGTCCGCCTACTTCTAGCCGTATTATTTCTACAAAAGCACCTCTTGGGTCGACATGTTTTAC
This sequence comes from Bacteroidota bacterium, assembly GCA_040386095.1. Taxonomy (GTDB): domain Bacteria; phylum Bacteroidota; class Bacteroidia; order Sphingobacteriales; family Sphingobacteriaceae; genus Pedobacter. The sequence goes on along the minus strand of JAZKGD010000001.1, from coordinate 1,764,367 downwards.
CAATTTTACGGGAAAGTGCTTGGCAATATCAATATAACTCCTGAAGGTATTAAATAAATTCAGTTCAAAATTACTCCTCAATTCAGGAATAGTGCCTTTGAGAAAGTATTTCTCTTGATAACTTTGAAGCAGTGAAAGAATTTCAGATACTTTGCATTCATCAGAATGCGGAATTATTAATAAATTATCCCCTATCCTACTCCTAATTTCTGACCTGATGATATTCACCAAATCACCAACATAAATAAGTTTTACTTCTCCATCTATATCAATTTTAGGGTATTCATCATGAGTTAACTGATGTGAAAATGTTGCAATAAAGGAATTATAATAGGGGTTACCAAAAGGTCCGTATACATTAGGGATAACCATCCCAGTAAATTGCCCACCAACTTCTTTTGCCCATTCAGCTAAAAGCGTTCTTCCCTCTTTTTTGCTTTTGCCGTATAAGTTATCTTTTTCCTCTTGAGAAGAAGAAGAGAAGAAAATATGTGGACTACTTTTCGTTACGGTTAGTGCATTAATTAGTTTATTTACAAGAGTTAAATTATTCTCATAAATAACATTAGGATCGTTGTGCCTGTTCATTGCAGCAAGGTGTACAATCACATCACATTTTGAGACAAAGTTTTCCAGTTTACTCTCATCTTCGAAAAAATTTCTTTCAAAATCTATTCTCTCAAATTCTTCTGGGTTAAGGCCTAGAACATTATAGAGATATTGGCCAATAAAGCCTTGCTGACCCGTAATTCCAATTTTCAATCTCATTATTTTAACGACTGATTGGTAAAATAGTCTGGTGAATATTTATAATCATCAAAACTTGCATTCTCAATACCATAATCTGCAAACACAATTAATTTAGAATCTTCCTCGATCGCTTTAATCGAGCTGCCATATCCTTTGGGAAGGTGTAAAACTTGATTATTTTTTGCTGAGAGAACAAATTCTTGAATCTCGGCATTTGGATCTGGCAAATCCCAGTTCTCTATTTTTACTACGCGCATTAAGAATTCTCCACAAGCAACATGGAACCATCGCTGTTCTACCCGATGCGCTCTCCAAGCGCGGACTACTTCAGTATCTTTATTTTGGATAACATAGAATCTTTTTACTTGTTCCATATTAAACTCATTTAAAAAAGTTATGGTACCTCTATGATCAACGTGTTGACCACAATGAATTAATTCGGGTTGCATAATTATATTAAGATTAATAATTAACAATATTATTCTCTCAAAGTATTTCTCTCTGAATATACGGTTGTTTAATTAAGAGTTCTTTCATCCCGATAACATCTAATTGCTCGGTATTATGAGAATGATAATCTTCAATATGAGATAAATCTTGTTCTCCTTCAGAGAAATAGATATTATAATTCAAGTTGCGATTGTCGGCAGGAATTCTGTAAAACTCCCCCATATCTTCTGCCTTTTGCATCTCTTCCCGTGTACACAAAGTTTCATATAACTTCTCGCCATGACGAGTGCCAATTACTTTTATTTCATTATTTGCATTGCACAATTCTTTTAGTGCATTTGCCAGATCTCCAATAGTACCTGCTGGTGCTTTATTCACGAATAAATCGCCTTGCTTACCATTTTCAAAAGCAAAAAGAACCAATTCAACAGCTTCTTCGAGTGACATTAAAAATCGGGTCATCTTTGGATCCGTAATCGTAATTGGTTTCCCTTCTTTAATTTGCTTTAAAAAAAGAGGGATAACTGACCCTCTCGATGCCATAACATTACCATATCTAGTTAAGCATACAGTGGTGTCACTAACGATATTGCGTGATGCTGCAATTGCAACCTTTTCCATTAATGCTTTAGATATTCCCATCGCATTAATTGGATATGCAGCTTTATCTGTACTTAAGCAAATTACTTTCTTAACTTGATTCGCCACAGCAGCATCAATCACATTTTGTGTTCCGAAAACGTTAGTTTTTGTAGCTTCTAAAGGAAAAAATTCACAGGAAGGAACCTGTTTCAAAGCAGCTGCATGAAAAACATAATCAACACCCCGCATGGCGCGCTCAACACTACTATAATCTCTTACATCACCAATGTAAAACTTCAGTTTTTCGTTTTTTAACTCATTACGCATATCATCTTGCTTTTTTTCATCGCGAGAGAAAATACGCACTTCCTTGATATCGGTATGGAGAAATCTACTCAGTACCGCATTACCAAAAGACCCGGTACCACCGGTAATTAACAATATTTTATTACTAAACATAATTTTAGCTAATGTATTAAAATTCTATGACAGTGGCGGCATAAGAGTAGCCGCAAAATTATTGGATGTTTTTTAAATTTTTAAGATAATGTTGATAAGATTGACGCGAAAATTCATACAGCTTCCGAACAGGAACCTTTCCAATCGATGCATGATCATGATGATGCACAATCAAGTTGGGCATATATAAGGTTTTACCATCAACACTTAATACTTGATTAGCCAAGACTGGCTCTTCGCCCATCAAAAAAAAAGGGGCATCTAGTCGCTTAAAATGATTAAAAAACTGATGAGTTAATAGATAACAAGCTCCATAACCCATAAGTATTTCTTGCTGCAAGTCATGTCCAATCCGATCTTCAGGTGCTATACTTGGTTTAATTACATTATACAATCGTTGTAACAGCACCGCAAAAGCATAATGGCTATAATAGATTCTTCTATATATGCGTTGTATTTTAGAAAATTTGGAAGTAATATGTGGGTTTTGATGCACTCCATCTTCCCGAATAATATTAGGCGCTAACACCAATACATCACTAGCAGTTTCAATGTCTTGCAATTGAATTAAAAAGTTAGGAGCGAAAGTTAAGTCATTGTTTCCGATAAGGACATAATCATACTCCTTTATAGTGATCGCATCAATTCCCTTATTTAAACCTTTAAAATACCCAACATTCTCAGGGCTTAATATAAGTTTGTGTCTTGAAAAGTCTAACCCCCTAAATGCCTTTACATCCTTCTCGTCTGAAGCATTATCGACTACTACAACCGTTACTTCGTGACCACCTTTTATAGCCTCTATACTCTTAATATATTCGCGAGTAAATTCAAAATTATTATAGTTTACACAAATAAATGCGATTTTCATAGATTTAGATTTATGGATTTCTTTAAAAAATTGAGGGCAACAAAAGGGAAAACCATACTTATAAGCACGCCATTATGAACCGTTATTGCAAGTAAAACGGTATGGAAAAGAAAAGTATAAAGTACAATCATAAAAGCAATGGATGACAAATCCCCTTTAATAGCTCTTCTGAAGAAAATATGAGATAATGCTCCTAAAAAAATCATTGCTATAATTGTTCCGGTAATGCCAAAATCATCCATTAACTGCCTAAATGCAGTAAATATATTTCCTTCTAATTCGTAATCTGCATTAGAAACTCTTAAATAAACATCGTAAATACCTATTTGGTTTTTATGTATTCCTAATAAATCATATAAAGAACTAAATGAAAATCTTCCCCATCCCAATGGCTCAATATTATAATTATTCAAATTACTAGTGAAAGCAGAAATTCCTGTAAATAAATATTGCTTAAACGAAGATATACCTTGCCCCAATACATCGCCTGTTAGACTAAAAGATTGCGACCTCAGCATATCACCACCAACAAACACAATTACGATAATTAAAATAAGTTTAAATGATTTCTTGATCAAAAGATATTCTGGATTAATCTTTAAAGCCTCTTTTTCATCATTTATTACCTGTTTAAAGATTTCTTTCCAGTACACCCAAATAAAGACTTGGAAAAGTATCATTATAAATCCTGCTCTTCCAGCCTGAGTGATTCCCATAATCAATAGAGATATATACGGAAGCAGTAGATACCATTTAAACTGCTTATACACCATGGTATAAATTAGAGAAAGAATGATAGCAGAATATCCGAGCATTAAAATTGCCCGTGTAAATAGGGGAATAGAAATTTCTTCTAGAGCACCTCTTAATGCCCACCCAGCAGTAAGTATATTAACAACAGAACCAAAATAGTTTACGAAAGCTTTGACATATAATATTGAACCTCCAAAACTTAATAATCCTAAGAGCAATAACAGCAAACCAAATAATCGCTTAACTTTTGGTTCCTGAAAAGTAGTTAGTACTGCCTTTCCGTCTACTTTACTAATATATTTTCTAATTGCTGATTCATCATTTAACTCCACATATAAATAGGCTAAGATTTCACCCACAAAAAAAGAAAATATAAAAAGTACAAAAAGAACGGCAGCGGCAACTGAAAAATACATTTCTCTGGCAACAAGTAAATGTAAGAGTATAAATATAATCCATGTTGCTGCTAATATTCCAGTTGGGGTTAAGTAATACCGTGAATATAACTTCCTTGCAAAAAAGATTAATCCTAATGAAAGAAGAGATATTAAATAAGCCATTATGCTTTGATTAATTTAATCATTGCCCTTACTTCTGAAGATGAAGTAAATAGGTAAATTGTAAAGCAGGATAAAATAACAAATCGCATCACCAAATCCAAAATTGAATTTTCAATAAATATTTTTGAATACATAAATGCAAGTAGTACAAAGGTAACATGTTTTACAATAAACAAAATTGGTATTTTAATACAAATTGCCTTTCTTGATAAATTATAAATTAAGACACAATATAACAATTGTGAGAGTACGGCTACGATACACACGCCCTTTACGCCATATTCGGGAATAAAAAAACAGTTTCCTACAAAACTAAATATAGCAGTAACTAGTGCCATTTTTGCCATAACTAGCGTTTTACCTGTAACTTCTAAACCTTTATGAAGATACATAGAAACCGTGCCGAAAAATATAGACGCCAATACAAGTATCATTAAATAATTTTCCAAAAGGTATGCATCACCAACTACAATATTCATTATCCATTGCCCAAGAAGAAACAAAGCGATAAAGAAAGGAGTAAATAAAGTAGTTAATAACATGATGTTTTGACTTACAACATTTTCAATTTCCTTCTTGTTAGCCCCACTTTTCCACATTTGGACTATTATTGGATGCGATGCCATCAATAGTGGCATGGTTATAAACCCAGACACACCCACCGCCAAATCCCTAAAAGACGCATAATTCCCTGCCAAAAAATTTACATTAAAATATTTTAAAAGTATGCGATCACCTACTGCATAAAATTGAGAAGCAAAAAACCATAAGCAAATAGGTAATCCATAGTAAAGTATTTTTTTTGCGCCTTCAAATTTTAGTTGTGAAAAGAAACCTTCAATGATTAAACCAAACATTTTGTCGGCATAGATTACATATATATTTGCAGCAAAGTAGCTTAAAAATAAGACCAAAATCACAAATCCCAGGTCGTTCGGGCAATATAGATAACAACAAAATATCCCAAGAAGTTGAACTATGCTTTGAATACTGGTAGATTTGATCTGAACAAGCACTCTTCGCTCTGCTTGTAAAAAGCTATACAATAAGTTTAAAAATGTTTGAGCAAAAAGCAGAAATAGGGCGCATAAAACAAGTGTCAATTCTCTTAATCCAATATAGATTACAATACTAAACCCAATAGCCCCTATTGCATATAGGATAGACTGCAACCTTACAACATCTACTTTTAGTCGCTCAAGTGTACCATTTTTATCATAATCAGGAAAAAAAAACAATACAGCACTATTTACCCAACCACTGATAAGTTGACTAAAAATTAAAATTGTTGCAATAATAAATGAATAATTCGCATATACAGTTGTTGATAGCGATCGAGTTAAAAAAAATATAGTTAAAAGACCAACTATCGCAGGCAATATTTTTACCGGAAGATATTTTAAAGTATCTCTCTTTAAATTGTCTTGGTAAGTGGTTTTCTTTATCATTTATTACTTTTTTAGGATATAATTTTTATACCTAATAAATGATAAATAGAGTAGACCTATTAGAATAAATAATATCGAAAAAACGACCCCTGTTTTGATAAAACTCATTTTAGTTTTTTCTAGAGGGAAAATAGGAAGATCTATAATTTGAATAAGGGGTGTCTCTTTTCTTAGTGAGACTTTCGAAATTTCCAGATTTTTGACTAATTCTGTTAAGATTGCAGTGTTTGCCTGAACATCAACTTGTCGTTTCTGCGAAGGAACTCTAAGCATTTGTCTAGCTGGATTGGGGTTAGGATTAACATCAATAGAACTAGCAACACCTGCTAACGCTTGGTTTAATTCACGTTTTACTGAATCAGTTTGGCGCTGCAGAATGGCTAAATTAAGTGTTGATTTCCTTATTTTAGTTTCAATGTAAAAATCTGCAACATTCTTGACTAGTAATTCTGCAAAATATTTGGAGAATTTCTCATTTTTAGTGCTCACACTAACCGTAATTATGCTTAATTTTTTATTGATTTTATCTACATATAGGCACTTTTTAATTAATTCTTTATGAAACTCTCCTAATAAACTATCTTGTTCTTGAGTAAATGTTGTACGATTTAATCCTACAGGAAATTGAATTTTATTATTCCAGTCCTCTTTAAAATTGTTGAAATCTATATAATGTTGCCCTAAAGTTACTTGCTTCTCATTGATTTTTATAGGAGTAAGCAAAGTCTTTTCGACCATTGTTCTTGACTTCATTAATTCCAACAAATTGTCTCCTTCAAATACCCCTCCACCGCTACCTCCTAAATCCAAACCAAACTGACCTGCAATAGCAGCGTAAGCCCCAAGCCCGTTGCCCCCTTTCTCATCTTCTAAAGCGAATGACAGCTTCGCAGTATAAATTGGTTTATTTAGGTAGGCGTAGATTACTCCTACTAAAGCCCCAAATAAAGCTATTCCTAAAATCAGTGCTGTAAATTTCTTAATATAAGAAATCCAACTAAGAATATTATTAATTACAACCCTAAGTGATGGTTCCTCTGATTTAAAGTTCGAATTCATCTTATCAATCATACATTTATCTAAACAAAGTGATGATAAGCGCCGCCATAGAAGCCACTGCTGTACTAATAGCTATCCATGCTTGCGTGCTCATTGGTTCGCGCAATGCACGTTTGGGCACTAAAATTTCGGCTCCTGGTTTTACTTTTGGATAGCTGTTAAAAAATAAAAACTTCTTTGCAGCTTCTGCAGACCCATTGGCGTATCTAATATATACGTTTTTCTTTAACGCATTCGTTGTAAACCCCCCAGCCCCATTAATATATTGCTTTACGCTTTTTCCAGATTTATACACAATTCCATTAGGATTAAGTACCTCGCCTGTAATTTTAACAATCTGCAACATTTTCGGAATGCGAATTACATCTCCATCCTCTAAAATCAAATCGTAATCGCCATTTGGTTTTTTCAAAATTTTAGTTAAATCGATTCCTACCAAATCAGATTGAAGTAGTTTTTGTTCTACTTCCAAAGACACAGTATCTTTTACCCCAGCTTGTTGTACACGTTTTAGATTGAGCAATTTTTTATCTTCCTCTTCTTTATTATCTATTACATTTTTACCAGTTGGACTTACTTTCTCGGCGCCTGGGCGCTTTAAAGAAGCGCCGTCAGTATAGGCCAAGGTAGTTAAACCACCCGCACGGTTTATGATATCCGAAATACGTTCGTCTTTACGACTAATAGTGTATACTCCCGGAGAAAATACCTCTCCTTCTAATTTTACTTGTCGTTGTACACTATATCCTTCTGCATTTCTAACCGACACAATATCAAAAGGTTCTAAAACGAACTTCCTATTTAAAAGTTTTAAGTTCTGATCTACATTAACAATAAAAATTTCGGCCGTTCGCGCAGAAGCCGAACTAGCATCACTATTTTTCACTCGTCTTGAGATCTCTACGCGATTTGGTGTTGCTCCGGTTTTAAATCCACCTGCCATTTGAATAAGATCTTCTAATTTCATTTGGCTAGAAAAGCTATAATCGCCTGGCTCGCGAACCTCTCCTTGTATAGCCACTTTATACTCGTCTCTTAAATCGAAAATAGAAGAAATAGTAACCTTATCTTCACGATGTAAAGGAATATCGGTCATATCGCCACTCATAATCTTAGCCACATCGAATGAAATCAATGATGGGGAATTGTCTACATTTAGGCGATTAATATATCCTCTATACAAAAAAGCATCCTCAGTTAAACCTTCTGCTTTTTGAATCAATTGTTTTAATGTTAATCCTTTTTCTAACTCAAATTGTCCAGGTCGAAATACAGCTCCAACAATTTCTACTCTATTTTCAAATCGATTTAAAATTGACTCAACTATAAATTTATCCCCATTTTTTGGAAGATAAGTTGAATATGCTGCAGCCTCAACATCAACAATGCGACGCTCTTTATCTGTATTTTGTAATGTCTTAATTTTAGCGCGATAAGCATTGCTGCTAAACCCACCTGCGAAATTTAAAACATCTTGTAATTTTTCTCCTTGTTTTAGCTCAAATAATGCAAACCTTTTTACTTCGCCGATAATTTCTACACGAGTTTGATATACTGGAACATGAATTACATCTTGATCTTGCAGGCGAATATTTCCCTTTTGCATCCCATTCAACAAGAATTCGTAAGTATCAATGGTGCTCACTACAGTGCCATTACGAATTACTTGAATGTTACGGAATGACCCGTTCTCGTTCGGTCCCCCAGAGGCATATAACGCATTGTATATTGTTGCTAATGACGGTAGTGTATACGTGCCAGGCTTTACAATAGCCCCAGTTAACACCACTTTGATACTTCGAATATTACCTAGATTAATAGCTACACTAGTTCTACCACTGCGCATAGCAGGATAGGTATTTTGCATAGCCCGCTTAATTTTCGCAGCCGCCTGCTCTACAGAAAGTCCTCCAACAGCAATAAGGCCCACATATTCCATCCGAATGTTGCCGTCTGGACTTACTTTTAACTTGTAATCCTTTTCGTTATCTCCAGTTAAGTCGATCAATAACTCATCGTCGGGACCAATAATATAGCTCTTAGGAGTAGCCATTCGTAAATTGGGTTCGAATGTAATCTCTCCGTTTTTGAATAAATCGGCTCCAAATATTTTTGGTTTTAAACCTTCGAATAAGCCAGTCATGAGCTGACGCTGCTCTTCTGCTCTACTTTTTTCGTCGTATTGATTTAATTTTTTAGTGGTATCGTTGGGCCTATCGGGGTAAACTCTACTACGATCCATCTCTTTAGCAACAGGTGCAGTACTAGTTGTTCCTTCTGTCTTTCTGATTTTTTCTACTCGTAAGCGTAGTTTTTTGATCTCTGATTCTTTCATCCCCTGGGCAGCAGCCATTTGCTCTAATTGCGCATCATTAAACCCGATAGACTCGGCACGCTGCATTAGCTGTTTAATTTGGGTATCTGTTAAATCATCAATCTTTATATCTGCATAGTTTGTTTGAGCAAGCCCCGATTTGGCTAAGATTAACGTAAAGAAACACAACAAAAGGTATATTTTTTTAAACTTCATATAGTGGTAGCTATAGTATTTAAACAAACATACGGAATTATTTCCTTATCCAAATGTACCTGTTTTTAGTACATCGGGGGCACCAGTAAATTCGAATAGGTAAAAAGCTGAACACCGATTTTAATAAAAAACCTCTAGGCACTTGGTAGTGAAAGTCGCCATGACATTTTGGACAACGGTAATCTTGGTAACTCATAGAAAAAGCGCTAAAGGCGTAGTAACACAATAATTATTCCAATTGTATATACGAGATTTTTAAGTACTTGGTTGTCTGCATCAACAATTTCATTATCAATTAATTAATTCATATGAATTTCATCAAGAAGTAATATTCATATAGAGACAAATGGGGTACAAAATCCCATTTTCTCTACATTTCATCCAATTATTTGACTATCTTGGCACCTTATAATTTGTGTGATGCTATTTTTTAGAAAGCGAAGTAAAAATTCAGATTTCTCTGCCATTGGTACCGATATGCACTCGCATTTAGTACCAGGAGTTGATGATGGAGCAAAAGATGTAGAAGACAGCGTAAAATTAATTACAGGTTTAAAAGAACTAGGTTTTGCGCAGCTTTATACTACACCACATACCCTACAAGACATACATCCAAATACGTCCACTACTTTACAACAAGGATTTTCATTATTAAACGGGAAACTCCCTGAAGGAATTGAATTAAATTTATCATCAGAATATTATCTAGATGAACAATTTCAAAATCAGGTAGGTACTGGGGCTGTATTGCCGATGCCTGGTAATCGTTTATTAATCGAATTTAGTCAGATCGCTAGACCGCACGACTTAGAAGAACAGATTTTTGATTTAGGAATAAAAGGATATCAAATAATTTTAGCGCATCCCGAGCGCTATTTGTTTTTTCACAAACAGTTTAACTATTACACAAGGATTAAAGAAATGGGTGTAGAGTTGCAAGTAAATGCCCTTTCTTTAACAGATCACTATGGTAAAAACATTAGATCAATAGCCGAGAAACTGATCGAAAAAGATATGATTGATTTTATAGGTACTGATATTCATCATGTAAAACATTTAGACGCACTGAAGCAAGTGCCAACAAATAGATTTTTTACTCGCTTAGTAGAAAGCGGACTGCTTAAGAACGAAAGTTTTCGTTAACTAATACGCTTTAGTAAAGCCCCAGCCCCAAAAATAATTTTTCGATTCGCATTTATGGCACCAATAGATATTGATGTCTATAACCTTGAAAATTAAACTGGTTGGCATTTGAAAATACAGGTGATCGTTACCGCAATGTTTACAGGTGCAAGCTCTGGCATTCATAGTAGTTTGGTTTAGGTTGTTTATGGTTTCAGAAAAATAAGGAATTAATATAGAATTAACCAAAACTTTAAACCTAAAAACGAAATTAGTTATTCACACTAAACTAAAGCATATGACACCTTATGTGCGATTCTGCATTATTTTTACAGATTTTGATGTTAGTAAGTAAGATTAAAATAACACTCAAATAAGTTGTATGGAAAGCTTACTCGAAGTAATTCAGCGTTTTATAACCCCCATCCTTTAAGTACTCGTCTTTTTTCATCAAGTTTAAATCAGATAAAACCATGTCTTTAACCAGCGCTGGCAAGTCGTATTTAGGTTCCCAACCCAATTGGGTTTTCGATTTCGTAGGATCACCTAGTAATAAATCGACCTCTGTTGGTCTAAAATATTTAGGATCTACCTTTACAACGGTCGAACCTAGTTTTAAGTGCTCGCCACTTAATCCGAAACGCTCAACTATTTCAGCATCCACATCAATAATTACGCCTTTTTCGTTCTCGTCTTTTCCCGAAAATTCGATTGTAATACCTAATTCGGCAAAGGCCATTTTTACAAAATCACGTACGGTAGTGGTAACTCCAGTTGCAATTACAAAATCCTCTGCTTTTTCTTGCTGCAAAATTAACCACATGGCTTCGATATAATCTTTTGCATGGCCCCAATCGCGTTGTGCCGAAAGATTACCCAAGTATAAACAATTCTGCAAACCGAGTGCAATTTTGGCCGCAGCACGGGTAATTTTACGCGTTACAAATGTTTCGCCTCTTAGTGGACTTTCGTGATTAAATAAAATACCATTGCAGGCAAACATTCCATATGCCTCGCGATAGTTAACTGTAATCCAATAGCCATAAATTTTAGCTACAGCATATGGAGAGCGTGGATAAAAAGGTGTAGTTTCACTTTGTGGTACTGCTTGTACTAAACCATACAATTCGGAAGTGGAAGCTTGATATATTTTTGTTTTTTTCTGTAGGCCTAAAATTCTTACCGCTTCTAATAAGCGTAAAGTCCCTATTCCATCGGCATTTGCAGTATACTCTGGCATCTCGAAACTTACCTGTACATGACTCATTGCGGCTAAATTATAAATCTCGTCGGGCTGGGTCTCTTGAATAATCCGAATCAAGTTTGTTGAATCGGTTAAATCACCATAATGGAGTTTAAAGTTTATCTTCTGATCGTGTTGATCTTGATATAAATGATCAATCCTATCTGTGTTAAACAAAGAAGAACGGCGTTTTATGCCATGTACAAAATATCCTTTTTTTAACAAAAACTCAGCTAAATAGGCTCCATCTTGGCCTGTAACTCCAGTAATAAGGGCAACTTTCATGGTTTGGTAATATGGTAGTGTTTTATACTCAAAACTACAGAATAAAATTTGTTAAAGATTATTTAATTCTGCCTTTTCTTTTATCTAAGCCCAATGTACCAAACTTATAGCGAACACCCACCGAAAAATAATTGTAAACGTCGTTAAAATTACTGTTCGGATTAATATTTCCATCGAGCTTATCTTCTAATGGGATCACAAATTGCATATTAAAATTAAATTCCCAGCGATCGCGTTCGTAAAAATCTGGAAGATATAAATTTAACCCAACATTAAAAGGAAACAGGATGCCATGATTAACCCCAGAGATATCGACACCATTGTAGTTGAAGGCAGTTACGTTATTGCGAATAAAGCCAACCCCTGCACCGGCATATAACCCCCTTGCAAGCCAATAAAGGCTATTTAATCGGTCAAACCGATCATAAAACTGTCCCAAGTGCATTTTTGCATTCCAATTTATTAACATGAACGTGTTGCTAAAATTGCCTTGCCCTTTTATACCTCCTGCCATTTCTCCAAATTGGGCCTCAACACCTGCGCTTATATACGGGGTAAAATAATAATTAGTTGAGATATGATTGGCAAAAGATAATTTAATTAATTGGTCGGTATCGGCAAAAGGTAGGGTGATACCTGTACCTACACCAAAACTATACTTATAAAAATTGTATTGCGCAGAACTGGGTGTAGCTAAACAAGCGCATAAAATGAAAGCAAAAGATACTCTTAAAGAAATCGGCAAATATTTTATCAAAAGGTAAATTATTTATTAAAACAGGTGTATTTAATGAAGAACAAAGATAAGCAATATTTGTTCACCTCAACTTTCAGTTAATAAGTTAACGGTAACAAAAAGGTAATAGTATCCTTTTCCTTACTTCACCATCCTTAATAAATACTCGCCATATCCACTTTTAACAAGCGGAGCTGCAATTGCTTTTAATTGTTCGGCGCTAATAAAACCCATGCGGTAAGCTATTTCTTCGATACAGCCAATTTTTAAGCCTTGACGCTCCTCTATAATTTGCACAAATTGCCCAGCTTGCATTAAAGAGGTAAAAGTACCTGTATCTAGCCATGCTGTACCACGACTAAGCACACCAACTTTGAGCTTGCCTTGTTCTAAATACACTTTATTTACATCGGTAATTTCATACTCGCCACGTGGCGAGGGTTTAATATTCTTAGCAATTTCGACTACCGAATTATCGTAAAAATATAAACCCGGAACAGCGTAGTCTGATTTCGGATGCAAGGGTTTCTCTTCAATAGAAATCGCATTTTTAGCATCATCAAATTCCACTACCCCGTAGCGTTCAGGATCTGAAACCTGATAGGCAAAAACAACCCCCCCATCTGGATCTGAACAGGTTTGTAATAACCTAGCCATGCCATCACCATGAAAAATATTATCGCCTAAAACTAAAGCCACTTTATCATCGCCAATAAAATTGGCTCCAATAACAAATGCTTGTGCTAATCCGTTTGGTTCGTGCTGTACTGCATACGAAAATTTACAGCCAATGGTACTCCCATCTCCCAACAATTTCTCGAAATTTGGCAAATCGTGAGGGGTAGAAATAATTAAAACCTCTTTAATTCCGGCAAGCATCAGTGTAGATAGCGGATAGTAAATCATCGGCTTATCGTAAACCGGCATCATTTGTTTACTGCATGCTAAAGTTAAAGGATGTAAACGTGTGCCGCTGCCGCCAGCTAATATAATACCTTTCATTATTTAGATTTGAGTATATGTTCTATTTGCGTAATACATTTTGCTAAACTATCTCGCCAATATGGAATAGTTAAGTTAAAAGTACTTTTTATTTTGCTTTTATCCATTACCGAAAATGCAGGCCTTTTTGCTTTTGTTGGATAGGCTGAACCTGGAATAGGATTTACCTTTACAGAAGTTTCACTCAGTTGAAAAATAGCCGTAGCAAAATCGTACCACGAAGTTACACCTTCGTTGCTATAATGATAGGTACCGAATGCTTGTGAACGTGATCCGATAATATCGAAAATAACGTTCGCCAAATCAATAGCATACGTTGGTGTACCCACCTGATCGGCAATAACGCCAAGTTCATCCCTTTCGACACCCAACTTAAGCATAGTTTTTACAAAATTGTTTCCATATTCAGAATACAACCAACTGGTACGTATAATGATGTGCGATGCCAGCAACTTCGCAATAGCTATTTCTCCGGCTAGCTTGGTTTGTCCGTACACATTTATAGGTTCCGCTAAATCTTCTTCTTTTAATAACTTAATGGTATTACCTTCAAAAATAAAATCGGTAGAGATGTGAATTAGCGTAGCGCCAATCTGTTTACAAGCATTGGCCAAATTTTCGGCTCCTGTTTCGTTAATCGCTTTTGCCAAATCAACTTCATCCTCGGCTTTATCAACAGCTGTATAAGCGGCGCAATTAATAATGTAGCTTGGCTTTTCCTTTTTAAAAAGTTGGGTTAAATCTGTTAGATTTAAAATATTAGCTTCCTGCTCTGCGGGGAAAATAATATCGATTATACCTCTATGCAATGCTACAGTTTTTAAGCACTGTCCTAGCTGCCCCCCCGCACCAATAACAATTATTTTAACCATTAGTGATAGATGAAAAAGCGTTTAATAGTAAATCTTTATCGGAAACCAATTGTTGGTTTATTGGAATTTGCCAATCGATAGCTAACGATAAATCGTTATACATTACACCAATTTCCGCTTCTTTATGATAAAAATTGTCGCATTTATAAAAGAACTCGGCCGTTTCACTTAATACCGCGAAGCCATGTAAAAAACCTCGAGGCACATACAATTGTAGTTTGTTTTCTTCGCTTAACTTTACAGCAATATGTTGCCCGAAAGTTGGAGAATTTAGTCTCATATCAACCGCTACATCTAACACCTCGCCTTTAAGAACGCGAACGAGCTTTGCCTGAGCATATTCTCCGGTTTGCGCGTGTAAACCCCTTATTACCCCATAAGAGGAAAACGATTGGTTATCTTGCACAAATTTACCTGATAGACCTGTTTTATCTTCAAATGTTTTTTCATTAAAGCTTTCAAAAAAATAGCCTCTTGCATCTTCAAAAATTTTAGGTTCTATAATTAAGCAGTCCTTCAATGCCGTTTCTTGTATCTTCATTGCATTAGCAAAATTAAACAAATATTAGTTAATTCATTTCTTTAATAATCTTCATCATCTGTGTTAAAGAAACGACTATTGTACCATTCGAAGTAGGAAATGAGTTGTTTCCAGGGTACACAATAAATCGCTTATTTGCTTTTATATCATCCGAACCTAAATAAAAGCCTTTTGAAACAGTTGGTGCCATGGCACGTTTTATTTCGATAGCATACCTATTTTTCTGCCCATCTTCTAGCACAAGATCGATTTCTGCTCCTGCAGCCGTTCGATAAAACCATGGTGTTATTCCCGTAGGCAACACAGATAATAAATTTTCTATTACAAAACCTTCCCAACTTGCACCAATAACAGGGTGACTTAGTAGATCGTCGAAAGTTTTTAAGTTAAGTAAAGCATGTACAATACCACTATCACGGATGTAAACTTTTGGCGATTTTACAAGTCTTTTGCCTACATTACCATGCCATGGTTTTAGTGTACGGATCAGCAATAAATCTTCTAATAATTCGATATATCGTTTAACCGTAGGTGAAGAAGCTCCCAAGCTAGCCCCTATTTGTACACTATTAAGCTGTGCACCCTGTTGATGGGCTAACATTGTCCATAATCTTCGTAGCATAACCGCAGGTATACGAGGTCCGAACTGAGGAACATCTCTTTCCAGATAGGTAATGATAAAATTTAATCTCCATCTTAAACTTGCCGCATCAGTTCTTGCTAAAAAACTATCTGGAAAGCCACCTCTCAGCCAAAGCGTATCTTGCTGTGCAGACTCAATCTCGGTGGCCGTTAAACCACACAATTCGATATAAGCAATTCGCCCAGCCAATGTTTCAGAAGATTGTTTAAGGAGTTTGAGTGACGCAGATCCCAATATTAAAAATTGACCCGTTCTATACCCTTCTCTTCTTCTTCGATCTATCACTCCTCTGAGAATGGCAAAAAGCTCAGGAACACGTTGAATTTCATCCAATATAATGAGCTTCCCTTTGTGTATTTCGAAATAAGCTTCTGGTTCAGCTAATTTTGCGCAATCTATTGGACTTTCTAAATCGAGGTAAACATATGGGGTTTCTAAAGAAAAAGCAATGTCTTGAGCTAAAGTTGTTTTACCTACCTGCCGAGGGCCTAAAACCGCCACAGCAGAGAACTCAAGCAACAATTCGGTAATTTCCTTTCCTGTTTTACGAACAATCATCCTTGCAAAATTAATATTATATATTAATATTACAAGGATAAATTATTTTTCAGCAACCGAATTTTCTAATTCCGTATACCACTCTAACCCATATTTTCGGATAAGCGGCTCTTTTAAAAATTGATAAACGGGTACTTTTAGCTCTCTTCCAAACGTACATGCATCGCTACAAATATGCCAACGATCGTAATTTAAGACATCGAATTCAGGATATTTGGTTATTCGAATTGGGTAAAGATGACAAGAAATAGGCTTCTTCCAATCTACTAAGCCCTGCTCGTAGGCCTTTTCGATAGCACATTTAGTGATGCCGTTTTCGAAGGTTACATACGCACATTCTTTATGCCCATCTACGCATGGAGTTGTTAAATCGCCATCTGCATCAATAACTGATGTGCCTTGTTCTTCAATTGCTTTTATCCCTTTTGGAGCAAGTAGATGTTTTATTTTAGGATAAATATCGGCTAATATTGCCGTTTCTGCTACATCAAGTGGCGCACCTGCATCGCCCTCCACGCAACAAATGCCTTTACACTTGTTTAAGTTGCAAACAAAGCTTTCGCTAATTACTTCTTCGTGTACGAGTGTATTTTGAACTTCGATCATTTAACAGGGGGCTTGCGTTGAGTGTTTGGCGTAAAGCGGTTAATTCGTTACAAAATTAAGGGTTTGGAAGGGAATTACCTAATCTCAGTATATAGTAGTACCACTTTACCCCTTCCCTATCGGGTATTTTAACCCCTCTGCAGATTTTATCTCCATCGTTACTGAGCCTACTAATATTTCTACTTCGGCCTTTACTGGTACCCGATTTCCATCGTCGGTAATCCAAAGGTATAATTTGCTATCCTTTTTAAAGATGCGACCAGGTTTTATCGATGGACTAAATTTAAGGCAGCTTAGATTCCCCAATTTACTCTTCACCATTTCCTTTCCTACATATTGGATTTCTAAGGCAGAGATTTCATCACCCAAAAAATAATTAAGCTTAAACTTATCTCCAACCTTTAATTTAGAAATATCTAAGCTTCTCGAAAAATAATATGCCGATACCAAATCGAACGTTTGTGTGGTTGGCGTGTTAAATGTACCCCTATTTGCGACCACCTTTTTGGTGTCTTGATAAAATCTAGCCTTATCTTGTCGGCGGTAGCTTGCTTCTCTTATATTTTCTTGATAAAAGTAGGGCGTGAGGTCTGTTTTATCGATATATGAATCGTAATGATCTCTGATTTTATAAAAAATATCGAAAGTACCCGAAGTTTGCGCATCAACCACCAGTTTATAGGTTGGTTTATTGTCGAATTTTAAATCAGACTCCATCACTTTAATTGTAGCTTCAGCTGCAGTGATAAATCCGTATTTTAATTTATACTTTAAAACCTCTCCTTCTTTAAAGATGGGTTCCTTTTTTAAGGGCAATTCTTGTGCAAAACTAGCTAAGCTAACCAAACTCAGAACTAGTGCAATCATTTGTGATTTCATAAGGAGAGGTATGCAAAAAGGAGTCCAATTAATCTTTCCTCTTAAAAATTGGAACTGTTGAGCAGGGTTCGCCATACATAATGCTTTTTGCAACTGGTGTAAGCAAAGCTGTGATTTCTACGTAAGCTGAAACAGGCACAGCAATATCAGCACAGCCCTTAACTACCACTCGTGCGCCAGCAAAGTTATTCATATCTATCTTAGCCAATGCTTTGGTAAAAAGTACGGCTTCTAAGACCTCTAGCTCGCCAAACACCACTTCGTTAGCATAGGGTTTCATCTTATTTGCTAGTAACATATATGCCCAAGTAGGCACAATGGCATCTGCACTGCAAATAATAGCTATATTTTTATCTTGATATTGCGACCAATCGTGTTCTTTAATAAACGCTCTAAAATCTTGCTCTTTTAAAATTAAGCCGTGAAATAGATTGTCTTTAATATCATACACTACCCGTTCGCCCATATGAAAATAGTCTTCAAGGTTTAAGGTAACTAAACCACTGTTTGCCACTTTATTGATGATATTTTCTTGAATTTCCATTTGTTATTTATTACTTGTTAACTACCAAGTCCATTCTTTATTGTCAAAATTATTGCTAACATCTGAGAATAAAGAAAGATGATCAGTTAATGACCCAGCTTTGATAAAACTTTCTTCTTCAAAGTTACATTAATTTAACGACTACCTAAGTCACAAAAAAGGCAATGATTTCTCATTGCCTTTAAAAATTATTTGTCGTCAATCCGATGACGATTATTTGTTAATAGAACTTAACTCTATTATCTTTTATTTCTGCTTTATCTTGCAAAGCTTGGAATGCTGATCCTAGTGAACGCTGAGCAATACCATCTATCATGCTTTGCTTTTGCTTAAATGTATTCGCTAAAGGTGCAGGATTTGCAAAACCATCAACCACGAAAGCATATACCCCAGCACCGCCTTCTATGGCCTTAGATAATTTCCCAACTGAAGAACCAAATACTGCTCCTACTAATTTGTTTTCTTGAGCTACTCCAGGAATAACCGGATTAGCAAATACAATGTTCTGAAGTGGTGTAACTGGTTGTCCAAGTTTTTGAGCAACTTGATCAATACTAGTTGAACCAGCTAATGCCTTGTTCAATTTTTCAGTTAACATTTTACCTTTCTTCATCGTTCTTACTGCAGATTCGATCTGAGGTTTAACATCAGCTAACGCTAATTGCCCTTTAGGCTGTATGTTAGTTAAATGTGCAACCACAAAGCCATTATCCATAGTAAATACTTCAGAAAGCACTTCACCTTTATCGGCATCATAGGCAGCTCTAATTAACTGGCGTGGATTATCTAAACCTGGAGCATATCCTTGAGAAGGCGCTACTTTATCTGCCACACTAACTACATAACCATTCTTTTTAGCTAGATCGCTAAAGTTATTGGCTTTTACCTCGTTTAAGAAAGCTGTTGCTTTTCTATAGGCAGCATCTCTGGTTTTCGAGCTTGGAGATAATGTTTTTTCAATATACGCTAACTTTGCAACTTTAGAAGACCCTATTTGCTTTTGAATATTAAGTAAATGAATACCAAATTGCGATTTAACCACTTTATAGTCGCCAGGTTTGCCATTAAATGAAGCTTCTTCAAATTCTGGCACCATAGCACCACGTGCAAACGTTCCTAAATCGCCACCGGTATCTTTAGAGCCATCTACACTGTATCTTTTAGCTAATTCGCTAAAATCACCACCTTTTAGCGCTAAATTCTTCAATGAATCGGCAAGTTTAAATGCATTTGCCTCACCACCAATTTTATTTGGATCGATTAAGATATGTCTAGCTTTTACTGAATCTGGCGAGAAACGAGTGTCAACTACTTTAATTAATTTATAAGAATTACTTGAGAATACTGGACCGTAATAGCTACCCGCTGGATAATTGAAAATTACAGAATCTACTGCTGGATCTAATTTACCTTTAGAAATATAGGTAAATGGGATTTTAACATCTGAATTATTTGCAGCAAATAATGAATCGTTAGGAGTTACTTTAAAATCGGTCGCCAGTTTTGCTACCTGTGCTTTAACTGCTGCAGAATCTGCTGCTGTTGGTTGAATACTAAAATTAACGAATTCTATGCTACGTGTTTCAGTAGGATTTCTAAACACCGCCTTACGCTCATCATAGTATGCTTGATAATCGGCATCCGTTAGTTTAATCGTTGCATCTAAAATAGAACTGTAATTTAAGCTAACATATTTGAAATTTGCTAATTTATTACGGTTGATATATTCGTCGTTCGCCTCTAAAGAAGTTACGTAAATTGAATTACGCACCAAATTAGCATATTTTTGTTGTAAGGCTTGTTTTTCAATCTCAGCTTCTAAAAGATCCCATTGTTCTTTTAGCTTAGGATCTTTTGATTGTGCCTTTAGCGAGCTTATTACGCCTGCACGATCAAACTGACCTGTTTGTGGATTACCGAAATATTGCAGAATTAACGGGCTTGGATTTTTGCCTTGCACTAGATCAAATAATTCGACCCCAGAAACTGCTAATCCTAAACGTGCATATTCTTTACTTAAAAGAACATTAGCCACTTCAGCTTGCCATGCGTTATCAACTGCCATCGCTTGCATTTGTGGATTTACCGTACCACCGTACTGTTGTTTAAATTGCTCAAGACTTTGATCAACTTTAGGTGTAAATTGATCAATGCTTACATCTTCACCATCAATGGTTCCAACTACGCGTTGCGATGCTTCCCAAAAGGGCTTGCCTGTACCAATTAAATCACCAACTATAAATGCAATAATTGCAAAAGCAATCGCTCCAACTAATACGTAGCCAGCTCGGTTGCGCAAAAATGTCATTAATCCCATATTATTTATACTTTTTAATTTTTTTTTAAGAGGGCGCAAGATACTAATTTGCAGGTAATTTGAAAACAATAATAAAAAATAGATTAGGGTTAGGCGTAAAGTGTTCTGCGATAAGCGTTTTGGATGTTTAAATCAACCGCTTTACACCAAACGCCAAGCACTTGCCAATCAACTACGGATTTATATCTCCTTTAACATAGGTTTCTCCGGCCCCTTTTACAATTGTATAGGTACTAAAATCTTGAGGTGCTGAAAATTGCGCTCCTGTAAATACCGTCCCATCCTTAGAAACCACCGTGCCATTGGGCGAGTAAAACAACCGCTTCTTTTCATCCCAAGTTAATTCTTCGGTAGTGAAGGTCATCTGGTCATTTATTACAACTACATTTTTTCGAAAAATGGTAATCTGATCGGTTTCGTTATTAATTGCGTATTTTGAAGTAATATTTCCAGTTACCTGCAAGTAGGGGTCAAAAAATTCAATCTTTACCCCTTCTGGCATTTCATTGTATTTTGTGCCTTGAGGGGGGGTTACCTTATCGTAAATTGGCGCATAACCTTTTGCTTTAACAAGAGCCGAATCGCTATAAATAACCTCAACACCATAAGATCGATCTTTGGTTAAGGTTAATTTTTTTGAAGAAATGGCTGCTGCATTCTTAAGATCATCTTCGCCACAGGAGCTAAAGAAAATCATCACTACAGCCAAAAAAGATAAAATCTTAAACATTAATCAAATTTAAATCTGCGGAACCAAGATGTATCGTTGAGCGTAAAACCTAGATGAAAATTAATATACCTTTCTTGCAGCATCCCATTGGTA
Source organism: Bacteroidota bacterium (assembly GCA_040386095.1). GTDB lineage: Bacteria > Bacteroidota > Bacteroidia > Sphingobacteriales > Sphingobacteriaceae > Pedobacter. The sequence continues at coordinate 1,742,734 of JAZKGD010000001.1, read as the reverse complement.
ATGGAGCCACGTTGCCCCAACTCGGCCGCCAAATTAGCTTTATAAAACACGCTTCTAGCGTTACCCATAGGAAGACCAAGGCCCATAGTGATGGCCATTTGCTTCACATCTTGGTTATTCATTTGGATATAGGTTTTATCGTAATTGAAACCTAAGCGATATTCTACTCTTTTAAAGTAATTATTGATGGAACTAAAATCGGGTATGAATTGCCCACCCACCGAAAAACCATAAGTATCTTGTAAGTTTTGGTTTACATTATCGATACTTAAATTAGACCAAGACCCCATTCTATAATCGACGCCAATTAACCATTTATCATTTTTTTGAAGCGAAATCCCAAAATTGTGTATTAAAGGTAACTTCAAATTGGTTTTACTATTTTCTGTTAAAAATAAAGTATCCATTGCCGGGCTTTCTACTCCTGTCATATCTACTGTATACTGCGTAACATAATTGCTTCTCTTCGAATTTATTTTCGAGGGGGAAGAACCTGAATAGCCCAATACAAGAGAGGTTTTTCCATCTATCCTGATGTCGTACTGTGCCCCATACGAATAACTTACCCCTCCTATACTATTTCTATCTTGTATCCGAGAACTAATTGCTGTTGGATCTGCCACGAATTGAGTTGATCTGCTTTCGGAAAGGTTACCAAATAGGTATTCAAGATTTGCACCCACACGTAAATGATCGCCTAAGCCAATACCATAACCCATATAAGCCTTCGTTAAACCTCCCTCGCCAGTGTAAAGATAATCTACATCTTTTGTGCCAATTTTACTAGTACTTTTAAAGTTATAGCCAAGCTCTGAATAGGGTAAAATACCGAAACTAATGCCCGATTTACGAGTAAGGTTAAAGCCAAGTGCAACATGACTTAATGTAGCATTGAAACTCTTTTCACTCAGGCTAGTGTTCCTTAATTCGTTAAAGCTACCACTCATACCAATATCTAGCGTAGTTGAGTTAATGTTAGCATAACTCGCAGGATTCTGCATGTTGATATTGTTAAAGAAAGCATTTTTAGAAACCGCGGTAGAAATGCCACCCATTGCTCTTAGCTGTGGAAGTAAGGTGCCTTTGATGTTACCTACCCCGAATTTAGAATAGGGCGATTGAACCGTAATTTGTGCATTTACTGCAACGCTAACTATTAACAACAATGCCGCAAGTGTGTATTTTATTTTTTGGTACATATTATAATGTAATAACTTCATTTAATCCTTTTAAAACCAAATACGGATCATACGTAATTTGGCTTGCAAAGATGCTATTTTTTAATTGCTCCATCAAAAAATTGGCATCACCCCCTGTAATTAGTATCAAGAGGTCTTTATTCTTCGCATTTTCTGAGGTGATAAAACCTTCAATTTCATTCACTATACCCTGTAAAACGCCATTTTTTATCGCGTTCTCAGTGGTCGTTCCTGCCGGGATAGGTAGCGCCTGATCCCACTCAACTAACGGCAATTTCCCTGTAAAATGATGTAAAGCTTCGAACCTCATCTGTATTCCTAAGCTTATACTGCCTCCAGAATATTCACTTTTATCGGTTAAAACATCGTATGTTATACAGGTACCTGCATCTATAATTAAGCAATTTCTGTTGGCATGCAGTTGCTTTACAGCAATCACTTTTGCCCACCTATCTAATCCTAAGGTATCAAGTGTTTGATAATTATTTACTATTCCAGCATTTATCTTAGTTGAAAAAGGGAAATAATTAAGTTTCTCCTTTAAAAAATCAACCAATTCATCAACCGCTGTATTTACACTCGAAATGGTAAAATTTTGTACTTGATAGGTAGTTATAACTTCTTTTAAGTTATTTACCGCTAAAGTTTCTACCCGCTGATAATGCACCAACTCTTTCGTGTTAAACACAGCAAACTTGCTATTTGTATTTCCTATATCGATTACTAGATTATGCATTAATCCTATTCGTGGCACAAATCTATTAATCTTTAGCTAGTTTTAAGTGCTAAAATTGTTAAAAAAGGTTAAAGGGTCCATTTACTTTTTCCTTTGGATGAAAAAGTAACAAAAAATCCAAGGCTGCACCACATTCACTAAAAATCAAAGTTCAGAGCCGGAAATAAAAGAACTCGCTGCGCTCAAACAGCTTTTATTTCTTTCGGCTCTTCTCATTGATTTTCTTAACGCGAATCCGCTGAGGCCATTCCATTGGATGCATAACCCATAGTTCATAGTATATGGATAGCTCTTTTGTGACTCTGCACTCACGGTGGGTTATGCGCCTAGTTTGATGGCCTTAAATCTTAAGGAGGAATAATAGTTAATTGTTTCTTGAGACATTTCGTTTTTATCAAAAAATAAGCAGGGCGCAGGAGTGAGGCTTCTTCAGCCGAACGGCTTGGCCTGCGGTATAAAACAATTGACGTATTATTACGATACTTAAGATTTTGAGCCTTGATGTTATTCATTAACGTTTATTGTTTTATCGGTATTCATGCTTTCCGCTACGCTCCAAGATTGTTTCTTTTTGTATCAAGACAAAAAGAAAAGAGAAATCATTAAACAAAAAGAAAATATTGTATACTGATAACCAATACAGCAAACAAAGATTCATAAAACCATCTCTTTTTTGCATTGGAAAAATAGTAGGCTAAAAGTACTGCTCCGGGCGGAACACTAAGTAAGAAATGGTAAACTCTAAAATCGGGTTTTGTATAGAAGCTAATAATGGCAACAATAAACATAAAAAAAAGCATCTGGAATGCCTTTCTGGTACTGATAAAGCTCCTAAAGAAGTTTTCACGAAGCTGTAATGCCGCTAAAACAATAATTACAGCAACAGGCAAAAGTACAACGTAATCGTTATAGTTTATTTTTAATACCGATGGAAATTTATTAATCAGTGGTTTCCAAATTTGGAGGAACTGATTAATATTATCGTTCCAATAATAAAAAACGGCTAGGAAAAAGAAAATAGTTAAAAATCCGATAAGTCCCGAAACCCATTCTCTCCAATTAAACGAACGATATAACAACAAACTTAGCCAAAGCATTATCAACAACACAATAAACGGAAAGTAAATTAAAGTACCAAGTGCAATGAGCATCCCCACATCGAACATCATCATAATGGCATTGGGCGACTTCCCTATTTTCAGGAATTTGTCCATAATCCATATCAGTATAAAATTACAGATTAATGGCGGACTGATAATTAAAAATTGCAAGAATAAACTTGAACCGGTAATATATAATAGCGCCGGCAAATAGGTTGGCTTACTTAATAAACTATGCTTATTAATAACGGTGTTGAACAGTATAGCTTGAATAATAACTAATACGGCAGCAAAAAAAACGTTAATGAGTGGCGAAAATGAACTAGCTGAAGGGATCTGAACCAATAATTTGGCGTAAGGCTCCAAAAATTCAAAATCAAATCTTTCGGGCAAATTAATAAATATTGCCAACCGCATAAAAAAAGTAAAGGCTACGAGTAGCACGAGGTTGATGGGGCTTAAACTTCGAAACTGATTAATCATATATTGGATTAAGCAAAGTAAAGAAAATTATCTCGCAAAATCTCTCACTACCTTTTCCACAATTTCGGCGGTTTGGTCCGGAAAGTTAAACTGATGTAATTGTGGTTCGTTAACGAACTGTTTAATAATAGGTAACCAATTGGTGGTACTGGCCCAAATAATTGGAATGCCAAATTGTTTTAAAGCATAGGCATTACATTGTTGCTCGTATTGAAATTTCATCGGAGCAATTAATAATTTCTTCCCTAAGAACAACGCTTCAGCTGGCCCCTCAAATCCGCCACCGGTAAACAAGCCTTCACAGCTCGCCAAACTGGCATTAAATTTTTCGTTATTGATGGGCTGTACAAATACATTACCTACAGAATAGGTTTGTTGTGTATGTTTTGAAAAAACCTCCCATCGTACACCTGGAACCTGTTGTAATAACTTAACTAGATTTTGATCTGAAATTGCAGGAAGATATACGGTGTAATGACCAAGATTAGTAACATTTAAGGCTCTTATTTCGCTCCTAATTACTGGGGTATAAATATAATCGTCGTACCGTTCGAAATGAAAACCTACATGATGGGTAGTAGGCGCATAATGGCTTAAAATTAACTTTCCCCAATCGATAGAATTTGGCCGTGGAACTTTCTTTGATTTAAAAGAAGCTTGATGACTTAATGAAACACTTTCAATTTTTTGATTTTTACACGCCCATGCAGTAACCGGCTCAAAATCGTTAATGATTAGATTATATTCTTGTAAGGGAAGAAAGTCCATGTCTTTTTTGAACCTGAATAAGTTCATGTTCTTCCAGGTTTTAAGGTGATCTACACCTCCATTTTTACCAAAAATAAAACTAAAGCCATGTAGCTGGTACTTTATCTCCTGAGTTAACTTTACATCGGCCTGCGTGCCAGATACGAGAATATCGAGATCGCCATAGGCTTGTAACAACGGTACAATTTCTCTTGCCCTACTAATATGCCCGTTACCAGTTCCTTGTATGGCGTAAAGTATCTTCATTTTTCGAATATCTACATTTCTGTGGCCTTAACCAATATCTAATTTTATTTTTTGCAGTAATAGGTTAACATCTAGCTTATGCCGCAAATCATCTCCATCTGATAATATGCCTTCCTCTACTAAATCTTCGTTGAAATGTTTAGCCTCATACCGAAATATTTTCCAATGCTGATGAGCGTATTCTAGTGCGGTTAAGCTCTCTACCCAATCTCCACTATTTAAATAGGTTACCTTACCTTTTTCGGTTACGATTTCTCTCTTTTCGGCATGATGAATATGCCCACAGATTACATAATCGTAACCTTTCTCTACGGCAAGTTCGGCGGCAGTTTGTTCAAAGCCGTTAATGAATTTAACTGCGTCCTTAAATTTTCCTTTAATTTTTTGCGAGAAGCTCATTTTTTGCTTTCCCATCTTGGTTAAAAACCAATTTACACAACTGTTAAGCAAGATCAAACTATCGTATCCTATGGCGCCCAGTTTAGCTAACCATTTCGAATGTTGCATGGTAACATCAAAAACATCGCCATGAAAAAACCAGGCCTTTCTCCCGTCTAGTTCCAATACCAGTTTATCTTGCAGGTGAAAGCAAGCTAAGTGCATATCAGAAAATTTGCGTAGCATTTCGTCGTGATTTCCTGTTAAGTAGTAAACTGTTGTACCCTCTACCATAAACTTCATCAGCTTACGAAGTATTTTCATGTGTGTTTCAGGCCAATAGTTTTTGCTAAACTGCCAAATATCAATAATATCCCCGTTTAAGATAATTACTTTAGGGTTAATACTTTTGAGGTATTTTAGTAATTCTTTTGCATGGCAGCCATAGGTCCCTAAATGAACATCGGAAATAACAACCGCATCTAGTTCTCTTTTTCCCATTGATCGTCTTCTCCTTCATGCATTTTCAACTCATACGGACTAAAGAAAAACGCGATAATCGCAATAACGCAGGCTATAAAAAGGAGTTCAGGCATTTTGGTTCATTTTATTAGCCTCATCCGATGAGCGCTCATAACGAAACGCTTTCGATGTGACTTATTTACGAAAACAAAATTGGAACTCCTAGATTAGCAATGTGTTAAGAGATTGTTATTAAACTCGTCATCTTTACCCTCATCGGATGAGGGCTAAATTTAAAACCCTCATCCGATGAGCAAGAGATTAGACTTTTTTCCTATCGGTATAAAATCCCAGCCCTAAAAATGCAATCAAAAGCACAGAGCCTGCCAACGAAATTTTCTCGCCTGTATAATACGATTTTGGTTCGAACTTAAATTCTACTTTATGATTACCCGCAGTTAATTGCGCTGCCCTAAGAATATAATCGGCCCTGAAATATGGTTTTTGCTCGCCATCGATATACATATTCCATCCCTTATCGTAATAGATCTCAGAGAAAACTGCAATTACATCTCTTGGTGCGCTGTACGAATATTCGATATGATCGGGGTGATATTTCTCCATTTTAATAAACGCAGTAGGATCAGCCCCTAAACGTGTTGTATCTATTAAATTTTTATACTGCACATCAACAATAGCTTCCAGTTTAGGATCGAAACTGCTAATCGCTTTCATTTCTTCGTCGGCATTTTTTGCAAATTGAACTCCTTTAACCAACCAAACATTTCCTAATGCTGTAGCATTTCTAGACATTTTATAAGAGCCGTTTTCACGATCTTGAGTAATAAAATATTTGGCATTAAGCATATCTAGCACGTCTTGATTAACACTTGTTGTTAATTGATTGCTTACTAGTTCATCGAAACGTTTTAGCTTAGCCGCATGGTAACCTCCAATGGTTTTATGAAATGAAGTGGTACTTGCGTCGCTAAATGTATTAATAGATTGATCGTATACTCTAAAATTCGGATCCTTATCTGCTGAGATAAAATTATCTACATCACGCGGTGTAAATGTATTGGCTAATTCTAATTTACTTTTAAAGTTGTCTTTATTTAAATATCGTTTATCTACTTGCCACATATCTATTAACACGGCTAAACCCAATAAACCATATGCCAATTGCATACTCATTTTTTTGGTGATAAATGCCCATAAAATGGCAAAGCCAACAGCGATGAATAAGAAAGATCGCAAGGCATCAGCACGTGCAATATCTATACGATCTTGTACCAATGCATTTGTAATTTTCTGTGCAATACCTGCATTATTTTGTAAGGCCTGGGTTAAAGCTTGTACAATTTGGGGGTGATTTTCTGTTTTAAAATCAAAGAATAAGGTTGGTAAAACAGCTACAATTAATGCAAAACCACCTGTTATGCCTGCAGACCACGATAATTTCTTAACCAAGGTTTTTTGATCGATACTTCCTTCTTGCACCTCTTTAATGGCTAACAATGCTAGTATTGGAACCATTAATCCTACAACAGCCAAAATAGACTCAACGGCTCTAAACTTATTGTATAATGGGAAATAATCGAAAAATAGATCAGAAACAAATGGGAAATTCTTTCCTAATGAAAGAAGAATGAACAAAACGGTAACGGATAAAATCCACCATTTTAAGCGACTGCGTACAATGAATAGTCCGAATACAAACAAAAAGCAAATTATTGCACCAAAATAATAGCCGCCTTGTGTGCTAGGTTTTTCGCCCCAATATTCTACCATATTAAATTGTCCTGCTAATGAGCCTATAGCTTGTTGGGTATTAGTAGGATCGCCTCCTGTTAAGTTTTCAGAAACTGCCTTATAAAGATGACTTTCGGGCTTAACTAGTTTATCAATACTAGTAATTCCGCCATATAAATCGGGAATTAATATACTAAATGTTTCGCCTACACCTTGGCTCCAACCATAGGCATATTCTTTACTCATGCCCTCGGTTTTACCTACTGCATTGGTTAAATTCGATTTTCCTCTATTGGTTTCGGCCGCATATTCTGAGGTAGTCCACAATAAGCTTGCGTTTACCATTACACTTAACAGTACGGCAACAGCTAAAAAGCCAACTGCTTTACCCAATGTGGGTAGCGTTTTGTTTTTATAGGCTTGATAGAGCTCAATACCCATATAAATTAAAATAGCCAAAAATAAATAATAGGTCATCTGAATATGGTTAGACCTAATTTCTAACGCTAAAAATAAAGCTGTTAAACTTGCACCGAGGATATATTTACCTCGCATAGTTAAGATGATACTTGCCAGAATAGGGGCAAAAAAACCAATGGCCAATGCTTTATTGCTATGGCCTGTTGCAATGAGTACAAAATTATATGTCGTAAACGCAAAGGCTATGGCCCCAGCGGCCGCCAGCCATGGATTAATTTTTAATACAATGAATAAGAAGTATCCTCCTATTAATAAAAGCAATACAGTGCCTACAGGATTAGGGAAAGCTTTGGTTATTAGGGCGATACCATACGTTGCAGCATTATACGAATATTGCACCCAGATTTGATAAGAAGGCATTCCGCCGAACATTTGATTTGTCCAAAGAGGGCCTTTACCATCTTTTTCTTTGTACTCCATGATTTCTTTTTGCATGGCTTTAGACTGGATCACATCACTTTGTGAAGGTCTTTTACCTTGCAAAACAGGACTAAAATAAACGAAGCAGATTACAACGAAAAAAGCAATAATGGCTAAATGAGTGCCATTTTGTTTAAACCAATTATTCATTAGGGTTCAATTAAAATAAAACGTAAGTCCAAAAATAGAAAATTGAACGAGAATATACTTACGATTTTCAAAAACTTCGTAAGTATTAAACACCAAGCGCCAAGCAAAAACATAAAATAGTTATGAACCTTAATTGTTAATTATACTCTGTGCGCTAAAGGATTGATCGGTTGTACCTGGGGTTAACATGCCGCGTGAGATTATCGTATAATAGCGTCCTGCAACCATTTCGACACCTGTTAACGTAGTTTTTACCACGCCGTTAGCATCTTTAATATCAAAATCATAGGTTTTGGGGTCAATTTGGATAAATGGACTCCCAAGTTTATATGTTTTATCCTTAACCAAGTTTGCACCTGCTTTAATGTCGAGGCTAAGTGCTGGAGCGTCTGGACTTAAATTAATAAATTTAACGAAAGCTTTTGTTGTTGAAGTTACACTTGCATCATCAATAAACAATAGTAAATCCATTTTGGTATCTTTATCTACTAAGTATGCCGAATGAATTTGATTACCCGTTAAGGTAATTTGTTTGGTTAAAATCGACTCACTATTTGTAGCAGTTGTGTACTTAACGGTATGGTTACCAAAAATATAAGGCTTATAAGACACTGTACCACCAAAAGGAATAGGTACAGTATTAACTATTTTATCATCTAAATAAATGTTATAGGTACCCAATGTTGGCGAAGCATTAATGAATCGTATGTACGAAGCATCTGGAAGTACTTCTTCCTTATTTTTACAAGAACTTAAACCTATTAGGCTAAAAAGTACTAAGAAAGAGAATAAACGAACAGGTATCAAATTAGTCATAAATTTAGTTTTTGTGTATTTTAATAAGGCAAATATTGAATTTATTTGAATAACAAATCGTTAAACTTTGTTAAAAAACAAATATCTTATTTTATTTCTTCGTAATCTACAAAATCTCCCAATTTATCGGCATTGCCTTTTTTCTCTTTTTTAGGCATATAATCTATAGAAATAGAACCTTCGGGTTTAGATGGACGTTGTTGTTGACTAGCATTTGCAGCTTGTTCCTGCATATTACCAACCACATTTTTAAGCATTACCGGAAAGATTAATCGAATTAACAATCGAATAACCCATAGAATTATAACGGCAATGAAGATAAATTTTATTAAATAAAGCATTATTTTCTAATTATTAAACGCAAATATAGACGAGGAGTTTAAAATTTTGTTACTTTTTTGCGAGATAATTGCATTTGCATTACAAAGTTGAGCGGAGGGCGTGGGGTGTGAAGCGTTTTGGGCGCTTTAAAGAATTTCGACTACTCTGCCAACTTGGCCATCTTCTAAACGTACCTTAATCCCTCTCGAATGAAACAGTGAGGAGGTTAGCAAATCTTTCACCACTCCGTAAGTTATATTACCGTTACGCTGATCCTTTTTTAAAATTATCCCAACTTCTAAACCAGGATAAATGTCTTTTCTATTTTGTCCTTGCATTTTTTAGATATCATTGCTCATCGGATGAGCCTTTTAATTTTTGTTTGCTCATCGGATGAGGGAAAGTGAGCGCCAGCTATGGAAGATAATTAAAGTTAATTATCGGTTTCTTTTCATTCATTTTTCGTTTGAAATTAGTTTTTGGCGTAGTGAAATCACTAAAAAAACCACAATTTTTTAGGTAAAATGAATTGCCGTTTAATCCGCCACCATAATCCATTCGATACCCTTTATTGCCCGTATTATCGGTGGTAAACCGTGCGGCATTAATTTCTGTCCACACCCCCTTGGTATCACAAACCCACTGATTTTTAAATAATACCTTTCTAGCTTGATCACCAAATTCGGGAATAAAATTCTCTAAAAAAGAATGCAATCGTTTTAAATAGGTTTGTGTTTGCGGACGTTTAAACGACGCGATTAACTTCCATTGCCCTTCTTCTGGAGCAAGAAAATAGGCTGTATAAGTAGTGTAGTTATCGTCTGATGGTGTAGCTTGCAACAAAAAACTATAGGTCTGCCCTGCTTTCCAGTTATATTTTAAATAGCTTTGTCCACCTGAGCCCTCATTCCCAAACTCCCCAGTATACACCTCTTTCCCTTTTTTCATCAATTTGATTTTATGGCTCTCTGGAATTTCTTTAGGATTATCGGTTTGAAATGGGCTCCATACCGAAAATAAAATTCTTCTTTCGGTTGGCGAGTTTACCTGTATTCCAAAATACCCTTCGGCAAATCCATTTGCCATAAAGTAAGACCCTTGTACATCTTCTCCTTTTGGGACCGTAATTTCATTATAAAACCATTGGACATCTGTTTTTTCGGGTAATTGATAATTTAAATGTACAGATGGACCTCTCCGTCCCCAGTAAAAGAAATTGCCTTCATTATCTTTTACAAAAGTTGTTTTTGCATCAACTGCAGAGCCCGATAAGATTAGGCTACCAATTGCTGGAAATAAAGTGCCAGATTTTTTTATTCCTTTTATTTCAATCGCTACATAGCCAGTATCCTTGATCATCCAATCGCCCAATGGCAAAGAGACGTCTTTCTCGTTAATTAGAATTTTTTTTACCTTATTGTTAATACCAACACTCAGCTCGCTCGCTCCATTAATTTTACTGAGCTGATTTAAAGTAATGGATAAGCTTCCTGGTTTAGCAAAACGTACATATACTTTAAATGAGGTGTTTGGATCACTCCAGTTCTCAATCCCATTTTTAGTAATGGAGGTATTTTTTGTTTGACTAGCATAAGTATTTCCACCAAGGGGGACAGTTACTTGTGCTATTGTTTGATTGCTTAAAAAAGCAAGGAATACAAGGGTTAAAAAAGGCAGGCGCATAATGTTCAAGTGTGTGACAATAAAATTAGCGATAATTTTTTAAAATTCGTGCTATTGCCCTCATCCGATGAGGCCGGACATCGTGCTCTGCTCATCGGATGAGCAAGTTAAATTTGTGCGCTCATCCGATGAGCAAACGATAAGCAAGGTGCTCATCCGATGAGGCCGCTTGCTATCTCTTAAACCGCTCCTCAAATATTTTCTCTAAAGCAAACATCTCATCCCGCATTCGGGCAGCCATAAGGAAGTCCATTTCTTTAGCGGCTTTTTGCATGTCTTTACGTGTTTTTTCAATTGCTTTTTCCATTTCAGGCTTAGTCATATATTGTACAATTGGGTCGGCCGCCATGCTTACCTCATCAATTTCTACATATGCTTTTTTACGTGCACCACTCTCAGAGAAATCGAGCACTGAACTTTGTTCAATAATTTCTTCTCGCGATTTACCAACCGTTTTTGGGGTAATACCATGCTCTACGTTATAGGCGACTTGTTTCTCTCTACGCCTATTGGTTTCATCGATCGTTCTTTCCATCGATTTTGTCATGTTATCGGCATACATAATTACCCTGCCCCTATCGTTCCGTGCTGCACGACCAATTGTTTGAATCAATGCTCTATCTGATCGTAAAAACCCTTCTTTATCTGCATCAAGAATAGCTACTAAACTTACCTCTGGTAAATCTAAGCCCTCGCGAAGTAAGTTAATCCCCACCAAAACATCAAATTCTCCTAATCGCAAACCACGTAATATTTCTACACGTTCTAGGGTTTTTACTTCAGAGTGGATGTACCTACATTTAATATTTAACCGATCCATGTATTTGGTTAACTCCTCGGCCATACGTTTAGTTAGTGTAGTTACCAATATACGATCGCCCATTTTAATGGTTTTATCAATCTCGTCTAATAAATCATCTACCTGGTTAATGGCCGGTCTAACCTCAATAACCGGATCCAATAATCCTGTAGGACGGATCACCTGCTCTATTACAACTCCATCAGATTTTTCTAACTCATAATCGGCCGGAGTAGCACTTACATAAATAGTTTGTGGCGCCAAGCGTTCAAATTCATCAAAGTTTAGTGGGCGGTTATCTAGTGCAGAAGGCAAGCGGAAACCATACTCTACAAGCGACATTTTTCGAGAACGATCGCCTCCATACATCGCTCGTATTTGCGGAACGGTAACATGACTTTCGTCGATTACCATTAAATAATCATCGGGAAAATAATCAAGCAAACAGAATGGTCGCATACCCGGCGAACGCCCGTCAAAAAATCGAGAATAGTTTTCTATACCCGAACAATAGCCCAGTTCTTTCATCATTTCGATATCGAAATTTACGCGTTCTTCTAGTCGTTTGGCTTCTAACGGTTGCTTATCGTTTAATAATTGATTTTTACGAAGTTCGAGTTCTTCTTGTATCCCCCATATAGATGAATTGAATTTTTCTTTGGGGGTAACAAATAAGTTGGCCGGATAAATGGCCATATCTTCCAGTTTTTCTATTGTTTTTCCAGTAATTGCGTCGATAACAGACAACTCTTCAATGTCATCACCAAAAAAGGAAATACGATAGGCATCATCCAAATAAGCTGGAAAGATATCGACCGTGTCGCCTTTTACCCTAAATGTTCCACGTTTAAAATCGTTGATGGTGCGGGCATATAAAATTTCGACCAAGCGATGTAAAAATGAATTTCTGCTTATTCGAGTACCCACCGCAAAGCGGAAAACAGATTTCGAAAAATCTTCAGGATTTCCCATACCATAGATGCAAGAAATGGAGGAAACCACAATTACATCTCTTCGGCCCGACATTAATGACGATGTAGTTCGAAGTCGCAGTTTTTCGATTTCTTCATTAATACTTAAATCTTTTTCGATATAAGTATTGGTAGTAGGCATATACGCCTCTGGCTGATAATAATCGTAATATGAAACGAAATAGTTAACTGCATTCTCAGGAAAAAACTGCTTAAACTCGCCATAAAGCTGCGCCGCCAATGTTTTATTGTGGCTTAAAATTAAGGTCGGCTTTTGCGTTTGCTCAATTACATTAGCTACCGTAAAGGTTTTTCCAGAACCTGTAACCCCTAGCAAAGTTTGATAATTTTCTTCGGCATTTACACCCTCAACTAGTTGCTTTATCGCGGCAGGTTGATCACCAGTTGGTTTATAATCTGAGATGAGTTTGAATTTCATTATAACAAAGATAAAGATTAATGGGCAAGGAGCAAAAGGCTTGGAGCGTGGGGCGTTTTGGACGGCCAGATTTTTTGATAAAAACAAAAAAGCACGAAGAGTATAAATCTTCGTGCTTTTTACATTCAATCTAGATACTACTTTCCTTTCTTCTCCAATTGCATCGGATTAGCACCTACAGATTGTCCACGAGCAGGAGCACCGCCACTAGCGCGAGCTTTAAACAACTGAAATTTGGAAGCTTTCTCACTACCGCCCCAAGTGTTATTGTTTTCATCAATATCGGCAGTTTCGCGCATTGGATCTAATTTAATGCTCGCAACTTCTTTATCGTGCACGTAAAACTTAGAGGCTTTCCATTCATTTAATCTCCAAATTTGTACCGGAATACGGTCTATGGTTTTTGTTCCGTCTTTAAACGTAAATTCTACAATAATTGGCATCACTAAACCACCTTTATTACCGAAATTTAATTCATAAAAGTACTTATTGCCATATTTTGCTTTTTCATCTGCTGTAAATTCCTCCATCGGTAATCGTGCAGGGCCTGCAGCTACCTTTGGTGCTAAAGCAGTATCAACTTGTACCAAACCTCTACTGTATTTCCAATAAAAATCTCTTGCTGCTAAATCTTTATCAGTATAAAACTTGATGTTATTATCCTCCCGGTTTCTAATTTTCGAAATGTCTTCAAAAGCATTTACGGCTGGTGGATCTACTCGAATACTTCTATTGCGATTTCCGCCTCCAGAATTTACCGTTGTATTGAAATCTGGCTTGGCATATTTTACGCTATCCAACGAAATATCAACAGGATCTGTTCCATAAAACCAACCTCTCCAAAACCAATCTAAATCTTCGCCACTGGCATCTTCCATAGTCCTAAACAAATCTGCCGGAGTTGGATGTTTAAATGCCCATCTTCTCGAGTATTCTTTAAAAGCATAATCAAATAATTCGCGACCCATAATGGTTTCGCGCAGAATATTAAGTCCGGTTGCAGGCTTTGAATAGGCATTTGGACCAAAATTTACAATGTTCTCTGAGTTAGACATAATAGGTTCTAACAGGTCTTTCGACATTTTCATGTAAGGAACAATGGTATATGCTGGCCCTTTTTTACTCGGAAATTTATTATCCCAAAGTTCTTCTGTTAAATATTCTACGAAAGAGTTTAAGCCCTCATCCATCCAAGTCCATTGGCGTTCATCGCTATTAATGATCATTGGGAAAAAGTTGTGCCCTACTTCGTGAATAATTACACCCAACATTCCGTTTTTAGTACTCTCGCTATAGGTGCCATCTGCATCAGTGCGACCGTAGTTAAAGCAAATCATTGGGTACTCCATTCCATTGGCAGCTTCAATACTTTGTGCAACTGGGTATGGATATGGAATTGTATAATCTGAATAGGTTTTAATGGTGTGTGCTACTGCACGAGATGAGAATTTATTATATAAATGATAGGCTTCTTTTCCATAAAAGCTCATGCACATTACATTTTTACCATTAATGGGTTGTGCCATAGCGTCCCAAATATACTTACGTGATGAAGTCCAAGCGAAATCGCGCACATTATTGGCTTGAAATACCCATGTTTTTTTGGCATCAGATTTTTTAGCTTCTGCAGCTTTAGCCTCGGCTAAGGTTACAATTTCTACTGGTGCGGTGGTACTGGTTTTAGCTTTGTTATAACGTGCCAGTTGAGTAGGACTAAGCACAGCGCTGTAATTAATACATTCGCCAGTAGACCCCACCATATGGTCTGCCGGAACGGTCATTTGCACTTTATAGTTGCCAAAAGTTAAAGCAAACTCGCCTCTTCCAGTAAATTGATGGTTTTGCCAGCCCTGGAAATCGCTATATACACATAAACGTGGAAACCATTGCGCCATAGTAAACAAGTGATTTCCATCTTGTGGGAAGAACTCGTATCCCCCCCGACCACCAACCGTTAGCCTGTCAGAAATTTTATAATTCCAATCGATATTTAAAATAAATTGCATCCCCGATTTTAAGGCAGGAATTTCTACCCGCATCATTGTCTTATTAATGGTGTAAGTAAGCTTTCGGCCAGTAGCATCGGTTAATTTGGTGATTTTTATACCTAAATCATTGTCTTTGGGAGTGGCAGAAAACACCATGTTATCAAGCTGTGCAGCTCCGGCTCCAGCTGGCATTCTCGAGCTGTTTTGATAATTTGCATTGGTAAGATTGTTATGTTCGTTTTCGTCGAGTTGAAGCCAAATATAGGTAAGCACATCAGGCGAATTGTTATAGTAAGTAATGGTTTCGCTCCCTTTTAACAGCAAGTTTTTCTCGTCTAACTCACATTTAATGTTATAATCGGCCCTTTGTTGCCAATATTTTACACCAGGGGCCCCACTCGCTGTGCGTTGCTCATTTGGTGTAGTTAAAATAGTGCCCAATTGCTCGAACTTGTTACCGTGGTTACTACCTGGGTTATTTAAGATATTTTGTGCGAATGAGATTTGGCTAATAAGTACCAAAAATGCAGAAAGTTTGTAAAATCTATTCATGTTTGTTAATTAGGAATTCTTTCTAAAGCCATTTGTAAAGCCAGGCTAAATACGGCTGCCGATAAAAATATTATCCACTCTCGGCGTTTTATCTTAAATACCGAAAGACCTAGCCAAGTTACGCATAATATTAGGATCACAAAAAAGATTTGTCCAACTTCTAATCCTACATTAAAACCGAAAAGACCCCAGCCAATGTGTTCATTTTTCGACAACATCATTCGAACCGAATTTGCGAAACCCATGCCGTGAACTAAACCAAAAATAAGGGCGAGGTAATAGTTGGCATTTACGGCTTTTGTTGAGAAGTCTTTCTTAAATAGGTTGCTTAAAGCAGTTATTACAATGGTACAGGGAATAAGGAACTCGACCCATTTGCTCGAAAAACGGATAACATCGAGCACGCTCAACAATAACGTTAATGAATGTCCAATGGTAAAGGCAGTAACTAAAATTAAAATCTGCTTTAAATTCTTAGCAGTAAATACGGCTACTAATGCTAAAATAAATAATTGATGATCTAATGCATCTAGACTTACGATATGCAACCAGCCTAGCTTAAAATAGAACAGAAAATCGGATAGTGCCATATTCGAAATAGCTTGTTATCTTTGTATAGAGTAAAAGTAACCCCTTTTAAACAAAATGCTAGCTATCTATTCAAAATTGTTACTTGTGTTCTTCTTTTACACACCGATGCATCCACTTCATGTGAGTACAACTGAAATGAATTTTAATTCGAAAGAAAAAAGTTTGGAGGTTAGTTGTCGGATTTTTACAGACGATTTTGAGCGTATTTTGGCTAAAAACTACCGCACAAAAACAGATTTAACTAAACCCGAAATGCATACTGCAATGGATGCATTGGTAAAAAAATATCTCGAAGCGCATTTACACTATACTATAAATGGAAAAAGTGTAAAAGCAAGTTATATTGGTTTCGAAATAGACCATGAAGCCACAAATGTGTATTTAGAAATTGAAAATATTTCTTCTTTACAAAGCTTAAACCTTAACAACACCATATTATACGACTTATTCGACGATCAAATGAATATTTTGCATGTAGAAAATAAAGGACAAAGAAAAAGTGCAAGAACAAATTATCCAGCAACCCGTTTAGCTGTAACCTTTAATTAAAAATGAAGTTGTTAATCTACAGTCCTAAAATTTCGCCAAGGATAAAATATACATTTAATTTTATTTTTAGGGAAATCTTAAACTGCGAGTTCGAATTTACAAGCATTAGTAATGATTTTGAGAAATGCAGTACCCCAAAAATTAGTTATGCAGAAATGGCACTGGCCGATGAACTATTTTTTTGCTGTTCGCCCTTATTATTGAAACATACGATTGAACCAATAGCGATTAACACCACTACTTTCGGCGATCAAGAAGTGCCTTTCCCTGTTAAAAATAGCGCCCTCCCTTTTGATGTTTTTGCTGCTTCATTCTATTTTTTAAGCAGGTATGAAGAATATTTACCTTTTAATGCCGATGAGCATGGGCGTTATCCTGCCGAACAAAGTTTACAATACCGCTTAAACGTATTAGATACTCCGGTAATTGATGGCTGGGCATTAATTTTAAAGAATATCTTGCTTAAAAAATTTCCTAACTTAATTTTTGGCAAGCGAAAGTTTAAGTTCATTCCAACCATTGATGTAGATCGGGCCTATCATTTTAAATCAAGTGGCATCGTAAAAAATACAGCGAGAATTTTAAAGGCAGCCATAAAGCTAAATACCGAAAAAGTTGTAGACATTATCTTAACAGGATTAGGGCAAACAGACCCGTTCGATACCTATGATTATTTGGCCGAAATTCATGAACGTTACCAATTAACGCCTACCTTTTTCTTCTTACTGGCCAAAGAAGGCCACCAAGAGTTTGATCAAAATATAAGTCCGGAAGACGAATCGTTTACAGCACTCATTAGCAAAATTGCTTTAAAAGCTAATGTAGGCCTCCATCCTTCTTATGCTTCCAATACTGAAACAAAAAAAATTAAAGAAGAGTTAATTTCTCTACAGGCAATTACGCATCAAAGAATTGATACCTCACGACAGCATTTCTTAAAATTACATTTGCCCCACACCTACCTCAAATTAATTAAAGCGGGCATAAACCACGACTATTCGATGGGTTATGCTTCTCAAATTGGATTTAAGGCTGGAACCTGTACACCTTTCTTTTGGTACGATTTACAGTTAGAGAAACAGTCTCATTTAACTGTTCACCCTTTTGCGGCAATGGATGTTACCTTGCAGCACTATTTACGTTTAAGCCCTGAACAAGCCATTGCCAAACTAAATCAATTAATTGCGTCGGTTAAACTGGTTGATGGAACATTTTGCAGTTTATGGCATAACGAATCGATATCTGAAACTGGAAGATGGAAAGGTTGGAAAGCGGTTTATGAACAACTGTTAAAGGATACACATTAATACTCCACTTTATAATCTCTTTTCACAGGTTCTCCACTCCAGGCCTTTACACTCGTCCATGGTGTTGGGGCATCTGTCCAAAACGCATTTTGGGCTGGCAAACCTAGGTTTAAAAATCCGAGTGTTGTAAGATAAAGGCTTCCTGTTGAGGTATAACTATCGGCAATCATGGGTTGATGACCATTAAATCCTAAAACCAGCCATCCTTTTTCGTCAAAATTCTGATTACCATCGAACATAGTATGCATCACTTTTGTTAAGCCGCAGCGCACTTGGGCAGGTTTAATATATTCTGGGAGCTTCTCCATTAGTGCTGTTTGCGCTAAAACTTGGAAAGCCGCCATCCTATAGGTGATCGATCTGCCATAAGGAGGGTAAGTGCCATCGGGAGCAATCATCCGCTCTAAATATTCAGAATGCCTTACCATTCGTTGCACTGCCAGATCATAATCGGCCATCGGTGCTCGTTTTTTGTCTACCAAAACCTTCATTAAATCAACCAACATGGGATGAATAACGTACGAATTATAATAATCCATGCTAAATTTTGCTCCATCACTGTACCAGCTATCACCCACATACCATTCTTTCATTTTATTAACGGCAAACTGTACTCTGGCCGGATCATATTGTTCGCCGATGCTTAGCAAAAAGCCTTCGGTTAAACCAGAAAATAAAAGCCAATTATTATAGGCACCACTTCGTGTACGTAGTGATTTAAATTCTTCGATAAATCGCTTTTTTGTGATTTCGTCTAAAGGTTCCCATAATGCTTTAGGAGCACGCAAAAAAGCATGGGCAACGTAAGCTGCATCTACAATGGGTTGGCTTTCGCTGCGGTAATTAATGTAATCTGGACTAGCAGGATTTACCGAATTTGCTAAACCTTTTAACAGCTCCATACGCATCGTTTTACGGATTTTTCCTTCTGCAGAATCATCATCAGGCAAAGCCAACCATGGCGCCAAACCTGCCATTGTTCTGCCTAGTGCCTCTAAGTAAGTTACCTTCGTTAGGTTTAAACCATAATTAGGGCCTTTTTCTAAGGGCATATTTTTCTTTAGCGTTTCATTTGCCAAATTATGAACCACCGGATAAGCAATCCGGTTTAATGTATTTACCCAAAAAGCACGGTCTTCTAAACCTGTTGTTACTTTTTTAGTTTGAGCATTTGCGAACTGAACAACGAGCAGTAAGGCTGGAAAAAGCAGTTTAAATTTCATCTGTATGTTTTTATAAATACCATTTTTTATACCTAGCCAAAGCTTCAAGGTAATAATAATCGCCATAAATTAAAGGCACGTCAATTTCGCTATTTAGTGGATATGCGCCTGTACCATGCATCAACAAGAAGCCGCCATTTTCTCCTAATTTAGCTCTATATGCATCACTCGACAAAGAATAAAGCATGGTTTCTGCCGAAGTTTTGAATTTTGTTTTTTCTTGATTTTCACTATACTGCGCAAGCTCTAGCAGGGCTGATGCAATTATAGCTCCGGCAGATGCATCGCGCTTGGTAAATGGGATTCCATGTGCATCGAAGTCCCAGAAAGGAATCTTATCTGCCGGTAAATTTGGATGATTTAATATGAAATTAGCAATACCTTTTGCTTGTGCCAAATAGGTTTTGTTCTTCGTAAAACGGTACATCATGGTGTAACCATATAATGCCCAACCTTGTCCACGCGACCAAGCCGAGCAATCTGCTGCGCCTTGCCATGTTGCTTTTCTTTTTACCTTTCCTGTTTCGAGATTATAATCTACCACGTGATAAGAACTGAAATCGGGACGGAATTGATTTTTTAATGTTGTATTTGAATGGTTTATCGCAATCGCTTTATACTTAGGATCCCCGCCATTATCACTTACCCAATTCAGCATTTCTAAGTTCATCATATTATCGACAATTACTGGGCAATCCCAATATTTGCTCTTGTTCCAAGATTGGATTGACTTTATAGATGGGCGATAGCGTGTTGCTAGCGATTTGGCAGAATTTTGAATTATGGTTTTGTATTCTGGCTTCCCAGTTATGCGGTACGCATTCCCAAAACTGCAATACATCATAAAGCCAAGGTCGTGATTGCCGGTATAGGTTTGATTAGGTTCGATTACTTTTAGTGCTTCTTCGGCTTGCTTTTTAAGCGATTCGTCTTTACTTTGCTCGTACATATACCATAAACTACCCGAATAAAAACCACTGCACCACCATTTAATATCATAGTTAACAGGTTTTCCATTTTGATACGTCTGCGGCGTTTTTCCGGCAGGAATATTATTTGCTAGCACTTTATATTGCTGAATTGCAAACTTAAACTCATCATTAATAAGCTGAGCCATGGGTTTGCGGACTGCATTTTGAGCAAATGCGCTGAAATTTAGCAGCACTAATAGTGCTATAATTAAACTATTCTTATTCATCTATTTATGTGTTTTAATCGATAATTTTAAAAGTTGTGGTAGATCCGGCTTGTGCGCCAACAGGCAACTTGCAAGCTATGTTTCTCTCTTGTTTCATCGCTGGCAATTTTACCTGAACCTGTATTAATGGTGTTTCTTGAGCTGGATCGGCGATATACAAAACTGGGTTTTTAGCATTAATATCCTTTATCTGAATAGTGCATGGCTGATCTACCCGAATAGAGAAACCATCTTTTGCTATAGCACCAGCTTTATAGAATACAATTTGCAGCATATTTAATCCGTTGTGCTTTACCGCCTGGATGTTAGGTGTATTTTCTATAACCTGAATGGTTGAGCGATTGTATTTTTTTAGGTCTGCCACCCCAATAGCTGGAATTACAATATATTGGTAAGTTGCATTTATTGGTCTTGAACCATGGTCTAGCCAAATTTTGAAAACAGGATGGCTAACTTCCTCTTTGGGCTGAAAATGATTGATTCGATACCAGCTCCCCTTTTGAGATTGATTGCTAATCTTTACATCGTCACCTTGTGGAAAAATATAGCCAATACTATCTTGTACAACCCACATTTCGCGGTTTTTGGTTTTAGTAGGTGATGAAGCAAAGTCGCCATGAATTCTTACCTGATTTACCGTTGTAGTTATACTTTCTGCAGTTGCACTTTGTATACCAGCACCTAAACAAACGATTTCCTTATCAAAAAAGAACCAAGCTTTTTTTGCCTCAACACTATCATAGTTTAAATGGTATGTTGATACGCCATAAACACCATCGCTTACACCACCTACAAATTTGGTGGTTCCGGGTATTCCCCAATCTTTTCGAATCGTTACCCCTTTATCGTCTGGATAATCTCTGCTTGTTGTTCCCGGAATTTTATCCCACTCCCAAACTGGCATTAAATTAGCATATTCGGCACCTCTTCTTTGGATATTCGTTGCACCATCTGACAAAAATTTGCCCAAGATATTTTCATTATTTCCACGCTCCGTTCGTAAGGTTCGAGTAGATGCTGCTTGAACGCTAAATGTGTAGGTTGGACGACGGTGCAAGGTATAGCTGCTTTTCCAATACTGCCTATTAGAAGGAATAATTTTAGTCGAATTCCAATAGTCGGCATTCTCTGTGTCAATTTGTTTAATTTTCTCTACCATGCTCGATACACTCCCTACTAAGGAATCTTTTCGGCTAATGCCTCGTCCGCGTACATTAAAATCGTAAAAAGAACCTCTAATTGCATTCATAAAGGTATTTTTAAGAAAGTTAACCAACATGTTTAATTGATCTTTAGGCAAAGCATATTCCGTTTCTCTTAAGTAAAAGGCGGCATTAATGGAATTACTAATGAACACCCTTCCATAACTTGCAATCGCCTGCTGCTTCCCATGCTGGAAATAACTTCCATCAACCTGAAGCCCTTCTTTACCATCGGTAATAGAAATGGGTTCGAACAGATATTTTGCTGCAGAATCTAGCGTGTTTTTATTTTGGGTTAAACAGCCACGATATAAATAATGCAGTGCTTCATCAGAAGTATTTGCACCATCTCCAGTTCTCAATTTCCGAATCATCCGTTTAATTAAAGATTGCTCTAACTCTGTAGGAAGTTGCGTTTTTGCGTTACGCATTAAAATCAAGGTTTGGCCAATTGCTTGTGGATAAAAAATATCATTGTACCACCAATTTTTATTTTTAGGGTTTCTATCTAACCAGTTCTGTAAGGCTTTTACAATCGAAGTATACAAAGTTGCATTTGCATACATTCCATTTGTTGGCCGTATATAGGCAATTGCCATTTCCTGAATACGCTTTAGCGGATTGTATTGGGGGTCTACATAATTGATATCTGCCCAACTTCCATCTACATTTAAGTTCGTCAGATCTTTAGTGAGGTTAGCTTGCAGCGCCTTATCGTTTACGCCATACTGCAAATCTGCACGAATACGATCCATGATAATCACATTAACAGCTTTAGCGCTTGTTTGTGCAATACACCAAAAAGTTGAAAAGGAAAACAAAACGATTAAAAGACCTACTTTCTTCATATTTTACCAACCAGGATTTTGGATCAAAGCTGTATTTTTTGCAATTTCTGATGCTAAAATAGGAAATAAACCATAATGAGCTGGGAAAGAATGGTTTCGAACATCTACATACTCATAGTTAAACAATGTGCCTGATTTGGTAATTTTAACACCTCTAATTGGTTTTGCAAAATCTACCGCAGCAGTTTTCCATCTTCTTGCATCCCATAAGCGGTGCTCTTCCATAAATAACTCTACACCACGTTCGGTTTGAATAAGTAGGCGCATTTCTTCTTGTGTTGCATTTGCACTAATACCGTAATTTCCGTCGGTTCCGGCAGCAATACCCGCGCGTTCTCTTATTTTTCGCAAAGCATCATAAACACCTTGTACGGGTCCGCTATACTCATTAAGTGCTTCGGCATAATTTAATAGAATTTCGCCATATCGAATTAAAGCCCAGCATCTTTCTCCATTTCCGGTCGAATTTTCTAAGAGGTATTTTCTTGGAAAGTAACCCGTATTAAAGCCAAGTGGGCCACCTACCGCATCGGTTGTACCCGCACCAACAAAAGTATTTACAGGTGCTGCGTTATTTCCGCTCAAAATCCAAGGTGCTCCGTTATAAATAATGGAATTGGCAAAACGAGGATCTCTGTTTAGGTACGGATTTGCAGGATCAAATCCCGAATCGGGATCGGTAATGGCCTTCCCATTTAACATTGGGAATCTATCTACCATTTGTTGGCTTACTGTGAATGAATAACCTCCCGATCTACTTTGAGGCAATACAACACTTTCAAATTCGCGTTGTGCGCCCCTCATTGCTGCAAAAAGATATTCGCTATTTACACGCATTTGGAAAACTTTATAAAAACCGTAACCATTTCTATTCGTTGGGCCATTATCTACATATAAAGCATAATTATTAGTGTTGATAATGTCTAATGCCGCATCAGCTGCTTTTTTCCAACGTTCTTTATCGTACGTAGTATACCCTGTTAAATCGCGTACTTCTCCGGATGTAGCAAACTGGCCACCGTTAAATAGTGGACTTGCCGCATACAATAAAACGCGAGATTTTAATCCCATACATGCACCTTGAGTAATACGACCATAATTTTGAGGAAGTATCGATAAGCTGGTCGGTAAATCTGCCTTTACTGCCTCACACTCTGAAACGATGTAGTTTACACACTCTTGGTAAGTTGATCGCTTTAAATTAAAATCTTCGGTAATTTCATATACTTTATCTCCTAAGATGGGTACTCCACCAAATGACCTGATTAGTAAAAAATAATACCAAGCCCTTAAATATCTGGCTTCTGCAATCATCCCTTTCTTAGTTGTGGCACTTAGTGGAGCGCCTCCAATATTTTTTAAGAGTACGTTTACTCTTCTAATATTTTGATAGGGGATAGACCACAAACCAACTAATTCGGCATTGGTTGTGTTTTTAGATACTAGGCCAAAAGCAACAATTACTGCCGAATTTTGTGTACCATTAAATCGGCCAGAAACACCTTCATCAGCAACGGTAGAAGACCCACCGGCAGCCCAATAATTTGCATCGTGCAGATAGCCCACCTGCTGATAAATACGTGTTAAAAATGCTTGAGTATTTATACTATCGGCAAAAGTGGTTTCTTCGTTTAGCGTGGTTAATGTACTTTCGTCTAACAACCCTCCTTTTTTACAGGAAAAGGCTATAAAGAGCATAGCAGATAAAGCTATTATTGTAATTTTATTCTTCATCATCAGTTTAATTAAAATGCAACATTTAAACCTAAATTATAAATTCGTTGTGTTGGATAAACACTAATTACCGTGGTTGTGCTATTTCCATTTTCGGGATCTACTTGATATAAATCGGTTACGTTGGTCCAGGTAAGTAGATTATTTCCATTTGCATACACTCGTATTCCCGACACGCCTAGTTTTTTAGCAAAACCAACAGGGAACATGTAACTAATTTCGGCAGTTTTTAAACGCAGGTAATAGTTATCTCTGGTCCAGAAATCAGAGAAGTTACTGCTGATATTTGGAAAATTAGTAACTGCATTTCCACCAAGTCTTGGGAATGTTGCGGTTTCTGCGGTTTCTGGCGTCCATCGGTTTAAGTGGATCGGCTGATAATTTGAGTTACCCGGTGTAATGGTTTCAGAGTGAAAGCGAGTACTGTAGCCATACGAACCCTGGAAAAATAAGTTGAGGTAAAAATTCTTATACCCAAAGTTAAAGTTTGCGCCATACGTTGTATTTGGCAGATTTGGTTTGCCGATTACCCCCTTATCACTATCGTCTATAATTCGATCGCCGTTTAAATCTTGATATTTCATATCGCCCGCTCCAACTGCGGTAGTGGGTTTGGCAACTGTAGGATCAGCAATTTCTGCAGGAGTATAAAAGCCTAAAAAATGCCATCCAAAATACTGGCCAATTGGCTTACCTGTTCCTGCCAACCATGGGAAAGCAGGTTGTGCTTCATCTTGGTAGAGAATTTTATTTTTGGCATAAGAGAAGGTGAGTCGTACGCCTGCCGAAAAATCATTAATTTTTTCGTTATAACTAACTTCTCCATCAAAACCGCGATTGTTTACTTTACCAAGGTTTACAGGAGGTAAACCTACCCCTATGGTAAGTGGAACGCTCTTCCTAGTAGTTAAAATATCATACCTATCGTTATTAAAGTAATCTGCAGTAATCTTTACCTTTCCATTAAACATGTTTAAGTCGAAACCAATGTCTAGCTTCTTCTCTTTTTCCCAGGTAACATTTAAATTCCCTAGGCTTCCTTCGGTAATGCCATTATAAGAAGTACTGGTTGGACCAAAGTTATATGAACCAGTTCCTTGGGTATAAAGCTGTAAAAATCTTTTTGCACCTCCAATATCATCAGAGCCAACCATTCCATAAGATGCCCTAATTTTAAATAAGTCTACAAACTTGATACGGTCTGAGAAAAACGTCTCTTCAGAAATATTCCATCCAACAGAAGCAGCAGGGAACCACCCTCTTGTTTTCTTACCACTAAACCTATCGGTACCGTTGTAAGCTGCATTAAACTCTATTAAATATTTATTTTTATAATCATAACCCCCTCTAATCGTTGTACCTGTAACTACAGTAGGCACACCAGGGCCTTGGTTAACATCGCCAGTTGTGGTCGAGTTAATTACTCGATTATCATTATACAAAGCCAGCGCATATATACGGTGATTACCAAAATTTCGGTCGTAGTTTATCGAAGATTGTGTGTTTAGTGTACGGAAAATACTTGTATTACTGTATCCTGCAGAAAATAAGGGGGTACGGTACTGCGTTGCATTTAATGGCAAATACAATTGTGTAGTTGCGTTATACAAGTAATAAGGCAATGCCGTTCTATTTGCATTTACGGTATAACTTTGTGCACTAGAGTAAGATAGCAATACTTTTGCCGTTAACCCACTGGTTATAAAATCTAATTTTTGATTTGCACTAGAAACAATGTTCAAATCATTATCAAAAACTCTAGAATAGCCAGACTCTGCCAAACGGCCAATAATACTGGTATTGGCATTGGTTAATAGTGGGTTATACGGGTACGAGCCATTTGGATTTTTAATTGGGAAAGCCCATGGTGGCAAATAACCTCCACTGTAAATTTCGCCAATAATACCATTACCATTTGCATAATAGCCATTACCTTGTTGTGAATTATAAGGCTGGTTGGTTTCTCCAAAACGGCCCGTTAAATCTAAACGAACACTTAATGTTTTGGTAGCCTGAATATCTAGATTTGACCTAAAGTTATAGCGTTTATAATAATAGTTACTGTTTACGCCATTATCTGAGCTAAAATCTCTGATGTTTCCATTTTGCCATAAGTAACCTGTAGATACAAAATACTTAACACTCTCTGTTCCGCCCTGAAAATCGAGGTTTTGACGTGTAATTAGGGCACCTGGTTTAAAGATTGTTTTCCACCAATTAATATCTGGGTGACCATAAGGATCGGAGCCATCTTTGTAAAGTGCTAAATCAGCATCAGAAGCATAGGCTTTATTGGTTAAATCATTAGAATTTCGGAGGGCTTCATTATTTAAAGATTTAGCTTCATACGAATTTAAAAACTCGGGGGTATTTACATCCATTTGATAACCACCTTCTGATCTTAAATTGATACGCGGTTTACCTGCAACTCCTCTTTTTGTGGTGATCACCAAAACTCCATTCGCCCCTTTAATACCATACACCGCAGTGGTTGATGCATCTTTTAAAATGGTTACGGTTTCTACCTCATTTGGGTCGATATCTGAAACCTGATTGTAATCGTATTCTACATCATCAACAATAATTAATGGTGTTGCACTGCCTGCATATGTACTTACCCCCCTAATAAAGAAGGAAGCACCATCGGCACCTGGTTGGCCACTTCTTTGTTGTGAAGTAAAACCTGGAAGTCTACCTGCTAGTGTATTTTGAATACTTGCACTCGGATTTTGTCTTATTTCGGCTGCCGAAATAGAGCTAATTGCTCCGGTATTGGTAATTTTCTTTTGCTTACCAAAACCTACTACCAAAACTTCGTCTAAACCTTTTACATCTACTTTTAAGTTGATTAATAAAGTGGCTTTGTCTGCTATATTTACCTCTTGGGTTAAAAAGCCTATTGATTTTACGATAAGGATTTTTGATGTCCCCTTTAAACTCAGTTGAAATTTACCTTCTGAATCGGTTATGGTTCCATTATTTTGTAATCCTTTTTCTGTAACCGAAACCCCTGGTAAAGGCCCTGAATTATCGGCTACCACACCTTTAATTACCGTTTGCGCTAAAGAAATGCCCGGCATAAGGATGAAAAGAATTAATAGTTTATATATTATTTTTTGCATAACATGTTTGATTGTGGGTTAACACCTAATTACCAGCCTGGATTTTGAACTAATTTTCTGTTCTTATTTACCTCGTTAGCAGAAATGGGATAACGATACATTTTCGGAGCACTGAACGATACATTTAACGCATCGTATGGTGTATAAGAGAATGTACCATTAGCATTTTTGATGATTCGCATCCCATGCAAAGTGCCATTCAAAACACTTTCTGCAATTTTCCATCTCCGAATATCCCAAAAACGCTGTTCTTCGAAAGCCATTTCTACCCTGCGTTCGTGCCTAATGGCCTCTCT
Organism: Bacteroidota bacterium; assembly: GCA_040386095.1. Lineage (GTDB taxonomy): Bacteria > Bacteroidota > Bacteroidia > Sphingobacteriales > Sphingobacteriaceae > Pedobacter. Next base: position 1,714,921 of record JAZKGD010000001.1, on the reverse strand, counting down.
CATTTCGATTTGATTCATAGTCATTTTTAGTCCGTGCTGATAGCCCGCAGTACTCCCTAAAGGAATACCAGCTCTTTGTCTGAGCGCTTTTAATTGGTTAAATGCTTCTGTTTTATCATCCAACTCATTCATAGCTTCTGCATAGTTCAGTAGAATTTCGGCATAGCGAAATATTGGGAAATTATGGGTTTGATTGCTGTACACTGTTGCAGTAGCGAAGGTTTCGTTCAGAAACTTGGCCATGTAATAACCAGTACGCGTTTGCACATTAACCGAGCTTCCCGGTTTATCAAGTCCGCCCTCGTAAGTTTGAACCAGCCTGGCTGGAGTTGCCGAAGTACCACTTAACCACTTTGCATTGTTGTGAAGAATGGTTCTATAAAATCTCGGATCTCTTCCAATGTAAGGATCTGCTGCATTATAACCCGAAGCCGCATCTGTAATTGCCCTTCCATTGCTCATGTCAAAAGCATCGACTAATTCTTGGGTTGGACTCGTAAAACCAGAACCCGAAGCATTTGTAGCGGTATACCCAACTGGTGCATTTCTGGTCTCTAAATCGAACGTTACGCCTCTTTGATACGCAAGTATTACTTCTGTGTTTTTTCGGGTATTGAAAACTGAAGTATAGGCTGCAGTTAATGAAAATCTGTTTAAGGCCATTAGCTCTTTAGCAGCTTGTGCAGCTGCGTCCCATTTTGCTAAGTCGTTAGTTGGGTTGTTCAGCGGACTTGCATCATACAGTAAAATTCTCGATTTTAAAGCAAGCGCAACGCCTCTAGTTAGCCTACCATAATCTTCATCGGCAGTTAATGAATTATCTGGTCTAGCGATGGCTTTTAAAGCATCGCACTCATCCACAACATATTTAAGGCACTCGGCATAACTATTTCTAGGTAATTGGATATCATCATTAACACCTAAAACCTTATCGCCCATTAGTGGCACACCACCATAGCGTTTTATCAATTCAAAATAAGCAATTGCTCTAAGTAATCTTGCCTCAGCTTTCCAATAGGTTTTTAAATCCTTTTGGTTTAGCGGAACCACATCGATGTTCGCTAAAAACAGATTAGCTTTACGAATAGATTTGTAGTTATTATCCCAAGAGTTATCTACTGTTGAAACCGGCGAAATACGTCCATTTACAAAGTACTCTATGGTACTAGATGGCGACGAGCTGATGGCATCATCGGATGCGGCATCGAGTACATCGTTTCCAATTCTATTATATCCATTAGGAAGGAAAGTATAGATATCAGCTAAAAAGGCTTTAGCTTGAATACCTAATGAATCTGTTTTATCGAAAATATAACTTATGTCTTGACTAATCGGTTCTGTTTCGTATAACGGTTTTTTACATGCCGAAAAACCAATTATGACAACAGCTAAAACAGCGATTATTTCTTTTATCTTAATTTTCATATCACCACGCATTAAAATTTAACATTTAAACCAGCGTTAACCACCTTTTGTAGCGGATAACCATTTCCATAAACTTCGGGATCTACCCGATCGTAAGCAGAAAGTGTAAATGCATTAACTGCATTTGCAAAAAAGCGTATTGAAGCTAATTTTAACCTATTGGTGAGTGTTTTTGGCAAGGTATAACCCAGTTCTACATTCTTTAATCGGATATAACTACCATCGTGTAGCCAGTAAGAAGATGTAGCGTCATTGTTCGAATTTGCGCCAATGGTTACACGTGGTTGCGTTGCGGTTGCAGCAGTTGCAGGTGTCCACCTACCTAGGTTTTGCTCAAACGCTTGCCCTAACCCACCATTTTGAAAAGCCCATTCTGTTGAACCCGACACGTAAACATATCTATTTTGTACCCCTTGCAATAAAGCCGAAAAATCGAAGTTTTTATAGCTAAACCCTAGGTTAACACCATAAAACCATACTGCATTATTATTTTTAAGGGACCTAATATCCAACTCGTTGATGATCCCATCTTTGTTTAAATCCTGATATTTGATATCGCCAGGAACAGGATTATATCCTTGAGTTTTTGCACTCGAATTTATCTCGGCTTGGCTCTGGAATAAACCATCGGCCACATAACCAAAGGTTTGATCTTCTCGCTGCCCGGTTCTTATCATCCATGGGTATGGACGGTCGATCTCATCCGCATATTGCGTAATCTTTTGCAATGAGAAGACGTTTGGAGCGATATAGTAATTAAAGTTGCCAACGTTATTCGCATATTTTAAATCGAACTCTACGCCAGAATACTTACTAATACCGATGTTCTCTGATGGGTAAGCAGTTCCTAACAGTCCCGAATTTCTTCCTCTGGTTTGAACCAAGTCGAAGTTCTTGTTATTAAAGTAATCTGCCGCAAAAGATAGTTTATGGTTAAACAAGCTTGCATCGATACCAAAATTATACTGATGCGCTTTTTCCCATGTAATATTTGGATTAACCAAGGTTCCTTCGGTAATGCCTGTAACTCCGGTTGGCGTTGAACCGTAATTGTACGTGGCACCAGTTACATAATACTGATTATACGCAAAATAACCAGCATTTGCATTACCTGTATAAGCGTAATTTGCTCTAACTTTTAATGCATTTAGCCAATTTACATCGGTTAAAAAATCTTCTTTAGCTACGTTCCAGCCTAAACCAAAACCATAAAACAAGCCATATCGATTGCCTTTTTCATACCTGTTTAAGCCACTATAACTTAAAGCCGTTTCGGCTAGGTATTTTTCTTTATAGTTATAGGTTAACTTGCCTGCAAAATTAGTAAACTGCATTGGAATTTGGTTGGCAATTTGCGCACTTTGAACAGTGTATTTTACTACTGCACTAAGGGCATGATCGCCATATGTTTTATCTAAACCTGTAGAAAAATCGACAAATAGATTTCTGCTCTGACCGTTGTTGGTAGACAGGTTAATCTGTTGACCATCTACACCAAACTTTTGATAAACATCTGGATTTGCTGAGGCTAGTCTATATACTGCATATTGCTTTGTGCGAATAATGTTTTCTGATACACTCGTATTAAAACTCGCCAAGCCTTTTAGCCATAATCCTTTGGTTACTTTATCCAATGTTTTTCTTAAGGATATATCTGCAGAAACATCGCGGGTACTATTATAAAAATAGCCCGATTGTGTGGTTGCAGCCCATAAATTGGTTTGATAATCGGGTGTACCCGCCAAAGAACCATTGGGATTAAAAACAGGATATGCACTATTTGGTGTATTCGCCAACCGTGCAAACACGTTATTACTTCCAAAATCAGACAATACGGTACCTGTAGTAAAAATAGCATTATTTGCAGCCATACCGCCAGGCTGGTTTCCATTTTGGACACGTCCAAATAAATTCAGGTTTAATAAGGTAGTGGGTGTAATATCAATATCGATGTTGGTACGAACTAAATATCTTTTATAATCGGTGTTGGTGCTATAGGTATTTTTAGAATCTTGTTTAAGCATTCCATTTTGATCCAAATAATCTACATCCAAAAAATATCGTGTAGAATTACCTCCGCCATAGGTGTTCAAATTATACCTGCTAAAGGTTGTGTTGGGTTCTAAAATGGTTTTATACCAATCTACATTTGGGTGAAATACAGGGTCTGATCCTGTTGCCCATGCATCTAAATCTGAAGCCGTATAACGTGGAGCTCTCCCATCGTTGGCTAAAGCCTCGTTGTATAAGGTTGCATAATCAAATGCACCTAAAGGTTTTGGCAATTTAATGGCCGATTGTAGGCCCGCCTGCCCAGTAATCGAAATGCGTTGTTTTCCAACTTCTCCTTTACGGGTGGTAATCATGATAACACCATTTGAAGATTGTTGACCTAACATAACGGTAGATAAACCGTCTTTAAGAATAGTAATGTTTTCGATTTCTTCTGGATCTATAGATGGGTAATCTCTTGGCACTCCATTTACTAAAACTAAGGGTGCATTTCCTCTAACTGTAATGCCCGTTCCATCGGCACCAGGTCTTCCATTGCTTTGTAAAGTGTATAAACCAGCCAACCTGCCAGATAATGCATTGTTTATTCCTGCAACAGGAACCTTAATAAGGTCTGCGTTGTAAACGGTAGCTGTTGATTGTAAATTGGTCGCTTTACGCTGCTCGCCATATAATATAGGTGTGGTTGCTTCGCGTTTTTGATTTTCATCGAGGGTTACATTTAAAACCTCTTGGTTAACTTCAATTTCTTTTACGAAATAACCATTTAGGTTAAATACTAAAATATCACGTTCAAGTGCGTTAATTTTATATTTACCATTCTTATCTGTTGCAACGGCAGTTCCTGTTTCTTTAACAGAAACCTTTACACCAAATAATGGGTTGCCAAAATTATCAGACACGGTTCCAGACACGTCTAATCTATTGGTTTTGGGTTGTTTAATCTTTGCTTTTGTAAACCCATCGACTCGCATCGTAATGGCATTTGCTAGGCTAGGATAAATAGCACATATAACAAATGAAAAAAGCAGTAATTGCTTAAAGTAAATTTTCCTCATATTTGGTTTATATTTATAGTTGGTTAGTTGAGCCAAATCTATTTAGAACAAAAAAAAATGAGGGGATAAAATCCAAAGTAAATAGGGGTAAAATTCTAAATGATAGTAGAAAAGGCCTTTCATCTTAATAATTAAAACATAATTGCACTTTTAATTTTTTTATTTTAACATGAACCTCCGACTAATATTTGTAGTATTATCGTTTTTTACTTTAGTTGGTCACGCCCAAAATAAATATGCTTTTAAGCGCTTAAATGTCGAAAATGGACTTTCACAAAGCTCTGTTCTTGCTATAGCGCAGGATGCTAAAGGCTTTATTTGGTTTGGCACTCGTTTTGGACTGAATAAATACGATTCCCAATCTTTTAAGACCTATCTGCATGAGAAAAAAAATGAGAAAAGTCTTAGTGATTCAGAATATTCTGCACTTTTAACTTTAAAAGATGGCACTTTATTAATCGGAACACTTGTAGGCTTAAATAAATACAACGAAGCGGCCGATAATTTTGATCGATTTCAACATCAAGAAAACGATTCGCAAAGCATTAGTCATTCTAAAATAAACTGCATTTTTCAAGACAATGCTAACCGAGTTTGGGTTGGAACTGGTAATGGTTTAAATTTAATAGATACAAAATCGAAGTACCGTTTCTCGCGTTTCCTCTACAATAAAAATCTTCCCCAACAAGTTTATGCAATTGCTCAAGATCATACTGGCACATTATGGCTTAGTACAACCGATGGTTTAATGAGTATGAGCATAAAGAATGGCAAAGTTAAATTTAACTATTTTAAAGATTTCAGTGCCGAAATTAATAAGCCCATAGACAATCATATTACCAGTATAGTAGAAGACCGCGAGAACAATCTATGGATTGGAACTAAACAAACTGGATTAAGTAAGTTAGATCTAAGCACTGGTAAGTTTACCACCTACAAGTTTTTGAGTTCAAATAAAAATGGGATCAGCAGTAATAATATTCGGAAAATTATTGTGGATAGGGAAGGGAAAATTTGGATTGGCACACTGTATGGCATTAACATTTATAACCCCGAAAGCAAAACTTTTAGTTCGATACAAAACGAACCACAGAACCCGTCAAGTTTAAGCCAGAATTCTGTTTACGATATCTTTCAAGACCGCCAAGGCATTATTTGGATTGGCACCTATTTTGGCGCAATTAATATGGTTTATCCAAATTATACTCCGTTTAAAATTTACAGTAGTTCTAAAACAACGAGTGGACTAAGCGGTAATGTGATTAGCACCATTATGGAAGACGATAAACATAATTTATGGGTAGGAACAGAGGGTGAAGGGTTAAATTATTTTGACCGAAAAACAAATGCATATACTCATTATCGTTTTGACCCAAATAATCGGAAAAGTTTGAGTTCTAATTTGGTAAAATCGGTTATCAAAGATCGGAAAAATAGAATTTGGGTAGGGACACACTTAGGCGGACTGAATCTCTTCCAAGATAAAACCAAAAGCTTTACCAGGTACACTAGCCGTAAAAACGATGCATCATCTATAAGTAGTGATGAAATTACGGTGTTATTTGAAGATAGTTTTGGCCGATTTTGGGTAGGAACCAATCGGGGTTTAAACGCTTTTGAAGCAGAAACAGGGAAATTTATTCGCAAACGGTTAAATGACTTTTCTGATGTTATATTTTACATTTTCGAAGATTCTAAGCAGAGTTTATGGGTAGCAACCTCTACTGGGCTTTATCAATTAAAAAAAGGCGCTAATCGATTTACACTGCTTCCCACAAAAGCACCCTACAAGGACATCAGTTGTATTACTGAAGATATGGAAGGCTCTTTGTATTTAGGAACTTTTAGGGATGGATTATATAAGCTGAATACCCAACGCAAAAAAGTAAAGCGTATTGCCGAAAAAGACGGCTTACCCAGCAATACCATAATGGGGGTTTTGGAAGATAATACTCACCATCTTTGGATTAGTACGGATAAAGGCTTATGCAAGTACAATCCAGCCACTAAGACCTTTAAACTTTATAACACAAAAGACGGCCTTCCAGGTGATGAGTTTAACTATAGATCGTTTTTAAAAGATGATGAGGGTGCATTTTTCTTCGGTGGGTTAAGTGGCATGATTAGCTTTTTTCCTCAGCAAATTAGAGAAAACAAACATATTCCCTCCATTATATTTACCGGATTAAAATTATTCAACAAACCAGTTAATCTCCATGGCGATGATGAGCTTTTAGATCAAAATATTAGTACTATAAAGTCAATCACCTTTAAGTCTAATCAAAATGTTTTTTCAATTGATTTTACTTTATTGAATTTTATAAAATCGAATAAGAACACCTATGCTTATAAGCTAAGTGGCTTCGAAAAAAATTGGAATTATGTAAGTGTTCCTTCGGCAAGTTATACCAATTTATCGCCAGGAAATTACACTTTAATGGTAAAAGGGACTAACAACGATAGGCTTTGGACCAACAAAGTTAGCACGCTTCACATCAAGGTTTTACCACCATTTTATAAAACATGGTGGGCATATCTACTTTACTTTATCGTTTTTGCATCGATATTATTCATCTTGATAAGGTATTTATTAATACGAGCGGTGCTAAAAAAAGAGAAAGAAGTGAATGAACACAAATTAGACTTTTTTACCAATATCTCTCACGAAATACGTACCCCATTAACGCTAATTGTTGGTCCTTTAGAGCAGTTAATCGACAATGCAAAAGATAATCCAAGCTTAAATAGAGATTTACAGCCAATTAAAAACAATGCCGATCGTTTAATGAATTTGGTAACAGAGCTACTTGATTTTAGAAAAGCCGAAAGCGGAAAGATGACTTTGCAAATTAGTCCGGGCAACTTGGTTAAATTCTGCCGTGAGATTTTTCTGGCCTTTCAGAATATGGCAATTGCCAATAAAATTGATTACACATTTGAAACTGAAAGTGAAGAAATTGAGCTCTATTTTGACAAAGTTCAAATGGAAAAAGTTCTCTTCAATTTGCTATCAAATGCGTTTAAATTTACAGATGAAGGAGGGAAAATCAGCTTAAAAATCGAAGAGGGAAAAGATGCCATAACGATACAAATTAGAGATAATGGCAGAGGAATTCCAATAGATAGACAAGCCAATTTATTTACTGATTTTTATCAGGCTAACCCGAACGCTAGTATTGGCACCGGACTAGGTTTGTCGCTTTCTAAAAGTATTACAGAATTACATCATGGCACTATAGCTTTCGAAAGTGTGCCACAAACTTCAACTTGCTTTACTCTTTCCTTAAAAATAGGTAAAGCACATTTTAGTCCATCAGATTTTATAACCGATTATGTATACTATGATGATAAAATCAATTATAAACTTGCTCAAGAAATTACTTTAACCGAAACTCCTATTCCAGCTGTTTTAACTGAAGAAAAGAGCAAACCAAGTATTTTATTGGTTGAAGACAATCTAGATGTTAGACTATTCATTAAAAAGGCACTTCAAACCACCTATACTGTTTTTGAAAGTGAAAACGGCCTAAAAGGTTGGGAAAGTGCAATAGAATTAATTCCAGACCTTATTATTAGTGATGTGATGATGCCCATTATGGATGGTTTAAAAATGTGCAGAAAGCTAAAAACAGACGAAAGAACAAGCCATATCCCTATTGTACTGTTAACTGCAAGATCGGCCTATGTTCACCAAATAAATGGATTTGAAAATGGTGCTGATGCTTATATCATGAAGCCATTTAATTTAAAAATTTTGGCGCTAAACATCAATAATCTCTTGGTTGCGCGAGAAACCCTAAAGAAAAAGTTTGCTAATGTAATTACCCTAGAGCCTAAGAATATGGTAATTAACACTACAGAACAAAATTTTTTACATAAGATTATTCAGATTATAGAAGATAATATTTCTAATACAGATTTTGATGTCCCGACACTATCAGCAGAAATAGGCATGAGCCAACCCGTTCTATATAAGAAAATAAGGGCTTTAACCGATCTGTCTGTAAATGACTTTATTAAATCGCTAAGACTAAAAAGGGCGGCACAATTGTTAAAAGCTGGCGCTGATAACATTTCGGAAGTTGCTTTTGCGGTAGGTTTTAATGATCGCAAATATTTTAGTCTCGAGTTTAAGAAGTATTTCGGAAAAACGCCAAGCGACTATATGCTATTAAAGGATTAAGGTCACAAATTGTGACCTTAAAGAATCAATATATTGAGGGGTATGCGTCTTGCTATTAGGCCTCATCGGATGAGCGTTAAGAAAATCGATGAGAGAGACCGAAAGAAATAAAAGCTGTTTGAGCAAAGCGAGTTCTTTTATTTCTGGTCTCGAACTTTGATTTTTAGCGAAGGCGGTGAAGCCTTGATCTTTTGTTTCTTTTCCATCAAGGGAAAAGAAAGTACTCCATCGGCGCTAAGCCGAGAAAAGCTAGTTTTTCTAAAAGTAAAGCAATATCTTTGCACACATGTATACTATTCTTTTATTAGGTTCTGGCGGAAGAGAATGCGCTTTTGCATGGAAAATGAGCCAATCTTCATTATGTGCTAAATTATTTATTGCGCCTGGTAATGCGGGTACGGGTGCTTACGGTAAAAACATAAATTTAAATCCAAATGATTTTGAAGCCGTAAAAGCCTTGGCTATAAAAGAGGGCATTAATTTAGTAGTGGTTGGTCCGGAAGAGCCTTTGGTAAATGGTATACACGATTTTTTTGTAAATGATGAGGATTTAGCCCACATCCCTGTTATTGGCCCTAAAAAAGAGGGTGCAATTTTAGAGGGAAGCAAAGATTTTTCGAAGCAATTTATGGATCGTCATGGCATCCCTACGGCTAAGTCTAAATCATTTTCGAATGCGAATTTAGCCGATGGACTAACCTATTTGCAAAATCATGCAATGCCAGTTGTTTTAAAAGCCGATGGTTTAGCTGCTGGTAAAGGCGTACTTATTATCGACAATGTAACTGAAGCACAAGACGAGCTTAAATTAATGCTTGGCGGTAAATTTGGAAATGCCGGATCTACTGTGGTAATTGAAGAGTTTTTAACCGGAATAGAGTTATCGGTGTTTGTGCTGAGTGATGGCGAAAACTATGTGATTTTGCCAGAAGCCAAAGATTATAAACGAATTGGTCAAGGCGACACTGGCTTAAATACTGGCGGTATGGGTTCTGTATCTCCAGTTCCTTTTGCTGATGAAGCGTTTTTAACAAAAATTAAAACTAGCATTATCCAGCCTACGATAGATGGTTTGATAAAAGATAAAATTGATTATACTGGCTTTATTTTCTTCGGATTAATTAAAGTTGGCGACGAGCCTTATGTAATCGAATACAATTGTCGTATGGGCGATCCAGAAACGGAGAGTGTAATCCCTAGAATAGAAAATGATCTAGTGGAACTATTTATGGATTGTGCAGATAAGAAATTAGGCAATTATAAACTCAACATCAGTAAGAAAAATGCCGCTACGGTAATGATTGTTGCAGGAGGTTATCCTGGTGATTATGAAAAAGGAAAAGCAATTTCTGGCATCGAAAATATGCGTAGTTCTTTTGCATTTCACGCTGGAACGAGCTTAGAAGGTGGGGTTGTAAAAACTAATGGTGGCAGGGTATTAGCGGTTACAAGCGTACAAGATAGCCAATTCGAAGCTTTACAGGCCGCAACGGCGGATGCTGCTCGAATCTATTTTGACGGAAAGTATTTTAGAGAAGATATCGGATTCGATTTGATGTAAAGAAAACACTTTGACAATCTTTAAAAGATTGTCAAAGTGTTTTCTTCTTACTTGGCTTTTCCGCCTAGCAATTCAGCTAATTTTGTTTGCAACTCAGCACCTCTAATGTTTCTTGCTACAATTTTACCTGTTGGATCTACAATAAAGTTAAATGGAATAGCTTGAACACCATACAGTTGTGCCGCAGCATTTTTCCCACCTAAAAGATCAGATACCTGTGGCCAAGTTAACCCATCTTTTTCTATCGCTGCAATCCAATCTACTTTTTTGCCAGGTCTATCTAAAGAAACACCTAGAACAGTAAAGTTTTTATCTTTATAGTTATTAAATGCGGTTACAACATTCGGATTTTCTGCTCTGCATGGGCCACACCACGAAGCCCAAAAATCGACCAATACATATTTACCTTTAAAATCTGATAATGAAATCGGCTTGTCGTTTTGATCATTTTGAGTAAAATTAGTGGCCATAAGACCTAATTGACTCTTTTTAGCTCCATCAATCGCATTTTTAACACTTTTACCATCCATTGTGGCACGAACTGCCTCAGAAAACTTTAAAAATTCTGGCTCTGCAGTTTTCGGATCAGGATCGTAACCCATTGTCGATTTAAAAGCCATCAATCCAATAAATGAATTGGGATTATCGGCTGCAAATTTCTTATTTATCGGGTCCTTTTCTTTATTTGCAGCTTCATACTTGTCCATAAAAGGCTTCATTTGCACTTCGTCCTTTTTTTGCTCAGCGGTATAGGTTGCATATTCTTTCATTAGCTCAGCGATCTTATCATCAATAGGCTTAATTAATGCTTTTAACTTTGCGTTATCATCATTTAGTTTTGAACCCGTAATCTTTGCATACTTTACTGAGTCTTTTGCATCTAGCTTAATTGATGCACTTTCTAAATAAATCGGAAGTAAATCAAGCGGAACACGTTTTTTCGGATCTACTGAAGGTACATTACCACGAATGTATATTGAGCCCAGAACAGGGCTTTCTAAAATTCCTTTAAATTCGAAGCTGCCATTGGTTAACACCGCCGAATCCGTCACAATTTCGGTTCCAGCTGGGTACCTTAAGTACGCTTTTGCAGGTGCATTTAATGTCCCTACTTTACCTTTTATGGTAAATTCCTTTTGTGCCATTGCGCATAGTGGCAAAGCAAAAAAAGCAATTAAAAGTATTTTCTTCATTGGTTTATTTTTGTTTAGTTTTTATTTAGTAACTCTTCTAATTTGGCATGTAAGGCTTCTTCTCTTAAGCCTTTTGCAATAATTTTCCCTGTTGGGTCGATTAAAAAATTAGCAGGAATAGATTGGATGCCATACTGAACGGCAACTTCATTTTTCCAAAATTTTAAATCCGACACCTGAGTCCAAGTTAATTTATCGTCGGCGATTGCCTTTAACCATGCTTCCTTTGCATCGGGTTTATCGAGTGAAACGCCCAATACGGTAAAATTTTTATCTTTAAATTTTTGGTAAGCTGAAACTACATTTGGATTCTCATTTCTGCAGGGTCCACACCACGAAGCCCAAAAATCTATCAATACATATTTACCTTTAAAATCTGATAATTTAACGGGCTTCCCATTTTGGTCGTTTTGTGTAAAATCCATCGCCATTGCACCCACTGCCGTTTTCTTGCCAGCCGCTAAACTCATTGCTAACATTTTACCAGCTTGAGTAGCTTTAAGCTCATCGCTCAAATCTGCAAATAGTGCTTCAACTTGCGGAGCCATTTCGGGGTCGTCTGCAAATTGCAATACGGTATTTAAACTGATGAAAGATTTTGGATTATTTTTTACAAAATTTAAATACATCGGCATCATCTCCTCGCTAACCTTCATTGCTCGGTCTCTAATTGGGCCCACAAAAGCATCGTCTTGCTTTTGTGCTAGTGTAAGTTTTGCAAATTCTTCATTAATGGCAATCATTTTATCCGTTAAAGGTTTTAAGGAAGCCATTAGTTTAACATTATCTTCATTTGTTGGTGTACCTGAAATAATGGTCGACTTTAGGGAGTCTACAGCATTTGCCACAATACTACCTGGTTCTATATATAATGTAGTATAATCTAAAAAACGGGTATCGGCACCTTGAACAAAGGGGTTAATATTTTTAAACAGATTTGCCATTAATGGCTCGGCCACATTCCCTTTAAACTCGAAAGTTCCGTTTGCTACCAAGGCAGAATCCAGAACTCTCGTTCCACCGTTCATATAAACTAAATAAATCTTATCGCCAGCTTTTAAGCTTTTAACATTCCCCTTAACTGTAAACGGTTTTTGCGCCATTAATGCCATTGGTATTAAGCATAAGGCTACTAAAATTAATTTCTTCATGTAATTTAATATAAACTCAAATATAGGAGTTTAACGTTCATTTAATTGTAAAATTACCCTAGCTTTTGGTAGGTTCGCCACCATAAATCGGGCATTTCTCCATTAACAGCTGTGTTATAATCTTCATAGCGGCAAGGCACGAGGTGGTACCTTTCATTTTTAGAAAAGCCCGAAGGATAAGGCACCTGCATCCACCATCGGTCAGAACGTTTACTCTTAACGAAAGTCATTTCGCCAGAGCCGTCCTTTAAGCTCGTTCTATAAATAATATATTGAGATTTTGGGGTAAGTGGGAAATCTTGTTTTCGATTGTAATAACCTTCTATAAAATACCAAACCATTTGAGCCAAAAGCATTGCAGTTTGTCCATTACGATCAAATGCTGGGTTAAACTCATAAAACCCGATAGAGGTTAACTTGTCGTTCATTCCTGCATATCGTGCAATTCTACAAGCATCTTCACCATAAAAACCATTCGGCCCAGCATTGGCATTGGCAACAGCATCGCCCGATCTAATTGCGCCCATATCAAAACTAATCATGTTCGCATTGCGGATAACAGGTTCAGTTAACGAAATATCTTGCATAAATTCGCCTAAGCGATGTACGTCAAAATAGAGCTTATCCATCACTTTTAGGCTATCTTGATTAACGAAATAGGTTTGATAACCTATATTGCTAAAATTGAAAAGATAATTAGGTTGATGTAAGAAAATCTTACTCAAATACGAAGCTGACGTGGTTGCCAGTCCTTCATTTTGATCTTCATCTAAATCGAATTTCGAATCAACTACGACCAAATCTACTTTTTGTTCTAAATTTTCATAGGCCATATATTGTGCATAGGTAAGATCTTGCCCACCTCCGATAATAACTGGTAAAATATTTAACTTCACCAATTCTTGCACTACTGTTTTAACGGCAAAATAAGTGTCGGATATTTCGTTGCCGGCAATTATATTTCCTAAATCGATTATTTTGCTTGAAAAAGCGCCTTCATTTAACAGATAAAACTGTGATCTAAAATGCTCGGCAGCTAATGAACAACCGTAATTTGTGGAAGAACCTCGGTCGTCATTCACGCCAAAAATGGCAATATCATAACTTTTTTCTTCCAACTCAGGAAAACGATCCGCATAAAAATCGATCTTTAATCCGAGCTGGCTAGTTAAAAATCCATTTTTAGGACTAAACTGATCCGATTGGATGGGCGAAAAAAAATCTGATAAAGACATAAAAGCGATATAAATGTTTGGCCTCAAATATCTATTTTTGGGCGCATATATTAATGAAAATAGTTTCTAATCCTAAAAAAAAATGATATGATATTGGTAACCGGTGCAACTGGATTTTTAGGAGCAGAGCTAATTTATCAATTAACGGCTCAAAATCTTAAGGTTCGCGCTTTAAAAAGAAATACTTCAGTTATTCCAAATTTGCTTAAAGAAAATGCTTTAATTGAATGGTTCGTGGCCGATATTAATGATTCCGAAACACTGGCCGATGCTTTCGAATCGGTTACTCAAGTTTATCATTGTGCTGCATATATTTCATTTAACCCAAAAGATAAGGCGAAGCTGTTAAAAATAAATATCGAAGGCACCTCGAATGTGGTTAATCTTTGCTTAGAAAATAACGTTCGTTTGGTTCATGTAAGCTCTATTGCTGCTTTAGGCAATGCAAAAAAAGGACAGCTTATTTCTGAAAAAGATTATTGGGAATACGATCCGAATGTACATTCGTATGCCATTTCTAAATACGAAGGAGAAATGGAAGTTTGGCGTGGAATTGCCGAAGGATTAGATGCGGTAATTGTAAACCCAGCAGTAATTATTGGCAAAAACGCAGGATTTGAGGGAAGTGGTGCCATTTTTAAATTGGTAAAAGAAGGCTTAAGATTTTATACCGATGGGGCAACAGGAATTGTGGATGTGGCAGACGTAGCTAAATGCATGATCCTTTTAATGGAGAGTGAAATTAGTGCTGAGCGATACACCCTTTCGTCTGATAATTTGAACTATAAATCTTTTTTTGAAGAAATTGCCAAAGGATTTGGCATAAAATCACCTTCCATAGCGGCTAAACCCTGGATGCTGGGCATTGCTTGGCGCGCAGCTAAATTAGCTTCTCTATTTACTGGAAAAGCCCCTGCCTTAACACAAGATTCGGCTCGGAGTAGCTTTAATTTAAGCTATTATAGCAATGAAAAAATTAAAGCGACAATTAATATTAACTTTAAACCCTTAACAGAGAGCATTCGAGAAGTTTGCACGGCATTATCCTAACAAATGGCACAACAAAATTATTATATTATTGATTTCGACAGTACGTTTACTCAAGTAGAAGCATTAGATGAGCTCGCAAGAATTTCGTTAAATAAACATCCTGATAAGGAAGCCATTTTTGAAAAAATTGAAGAGTATACCAATTTAGCCATGGAAGGTAAGTTATCTTTTTCGGAGAGCTTAGCGCAACGGGTTAAATTATTGGAGGCCAATGAAGATCATTTGAAACAGCTCATTACGCGGTTAAAAAAGAAAGTGTCGAGCTCTTTTTCTAGGAATGCTGCATTTTTTAAAAAACATGCCGATGAAGTGCTTATTGTTTCGGGCGGTTTTAAAGAATTTATTACCCCAGTGGTGAGTCAATATCACATTAAAAAGGAAAATATTTATGCCAATACTTTTGTAACCACTGGCGATGGAAAAATCATTGACTATGATCATGCTAACCCACTGAGCGAAGAAGGTGGAAAAGTAAAATTGATGCGTCAGATGGATTTAAAGGGCAATTTATATGGCATTGGTGATGGACATTCTGATTATCAACTTCGTGAAAGCGGATTGATTAAGAAATTCTTTGCCTTTACAGAAAATATTGCTCGAGAAAGTATTGTATCAAAAGCCGACCACATTACCCCTAGCTTTGATGAGTTTTTATACGTAAATAATTTACCAAGAGCGATATCTTATCCGAAGAATAGAATTTTGTGTTTAGTTATTGGAAATGTTCCGGAAGAAACCATTATGCTACTTAAAAAGGATGGTTTCTCTATTCGCCATAAAACATCATTCGAAGAAAAATACGTTGCTGATGTAGGCATGATCTTATTAGCTGATGGCGAAAAAATTGAGAAAGAAGTATTAGAAAGGGCAGTTAAATTAAAAACCATCGGTTATTTAGGCAGTGCCAAAAACAAGCTTTCTTTTCAAACCTGCACAGCTATGGGAATAGTTGTTTTCGACGACCCTAAAAGCAATCCGCGTAGTGCTTCTTTCATCTCAAAAAGGGTAATTGATTTTATGAATAAGGGAACTACTTACATGAGCAGCAATTTCCCTAATTTACAGTTACCTGCCATCGATAAATCGCATCGATTAATTCATATCCATAAAAATGTTCCGGGAATTATGGCACAAATCAACACCATCTTTGCAAAGCACAATATCAATATTGTTGGTCAGTTTTTAATGACCAATGCTACAGTGGGCTATGCTATTACCGACATTAATGCTGAGTATGATAAGCAACTATTTAAATCGTTAAAAAAAATCGACAATACGATTAAGTTTAGAGTATTGTATTAATTTTCTATAAATTGCACACATAATTTTAATTGCAATAATGGCCAAATCAAATTCGATTGATATAAGAGAGTTTAACACCTGGAAGCAGGCTTCTTTTATGAGCTTAATTATTGCTAGGCCTAGTTAGTTGCGCTAATTTTTAATAATTTTAACACTAAAGAACTTTAGTGTTGTAACCTATTTTCATTAGCAATCAATTATCATGGACTTTACACCACAAATTAAAGACAAACTCGACAAGCTTCAAGAAAAATACGAAGCAATGGGGCAAGATATGGCTTCCTATTTAGATGGCTTACTGTATGCAGATTTTTTAACGTATTGGGATTATATTCACTTAGATACGTTACTAAGTTTACAAAGCCCCAAAACGCCATTTCCCGATGAAGAGATTTTCATCATGTATCACCAAATTACGGAGCTCTATTTTAAACTTTCCCTACACGAATGCAAACAAATTGCTTCAAATGAAAATTTAACCACACAATTTTTCACCGAACGTGTTAAACGTATAAATGCCTATTTCAATGCGCTAACTACCTCGTTCGAAGTAATGGTTAATGGTATGGAAAAAGAACAGTTCTTAAAATTCCGCATGTCGTTATTACCCGCTAGTGGTTTTCAATCGGGCCAATATAGAATGATCGAAATTTACTCGACTAATTTTAATCAGTTGGTAGATAAGAGTAAGCGAGAATTATTGAAAGATGCCAACATTGAAGAAAAATTCGAAAACATTTATTGGAAATTTGGCGCTACAGAGTTATCCAGCGGTAAGCAAACACTTACGTTAAAACAGTTCATTAAAAAATATGCTGCTCAATTTTTAGCGCTAGCTAAAGATAATGAACACACCAACTTCTCAGCACTTTACCTTCAATTAAAAGAAAGAGGTGAAGATGTTAGCCAACTGGCTGATGAATTAAGAAAGCTAGACTTATATGTAAATGTAGAGTGGCCACTATCTCATTACAAATCGGCCGTAAGGTATTTGGAGCGCGACCCTATTGATATTGCCGCAACTGGCGGAACAAACTGGCAAAAATATTTACCTCCACGTTTTCAAAAAAGAATATTTTATCCATTTTTATGGACCAACGAGCAACAGGAAGAATGGGGAAAAGGTTGGGTGCTTAGTGTATTAAAAACACTTCAAAATGGGCAATAAAGGTGTCATTTTCGAAAAATAAGTTGGGTTTAAGCCTGCTTTTTCGTACTTTTGCATCATATTAATACCTAAGGCCGTGATAGATACTCTACAAATTAAGATTACCGAAAATAGCAATCCTAGATTAGCATCAACCGAGTTTAAAGACATCGCATTCGGAAAAACTTTTACCGATCACATGTTTGTGGCCGATTTTGAAGATGGTGAATGGAAAAATCTTCAGATTTTACCTTATGGCCCTATACCCATGAGCCCGGCAATTTCTGCTTTACATTATGGCCAGGCAATTTTTGAAGGCATGAAAGCTTATCGTTTACCAAATGGCGAAATAAGTGTATTCAGAGCGGATAAAAATTTCGAACGTTTTAATATCTCTGCAGATAGAATAGCTATGCCAACTGTGCCTGAAGAGGTATTTATGCAAGGTATTTCGACTCTCCTTAACATTGATAAAGGATGGGTTCCTACTCAAGAAAACTATGCTTTATATTTAAGACCCGTAATGTTTGCTACCGATGCATCATTAGGTGTAAAGGCTAGTGAAACGTATAAATTTGTAGTTTTAGCCTCACCAACAGGCCCATACTATACAAAGGCCCTAAAGGTTAAAATAGAAACTAAATATACACGTGCAAACGAAGGTGGAGTTGGTTATGCAAAAACTGCTGGCAACTATGCACGCTCTTTATATCCATTTGCTGAGGCACAAAAAGAAGGATTCGATCAATTAATTTGGACCGACTCTGCTACACACACCTTAGTTGAAGAATCAGGCGCAGCCAATGTGATGTTCGTTTTAAATGGCAAATTAATCACCGCAGCTGTTAGTGAAACCATTTTAAATGGGGTAACAAGAGATACAATCATCACTTTAGCAAAAGATAAAGGCATTACTGTTGAAGAAAGAAAAGTGACCATTGCCGAAATTATTGAAGGTGCAAAAAATGGAACACTAACCGAAGCTTTTGCTGTTGGTACCGCAGCTACAGTTACTCAGATTGGAGAAATTGGCTACAATGGCGAGCTTTATCAATTAAGTGATCCTGCTACGCGTACAATTTCTACGAGCATTGCAAAAGAGTTAAATGATATTCGCAATGGCTTAGCAGAAGATAGATTTAACTGGAATTGGATCGTATAATCTAATTTAACCCATATTAATGCCTTATACCTAACCGTGTAAGGCATTTTTTTTACGTAACATCCCTCTCACAATTTCAATAAATTGAACACAATTTGTACTTTCGACACAAAACTAATAATGATGAAGAAACATATACTTTTATGCTTATTTGCGACCGCTTTTAGTGTCGCCCAAGCTCAGCAAAAAAGATTAAATCAGGCCCAAGCTATGGGCACTCAGCCTTCACTAACCAGAACAATGAACATGGTGAGTGGCTGGAGTGATGATACGCATTATATTGAATTCGATAGTAAAGATCGTAAGCAATATGCTGTAAACATGGCTACAGGCGAACGTGCTGCCTACACACCTCCTCCTAAAAGTGATGTAAATGTGCTCATTAAAGATAAAGATGTATATATCCAATACGGAAAGGAAGAAGCAAAACGCTTAACAAATAACAAAGACGAAGAGCAAAATCCGACGTTATCGCCTGATGGAAAACATGTTGCTTTTACGCGCAATTACGATTTATATGCGGTAGAAGTAGCTACTGGAAAAGAAATCCGTTATACAAATGATGCAACAGATGTAATTTACAATGGTTACTCATCTTGGGTATATTACGAAGAAATTTTGGGCCGTGGCACACGCTACAAAGCCTTTTGGTGGGCACCTACAAGCAAACATTTGGCTTTTATGCGTTTCGACGACACTAAAGTTCCTATGTTCCCTATTAATGGATCAACCGGGCAGCATGGTTATGTTGAAAAAACAAGGTATCCTAAAGCGGGCGACTCGAATCCGGAAGTAAAAATTGGCTTTGCTCCAACTGAAGGAGGTAAAGTGGTTTGGGCCGATTTTAACGAAAAGGATGATCAATATTTTGGAACTCCATATTGGAGCTTCGATGGCAGCAACATGATGGTACAATGGTTAAATCGTGGCCAAGATAATTTAAAATTTTATGCTGTTGACCCACTTTCAGGTACTAAAAAAGAAATTTACGACGAGAAACAATCTTCGTGGGTAGATCTAGATTTTGACGGAAGAATTGAGTATCTAAAAGACAATAAACAGTACATCTTAAAAAGTGATAAAACAGGCTGGGCACATTTCTATCTATATACTTTAGATGGAAAATTAATTAACCCAATTACCTCTGGAAAATGGCAAGTAAGTAATTTACTTTACACAGACGAGAAAAGTAAAGTGATTTATTTTACAGCACGTAAAGAAGCGAGTACACGCACAGATTTATATCGTGTAGATTACAGTGGCAAGAACTTAAAGCGCCTAACTTTTGGCGAATACACTCATCAAGTTCAAATGTCTCCGAATGGGAAAAACTTTATCACCACTTATTCTAATGTTTCGACCCCTCAAAAAAGAACATTATTAGATAACAATGGTAAAGTTATAAAGGAACTAGGAGATAGCAAGGCTGATGATTTTGATCAGTATATTTATGGCAAAACAGAAATGATTACCATCCCATCAGAAGATGGTTTGTACCAATTACCTGCTGTAATTACCTACCCTACAGATTTCGACCAAACTAAAAAATATCCTGTAGTTTTTAGCATTTATGGTGGCCCGAATGCGGGTAGCGTAACGAACAGCTGGAAAGGCACTGGCAATCAGTGGTGGGCTAATGAAGGCATCATTCAAATTGCAGTAGACCATCGTGCATCAGGCCAGTTTGGCAAAGAAGGTGTAGCCCTAATGCACCGTAGCCTAGGCAAATGGGAAATGAAAGATTATGGCACCGCAGCAAAATGGCTAAAAGCAAAACCATGGGTTGATCCTAAAAAATTATTAATCACAGGCCACAGTTATGGTGGTTACATGAGTGCTTTAGCCTTAACAATGGGTGCTGATGATTTCGATTTTGGTTATGCAGGAGCCCCTGTTACTAGCTGGGAGTTGTACGATAGCCATTATACCGAGCGTTTTATGGATACACCTCAAGAAAACCCAGAAGGTTATAAAGCCGCTTCGGTACTTACTTACGTTGATAAATATAAAGGTTTGTTACGCTTAATGCATGGCGACATGGACGATAATGTTCACGTTCAAAACACCATACAATTGGTTGATAAATTAACGAATGCTAATAAATCTTTTGAATTAATGATTTATCCTGGAAGTCGTCACGGATTCGGCCCTTCAAAGTCGGCACACGATAGAGCGGAGCGATATCGCTTCTATTATAAGAACTTATTAAACAAACCTGTTCCAGACGGGTTGATAAAATAAATTAAAAACCCCACCTAAGGGTGGGGTTTTTAATTAGGTTCCTAGCCATTTTTCAAAGTCACATAATTTTTCTCGTACTACTTCCATTTTTTGCCTATTTTTCATTCTTACAAAAGGACGTTCATAATCTTGTATGTGGTTTTTAATTGTAATGTGAGCCCTACTATTAGTCACAAAGAAGTTAATATTATATTCGGCTAATGTTGTAATTAATTTCTCCCATGAGATTTTCATAACTAATGGGGTATAATTAATAAAGTGTAATACTTTATAATAAGGATTATCATGATGGTTAACAATACAAATTAGATACTTCAAATTAACATGATGCTTTTTTTTAGCCACATCTGTTACCCATAATTCTTCTTTTAAGGAATTATCACCGTTTGCTTTATGTTCTGCCTCGTTAAGATATTTCGAAAGATTTAATCTTAAGTTTTCCCAAATGGGTTTAATAAGATATTTGTCTATCTTATAACTATTAATAATCTCTTGTGGTATATCAGGGTTTTCACTCTGATAACCAGTATTAAATATAATATATGGATCATAATTTTGGCAGTTCTCAATAAATTGAAGTATTTCATAAGCACTACCGCCCTTTAACGACCAATCCATAAAGATTAAAGATGGATAATGCTCCTTTATATTAACTAGTGCTTCTTCAATATGGTGTGCAAAATTGCAGCAAAGCCAGCCTGGAAAATCATTAACCCTTTCTTTAATTCCTTTACATACATTAACGCTATCTTCAACAATAAGATATTTCAGTTTCGAGTTTATCATTTTAGTAGGTTTTCAATATTCATAACGGTATTCTTTAGGGATTTTAATATTCACTACAGTACCCTCTTCTTGATTATCAAGAAAAGCAATTAAGATTTTGTGCTTATTATATTTATTCAGAATATCGATAATAGAATTTAAATTTTTAATCCCCGTTCCATGTTTTTTATAGCTACTGAGTTTTATTGCTGCTTTTCTTCCGATGCCATTATCAGCAATTTCAAAATAAAAATAATCGGTATCTGACTTAACTGAGAGTGAAAGGGAATATGGAGGATCTTGTTTATTTCTTAGTCCATGTAGGAGTGCATTTTCTACATTGGTTTCCAAAATGCCTAATGGAACTTTTAGATCTTCATATTCATTGAGCAATTCGTTACCAATATAGCTAACCTCTAAATCTGGGAGATACATAATACGGTGTATTTGAATTACATTTTCGACCAACAGCCATTCATTTTTTAAGCTATGACAAACCACCTTCTGTTGGGATTGATTAAAAATTAAATTGATACTTTCTCCTAAACGACTAATTATGCTTTCGGCCAATGGTTTATCCTTTAAATCTGCACCAATCGTATTTAAAGCATTTAAAATAAAGTGCGGTCGGAATTGACCACTTAATGTGATTACGTTTAGTTGACTAATTTCTTTTGCCATTAAAGCCTTTTTTCGCCGAGTATTAAGCCAAAGTAAAACTGGAATGAGAACGATAAAAGTACACAATACCCAAAACCACCATTGTTGCCAAAAATATTTATTAATGATAAAATTATAGACATATCTAGTAACCTTACCATCTTGTTCAAATACTTCTAAATAGAAATAATAGTTGCCACTACTTTGATTTTTAAATGTAAATTGACTTTGATTTCCAGGTTCACTAAATAGAATGCGATCACCTTCTTTAATCATTGCCATTCGTGTAAAACGAGGCAGACCATCGGGACTAAGGTATTCGAACATTAAGTCGAAACTATTTAAACCAGCTTCTAACGATACTGTTTTTTTAGGGTTGAGCAATACACGACTACTATTGTGTTGTAAAAACGTTGAAACATTTACCTTGTAATTTGGAAATCCTAACCAAGTTTTTATATCCCATTGGTAAAGCATGTCGTTAGTAGAAAACCATACAGTGCTATCTGTTTTAGAAGTTAACATTGTATTCTGTTCGGTAAAACTAGTTAATGCGGCCTCTTGTTGGTTAAGGTATCTTACAATCGTTTTCCCTTTTTTATAAAAACTATCTAAATCGAATAGGCAAACTCTATCATAACAGCTTAAAACTAACCAGTTTTTATAAATTGTCATTGCTGTAATAGCGTTTACCGTATTTAATAGCGGATGATTAATACGTTTAATATTGGCTGGTGTTGGCAACTTTTGATAATCCTTATAATACCACAAACCCTTATCCGAACTTCCCATCCACACGGTCCCTCTTTTATCGGTAAGGCTACTCATAAAACCCATAGGGCTTTGCTGCTTACTCGTTTCGTAAGTAGTACCTCTATTTAATTTAGGATTATATACAGCAAACCCTTTTTTCGGATGACCCATCCATATTCTCCCTAAGGTATCTTCAGTAACTGTTCTAAAACTGATTGGATTAATTCCTAGCTTACTATCCAATTTTTTCCAAGGGACTATCCGTTTTTCAATTTCTTTTGCATCACAATAATAAACGGCATGATCTGGTCCTTCAGCTGAAGGGTAGTATACTTTTTTACTTTTTGGTGCTAAATACAAATAATAACCAGTGGCTAACCTCGGCAATACTTTGCGCATAATACCTTTCATATTGTATTGTAAAACACCTCCCGTACCAGTTTCACCTACCAAATAAATTTTACCATTGTAGTT
The DNA here is from genome assembly GCA_040386095.1 of Bacteroidota bacterium. Lineage (GTDB taxonomy): Bacteria > Bacteroidota > Bacteroidia > Sphingobacteriales > Sphingobacteriaceae > Pedobacter. The sequence continues at coordinate 1,691,548 of JAZKGD010000001.1, read as the reverse complement.
TAAGGCCGCATCCATAAAGGCATAAGGTTGCTTCTGCAATGCTACAACATGACTATCATTATTAATAATGCTTAAGCCCTTATTATAACTACCCGCCCAAATTCTTCCTTTGTTGTCTTGTGTTATTATAAAAATATTATTCGAATTATCTTCATCATAAATACGAGGATACTTCTTTACATAAGGGAATATTCGAAAGGTTTTATAGCCGGTTAAAGCCGTGAGGTACGGGTAATAGGGGTTTTTTATAACATTGTGGTTATGGTTCTTTGTCTCAAACGATATAACAGATTTTATCTTTCCACCCTCAATGCTTAAATAGTCCAAAATTCCTTCCGATCTCAGAAACACAAAGTCGGCATCTCCAATCATTTTATTAAAATGACCCTCACTCCACCCATCTTTTAAAAATGAAGCTTGAAGTGGTTTTCCTATATGTTTTTCAAACATGACAGCAAAAGCCCCTTTTAACTTTACATAATTATCCCAATTTCCGCTATATAAATTAACAAAATAACCGAATTCGGTTTGCGATACTGATTTAACATACTGCAATTTCCATTGGACAGTATCCATGTGATACATATGATGAATGCCTTTAGCGCCTAGCACCCCTAAAACAACTACATCTTTCTTAAAAGCAATAAAATCAATATCCTTTTCAGCTATATTGGGCGGAAGTTGAAGCCTCTTTATTAAAGTCCATTTATTAATTTTATGTTCGTAAATATCCAATCCGCCCTCAACAGTGCGAAAATAAAATGATCGGTTATTATAACTGTGAACGCCTGCTGGTATTCTAGGATCATTATCTTTCAGAACCTTAGCTACACTATCATTTTTAACTATAACCACACTTCGACTATCGTCAAATATCCACAACTCTTGCCCTACTTCTGTTATGTGACTGTTAACAATATACGGCTTATAACCATGTAACGATTTTGAAAAATTATTCCCAATAATATTTACGCCCCCAAAGTTATCCTTGACATAAATTTTTCCAGATTTGGTATGCTTAAAGAAAGAAACATAATACTTTCCTGAAAACCCACTAGTTTCAGAAAGATCAAAAGTATTTGCTAAGCCAGCTGGAGTTTGGCCCTGAACGCAATAAGAAATGAGCAAAAGAAAAGCGAGTTGAGAGAGACGCATATATCAAATATACAAAGGTTTGTAGCTAATTTTTTACATTTCATGAGGTCTTTTTTACGTTTCGTGAAAGATTCGTTCATCTTGATTAGTCGATTAGATAGATTAGTGTACAAAACAAAATCTACATGAAACCTCTCTTTACATCCCTATTTGTACTCTTCTCGTTAACCTCACTATTTGGACAGGAAGAGAATGAAACAAATATTGTAGGAATATTCGCAACAGTCCCGTCCATACCAATTTATAACAGATATACCTCAACCGTTACTTCAATTATTTCAAAAGCATTTAGTGATAAATCACGATTCGTTGTAGTGGATAGGGAAAAAATGGATCAATTAGCTAGTGAACGAAATCTTCAGAAACAAGAAGATTTTATAAATGGAAAAGTTGTAGAGCAAGGTAAAAGCTTGGGTGCTAGATATATCGTTAGTTCAAAACTCAGCCAAGTAAGCGGTTCAAAATATAATAATGAGAAAACTCGAAATATTTGGTCCGGTTTAAAAATAGTAGGAACGGAGAAATATTTAGAGCCAGCAGTTTTAGTAAACCTTGGCATAGAACTTCAAATTATAGATGTAATTGATGGATCTTCCAAAGCGAATAAAGTTATTACATCCAAAATCGAATATCAAGGAGAAGTAAATTCGGACAATGCTATTAGCGCTTCAATCAGAAAGTTGGAAATTGAAGTAAAACGATGGCTCAATGATGTGTTTCCTGTCTATATGCAGATAATCAAAGTCGAATCGAATGATAAGAAAGGTTTCCCAGATAAAGTTCTAATTAAGGGGGGTAAGGATGCGGATTTGGAAGTTAGTAAAGGTTTACTTTTAAATAGTAGTTCTGAGCTTGAGGTTTTTGAGATAGAGTCAATGTTGGTCGGTGGCAAAGCCTATAAGCGTCAGCTAACTGTAGGCAGGGTTAGGGTTGATGAAGTGCAAGGAGAATTTTCTATTTGTAAGGTAAAAGCTGGTGCAGAAGCAATCCAAAAAAAAATAAATGAAGGAAAAACGCTTTATCTTAAAATTAGTAGATATTAAAATGAGAATAATCTTAATATTAAGCTTACTTGTTTTGATATCTTGTTCTACAAGTAAAAGAATTGCCTCTTATCCTATCGTAACAATAGCATTGCCAAATAACGAGGAAGGCACCATCGCAATTCGAAGTTCTGGACAAGGAGATAATGAATTCGATGCTGTTTTAAATGCTGAAAAAAAAGCTTTCAATACTTTATTCTTTCATGGTTTTTCTTCGTCTATCCAAACAAGGGCCATAATTGAAAATGAAAGCCAAGTTAGGCAAACAAGTCCAAAATTTTTTGACAATTTCTTCGCGAATGGAACTTACAAAGAGTTTATTGTTAATACATCAAATTATACCAACATCCAAAGGGTTGGAAAATATTATTATCTCAAAAGAGATCTTAAAATAAACTTACGGTCATTAAAAGTCTACCTAGAAAATAATGGTATTGTTCGAAAATTTGGTTATTAATTATGAAAAAACACTTAAGCATATTGTTCGTACTTCTATTGTTGATTAACGCTATCCATGCACAAAACAATTTGGCAAAACCAATAAATACTGTTCAGCCTAAAATTATGGTTATCCCGTATACAAAAGAAGGAGAGGATATTAGAAAAATTCTTGAGAGCGATATGAATCGTAGAGTAGCGGTAACAAAAGTAAAAGAGGCTTTCGACAACCGAAACTTTACAACTGTAGATTTTGTTGCCAAACTTAAAGCTGCATTAGATGATCAAATGATTACCTCGGGAAGTCAGACAGACATTAAATCACAATTAATGGAACTATCTGGGGCTGACATTTATGTAGAGGTTGAAATTTCGGAGATGATAAGCACAAGTGGGGGTAATTCTGCTCGACTTATTCTTACTGGATATGATATTTCAACTGGGAACTCATTAGCGAATAAAGTATGTGAATCGCCAAAATTTTTCACCACAGATTATGGAGCTTTGGTTTCAAGGGCGCTTACCAATTGCACAGAAGAATTCCTAAATACCTTACAAGCAAAATTTTCGGACATCGTTGAAAATGGTCGTTCTATTAAAATAAATTTTGCGTTAGCCCAAGGAAGCAAATATAAGTTCTCTTCCGAGTTACCTCCCAATGGGCTGCCATTTAGTGATGTATTAGAAGAATGGATTGCCGAGAATTGCTATAAGAATAGTTATCATATCCAGGGAACTACAGAGGTAAGAATGCTATTTGATGATGTTAAAATTCCATTAAAAGATGAAGTGGGCAAAAATAATAATCCAAACAGGTTTGCCTTAAAGATCTTTCAGTTTATTAAAAGCAAGGGAATGAGTTCAACAAAATCTATTCAAAACGGAACACTATTTATAACTATAAAATAAAATCATGAAACGCTTACTGCAGCTATATATATGCATTCCTTTTATTTTTTGGCTTTCAGAATCAAAAGCACAAGATGAAAACAAACTATCTTCAATTAGCCTTTCCGTTATTTTGCCAACAAATATTGACGGCATAAGTGACAGCCAGCTTTCGATGCTAGAGAGTAAAATAATCGAAGCCTCAACAAATAATGGTGTATCGGCAGTAGGTTATTACCAAAATTTTGTAATCTATCCCAAATTTGAAATTTATGCAGAAAAACAGAGTAATGGGGGAATACGAAATGTTACGGTAGTTGATTGCAATATTAACCTGTTTATCAAACAACTGAGTACCAATATTATTTTTGCATCCTATTCAAAACGTATTCAAGGTTCAGGATTTAATAAAGGTGAAGCTATTAATAATGCTATTAGCTCTTTTGACTCTTCTGATGAAAAGCTTAATACATTTGTTAAAAATGGAAAGGAAAAAATTCTTAATTACTATCAAGCAAATTGTGATATCATTTTAAAAAAGGCTGAAACAGAGAGAAATCTTAAAAGGCACGAATCAGCATTAGCTGTCTTATTAACTATCCCTGAAGATGCAATATCATGTTCTCTTAAAGCCCAGGCTAGGGCAAAAGTTGTTTATAGTGAGTTACAGAATTATAACTGTAGGCAATATCTACAAAAAGCAACAGCATTTTCTGCAGCTAAAGATTATAAAGCCGCTCTTCAATATTTGAGTTGGGTTGATCCAACAAGTTTATGTGGATCTGAATCCAAAAAATTAATTAGTGTTATCTCTTCAAAGGTAGATAGTGAAGATAAACAACAATGGGATTTTCTGCTAAAAACATATAGCGATAATGTAGCACTTAAAAGAGCTCAAATCCAGTCGGCCAACAGCATTGCACTTGCTTGGCTACGAACACAGGGAAATCCTACAAGCTACGTTACAATTATAAAATAATTAGGATATAACATAAGAAAACTTAACAAAAATGAAAAAAATCTTTACAATTTCAATTATTAGTCTTTTAATGACTAGCTGTGCAACAATTTTCACAGGCACAAAAGACAGAATTACATTTAATAGCACTCCAGCAGGGGCTACGATCTTCAAAGATGGGGTAGAACAATGTAAAACACCGTGTACTATCCGCATAAAACGCAGTTTAGGTGACACTGACGTTGAATACAAATTAGATGGTTATGAAACAAGATTAATCACTCTAGACAAAGAATTCAATATTATTAGTGTAATAAATTTAGGAAATTTGTTAGGATGGGGAGTTGATGCATTATCTGGTGCTGTAATGAAATACGATAGAAAAGTTTATGATATTACATTATCTAAAAACAATAAAACAGCTGTCATTAATCCATCTAAAATAAATTTCGACACCAAGAAAAATGTAGTAGAACTTTATGTTCTAGCAAAGTAACATTGATGATTGCGTAGAAAAATTATATAAATATGAAAAAGATAACAATACTATATGCAATGTTTGTATTCCTTTTTACAATTTCAGCCTGTAAAGATGGGCTTGATGGAATCAATGGTAAAGATGGAAAGGATGGCGCTAACGGTAAAGATGGAGCCAATGGAAAGGATGGGAACAATGGAAGTAATGGGGCAAATGGAAAGGATGCCTCTGTAATGAGTAAGTTCTATACTGTTTCTAATTGGGCGTATGATAATGAATATACTTGGTATAAAGCAAGCTTAAATACTTCTTCGATCATAACTCCCTCAATTGTTAGTTCAGGGGTGGTATTGGTGTATGCTCAATTTCCCAATCAAGTATCAAGCAATTCTTGGAATCCACTACCTCATGCTTACTTTTACCAAAGCTCAAGTTATTTTAGTAAAATAACATTCGCAATGAATCAAAGTGGTCTTTCATTGTTCTGGACAGATTCTGATAGGCTACAACCCAACTATCCACTAACACTCAACATTCGTGTGGTGGCAATACCTGGCTCTATTGCTACAGGTTATCGCAACATCGACTACAACAACCTCGATCTTGTATTGAAAACCTTTGATTTGAAATAAAAATAAATCTACAGCAATAATGAAAAGATCTCATGTTTTGTAAAAGAAATAATAGAAGATACCATTAAATTTTCTTGCGAAGACTTACGGAATACTACTTATAAAGATACTGTTCAAAAGATTATATCTAAAAATGGCCAAGTGCAGATTTCCACGGGGCATCCTTTTAAAAAGTTTCAACACTTGCAGACGTTTAAAACGCAGTAATTATTCGGGTAAAGAGTGAAGTGAAAGGATTGTTTAAAATTGGTGATTCGGGTTCAAAAGGAAAAGGGATTTCGATTATATCTAATAAAGAACGTGTGAAAGAAGAGTGTATACATAATACAACCATAAAAATGCACTCATTTAATTTATAAAAATTGCCCTTGGAAATTATGAAAGCTCACTTAATTCTTCTCTTATTTTTCTTATGCTTTAGTTCGGTGAAAGCCCAACAAATTTTAGTTTCCAATGGTGTTAGAAAATTCTCCTTTAAACAAAATACAACTACAAAAGACTACCTTCCTGGTATTATCATACTAAAGTTTAAATCAACATCAATACCAACTTCTGCGAATGTCAATGCTAGTAATATTACGAATGTATTAGGAAATACTAACGACGTAAAGATCGAGTCAATGATAAGAAAATTTCCAGATCTGCAAAAAAAAACAAACATTACTTTATCTAAGCATGAGGATGAATTTGGATTTAATCTAATTTATGAAATAAAATACGTTAGTAAATTAGGTATTGAGGCAGTAATTAATGAATTGTTAAAAAATGATCAAATAGAATATGCTGAACCTAGTTATGTTCATCGTATTGACTATAATCCAAATGACCCATATTATCTAGGGGGAGCGCAATCTTATCTTCAGCAAGTTAAGGCTCCAGCGGCCTGGGATATTATTCGCAATGCTTCAAATATTATTATTGGAATTGTGGATACCGGTTCAGATTTAGACCATCCCGATTTAGCTGCAAATATTTATTTGAACGTAGCAGACCCCATTAATGGTTTAGATGACGATAATGACGGTTATGTTGACAATTATCGAGGATGGGATATGACCGGAACTTCATATGTTTATGGATCTAAAGGGGATAATGATCCAAATGTAAAAAGCGTTGATAATGATCATGGGGTTCATGTAAGTGGCATAGCTTCGGCTGTTTCTAATAATAATACTGGTGTTGCAAGTATTGCTAATAATGCTAAACTACTAATCGTTAAATGTGGTGCTGACAATGAATATAAGTCTTTAATTTACAATGGTTACGAAGGTATACTTTATGCCGTTAATCACGGAGCTAAGGTTATCAACTGTTCGTGGGGAGGCAATAATTATAGCAATTTTGGCCAATCTGTTATTAATTATGCTATAAGCAAAGATTGTTTAATCATCGCATCAGCAGGCAACGATAACGACCCATACAAACACTACCCTTCATCGTATAGTGGTGTAATTTGTGTAGCAAATGTTGATCAGAATGATAGGAAAAATAGCAGTTCAAACTATGGGGCTGATGTATCTATTTCTGCACCCGGAAGTTCCATCTATAATACAATTTTCAACAATGGGTATGGCTATAAAACTGGCACCTCGATGGCTAGCCCATTAGTTGCTAGCGCCGCAGCCTTAGTTAAATCTTATTACCCTTCTTATACAATGAAGCAGATTGGTGAGCTATTAATTGCAACCGCTGATAATATTGATAATAAAAATCCATATTATGTAGGGGAGTTAGGCTCAGGTAGACTAAATGTATTTAAAGCTCTTGGCGGAAGAGATCTTTATCCGCAAGTTATCTCGTTTACTATGCCTCTTGTTAAAACGTATGGTGATGCTGATTTTGATCCTGGGGCTACAAGCTCTTCTGGTTTACTAGTTACCTACTCCAGTGCAAACCCAAATATTGCAACCATTGTCAATAATAAGATTCACATCATAGGTGCTGGCTCGGTTATAATTACAGCATCGCAAGTTGGGAACAATTCCTTTTTGACTGCGCCTACAGTTGGTAGGACATTAATTGTCGCTAAAAGTTCACAAACTATCGCATTCCCCAACATCGTCAATAAAAATTACGGTAACACTGATTTTGATCCCGGAGCATCTTCTACTTCTGGCTTACCCATTAATTACACCAGTAGTGATACTGATATTGCAACCATCATTAACAATAAAGTTCATATTACCGGAATCGGTACGACCACACTTACTGCCTCACAAGCAGGAAATACAAATTATAACTCTGCTTTATCGGTAAAAAATACACTTACAGTAGTTTACCCACTACCTATAAACAACTTTAAAATACAAGCTAGCGACAAAACCTGCAGAGCAACCAACAACGGCACTATTGTAATAAATACGGTTCAACCTTTAAATTATATTGTATCTGTAAAAAGCATCAATCAAACTACCTTCTATAACTTTAACAACGTATTAGAAATAAAAGACCTGAGTGCCGGCAATTACTCGGTTTGCATTACCATACTAAGCGTAAATAATTATAAACAATGTTTCGATTTAACTATTCGTGAGCCTAAAGATTTATCCGTTTATGCTAATGTTAGCGATGATAACAAACTCGTTAATTTACAGCTTCAGGGAGGTACATTTTATAAAATCGAAATGAATGGCAAAACCTTCACAACAAATGAGTATGAAATAGCTCTTCCTTTGATTAATGGAACTAACAAGTTAAAGATTACCACTAATGCCTTATGTCAGGGCACCGTTGAGAAAACATTTATAACAAATCATAAAATTATTGCCTATCCTAATCCTTTTTCTAATTCTTTAAGTATCAGTACAGGGACAATGGACAACGAAAAAATTAATGTTCAGGTATATACACCAACGGGTTTGCTTGTTTACTCGGACAATCATCAAAATCAAATGGGCAAGATAGATTTAGATTTATCGAGGCTAAGTATAGGCTTATATATTCTTCGCGTAAATATTGGGAATACACAATCCACTCATAAAATGATTAAGAACTAATACCTAAATACTATACAGCCTAATTTCTTTTATTTTTCCTCAATTGCCTTCGATACCTTCTTTCATCCCTGTCAGACTTCATCTTTTCAAACTTGGCAATTTGTGCTTTAATTTCTGCCTCTTTCTGAGGTGAAACACCTACACTATATTTAACCCCTTGGAAAAGCGTTTTCCAGATATAATTGAAGAATGATGCCGTGATTTCCCTTCTATAATTAATTGTAGCTGAAGTAAATTTCCCTTCTATACTTGGGTTATCCGAGTAAATAACCAAATTATTGGCTAAAAATGAAATTAATCCCTGTCGTACCAAACGCTGCTTTCCTTCTTCTTTTTTCAATAATGCAACTGAAAGATCGTTATACGTAAAATCTACTTTGCCCTTAGCAACATTTTCATCTGCTTTGATTGCGAAAGCTAATTTTCTAATTTCTCCTTTATTTACCTGCACCATTCCCAATGGTTTTGTGATTTTATTTAAAGTTCTGCCATCCAAATTTGTTAGCGCTCCGGTATAGTTAAATGCACCTATTGGTGAGTTCAAATCAAATTCAAAAGTTATACCCAGCTTTCCCTGCCCCATCATGTAGCTTTGCAAATTGGCCGTCATTAAAGGATTAATTACCTTCTCTTTTGGCATGTTCGTAGCATTAGAGATTACTCCTGTTGTTTTTTCAAAAGTAACTTTACCCGTCTGTTTGCTATTTCTATCGAACTCTGCAAAACTCACGTCGATATTATTTAAATTAATTTTCTCGATATTTAACTTTGCCTTTAACAGCTGCAATAATTGATGTGGAAACTTCCCTGTTTTATTCACTTTTCGCTTCGGGAAACTATTATTATTAAATACGGAAACTACCCCATCTGTAATGTGCAGTTGTTTGGCAATTAGCTCCTGCTTTTGAATATATGCTGGTAAATTTAAACCATCCATTGCCAAATTATTGAGCTTAACGGTAAATCGATCACGTGCATAACCATTTACTTTAGCGAAATTGGCTTCGCTATATCTGGGGACTAAACCAAATTGCTTAATATTTAATTTTCCACTCGATGCAGCAAAATCCAATTGATCTAGTTTAAGGTAATACATGCTATCTGGCGTAGCGTAACTGTAGTTACTTACATTTATTAAAATGTCTTTTAATAAATACAAACGACTGGTATCGGTCGATGAATGTTCGTCTATTAACCAGTCTTTTAACGTTACATTAAGGTTCGCCACCGAATCTATCTCGGGTATCGAATCATTATTATTTACATATTTGAAGTTTGCGTCTTTAAAGTCGATCACCTCAATTTGCATCGATTTAAAAAGCTTAGCTATATAATCGTAAGGTGATTTTCGGGGACGAGGAGGTCTATTTTCATTAAACTCAAAATGCTTGTTCACCATAGTTACATTAGGTTTATCAAACAATAATAAATCAATTTTTGCGGTCTTATCAAAGTACATCGCAAACGGGTGAAAGCGGTGAATTGTAAGTTTTTTTAGGGCAATATAATAGAGATTGTTAGGTGCCTTTTGCTGGGCAATAAGGTCTTTAAACACATTGGTGTCTGGTATTATCTTAACATCTAAAATGGACGCAGAACCTGTGATAAAATTAGTATGGATGGCATTGAACTCAATTTTATATAAACCGTGAGTTGATTTATTTACTAATTCGGCAATTTCGGCTCTAATATAGGGCTTGAGTTTTACGCTGATGTACCACGAAGCTCCCACTAAGAATAAAGAAATAAAAAGTAAGATTCCCAATCCCCATTTTATAGTTTTATTCTTGATTAAAGGTTTATCGTTCATATATACTTAGGATCCATTTGTTGCTCCAATATACGTTTTTTGAACATACAAAACCCTTAATTAACCCTTTTTAACTTTTCGGATCCTCATTTTTTCGTGCTTCCTTTCGGGCTTCTCGCTTTTGTTGACGCTCTTCTTTTTTACTGGTTTCGGGTTCCTGCATAGGCTTAATAGGAACCACTCCAATACCTACAATTTCTCTAATTCCAACAAAAACACTCTTCCACATGAGGTTAAAAAAAGAAGCCTGAGGTACTCTATCCCACTTAATATTCGCTATTCTTAATGGTTCGTCTTTCGAAGGATTATCATTTTTAATAAGAATAGTATTGGCTAAAAATGACAATAACCCTTTCTTTTCGGCTTTCCCATTTTCGTCTTCTTTTAATAAATTAACTTTTAAATTAGTGTAAGAAAAACGAACTGTTCCGGCCGAACCCCTTTCATTTGCATTAATTGTAAAATCCACTTGTTTTACATTTCCACTTTGTATTTCTATTTCTCCTAGTGACTTTGAAAGAGGGTTTAAGACTCTCATGTTAAATTGGCTCACTCGTCCAATATAGCTAAAAGAAGCAGCTACATTGGTTAAATTGAAGTCTATCTTCACGTTCAGTTTACCTGTTCCAAAAATAAAGGTAGTTAGATCAGCTGTTGCGTGATTATTTTTAGCTAAACGAACCGAATCATTCGTCAAGTTCTGAATATCCCCACCTAGGTTATCTAGTTTTAACGTTCCTCGTTCCTTTGTCTTGGGGTTGTATTCGGTATAGGCGACATCAACCTTGCTTAAACTTAAGCGCTCTACTACGGTCTCTATTGGTAATCTTTTTAAGGCATTGTGAGGGTAGTTTCTTCCCTTATCAAAATTAGGAGGGGGCAATTCTCGATTTAAAAAAACAGCAACCTTAGCAGGCCCAATTTTTAAATGCTTAGCATATAGACTCCCTTCCGTATGCAATTTGATAAAATCTACACCGGTTAGGTCTATTGCTGAAAAACTTAAATCGTATCGATCCTTTTGCACTGAATATTTTCTACTAAAAGTTAAATCGGGGTACATTGGAATTAATTTAAATCCTTTTATTTTTAACGTCTTACTGTTGATAGACCCACTTACTGAATCTATTTTTAGGGTATACATTTTATCTTTCGTAACGGATTGATAGCCATTTAATTCGAACCCAATGTTTTTTGAATGCAAAACACGGGTGGTATCGTATTGAGCAAGCGAGTCGATCAAAATATCTTTAACATTAATAGTTAAGTTTTTAACTGCATTTAATTTCTTCAATCCATTATAGTAATCAAAATCTGCATCAACTACCTTAATGCTTCCAACCCGGATAGATTTGAGAGATTTTGATATTTGCTGATAAAGAGTCTGTTCATCCTTAAGTGTATCTACCCGTTTAGGCACTTTATAATACACCATATCAATAGAGGGTTTGGTAAGTATGATTGAATTTAAATTAATTTTTTTATCAAAATAGGCAGTTAGGATCTTTATCCTGCTTAATTTTAAATAGGCAACCCTAACTCTAAACAAATGGCTTGGTGCTTTTTTCTTAGCGATAAGTAGTTTAAAAACATTGGTATCGGGGGTTAACTTTAAACTATCAAGCACCACACTACCGGTAACTAAATTTAAATGAATATCCTTGAAATCGATTTTATACAGGCGATCGGAAGCTGTATAAACTCCTTCCTTAATTTTCTCGGTAAGTATAGGCTTCCATTGGGAGCTTAGGTACACAGCTGCAATGCCGATTATTAAAATTATTCCACCTAATACACTTGCAATCCATATCCAAACTCTTCTTTTCTTTTGCAACGCCATAAATTGTTTATCTGTGGGAGTAAAACATACATAACAAGAAAAGGTTTGGAGGAGCGAGTTTTCACCACCTGAGATACCTTAGAACACTCTAGCCTGGGGTTACTTTGGCAACTATAGGTGGTGAAAAAAGAAAAACTTAGCTGCCTCAGCTGGTGAAAAAGATGTTAATTATCAAATAGTTCTTTGAGTTTTTCATTCAAAAATTTTCCTTTTAAGTCTTTTGCAATGATTTTTCCAGTTGGGTCTATTAATACATTTGACGGTATGAAAGTAATCCCGTAAAGAACAGCGATCTCATTTTTCCAGCCTTTCAAGTCCGACACCTGTACCCATGTTAAACCATCGTCTTTAATTGCTTTAAGCCACGCAGCTTTCCCCATCTTATCGTCTAATGAAACGCCCAAAACAGTAAAACCCTTTTCTTTGTATTTTTGATAAGCAGCAATTACATTTGGATTTTCATCCCTGCAAGGCAAACACCAGGATGCCCAAAAATCGACTAGTACATGCTTTCCTTTAAAATCAGCTAGTTTAACGGTTTTCCCCTTTACATCGCTTTGACTAAATTCTTTTGCCATCATTCCTACAGTAATCTTTTTTGCGAATAAAATCCTTTCTGTTATTTTCTTTCCCAAAGGGTCTGATTTTAGCTCATCACTTAACGAAGGAAGAACGGTCTCAACTTCATGTAGAAGACTTTTATTGGTCGACAGTTCATTTAATGCAACTAAACTTACATACGATTTTGGGTACTTTTTAATAAAAGCAAAATTAATTGGGTTCATTCTCGCTATAACGTCTTGAGACCTTTTTAATAAGGCAGCAACCATTGCAGTATCTTTTTGCTCAATTGCACTTAACTCTTCAACATCTCTTATTTTAATCCGTTCGATCACTAGCGGCATAAGCATTTGTCGGAGTATATTGAAATCGTTATTTAACGGAGTACCAGAAAGAATCGAACCCCTTAGCGTATCTGTCGATTTTAAGTTAATGTTTCCTGGCTCTATATAGAAATTGATAGCGTCTTTAATGATATCTGCATGCATTGGGTTGGCATTCCGATAAAGTCCAGCCCTTATAACAGTTGTAGCATTACCTTTAAACTCAAAATAGCCATTATGAACCAGAGATGAATCGAAAGTTGAAACGTCCTTCCCTGGCGCCCTATACAATAGAAAAATTTTATCGCCTTCTTTAAAGCCTTTACCATAACCTTTAATTGTATAGTTTGATTGAGAAAAACCAATTATAGGAAGAAGAAGACCAACAACAAATAAACCTTTTTTAAGGATAGCTATACTCATAGTTCAGTTTTAAAAAAATCGAATATACTCAATAAATAAAGCTTTTACTGGGAATTGACAAGAATATGTCTTATGACAATTTGTCATTTATCAATTAAATTTATTACTTTTGATGCCCATAATTATTGAATTTTAATGATTGATTTACAGCTTACAGATAAGAAACACGATGAAGAGCGCCAAGGTGAGGCTTTAGTAATTGATGCGCCAGCAAAAGGAGATGGAAGGAAACTTTACATCGAAAGCTATGGTTGTCAAATGAACTTTGCCGATAGCGAGATTGTAGCTTCAATTTTAGCAGATACGGGTTTTGAAACTACTGGCGACTACCACCAGGCGGATGTAATCTTTATCAATACCTGTTCAATTCGTGAGAATGCAGAGCAACGTGTACGCAATCGCCTTTCGCAATTTGGTGTCGAAAAACGAAGAAATCCCAAATTAATAGTGGGTGTACTTGGTTGCATGGCTGAGCGGTTAAAAGCAAAATTTTTAGAAGAAGAGAAATTGGTCGACGTGGTAGTTGGTCCAGATGCCTATCGTGATTTACCTAGTCTAATTAGCCAAGTAGAGGAGGGACATAAAGCGGTAAATGTAATTTTATCACGCGAAGAAACTTACGCCGATATTAGTCCGGTAAGGTTAAACGGCAATGGCATTACGGCCTTTATTTCGATTATGCGAGGTTGCGATAACATGTGTTCTTTTTGCGTAGTACCCTTTACCCGTGGTCGCGAACGCAGCAGAGACCCCTTTTCGATCTTAAACGAAGCTAAAGATCTATTTGAAAAGGGTTATCGAGAAATTACCTTATTAGGTCAAAATGTAGATTCATATCATTGGAATCAACCTAAAGCAGATAAAATTATTAAAAACGATTTAGAAGATGAGATGAACACCCTAACCGGTGATGCCTTATTGGAAGCGTTAACGAATAAAACTGATTTACCAGGAACACGCCGCAATGAAAATGCAATTTCGGAAGCTGATTCGATGAATTTTTCGCAATTATTAGCCTTGGTGGCCGAAATTAATCCAGATTTAAGAGTTCGTTTTTCTACTTCACATCCAAAAGATATTACCGACGAGGTTTTATATACCATTGCTAAATACGATAACATCTGTAATTATATTCATTTACCCGTACAATCGGGAAATTCGAGAATTTTAGCACTAATGAATCGCACCTATACGCGTGAGTGGTACATGAACAGAATTGATGCCATTCGTCGCATTATTCCGGGTTGCGCCATCTCGGCTGATATTATTGCTGGCTTTTGCACTGAAACAGAAGAAGAACATCAGGATACTTTAAGTATAATGAATTATTCACGTTATAATTTTGCCTATACCTTCTCTTATTCTGAGCGCCCAGGAACATTAGCCGCCAGAAAGTATGAAGATGATGTTCCGGAAGATGTAAAAGCAAGGCGCTTGGCCGAAATTTTTAAGAAGCAACAAGAAGATTCGTTGGCATGCTTGGAAGATTTTGTTGGCAAAACGGTTAAAGTTTTAATTGAAGGTTTTTCTAAAAAATCGGATAAAGAATATAGAGGTCGTAACGATGAAAATGCAATGGTAGTTTTCGCAGTTAGCGATTTGGTAAAACCAGGCGACTATGCAAATGTTTATATAGAGAAATGTACGTCAGCTACGCTGATTGGGACTTTAGTTTAGCGCGGAGCGTGGAGCGTTTAAGTCGCTTTACACCAGACGCCTTACGCAATACAAAATGGATATACAAGATATAAAGAATAGGTTCGGTATTATTGGAGGTTCTCCTTTATTAAACCGTGCTATTGATACTGCCAGACAAGTTGCACCAACAGATATGTCGGTTCTTATTACTGGAGAAAGTGGTAGTGGAAAGGAAGTTTTTTCGCACATTATTCACCAAATGAGTGCCCGTAAACATGGGGCCTTTATTGCGGTAAACTGCGGTGCCATCCCAGAAGGAACCATAGATTCGGAACTATTTGGACACGAGAAAGGCTCATTTACTGGTGCCCACGAAGCGCGCAAAGGTTATTTTGAAGTGGCCAATGGAGGAACCATTTTTTTAGATGAAGTTGCCGAACTCCCATTAGGTACACAAGCCCGTTTGTTGCGTATTTTAGAAAGTGGTGAATATTTACGTGTTGGTTCTTCAAAAGTTCAAAAAACCGATGTTCGTATTATTGCCGCAACGAATGTTGATGTATACAATCGTGTAAAATCTGGCAAATTCAGAGAAGATTTATACTATCGTTTAAATACAGTACCGTTAAGAATTCCTTCACTAAACGAACGAAAAGAAGATATTTATCTATTATTCCGCAAGTTTGCTGCAGATTTTAGCGATAAATACCGCAGTCCGGGCATTAATTTAGAACCCGATGCAATCCAACTTTTAAGCAATTATAGCTGGCCAGGAAATGTTAGGCAATTAAAAAATATTGCTGAGCAAATTTGTGTCCTCGAGAAAGATAGGAATGTTACCGCACAGGCTTTGCTTAATTATATACCGAACGAATCGGGAAGCAATTTGCCTATGGCAATTAATGGAAACAGTAAAGAAGACTTTTCTGAACGCGATATTTTATACAAAGTGCTTTTTGACATGAAAAAAGACATGATGGAATTGAAGAAGTTGGTAGCAGAAATTATTCAAAATGGCGGAAATACGTCGCATATTATGGCCGATAACCCTCAATTCATAAATCAGCTTTATCAGGAGGTAGATTTACCGAACCATAACGACGCCACTTTAACTATTAAGCATCCGTCTCAAAACGCACCAAACGAATATAATTATGCCCATGATGCCGAAGAGGTCGAAGAATCTTTATCGTTAATTGATAAGGAATCAGACTTGATTAAAAAAGCACTCAAAAAACATAAAGGTAAACGTAAATTTGCTGCACAAGAATTAGGAATTTCAGAACGTACACTCTACCGTAAAATAAAAGAACTCAATTTGAGTTAATAAAATAAAAACTTAATGATGAACAGACTAGTATTCGGCCTTATTTTGGTTTTATTTAGCGGTTGTAGCTATAAATTTAATGGGACATCAATGCCTCCGGAAATGAAAACGGTTAGTATTCCCTTTTTCGAAAACAATGCTGCCTTGGTAGATCCAAGTTTAGGCCAGCAGCTTACCGAATCATTTAAAAATCGTATTCGTACCCAAAGTAAACTCACTATCTCCATGAGTGATGCACATGGAAAATTTGAAGGTAATATTACCGATTACGATATTAAGCCCATTTCTATTCAAGATAATAAAAATCCGATAGCAGGTGCCAACCGCTTAACCATTACTGTTACGGTTAAGTATACTAACACCCTTAAGGGATTTGAAAAACAAAGTTTTAGTCAACCTTTCAGTGCCTTTACAGATTTTTCATTAGCTGGACAATCATTATCTGCACAGCAAGCTGCCTTAAATAAAAAGGTAATTGATCAGCTTACCGAAAATATTTTTAACCGTGCATTTGCACAATGGTAGCAAAATTGTATTTTCAATTGTTAACTTAGCCACAAAATGGAGCTGGATATCGAAACTAAACTACAACTAACAGATTTACTTGCAAAGCCATCGATGGTTTCGGATGCGCATATCGATTTGTTAACAGATTTAGTAAAGGTTTATCCATATTATCAGCCACTGCACCTGCTCTTAGCTAAAGCGAGTGAGCATACTGTTAATCACCAACGCTTATTGGCGACCGCTAGCCTCTATAACGGTGGCGGTTTAGTACATCAGCTACTTTTTAATCCCAAAACGTTAGACCAAGAAACGTATATAAAAACCGAACCCGTTCTTTCTGTTCCTGAGATTGCAGTTAATGATGAGCAAGAAACGTTTGAGGAAATAGTGGAATTAACACAAGAGTCTACTACCGTTCCAAACGAATTAGCGATTGAAAGCATAGTGTCTTCCGACTTTTTTGCATTTGAACAGAATTTTAACAGCGAACAGGTTTCTAATGATACTCTTATTGTTACACAACCAGAAGAATACAATCAGGAAGCAGAGGCACAGAGTACGGTAAGTAAATATGACGATGATAAATTGCCCTATACATTTTTATGGTGGCTAGCAAAAACTCGTAAGGAACATGAGCAAATATTTCAGCCCTATGTTACTCAGAAGCAACAACCTACAAATTCTACAAATCAACAAAGTGAGCTTCAGCATCAATATGTTGAGCACATCTTTCATCTGCAAACCCCTTTTAATGTTGCCGATGAGGCTAAAAAAGGCCCTTTAAATCTTCAAAATAAACCAAAGGGCATTGATATTATCGATTCGTTTATTAAAAATGATCCACAGATTAAGGCACCAAAGGCCGAGCAGATTAATACTGAAAATAAAGCGAAGAAAAGTGCAGAAGACAATTACGACCTAGTTTCAGAAACTTTAGCGTCTATTTATATCGAACAAATGCTTTATCACAAGGCGATAGATACTTATGAAAAATTAAGTTTGAAATTTCCAGAAAAAAGCCGTTACTTTGCCGACCTTATTCAATCTTTAGAAAAGAAAATTTAACAACATACTATAGCATGATAACCTTATTGATTATTTTATTAATTATTTTTTGTGTGGCCTTAGGCTTATTCGTACTTGTTCAGAACCCTAAAGGTGGCGGTTTAGCTACTGGCGGATCGGGCAGTAACATGTTTGGCGTACAACGTACAGGCGATGTGCTTGAAAAAGGAACATGGGTATTATTAACCTTTATTGTAATTATTTCTTTAGCAATTACTACTGTAAGTAAATCAGGTGGCGGTGCAACTGGCGAATCTAAAATGCAAGAGCAAATTAACAATACAGCAATGCCTTCTCCGGTTGGAAGCGGCACAACGAACCCAACTCCTGCTCCTGCTAAAACAGGCGATACCACAAAGAAATAAGTTAAGAACGAAATTTCAAAAACTCTCTAGCCTTTGGTTAGGGAGTTTTTTGTTTTACAAACTGCCAGACTGACACCTGCACTTTCATTGGCTAAACTATTAACTGACAGCTAATGTAAATTTGGCAAGCAAAACCAGCTTGGCATAAAAACTGTTAAAACAATTATATCGTATAAAAGAACAATACGAATCAATTCAATTATTAAAACTAAAAAATAAAAGAGTATTTATGGCTTTGAACTTTAAACCTAATGCAGATAGAGTAGTTGTTGAGGCTGCTGCTGCAGAAGAAAAAACAGCTTCTGGTATTTATATCCCCGATACTGCAAAAGAAAAACCGCAGCAAGGTATTGTTGTAGCTGTTGGTCCAGGAAAATATGCTGACCAAACTGGAAATTTAATCCCACTAAGTGTTAAAGTTGGTGATCAAGTTTTATATAGCAAATATGGTGGCACCGAAGTTACCATCGAAGGTACAGAGTATTTAATCATGAGAGATTCTGATATTTTAGGAACACTTTAAGACATTTAATTTTTAAATAAATCATTTAATTAGATATGTCTTCGAGTTTTAAGCACCCAGTCTCAATACTCAATACTCAT
This sequence comes from Bacteroidota bacterium, assembly GCA_040386095.1. GTDB lineage: Bacteria > Bacteroidota > Bacteroidia > Sphingobacteriales > Sphingobacteriaceae > Pedobacter. Next base: position 1,672,498 of record JAZKGD010000001.1, on the reverse strand, counting down.
ATCTCAAATCTAATATAGAAATGGCAAAACAAGTAAAATATAACGTAGAAGCACGCGATGCCCTGAAAAGAGGCGTTGATATTTTAGCGAATGCAGTAAAAGTAACTTTAGGCCCAAAAGGTCGTAATGTAATTATCGATAAAAAATTCGGCTCACCAGCCATCACTAAAGATGGTGTAACGGTAGCTAAAGAAATAGAATTAAAAGACCCAATCGAAAACATGGGTGCTCAAATGGTGAAAGAAGTTGCTTCTAAAACTGCTGATATTGCAGGTGATGGAACAACTACTGCTACTGTTTTAGCTCAGGCTATTGTAACTGCTGGAATTAAAAACGTTGCTGCTGGCGCAAATCCGATGGATTTAAAACGTGGTATCGACAAAGCTGTTGCTGCAGTTGTTGCTAATTTACAAGAACAATCTCAAGCAGTTGGTGATGATAACAACAAAATTAAACAAGTTGCATCTATCTCTGCTAATAACGACGAAGTTATTGGTGCTTTAATTGCCGAGGCAATGAAAAAAGTAGGTAAAGATGGTGTAATCACTGTTGAAGAAGCAAAAGGTACAGAAACTGAAGTAAAAACAGTAGAAGGTATGCAATTTGACAGAGGTTATTTATCTCCATATTTTGTAACTAATGCTGATAAAATGGAAGCGGAATTAGAAAGCCCTTACATTTTAATTTACGATAAGAAAATCAGCAACATGAAAGAATTGTTGCCTGTTTTAGAAAAAACTGTACAAACAGGTAAACCATTAGTAATTATCTCGGAAGATTTAGATGGCGAAGCTTTAGCTACTTTGGTAGTGAACAAAATTCGTGGCTCACTGAAAGTTGTTGCGGTTAAAGCTCCAGGTTTTGGCGATAGAAGAAAAGCGATGCTTGAAGATATTGCCATCTTAACTGGCGGTATTGTAATTTCTGAAGAAAGAGGTTATAAATTAGAAAATGCTGACTTAACTTATTTAGGTACTGCAGAAAAAGTTGTAGTTGATAAAGATAACACCACTGTAATTAATGGCGCAGGTAAATCTGAAGACATTAAAGCACGTGTTAATCAAATCAGAGCTCAAATCGAAACTACTACTTCTGATTACGATAAAGAAAAATTACAAGAGCGTTTAGCTAAACTTTCGGGTGGTGTTGCTGTACTTTATGTTGGTGCTGCAAGTGAAGTTGAAATGAAAGAGAAAAAAGATCGTGTTGATGATGCATTACATGCAACTCGTGCTGCTGTAGAAGAAGGTATCGTTGCAGGTGGTGGTGTAGCATTTATCCGTGCGGTAGAGGCTCTAGCTGGATTAAAAGGAATAAATGACGACGAAAACACTGGTATCCAGATTATTCGTCGCGCTATCGAAGAGCCATTACGTCAAATCTGTGAAAACGCAGGTATTGAAGGTTCTATCGTAGTACAAAAAGTAAAAGAAGGTAAAGCAGATTTTGGTTACAATGCACGTACTGATGTGTATGAAAACTTAATCGGTGCTGGTGTTATCGATCCAACTAAAGTAGGTCGTGTAGCATTAGAAAACGCAGCATCTATTGCGGCCATGTTGTTAACTACTGAAGTGGTATTAGCAGATGAGCCAGAAGCAGCAGACGCAGGTCATTCACACCCTCCTATGGGCGGTGGCGGAATGGGCGGCATGATGTAGTCTTTGCTTAAGCGACAAGCTCAATATAAAAATCCCTCAAAATGAACTTTTTGAGGGATTTTTCGGTTATATTAGAAAATAATCTTTTCTTATGTTACTACTCATCCAAAACTATCTCGACAATGGCCATTTCATCACACAAAGTGAAGTGAATAAATTTTTAATGGCTACCTTACTTTGTGGATTAATCGGCGCAGAAAGAGAATTCAGAGGTAAACAGGCCGGATTAAAAACCATGATCATGATTGGTTTAGGCTCAACACTTTTTACTCTACTCTCTATTAAAATAGGATTGGGAAGTCAGGATCGTATCGCCTCTAATATTGTAACCGGAATTGGATTTTTGGGCGCCGGTGTAATCTTTAAAGAAGACAACAAAGTAAAGGGCCTAACTACAGCTTGCGTAATATGGATTGTAGCGGCAATAGGAATGGCAATTGGTGCTGGATATTATGAACAATCTATCGGCGTTACTGGTGTAGTACTCGCCGCATTATTGATTTTCCCATTTGTAGAAAATTTTGTGGATAGCCATTGGACTAAAAGAACGTATCGCATTGTAAAAAAATACGAGAATGAGAGCCTCGACACCTACGAAGACTATATACGAACCTCTAGGTTAAAATTACATCGCGGCAAGCAAGAATTAGCAAACGGCAACATTAGTGGATCGTGGACAGCCGTTGGAAGTCCTAAAAATCACAAAAAATTTGTAGATAAAATGCTTAGGGATCACAAGATCTTGGAGTTCGATTTTTAATACTATTCTTTTATCTGCTAGGGCTAAATTTTATTGGAATAGTATATTTTACACGAACAGGAACCCCTCTCATTGTTCCTGGTATCCATTTTGGCGAGAACTTTACGACACGTTTAGCTTCGTCATCAAGTGATGGGAAAACTGATTTTTTTACATCTACTTCACTCGTGCGCCCGTCTTTTTCTATTGTAAATTCTAAAACAACAGTCCCGCCAACTCTTTCTCTTACTGCATCACTAGGGTATCGTACTGCATAACTCACGTATTCGTAAAATTTATTTACACCCCCCTTAAAGCTAGGCGGCTGTCCCAAATTAGTATAGGAATACTTTACGCCCTCTTTAGTGCTTTCACCACTTATCAATTTCCCTTTTTCATAGGTTTCTACAAAACTGGTTCCAAACGCTGTTCCACTTCCCTTCCATATACCATGTTTAACGCCATCGGTATAACCACCCTCTTCTGTTTGCTCTCCTTTACCAATAATTTCGATAGTCTTAACATATCCATTTCCATCCTTAACTTGCACAGCCCCTAAAGAATCGGCTAAATAAATTAGTTTAGAATTCGAGTTTAAGGTTGCTATTTCCATGGCCAACAATGTAGATAGCGGCAAATATTCAATTTGCTTGTGCAACTTCCCGTTACTAAAATACTGATAAGACATGCCAATGGGCACACCTTTTTCGTACGTTGCAATTTCTTTTCGCTTTCCTAGTGTATCAAACCTCATAACTACCCCTTCATAAACCAACCGTGGCCAGAAAGCAGAGATCTTACCTACTGCTTTACGTTTCCCATTGATATGATATTCTTGCATTACGAAATTAGTTTCTCCAGAGTCGGGCTCTAAAATAACCCTAACAAAATCGGCACTATCTTTTGTACCCACTTCTTTTCCATTGGTTTTCAAGAAGTAAACATCTTGCTTCTTTTGTGCATTTAAAGCACTAAAAACAAGGCATAGATGAATAAGGAGGAAGATTTTCTTCATAAAACGAAGATAACCCTATAAAATAGATCTGTCAAGTGTTATATCTTAAAAACAATCGTAAATTTGTATATGCCAAACGAACAAATCTCGGTTTTTGATATTTTTAAGATAGGAATAGGTCCCTCTAGTTCCCATACACTCGGGCCATGGCGTGCTGCACAGCAATTTACCACTTCGCTAAAACAACAAAATCTCTTACAGGAGGTGGTGCAGGTTAAAATTTTACTGTACGGTTCATTGGCCAAAACCGGAAAAGGGCATGGAACCGATATTGCTATTTTGTTAGGTTTGACTGGTGGTGACCCGGTTACTTTCGATGTGAATGCCATTGATAGTACCGTTGAGAACATAAAAAAAACGCAGCAACTGGATTTGGCAGCAACAAAAAAAATCCAATTCTCTTATACAGATGATCTTATCTTCTTGTTTACAGAAAGTTTGCCTTTTCATCCTAATGCCGTTACGTTTCAGGCATTTTTAGCTTCAGGCAAAGCTTTTTCTGAAACCTATTACTCTATAGGTGGTGGTTTTGTGGTTAAAGAAGGAGAAAATGGTAGTGAAAAAGAACAGGTAGACCTTCCTTTCCCAGTAGAAAAAGCGAGTGAACTTTTACATTGGTGCCTATCAACCGGCCTTAAGGTGAGCGAAGTGGTGATGGAAAATGAAGCTGCTTGGCGCACAGAAGCCGAAACAAGAAAGGGAATTCTTCAACACTATACCGTAATGAAAGAATGTACGTACAGGGGTTGCCATACACCTGGTTTTTTACCTGGCGGATTAGATGTGGCCAGACGTGCAGCAGCTTTAAACAAAAAATTATTAGCTGGCAAAACCTATACTGATTACGAGAGTTGGATTGATGCCATCAAAAATGGCGGAAATGGTTTTAATTATATTTTAGATTGGGTAAGTTGCTTTGCCCTTGCCGTGAATGAAGAAAATGCAGCATTCGGTCGTGTGGTAACCGCCCCAACTAATGGAGCTGCAGGTGTAATTCCAGCGGTTTTACACTATTTTATTACTTTTTGTGATGGCTATACGGATGACAAAATTATTCAGTTCATTGCCTGTGCTTCAGAAGTAGGTAGCATATTTAAAAAAGGAGCTACCATTTCGGCCGCAATGGGCGGATGCCAGGCAGAAATAGGCGTTTCATCAGCGATGGCCGCAGCAGCCTTAACAGAGTGCTTAGGAGGCTCTCAGCGACAAGTACTCATGGCGGCAGAGATTGCCATGGAACATCACTTAGGCTTAACCTGTGACCCAATAGGCGGCTTGGTTCAAATTCCATGCATCGAACGCAACACTATGGGAGCGATAAAAGCAATTACCGCTAGTCAACTCGCCCTACAAAGCAACCCAGATAAAGCAAAAGTAAGTTTAGATGCCGTTGTAAATACCATGTGGGAAACCGCGTTAGATATGAATTCTAAATATAAAGAAACTTCTGATGGGGGTTTAGCTACGAATATTCCGATTAGTTTGCCGGAGTGTTAGAGATTTTTTACTATTATAGTTGTTGCTTCGCCTTAATCGCCAAATAATCATTTACCACATTTACGGTTAAGTTTTTCGGCGCCGTAAGTAAACTTAAAATGCCATGCTTACTTAATTCCTTAACCATTAGTTTCTTTTCGAAAGCAAATTTCTCGGCAATGGTTTTAACATAAATTCCCTCTACATCTTCTGCAGGTTTTTCGGTTATCACTTTTAGCGTTGTATTTTCAAAAAATACCACCAATAGCAAATGGAATTTTGCGATTCGCTTTAAAAAAGGCAATTGTCTTTCTAAGGCAGAAATATGTTCGAAATTCGTAAAAAAAACCACCAAACTTCTTTGTTTTAAGGTAGATCGAATGGTGGTATACAAGGCTTCCATATCGGTTTCTAAATGCCTCGTTTTCTCTTTGTACAGAACCTCCATTATTTTATGGAGTTGGGTTGGCCTACGATCTGCAGTAACCACACTCCCTGTTTTTTCGGCAATGGTAATTAATCCAGCTTTATCTTGTTTTGCTAGGGCTACACTGCTCAAAATTAAACTGGCATTAATAGCATAGTCGAGCAAGCTTAGTTCTTCGAAAGTCATTTTCATAGCTCTCGATTTATCGATTACACAATAAATATGCTGTGCTTTTTCGTCGGTAAAAGAATTAACCATTAAATCGGCTCTACGAGCGGTAGCCTTCCAATTTACGCTTCGGTAATCATCACCCACAACATAATTTTTAACTTGATCAAACTCGAGGCTATGACCAATTCTGCGCACTTTCTTTATTCCCACATCTGTTATCCGATTTGATATGGCAAGCAGTTCGTATTGGCGCAATTTCAAAAACGACGGGTATACAGGCACTACTTTACTATCGCCAACATTAAATCTACGCTCTAGTAGCGCTAAAGGAGATCTTACATATAGTCGTGTTATTCCAAATTCGTATTGGCCTCGTTTTGTGGGCCGTAAATGATAGAGAATTGTCGTTTTTGCATGGGATTTCAGCACTGTAGTAAACCACAGATCACGTTTCTGAAACTGAAATGGAATTTCGTCTATAATGCCAACAGTTACAGTAAATGGGTAAAAATTTTCTAAATACAATTTCAGTTCATTTTCATCGCCATTACTTAAGCGTTCTGGCACTACGCGGCGAAGAAAAACATATCCTTTAGTGCTATAAAGCAGAAATAAATCGACCCCAATAAGCACAATTATAGTTCCGAAAATAAAATAGGGCAAGTCGCCAAGCAAGGGCAAAAAAAAGGAAAATAAAAACAATGCGGCACAGACTCCAAGTACGATGAATAACCGCGTGCTTAAAAACAAATCGCCATAATATTTTCTAAAGAATGATCTCACCTTGGCACTTCAATTTTTTTGATAATTTGCTTAACTAAATCGGCAGTAGTTAAACCTTCCATTTCTTTTTCTGGGCTGAGCATAATTCGGTGTATCAATACCGGAGTAGCTACCCTTATAATATCATCGGGGGTAACAAAATCACGTCCTGCCATTGCAGCAATAGCCTTTGAACCACTCACAATAGCAAGTGAGGCACGTGGAGAGGCACCCAAATACAACGATTTATTATTTCTGGTTTCGTGTGTAATCTGTGCTATATATGCTAACAATTTGGGTTCAACGAATAATCCTTTTATCGTTTCTCTCAACGATTTTATTTGTTGAACGGATAAAACTGGGGTAATCTCTTGAAGCTGATTATCCATTTTTTTCTGATGCTGGTTCGTAAGAATTTCGATCTCTTCGGCCAGTGTTGGGTAGTTAATCTCAATCTTGAACAGAAATCGATCCAATTGTGCTTCGGGCAAACGATAGGTTCCTTCGTGCTCTATCGGATTTTGAGTAGCTAGAACCATAAAAGGTTCTTCTAGTTTATAGGTATTTCCATCTACTGTTATCTGGCGTTCTTCCATCGCTTCGAACAATGCTGATTGTGTTTTTGCAGGCGCTCGATTAATCTCATCCACTAAAATAATATTCCCAAAAATTGGACCTGGTCTAAATTGAAATTCGGAAGTTTTAGGGCTAAATATAGCGGTACCCAATACATCAGAAGGCATTAGATCGGGCGTAAATTGAATTCTCGAAAACGTTGCCGAAATACACTTAGCAATTAGCTTTGTACTTAACGTTTTTGCAACGCCAGGCACGCCCTCCAGTAAGATATGCCCATCGGCCAACAGGCCAGCGATTAAGAAGTCGATCGTATCCTTTTGCCCAACAATTACCTTACCAAGTGCCTCTCTAATTTTTTCAACTGCGGCACTTAATTCACTTAAGTCGGTTCGTTGGTTAAACATTTCCTGTTCCATATCATTTATTGATCTTGTTTATAAAATTGTTCTATTAGTTTATTTATGCGGATGAGTTGAGGGTCGCTAACATTATTTCCAGCTTTCAAATACGTTATTTCCTGTAAAAGCTCGTCGATTAAATCTGCTTCAGCACCCGAAATATTGATCAGGGCATTTTTAAATTCTAACGTTAATTCGGTTGTTTTTAAACGGTACTTCGTTCGAATATATTCCAATACATACGTTACTTTTTTAGCGGCAATGTCATTATTATTACGTTGTTGATAATAAACACTTCCTACTACTTCTGCGAATTCGACAGTTGTATTTTTCAATCTATCTTGTATAGGGATTATCCGTTGTCTGCGCTTCACTTCGAAGAGCACAAAAGCGATTAAGCTAAAAATTGAGATGCAGTAGGCCCACCTTAATTGGTCGTATTCGAACAGCACCCTTAAAATAGATTGATTTTGGTAAGGTGGTTTTGTGAAATATTCATCCAAAATGAGATATTCTGTTTTTGGCAAATGAGATAGCGCTTTGGAAGCATAGTCTGCCCCATCTTTTTTAAGTAGGCTGTAATTAGTGAGGAGCTTTGGATTTGGCAAAATATACAATGCTCCTTTACCAAATTGATATTTTACAAAGTTAGCCTGGCGATGTTGTTTTTCGCCTAAAACAATGGCTCTTGAAGAATCGAGCCTTGAAAAATAATGCTCGCTTATATTTTTTTCAAAATGGTAATCGCCTTTTAATAATGGATTAACAAAATTAATCGCGTCCCTTTTATTGTTCTCAATAATTTGTAAATCTGAAACTATTTTTAGTTTTAATTGCCTTAACAACACGCCTTCAATTTCAGAAGCTGCTATAAATATTTGATTTCCAGCCTGCATCGATTTAACCATCTGTTTGTAATCGAGCGATCCAACTTTAATTTTTTTAGCCAAGATCAAATAATTGAATGGCATTTTATGCTGATTTTTTAGCGTACTATAAATCTCTGTTTGCGCTACTATCAGTTTAGCATTGGGAAAAATTTCTGTTACCTGTTCTTTTAAAAGATAGGTGCCAAAAGGAATTTTATCCTCTTGAATAAACGTAGGAGCCCAATCGGTTGGTTTAGGCTTAAAATACTGGGCAACCAAGTAAAAAACAAGTAAAACACTAATGCCGATTATATACCTTCTAAATCCACTCATATGGCGTTTGAATTAAAGGTTTTGAAAGAATTATCTATCTCTTCAAAAGAAGCCTTGTTGATGAAAAACTCACCGTACCATATGTATTCAAATTGATTAGTTAGTGCAGCAAAATCTTGTTTTTGGATCTTGTTACTTAACTCCAAAACATAGGCTTGATTTGTTTTCTCGGCCTGCCAAACTATTAGCTCGCGATCACTTAGCTGCTTAAGTGTTTTTAGATATAAAAGGCGAACGGCTAACCTATAATTTGAACTCGATATCGCCTTTTCAATCTGCTCATCAAATTCAATTTCGTGTATATTTTCAAGGCTTTCTTGGAACGGCACTTCTACTTCCTTAGATTTTCGTGCAAGCAGCTTGTAATCTAATCTAGTTAACTTTATGACGATGAAAACAACAAGTAGTATAACGATACCCGTTAATACATAGTTTAAGATGCTTCCGGCTATTCCTCCAGAAAAAACAGAACGGATTATATCCCAAAACCAGCGCCAAAAACGATCCCATAAGCTAACGTTCTGGGGTGCTACATCATCGTATATAAATTCATTCTGTGTTCGGTATTTTTGAAGTGCTTTTTCGTCGAACTTTCTAAGCTCTAGATTAGTGCTATCCTTTTTTAGTTGAATATTTTTACTGGTTTTTGTTACTACAACAATAGGTTTCTGAGGTGCATCTGCCTGAGCCCCGAAAACAATCATCAACAAAAAAACAACGCCCAATAACCGCATCTAATACTGTTCCTGATCTGGGTGATTTGGTTCGGCCGAACTACCTAAACTATCTATTCTGCTTAACAACCCTGAACTTTCCTTACGCTCAACCAAATTAAAATAAATCAATGCTGAGCAAACAATTGGAATTATCATAAATACCTGAGAAAGGTATTGAGAAATCGACGAAATAAATACATAAGATTTATTAATCGTACCAGGTTCGTGTGTAAATGCTGATACCATCATAATAATGATAGCTGGCAATTGAATAACCATAGTACATGCATAAAATATAATGTAAATAACAAGAAGTGCTGCAGCTGTAACCCACCATTCGTCGGCGAGCAATTTAAACGATCGGCTAAATGAATGTGAGAAACTACCGTTCTCCAAAATCATAATCACGTAAAACAAGCTTACCGCCGGAAACACATAAATTCCAGGAAGAAAACAACACATGAAACTCACGAGCAAAAAAGCAGTCATTAATATCCCGCTGCCAAGCACTCTAAGAAAATAATATTTAAAATAGTTCCATACCTCAGCTAGTGTGGGTGCCTGTTTACCTTTTTCGATATAAAGGGCAATATAGCTTAAAATGGTAACGTACATAGAGGTGTAAGTAAGCATCATAAACAGGATTACAAAAACATAATTTAGGGCGAGTTTGCCCAGCCTTTCAAATGTATTTGTATCATAACTTCCAGCAATTCCTTTGGTCATAGAAACCAATTGAAGTTGCGTAATGATCGAGCTAATCATACCAGTAATGATGAAAACACCCGTCAAATAAATAAAGGCTTTCATTAATGGCCCAAAATTTTGTTTTATAAACAAGAAGGTATCTCCAATAATATCTCCAAATTCTCGTATTTTCTTAAACTCAACCTTCTCTTTCATGTGTTGCTATGTATTGTTTTTTATGTAAAAAAATAGGATAGAAAATGACATACCATACCATAAATAGAAATGATCCGGCCAATATACCAATGCTTAGTACAAGAGGCATTTCGGTATACCGGGTAATAAAACTTTCGAAAAATGCAGCGAGCAAAATAATCGGAACAATGCCAAATGCAATTTTTGTAGCATCCTTTGCGCTATTCTTAAAGGCCGCCAAACGTGTATAGGTTTTTGGAAATAGTAAACCGTGTCCTAAAACCAAACCTGCTCCCCCCGCCACTATAATAGAAAGGATCTCGAGTGTGCCATGGATCCAAATTACCAAAATAGATTCGGCCCCTAAACCTTTGCTAAAAAAATAATATTCGAAAGCACCTAGCATCACTCCGTTCTTAAGTAGAAAAAACACCGGACCTATAGCTAATAAAATTCCGCTTACAAACATAACCAACGACACCCAAACATTATTCACTGCAATTCTGAAGAACATTTCAAATTCGCCCGAATCTTTATATACACCAAAAGGATCGCCTTTTGCGATATTCTCATTCGTCATATTTACATATCCGTCTCCTAAAATTAGGCGTACAAAGCGATCATCATATTTTGCAGACAAGGCGCCAATGCTAGCCGCTAACGTAAAAAATATAAAGGAATAAAGTAATTGCTTTTGATACTTGTAGAAAAGCAATGGCAATTCATATTTCCAATACTTAACAAAACGTCCTGTTTTCTCTTTTTTGTTTTTGTAAATGGTTTGATGTAATGTAGCTGCAATACCATTTAAATACGCTGTAGTTTGAGATTTTGGATAAAAAGTCTTAGCATAGGCCAAATCGTTGGTAATATCGATAAATTGTTGTGCTAGTTCATCTGGATGAGTATGCTGTAATTGCTCATAATGCTTCCACTTTTCAGAATTTTGCTTTACGAACAAGGCTTCTCTCATAAATTTTTGGACCTAAATTTTTGTTAAAATAAAACAAATTTCTTATTCGTCAATAAAAAATAAAAAAGGCTATTATATTTGATCAATATGGAAACCGTAAAAGTAAATACTAGTCAACATATCGACATAGACTATCCAGTAGCTGGTTTGGGCGAGCGAATTGCAGCCAGGCTAATAGATATCGGGTTGTTTATTATCCTACTGGTTATACTTTTAGTTGTGCTAAGTATGAATGGACTTCTCAGAGGCGGAGGTGTATTAAGTTTAATTCCAGTGGTTGTTTATGCAGTTGGTTTTGTGTTTTATGATCTACTTTGCGAAATTTTTATGAATGGGCAAAGTGTTGGAAAGCGATTAATGCGTATTAAGGTCATCAGCCTCGATGGCTCGCAACCTAGCTTTGGTCAATACCTTATCCGTTGGGTTTTTAGAATAGTAGATTTTACCATTACACAATGGTTAGGCGCACTAATTGCGGTAGCAGTAACCGAAAACAAACAACGTATTGGCGACATAGTTGCGGGAACTACACTCATTAAAACTACCCCGAGAACACAATTTCACGATATTGCTTTTCACCCTATACACGATGAGTACATCCCTGTACTTAGTGGTGTAGAGCAACTTACCGATAGGGATATTGAACTGGTTCATGAAGTATTGAGTACATATAGCAAGACCAGAAATCAAGAATTAATTTATCAAGCAGCGTCGAAAATTTCATTGCATATTGGCTTAGGGGGCAGTACAGCTGGATTAAATGAACATGAGTTTTTACAAATGGTGATTAAAGACTATAATCAGATTACATCTAGAGGTAGTTAGTACTTAGATAGCGGGATGCCCAATGCCCATTGCAAGTGCATTTTGCCAGAATAATGCAAACCATCTTTTGCAACTAAAGATAAATCGGTTGCTGCCTTTCTCGAGTTGGGAGTTATATCGGTATAGCTTACTTCCATGGCTAAGGTTTCTTCTTTGTTTATCGCATTAAAGGCATCGATTTCTTCGGCAATGCTTTTTGTTGTTTTTCCGCTCGACAAACCAAATGGTGTTACTCCCCAATCGGGTATCGAAACCACAAACACTCTCTTTTTATTTCCACTAGCAAAGCCAATAGCAGTTTGTAATAACTCTTTAAACTCTTTCCGATAAGTAACTTTCGAATACCCTCGGTATTGATTATTTACGCCAATCAGCAAGGTCACAAAATCAAATTTTTGGGTTAAATTTTCTGCCTGTATAGCCACTTGTAATTCGTCTGTTGTCCACCCCGTTTTTGCAATTATTTTTGGGCTGGACATGTTTAATCCTTGTAATTTTAACTGAACGGCAAATTGATAGGGAAATGATTCACTTTGTGTAACAGACTCGCCAATAGTATACGAATCGCCCAATGCAAGATAAGTTAATACAGGTTTTTCTGTAGTTTCTGGAGTTAAAATCATGGTTTTCTCTACATCTTTAGTACAACCCAATAATACAAATAAGGACAAGAAAAATAGGTTAAATTTCATAAGAGTATAAACGAAGGTTAACTCTAATTAGATTTTGCCAGTTACAATTCCATTTTAAAAAGCTCAGCAATATGGCCTTTAAGCCGTTCTTTTACTTCATCCATTGGCAATGAATGCCCTAGTTCCCTCTCCATAGAAGTTACATCCTTATCATCTATGCCACAAGGCACTATGTGCTTAAAATAGCTTAAATCTGTATTTACATTAAAAGCAAAACCGTGCATGGTTACCCAACGGCTACAACGAACACCAAGCGCACAAATTTTTCTAGCACTATCTTTATCCGCATCTAACCACACACCTGTGTACCCCTCATATCTCCCTGCTGCAATCCCATAATCGGCTAATGTTAAAATCACAGCCTCCTCTAGTGTGCGTAAATACAAATGAATATCGGTAAAAAAATTATCCAAGTCTAAGATCGGATAGCCAACAATTTGCCCTGGCCCATGATACGTAATATCGCCACCCCGGTTAATTTTATAGTACGTGGCTTGTTTTTCTTCGAGCCCCTGCTCATCGAGTAGTAAATTCTCAGGATGCCCACTTTTTCCTAATGTGTACACATGGGGGTGCTCGCAAAAAACAAGGTAATTTGAAGTTGGTATAGTTGTATTTTCGGTGCGGTTTTTACCTTTCAAGGCAACCGTATCGTTAAACAAAAGCTCTTGTTTATCCCATGCTGCCTGGTAATCTAGCAACCCCCAATCTATAAATTTAGCTATTTTGTTCATGGCGCCACTACATATCCCAACATATACCCATCCTTGGTTTTAAAATAATTTACATCCAAGGCTTTAGTGCCTTCAGGTAATTCGACCAAGGCTTGCAGAGCACCGTCATCTTTTAATTTAAAAGGCTTGATATGAATATGTTGTTTAAATTCTAATCCTTTACGTCCATTCCATTTATAGATGGCTTCTTTTGCACACCAACATACATACAGTCCGTTGGTATTATCGCCAATTTGCTTTTGTGCCAGTTCTAAATCGGATAAAAATTTATGCTTAATGCTCTTTATCTTATGCTTTATTAATTCGATATCAATACCTACTTTTTTATCTTTACTGATAATTACAGCGGCATAATCGTAAGAGTGACTTAAAGAAATTTGAGTTTCGGCATTTACCAAGTAAGGTTTCCCATGATCGTCCATCCTACAATCGATATATTCGCTCGTATTCAGCATAGTTCTTAATAGCAAGCGTGTACTTAACCAGTGTAATGCACGCTTCCCATTACTGAGAGAAGCAATTATATCGAGCTCATGCTGTTTTAATTGTAAGCCAGAAAGTAGTTGTTCTTCTGTTTCTTCGATCTTCCAAACCGCAAGATTAGTGTGCTCGTCAATATTTTTTTGATAAACTATGGGCATCTCTTATTTAAAAAAGTAATGCAAAAGTATCTTAAAATTATCATAATTTAGTCCAAAATACTCAAAAATGATACTTTCAGACAAACACATCTTGCAAGAAATAGACAAAGGAACCATTATTATTGAACCTTTTAAAATAGATTGCTTGGGCACCAACTCATACGATGTGCATTTAGGCAAATATTTAGCCACTTATAAAGACCGTGTTCTCGATGCAAAAGCACATAATAAAATAGAACATTTTGAAATTCCAAAAGATGGTTTTGTGCTGCAGCCAGGCACTTTATATTTAGGCGTAACCTTAGAATATACCGAAACGCATGCACACGTTCCTTTTTTAGAAGGTAAAAGTAGTACAGGCAGATTGGGCATCGACATCCATGCAACCGCCGGCAAAGGAGATGTGGGTTTCTGCAATACCTGGACACTAGAGATTTCGTGTGCACAACCCGTTCGCATTTATGCCGGAATGCCAATTGGGCAGTTAATTTATTTTACGGTTGAGGGTGAAATAACGAATATGTACAATACAAAAGACAATGCAAAATACAATAATAAAACCACTAAACCGGTTGAAAGCATGATGTGGAAAAACACTTTCTAAACTAATCAACTAAATTTTTAATATATTTATTTTAATTAAGCCTTAGGTTTTGTAACTTAAGGCTTTATTATTCATACACACCTATGAAATTAAGACTCTTTATCTCGTTTTTAACATTAATAAGTACGCTAACCTTTTCTGCTTTTGTAGTAGCCGACGATCCCTTTGCGGCATTATTAAAGAAATTAGAAGAGTTTACCAAAAAATATCCTCAAGAAAAAATCCATATCCATTTAGACAAGCCTTATTATGCAATAGGTGATAATATTTGGTTTAAGGTATATACTACAGATAGTAGAACTTCGACCCCATCCACAATTAGTAAAATGATTTATGTTGAACTGATCGACGAAAAAGATTCATTAAAGAGGCAACTAAAGCTGCCCATGCAAAGTGGCCTAACTTGGGGAGACATGAAACTACCAGACACGCTAAATGAGGGCAATTACCGCATCCGAGCATATACGCAATTAATGAGAAATGCAGGCCCTGATTTCTTTTTCGACAAAACCATCAAAATAGGCAACTCTTGGGCCAATAAAGTTTTTGTGAAAGCAAACTACTTATTTACAGCAGAAGGAAACACTGAAAAAGTAAACAGTACCATCCGTTTTACCGATAAAACCGGACAACCATATGTTAATACAGAGGTTAATTACGTAGCCGAGCTTAGTGCAAGAACAATTGCTAAGGGGAAGGCGGTTACCAATGCAAATGGAGAAATTAGTATTCCCATTGTAAATACGCAACCCAGCATTTACAAGTCTGGCAAAATAACCGCCACATTAACGCTGGTCGATAAACAAAAAATAACCAAAACCATTCCTCTGAAAACCACTTCTACAGCGGTTGATATACAATTCTTTCCTGAGAGTGGAAATTTAGTACAAGGTTTACCTAGTAAGGTTGCTTTTAAAACCATAAATGCCGAAGGCAAAGGCGAAGAAAGTGAAGGAATAATTATTGATAATGAAGGCGCAGAAATCACAAACTTTAAAAGTGCTTACTTAGGGATGGGGAGTTTTTATTTGAGCCCAAGTACCAATAAAACATATCGAGCTAAAGTTAAATTTAAGAACGGCAGCGAAAAACTGTTCGACCTTCCAAAAATAGAAAGTAGCGGCTATGTTTTAAGCGCGAACAACATAGACACCACTAAAATTGGAATCAAAGTACTTATTACCGATGATTTAGTAGGAAAAGGCGACCTTAATCTATTGGCACAACAAAATGGAAATGTATATTTCTCTGTAAAAATCCCTGCTGCGAAAAATTTGGCAATGGCCAGTCTACCAAAGTCAGAACTCCCATCGGGTATCATAACGCTTACACTTTTTAATACAGAAAACATCCCTGTTTCGGAACGATTAATATTTGTTGATAATAAACTCGACAAAATAAAAGTTAGCGTAAACAAACTCGAAGAAACCTATGCAAAAAGAGGGTTAATGAACCTTGATTTTTTAGGGACAAATGAAGATAAACCAACACGGGCTAGCTTCTCCATTTCAGTAACTAATGCAACTGCAGTTGAGCCCGATCTCGAAAACGAAACCAACATTTTTACAAGTCTGCTCTTAAAGTCAGATTTGAAAGGTTACATTGAAAAACCGAACCATTATTTTATGGGCAACGATGTAAAAACCCGAACGGATCTCGATCATCTTTTACTTACACAAGGCTGGAGAAAAATCGATTGGAAAGCAATTAATAATTCGCAATTACCGGCGGCTAGTTTTCTGCCCGAAACTGAGTTAAAGATTAGTGGAACGATAACTACTAATAGTGGTAAACCAGTTCCAAATGGCAAAGTTTCGTTATTTTCTTCTTCAGGAGGTCTTTTTGCTATCGATACGTTAAGTGATGCGAATGGACGATTTAATTTCAATAAACTCGAATTCACAGACAGTGCTCGTTTTGTAATTCAGGCACGCAATGAAAAGGGAAAAAGGGAAGTCCAGATTAAACTGGATATTACACCTGGGCAACTTATCACCTCCAACAAAAATACTGGCGACATTGAGGTTAACGTAAACGAGCAGTTAAAAAATTATTTGCAAAATAGCGACGATTACTTTAATGAACTCACTAAACAGGGTATGCTTAACCGTACTATACAACTTAAAAAAGTAGAAATCATTGGAGAAAAAAAGAAGGCCGAAAATTCTGCCAACCTAAATGGCGCTGGCCGAGCAGACCTTGTAATTAGCGCCAAAGAGTTAGAGAACACAACTTTACTTTCTATGTACCTAAGCGGTAGAATTGCTGGAGTAACCGTTCGCAATGGAAATGCGTATTTACGTCAATCTGCTAGCCCAATGGCAATTGTTTTAGACGGAATGAACATGCAAGATATGATGTTAGATGAGATTAATGTATTTGATATCGAAACAATTGAGGTCTTAAAAAACATAGGAAATACAGCAATTTATGGCTCAAGGGGAGGCAATGGTGTCTTGGTTATCACTACAAAACGTGGAGGTGGAAGTTCTTCGGTTAATGCA
Organism: Bacteroidota bacterium; assembly: GCA_040386095.1. GTDB lineage: Bacteria > Bacteroidota > Bacteroidia > Sphingobacteriales > Sphingobacteriaceae > Pedobacter. The sequence goes on along the minus strand of JAZKGD010000001.1, from coordinate 1,655,497 downwards.
TATGCCCCTGGCATTATTACCTACATTCCAAAAGGTTATTCCATAAGTCGCCAATTTTATTCGCCTCGTTATGATGCTACTCCTGATACAAAACCCGACCTACGAACAACAGTATATTGGAACCCCTCAATTGTATCTGACGAAAAAGGAAATTTTAAACTCAATTATTTTAATACAGATGAATCTGGGCTTTATAGAGTGGTAATAGAGGGTATTGATCTAATGGGCAACCTCGCCAGAAAAGTATTTACGTATAACGTAAAATAAATGAAGAAAATAATAGCCATTTGTTTTAGCCTCATTAGCTTATTTATCTGCTCATCATGGATAGCCGTAGAAGATCCATTTAAAGCGTTGCTCAAGAAACTAGAAGAATTTACAATTAACTATCCTACCGAAAAGGTTCACTTACATCTAGATAAGCCTTATTATGCCATAGGCGACGATATTTGGTTCAAAGCTTATGTAGTTGATGGCCGAACTTTGGAGCCAACTACAATGAGTAATGTGCTATATGTTGAATTAATTGATGAAAATGATTCTCTAAAAAACAGACTTAAAATACCCATGAATACAGGCACCACTTGGGGCGATTTTAAACTTTCTGATACCATAAGTGATGGCAATTACCGCATCCGCGCCTATACACAATTGATGCGAAATGCTGGGCCAGAGTTCTTTTTCGACAAAATAATTAAAATAGGAAACTCCTGGGCCAATAAAGTGTTTTTGGGAGTCGATCATCGCTATAGCCAAGAAGGAACTACTGAAAAAATAAACACCACTATCCGATTTGTAGATAGCAATTCAAAGCCATACATCAATACTGCTGTAAACTATGTAGTAGAGCTTGGTATCAGTGAAATTAAGCGAGCAAAAGTTACTACAAACGACAAAGGCGAAATTAACATAGTTACCATAAACCCGAAGCCCGAAACCTATAAATCAGGCAAAATAACAGCCAACATTATACTTCACGATAAACAGATCGTTACCAAAATTATCCCAATTAAGGCTACTTCTACAACGATCGACGTGCAATTCTTTCCTGAAGGAGGAAGCTTAATTCAAGATCTTCCCAGTAAAATAGCCATTAAGTCGATAAACGCCGAAGGAAAAGGGGAAGATGTAAAAGGGATAATTATTGATAATGAAGGAACTGAAATCACCACTTTCGAAACGACTTATTTAGGCATGGGAAGTTTCTCACTAAACCCTTTGAGCGGAAAAACCTATCAAGCAAAAGTTAAATTTAAAGATGGGGCTGAAAAATTAGTAAATCTCCCAAAAATAGAAAGTAGTGGATATATATTAAATGTAAACAGCACAGATACCGCAAAAATAGAGGTAAAAATACTAACTAGTGAGGCCCTTATAGGCAAGGGTGATTTGCAGTTGCTCGCGCAACAAAATGGCAAAGTATATTTTTCTGTAAAAATCCCTGCTGCAAAAAATTTCGCAACCGTAAATCTTCCAAAATCAGATTTTCTTTCAGGAATAAGTACCCTCACGCTATTTAATGCCGAACAAATTCCTGTTGCTGAAAGGCTAATTTTCGTAAACAGTCAACTAGACAAAATAAAAATCGACATCACTAATCTTAAAGAGAATGTCGGAAAAAGAGAGTTGATGAGCCTCAACCTATTCGCAACAAACCAAGATAAACCAACACAAGCCAGTTTCTCGATAGCCATAACCAACACCGCAGCCGTTGAACCAGATCTAGATAATGAAACCCATATTCTTACCAGTTTACTTTTAAAATCAGACCTGAAAGGTTATATCGAAAAGCCAAATCATTATTTTATAAGTACTGATGCTAAAACTCAAACCAATCTGGATAATCTACTACTTACACAAGGATGGAGAAAAATTGATTGGGCAGCGATTAGTCGTCCCCAACTCGTTACTAATAATTTTAAAGCCGAAAAAGGGATACAAATTAATGGAACGGTAAATACCTATGGAGGGAAGCCAATCCCAAATGCAAAAGTTTCTTTATTTACCACTTCGATAGGCATTCTGGCAATAGATACGTTAACTGATGCAAATGGAAGGTTTAGTTTTAATAATCTAATGTTTACAGACAGTGCCAAATTTGTAATTAATGCTATTAATGAAAATGGGAACCGCAACAATGTTGAACTTAAGCTTGATGTGATACCTGGCCAGCGAATTACTCGTAATCTTAATACTGCCGACATTGAAGTGAATGTAAACGAACAGCTAAAAAATTATTTAAAAAATAGTGAAGATTACTTTCTAGAACAAACTAAAAAAGGAATACTTACTCGTACCATTCAACTCAACAAAGTAAATATTATTGGTCAAAAAAAGAAAAATCTAAAGCTAACCTCGACGGCAGATAAAGTGTATACCAGCGAAGACCTGAAAAATGTGGTCTCATTGCGATCCTTCCTCGAGGTGAAGTTAACCACGTTAAAAGCAAGGAATATGGGCGGAAATCCAACTTTCATTATAGATGGAGCTTACTTACCAGATTTTAATTATGACCTACTTATTCCCGATGCCATCGAATCTATTGAGATTTTGACAAGCCCAAGTAATTTAACACGATATGGGGGGTGGGGTATTAATGGTATCGTTCTCATTACCTCAAAAAGTGGGGGATATTTCCTTGACAAAGCTACAATTGTACAAAACCCAATTAACTACAACACAATAGGCTTTTCTACTCCTCGGCAATTTTACTCACCACGTTATGATATAAAACTCGATACAAAACCAGACCTAAGAACCACTGTATATTGGAATCCCGCAGTTGTTTCAAATGAGGAAGGAAAATTTAAACTCGATTATTTTAATACAGATGAATCTGGGCTTTACCGCGTAGTGATTGAAGGTATAGACCTAATGGGTAACATTGGCCGAAAAACATTTACCTATGAAGTTAAATAGATGATATGAAAAGGATAGCACTTCTCTCTTTCTGCATAATGATAACATGGGTGTTCTTAGCATTTGCAACAAACGAAGATCCATTTAAGTTGTTACTAAAAAAGTTAGAGGATTTTTCGAATAAGTATCCAACAGAAAAGGTTCATTTGCATTTAGACAAACCTTATTATGCCATTGGCGAAGACATTTGGTTTAAAGCTTATGTAACCGATAGCCGAACTTCTGCACCTACCGCTATAAGCAACGTGATATATGTAGAGCTTATTACTAGTAAAGACTCGATAGCAAAACAGCTTAAACTGTCAATGAAAGGCGGTATTGCTTGGGGCGATTTTAAACTCCCATCGACCCTAAAAGAAGGTAACTATCGAATTCGTGCGTATACACAATGGATGAGAAATGCAGGTTCGCAATTCTTTTTCGACAAGGAGCTGAAAGTTGGGAACTTAAACCCTAAAAACACTACATTTTCTACACCCAAAATAGTTGCCGCCCCTTTTGATGTGCAATTTTTTCCCGAAGGCGGCAGTCTTGTGAATGGGCTTCCATCGAAAGTTGCTGTTAAAGTAATGAATCCAACTGGTCGTGGAGAAAATGTTAAAGGAAAAATTGTAGATAATGAGGGCACTGAAATACTAGAATTCGAGACCACACATTTAGGGATGGGTTCATTTTCGCTCACACCGATAGCCGGTAAAACATATAGCGCTGATGTTCAATTTGCAAATGGTACAGAAAACAAAATTCCGCTTCCTAAAGCCCAAGTCAATGGATATGTTTTAGCAGTAAATACGATCGACACCACGAAACTGGCAATTAAAGTATTAATTAGCGAAGCACTTTGTAATACCGGCAACCTTAATCTCTTGGTTCAGCATAATGGAAATACGGTATTCACTGCGCAAGTACCAACTGCAAAACAGATTGCTGCCTTAAACATCCCTAAAAAAGATTTCCCTTCGGGTATCCTAACCCTTACTCTTTTTTCTCCCGAAAACAACCCTGTGGCCGAGCGTATCGTTTTTGTAAATAACATGCTCGACAAAATTGAGCTCCAAATTCTGCAACTCAAGAAAGGCTATGCGAAACGAGAAAATGTAAGCATCGATATAATGTCAACTCACCAGGATAAACCAACCCAAGGCAGCTTTTCGGTATCCATTACCAATTCATCGATCGTTAACCCCGATTTAGCAAATGAAACAAACATTCTAACCAGCTTACTCTTAACATCCGATTTAACAGGCTATATCGAAAATCCTAATCATTACTTTTTAAATAATGACATCAAAACAAGAGTAGCGCTCGATCATCTTTTACTTACACAAGGGTGGAGAAAGATAGACTGGAAAGCCATAGAAAATTCTGAAAATCCAGATTATATTTATCTGGCCGAGCAGGGGTTAAGCGTTAGTGGAATAGTGAAAATGTATGGAAAACCCATGGCGAACGAAAAAGTTTCGTTGTTAGCTACAAGTGGTGGGCTTTTCGCAATGGATACGTTAACTGATGCAAATGGCAAATTCAGCTTTGATAAATTACAATTTAACGATAATACCTCTTTTACTATTCAAGCTAAACACAAACAAATTAAAATGCCCCTAGATGTTATACTCGATTTTATTCCTCAACATGGGGCTAGGCGCAGCCCTACTCCGTTCAGTATCGACTCAAATGTGAATACATTAATTTCTACATACTTAGAAAAAAATGAAGCACAATTAAAAACGCTAAAGAAAAGAGATAGCCTTATTGAAAAAAACACTTTAAAAGAGGTGGTGATTGTTGGCGAAAAAAATCTAGCTCCAAATTCGCTTAATTTAAATGGACAAGGGAATGCGTCTAAAGTAATTACTGCCGAAGATTTGAAAAATTCGAGCAGCATTCCGCAATATCTTCAAAAGGTGATAATAAGAGGAGGAGGCCCCTCTAAAGTATTTGTAGATGGACTCCCATTTACTGAAAAGCTAGAAAATATAAACGTGGCGAGTGTAGAAACAATTGAAGTATTAAATGGCATTGGCTTAACATTTTTATATGGCGGTGGACCATCAGTTTTAGTAATTACCACAAAAATTGGTGGGTCTGAAACGTTAAAAGAAGTAGAAATTTTTGGAAAGAAAACGAATAAAATTACCGAGTCGAGCAATTTAAACGGAGCAGGGGTTGCCGATGCCGTTTTTAATGCAGAAGACCTTAAAAATTCGACTGCTTTAACGCATTATTTACAAGGACGAGTAAATGGCATTCAATTTTATGATGGTGCTTTTTGGCTTAAAAAAGCTGGTTTCGGGATGGTTAAACCAGGTGGAAACCCACCAGTGCCCATGAGGATAGTTGTAGACGGGGTTAATTTGGGAGTAGACGAAGATATCGAAAACAAAGATATGCCAAGGCCATCAATAGACGATATTCCTATTACGGATATAGAAAGCGTAGAAATATTAAAGTCCGTGGCTACTACCCATGCCTATGGCACAAGCGATGGCGTAATTGTAATTACCACTAAAACCGGAAAAGGAAATATACCAACGCAAAGTAGATCTCCGGGTCTTTTAACTTTAACCGCCAAAGGCTACTACCCTATTCGTCAGTTTTACTCCCCAAGATACGATACCAACCCCGATCTTAAACCCGACTTAAGAACAACCGTATATTGGAACCCGCATTTGGTATCTGATACCAATGGCAAAGCTAACATCAATTTTTTCAATACCGATCAACCCGGAACCTATAGAATTTTAATCGAAGGAATAGATGCCGATGGCAATCCTGCCCGAAAAACCTTTACATATGAAGTTAAATAAGATGAAGAAAACCGCAACAATTTTATGGCTAAGCCTAATCTCTTTGGTTACCCTTAGCGCTTTTGCTATGCAAGACGACCCCTTTGCAGACTTACTCAAAAAACTTGAAGAGTTTACGAAGAAATACCCAACAGAGAAGGTGCACTTGCATCTAGATAAGCCTTATTATGGCATTGGCGACGATATATGGTTCAAAGCTTATGTAGTTGATGGCAAAACCAGTGAGCCCTCTGCCCTTAGCAACATCTTGTATGTAGAGCTTATTAATGAAAAAGATTCGGTGCAAAAACAGATCAAGCTCGCCATGAAAGGGGGCATTGCATGGGGCGATTTTAAACTCACCGATTCGCTAGATGAAGGAAATTATCGAATCCGTGCCTATACCCAATGGATGAGAAATGCTGGCTCATCCTTCTTTTTTGATAAACTCATTAAAGTTGGCAACGGCTGGACGAATAAAGTATTTACTAAAACTTCGTATAAAGACAACGTTGCTGCCATTATTTTTGCCGATAAAAATGGAAAACCCTATGTAAATCACCAAGTTAATTTCGAAGTGATGATGAATGGTAAAAGTGCTGCAAAAGCCATGGTGATGACAACCGCCACCGGTGAAGCCAAATTATCACTTGCCAATGCGCAAACTAACCTAAACAAATCGGGATTAATTAAGGCTACCATAACCTTTGCTGATGGCAATAAAATCACCAAACTGATTCCAATTAAATCTGCTGCAACGGATGTAGATGTACAATTCTTTCCTGAAGGTGGTACGTTAGTAGATGGACTTCCATCAAAAGTGGCCGTTAAAGTAATAAACGCCAACGGTCGTGGAGAGAACATAAGCGGAAAAATTGTAGATAACGAGGGCACTGAAATCTTAGATTTCGAAACCACCTATTTGGGAATGGGTTCGTTCTCTCTTACTGCAGTAGCAGGGAAAACCTATACCGCCAACATAAAATTTGCAAATGGAGCAACCAAATCTATCACGCTTCCAAAATCACAAGGTAGCGGCTATGCGATTAGTGTAAACAACATCGATAGTAGCAAAATAACCGTAAGGGTAATGATAAGCCCAGACCTCTTAAACAAGGGCGAACTTAACCTTCTTGCACATCACAATGGCATGGTACTATTTGCGGCGAAAGTACCTACCGTAAAACAGATTGTAGCTGTGGCTATACCGAAAATCGGCCTCCCTTCGGGCATCGTTTCCATTACCTTATTCGCTCCAGAAAATTTACCGATTGCCGAACGAATTGCCTTTATAAATAATGCAAATGACAAAATCGATTTAAACATAAAGGGATTAAAAGAAAGTTATGGTAAGAAAGAAAACGTAGTGATGGATATTTCTGCTACCAATACAGATAAGCCAACCCAAGGCAGCTTTTCTGTATCCATTACTAACTCGACAATCATTAACCCCGATCCAGAGAACGAAACCAATTTACTAACCAGCCTATTGTTAACCTCAGATCTAAAAGGATATATAGAAAAACCTAACCATTATTTTATGAATAATGACTTAAGTACACGTATCGAACTCGATCACCTTTTACTAACTCAAGGATGGAGAAAAATGGATTGGAAATTAACACCTTCTGCTCCTATTTATCCAGCAGAAAAAGGAATAAAAATTAGCGGCACCGTAACCATGGGCGGTAAACCTATGGCAAAAGGAAAAGTAGGTTTATTATCTTCTTCGGCAGGACTATTTGCTACCGATACGTTAACGGATGCCAACGGAAAATTTTCATTTGATCAAATTTCATTTAGTGATGGTGCAAAGTTTGCCATAAAAGCAACTTCGGCTACAGACAAGAAAAATGTTAAAATTGTAATGGACGATTTGCCAGCACAAGCTGTTACCACAAATCCTAACTCGGCCGATGTAGAAGTAAACATTAACGAATCTATCAAAGAGTATTTGAAACAGAGTACTGCCTATTTTGATGAGCTAGAAAAAGGTGGCTTCCTTAATCGGGTAAACAAACTAAAAGCAGTAGAAATTATCGGCCAAAAACCAAATAAAGCACCTAATTCTTCCAATTTAAATGGACCAGGCGTTGCTGATGCCATTTTTGATGCAAATGATCTTAAAAATTCGGTTACCTTAACTCAATTTTTAAATGGAAGAGTTGCAGGTCTAAATATTAGTAAGGAAGGTATGCCATCCAACATGAGAAATGGAAGCAATATGAGCGTATTTGTAGACGGTGTAGTTTTTATAGATGCTGGTAGCGAAGCGGCTCCTAGTGGCAGCCTAAACGATCTTACCCTATTGGATATAGAAAGTGTTGAAATTTTAAAATCGATAGGCACAACTACAATCTATGGTCATGCAGGTGCAAATGGGGTAATTGTAATTACTACCAAATCTGGAAAAGGAAAAGGTATTTCTAATTATGCGCCCGGAATGTTATCCTATGAGCCCAAAGGATTGTTTGCCAACCGTCAGTTCTACTCCCCTAAATACGATACCAACCCGAATCCAAAACCAGATTTTAGAACAACCGTATATTGGAATCCACATTTGGTATCCGACTTGAATGGCAAAGCAACAATCAATTTTTTCAATACTGATCAAACGGGAACCTATAGAATTTTAATCGAAGGGATAGATGCTTTTGGAAATCTTGCTAGAAAAGTGTTAACTTATCAAGTGAAATGAGATGAACTAAAAAACCATGAAAAGGAAGCTACTTTTTTTTTGCCTAGCGATGCTCTCCGTTGTTGGCTTATCTTCATTTCAAACAAATGATGACCCAATAATGGCCCTGCTAAAAAAACTGGAAGAATTCACTAAAAAATATCCGGTCGAAAAAGTTTATCTTCATTTAGATAAGCCATATTATGCTGCTGGCGATAATATCTGGTTCAAAGCCTACGTAACCGACTGGAAAACGGGTGAGCTTACCCCTATGAGTACTGTTCTTTATGTTGAGTTGATTAATCAAAACAACAACATCGAAAAGAAATTAATACTCCCTATGCAGAATGGCCTTACTTGGGGCGACTTTAAGCTTGCCGACGCCCTTTCAGAAGGAAATTATCGTATTCGTGCTTACACACAGTGGATGCGAAACGCTGGACCAAATTTTTTCTTCGATAAAACGATAAAGATTGGGAATGGTTGGACAAACAAAGTATTTACGAAAACGCAGTTTTCACCCTTCAAAAAAGACAGTATCCGAGCATCAATCGATGTTCAGTTTTTACCCGAAGGAGGAACGCTATTAGAGGGTGTTAAATCCAAAATAGCCATTAAGGCCATCGGTTCTAACGGGCTCGGAATAAAAATAAAGGGGAAGATAGTAGACCAAACTGGTACCGAAATTAGCACTTTCGAAACCTCGGATCTAGGAATGGGCGGAGTTTACCTCATCCCTGAGCCCAATAAAACCTATACGGCTAAAATAGACCCTAACCAATCCATTTTGCTCCCAAAAGCAGAAAAAACTGGATACTCCATTGCATTTCGTGCAATAGATAGCACAAAATTCATCGCAACAGTGAAAATTAGTAACGATTTATTGAACAATGGCGTGTTGAACTTAGTGGCTCAAAAAAATGGCCTACCCTACATGGCAACAAAACTTGCTACTACCGCCAGAGCAACCGAAATTGTTTATGAAAATAAAGACTTACCTCAAGGAATTGTGCAATTCACACTATTCTCGCCAAATCTTACTCCCGTTTGCGAACGTATTGTTTTTGTAAACAATAGGGCAAACAGCATTCAAGTTGACTTGCAACAATTAAAGTCCAATTACTCAAGAAAAGAAAAAGTAGAGCTATCCCTTTTCAGCAGACTAAGTTCAGAACCCATTCCAGCCAGTTTCTCGGTATCTGTTACCAATGCCGATGCTGTTGCCCCAGATTTAGCGCATGAAAGTAATATCTTAGCGAACTTGTTACTTACCTCTGGTCTAGTTGGTTATGTAGAAAACCCCAATTCCTATTTCCTAAATAATGACTCCAAAACCAGCGAAGCACTAGATTATTTGATGCTTACCCAAGGATGGAGAAAGATAGGCTGGAAATTGGTTGAACCAGTGATCACTCATGAGGTAGAGAAAGGACTAAAGATTCGTGGAGTCATCACTAAAAACGCAATGCCACTTCCCCTTAGTACGGTTTCATTGGTTACTAATAAAGATGGGATATTTAAGATAGATACGGTGAGCAACGATAAGGGAGAGTTTACATTTGAGAACCTTGAATTTAGCGATTCTACCAAATTTATAATCCAAGCACTCACTGAGGCAAACAAAAAAGATGTTCTTGTGGGCATAAAGCACTATCCCGAACAAGAAGTAACAGCCATTCCCACCAATGAGGTAGAAGTAAACGTTAATGAATCCATAAACAATTATTTGAACAAAAGCAGGCCATATTTCGAAGAACAGAGCAGACAGGGACTGTTATCAAAAACTACGCTCTTGAAAGAGGTAAATATTGAAAGCAAAAGGGTAAATCTAGCTCCAAATTCGAAAAATCTGAATGGCCCTGGCATTGCAGATCAGGTTGTTGATGTTTCGCAGCTAGGCTTAGCGAAGAATGTAGCCGAATACCTACAAGGACGGGTTGCAAATGTAAAAATCATAGGGGGAACAGCCACAAATATGCGTACATATAAAGCTGGATTCGGCACATCCCTTGGGGGTACTTCAAGTGGAAAAGACGGAAAATCTGGCTCGATGCATGTAATATTAGACGGTATGGACATGGGCAGTACTGAATCTGATGAATTCGACTTGAGGCAGCTTAACCCTCAAGAAATTGAAAGCATTGAGGTGCTCACTAGTTTATCGAAACTAGCCGTTTATGGCCCAAATGCAAGTCGCGGCTTAATAATCGTCACTTCAAAAAAAGGGTCATCATCAACCACTAATACGACGAAATATGCCCCAGGTGTTACCACCTATTTCCCAAAAGGCTACTCCGTTTCTCGTGAATTCTATTCGCCCAAATATGATGTAGCACCAAGTGATAAACCTGATCTTAGGACCACCGTATTCTGGGCTCCTAATCTCGTTACCGATGAAATGGGAAAGGTAAAATTCGATTATTTCAATACCGAACAACCTGGCAATTATAGAATTGTAATTGAGGGAATCGACGTGAGCGGCAACCTTGCCAGAAAAACATATACCTATTCCGTGAATTAACATGAAAAGAACACTTTGCCTGCTGATCATTGTAAGCCTCTGCTCCTTTACAATTGAAGACCCTTTTTCAGCCCTACTAAAAAAACTTGAGGAGTTTACCAAACGCTACCCAACAGAAAAGGTGCATCTGCACCTCGACAAATCTTATTATGCCGCTGGCGATAACATCTGGTTCAAAGCATATATAGCCGATGCCAGAACCTCGCAACCAGCTCTTGAAAGCAATATCTTGTATGTTGAACTCATCAGCGAAACCGATTCGATTAGCAAACAACTTCGTTTACCTATGGAAAATGGAATCTCTTGGGGCGATTTCAAGCTCCCCGATACCCTGGTAGAAGGCAATTACCGCATCAGGGCCTATACCCAATTGATGCGAAATGCAGGACCTGATTTCTTTTTCGATAAAGCGATCAAGATCGGTAACAAATGGAACAACCGAACATTTGCAACAACCACATTTTCTACGCTTAAAAAGGAAGGTACCCAGCAGGTTACCTCATCAATAGTTTTTACCGATAGTACTGGAAAGGCCATTGCCGGCAGATCGGTGAGCTATGTAGTTAAGCATGGTTCGAAAAATGTAAAAGGCCGAACAAGGACCAATGAACTAGGACAGGCAGTTATTCTTTTACCAGCCGAGGCTAAAAGAGGCAGCATTGCTGCAAGTATCGATCTGGGAAAGGGAATAACCTCGCTAAAAACCATCCCTATACTACTGGAATCGAATGCCATCGATGTGCAATTCCTTCCAGAGGGTGGAAAAATGGTGCAGGGCTTCGCTTCTAGGGTGGCCATAAAAGCCATCGATGCCAATGGAAAAGGAATAGACGTTGCTGGAACCATTACAGATGATAAGGGTACTGAGATCAGTACCTTCCAGACCACCCACCTAGGTATGGGCTCATTCTACTTTAACCCAATAGCCGGACAAACCTATGTTGCTAAAATGAAAAAGATCGATGGCACGGATTATTCGGTAGCTCTTCCAAAAGCAGAAGCCAGCGGATATTTACTTAATGTGAACCAGTCTGATACCGCCAATGTGAACATCAAGGTAACTCTAAGTGCCGAATTAGTAAACAAAGGAGAACTTAAACTCATCGCCCACCGCGATGGAAGGGTCTACCTTTCTACAAAGGTATCTACCGCCAAACAGGTAGCCAAGATCACTATCCCAAATAACAAATTTCCATCGGGTATTGTGCAGCTTACCCTTTTCTCACCACAAGAGCTTCCTATTGCAGAACGGCTGGTATTTGTAAATAATGTAGCAGACAAGGTCGATATCAATCTTCAGCAGCTCAAGGCTTCCTATGGCAAAAAAGAAAAGGTAGCACTCGAACTTGCAGAAAATGTGAAGGGCAGTTTTTCAATTGCCGTAACCAATGCCGATGTGGTGACCCCAGAGGAGGCCACCGAAAGCAATATCTTTACCAGTTTGCTACTCTCATCAGGCCTTAAGGGCTATATCGAAAAACCAAACTATTATTTCATAAACGCAGGTACGCAGGTTAGAGAGCACCTCGATAACTTATTACTTACCCAAGGATGGCGAAAACTAGACTGGAAGAACATCAACGATTCGCCACTAACCTATCCAGCCGAAAAGAGCATCCGCATAAGTGGTACCATCACCAAAGACAAAAAACCATTGGCCAACAGCAAGATTTCACTAATATCTAATAAAGATGGGATGTTCATAATCGATACCCTAAGCGATAAAAACGGGAGATTTGTCTTTGAAGGACTAGAATTCCCCGATTCTACAAAGTTTATCATTCAGGCACGTTCCGAACTGGGAAAAAAAACAGTCGATATCGCATTGGATATAGTAGAGGATCAACGGGTGACATCGGCCTCAAGTTATGGCGATATCCAAGTGAACGTGAACCAGTCGATGCAGGGCTACCTAAAAGAAAGCGCCGTGTATTTTGAGGAGCTGAGTAGACAGGGATTGCTTTCAAAAACCATCTTACTGAATGAGGTGAAAATCGAAGGAAAAAAGACCAATCCAGCAAAGAACTCGAGGAATTTTAACGGTGCAGGCGTTGCCGATCAGATTTTTGATGGTGATGACATGATTAATTCACCATCGGTGGCTAATTTTTTGCATGGAAAAATTTCGGGTGGATCTATAATAAATGGAAGGCCAATGGTTACACGATATGGGCCAGCTGTCCCTTTTGTTGTACTTATTGATGGAAATATAGCAGATCAACCTTTTGACCTTAGAGACATTAACCCAGAGGGTATAGAAAGTATTGAGATATTGATGAGCTTCGGAAAAAAAGCCATTTACGGGAAGAATTCAGGCCCTGGAATGATGCTCATCACTACCAGACAAGGCGCGGTGAAATGGGCTGTGGTGAAATATGCCCCAGGTGTGATTTCCTATTCGCCAAGGGGTTATTACAATGCACGCGAATTCTATTCACCTATGTACGACATGGCACCAAGTAACAAACCCGATCTTAGAACAACCGTATTCTGGGCACCTAATTTACAAGCCGACGAAACCGGGAAAATAAAATTCGATTATTTCAATACCGATCAGTCGGGCAACTACAGAATTGTAATTGAAGGATTTGATATCGATGGCAAACTTGCACGTAAAATATATACGTATAAAGTAAATTAATTTATCAATATTTACCTTATAAATATAAAGCTATGAACACCATTGAGGTTACCATTAAAGACCGTTTAGCCATCATTACACTGAACAGACCAAAGTCGAATTCGTTAAACCGAGAAATGGTTACCGAATTAACAGATATGTTAAAAAATATCGAAAACGATTCGAATATAGGTGGAGTAATGATTACTGGAAAAGAAAATTTCTTTTCTGCCGGCCTCGATTTAATCGAGCTTTACAATTACAACGAAGAAGAAGCGAAAAGTTTTTGGCATCTGTTTTTAAATTTTGTGGCTCACATTACAGCCTTTAAAAAACCATTAATTTGTGCAATAAATGGACATAGTCCGGCCGGAGGTTGTGTAATTGCACTCGCTTGCGATGCACGAGTAATGGCCGAAGGCAAATACATTATTGGATTAAATGAAGTTCCGGTAGGCATTATCGTTCCGAGCAGCATTTTTAATCTATATTCGTTTTGGCTAGGTAAAGCAAATGCCACTAGAAGTTTATTAGAAGGAAAATTATTTAACCCAGAAGAAGCGCTAGCGATAGGCCTAGTCGACGAAGTGGTTAAACAAGAAAGTATTTTAACCGCAGCCGAACGTAGAGCCAGAAAATATATGGCTTTTGAAGCAAACACATGGCAACAAAGCAAACTTAATATCAGAAAAGAGTTAATTGCCAGCACAAATGCCGATCAAAGTGCCGATTTAGATATCATGTTAAAACAATGGTGGGCACCAAGTACGCGAGCCATTTTAAAAACCATAATTGATAGCTTGCAACGAAAACCAAACAACTAACAACCAAAAACCCAACCAACAAAATGTACAATCAACCTATGTTAAGAGACGATGCTTTAAAAGGCAAAACCATAGTAGTTACAGGTGGCGGAACTGGCTTAGGTAAAGCCATGGGCACCTATTTTTTAAAGTTAGGCGCCAATTTGGTGATTACTAGCCGGAAATTAGAGGTACTTCAAAAAACAGCCGATCAAATGATGGCCGATACTGGTGGACAAGTTTTAGCAGTACAGTGTGATGTGCGCGAATATGTGCAGGTAGAAAACGTACTCGCCGAGGCAATTGCTAAATTTGGAAAAGTTGATGGTCTAGTTAATAATGCCGCTGGTAATTTTATTTCGCCAACTGAACGTTTATCGGCCAATGCCTTCTCTAGCATTATCGATATTGTGTTAAAAGGAAGTGTAAATTGTACATTGGCTTTCGGTAAACATTGGATCGCTGCAAAACAACAAGCAAGTGTGCTAAATATTGTAACTACTTATGCATTTACAGGTTCAGCGTATGTAGTACCATCGGCATGTGCAAAAGGTGGGGTTTTAGCACTTACACGCTCATTGGCTGTAGAATGGGGCAAGTATGGTATTCGTACCAATGCAATTGCACCAGGGCCTTTCCCTACAAAGGGTGCTTGGGATCGGTTATTACCTGGCGATTTAGCAGAGAAATTCGACTTCAAAAATCGAGTACCCCTTAAAAGAGTTGGCGAAAACCAAGAATTAGCCAATTTAGCAGCATTTCTAATCAGCGATTTCTCTGGATACATTAATGGCGAAGTAATTACCATTGATGGGGGGGAGTGGTTACAAGGTGCAGGACAAATGAACGGGCTTGAAGCTATTCCAAGCGAAATGTGGGATATGTTAGAGCAAATGACGAGGGCAGCGAAGGGAAGTTAAATTTTACCACCAAAGGCACCAAAGCTAAAGTGCACTTAGGTTTCTAGGGTGGTGTAAAATGGCCCGCTCGCTGCAGTAAAAACCGTTTAAAAACATTCAGCTAAGATGCCTTAGATGGTAAAAAAAATGAACCGCTAAACCTTAAACACCACCTCCGTTGCACCAAAACCAAATTTCTCTTTCTGCGCATCCATAAAGGTTCGCACTTGCGGATGTTTACTAATCACTTTGTGAATATGATGCCTTAATGTTCCATTTCCAACCCCGTGGATAAATACAATTTTAGGCATTTGATGTACAATAGCTGCATCCAGCATTTGCTGAAAATAAGCCAGTTGAATATTTACCATTTCAGATTGATCTAGAAATTGATGATCATCACGCAATTTTTCAATATGTAAATCGATTTCGGCCGAAGGTTTTGCCACCTTCATTTGTTCACCTGTGCCCCTAAAGAGGCTCTCCTTTAACTTTTGCGCATCGATGAGTGGTAATGGCTCATCTAGTCGAATTAGCCAACCATACTTATTAAGCTCGGCAATCATGCTTTTTGAAACACTAAAATCCTTTGCCCTAAATTTTCTATTCAACACCAATGGTGCTTTAGGTTTCAAATTCGCTACTGTAAAAAACAACAGCTGAAAGTTAAACTCTGGCCAAATTTCTAAATCAGCCAAGTTCTCGCTATACAGCTGGCTTTGCCCCTTTGCTTGCACTACACCGCCAAATTCTCCTTTATACTTCCCCTTTAAATCGGTTTTTAAACTTAATAACAATTGATAAGATGTTCGGTTAATCAGTGTAAAGTGCACAACAGAACTTGCTTTTTGCGACTCAACCACTGCAATATATACGCCCTCTTCTACAAATTTATCATCAACTGGCACAGAAGCATTCGTAACCGCTTCAGGTTTTGCCAAATTAGATTGATGTCCAAATACACTGGTTAAATTGCTAATGGCTACTGGAATTTCAAATCCATCGGTATCGGTAACGCCTAAGGTTTGGGCGTCGATTATTCGGGTTACATAACCTTCTCGCTTCTCATCAACAAAACGAACAAAATCTCCAAGTTTAAATTGCATGCTCAAAGATACGGTCTTTTTTTAACGCAAAGAACGCCGAGAGTTTCGCAAAGAACGCAAAAGTTGATTTTATAGTTAACGAAGATTCATTGTGTCTTCAAAACGCTTAACACAATACAGGTTGCCTACCGTACAATCATCATGTTCCTAACTTGTGCCAATTCTTCATTTTGCAACCTTGCATAATACACACCTGGTGGATAAAAGCGATTTTCGAAATCAATGTTATAACTACCTGCAGGCTTAACTCCATCATGTAAAGTGGTAATAAGTTTGCCCATGGTATTAAATACCTGTATCAGCACATGGCCACCCTTCGATTGATATTTAATGGTAGTACGAGATGAAAACGGGTTTGGGTAATTGGTGATTAAGTTTTGTCCGCTTTCTTGATTTACGGTTCTAATATCGGTCGACAAACAATTTGTACCCGTTTGGATAATAGGTAAAGACTGAAAGTTTTTGAACATTACATTTTGGAGAATGGCTTTATCTACACAGAACCACTTTTCTAAAAGCGTAGCATACACCGATCTAAAATCGTACTGCATGGGGATATTATCATTAACCGAAGTTGTTGCGCTAATTACCGGATTTGTACCCAATACCCCACCTTGTACGGCATCACCAAAAACAATAATTGGAGCTGCTGCACCATGATCTGTACCAGCACCGGCGTTTGATTTAATACGGCGACCGAACTCAGAGAAAGTCATGCCCGCCACTCTTTTCGAAACACCTTGTAATTTCAGATCGTCCATAAAGGCCTTAATGGCATCGCTTACACGTTGAAGTAATGTAGCATGTGTTCCTGTATCGGTTGCATTGGCTACTGCCTGACCGGCGTGTGTATCGAACCCACCGATATTTACCATATACATTCTTGTTTTTAAGCCACCTGCGATTAATCGCGCTACTACCTTTAATTGATCTGCTAAAGAATTTCCGGTAGGATAAACACCTTGCGTTTTCACTTTATTTGCCGCTGTTTTTATCACATTGGCATATTGTTGAGTTTGCTGAGATACCTGACGGATATAGGTAAGTTCTTTCCCTGCATTGGTGTTTGGTGCAGGTGTTTGTATCCCATTTATTAAATTATAAAAATTAACCGGATCAGAAATGGCCATTCCCATATTAATGGAAGGACCTTGAAAAGCTGGCGATAAAAACGAGCCAATTTGAATGGCTAAAGGATCGGGCATCACCGTGTTCGGAAAACCAACTGGAAAATTGGGAAACTCTTGTCCCAAATATCTTCCTGCCCAACCAGTTTCGATTTCAACATTCGAATCAGATGCAGATTGCCAAATATCAGTAGCTCTAAAATGGCTAAAATTGGGAGAAGGATATCCTACCGACTGAATAACTTGAACCTTGCCCTCGGTATACAAATTGCCTAAACCAGTCATTTTAGGGTGCAAACCTGTACTAAAGTTACCTAATTTGATAATTTTACTTTGAGGTAAAATAATGTTTTGTCGCGCAGCAACTAAATTATCATAATACTGCAGCGGAATTACCATGTTTAGTCCATCATTACCTCCATTTAACTGAATGATAACGAGTACGTGATCTGTTTCTTCGCTTGCTGAAGTCATGGCCGATAGCAAACTCGAAGCACCAAATGCTTTTAAAGAAAAACCATTAATTAAAGACGGCAGTAAAACTCCTGCTGGTAATGTTTTATTGATAAATTCCCGTCTCTTCATGATAATTGATACTCCTCTAAATTCATGATGTACTTATAAAACTCTTTTAACCTGGTATTTACGATATTTATCTTTCCTGTATTTGTGGGATCGAGCTTATAATTCGTCCAGGCTTCTGTCCAATAACTATTGGTAGTTTGATTGCTTAATAAGATACTTTTTAAGAAAGTTTTTACTTGTGCACTTATGTCTATGGTATATAAATGGGCAATTACATCATTTATTAACTGATCGGGATCTTCGGGCTTACTAAATTTAGCGGTATAGGCTAAAGGGTCGATTACAATTTTTTTACTGTTTCGTGTATAGCCGGTGTTGATAAATCGATCTGTAAATGCATTACGCTTTGGCAGCGTATCAGAATTAATCCATAGTTCATAATATTGCGGAGTTTGATAATAGGCTGGCCATCCAGAAACATTTGGTGGATCACCAAGGTTTTGTTGAACAGTGGCGGCTTGACCTCTAACATAATCCCACATGAAATATATATTCGCATAATCTAATTCATTGGGGAAAACAATTTCAAATTCGCGACAAAGACCAACAACAAAATCGATTGGCGATTTAATATTACATGATCTATTTTGAGCGGCAAAGAAATCGGCACTAGTAAATAATGCTTTTAGTACTGGTTTTACTTGGTAATCATTTGCTCTAAATATTTCGGCAAGTGGAACAATCACATTTTGCTCAACTATTGGGGTTATATCGTAATACACAAAAAAAGTATAGAGTCGCCTACACACATATAGCGCCAATTCATTTTGTGTAAACAGCATATCTACAATATCATCGATCTCTTTTGCACCATCCGCACCAGTTCTACCCTTAATTAGTTTATTGTTATAAAATGCTGAGAACTGCTTATCTGTGGTATCATGTCTTGCTGCATCAAATGTTGATCTAATATTGGTTGCATCTAACCTAAATCCCGTTAATAAACGGGCTGCTGCTTTAACATCCACCTCGGAATATTTGGCATTAGGGCCTTTACCCATGGTGAATAGTTCTTGCAGCTCTCTAGCGTAATTCTCATCTGGAGCTGTTTTTGTATTCACATATCCGTTCAAGTACCTTAACATAGCCGGATCGATGGTAATTTGTTTAACCATCTCTTTAAAGCTTCCAAAAACTAATGTTCTAAGCAAATTATTTTGCTTAAAAACATATCTTGCATCACCAACAGTAGCTGTCTCTGTAGCAAAGTGATTGTGCCAAAAAAGCACCATTTTCTCTCTTAAGGAAACTTCTTGCTGGAGCATTTGGCCTGTCCACCACGATTTAAAGGACGTAATTCTGCGACTATTTATCGTTCCATCACCATAAGGAGCATTTACCCAAACTCCTCCTAGCGGAACAGTCGCATCATTTGCATTGGCATCATTATAATTATTTATTGGTGGTGTGGGCAAGGATGTATTTAATAGCAGGTAATCGACCACCTCTGTTAATGATTTGCCCAATAGCGAGTTCACATCTGCTCTTTTAACGCCAAATAAACAGCGTTTTAGCAGGTGTGTTAATTCAATTTTTCCAAAATTTCCTTTGTAGATTTCGAGCGCCATAGCATAAATTTATGGAAAATTATTGAGTTAGACTATAGTAATTCAATATAGTTTAATCAGCTCCCTACCAGCGGATTAAGGCACTTGCCCAAGTAAACCCCGAACCAAAGGCCGCTAAGCAAATAAGGTCGCCCTCTTTAACCTTCCCTGCCTCCCAGGCCTCGCACAGCGCAATAGGAACAGAGGCAGCTGTGGTGTTTCCATATTTCTGGATATTATTAAACACCTTTTCGTCTGGTAATTTTAATAGTTGCTGTACATATTGGCTAATCCGCAAATTTGCTTGGTGTGGAACCAAAAGATCAATATCATCTGCAGTTAAATTATTTGCGGCTAATGCTTCCTTAATTACCTCTGGAAATTTAACCACCGCTTTTTTAAAAACGGCAGGCCCATCCATATAAGGTAATGCGGCACCACTTTCCAATTGTTCGGTAGTCATGAAAAGTCCACCCAATTCTTTATCGGGATAACCAGGTTTATCATTCATCCATTTATTGGCATGAGCGCCTGGATAAAACATAGCTAAAATTTCTGCATCGGCACCATCACTATGTAAATGTGTACTTAAAATACCTTGCCCTTCTTTTTTTGCAGGTTGCAAAACTACTGCTCCTGCACCATCACCAAAAATTACTGAAACGTTACGACTTCGTGTTTCAAAATCCATCGCAAAAGAGTGCTTTTCGCTTCCAACAACCAATATATTTTTATACATCCCCGTTTTAATAAACTGATCGGCAACAGAAAGTGCATACAAAAAACCTGAGCATTGATTTCTAACATCTAATGCACCAACTTCGCGCATTTTCATTTCACGCTGCAACAATACGCCACATCCAGGAAAATAATAATCAGGGCTTAGTGTTGCAAAAATGATAAAATCAACATCTTGTGTAGTTATACCAGCTCTTTCAATTGCAATTTTTGCAGCTTCCACACCCATGGTCGTAGTGGTTTCTTCAAGTCGGTCTGCAAAACGGCGTTCTTTAATTCCTGTACGCTCCTGGATCCACTCATCGTTGGTTTCCATAAAGCGTGATAAATCATCGTTTGTATATACATTTTTAGGCACATAATATCCGATGCCCGCAATTTTCGAACTGTTCATGCGATTTTGGTTGATTAACAAATATACAAAAAATTGGAGAGCGTGGGGCGGAACGCGCTTTGGATGCAAAGCATGAGAAATTTACGAAGTTTATGTTTATTTTTGCAACATGTCTACAGAAACAAAGGAAGAAACATTTACACTTGAAGAAATTTTAACTTCTTTAAAGACTGTTCATCGGTTAATTTTATGGAACGATGATGTAAATACCTTTGAGCATGTAATTTGGTGCATGATGAAATATTTAGATTATACCGAATCGCAAGGCGAAAAAATAGCCTGGGAAGTTCACAATAAAGGAAAATGTGCAGTATTAGAAGGCTCCTTTACCGAGATGGAAGTATACCGAAAAATATTACAACAAGAGGGGCTAACGGTTTCTCTTGATTAAATGAAAAGCACGATAATAAGTCTTTTCTTCTTACTACTTGCAATTAATGGCATCTTTGCACAACATGAGTTTATTGACAAATTAAGGTCCGATTCAAATGTTACTGGCCTGCAGTTAGTTTGGATTGATAAAAACAGGAGCGAAATATACACCTCTGGATCTGCCTTTACTGGTGTAAGTGAAAAGGTTAACAAAAACACCATTTTCGAAGCTGCATCTTTAAGCAAAGTGGTTTTAGCCTATATTACCATGCAATTAATGTCCGAGAAAAAGATAGACATCGACATCCCATTGTATCGTTATTTTGATTACTCACGAATGAAGAACGACGAGGAATCAAAAAAAATCACAGCTCGAATGGTATTAAACCATACCACTGGATGGCCAAATTGGGCACAAAATCCAATGCAAAAGGCATGGGGAACCTCGAGCTTGAAAACCCAGTTTAAACCTGGAACAAAATGGGGATACTCGGGCGAAGGCTTTGTATTTTTACAATTAGCTATCCAAAAGATCTTGAAGAAAGATTTTCAATCTATTGCAAAAGAAAGAGTATTTATACCACTTGGAATGAAAAGTTCTTCGTTTATTTGGCAGGAAGGATTTGCCGATAGAGCAACCTATGGTCACAATAACAAGAACGAACCTGTTGCAAGGACGGAGTATTTTTTACCAAATGCCGCCTTCTCATTATTAACCACTGCAACAGACTATAGTTTATTTTTAAAGGCCCTCGTTAAAAAATATTTGTCGACTATGCTTGCAGTAGAAGTTCCGCTGTATGATGCAAAAAAACCAGACAGCAATGCAAAGAAGTTATTTTGGGGGCTGGGTTTAGGTATTCAGAAAAATGAATTAGGTAAAATGGCTTGGCATTGGGGCGATAACGGAGATTACAAGGGCTTTTTCATCATCAACCCCGAAAAACAACAACTATTAGTTTGTTTTACCAACAGCATAAATGGGTTAAAATTAATGAAACCACTTGCTAATCAATTCTTTGGAAACGCTAATTGGTATGCTGCCAACTGGCTAGAGTAATCTTTTGCTACGTATAAAGTAAATTAGAGCAATTCGAGTGTTGGCCCAATCTCAATACGCAAGACCCATATCTCAACACTAAACTAACCTTTTCAAAACCTCGATAAGTTCCTTTTGAGTTTCTTGCGTTTTATCTTTTGCATACCAACCGTGCAATAGCTCAGCAACTTTTGCCTGATCGGTATATTCCTTTTTCCACTCGGCCAATAGCGATTGTAAAATGGCTGGTCTGGGCCCCCATTTAGGCAATACTACTTCATTGTTTTCATTTAAAACAAGTAAAACCGGAATAGATCTGCCTCCATTTGTTAAATGTGCATCAATTAAGGGAATATTTTGATCTCTTAACACTAACCGTAAGGTAAATTTATCAGGCGCAACCGAAACAATTTTATCAATAACCGGTACAATTTGAGCAGCATCGCCGCACCATCCTTCAGTAATTACTAAAAAATGAAACTTCTGATTAACATTATGAATTGCCGTCAATAATTCTTCGTTTAAAATAACGGTTTTTTCTACTCTTTTCATGCGTTGCACATTCATTTTCGTATAATGCAACATGTCTTCAGAGTGATCTGGCCCGGTTGTTTTACCAGCAATTAAAAGTTCATCAACCAAGTCGCGGTATTTGGCGTAGGTTAGTCCTTCGTTATCAAAAATATTACTGTAATTAAGCATAGAATGGCTGTAATAAAATAGTTACGCCTCTTTTTTTAAACCTTCAACCCCGAACTTTGTCTTCCTTTTAGTACAAATCGAAAAAAGATTAAATGAGACCAATTACGCGCAAAGTTCTAGTATTATTAATTACCATTTGTTTCGCCACTGTAAAAATTTCGGCACAAGGCCCCGGAGTAGGGAAAATTTCGGGCAAAATTGTTGATGCTCAAACCAATGAAGCTATTCATTTTGCCACAGCTGTACTATTAGATAAAAAAACAAAAGCAATCGTTAAAGCTGTACAATCTGCTGAAGATGGTTCTTTTGTATTATCGGGTTTGCCAAATGGCGTATTTACATTTAAAGTAAGTTATGTTGGTCTTCAAACTATGGTTCGGGATTCGGTATCCATCAGCGATGCGGTAAAAGAAGTAAATTTTGGAAGTGTCAAGATGAAAACCGCCAAAGGAAATATGCTGAATGAAGTAACCATTACTGCACCAAAGGCGACGATGCAAATGGGTATTGATAAGAAAATATTCTCGGTAGATCAAAGTTTAGTGAGTGAAGGCGGCTCTGCTTCAGATTTGCTTCAAAATGTTCCTTCGGTACAAACCGACATTGATGGCAATGTTAGTTTACGGGGATCATCAGGTGTTCGCGTTTTAATTGATGGAAAACCATCTTTGATCGCAGGTGGTAACATTGCACAAATTTTGCAATCTATACCTGCTAGTTCAATCGAAAGTGTAGAGTTAATTACCAATCCATCTGCTAAATATGATGCTGAAGGGCAGTCGGGCATTATTAATATTGTACTCAAAAGAAACAAAAAACTAGGTTTTAATGGTTCAGTGGCCTTAACTGCTGGAAACCGCGAAAACTATAATGGAAATACCAGTTTAAGTTTTCAGAACAATAAGATAAATCTTTACGGAAATTACAGTTATCGTTATGGAAACAGAATTGGTGGAGGATTTAATAACATTGAATATAAAAATCCTAGCCCAACCTCATTGGCTTTTGCTTCTCAAAATAACGATTCGAAAGACTTAAATAAAGGTCATAACCTTAAAGCAGGATTGGACTATTATTTAGCAGAAAAAAGTGTGATTAGTTTCTCTTCTGGATTAAACATTAGAAATGGTGATGAAAATGAGTTCTTAAATATTGATCAGTTATTCGCTAACCGAAATCCATTTTCTTTGAGTAATAGATTTAACAATGAACAACAAAAAGGAAATAGTTATGATTTGGGCTTAGATTTTTCTCAGAAATTTAAGAACCCAAAAGAAGAATTTACGGCAAATATTGGCTTCTCAGAGGGATCGAACGATAACTACCAAGTTTACAACACAACGGTTTATAATGTAAAAGGGAATACCACAAACGATATCGATATCCAACGTACTACCCGTGATGGTTTTAACCGTAATTACAACATCCAATTCGATTATACTCGTCCGTTAGGCAATTTTGGAAAACTAGAAGGAGGTTACCGCAGCCAAATCCGAATTTCGGAAAGTGCTACTTTTGCCGACCAATTAAGCCCAGTTGATGGTGGTTTCGATTTTAACTATGCGTTAAGCAACGATTTTAATAGTAAAGATCAAGTTCACGCTGCTTATATCAATTACCAAAACCAAATCAAAAATTTTGGCTATCAAATTGGTTTAAGGGCTGAAGATGCAAAACTAGATACGCGCATGGGTGCTTATAATATCAATTCAGATTTATCATTTACCCCAGGGCAAGTAGCCTATACCCGAATTTATCCCAGTGTATTTTTAACTCAAAAGATTAATGATGCGCAACAAGTACAGTTAAGTTACAGTCGCAGGGTAAATAGGCCTCGTGGTTGGGACACTAATCCATTTTTAGATGTTTCAGACCCTTTAAACTATCGTCAAGGAAACCCAAATCTACAACCCGAAGATGTGCATGCATTTGAGTTAAGCTATAGTAGGTTCTGGAAAAAATTCTCGATTATTTCTTCCGCTTATATGCGCCAAACGAATGATGTAATCCAGAGAATTAGAACCGAGCCTGATGTGAATGGCATAACCATCACAACACCTCAAAATTTAACCCGTAATATTGCGAGTGGATTAGAATTGATCGGTAAATTTGACCTTGTTAAAAAATGGAATTTTACAGCTAATGTAAATCTGTACCAAAGTAAAATACAAGGTGTACCAGCATTTGGCATTGTCGAAAATGCAGGATTTAGCTGGAATGCCAACTTAACCAACAACTTTACTTTACCACTAGGTATCACATTACAAATTAAAGGCGATTATCGTGCAGCAGAGGTAATGGCACAAGGCAAGAGAAACGCCATGTATGGAATGGATGCTGGTGGTAAATATGATTTCAAAGATAAAAAATCGAGCTTAAGCTTAAATATAAGAGATGTATTTGCGAGCAGAAGATGGAGCATGACTACAGAAGGCAGTACTTCGATTGTTGATTTTAGTCGTCAAATGCAGGGCACAATGGCTAATTTAACCTATTCTTATCGCTTTGGCAAAACTGCGTTCGGGTTTAAGAAAACTAAAAAACCCGACGAACAAGGTGGTAGACCCGATGAAGAATCATTTTAATTATTTTGTATCTTAGCTGAACCTTGAAAAAACTGACCCGAACTTTTTTAGCCCTCACTGTTTTAAGTTTAATTACCCTCCATGTTACTGCTTCAAAAGGTAATCCTTACCTTGTTGAAAAAGGAATAATCCAAGGCAAGGTAGTAGAAGAAATTGGCGGACTTGTGATTCCATTTGCCGGCGTAGCCCTTTACGAATCTACAGCAGAGCAAGCAATATTTACCACTCAAACCGATGAAAGTGGGTATTTTAAGTTCATCAACTTAAAGCCCGGAACGTATAAAGTTAAAGTAAGTTATGTTGGCTTTACTATCCTATTTGTAAATGATATTATCCTTACCGAAAAAGATTTCGATAAAAACTTAGGTTCACTTAAGCTAGGCAACGAATCGAGCACTCTTTCGGAGGTAGTGATCACCGCCCAAAAGCCAGTGGTCGAATTTGGTGCCGATGTAATTACCTATAACGTGGGTTCATCACTACTAGCCGAAGGAAGTACAGCTACCGATATATTAAAAAATGTACCCATGGTACAAGTAGATATTGATGGTAATGCAACCATAGCTGGAAAAAGAAGTACGCGGATATTTATTGACGGAAAGCCATCTGAATACATGACTTCAAATATTGCTGACCTGTTAAATGTATTGCCCTCTGATGCCATTGAAAAAATTGAAGTCATGACCAATCCGCCTTCAAAATTTTCTGGCGATGGAGAAGGAATCCTTAACATAGTGATGAAAAAGGGTTTTAAAGTTGGCTTTAATGGAAATGTTGGTGTAACAGCCGGTCTTCAAGGCAACACCAATGCAAATGCGAATGCATCGTATAAAGGCAAAAATTACAGTTTCAACGGTGGCACAGCATTTCGTCAAAATATTGGAAAAAGCAATAGCGAAAGCTATCGAACAAATTTTTTCCCTGATACTACATTTTATAACAACCAGTTTAATGACAACCGTAATTTTGGAGAGGGCGGTAATGTACGTTTAGGCTTTGACTGGGATATTAATCCAAAACAAAACCTACGTTTGTCTACGAACTACAACGTAGGTAGCAACGACAATAGGGCTGCAAATGATTTTTATTATATCAATGAAGAGTTGAAGGAAGTGCGTTTACGCAACCAGCAAACTTTGGGAGATGGCAACAGCAATAATTTTGTCTTTAGTGGAGATTACAACTTAAAAACCGATACCAGTGGTGGGGTATTAGCAATGGGCATTACGCTCAATACCAATGCGAACAACAGTTTTCGAACCTTTAATCGTACCTATGCATTCCCTACAAATTTAAGGCCTACCCTGCAACAAAATAGTAATGAAACTGGTAATGATGGAATCACCTTCAATTTAGACTATGATAAACCTGTATTTAATAAACGTGACCGTTTAGAATTTGGAATTGCCTATAATTACCGTAAAAATGACAACGATTTACTGGTAGAGAATTTTAATTTTTCTTCACAGCAATATATAACCGATAAAAAATTAACTAATAAGTTTTTCTATAACGAGAACATCCTTGGAGCCTATACTGCATATAATTATCGCAAGAATGGCTGGGGTTTAAAAACAGGCCTAAGAGCAGAGCTAACAAATGTTAATTTCGACCTTTCTACAGGCAATAGCTATAATGTAGATCCATATATTAGTTTATTCCCTAACCTTTCGCTAAATCGTTTTTTTAAGAAGCGTTATAACTTTGGTGCTACATACAGTGTTCGCATAAACAGACCTCGAGAAAATACCCTTAACCCTCAGGTTAATAATGCCGATTCTTTAAACATATCTTACGGAAACCCAGATTTAATGCCTGCTTACACCCACCAAATGGATATTAGCTTTGGCGCATTTGGCAAGAAATGGTCATTTACCCCACGTATTTCTTATTCAAGGGGTTCAGGAGTAATAGAGCGCTATCGAATAGTAAATCCAAATGGGGTTTCGGAGAGTACATTCGAAAATGTTGGATCTAACACTGCGCTATCGTTAATGTTAAATGGAAACTATCGCCCTACTACAAAAATTGTAACCAATGCCAGTTTTAGGGTATTTCAAACAACCTATAGTTCTCTTCTAAATTCAGCACAAAATAGAGATGATTTTGGATTTACTGCTGTTTTTGGCCTTTCTATGCAGCTTCCTTTAAAAACGGCATTTGAATCGAATGTAAACTATGCCAATACGCCTAATGCACAAGGACGGAGCAAAGGTTCGATTAATAGTAGTTTCGCTGCAAGAAAAGTGTTCTTAAAGAATAAATTAACAGCACGAGTAAGTACTACCGACCCATTTGGAAGAAGAAATAATGTTAACTTTAACCAAGGAGATAATTTTATTTCACAAAGTTATGGAACAAATAACTCAAGCAATGTAATGTTAAGTCTTAGCTATCGTTTCTCGAAAATTAAAACGAATAAAGTGGTTGTTCCGCCAGCGCCGAAAAAATCTTAGATAAAACGCCTTGTAAATCAAAAAAATACTAAATTTAAACCCAATTTAAATTCAATCTTCTTGAAAAAAAACTACTTATATTCTTACCTCTTTCTTACCCTATTTTTTGCTTCTTGTAAAAAGGATATTTCTCCAGCAGACTTAATAGGAGATTATGAAGCAGCTAGTTTGGCGGTTGGCACCAACACCAAAATGTATGTTAAAGGAAAAGTAATTACGGATGGGCAAATTATATATGATTTTTTAGACCGAAAAGATTGGTATTACAGTTCAACTAAAAATTATAAAGAAATTGCTGCTCCAGATTGGTTCACTTTTAATCTTTCCATAAAAAAAGACAATAGGACCTATATAGAGTATGAAGTTATCAATGAAATAGACCCTGTAAGATTCGCAGGCACTGCAGAAATTAGCAATAATGAGCTAACCGTTAGGGCATTGAAACAAGACACAATGGTGACTGGTAGCTTTTCAGATCATCCTCATAGTAAAGTTTGGAAACCGATACTACCAGAAGATCAATATAAAACCTGGAACCACGCAACCACTGGCCAACCACTTACACAAATCATAAGCACAAAAAAAAGTATTTTCGTTGTAAAAAATAATGAGATTTACCTCCCTATGTTAATTGTTGTATCCCCAACGAGATCCCCTTACAGTAGGGTTTCAAGCTTCACTAGTTCTACGTATTCTTATTACTTTGTTAACCCCAACTTAAGCGCTTCCCTAGCTGATCGAGATACCATTGTAGTGCAAGAATATTTAGTCAAGATGATCAAACAAAAATAATTTAAATCTCCTATCTGTGAAAAAAAAATCGCTACTCTTTTTTTACGTAATCTTGTTCCTCATTTCTTGTAAAAAGAACGAATCAGTACTAGTACCAGAATTCGACTTATCGGGTAATTATGTTGCTGCTCGCTCGGCTGTTGTTACAAGTACCAAAATGTATGTTAAAGGCAAAATAATTACCGACTGGAAATCTATCAATGATTTTGTAATTAGCAATCAATTTCCCAATCTTGATGTACCCATTAAAAACGTCGAAGAAAGGCGTGCCCCAGATTCGTTTTACTTTAACCTTTCTATAAAAGAAAACAAAAAAGCAATTGTTGATTACCTTTATCTTCCAGAGTACATGCCATCTTCAAAACTAAAATATGAGGGTACGATAACGATTGAAAATGATGAGCTTACCGTTAGGGCGCCTAAAGCAGATACTATTGTTTATTGGGGTAGTTACGAAGCTGGGGCCGCAACAGGTTATTCAATTACAAAAGCAATACTGCCGAAAACCAAATATAAGCTAATCCCAATATGGTCTACGGATTCACAAGTGCGAGTAATAAACACAAAAAGATCCATTTTCGTAATAAAAGACAACGAAATCTTTGTGCCGATGTTAGGTTACTCGTACAAGAAGGTTTCAGGCCAATCAACAGACAGGGAAATTTGGGTCGAGCCCTTCTTTAACATTGGTCTAGCTAACCCCGAACTGAGCACTGCTATTGGTGATCAAGATACGGTAGTTATTCAAGAATATCGCCTCAAGTTGATTAAACAAAACTAATGTCATTTGCGTTAATTAAGAATCATTTAATTATTGTTTAGAAATATCGATTCTTAGCTACTTCAAAATTTCTTATCTTTACTAGATGATTTTCGATCTAAGCAAAACAAACGCTATTGCCAATACTTTCATTGCTGAGTTGCGTGATGAAACCATCCAAAAGGATTCAATGCGGTTCCGTAAGAATTTAGAGCGTTTAGGTGCTTTTTTCGCACATGAAATTAGCAAAACATTAACCTACATCGAAGTCGACACCCAAACCCCTTTAGGAATTGCAAAAAGTAATGTGTTAGCTGAACAACCTGTTTTGGCTACTATTTTAAGAGCTGGCTTACCTTTACAACAGGGTTTACTTAGTGTTTTTGACCGTGCCGACTGCGCCTTCATCACCGCTTACCGGAAAACAAAGAAAAGCGGGGATTTTATTATCCAGATGGAGCATATTTCGGCTCCTGATTTAGAAGGAAAAACGGTTATTTTAGCCGACCCAATGCTGGCAACCGGCTTAAGCATAGTGCTTTGTGCCAAAGAATTAATCAACAGCTATAAAATCAAAAAACTCCATATCGTATCCGCTATCGCAAGTGCCGAGGGAGTAAAACATGTGCAGGCAAACCTTCCAAAGGCCGATTTATGGCTAGGTGCAATTGATGAGGAAATGACCAGCAAATCGTATATCGTACCAGGTTTAGGCGATGCCGGGGATTTAGCTTACGGAGCTAAGGTTTAGTCTTAACGCAAAGAGGCAAAGAGTACACAAAGAGCACAAAGCGCTATTTCAATTCATTAGTTCTTCGAATCCAAAACCCTTCAACATTACAACTCTAATGACCAAACATATATTTTTCGACCTCGACCATACCATTTGGGATTTTGATCGCAACGCACAAGAAACACTTTTAGAACTTTATGAGGTTCATCAATTGAAGGCTTTAGGACTTCATTCAGCAGATGAATTTATTGAAAGATACACCGAGAATAATCACCAATTATGGACTAAATACCATTTGGGGGAGATTAATAAGGAAACACTTAGAGCAGAACGTTTTAGAAAAACATTTATAGAATTAGGCATAAAGCCCGATCTCGTGCCTCATCAATTTGAAGATGATTATGTGAGTAAGAGCCCAACGAAAACAAATTTGTTTGATGGCGCAGAAAAGGTGTTAAGTTACTTGCAACAAAAATATACACTCCATATCATTTCTAATGGGTTTAAAGAAACAACTTTAACAAAAATGAGAGTGTCAAATCTTAATCCTTATTTTACACAGGTAATTATTTCTGAAGATGTTGGCGTAAACAAGCCTAACCCCACTATTTTTCAATATGCATTAGATAAAGCTGGTGCAAAAAAAGAAGAGAGCATAATGATTGGAGATAGTTTAGAGGCTGATATTCGTGGTGCCCAAAATTTTGGGATTACGGCAATCTTTTTCAACCCTTTAAACATTCCCCAGCCAGATGATGTAAAATGGCAAATTAACCACCTAAATGAGCTGTTAAATCATTTTTAACACTCCTTAACAATTTTTGGATTGATGTTTGACTTTTGAACATCACACACAAATTATAACCAAATGAAGAATTATATTTTATTGGGTCTTGCACTGCTGAGTGCGAACCTTTCCTTTGCGCAAAACAATCGTAGCAAAGCCGAAGTTTTTATCCAAATCCAAGATCGAGGTGCATTTACGGTTTCATTAGATAACGAATCGATACGGTCTGCAAAAGGTCGATTCAGGTTCTTTGAGGTATATACAGTTTCCCCAGTTTTATCCATCACACAGGGTGATAAAAGAGTATATAGTCAACAGTTAAACGTAAAGGGAAATGAGCGCGTAATATTTACTTACGACCTTTTTCAAGGTTTAAAAACGTATAAAATCTTACCCATTTATAAGAATGGGCAATATGCACTAGACGACTTCGACCAGGAAGTTACAGAAGTTTTACCGCCACCAACAGACGATAGTCCAGCCTATTTTCAAGAACTACAATTAGCCGTAAGAAAGGCATCATTTGATGATGCTAAAATGGATCTGATCCTTAACGGACTAAACCACAACCTTTCATCAACTCAGATAATCGCCCTACTAAAATTAATGAATGATGACGATAAAAAATTGCGCATAGCAAAAAGTGCATATCATGCGATTATCGATCCTCAAAACTCATTTAGGTTGGGAGAAGGTCTCACTTTATTAGGGAGAAAAAATGAGTTCGCCGACTTTTTAAAAATTAAACCGATTGGCAGACCTAAAACTACCATTCGCACTGCCGTGTTCGATCAGTTAAAAGAACAAGTAAGGCGCGAATCGTTTGATGATAACCGTACCAAATTGATACAAAACAGTTTAAAAGACGCATTTATAGATACGGATCAACTGCAAATTCTATTAAAACTATATTCTTTTGAAGACCCCAAAGTAGGTCTAGCCAAGCTATTATATTTCCAAATTGCCGATCAACAGAACTACCATACCCTTGCAGTGGCTTTCACATTTAATAGTTCGAAAGATGCATTTTTTAACTTTATAACAAATATGCAAACTAAACCTTAAATTAGTATATGAGTAATGCTAAGGTAAGTCGTTCTATTCAAAAAATTATTGAGGCGTATAAAGCTCAAATCGTGAAGAAAAGTGAGGACGAATTTCAACAAACCCCACCCATTGGAGGCTGGTCGTATAGCGAAGTATATGCCCATATTTTTGATTCAAGCCTACTCTCATTGTTGGCAGTTCAAAAATGTTTAAATGGAGATGGGCTGGTCGAAAAGACTCACTTTGGAGCAAAAGCAATTTTATTTTTCGGAATGTTGCCTCCCGGAAAACGATATAAAGTTCCAAAAAGGTTAATAGATAGAGCAAAAAAAATAGATTTAATTACTGCAAAGCAATTTATTTCTGATTTTGAGCTTCAACTAGCAAAAACAGTTAACCAGCTCGAAAAAGTTAATACATCAATGAAAGTGGCTCATCCACGATTAGGCTTTTTGAATGCGAAGCAATGGTTAAGGTTTATCGAAATTCATCTTAACCACCACTTAATGCAATTAAAGCGAATCGAAAAGAGTTTCAACTAATTGCGCTGCTCATCCGATGAGCATATTTTCATCTTTTTTGCTCATCGGATGAGCTAACAGAATTGACATTTTTTATTCATCTTTGCTGTAATGAAGCTCCCTACCATTAAAGGTTTTGACGAAGAAGCGTTTAACAAGTATTTAAAGAATACGGGTTGGCTGATGTTTGGAAAAATGCTAAGTCTAGTTGTTAATTTAGCAATTGCAAAATACTTAGGCCCAGCATCCTTTGGCGATTTAAGCTTTGTGGTATCGCTAGTTGCAATAACTGGGGCTATAGGGGCATTGGGTCTCGATACCTTCATTATTCGGGAAATTATTAACGACCCCTTAAAAAAAAATGAAATTCTAGGTACTTCATTAGGATTACGTCTTGGCACAAATGCTCTACTTATACCAATTACACTTTTGGTATATGTTGTTTATCACAATTTTTCGGCACAACCTGGAACAACGTTAACACTATTTGTATTCTTATTGGCTTTTACATCGCTTTTTAAATCATTTAATATTATCGATGCTTATTTCCAGTCGCAGGTACAATCTAAATATGTAGTACACGTTCAAAATATATGTACAATCGTATCTGCGCTTGTTAAAATTACTATTCTACTCCTTAAACTTCCGCTACTCTATATTGTACTCGCCTATTTCTTTGATGCTTTAATTTTATCGGTTGGATTAGTGCTAATTTATCAAACTAAAGCCGGGAATATTTCAAGATGGACCTTTAATAAAGAAAGAGCTTCCTCTCTTTTAAAGCAATCTTATCCACTTATTTTATCTGCAGTTATGGTATCCATCTATATGAAAATAGATATAGTGATGCTAAAAACAGTTGGCAGTGCTGCGGTTGGAATTTATGCTGCAGCAGCAAATATAAGTGAGGCCTGGTATTTTATCCCTGTTGCAATTGTAACTTCTGTTTTCCCGGCGCTAATAAATGCGCGTAAAACCGATTTAGAAAGATATCACAAACGGTTAAAAAATTTGTACGATTTATTGATTTACATTAGTTTACCTGTAGCTATTTTAATTAGTTTTTTTGCGAATGATATCACGCATTTGATTTATGCAGATAAATTTAATGGGGCCGGTACTATGCTTTCCATTCATATTTGGTCGGGCATATTTGTATTTTTAGGTAGTGCGAGTTCACAATATCTTATCGCCGAAGGATATATCAAAATTTCATTTTACAGAACAGCTTTAGGTGCAATTGTTAACATACTATTAAACTTTTGGTTAATTCCTAAATATGCGGGCGTTGGGGCATCTGTAGCCACTTTAATTGCTTGTTTCGTTTCTGCCTTCTTCATACTTTTTATACCGAAAACAAGACCACAAGGAATAATGATGTTAAAATCCTTATTTTTGATTTCATTATTTCAAAAAATTGTTAAACGTTGAGCAAACTTAAAGCATTAGCAACCTTAATAGCCAAGCCAAAAAGGCTTTTTTCTCTTTTATCACATGGACATAAGGGTTATCTCGACTCTATTGGTTGGTTTAAAGCATTCGATCATCAACAAGCAGTAGATGGTAACGGGCTACCCATTCCGTGGGTTACCTATTCATTTATTGATTTTATTAAACCCAGATTAACGAAAGAGCTATCTATTTTCGAATATGGATCGGGGAACTCTACCTTATTTTATGCAAAAAATACACGAAGAGTTGTATCTGTTGAACACGATGAAGAATGGTATCATAAAATTGTAAAAGAAAAAGCAGAAAATGCTGAAATGATTTTTTGTAGGTTAGATATGGCAGGAGCTTATGCTAAGAAAGCAGCCTCTCTTGATGAAAAATTCGACATTATTATTGTAGATGGTAGGGATAGAGTAAATTGCTGCAAACATGCAATTGATGGATTAACAGATAGAGGTGTGATTGTTCTAGATGATTCGGAACGTGAAAATTATAACAAAGCACGACTTTTTTTAACGCAAAAAGGGTTCAGAGAGCTTTCTTTTTCGGGAATTTCGCCGGGCTTATTTTATGAAAAAGCGACGTCTGTTTTTTATAGAGCAAATAACTGTTTAGATATATAGTTTTTGATGGCAAAAGAGAATACCATGTTAAGTGAGGAGGTAAAAACTGCTTACGACGATTTTTATACCAATAACGATGTAGCGTGGCGAATGCTAGGCGCTAAATTTAAGGCAAAAAACATTATTGAAGTATGTAAAAGTATCCAACCTAAAAAAGTACTGGAGGTTGGCGCTGGTGATGGAAGTATATTGCACTACTTAAATGAATGGAATTTTGGAGAAGAATTATTCGCTTTAGAAATTGCGCAAAGTGGGGTAGATTTAATTAAAAAGAGAAGTTTAGGCCGACTAAAAGACGTACAAACTTTTGATGGCTATAAAATTCCCTATCCTGATGATAGTTTTGACCTTATTATTTTAGCACATGTTTTAGAACATGTAGAACACGAACGAATGTTAATTCGTGAGTTAAAACGAGTGGCTAAACACATTGTTATTGAAGTACCAAAAGATTACCGATTTGGAGTAGACAACCGAATGAAACATTTTTTAGATTATGGGCACATTAATATGTATACCCCTACACTATTACGATTTCTGTTAAAAAGTGAGGGTTTAACAATTATGGATGATAAGGTTTCGATGACTACACCAGAAGTAAATTACTTCAATGAATTTATAAACAAAAAATCGTCGAAATCTGTTATTAAAAAATTAAAAATAACATTAGAATATCAAATAAAACGGATTATGGGCGGTATTTTGGGCAAGAAAAAACAAGAACAGTTTGCCAATGCATACACCGTTTTAACTAAAAAATCTGATCAAAATTTACATATATTTTAACTAAACCTCGCAGGTACCTGCGAGGTTGGACTACCACTCCTATGCAAAACTTTGCCCCCATAGCGCTTTTCGTTTATAACCGTCCGCAGCATACCGAGCGAACAGTTAAGTTTTTACAACAAAACGAATTAGCAGCAGAAAGTAGATTGTTTATCTTTTCTGATGGGCCAAAAACTACTGCCGACGAGGAAAAAGTGCAAGAAGTACGTCGTTTTATCCAAAAAATTGATGGTTTTAAATCGGTAGAAGTAATTGAGGGAAAAGAAAATAAGGGGCTTGCCAATTCTGTTATTGATGGAGTATCTCGTTTAACGAAAGAATATGGGCAGATTATTGTTTTTGAAGACGACTTAATCTCTTCACCCTATACCCTTAGCTATTTTAATGAAGCATTAAATCGCTATCGCACTGAAGAAAAAGTGATGCATATTGGTGCCTACATGTATCCTTTAGCAAATCAGAACTTACCTGAAAGCTTTTTCTATAGAGCAGCAACGAGCTGGGGTTGGGCAACCTGGGAAAATGCATGGCAATATTTCGAACCTAATATCGACGTGTTGATGAAAGCCTTCGATAAACCTAAGAAAGCAGCATTTTCCATTGAACATACTATGAATTTTTGGCGACAAATGCGCCAGTTTAAAAAAGGAAAAAACAACAGCTGGGCAATTCGATGGTATGCTTCCATCTTTTTGAAAGGTGGATTAACTTTAAATCCTTCTCAATCTTTGGTTAACAATATTGGTCACGATGGCACGGGCGTACATTCGGGCATTAATGATATTTATAATGTAATCATTAACCCTAAACCGATACAAGAATTTCCATCACTGGTAAAGGAAAACGAAGAAGCTTATGCCGCCATTAAGGCTTTTTTACAACATAGAAAAGGTAACATGATGAGTAGGATTAAGCGTTTTGTGAAAGAAAAATTAGCACAGTATTTCTCTAAATAATTCTTAGATTTAGGTACTAAACCAAATTTTAATGAAACCAATACTATTTCTTTTATTCGCCATTTTTAGTACAAGCATTTTTGCGCAGAATCCTCCAAAACCTTATGGTGCAATTCCAGAAAAAAGACAATTGGCATGGCACGACATTGAAATGTATGGCTTGGTGCATTTTACGCCAACTACTTTCGAAAATAAGGAGTGGGGATACGGAGATGCAGATCCAAAAATATTTAACCCTATTAATTTTGATGCCGAGCAAATTGTAAAAGCAGCAAAAGCTGGCGGCCTAAAAGGAATTGTGTTAGTAGCTAAACATCATGATGGCTTTGCTTTATGGCCTACAAAAACTACAGCTTATAATATTTCCAAAAGCCCCTTTAGAGATGGAAAAGGTGATATGGTAAAAGAGATGGAGCTTGCGGCCCGAAAACATGGATTAAAATTTGGAGTGTACTGTTCCCCGTGGGACCGAAATAATAGCGCCTATGGTTCTGCCAATTACTTATCCATTTATCAAGAGCAGCTAAAAGAGCTTTATAGCAATTATGGCGAACTATTTATGAGTTGGCACGATGGTGCTAATGGTGGCGATGGCTATTATGGTGGAGCAAGAGAAAAGAGATCTATAGATAATACTACTTATTACGACTGGAAAAATACGTGGCAAATTACAAGGAAAATGCAGCCAATGGCTAGTATTTTTAGCGATGTGGGCCTAGATGTACGTTGGGTAGGAAACGAATACGGTTATGCAGCCGATACAAGCTGGGCAACTTTTACACCAATGCCACCTAAAGGGCAAAATGTAGCAGTTCCGGGTCAATCTAATTATCCAGATAGTCCGAAGGGAATTAAAAATGGTAAATTTTGGATGCCTGCAGAATGCGATGTTCCATTACGGAAAGGCTGGTTCTACCATGCTAATGAAAAGCCAAAAACACCAGATCAATTGTTCGCGTTATACTTAAAAAGCGTAGGTCGTGGAGCCGGTTTAGACCTTGGCTTGGCTCCAGATACAAGGGGTTTACTGCATGATGATGATGTGGCTTCTTTAAAAGCATTTGGTAATACTGTAAAGCAAACTTTTGCAACAAACTTTGCCGAAAAGGCTATTGTTACCGCAACCAATAGTCGCGGCAATAACTTTAAACCGAACTTCATTTTAGATCGCAATAAAAACACCTATTGGGCAACGGCCGATGCCAATCGCCAAGGAACACTTACACTCGAATTTAAAGATGCTGTAACTTTTGACATTATCAGTTTACAAGAGTACATTCCACTTGGCCAACGTATAGATAGCTATACCATCGAAATGATAGAAAATAACCAATGGAAAGTTATTGCCGATGGCTCAAGTATTGGAGCAAAGCGGCTTATTAAATTGAATAATGCAGTAAGTACTACTAAACTTAGAATTAAACTTAGCGCGCCGGTTTGCATCACCCTAAGCGAGTTTGGACTTTATAAAATGGCACAATAAACTAATCCCTCTCCGTTTCCACTCTCAACGCATTCAATTCTCTTGTTAACTCTCTAATTTCGCGTCGATAGTACTTTGTGCTTTCGGCACATTCTTTATAGAACAGCACTACTATTTTTGATTGAATTTCGACTACTTTAGCGTGGAATTCTGCTTTAAATCGTTGTTGTTTTGTTAATTTTAGGGCGAGCATTTGCTTCACTAGCAAATCATTTTCTTTCCACACATCAATCCCTTTTTCTTGAACAATTGTGAGTTTTCTGCCGGTAGGTAAATCATGAGGGATTTTATAGACAGCAGTGTATTTAGCCCAGTTTTGTTTATATTTTTTCTCTAACGCTGCAAACTCTTTGGTTTGAATTTTAGGTGTATATTTTAGCACTACAACAGCAAAAACCAGGACCAAACTTATTACAATAGCATATCTTAACTTTGAGGATAAGAACTTTCCATTATACAATAAATAACTACTAATGAATCCTGAAATTAATCCACCAAGATGTGCTGCATTATCTACATTTTTCTTTAACGCGCCACCAATTAGCATAATCGACAATACAGCTAGCGTACTTGTAAGCAATGCCTTAGCAGCATTGCGTTCGAATGCTTTACCCAACAACAAAGCTAAAAAAGCACCGAATAGTCCCATAATAGCACCCGAAGCACCCGTCATAAATCCACTATCGTGAAACATCAAACTAACTAAGCCACCACAAACACCACTAATTATGTAAGTGCTTACGTATTTTTTAAAGCCCAATTTATACTCTACCATTAAGCCTATATAAGCAAGAGCATACATGTTAAAAAATAAGTGAAAGAAAGACAAATGAGAAAACTGATGGGTAATTAATCGCCAATACTGGCCATTTAATACAAACTCTCTACTATTGGCACCTATATAATATCCCAATAGCTCGGGGTCAAGAAATTTGGCCAGCACTAAATGTCTGTAAAAAATGGCCATAAATAAGCTATAACTTACATAATAGGCAATATTCAGAAAAATAAATATCGGTGTAGCTACATAATTTTCTTGCGGGATTAAGAGATAAAATACATTTTTGATTTTATTTTTGCCAGCTAGGGGTGTTTTCTCAAAATAATCAGAATCTTCTATAACAATAGAATCTTGATTCCCGTCCCAAACCTCATCAACCTGAACTTTCGCATAACCAAATTCGTTAATAAAGCGAGCTAAATTTTGTGCATTTTTTCCATAATCATTAAAAAGCATCTGAATACCAACACATTCACTTTTAAACACTACAAAATTACCGTCAAATCGAAGAGCTATTTCTTCGCTGTACGATTGGAGCGAAATGGGTGTATACGCGATGATACCACGCTCAGAAATATGGCTTAAACTCCACCCCAAGTTAGTCATTGCCTGTTTCGCAATCCTTAAATATTGCTCTACAGCTAAATCCCCTAAAGGAATAGATTTTTCAATTTTAGGCGAGTAGCCCCAGCATATACTCATAGGCGTTAGTATTTCTTGGCTTCCAAAATGATATAGGGCGACAACTGTTTCGAATCAAAAGCAAAAACTTTTGTAAACAATTTACCCGTTAACCAGATAGATTTTTTAAGTATCCTTACTCCAAAAGACTTTTCCCTTTCATTTTCTAGCCACACGCTAAATTTCCCAAAATAACGAGCCTGGACAATTTCCAAACCAGCCTTTTTACAAATATTAGCCAGCAACTCCGGATCCATGCAATCGATATTATGTTTATCGTAATTATTCTTATCAAATTTACGCTGAAACCACCCATTTACCGCTTTAAAATTGGGTAAAGTAATAAATAGCGTTCCGCCCGGTTTCACAAATGCGATATGTCTATTAATAATATCGGCTGTATCATTAAAATGCTCAATTAAACCACAGCTTAACACTAAATCGTACTGCTCTGGCGTAGTATAGTTAAATAAATCCGTTTCGATAATCTGAATAGCATCCATTGCTAAACCATTCGTTCTTAATAGTTCTTCAGTTATAGGTGTATGCACAAAGTAATCCAAAAGCGTAACCTCTAACTTTAAGTACTTCTTTAAAAAAACCGCATAATAACCTGGGAAGCCCCCCAGTTCAATCGCTGTTTTTATCTTATTTTTATTTACGAGGTCTGCCAATTGGCGATGAAATAAATAGTTTTCTGGTATAACTACCGACAAATCCGTTTTACTTTCCCAGTACTTTACCCAAAACTCCCTGTCGGTTAATAGATTACTCATATAATTGTTATTGGTTTTTTAGATATTTGGTTAACTGGTTATTTGGTTAACTGACAATTAACCAATTAAAACAGTTAACCGATTACCTATTTTAAGTCCTTTAATATCTCTGCAACAGCTCTTTCCAATTGGGGATCTTTAGCCGCTAACCGATTTACAAATGTATTTTTTACAAAAATATCTGGTGCTACACCTTCCATTTCTAAATCTTTGCCATCCATGGTATAGCAGCCCCAAGATGGTAATCGATACGATGAGCCATCAACTAAGCCTTTTGCCGAGGTAAAGATAATCCAACGATAGGTTTCTGTACCTATAATCTTGCCTAACTTTAATTGCTTAAAGCCCGCGGCAGTCATCTCGGCATCACTTAGCGACTGTTCGTTAATTAAGAGTACGATTGGTTTAGCGGCAGGACCAAAATTACTTTGCGGAGCCATTTTTCCACCTCTGTATTTCCATTGTAAATAAGGCCTTTGTGATAAAAATCGTAATACTTCATCGTGCACATTTCCACCAGTATTGTATCGCAAATCTAAAATCACAGCGTCCTTGTTATTTTCTTGCTCAACCATATCCAATAAGAAGCGTTCTAATTCTCCGCCACCCATATTTTTCATATGCGAGTACGCGATGCGATTATTCCCCCACTGGTCTACATTTTCTCTATTTTTCGAGATCCATTCGTCGTATAAATTTGTTTTTAATGCTCCAGACAACTGTGGATGTACATTTACCATCACTTCCTTACCCTTCCTCATAAATGTTAACGTCATTTCACGATCTAAAGAAGGTTTCGTAAAATAATAATCACGATCTACGGTAACATCCACTTTTACACCGTTAACTTCAGTTAAAATATCATCCGTTAAAATTTTATCTCCAATTAAAGCTGCATTACTTTTTGCTGCAATACGCTGTACTTTATATGGATTTTCTGAATCAAAAATAATCCCAGTTTCATTGGTAACAGAAGTGAAATTTTTACGCTCCTCGGCACCAAAACTATTAAAGCCTTGATGAGATGAGTTTAATTCGCCCAACATATCGTTCAATAAAATTCTTAAATCTGCTCTGCTATTCAAATACGGTAAATAAGCAGCATAACGTATTTTCATTTTCTCCCAATCTACACCATGAAATTTATCATCATAAAAATTCTCGTCCAACCCTACCCATGTTTCGTAAAACATCTGATTAAATTCTGCATTTAAATTTTTATTAAACTTAAAGCCATGATCTATTTTATCCAGCTTGTTCGCATCTAGATTGTATTTATTAATTACTCCCATCGATAGTGCATAGTATTTCCCACCTGCTTCAACCATGTTGAAACCTCCATCCCCTACTTTTTCGGTTTTATTATTCTCGAAAGGTTCCAAAATGGTTCGGTACATTGAGCTTCTAGCTCCTTCATGAGTTGACATATAAAAAACATAGGTTTTATCGCCCTTGGTATATACATCGGCTAAAAATTGATTTCCAAACGAGGGACTTACCAACTCTATGCGATCTAAAATTTTCTGCGTATTGATGGTAATCAATGCAGGAACCTTAACCTCTGGTTTCTTTTTAGTGGTGTCTGCAGCTTTTTTATCTACTGCAACAGGCGGTGTAGCTGGCTTATCTTCTTTAAACAACTCGTCAAACTTATCTGTTCTAAAAGGGGCATCAAAATGATTTAAAGCCATTCGGTATACATGTGCATTCTGCATTCCGCTAGGGTAAGAAGGTTTAGTTCGATCGCTCGTGAAGTAGATGTATTTACCATCTGGCGACCAAATTGGTCCTGCTTCGGTAACACCTGTATTTGTTAAATTAATGGTTTTATTCGCCTTGATATCGTGCACCAGAATATCTTGCTCAAAATTTCTGATGGCCGTAAATAAAACATATTGATCGTTTGGCGAGAAACTAGGCGATGAGTTTTGAATTGCCCAAAACTCATCCTTTACAATCGTTTTGCTTTCAAATGTTTTTAAATCTAACACTTTAAGTTCGTCCCTCCCCGAAAGGTAAACTGCTTGCGTTCTGCTCTTGTTGAAATTTAAATCTCGGTTATTCGCTTTATCTTTTGTAAGCTGCTTTAACGCCCCTTTCCCATCACCAGTAACGGTATACCAATTTTGATAGCCATTAAACGTTTGGTTAAAAATGATGGTCTTATTATCTGCAAGCCAATTTACTTCTAATGCACGTTCTCCAGAATTGGTTACTTTACGAATAAATTTCCCATCAACATCGCTTACAAAAACTTCACCTCGCGATATAAACGCTAATTTCTTCCCATCGGGTGAAGCATCAAAATTAGAAATAGCGGCTCTTACTTCGTATTCTTGTTCTTTACTTAGCAGCTGATTTCTATTGGTTCCAATAGATACCTTTTGCGACTTTTTACTTGCCACATCATATGTCCACAATTGATAATCTTTTTCAAAAACTATCGTGCTTCCATCTGCAGCAACAAACGGGCGTTTTATAGAGGTTTCGAAACGAGTTAAAGCAGTTTTCTTCCCATTGGCAAAAGTGTATAAATTATATTCTTCATTTCCTTCATCAGACACAAAATAAACGGTTCCCTTTTGGTCTATGGTAGTCCAAAAATCTTTTCCAATGTAATCTGTATATTGTTTATACTCTTTTGTTTTTGGGTTGTATGATTGTATATCAGGATTATAGGCCCCTTTATAATGTTTTCGATTGGCGGAATTGCGGCTTTCCCAAGTATCGTTAAAAAACAATTCGCCGTTTGGAGCAGCTGCAATATTATGTGTAGTGTTAAAATAATGATCAAATAACCGAACAGCGGTACCTCCATTTATGCCAACTTTATAGCTAGAAGAAGAGTTGTAGCGGGACGAAGTAAAATAAATCGTTTTCGAATCCCAACTCCAATTATCCACTTCATCGGTTCCATCATTAAAGGTCAGTTGTTTTATATCTCCACCTGCCATGGGCATCACATATACGTCGTTATTACCAAATTGGTTCGAG
Source organism: Bacteroidota bacterium (assembly GCA_040386095.1). Taxonomy (GTDB): domain Bacteria; phylum Bacteroidota; class Bacteroidia; order Sphingobacteriales; family Sphingobacteriaceae; genus Pedobacter. The sequence continues at coordinate 1,612,449 of JAZKGD010000001.1, read as the reverse complement.
GTAAAAGCTAACCATTTTCCATCTGGCGACACTTTAGCGTTAATTTCATCGCCCGGCATAGCGGTTAAACGAGCCGCCAATCCACCTTTTGCGGCTACTTTCCAAATATCGCCATCATACGTAAACACGATGTTTTGGGCATCGGGAGTTAGTGATGGATAGGCTGCAAAATACGTCTGATCTTGTGCATTTACAGATGCTGACCCTAAAAATGCGCATGCAAAGAGTGCGTAAAGTAAATTCTTCTTCATATTTTTTTGTTTTTTGGCTTCGAAGGATGAAAATACGGAATTAAATGTATTTTTGATTGCTTTGAAAGTAATACATTTAAATACCTATGACGGAAACGGCGGCGCCGGAAGAGCATGCTTACGCTTAAGCAACGCTTTGCATGCTGATGGGGTCGATTCGAGTGTGGCAGTGTATTACAAATTCGGGCAAGACCCAAATATTATCAATTTAAGCACTGGAATTTTTGCAAAAATAAGAGCTGTGATTAATATTATGGCCGAACGGTACTTGGCTAAATTTTTTGTTAAAGCACTCAAAACGCCTTTTTCGCTTCAATGGTTTGGAAAATCTTTACAAAATAATCAACTATTAAAAGAGGCAGATATTATTCATTTGCACTGGATAAATCATGGTTTTTTATCGCCTATGTTTTTAGCTGCGCTTGATGAATTGGAGAAGCCTATTGTGTGGACTTTCCACGACAGCAATGCTTTTACTGGTGGCTGCCACGTACGGTATAGTTGTGAAAATTTTCATCAGCAATGCGGTCATTGTCCGCTGTTACGATTTGACGGGCCAGCAGATATCTCTCATCAAAACTGGAAAAGAAAACAAAAAGCGTACTCCAAATTAAATTTCCATGTAGTGGCGCCAAGTACTTGGATGGCCTCATCAGTTAAGCAGAGCAGTTTGCTCGGGGTTAGGGAAACTACTATCATCCCTAACACTATCGAGATTGATGTTTTTAAACCATATGTAAAAGCAGAAGCAAAAAAAATACTAAAAATTGGATCAGATAAGTTTTTGATTATGAGTGGCTTTATGCCTTCAACAAACGATAAACATAAGGGCACAGATTACTTGATTGCAGCTTTAAATGAGTTGGCTTCGCGTACAGAAATAGATAATTCGAAAATAGAGCTGGTTATTTTTGGCAATAAAGACACGAAGAATATGCCTGAATTTCCATTCAAAACCACTTTTTTGGGCACCATTAATAAAGATGAGCATCTGGCGAAATGCTACTCTGCTGCAGATGTTTTTATTTTGCCTTCGCTCGAAGATAATTTACCGAACACAGTGATGGAAAGTTTAGCATGCGCAACTCCGGTTATTGCGTTTAAAACCGGAGGGATTCCAGACATGGTGAAGCACTTAGAAAATGGTTATTTGGCCGAATATAAATCATCAAACGATCTTGCTGATGGTATAGAATGGCTATTTTTACATGAAAACAGAGAATCGTTGCAGAAAGAAGCTCGCAGAACCATTTTAACTCATTTTGCCCCAACTGTTATTGCCAATAAACATATCGAATTGTATCAACGCTTGTTAAACGCTCAGCCTAAATAAAATGAACAACCCTAAATTGAGTGTGATTACGATTGTTTATAACAACGCAAAAGATATTGAACGAACAATGTTATCGGTTCTAGACCAAACCTATAGCAATATAGAGTATATTATTATTGATGGCGCATCAACCGATGGGACCAAAGAAATTGTTCAAAAATATAGCGATCGTTTGGCTCAATTTATTTCAGAGCCTGATAAAGGGTTATACGATGCGATGAATAAAGGATTAGCATTAGCAACGGGCGATTATGTTTTGTTTATGAACTCGGGAGATGAAATTTATGCAATAGAAACCGTTGCTGAGGTTTTTGCATCCGCGCCATCAGGTGATATTTATTATGGCGAAACAGAGATGTTTGATGAAAGTTGGAAGAGCTTAGGGCAGCGGAGGCATCGGGCTCCAGAACATTTCGACTGGCATAGCTTTAAATTTGGGATGAATGTAAGTCACCAAGCCATATATATCAAACGCAGCTTAACAGAGCCTTACGATTTGAAGTATAAGTATAGTTCTGATATTGATTGGATTTTAAAAGCGGCAAAAAAATCGTCTAATATTGTAAATACACATCTTTATGTAGCAAAATACTTGGTGGGAGGTATTTCAAAGAAAAAACATTTGGCGAGCTTAAAAGAGCGCTTTAAAGTTTTAAGTCATTATTATGGATTTATTCCCAATGTAATTAACCATGTGTTTATTGCTTTAAATTTAGCACAGTATTTTTTAAGGCATCGAAAAACGAATGATTAAAAAAGCCTATAAACTTTCGCTTATAGGCTTTATTATTTTAACGTTATAAAGGCTTACGACAACTGTTTTCCTTTTACTTTACGCTCTTGTTCTGTTAAGAAAATTTTACGTAAACGCATACTTACCGGAGTAATTTCAATGTACTCATCAGCTTGGATATATTCCATTGCTTCTTCTAATGAGAATTTAATGGCTGGAGCAATACGTGTATTATCATCCGTACCCGAAGCACGCATATTTGTTAATGCTTTACCTTTTACAATATTAATTACCAAATCGTTATCGCGAATGTGCTCACCCATAATCTGACCTTCGTAAACATCAGCTCCTGGATCAACAAAGAAACGGCCTCTATCTTGTAATTTATCAATTGAATAGGCAGTAGTCATACCTTTATCCATCGATACTAAAACACCATTTAAACGACCTGGAATTGTACCTTTCCATGGCTCATAGGCTTTAAAACGGTGTGCCATAATCGCTTCACCAGCAGTAGCTGTTAAAACATTATTACGTAAACCGATAATACCACGAGCTGGAATTTCAAATTCTAAGTGTTGTAAATCACCTTTTGGCTCCATTACCAATAGCTCACCTTTACGTTGAGTTACCAATTCGATTACTTTACCAGCAACTTCACCAGGTACATCAACGATTAAAGTTTCAATTGGCTCACATTTTTTACCATCAATTTCTTTAACGATAACTTGTGGTTGACCAACTTGAATTTCATAACCTTCGCGACGCATTGTTTCGATTAAAACCGATAAATGGAGAATACCACGACCATATACTAACCATGAATCTGGAGATTCGGTCTCAACCACTTTAAGGGCTAAGTTTTTCTCCATTTCTTTCATCAAACGGTCTTTAATACGTTGTGAGGTTACCAATTTACCTTCTTTACCAAAAAACGGAGAGTTGTTAATTGTAAACAACATGTTCATGGTAGGCTCATCGATTTTGATAACTGGTAATTGTTCTGGAGCATCAAAATCAGCAATAGTATCGCCAATATCGAAACCTTCAATACCAACAACTGCACAAATATCTCCAGATTTAACTTCTGTGGTTCTAATTTTACCTAAACCTTCAAAAGTATATAATTCTTTAACTCTAGATTTAACCATTTTACCATCACGTTTAATTAACGTAACTGGTTGGTTTTCTTTAATCACCCCACGGTGAACACGACCTACAGCAATACGACCTACAAAAGAAGAATAATCTAATGAAGTAATTTGCATTTGTAATGTGCCTTCGTAATAAGGTGCTGGTGGGATAGTTGCAACTACAGTATCTAACAACGCGAAAATATCAGTTGTTGGTTTTTGCCAATCTGTACTCATCCAGCCTTGTTTCGATGAACCATAAATTACTGGAAAATCTAATTGATCTTCAGTTGCTTCTAAGTTAAAGAACAACTCAAAAATCTGCTCGTACACCTCTTCAGGTCTACAATTCTCTTTGTCAACTTTGTTAACAACAACAATTGGTTTTAAGCCTAATGCTAACGCTTTCTGTGTTACAAAACGCGTTTGAGGCATTGCACCTTCAAAAGCATCACATAGCAAAAGTACGCCATCGGCCATTTTTAATACGCGCTCTACCTCACCACCAAAATCGGCGTGACCAGGGGTATCAATGATGTTGATTTTCACGTCTTTGTATTGAACCGAAACGTTTTTAGACACAATCGTAATTCCACGCTCGCGCTCCAAATCGTTGTTATCCAATATCAAATCTCCTGTTTGTTCGTTATCACGAAAAATAGAACAAGAGTGTAAAATTTTATCAACCAATGTAGTTTTACCGTGGTCAACGTGTGCTATAATAGCTATATTTCTAATCTTTTGCATAAAATGCGCCTGTAATTTGGCGCAAAGATAAGGTTTTTTATTGGATTTTTAAGGGGATTTACTGCTAAAAATGCGATTAACTTTTTGTTAAAATTTGATTTTCAATAGTTTGGGGCCGAGCTTCTTTAGAAAAACTTAATTATCTTTATAAATGAGCAAAAAAGCAATTCTAATCGGCGCTACTGGATTAATTGGCCAAAACCTTCTAGCCAAATTATTGGTAGAAAAAAATTATAGTGAAGTTTTAGTGATTAGCCGAAAATCGGTAAATATTACTCATGCCAAACTGAAAGAAATCGTAGTCAATTTTGATGAATTAGCCAGTTATGCTACACAAATAGTTGGAGATCATGTTTTTTGTTGCTTGGGCACAACCATAAAAAAAACTCCCGATTTAACTGTTTATCGCAAAATCGATTATCAATATCCACTTGATGTTGCCAACATTGCATTTGCAAACGGAGCCAAACAGTATCATTTAATCTCGTCTATAGGAGCTGATGTAAAATCGAGACTGTTTTACAGTCGTACAAAAGGAGAAGTAGAAAGAGATTTACAAAAAATCCCATTTGAAACTATTCATATTTATCGCCCGGCCTTATTAGACGGCAATAGAAAAGAAGAACGTAGATCAGAAAATATTATGATTGGCTTATTTAGGTTATTAAACCCTCTTTTTATCGGTCCATTAAAAAAATACCGCAGCATTAAAATAGAGAAAGTAGCAGATGCGATGCTTAGTAAAGCGAATAGCAATGAGAAAGGGATATATATTTATGCCTCAGATGAAATCGTTAAAATTGCTGATTTTCCATCCACTCTTCATATGAAATAACGCCTAACTCTGGTTTTGCATCACCAGCTAATATGGCGATAAACTCCAAGTCATGCCCGTCTGGATCTTTAAAGTAAATTGCAATAGCAGGCATCCAGGCAAAAACCATTGGCTTTTCTGTTCCATCTTTCAAGAAATTATACGGTTTTAATCCTCTTGATTTAAGAAAATCAACTGATTTATGGAGAATGTCTTCTACTTCGCAGTTAAATGCAAAGTGTCGAATGTCAATTTCCTCTTTTGGTTTCTCCCATAAGCCAAGCATGGCTTGCTTAGGCTCTCCAACCCAGAAAAAAGCAATTCTACGTTCATCATTATAACCACATTCGGTTAAGCCCAGTACATTTTTATAGAAATCGATTGATCTTTCTAGATCTTCTACAAAGACATGTGTCTCAAATAATCCCTTTATCATTCTGTAAAATTACTTCTTAACAGAGGTTAAAGAAAATCATTAATCTCAATATCCATATCAATAAAATCGATAGAAGTTTTTCGTCAAGCAAACGATAAGGGGGTTAAATTCTTGTTTCCCCGAATGCCCAAGTTAAAAATGCGGGCATCGCTTTACCCCAAGTTGGCACATCATGTTTACCACCTACCATCTCGTAATAAAAAACATCATGTGGTCGTTGATAGCCTTTTTTCATTAATTCCTTCACTACATCGATGGTATCATCAATAGAATCGATAATAAAATTGTGATTACGATCGGCCACTTCATCATTTGTACCCGTCATTAACCAAAATTTTAAGGCAGGATTGGTTTTCGTTTCACGGATCATCTCGTGCAAAATGCGATCATCATCTGTATAACCAGCTTTTAAGTCCTTCTTGCGCCACCAAAAAGAGCCAGAGAACACACCTACGGCATCAAAATAATTATCATTGTTCCAAGCAATATCAAAAGCAGTTAAACCTCCTAAAGAAAACCCAGCAAAAGCACGTTTTCCATTAATCGTTAAGTCTACTTCGCTTTGCACGTAAGGGATTAATTCTTTAACGATGAAATCTGTATATAGATTTGCCTTTGCCCCCCTTTTTTTAAAATCCAGACGGTTCGCCACCCCATACTCCATTAATCGATCATCAGCCGATGCCTTAATCCCAACTACAACCGTGGGTTCAATTTTCCACTTTTCATATAAATGGTTTAAGGTATCTTCCATATCCATCTGTGCTAAATCTTGTCCATCATTTAACAGTAACAGATTGACGCGCTCATTTCCCAATAAATTATCTGGACTAAAAATCTCAATGTCAACTGTACGCTTTAAAAAATCGGACTTTATTTGATGGCTCGTTTTAATAACGGTAGGTAATGTTAAGGTGTTATACATATGCTTTCTCACTAATCAGGTGCAAAGGTACAAATTTATAGAAAGTAGGCACTCTGGGCAAAACATTTTACACAATGGAAACATTTATCACAATAAAATTCTTCAATTGCTTTGTGTTTGAATTAGATTTTTATACCTTAAAGCATCTAAATCTATTACTATGCAAGAAGAACTAAAAGAATGGTACAGTAATAACTTAAACAAAGATATTAAAACCTTAATTTTTGGGCATAGCGGGTTCCCCATTCTACTTTTTCCAACGAGTATGGGCAGCTATTTTGAGAATAAGGATTTTAAATTAATCGACGCAGTTCAAGACTTTGTTGATGCCGGAAAAATTAAAATTTACTGTCCCGATGGCATTGATAAATTAAGCTGGTACAATAAAGAGATTCATCCAGCAGATCGGGTTAAAAATCATATTTGGTACGATAAATTTTTGCTCGAAGAACTTTTTCCCCTTGCTAAAAATGAAACTGGGCATCACAAGGTGATTACCGCAGGGTGCAGTTTTGGAGGCTATCATGCCGCTAATTTTGCTTTTCGTCACCCCTGGGCAGTAAGCCATTTATTTAGCATGAGTGGAGCATTTGATATTAGTGGTCAGCTAGACGGTTTTTATAATGATGATACTTTTTTTAACAACCCAGTTGATTTCCTCCTAAACGACATGAATCCAGAACTTTGGAACATGAAAATTGTTTTAGGAACATCAGACCGTGACATGTGTAAAGGTGATAACGAAAAATTATCAGGCATCCTGCATCAGAAAGGAATTAATCATTGGTTAGATATTAGGCAAAATGCAGATCATGATTGGCCAACCTGGAGACAGATGTTTCCCGAATATATAGCGCAACTTTAAATTAGTCCGAAAGTCGGAAGGTCTAAACACCCAAAACAATCATACAATTAACCAATTTCAACAATTAACCGATTATACAAATGAAGAAAATAGGGATTTTATTTGGACAAGAGAGGTCTTTTCCGCAAGCTTTTGTGGATAGAGTGAATCAAAAGGCAGAGAAAGGCATAACTGCAGAGTTTGTAAATATTAGTAAGGTTTTTCAGGCCGAAGAGCCAGAATATTCAGTAATTATTGATCGCATTTCGCAAGATGTGCCTTTCTACCGTGCTTACTTAAAAAACGCCGCAATGGGCGGAACTGCAGTCATCAATAATCCTTTTTGGTGGAGTGCCGACGAAAAATTCTTCAATAATGCATTAGCGATAAATATTGGAGTTCCTGTCCCAAAAACAGCCCTAATTCCATCAAGAGAACATCCAGATGATACTTCAGAATTATCGTTCAGCAATTTGGCAATGCCGATGGATTGGGATGCAATATTTGAATATACAGGCTTCCCTGCCTATATGAAGCCATTTGATGGTGGTGGATGGAAAGAAGTTTATAAATTACATGATAAAGAAGATTTTTTCGATAAGCATAGTCAAACTAAACAAACGGTTATGATGCTGCAAGAAGAAATCATGTTCGAAGAGTACTTTAGATGTTACTGTATTGGCGGAAAATATGTTCGCATTATGCAATACGAGCCTCGTAACCCTCATCACTTGCGTTACGTAATTGACGGTCCAAAACCGAGCGCTAAATTATTAAAAACGATAGAAGACTACACCTTAAGATTGAACAAGTATTTAGGCTACGATTTTAACACTGTCGAATTTGCTGTACGAAACGGTGTTCCCATTGCGATCGATTTCTGTAACCCTGCCCCAGATGCTGGTGTAGAAAGTGTGGGTGCCGAAAATTTTGAATGGGTAGTAGAAACTGCCGCAACCTATGCGATTGAAAAAGCGAAAGCACAAAAATTTGGACAAGACAATTTAACATGGGGCGAGTATATTAGAACCAGCTCTGCTGGAACTCCTTTAATTGCAAAAGCAAAAGCTGCCACAGCCGTTAAACCCGCAACCAAAGTAGCATCAAAACCTGCTTCAAAAACCAAAAAAGCAACACCAAAAAAATAATCATTATTAATAATGTACGCAGATGATGAATGAATTTACGCTCGGGATAGAAGAGGAATACATGGTTGTTGATCCTGTAACCAGAGAATTAACCTCACATGATCAAAAAATAGTTGAATCGGCACAAAAAATCCATAAAGATCAAGTTAAAGCCGAAATGCACCAGGCTGTTGTAGAAGTTGGAACCGGAATTTGCCATAATACAGAACAAGCAAGAAAAGAAATTTCGCAATTGCGTTACACCGTTTCACAATTGGCCGGCGAACAAGGTTTACGTATAGGCGCTGCCGGAACACATCCTTTTTCTCATTGGGAAAAACAATTAATTACCGAGCATCCACGTTACAGCGAAATTGTAAATGAGCTACAAGAAGCTGCTCGTTCTAATTTAATTTTTGGTTTACACGTTCACGTTGGCTTTCAATCGCGCGAACTAGCTATCCACATCGCAAACCAAGTACGTTATTTTTTACCTCATGTTTTTGCACTTTCAACAAATTCTCCATTTTGGGAGAGCAGAAATACGGGTTATAAGTCATTCCGAACAAAAATTTTCGACAAATTTCCACGTACCGGCATTCCCGACATTTTTAATAGCATCGAAGATTATGACAACTATGTAAAACTGCTGATCAAAACCAATTGCATGGATAATGCAAAGAAAATTTGGTGGGATATTCGTGTACACCCCTTCTTCGATACGGTTGAGTTTCGCATTTGCGATTGCCCCATGTTGATCGACGAAACGATGGCCTTTACTGCTTTATTTCAAGCACTGTGTGCAAAACTATATAAATTGCGCCTACAGAATATGGAATTTATCAGCTATTCGAGAGCGTTGATCAACGAAAATAAATGGCGAGCTGCACGGTATGGCATTGATGGAAATTTAATCGATTTTGGCAAAGAAATGGAAGTAAATTGCCGTAACTTAATCTTAGAGCTATTAGATTTTGTTGATGATGTGGTAGACGATTTAGGGAGTAGAAACGATATCAATTATGTGCATAAAATTCTAGAAAATGGAACTGGAGCAGACCGACAGCTTGCAGTTTACGAGAAAACTGGTAGCTTTGAATCGGTGGTAGACTACATTACCACGCAAACGTTAGTAGGCGCAGGATAATAAAAATGACGGAGAAAAACAATATTAAGGTCGCTGTTATAGACATGAATAACGGCAATCCTAATCAGGGAATGAGAGGGATACAGGAGATTTTACAGCAGTACCAAGAAAAAAACCACCTCGATTTAAACTACGATATTTTCGACATCAGGCAACATAATCAAGTACCTGATTTAAGTTACGATATTTACATTTCTAGCGGTGGCCCCGGCAGCCCTTTTGACGGTGAGCATTCGAAATGGGAACAGGATTTTTTTAATTTGTTAGATGATATTGAGTATTTCAATGCGCGAAATGAGATAAAGAAGCATATCTTTTTAATTTGCCATTCTTTCCAACTCGCTTGCCGTAAATATGGTTTAGGTACCGTTACTCAACGAAAATCGAATGCATTTGGCATTTTCCCAATCAGTTTAACTGAAAATGGCAAACTGGAAACTATTTTTAATGGTTTATCAAATCCTTTTTATTCTGTTGATAGCAGAGATTGGCAGGTTGTTAAACCTAACCTTGCCGATTTTAAGACCAAGGGTGCTAAAATTTTAGCAATCGAAAAAGAACGACCACATGTAGCCTTAGAAAGATGTGTAATGGCAATTCGCTTTTCTGACCAGATTATTGGCACACAATTTCATCCAGAAGCCGACCCATTGGGGATGAAAATGTATTTGCTGCAAGACGAAAAGAAAGCTGTAATTATTAAAAACCATGGCGAAGATAAATATTTAGATATGTTAAATAGTTTGGATGATCCCGAGCGTATAACCTTAACACAAAGTGTGATTCTGCCTAATTTTTTAGATGAGGCTATTCATACTTTACAGGAAGTTTAACATATAAGATTTTAACGCAAAAAAGAGCAAAGGTTTTCGCAAAGTGCGCTAAGATAATTAGAAACTTTGCGTTCTTAGCGCTTTCTTATTTTTCTTTGCGGTAAAACTGTGCATATAGAATAAGAAACTTTGTAGTTAAATTAATATGATTCAAAAATACCGCCAAGCATTCAACACTAATTTCACGGATCAAAAATATAAAGACTTTGTTAAGGCTTTAGAACATGGCTACCCAGAAATTCCTTTCCGCGTTGCCGAAACCCCTATTTTTATTTCCCCAGAGTTAAAAGATAAATTAATTGCTGCAGGCGAAGAAATTATTGCGTTAATTAAGCGAGACGACTTCAAATCCCTCACTCAAAAGGCAATTCCTTCACAATGGAATGTGAAAAACGAAACTGGAAATCCCCATTTTTTAACGTTCGATTACGGTTTGTGTAAAGATGAGAATGGCGAAGTAACTCCAATGCTTATTGAAATGCAGGGCTTCCCATCACTTTATGGTTTTCAATCGCATTTGGCCGAAACTTTTAAAGCAGTGTATGAATTGGATGATAAATTAACCCCGTATTTTAACGGTTTAACTGAAACTTCATATTTCGATCTGCTTAGAAAGGTAATTGTAGGCAATCATGCCCCTCAGGAAGTAGCTTTAATGGATATTGATGCACTAAATCAGAAAACCGCAATCGATTTTTTGGTTACTGCCAAGAAATTGGGCATTAAAATACTGGCTCTTAACGAAATTAAAAAAGAGGGGAAAAACCTTTTCTATGAAGAAGGTGGCGAAAAAATCCGCCTCAAGCGCATTTATAACCGCCTTATTTTTGATGAGATCGGAGATAATACTTCAGTTTTCGAAAATAGTTTCGATCCTCGCGATGAATTAGCTATTGAATGGATTACGCATCCCAATTGGTTTTATCGGATTAGTAAATACACCATGCCTTTCCTAAAGAGCAAATTTGTGCCTGAAACTTATTTCTTAAATACCTTGGAAATTATTCCAACAGATTTAGAAAATTATGTCCTAAAGCCATTATTTAGTTTTGCTGGTATGGGTGTAATAATTGATGTAACTAATGCCGATATTAACGCAATCAAAGACCCAGAAAATTGGATTTTACAGCGTAAAGTAACTTACGAACCTGTAATCCAAGCACCAGATGCGGGTGTAAAAGCAGAGATTAGGATGATGTATCTCTGGCCTGAAGGAGAAGAACCCCAATTATGCATCAATTTAGGCCGTTTAAGTAGGGGTAAAATGATTGGTGTTCGATACAATAAAGATTTTGATTGGGTTGGTGGAACAGTGGGTTTGATGGATAAGGAATAAAAGAGCAAAATTTTGACAATAACCTGAATACCAATCTTTAAATAATCGTAAATTTGCAGTATGGATATCCAGTTTATTTTAGTGATTATCATTTTTGTTGCCGCAGTACTTTATGTTGGCCGAATGATTTATCGTTCCATTTCACGTAAAAATGATGGCTGCGCCACTGGATGTGGCAAATGTGCTGCTAATTTTGATAATATCCCATCAACTAAGCGATAATCTTTATGCTAGATAAATTTGCGCAATACTTACGCGATAGATTATCCATTACCGACGAACAGGCAAGTGAAGCGGTTAGCTGTCTGAAAACAAAAACCATTAAAAAGGGGCAAATTCTGCTCAATGCTGGCGACTTAAAATCTGAAGCTTACTTTATCAATAGTGGCTTGCTTCGTTATTTCTCAATTGATGAAAAAGGGAAAGAGCATATCATTCAATTTGCACCCGAAAATTGGATGTTATCCGATCGTGATACTACCGTTTTTAACGAAGCTGCCTTTTTCTATATCGATGCTATCGAAGACACTGAAGTAGTAGTAGTTAAAAAGGATTTTTTTCCAGCCATACAAAATATTGTACCCGAAATTCTTCAGCTTAACATTTTAATGTTGCATAACTCTATCCGCTTCATGCAAAAACGCATTAATATGTTGTTAAGTGCAACAGCGGAAGAAAGATACCTAGATTTTGTTAAGCTCTACCCAAACCTAACACTACGAGTGCCTCAGTGGATGATTGCCTCCTATTTAGGCATTACTCCAGAATCACTAAGTAGAGTACGGAAAGATCTTGCTAAAAAGCATTTTAGATAACCCTCATTTCTTATCCTACATCAACGTGTAGTAAAACTACCTGCCCTAACTTTGTGTTATCAAATTAAAGATAACTTAATTAAAAAATAAAATTATGGCAACTACAAAATGGACATTAGATCCAACACACAGTGAACTACAGTTTAAAGTAAAACACTTAATGATTACCACAGTAACTGGTGGTTTAAAATCTTTCTCTGCAGAGCTTGCATCAGAAGGAGACGAATTTACCGATGCAGCTATCTCTTTTAGCGGCGATATCAACTCTTTAGACACTGGAAATACTGATCGCGATAATCACTTAAAAAGTGGTGATTTTTTTGATGTAGAAAAATTCCCTACCATGAGTTTTAACTCTACATCAATGGAAAAAGATGGTGATGAGTATACCATAAAAGGTAACTTAACCATTAAAGAAACAACTAAACCTGTTAAATTAACTGCAGAGTTTGGAGGTATAGCTACCGACCCATGGGGAAATACAAAAGCCGGTTTTACATTAAGTACAAAAATTAACCGTTCAGAATTTGGTTTAACTTGGAATGCAGCACTTGAAACCGGCGGAGTAATGGTAAGTGAAGAAGTAAAGATTGTAGGTGAATTACAATTTGTTAAGCAGGCTTAGCGACTTGCGTTTGGCGCAAAGCGTTCAAAGCGTATACTCCCAAACGTATAATAAAATTGAAGTAAGTGCCTACTAAACACCATGCAATAGGCACCCAAAACGCTTAGCACTCCACGCTCTGCGCAAAACTATACGATTATGACAACAAAACAAATTTCAGCAATCCTAAATCCACCAGCACCTCACATGGTTGGTGATGGATTTAGAGTACACAATTTTTTCCCTAGTGGATATAAATTGAGCATGAGCCCATTCTTTTTACTCGATTACAATGCAAAAATAGAGTTCTCGGCACGTAACGAGCCTCGCGGTGTTGGTGTTCACCCACATCGTGGATTTGAAACTGTAACTATAGCTTATCAAGGTGCTGTTGCTCATCACGACAGTGCTGGAAACAGTGGTATAATTTATCCTGGAGATGTTCAATGGATGACAGCCGCAAGTGGAATTCTACATAAAGAATACCATGAAGAAACATTTAGCAAAAAAGGTGGCCCCTTCCAAATGGTACAGCTTTGGGTTAATTTACCAGCGAAAGATAAAATGAGTACACCAAAATATCAGGCACTCAAACACAACGAAATTGCAAAAGTTATCTTGCCTGAGAATGCAGGAACAATTGAAGTGATAGCTGGAGATTTTAACCAGACCAAAGGAAGTGCAAGTACTTTCACACCTATTGAAGCCTATAATGCTCGTTTAACGAAAGGTGGAAAAGTAAGCGTTAATTTTCCTGCAAACTACAATACCGCTTTTGTAGTTATTGAAGGTGAAATAAAAGTTAATGGCTCATCTATAGCAAAGGCGGATCAACTGGTACATTTTAAAAATGAAGGTGAAATTATTGAAATTGAGGCCTTAGCAGATAGCTTGGTATTAATGTTAAGCGGTGAGCCCATAAATGAACGAATTACTCAATATGGGCCATTCTTGATGAATACACCTGAAGAAATACAGCAAGCATTGGCCGATTATAACGAAGGTAAGTTTGGGTATTTGGAAGATTAATCTTTTTGAATTAAACAAACTGCATACGCTACAACACCCTCTTCTCTGCCAATAAAACCCATTTGTTCATTGGTAGTAGCTTTAATAGAAATATCGTCGACAGAAACTGCAATAGCTTCGGCGATATTTTTTTGCATTTGGGGAATATGAGGATTAATTTTTGGCGCTTCTAAACAAAGCATAGCATCAATATTATTCACCTCCCAACCCTTCTCTCGAACTAATTTAATTGATTCTTTGAGTAAAATCAAACTACTGATCCCTTTCCATCGGGGATCGGTATTTTTAAAATGGAAACCAATATCTCTTAAGTTCGCTGCACCTAAAAGTGCATCGCATATGGCATGAAGCAATACATCGGCATCAGAATGACCAAATGCTCCTTTTTGGTGTTCTAAATTTACACCGCCAATAATAAATGGATGATTATCTTTTAACTGATGAACATCGAAGCCAAAGCCAACTTTTAGTTTCATTACTTGGTGTTGCCGAAATTAAATAATAAGCTAAACCGCAAGGTATTTGCTAATGGACTCTTTTGTGGATTTGCCAACAGATAAGCAAAATCAATATTAAAAATATTGTACTTTAAACCCGCGCCAAGTGTAAAGTAGCGTCTATCTCCTTTTTCGGGAGCTTCGTAAAAATAACCTGCCCTTAATGCAAACTGTTGATTATACCAATATTCCATACCAGCGGCAATGCTCACCTCTTTAAGTTCTTCGCTAAATCCGCCAGGTGCATCGCTAAACGAGCCAAAAATACCGGCAGGAACAGAGCGATCAGGATCTTTACCCGAAGTAATTTTACCATTCGAATCTCGGATGGGCTGGGTAGGCACTAGCAATTTATTAAAATCTAGAGCGAAAGTAAATTGATTATAATCGTCGATAATAAAAGTGGATGCTGCTCCTAATTTCAGATTCGTTGGCAGGAAATATTTACTACCGCCATCTACATAACTTATTTTGGTGCCAATATTAGAAAGATTTGCACCCATTGAAAAAATGGCATCAGTATTAAATAAAACCGTAGGCTTTTTATAATATGCAGATACATCAACCCCAAAACCTGTACCAGGTTTCGTTTGTTGACCCGCAGAAAATTGACCAGATGTTAAATTCGAGTAAATAAATCTAAAAGTTGTTCCTAACGAAAATTCTTCTCCAAATCGACGTGAATAGGTTGCATCAAATGCAAACTCATTCGGACTGTAAACACCTAAATCCTGCTGCCCCTCGTCGGTTAATTGAATTTGACCTAAAGAAAAATACCGTAATGAGCTTCCAATTGCACTTTGATCGTTTAATTTGTAGAATCCACTAATGTATGCCAAATTAATATCTGGAACTAAACTTTTTAACCATGGACTATACGAAGCAGAAAAGCCATAAGGTCGATCTAAAAATGCTAATTTTGAAGGATTAATAGCCATCGAATTGGCATCTGGCTGTACAGCAACTCCAGCTTCTCCCATACTTCCACCTCTCGCATCTGGAGTAATTAACAGAAAAGGTACTGCCGTAGATATATTATTAGATTGACTTCCATTAGTTTGCGTACCAGGTTGTACCACCTGTGCTTGTAGCGTATCGCCACAAAATATTGCTAAAGAAAGTATACAGATTGCTGATGTGCTAAAGTACTTTAAATTCATTTACGAGGGAATGAGAATGGAACGCAAGTTAACATAGTGTTTACTAATTTCAAAGTATAACATCGGCTTATTTTGCTGATCCTATACCAAAATATGTAAAACGTGCATTTTAGTATAAATGTATAAAATAGTATTCATTTATTCCTATCAATTCATTTGAATACAAATACAATAAATTCTTATAATTTTCGTTAAACGACCAATATGTGTAAATTGAAATTATTTTTTGGCGAATAGCTCTTTTTTTATGTAATTTTAACTTTATTCCATAATTGACCTTAATTGCTTTTAAAGCTACGAAATTATATACTGATGAAGAAAATATTTTACTATACGCTAAGTTTCTTATTTACCTTAACTATACTTACATCTTGTAAGCCGAAGAAGCCAGAGGTTTCTTCTAAAACTGGCTATGCTTACAATAAAAAGGAAAATGGTGGTTTTGAAGTAGCTAGTAAATTTAAACGCGGAGTTGGTGAGGGTTTGATGGAAATAGAAGGCGGAGAATTTATCATGGGCGGAAGCGCTGTAGATATTCCTGGTCAAGACTTGAGCACTTATAATTATAAAAGAGAAGTAACTATTAGTTCGTTTTATATGGACGAAACCGAGGTTTCTAATACCAACTGGTTAGAGTACCTAAATTGGATTAGAAGAACCTATCCAACAGATGCACAATATTATTACGAAGAACTTCCAGATACATTGGTATGGAGAAGTCCGCTGGCATTTAACGAGCCTTTTGTAAATAATTACCTTAGGCACCCAGCTTATAAAGATTATCCTGTTGTTGGCGTAAGTGCTATACAGGCCGAAAGGTACTGTGCATGGCGAACTGATATGGTAAATGAGAAATTGCTGAGAGAAAAAGGATATATGAATTCTTTTGCTGCAGTTAATGGTACTGCAACAGGCAGAAGAAATGCACCAGCAACTCCCATTGTCAAGAAAGACCAGCCTTTTAATACCGATTTATATCTTAATGGCCAATATGATGATAAGGGGCCAGGAGCTAAAGCTGATTTAAATCCTGCTGCAACACCCACAGCAGGCGCAGCAACAACAGGCAGAAGAGGTGCTCCAACTGCAACAAGAAATGTTCGTTTAGAAGATGGGGTAATTTTACAACCTTACCGTTTACCAACTGAAGCCGAGTGGGAATATGCTGCTATGGGCTTAATTGGAAATACCAGAGATCAAAATATAGATAATAAGAAAATTTACCCTTGGAATGGCTTGGGCATTACATCGGCTAAGAAAAGAAGTAGAGGAGAAATTTTAGCAAACTTTAAACGTAGTAAAGGCGATTTTATGGGTGTAGGTGGCTCATTGAATGATAGAGCTGCATTTACCGAAAACGTAGAAAGTTATCTGCCAAACGATTTTGGGCTATACAATATGGCCGGCAACGTAAACGAATGGGTAGCCGATATTTATCGCGCCGCTACATTTGAGCAAGCCGATGCCTTAAACCCATTCAGAGGTAATCAATTTGTAAATAAAGAAAGAGACCCGGCAACAGGTGCTTTGAAAGCCGACAAATACGGCAAAGCAACAATGGTTAAAGCTAACTCTGGCAAAAAACAAACCTGGGAAGAACTACAAGCGAACAAAACTGCAGGTACAGAACCATATAATCCAGATCAAAGAGGTTATCGCGATGAGCAAAGCCCACTATATGGTGTTACTACCTTGGTAAATGATAAGTCAAGAGTATATAAAGGTGGTTCGTGGAATGATCAAGCACAATGGTTAAACCCCGCCGCTCGTAGACATATGCAAGAAGATGATTCATCAGCCGATGTTGGCTTTAGATGTGCTATGACCATGTTAGGCCCATCAGCTATCGGAAAAAGCAAAAGTGGGTTTAAGACTGGAAAGTAATTAAAATCTCGTTCTTCTCTACCTTATCCCCCTGCTTAATTGCAATTTTTTTAATCACTCCATCGGTTGGCGATTTAATCATGTTTTCCATTTTCATCGCTTCGAGTATCAATAGGCTATCGCCTTTTTTTACTTCATCACCTTCGGTAGCTAAAATGCTTAACACTAGGCCCGGCATTGGGGCTTTAATTTGTTGCACTTTTGTTGTTGCTAAATTATCCATACCCAATTGTTTCAACAATTGATCAAATTGATCTTCTACGGCTACTTTATAAATAACCCCATTTACCTTTACTGATGCTGCTTTCTCAGCTTTATCAAACGATACAATTTCAATATTATACGATCTGTTTTTATAAATTACATGAGTACTGTTATCATTTAGCACTTCACGATTTAAAACAATAGCCTCATCATTCACCAAAAATGATGAACTTTCGGTTGAAATTGCAAAATCATATTGATCGTTAACCTTTACGTTGTACATTTTATTGAGTTAATGCATATTGAACCAAATTAGCGCCCATTTTTAGCGCTTTACTTCTACTTTCTTGCGTATCTGTAGGATATGTGCCAAAATCTTCCCACCCATTGCCTAAGTCGCACTCAAACGTATAATAACACACCACCCTTCCCTTCCATATTAAGGCCAAACCTTCGGGGCGTTTACCATCATGCTCGTGTATTTTAGGTAAACCGTTCGGAAACTTAAACTTTTGGTTATAAATTTTATGATTTGAGGGTAATTCTACCCAACTGAGCTCGGGAAACACCTTCTTCATTTGCGGTCTAATAAATTTATCTAAACCATAATTATCATCAATATGCAAAAAGCCACCACCAATTAAGTATTTCCTCAAATTAGCAGCTTCCAAATCACTAAAAATAACGTTCCCATGTCCTGTCATGTAAACAAATGGAAAATTGAAAAGTTCAGTACTTCCCACTTCAACCACACTCTCATCGGCAGCAAAATTGGTCGATAAATTTTTATTGCAAAAATCGATCAGGTTAGGTAATGCGGTTCTATTTCCATACCAATCGCCACCGCCGCTATATTTTAACTTCCCCATTTTATACGTTGGGGGTTTGAAACTTGTGAGAAAGCTAAAAGCGAAAAGGGCAAAGAGCATGGCGCATGGGGCAAGGAGTCTTTCGAAGAGCCTAAGCCGAGTAATTTGAGCCAAAAAACCAAAAACCAAAAACCTAATCATCGATTAATATAGTTAACTTCAAAACAGGCCGCCAAAGCAGCGGTTTCTGTTCGCAAGCGGGTAGTACCTAAAGTTACTGGTTTAAAGCCATTTTGCAAAGCTGTATTTAGCTCGGCAGGACTAAAATCGCCTTCAGGACCAATTAAAACCAAATAAGATTGATGAATTGACACAACTTCGTTGATAAATTTTTTATCAGAACCATCCATACAATGTGCAATCAATCGTTCGCCCGCAAACTCTTTATTCATTAATTCAGAAAAGGTTGCGGCTTGATTTAACTTAGGATGATAGGCCGTTAACGACTGCTTAACTGCAGCAGTTATAACTTTATCTAAGCGTTCTTCTTTTACGATTTTACGCTCTGATCGATCACAAATTAAAGGTGTAATTTCATCAATCCCAATCTCAGTGGCCTTTTCTAGAAACCATTCTAATCGATCGATATTTTTTGTAGGGGCAATAGCAATGTGTAAATGGTGGTTACGCTTGCCGAATTCAAGTTGTTTATGAATAACCTTCAGTTCAACATTTTTCTTGCTTATGGCACTTATTTCTGCTTCATATAGCCCACCTCCCCCATCAATTAAATGAACCACATCGCCCAAACCTAAGCGAAGTACTTTGCTACAGTGCCTACTTTCTTCTTCGTTTAAAGTAAAGTGGTCTGTACTTAAATCGGGAGTATAAAAGATATGCATTAATGCGTGTCTACCATATCGCTTTTACTGATAACCAGCTCAAGTTTAATGGTTTCTATATTTTGTTCTGTCTTTTTTAAGATGGTAAATAAATACCCATAACACTCTTCACTATCACCCACTTCCGGAATTTTACCAAATGCATGTGAAACTAGTCCGCCAATAGTGTCAAAATCTTCATCTTCTGGCAAATCGTGTGGCAAATGCTCATTCACATCATAAACTGTAGCATAGGCATTGATTACGAACTCTGTATCTGATATTTTTTCAACAGTTGGCTTTTCCTCGTCGTACTCATCCTGAATTTCGCCAACAATTTCTTCAACAATATCTTCTAAAGTTACCATTCCAGCAGTACCACCGAATTCATCAATCACAATGGCAATTTGAATACGCTTTTGTTGCAATTCATTTAAAAGATCATTAATCTTTTTTGTTTCAGGAACAAAGTATGGTTTCCTAATGATATCATTCAAGCTCCATTCTACATTTCCGGCCAATAATGGCAAAATGTCTTTTGCATGAACAACACCTATAATCTTATCTATAATATCATCGTAAACTGGCATTCTTGAATAGCCTTCGCCGATAATCTTCTGAACAACTTCTTCTTTTGATGTACTTAATTCGATTCCCGAAATTTTAGTCCGAGGTACCATGATATTTTTTACTACCCGCTCGTTGAAATCGAACACGTTTTTAATTAATTCGTGCTCATTATCTTCCAAGGCTCCACTTTCTTTACCTTGATCTAACAAATATTGAAGCTCTTCGTTACTGTGCAATGATTCGTGACCACCAGAAGTATTAATCCCAAAAGGTTTTAAAATAACACCAGCTAAGCTATTTAACGACCATATAAAAGGCCTAAATACAACATAAAAAACTTGTAGTGGTACCGCCACAAATAAGGTGGTTGCAACTGGTCGCTGTATCGCAATAGATTTAGGCGCTAACTCACCGAATACGATATGCATAATAGTAATTAAAGAAAATGCAACTACTGTTGATGCAGTATGGATAAAGGCATCGCTTACTTGCATTTCGAAACTTAAGAACATATTCTGAAAGATGGTATGCATTACATCTTCACCAACCCAACCTAGCCCTAGTGAGGCAAGGGTAATACCCAATTGTGTAGCTGCTAAATATCCATCTAGGTTATGGACAATGCTTTTAGCCATTTTGCCAACCCGGCTACCAGATTTGGCTTTTATCTCTATCTGAGATGCCCTAACCTTAACAATAGCGAACTCTGCTGCTACAAAAAACCCATTAAGTACAACCAAAAATAAGGCTAAAAATATACGCCAGCCAATCGACCCAGCATCACCATCTGGAGGTGTTGCAACAACCAAAAGAGCAATAAATGAAGTCATAATATATGTACAAATTGAGCTAAAAATCATTAAGAATTATTTCTAAATTTTTTATTGTAAAGCTCTATGCTTTCTTGTATCACTTTGTGGGCATAACGAACTCCCAATAAGTGTTCTATGGTTACTTTCTTCTCTTCTAAGGCTTTATAATCTTGAAAAAATTTCACGATTTCTTTCATGGTATGCGGTGGCAATTCTGGCAAATCATTAATGTAATTTACCGACATATCATTTTTAGCAACCGCGATAATTTTGTCGTCTTGCTCGCCATTGTCTACCATGTGCATCACACCGATCACCTTCGCCTCTATAATAGTCATCGGATATACATCAACCGAGCAAAGCACTAAAATATCTAATGGGTCATTATCATCGCAATAGGTTTGCGGTATAAATCCATAATTTGCTGGGTACATTACGGATGAGAATAAAACTCTATCTAATTTAATAAGGTTTGATTCTTTATCGATTTCGTATTTCGCTTTAGAACCTTTTGGAATTTCTATAATGGCATTTACTGTTTGTGGTAAATTACTACCTGGAGATACACTGTGCCAAGGATGATGATCGTCTTTATTCATGCTTATTGATTGCTATCTATTTCGTCGTCAACACCAGTTTTTACCACTTGCTTTTTCACAAATGTGATGATTAAAGGTATGGTGGTGATAACGATGAAACCTACTATAATGTAAACTAAATATTCTTCAATTTGTTGGGCAAATCTTTTACCCAAAAAATAACCTAGCAAAGTTAACGAAGCTATCCATAAAATTGCACCAAGAATGTTATAAAGTGCAAATTTTTTGACATCTAACTTTACAACTCCTGCAAATATAGGGGCAAAGGTTCTTACAATGGGTACAAATCTTCCCATAATTAAAGCAAAAGCTCCTTGTTTTCGGTAATACTTCTCTGCGGCTAATAAATAACGTTTCTTGAAAAAGAAGGAATCTTTTCTACTATAAAGCATTGGCCCTGTCTTTCGTCCAAACCAATAGCCCGTAAAATTACCGGCTACCGCAGCAAGAAATAACCCTACAACTAATACATAAATATTTACATCTAGCCTACCAGTGGCCACGAACATACCTGCTAAGAACAACAGGTAATCGCCCGGCAAGAAAAAACCAAAAAACAATCCTGTTTCCGCAAAAATCACGAATACAACAACATAAAAACCACCCTCTTTAAGTAATTTTTCGGGATCAATAAAATGCTGTAATGAATTCCAGAATTCTTGCATAGCTCGGTTATTTGTAAAACTACAAATAATAATCTATATCCTTAGGTTTGAATAAAAATTTAGATTTTAAGGAAAATTATATCAAATTCAATATCAATGATGGATAAACCCCTAATAGCAAGGTAACCATTGCTGCAAGCACCAATACAATTTTATAGTTTAGCGGCATCGCTAACACGGCAGCCTCACCTTCTTTAAACCAGATGGCTATAATTACTTTAAAATAGTAATAGAAACCGATTAATGCATTTAAAATGGCAATCACCACTAAAGTAGTCTGATAATTTTCCATCACATTTAAAAACATCACATATTTACCAATAAAGCCAGCAGTTAAAGGAATTCCTGCTAAAGATAACATCGCAATGGTAAGTGTAATGGCTGCTAGTGGATTTTTCTTTCCTAAGCCATTAAAGCTATCAATATGATCAGAACCTGTTTTTTGTTTCACTAAAATTAATACGGCAAATGCGATGATGCTTGCAAAGGTATAGGCTGCTGCATACACTAGAACATTACTTGCCGAATTAGCACTTAGCACCACCAAAGAGAACAGCAAATACCCTGCATGAGAAATACTAGAGTAAGCGAGCATTCTTTTAAAATTATTTTGATACAATGCCGTTATGTTTCCAACACAAAGTGTAATTACAACAATTACCATTAAAGCTGGGGTCCAGAAATCATGCAAAGGCTCAAAAGCACCTGCAAACAATCTCAAAAAGGCAGCAAAACCTGCTGTTTTAACTACGGTAGACATGAATGCGGTAATCAAGGTAGGTGCTCCTTCGTACACATCTGGAGTCCAGAAATGAAAAGGCGCGGCTCCAACCTTAAAGCATAAACCAATCATGATTAAAATAATACCCGGATAAAATAATGGAGAAACAGAATGCACATTATTCACTAGATAGTGTTGAATAGCAGCAATATCAAATGAGCCCGTAGCTCCGTAGATTAGGGTAATACCGAACAATAAAAAGCCTGTAGAAAATGCACCCATTAAAAAATACTTCAAAGAGGCTTCATTAGAAGCAAAATTCAACTTCCGAATACCTGCTAAGATGTATAAACTTACCGACATAATCTCGAGGCCAATAAACAACATCGATAGATTTTGGTAAGAAACCATGATTACTATCCCACAAAGGGCAAATAAAATAAGCGTAAAATACTCGGCTACATTATCGCTTCCTGCTGCAAAATAGCGTTCGGTAAGTAAAAATATAAAGAATGTACCAAGAATAGTAATTGCCGAAAAAGCCAAAGCGAAATTATCCATTCGCATCATGCTATAATAGGTAACCGGATTGTTCCATGAAATGGCAACAAAACCTAAAGCAACAAGCAAACCGACAAGTGTTAAGGGCAATAAAGACTTTCTTGCCTTAAACAAGCCAGCATATAGCACTAAAAAGGCTGTTACAGCGATGGTTATTATAATATTCATTTAGTTTAACCCTATTAATTTTTGATTTATTTGTTCTAATAACTGTTGTACCGATGCTTCTGATAAATGTAAGATTGGTTTCGGATAAACACCCATAATCACAATCAACACACAAATAGTATACAGCACAATCTTCTCCGTTCCTTTAATATCTGTAAAAGTGATGGTTAACTCATTAGTTTCACCTAGCATTACCTTTTGGTACATTCTAAGCATATAAACTGCTCCGAATATAATGGTTAAACCTGCGATTGCGCCTAACCATGCATTGTAGTTATACACACTAAACAATAATAAGAATTCACCAATAAATCCATTGGTTCCGGGCAAGGCAACCGTGCCTAATACGATAATTAAAAACGTAATCGCCAATTGAGGAGCAACTTTTGCTAAACCACCCAATTCGTCGATCTTATTGGTTTTAAGTCGTGATGAAATAATATCAAGCACAAAAAACAAACCTACTACATTAATACCGTGACTTAACATTTGTACCATTGCTCCTTGCATACCTTGCTGACCTAAATTTCCAAGATTATAAGATGCAAATATGCCGGCAGCAATAAGGCCAACGTGAGCGATAGATGAATATGCTACCAAACGTTTCGCATCTTTTTGAGTAAATGCAATTAGTGATGCGTATACAATGCCGATTACCGAAAGAATCATGGCCATACAAGCCCAATCTTGAACACCCTGTGGAACAACTGGAAGCAACCATCTAATTACACCATAGATACCCATTTTTAGCATAATGCCTGATAATAACATGGTTCCAGGCGCTGGGGCTTGGGTATAGGTATCAGGTTGCCAAGTATGAAATGGAAAAATTGGCATTTTAATGGCAAAGGCAATAAAGAAAGCCCAAAATACCCAGCCTTGTTGGTGGCTATCTAAATTTAGCGCATAAAATGCAGTAATGTCAAAGTTATTCGCAGGGTTTTGTAAATACAAATAAATGATCCCTAACAACATGAAAAGTGAGCCTGCAATGGTGTACACAAAAAATTTCATGTTTACTTTAATACGATCTTTTCCGCCCCACATGGCGCAGATAAAGTAAATCGGAATTAAAGCTGCTTCCCAACCAATATAAAATAAAAAGCCATCTAATGCAGTAAATACTAAAAGCAATCCACTCTGCATAAATAGAATCAATGCATAAAAGGCATTAGCATTTTTATATTCATGTTTAAAGGTCGACAAAATGATCAATGGAACTAAAGCATTGGTTAAGATTACGGTAACCATACTAATCCCATCCAAACCCACATGGAAATTAATCCCTAACTGTTGAATCCAAGGATAGTTTACTACAAACTGCATACTTGCATCGGGAGTAAATTTGCCTAATAGGCCTATCGTTAGTGCTAAGGGAAAAATTGAATATATTAATGCACTTACTTTAGCATTATTTTGCTTGCCTAGTAGGGCAGTAAGTAGGGCGCCAGCTAATGGCAAAAATATGAGTAGTAAAAGTTCCATTTATATATATTGAACCAAATTAAGCAATAGATAAATAAGTATACAATAACAGCGCGACGATACCGAATACCATCATAAAAATATAGAAGCCAACATTGCCCGACTGTAGTAAACGTAGTCCTTTACTCCCTTCATTAGCAGTCCAACCCAAGCCATTAACCAAACCATCGATTACTTTTTTATCAATAATGCGATAAAAAAATGTAGAGAATGCGTCTAATGGTTTTCTGATACAGAAGTCGTAAATCTCATCTAAATAAAATTTATGATAAGAAATTTGCGCTAAAAGCGAACGCTTACCCTCATCTGGTATAGGCACATGTGCATTTTTAACATATTTTGTATAGGCATATAAAGTAGCACCAAGAGCTGCCAATACCGAAACTCCCATTAAAGCATATTCAGTAGTATGATCTAAGCTGAGTTCATGCTGTGCAATTCCTGCTCCAGATAACCAATGCGCTAACCATTCATTGCCTCCAAAAACATGAGGAATATTGATTAATCCACCAATAGCTGCTAGAATTGCTAAAACAATAAGAGGAAAAGTCATTGTTTTTGGCGATTCATGAATATGATTTTCGGCATGATGCGTTCCGCGGTACTTTCCGAAGAAGGTTAAATACATCATTCTGAACATATAAAATGCCGTTAAAAAAGCGGTAAATAAGCCGATTGCCCACAGTACTTTATTATGTTGGTAGGCATGCGCCAAAATTTCATCTTTCGAGAAAAACCCTGAGAATGGAGGTAACCCTGCAATCGCAATGGTACCGATCATCATCGTTGCAAATGTGATTTTTAATTTTGATTTTAATCCACCCATGTGGCGCATATCTTGTTCGTGATGCATGGCATGGATAACCGAACCTGCGCCCAAAAACAATAATGCTTTAAAGAAGGCATGGGTTAATACATGAAAAAATGAACCTGTATACGCACCAACTCCCAATCCCAAAAACATATAACCTAATTGTGATACGGTAGAATAGGCCAATACCTTCTTAATATCAGTTTGCGTTAACGCTATAATTGCGGCAATAAGTGCAGTTGCTGTTCCAATAATAGCGATTACGTCTTGTGTATGCGGAGCCAAGTCGAACAAGATGCTTGAACGAGCAATCATGTAAATACCTGCCGTTACCATGGTTGCTGCATGTATTAAGGCCGATACAGGTGTTGGTCCGGCCATTGCATCGGGTAACCAAGTAAATAAAGGTAGCTGTGCCGATTTACCACAGGCTCCAATAAATAAAAGTAGTGTGATAAATGTTATGGTAGCTGTTCCAGGCATCATCCCTGCTGCTAATGGGAATACTTTCGAAAATTCTACGCTACCAAAGGTGATGAAGATTAAAAATACGCCTAAAAGGAAGCCTAAATCACCAATACGGTTCATCACAAAGGCCTTTTTAGCAGCTCCTGCATAATTTGTATTGGTATACCAAAAACCTATTAGTAGATAAGAGCATAAACCTACGCCTTCCCAGCCAATAAACATCACAATGTAGTTTGAGCCTAAAACTAGTATCAACATAAAGAAGATAAACAGGTTTAGGTAACTGAAAAACTTGCCAAATCCAGCATCGTCGTGCATATAGCCTATCGAGTAAATGTGGATCAAGAAGCCTACCCCTGTGATAATCAACAACATGATCGAGCTAAGCGGGTCGTACAAGAATGAAAGTGGAATATGTAAATTCCCTACACTGATCCAGTCGAAAAGATCAATGGTAAATTGTTTTTGAGTGCCAGCACCCAATTCAAAGAATAGGGCTACGCTTAATACAAAAGACGTTAAAATAACACCACTACCAATAATGCCAATCAGGCTCTTGCCAAGTGTATTTCTGCCTAGGCCATTAATCACAAAGCCTAAAAGCGGAAGCAAAGGAATTAACCAAAGTAAACTATCTATCATCTTCTATATACTTACCACTTAAGGCGGTTTAAAACATTAATATCTATCGATTGTGTATTTCTATAAACCATTACGATAATACTTAATCCAACGGCAACTTCAGCGGCTGCTAAAGCCATAATAAAGAATACGAAAACTTGTCCAGATGGATCGTTATGGTGAACCGAAAATGCAGTAAGCAATAAATTAACTGCATTAAGCATTAACTCTACCGACATAAAAATCACAATGGCATTTCTGCGTGTTAATACGCCAATTACCCCAATGGTAAAAATAATTGCACTTAACCAGATGTAGTGGTTTAGTGGAACTGAACTTAAATTATCCATTTACTTTTTCCTCCTTTTTGGTTAATAGTACCGCACCAACCATTGCAGTTAGCAGCAAAATAGACGATAGCTCGAATGGTAGCATAAAGGGACCGAATAATTCTTTACCTAGGTTTTTAACTAGGCCCAAATTTGGGTTTTGCAATACCAGCGGACTATTAATTGACACTGCTTTTAGCGACCCCACTAATGTTACAATTAAGCAACCTCCAGCAATTACGCCTAAAATTTTAACCAATGCTGATTTATTCGGTTCGTTTTCTTTGTTCAAGTTTAATAACATCAGTACAAATAGGAATAACACCATAATTGCCCCCATATACACGATAAAATTAACTACCGCTAAAAATTGAGCGTTTAACAACACGTAATGTACCGTAAACGTAAAAAAAGTAAGAATCAGATAAAGTACGCTATGGATGGGATTCTTCGAAAAGATCACCATCAGCGAAAATATGATGCTTAATGTTGCTACAAAATAGAATACTGATGTACCCATTAATTTTATTGTTTTAGTTTATTCTCGTCATTGCGAGGAACGAAGCAATCTTATTTGTTAAGTCTATTGCTTTAGGATTGCTTCGTTCCTCGCAATGACGATTTTTTTATTACTTTACCTCTAACGGCGCTTCTACTAACTTGTCTTTCCCGTAAATAAAATCTTTACGCAAATAGTCTGAAGGCACAATTGGTCCATCTAAGTAAATTGCTTCTTTAGGGCAAGCTTCTTCACATAGTCCACAAAAAATGCAACGCAACATGTTAATTTCATAAACTGCTGCATATTTTTCTTCACGGTATAAATCTATCTCTTCTGGTTTGCGTTCTGCTGCAATCATCGTAATCGCTTCAGCAGGGCAGGATAATGCGCATAAGCCACAAGCGGTACAACGCTCTTTCCCTTCTTCATCTCTTTTTAAAGAGTGCATCCCTCTCCAGTTAATCGAAAACTCACGTTCTTGTTCTGGATATTTAATGGTCGAACTTTTCTTAAAAAAGTGGCTCATTGTAGTACCTAAACCTTTAACAATTGCAGGCAAATACATGCGTTCAGCAAAGTTAAGTGGTTTTTGTTCCAGTACTTTTTTCTTATTACTTAATGATTCCATATCTCTTCTTTAAAACTTTACAATAGCGATAACAATACCGGTAATAACAATATTCGCAATAGCCAAAGGAATTAATACTTTCCAGCCTAAATTCATCAATTGATCATATCTGAAACGAGGGATCGTCCACCGTACCCACATAAAGAAAAATATGAACATAAATATCTTTAAAAATAAAACTGCTGTTCCAATCAGTGGCGCTGCAATTGGCCCTACTTGCGTAGCTACCCAATCCATACCAGGGTAGTTATAACCACCAAAATATAGGGTTGCCATTACTGCCGATGAAACAAACATATTGATATACTCAGCAAACAGGTAAAAACCAAGTTTCATCGATGAATATTCAGTATGGTAGCCTCCAATTAACTCGGTTTCACACTCGGGTAAATCGAACGGTGCACGATTCGTTTCTGCGAAAGAGCAAATCATAAAGATTAAAAAACCTAGTGGTTGATACAAAACATTCCAGCGCCAACCGTGTTGCTGTTCTACAATTTCTCGTAAGCTTAAGCTGTTGGTTACTAGTAAAAGTGCAATAATCGATAAGCCCATTGCCACTTCATAACTAATATTCTGAGAAGCTGCACGAATAGCACTTAATAATGAATATTTGTTGTTTGATGCCCAACCCCCAATCATTACGCCATACACACCTAAAGATACTACGCCAAAAAGATAAAGTACACCTACATTAATATCGGTTACTTGCAAAGGAATAATTCTTCCATTTACATTAAGGTCTTGCCCCCACGGAATAACCGCCGTACCAATACAGGCACAAAGCATTGCCAAACCCGGGCCAACCATAAATAACCATTTACTAGCATTAGAAGGAATAATCTCTTCCTTCATAAACATTTTTAATCCATCAGCTAGAGGCTGTAAAATACCGAAAGGGCCAGCTCTATCTGGTCCGAGGCGATCTTGCAAAAATGCTGCAACTTTTCGCTCAGCGTAGGTAGAGTACATGGCTATAAGTAAGCTTATGGCAAACAGAATAGTAACCAGCAAAAATTTCTCTATTACAAAATTAATATCCATTAGAATTTTACGGTTTTTTCAAGTTCAACTTTATTTGCTTCTTGCAAAGCCAGGTTATCATTAATTACAGGCAATGGTTTAAAAGTATCGTAATGATTTGATGCAATTACCGAAGTTTCTGAAATAATGGTTGGCTGCTCAATAGTCCAATCTGATGTTGCTTTTTTATCAAAACGGCAGGTATTACAGATAAATGATTCTACTTCACCAAATTGATCTTTACGTGCCGTAACACGCAAAACATCAGCTCCTTTATACCATAAGGTTACTTTACCATCACACTTTTCATGATCGCAATTGCGATGTGCATCAACAGGTTTTGTAAACCAAACCCTGTTCTTAAATCTAAATGTCCGATCAGTTAATGCACCTACCGGACAAACATCAATCACATTTCCAGAGAAATCATTGTCGACCGCCGCTTGGATGTAAGTAGAAATTTCAGAGTGATCGCCACGATTTAAAATACCATGTACGCGTTTATTGGTAATTTGATCAGCAGTAAATACACAACGGTAGCATAAAATGCATCTATTCATGTGTAGCTGAATTTTATCGCCAATATCTATTCTTTCGAAAGTACGACGTTCAAACTCATATCTCGTTTTTTGTAATCCGTGCTCGTAACCTAAATTCTGTAAATCGCATTCGCCAGCCTGATCACAAACTGGGCAATCTAACGGGTGATTAATCAATAACATCTCTACCACGCCACTTCTTGCTTCCAATACTTCTGGTGAAGTAATGTTTTGAACCTCCATACCGTCCATCACTGTGGTACGGCAAGAAGCAACGAGTTTTGGCATCGGACGAGGGTCTTTTTCCGAACCTTTGCTTACTTTAACAATACAAGTACGACATTTACCACCACTACCTTCTAGTTTCGAATAATAGCACATCGCAGGGGGTACAATATCGCCCCCAATTTGCCTTGCAGCATTGAGAATGCTTGTGCCCGGTGCTACTTCTACCGTGATCCCATCGATGGTAACTTTCATTAAATCAGCCATGATTAAAGATTATCCTGTTTAACTTCTTCAACTTTTTTCTCTATTGGAACCGCATAATTCGCTATCCCATAATTACTAGATAAGCTTTTAACTGGCTCTTTTACGTGCCACTCAAACTCATCCCTAAAATGCCTGATTGCACTTGCAACTGGCCAAGCCGCTGCGTCGCCTAACGGACAAATGGTATTTCCCTCTATTTTTTTAGACACATCAACCAACAAATCAATATCGCTCATTTTTCCGTGCCCATATTCTAATCTATGCAATACTTTTTCTAACCAACCCGTTCCTTCACGGCAAGGCGAACATTGGCCACAGCTCTCATGGTGATAAAAACGTGCAAAATTCCAAGTATTTCTTACAATACATTGATCTTCATCAAATGCAATAAAACCACCAGAGCCCATCATCGTTCCTGTAGCAAAACCACCTTCAGAAAGTGACTCATAACTCATTAAACGAGGTTCGCCATTGGCATACTTTAAGGTTAAATTAGCAGGTAAAATAGGCACTGAAGACCCTCCAGCTACCGTAGCTTTAAGTCTTTTGCCGTTGGCAATACCGCCGCAATACTCATCAGAATAAATAAATTCTTCGACTGGTAGTCCTAATTCAATCTCATAAACACCTGGTTTTACCAAGTTTCCTGAGGCTGATATTAATTTTGTACCTGTACTACGGCCAATGCCAATTTTTGCATATTCATCACCGCCATCGTTAATAATTGGCACAACTGCAGCAATCGATTCTACATTGTTTACAACTGTAGGACAGCCATATAATCCCGCAATTGCTGGAAAAGGGGGCTTAATGCGGGGATTTCCTCTTTTTCCTTCTAATGATTCTAATAAAGCCGTTTCTTCGCCACAAATATAAGCACCGCCACCTGGCTGAACATATAGCTCTAGATCATATCCAGAACCTAAAATGTTTTTACCTAAAAGTCCTGCTGCTTTTGCTTCTTCAATTGCTTTTTCGAGGATACGAATTTGAGGCATCATCTCGCCACGAACATAAATGTAGGATGTGTTTGCGCCCAATGCATAACTCGAAACAATCATTCCTTCAATTAACGCATGAGGAATGTAAGTCATTAAATACCTATCCTTAAAAGTTCCTGGCTCTGATTCATCAGCATTGCACACTAAATAACGTGCAACTCCTTCTGGTTTGGCCAGAAAACTCCATTTCATCCCCGTAGGAAAACCTGCACCACCTCTACCGCGTAAACCCGATTTTTTTACTTCTTCCACCACTTCATCTGGTGTTAACGTTTTAATCGCTTTTTCAACGGCACGGTAACCTCCTTTTTGGCGGTATACCTCTAGCGTGTTAATGCCAGGTACGTTTATATGCTCGAGTAATAGTTTACGTGACATTATTTCTTGCGTAAATTGTCTATCAATTCATCAACCGACTGCTCAGTTAAATTTTCATAAAAAGTATATTCTGGGCCTATTTGAAGCACAGGTGCGTATCCACAAGCAGCTAAGCACTCGACCCCTCTCCAACTAAATAAGCCATCTGCGGTAACTTCACCTTCTTTAACTCCCAATTTACCTTCAATATGGTCCATTATTTTCTCAGCGCCTACCAAGCAACATGGCCCGGTTCTGCAAACTTCCAAAACATATTTTCCTTTTGGTTGTAAAAAATACATGCTGTAAAAAGAAGCCACTTCATATACTTCAATCGGTTCGATTGTTAAATATTCAGCAACTTTATCCATAGCCGGCACACTTGTCCACCCAAATTCGGCTTGTACCAAATGTAAAAGTGGCAATAATGCCGATTTTTGTTTCCCAGCAGGATAACGCTTTACAATTTCATCAAATTTGGCTAGCAAAGCTGATGAAAATTCTACAGGTTGTTGTTCTTCTACTTTAAGCATCTAATTCTCCTGCAATAATGTTCATGCTACTCATGTTAATGATGGCATCTGATAACAGCATTCCTTCACTCATTTTGGCGAACATCGAATAATTAATAAAACTTGGTCTTCTAAAGTGCAAGCGATAAGGAGTTCTTCCACCATCGTTAATTAAATAGAAGCCTAATTCTCCATTACCACCTTCAACAGCATGGTAAACTTCTGCTTTTGGTGCATCAATTTCGCCCATCACAATTTTAAAGTGATAGATTAATGCTTCCATATTATTATAAACTTCTTCTTTTCCTGGCAAATAAAATTCAGGCACGTCGGCATGAAAAATACCTTTAGGTTCTAACTTTATTTTCTCTAAGGCTTGTTCAATAATGCGTACGCTTTGCCACATTTCTTCATTACGCACTAAATATCGATCGTAAATGTCGCCACTTGTACCTACCGGAATTTCGAAATCAAAATCTTGGTAAGAAGAATAGGGTTCGCTTATACGCACATCGTAATCTACTCCCGTTGCACGTAATAAAGGGCCTGTCCACCCAAAACTTAATGCATTTTCTTGTGTAACCTCGGCAACGCCAGCGGTACGATCAATAAAAATACGGTTCCGGTTTAATAAGCTTTCAAACTCTCTTAAAGCTACTGGGAATTCTTTTAAGAATTTATTGATTTTTGCAAAAGCAATCTCATTAAAATCCCTTTCCAAGCCACCTATACGCCCAACATTTGTAGTTAAACGAGCTCCACAAATTTCTTCGTAGATTTCGTAAATATGCTCTCTAAATTGAAATAAGTAAAGAAAAGTAGTGGTTGCACCAGTATCTTGAGCAATAATGGTATTACAGATAATGTGGTCTGATATTCTGGCCAATTCCATAACAATCACACGTAAATAATCTACGCGCTTAGGAATTTGGATATTCAAGAGTTTTTCAACCGTCATGTGCCACCCCATATTATTAATAGGCGATGAACAATAGTTTAAACGGTCTGTTAAGGGTGTAATTTGATAAAATGGACGATGCTCTGCAATTTTTTCAAATGCACGATGAATGTATCCAATTGTAGACACCCCACTTACAATACGTTCGCCATCTAATTGCAATACGTTCTGAAAAACACCATGTGTTGCAGGGTGGGTTGGACCTAAATTTAAGGTTACCAACTCATTCTGAGGATCGTTATCTGTATATATTGGTTGATTGTGTTTCATTTGTGATTATCTACCAAAGTATTCGTCTTTTTTATCAACCCTGTTTGGATCTTCCAATGGGTATTGCTTAAGCATGGGAAACACGCCTAAATCGTCCATATTTAAAATTCTTCTTAAGTCGGGATGCCCTTCAAACTTCACCCCAAAAAAATCATAGGTTTCGCGTTCCATCCAATTTGCCGAATTCCACAAGGTGGATGCAGTAGCGATAGTAGGATCATTTTCATGAAGAAACACTTTTAACCTAACGCGTATTCCGCTTACCATGCTATGCAAGTGGTAAACTACCGCAATTTGGTTCGTCTCTGGATAGTGAACAGCTGTTAAATCTGTAAGGAAGTTAAAATCAATCTTTCCATTTTCCTTTAAAAAAGATAAAACCGTTATCACTTTATCTTTATTGGTAGAAAAGGTAAGCAAACCATAAGGTTCTGTTACATCAAATAATTGTTCGCCAAATTTCTCGCCGAGCAAATCAATGATTTCTGTATTTGTTGCTTTAGCCATTATTCTATTCCGTAAGACGCTAACATTTGTTTGTATTGATCAGAATATCTTCTTCTACCTGATTCGTTTTTCACCAACTCTTGTATTTTACCAAAACCATCTAAAATAGCTTCGGGGCGAGGCGGACAACCAGGAACATATACATCTACTGGTATAATTTCATCGATCCCTTGTAATACAGAATAGGTATCAAAAATTCCGCCGCTAGAAGCACAAGCTCCAACAGCAATAACCCAGCGTGGTTCTGCCATTTGCAAATACACCTGTTTTAAAACAGGGCCCATTTTTTTTGCAATGGTACCCATTACCATTAAAAGGTCGGCTTGGCGCGGCGAAAAGCTTAATCTTTCCGCTCCAAAACGCCCGAAATCGTAATGCGAACCCATGGTTGCCATAAATTCTATACCGCAGCAAGAAGTGGCGAAAGGCAAAGGCCACAAGGAATGTGAGCGAGCCAAACCAATAACTTTATCTAAGTTAGTAGCAAAAAAGCCTGAGCCTTCTATGCCTGGTGGCGCATCAACTATATTAATTTCACTCATGTTAGTAAACAAAAAATGCTTATTCCTAATACAGAATAAGCAGCAAATTTACAATATTTTAAAAGCAAATGGGTGTTTGGATTGGCATTTAGAATTATTCTAAATAATTAGTTCCAATCGAGTGCTTTCTTCTTTAAGATATAAATAAAGCCCAATAACAAAGTGCCCATAAAAATGAACATTTCTATCACCCCATTCCATCCTAACTCTTTAAAATTAACGGCCCATGGGTACATAAAGATTACTTCGATATCAAATAGCACAAATAAGATGGCTACTAAGAAATACTTAATAGAGAATGGCTGACGTGCGTTTCCAACGACCTTTACTCCAGCTTCGAACGTTGATAATTTATCGTTCGTTTTACGTTTAGGCCCTAAAAAGTGTGTTGCAAACAACGTTACAACTACGAAACCTAAAGCAACGATAACTTGAAATATGATAGGTAAAAAGTCTTGGGCTGTACTTGTAGTTTCCATTCTAAATTATTTTAGGCAAAATTAAAATAAAAAGGGCAGAATTACAAATTCTGCCTTTCTTATTTGACTTAAATCTTAATTATTATTTCTTAATCGGTGCCTTTTTTGGAGGTGCCGGTTGAGCTGGTGTACCAGTTAATATTTTTAACGACTGAGCAGCATACGCATTCTGCGGATCAAGCGCTAAGGTTTTATTTAAGTACTCTATTGCTTTTTCCTTATCAGTTACTGAATAAAAAGATCCAAACCAATTATAAGTATCAATTAAATTCTTAATATTTCCTGGTGTGGTACCCTTCTCTGGTTTAGTAACCGTTACAATTTCTATAAATTTTAAATAATGAGGAACTGCTAAGCCAGCTGGAGCCTCTTTACTATCTAACAATTTTGCCACACGAGCTCTGTCTAAATAAGCCCCTTCGTAATCTGGTGCCAACTGATTAACTTTCGCAAATGCAGAATCTGCTTGAGTAAGGATAGCCTTGTCAGGATTTTTATTGGCTTGGTCAGCATAGGCATAATGAAAATAAGCAGATCTACCTAAATAGTAATAGTTCATTGCCATATTTGGATTTGCCGAATTCAAACTCACTACTTTCGTATAAATTTCTGCAGCTTTTCCAAATTTCTTGGCATCAAAATACGCCTTTGCAAGAGCCGTTAACTCTTCTACTTTAGTCGTATCCAATTCTACTCCCTTAGTTACATTAATTACCGCTAAGCTATCGTTACCAACACCTTGGTATGCTTTACCTAAGGATAAATAATCTGAAGGCATAAGACGTGAAGCATTTTCAGGTTTCAAAAACAACTGAGTTAAACTTTGTACACCTTTTTCGAAATTTTTATTTTCTACTGCTGAATAACCTTGCATACGATTTAATATAAAACTTCTAGGATTACTAGCATCTGTTTTTAAGGTTGCTACCTCTGCTGCTAATGTAGTCCAATCCTCGGCATAAACCAAAAACTGTGCATAACGGAAACGAGAGTCAAAAGATTTATCCGTTAAATCTAGATATTTCTTATAGTTGCTCAAGCTCTCTTCGCGTTTTGCTTTCGAAACTGTTGCATCACGGAATGACCATCTCAGGTTCGTCTCAGCTAATTCACGATAAGCAGGCCCATAGTTCGGATCAATTGCAATCGCTTTTTTTATTTCAGTTTCTGCTTCTGCATAGCCATCAGCCATGTTAAACATTCTACCGATTTGAACCTTCACACGCTTAATGTTTGGGTCTATATCAGTTGCTAATAAATATTTTTGATAGGCCGGGCCGTTTTGCTTCTGATTAGCATAATAATCGCCCAAGGCAATAAATACTTCCGGATCTTTGTCTTTCGTTTCTAATTCATCAGCTTTTTGCAAATTTGGCAAGGCTGCTGCATAATCACGCATAGCTTCTGGAAGTTCAAAATAAGCCTTACCAATGTGCATATAGGTATGGTAATCCTTTTTGCCTAAGTCTATTGCTTTATCAAAATTAGCTTTTGCACCTGCGGCATTTTTAGTAAACAAATCCGCATGGCCTAAACCCACAAAATTTAATGCGTTTTTTGGATCTGCAACCGTTCCTTTGGTGAAAGTTGATTTCGCCGAATCTATTTCTTCGATAGCTAAATATACTTTACCTAAGTTAAAGTAAACCTCCCCCTCTTTTGGATCAGAAGCTATTAATGTTTTTAACATCGAAGTTGCTTTCTGATATTGCTCTGCATCTATGGCCTTCTTCGCGTCTGCTAAACTTTGAGCAAATGAAACCGCTCCACTCATCATTACTAAGCCTAATGTAAAGGCCATTGTTCTCTTAATCATTTTCATCGTTATCCTTTGTTTAAATTTAAGTAGCCAACTGTTTCTATTGTCAATTTTGGTTCTTATTGCAGAAACTACTATTTCTTTAGTTTAAATATAATACTTATTTATTTAATATTAAAATCTCTTGAAATCATCTTATGTGGACCTAGTCCAGATTTAAGTACGATTAACTGTCCTCTCGGACTATTTAACCAATTTGCAAATCCTGTGCCTAAACCGTTTTTACCTTCGCAATTTATGATATAAATATTTCTTAAAAAAGGGTAAACTCCATTTATTAAGCTATTTTGCGTTGGTTTATAATAATTTTCACTTTTCGAGCCCTTAACACCCATTATTTTTACTTTCGGCAAGTACGTCAAAATGTCACCCTTATTCCTCAACAACCAATTAATACCTACCACACCAATATAATCCTTATGCTCAGCTACATACTTAATTACATCGTTATTGGTGTTCAATGTATATACACCTGATTTTGGTAAGGTAGTTACTTTAGCCGAATCCATAAAATACCTCACAGTACTTGAACTGGCATTATCAAAAACAAGTTTTTTAGTACTTGGTGAGCCTTTTAAAATATCAAAAACCTCTTTTACCGTAATCAGTGTATCAATATTCTCACTATTTGTAATTAAAGCTATTCCGTCTATTGCAAACCTATCGGTAAAAATAGCAATTTGTTTTTGTTTATAATATACTTGTTCACTAGGTTTTAACATTCGCGAAAGAATGATCATTCGTTCTTCGCCATTTAAAAACTTAGGTAAAATCTTGGCTTCATTACCGAGTATGGTGGTTACTTTGGCATTAGGATAATCGTCGGTAAAAACTTCAATCTGATCATCCAACACCCTTGCAAATGATTCATCAACCAACAACGTGGTTTTACCTGATGTTCTACTCTCTGGTATCGAATTTTTCTTATTCCCTTTACACGAGATAAATAACAAGACTACTAAAACAACACTTAAACCCCTCATCTAATCTTGATTATTCTGTTTAATTATTCTTCCAAATCGTATTGCGGCATACACTACTAATAATATAGCAAATGCAATTCTATATTCTTTCGGAAGCTTCTCGGGATCTAGTCCTAGCATGTCGCTAAAAAAAATAAGCACAATTGCTAGGCTTATAAAAATAGTAACCATGCATATCCCTAAAATAAACAGAAATCGCTGTTGAGGCGATTTCTGTTTAAAAAAATTCAAATTCAACATGCTTATTGTGGCATTGTAAATTTAAGTGGAATATTATATTTTACACGTACTGGCTTACCGTTTTGCATCCCAGGATTCCAACGCTTACTTGATTTCAAAATACGAATGGCTTCTTCTTCCATTCCATAACCAAGTTTACGTCCCTCAGATTTAACATCAGTTACAGCACCATCCTTCTCAACGGTAAACGATACATTTACTGTTCCTTGAATGTTGTTTTCACTTGCCATTGCAGGATACTTTAACGCATTCCCTACCCACTCGTAAAATTTGGACATACCCCCTGGATACATTGGTGGATTTTCCATACTTACGTGGTCATACACCGTATTATCTTCCACAATTTTAGCTTGCTTAGGGCCTTCTCCTGCTGGTGCAATCTGCACAATATCGGCAGTTGGATCACCTTCAATTGTTTTCTGACCTGGATCAGCAACTTTCAAATCTTCAGCCTTAGGCGGTTCTTCATCGCGCACCTCTTCATCGGGTTTTACAATTGGAGGAGGGAATTTAACTTGGTCATTTTTTGGTGGTGGTGGCTCAACCGGTGGTGGTGGCTCCACTTTTTCATCAATTGGTGGTGGTTGTTGCATCACAACTTCCACTGGTTTCTCAACCTCCTTTTCAGGCATTATTCCTGCAATCAAAGCGTAAATTTTTGGCGCCATGAAAAGCATAATAAACACCACTGATGCAATTAGTAATGATTTGCTTGTATTTGCCGCATTCGCTCTACGAAGCTCATAAGCTCCGTAACTCTTATTCTTTTTGGCAAACACAACATCAAGCCATTCCTTTTTAAATAAATCTATTTTAGATCCAAACATTGCTTAATATTTTAAGTGTTATTAATTATTTATAAAAGACCCTTTTCTTTCATAAAACTCTTTTCATTATCTAAGAGATTTTTAGGGTCATCGTCTACTGCCGGAGCGGTAAGGTTAGTTTTGGTAATGTTCAGTTCGTCCATGATGTCTACAAAATTCTGGTAGTTCGCACCATCAGTCGGTTTTACAATCACCATAATGTCTTTCCCTGTAGCGCTCTTAACTTTCGCTTTATTCTCTAGCAATGACTTTCTGATGCCAGTAAAACCTTCGATTGTAGGCGCCGATTCTCCTATCAGTCCCATATACCACATTATTCGGTCATTTTTACCTAACAAAATGGTCATGGTTTGAGACTGCTTAACTTCTAACTTATTGTCTTCATTTTTCTCATCCTTATCAGGCTTAGCAATATCCATTGCAAGCGGTTTTGATAAAGATGTGGTGAGCATAAAGAAGGTAATCAACAAGAAGGCCAAATCTACCATCGCGGTTAAATCAACGCGCGTAGACTGTTTTTTACTTCTTACTTTACCACCTTTGCCGCCCCCGCTGGAGGTATCTAATTCTGCCATCGTTTATTATTTAGCAACAACTTCCGCTGATGTGATTAAACTAAATTTGTTAACTTTTTGTCTTTGAAGAACGTCTACAATTGTTCTAACTGTTTTGTATTCTTCTTTTGCATCTCCTTTAATACTGATACGCATATCTACTTGGTGTAATTCTCCAGTAGCTCTTCTTGCTTGTTCAATCCATCTAAACAATTCACCATTTCTGGTAGAATCAGTCGGAATACCGGTGGCAGGGTATTTAGCACGTTGCTCGCCACTCATACTAATGAAGCTAGACAATTGATTCATTGGCACGCCAAATGATGACAAAACTCCAAAACGCTTATATTGATCTGATGTAAATGACGTACCATATAACTCAGCCATTTTTTGTAGCGTTAACTTTTTCACATCTTGACCGATAATCTCGATGAAAACTTTCCCTTTACCAATCGTTAAAATTGTTAAGTCTTTATCTGGCACTTTAAACACAACCGTCGACGTTGGAATTTTCACTTCCAAAGGATCAGGTTGACGAGAAGTTGCCGTTAAAATAAAGAAAGTTAACAACAAGAATGCCACATCGCACATCGCAGTCATATCTACTGCCGTACTCTTTCTTGGAACTTTTACTCTAGGCATAATATAAAAATTATAATATTTTAATTAATGATGTTAATTCTTCCGGTTTTCCATAAAGCCGGCAAAAAAAAATTAAAATAATTTTTATTTATGTGTACTAGCGTAAGTTTGGATGATGCTAAAACCTGCTTCATCAATAGCATAAGTTAACTTATCAATTTTTGAAGTTAAGATGTTATACATGATAATCGCAACGGTTGATGTACCGATACCAGTAGCTGTATTAATCAAAGCCTCAGAAATACCTGTTGCTAATGCCGCTTGATCTGGTGCACCAGAGTTGGCCAAACCACCAAACGCTTTAATCATACCCGTTACCGTACCTAATAGACCCATTAACGTACCTACTGATACCAATGTAGCGATAATCGTTAAGTTTTGCTCTAACATTGGCATTTCTAATGAAGTTGCCTCTTCGATATCTTTTTGAATAGCTAAACATTTTTGGTCTGTATCCATATTTTGCTCAACTTCCATTTCGCTATATTTCTTTAAACCAGACTTGATTACGTTTGCTACAGAACCTTCTTGTTTATCACACTCAGCAGCAGCAGCAGAAATATTACCTGAAGC
This sequence comes from Bacteroidota bacterium, assembly GCA_040386095.1. Lineage (GTDB taxonomy): Bacteria > Bacteroidota > Bacteroidia > Sphingobacteriales > Sphingobacteriaceae > Pedobacter. Next base: position 1,571,649 of record JAZKGD010000001.1, on the reverse strand, counting down.
TAATAGTGATTGGATTTTTTTAACAAAAGCATCTAAGCTTCCTTTACCTGTTGCTTTCCCGATTACAATTAAACGCTCAATTGAAAATACGAATACCATTAAAAGCATACCCATTAGAATTGGAACGATGAAACCACCTTTGTAAGCCATACCACCATAGTTACCTGGGTGTGGTAAAAAGCTGTGCGTATCATCATTATAAAATGCTAATGAAACTGTACTGTTGTTCTTCACTACTTCTTCTGGAATGCTAAAGTTCCCTGGTCTACCCAATACAAAAATGAATAAAGCTATCCCGATAAGGATACAAATTGGAATTACGAGCGTTGCAAATAAATTAGATGCAGTAGAGCTCTCTTTTTTTGGTGTTGTTGGTTTTGGTGCGTTTGCCATTTTTTTTTAGTTTTTTAGTTTTTAGTACTTGTTTTTAAATTTAGTAAAATATTTAAATATTATAGTAATACACACAACGATTTTAAATTCTTAATGTTGCGGTAACAAATTTATAAATTGATTTTAAATTACAAATTAAATAATCGTTACACAATTAATTCGTTACGTTAACACTCATTTTTAAAATAGCCAATGGTGTATAACTAAAAAAGATTGCCTTTTGTCGAGACAATCTTTCACAATTAAAACTAAAAAATTAATTAAAACCAAATTTTAAGCAAAAAAAATGCATTAAAGTATGTTTTCTACAACTTTGGGTAGTGCTTTTTGGATTTCTTCTGTCGAAAACTCCTCAAATTGTTTGTAATTATTTAGAAATGCCAAGGCTAGTTCGTTTGCCTTTGCATCGTATGCATTTTTATCTAACCAAGTGTTTCTTGGGTCTAATATTTCTGATGGCACACCCGTACAGCTTGTAGGCATAAGCAGACCAAACACTGGATGTTCTATAAAATCAGCATTGACCAAGCTCCCTTTTAACGCTGCTGTAATCATTGCTCGGGTATAACTCAGTTTCATTCGTTGTCCAACTCCATAGGCTCCACCGCTCCATCCGGTATTAACCAACCAAACATTTACTTTATGCTTTTGCATTTTATCTCCTAATAATTTAGCGTACTTAGCAGGATGTAATGGTAAAAATGCTTTTCCAAAGCAAGCAGAGAATGTTAACTGGGGTTCTGTAATCCCTGCCTCTGTACCAGCAACCTTTGCCGTATAGCCCGAAATGAAATGGAACATGGCCTGGCCGGGTGTTAGTTTAGAAATTGGAGGTAAAACTCCGCAAGCATCGGCAGTTAAAAAGAATATGTTTTTTGGAATGCCCGAAACAGATGGCGAAACCGCATTATCGATATAGTGTATTGGGTAAGCTACTCTCGTATTTTCAGTTTTTTCTATATTCGAAAAATCTACCGTTTTTGTACCTGGGTAGTAGTTGATATTCTCTAAAAGAGATCCAAACTTAATGGCATTAAAAATCTGTGGTTCCTTTTCCTTAGTAAGATCTACGCATTTTGCATAGCATCCACCTTCAAAATTAAAAATCTCAGTATCGCTCCAACCATGCTCATCATCACCAATTAGCCCACGTTCTGGATCGGCAGATAGGGTTGTTTTTCCAGTACCCGATAATCCGAAAAATATAGCTGTATCGCCCTCCTTGCCCACATTGGCAGAACAGTGCATGGATAGTGTGTTTTTTTGAGTAGGTAAAACAAAGTTTAAAACAGAGAAAATTCCCTTTTTTATTTCACCAGTATATGCTGTGCCACCAATTAGAATAATCTTCTTTGTGAAGTTTAGAATAGAGAAATTACCCTGACGTGTACCATCAATTTTTGGGTCGGCATTAAAAGAAGGCGCAGCAATGATAGTCCATTCCGTTTGATCAGGCACTTCATCGTTAGCATATCTTAAAAAAAGATTATTTGCGAATAGGTTTTGAAAAGCATTCTCGGTAATTATACGGATACTAGTTTTATATCCTTCACTTGCACAGGCATATCCATCACGTACATAGATTTGCTTTTCACTTAAATGATTAGCAACTTTTTCAAATAATGCATCGAAATGTTGAGGTGTAAATTTAATATTAATATCGCCCCACCAAACCACATTTTCGGTTACTTCATCACAAACAATAAATCTATCTTTTGGCGAGCGACCTGTAAACTTTCCTGTATCAACAGCAAGCGCTCCAGAATCGGCTAGTGTCCCTTCACCATTTTTTAAGGCTTCTTCAACTAAATCGGCTACGCTTAGTTGATATTTAACGGTTTTAGCACGTAGATTACCTAGGCCATTAACATTCACACTGTTCATATATTTGATTTTGTACGCTGCAAAGTTAAGCAGATATAAATGCAAAAAACAGGTATTTTATAGAAAAAATTTACTTATTGTGGCAAATACACTAACATGTAATATATTGATAGTGAAATAATTATGCAATAATTTAACCGCCAGATTTTTTTACTTTATAGCCTTCTTTTTGGAGCAGTAAAATGACCTTATCTCTAAAATCGCCTTGAATTAATATTTCTCCATCTTTAGCTGCACCACCTACACCGCATTTGCTTTTTAAAAATTTAGCCAACACCTGCAAATTTTCATCATTACCTTGGTATCCAGTAACCAGGGTTACGGCTTTTCCGCCTCTGTTCTTTCGATCGAGGGTTACCCTTAAATCTTGCTGTGAGTTGTTTATAGGCTCTTCGCTTTCCGTTTGATGATCTTCGTACACAAATGAAGGATCGGTAGAATACATTATGCCACCAAAATCGTTGATTATTTTCTTCTTGTCTTTTGCCACGGATTTTTATTTTAAGTATTGTTTCGCTGCAGTAATTACTTTTAATGCCGCCGGAATAATTTCAATTCCAATGGCTGTTCCCATAAAAAAGGGTTCTCCATCTATATGAATAGGATTTTCTTTCGTCCTAACAACACTAATCCGTTTTCCACTAATTATTTCTACCCATTTAGATTGATGAGTTTTAGCCCTTAGCATTTGATAACCCAATACTGGGAATTTATACCATGCTAATGGTTTTACAATACAAACTTCTAACAAACCATCATTTAACGAAGATTTCGGAGAGATATGCACATCATTACCATATTGGGATGAATTCGCGATACTTATAATAAAGGCCGTTCTTTTGTAATGTATCCCATCTATCGTTATTTCATAGGTTTCTGATCGATACCGTTTTATTTCTTTCAGGATCATCTTGAGGTAGCCATTTAGCCCTCTGGTTTTATTTCCTACAAAAGCAGAACTAATATGAGCATCGAAACCTATTCCTGCCATATTAAAAAAATACTTATTATTTAGCGTCGCGGCATCAATGGTTTCTACATGTAGACCATTTATAACCTTAATTGCTTTCATTACGTTGATTGGGATATTTAATGATCGCGCTAACCCATTTCCAGATCCAAAAGGTATGATTCCCAATATTTTTTGTTGCCCCATAATTTTTCCTGCAACTTCATTAATCGTACCATCGCCTCCAACGGCAACAATGATGTCGAAACTCTTATTTGCAGCTTCTTCAGCTATTTCTGCTGCATGACCAATATAGGAGGTAAAACTAAAATTAGCATTAAATTTTGAACGATCTAAGTATGCATCTATCAAAGCCGGGATTTTTTTCTTTTCCTTCCCCCCTGATATGGGATTAATGATAAATAAGATATTGGATTTCGACAATGGATTGCTTTTAAGGATAGGACAAAATAATTGATATTTTTTGACTATTAATAATATTTATAGTAATTTTGTCGTATTAAAAAAGTGGACTGATTTGTGATGCTCTGAAATAGAGCTGGATTGCAACCACGTAAAAAAAAGTGCTAATTAAACTAATCATTCAAAATGTCATATCTATTTACATCAGAATCTGTGTCTGAGGGTCACCCAGATAAAATAGCAGATCAAATTTCAGACGCCTTAATCGATAATTTTCTAGCTTTCGACACCGAATCTAAAGTTGCTTGCGAAACCCTGGTTACTACCGGACAGGTTATCTTAGCCGGTGAAGTTAAATCTAAAACGTACCTCGATGTACAACAGATTGCTCGCGATGTGATTAAAAAAATTGGCTACACCAAGAGCGAATATATGTTTGAAGCTAATTCTTGTGGCATTTTATCGGCCATACACGAACAATCTCAAGACATTAATCAAGGCGTAGACAGAACTACTAAAGAAGAACAAGGCGCTGGCGATCAAGGAATGATGTTTGGCTATGCTACCAACGAAACGGAAGATTTTATGCCTTTGGCTTTAGATCTATCTCATAAACTACTACAGGAACTTGCTGTTTTACGACGTGAAAACAAAGAAATCTCCTATTTAAGACCAGATGCAAAATCGCAGGTTACCTTAGAATATGACGATAATAACAAACCTGTTCGCATCGATGCTATTGTAATTTCTACACAGCATGATGATTTTGATGAAGAAGCCGTTATGTTGGCTAAAATTAAACAAGATTTAGTTAACATTCTTATCCCTCGTATCATTAAAAACAATCCGCAGTATGCACACTTGTTTAATGATAAAATAGAATACCATATTAACCCAACTGGCAAATTCGTAATCGGTGGGCCACATGGCGACACTGGTTTAACGGGCAGAAAGATCATTGTAGATACCTACGGTGGTAAAGGGGCTCACGGGGGCGGTGCATTTTCTGGCAAAGATCCAAGTAAAGTAGATCGTAGTGCCGCTTATGCTACCCGTCATATTGCAAAAAACCTAGTTGCAGCTGGCGTAGCTGATGAGATTTTGGTGCAAGTATCTTATGCAATCGGCGTAGCAAAACCAATGGGTATCTATATAAACACTTATGGCACAGGAAAAGTGAATAAGACCGATGGCGAAATTGCAAAAATCGTTGAAGAATTATTCGATATGCGTCCATACTTTATAGAACAACGCTTAAAATTGAGAAATCCAATTTATAGCGAAACTGCTGCTTATGGGCATATGGGCCGCAAACCAGAAACGGTAACTAAAACCTTTAGAACGCCAAATGGTGACGAGAAAGTAGTAACGGTTGAGTTATTTACCTGGGAAAAATTAGATTTTGTAGATAAAGTTAAATCTGCATTTAAGTTATAGAAAAAGCGCCTCAGGGCGCTTTTTCTATAACTCCGCAACCTATTCTCGGTCCTGAATTACCCGTTGGCTGTGTAGTATAATCATCGGTACCACCGTGTACAATTATTCCTCTACCAATAATATTTTTGGCATCATTTGCAATAATATTCCAGCGATCTGTGGTTACACTAATTGTAGCATGGCCTTTACTGTCTAATTGAATATTCCCAATATCACCAGAATGATACGCCGCCGAACCCCATTTTCCATGGTTTTCATTAGTTGGATTCCAATGTCCATGCGTGTTTTCTCCCATATTACCACAATCGCCATGTTCATGAAAGTGTACAGCAACTGTGCTATCAGCTCGCGTTGGGAAATTTAATTCCAAATCCATTCTTATTTTTCCATCAGCCAAGCTAAAAAATGCTACTGTTCCAATCACTTCATTTGTAGAAGTCGAATTTAGCGTCGCCTTTGCAATTTCTTTGTCTTCTGTTTTGCAAGCACTTAATGAGGTAAATAAGCAAAGCCCTGCGAATAGCAATAATTGTTTCATAGTATTTCCATTTAGTTACCTAATCAACAAAAAAACAGACTTCTAGTTTTTAATTTTCTCTATTAAATCCCTTTGGCTTTCATAAAGGATATTTCTTCATTCAAAATATACTTGTCGTCAATTGCATAAGATTGAATAGAATTAATACTCATTTCATCAATTATATCTACAAAATTCTTGTAAACTGATGTGGTTGTAGGTTTAATAATAATCAGCATATTTTTATCTCTTGCTGTTTGATGAGTTCTTTGAACCAATAACTTATTCATTATTATTTGAGTGCGAATAGACTCTAAGCTTGTAACATTCATTTTTGCATTTTTTGCCTCTCCCATGTAATGTACAGCCTGATTATTTTTCCCTAACACTATGGTCATGGTTCTTGATGCTGGGTATGGAGCTAGAGCATCGACGGGTACGGGTTTTGCAATATCTATTGCACTCATTTTTGATAAAGAGGTAGTCAGCATAAAAAAAGTAATAAGTAGAAAAGCTAAATCTACCATTGCCGTTAAATCTACACTTGGAAATGCTTTTGAGGTTCTTCCCTTCACGACCTTGCCGTTTAGTGGGACATTGAGTGTTGCCATCTTGTTAGGTTTTTTTAACAAGATGTGTTTTCAATGTATATTTCATAATTCAAGAGAATAAAAAAACCAATTGCCCCAACCTTTGTTTTACGATATATAAACATTAACGATCATGGAGCAGCCAGTAGAAATGAACACCCTCAGTCAGATTTTAGAAAAATTAAGACGTAAAGGAAAAGACAACGAAATAAAGATGTCGGATCACGGAAAAATGCAATCGGCTAATCTAAATAAAATATATACCCCCGAAGACTTAACCATTGTTAAAAGCTATCGCTTCGAAGGCATGTCTGACCCAGGAGATAGCTCAGTACTTTATTTAGTACTTGATAAAGACGGCGATATCGGGTACATGCTCGATGCATATGGCACCTATTCAGATAACGAAGGCCCTGCTTTTGATGACTTTTTAAAGAAAATACCAGTTGCCGATCGAGACGAGCAAGAATTGTTTAGTTAAATCAGAGAACTTTTAACTCCATTTCGCTCAATAGCTTTCAATATGCTAACTTAGTCCACATGTGGACCTGTACTTTTTGCAATCAGCAATTTAAAAACATCAATCAAACGCATTATTGCACGGATCAAACGATTTTAGATTTTATGCTAAGAAAAAGCGAGAAATCTACTACGTTATGTCTCTATTTTATTCAGTGCTATATTGAAATGGGAGAAATTAAACCACATGCAACTAAAACAATGATTGCTTTTAAAGCAGCTAAAAATTTTGCCTACGTAATTCGATTAGGTAAAGATTTTATTGACATTGTACTACCCTTTAAAATTGCTTATACAGAGAATTTATGTTTTAATAAGATCGCACAGGTGCCCGGCACTAATGATTACAATCATCACCTTCGAATGTACAGCATTGAAGATATAAATGAAGAGGTAAAACACTATATGAAATTAGCTTATGCAAACGGAAAAGCAATATAACCTTGATGGCTGTATAGTTACCGTTTTTTTTGAACCAAAATTAATTCGCATCAATGGCTCTGGGCAGCTTTTAGCGTTTCTCGGCAAGAGTTTGAATAAGCACACACTTGAGCTAGTAAAATTAATAAAAGCAGATTATTTACTTTTAACTGGCAAACCCTTAAATATAACCGATGCATCTTTAATGATCGAGATTTGGGGTCATTTATATGCGAGCCGATTTGCAGGCATCATTAAAGAACTCGTAAGACTTAAGCCTATCGAGAATCTAACTGCACAAATAAAAAAAAGAAGCGACACGATCGATTGTGGCGAGACCGGTGTCGATAGTAATCGCAAGTTCTGGGATTTAGTGTCAAAATTACTTCTCATCCGATGAGCATTTGCATTATGCAGGTGCTCATCCGATGAGAAAGTCTAACTTTTAGTATTTTTCACTTTAATATAATACATCTTCTCTATGGCATCGGGAGTAAGAATAGCTATTTGCGCTGGGCTTAAGGCTAATGATTGTAAGCGTGTAGTTGGACTTAATTTCACCATTGTATTTCCTGCTTTCAGCACCAATGGTAAATTAAAGCCCTCGATACTGTTTTTGTATTGATAATATACTTTTCCATTTTCGATGTAAAATTCAAGAACCGGTATTTGGGTGGTTCTCAAATATTGGTCAAAAACTTTACTGTAATTAAACTTAGCTTGGGTAGAAATGTAGTTTTCTACTTGAGCAGAGGTAACCGTTTGGTGATAGAAACGACTATTTAGGCCCCGCATTATCCCTCTAAAAAGCACATCATTATTTAAGCCATGACGAATAGAATGCAATAAATTTCCACCTTTTGGATACATATCACCACTACCTTGTGCATTTACGTTATACGCCGGAATAATGGGTTTATCGTTTCTGATGCCTTTTCGAATGCCATAGTTATATTCATTTCCTGCAGTTTCACCAAAGTGATAATCAACAAATAAAGTTTCACTATAATTTGTAAAGCCTTCGTGTACCCACATATCGGCCAAATCGTTAGTTGTAAGGTTATTTCCGAACCACTCATGACCACTTTCGTGGATAATGATAAAGTCCCACTTCAATCCCCATCCATATCCAGAAGCATCCCTGCCGCCATAGCCAAATTTATACTTGTTGCCATATGAAACGGCCGATTGATGTTCCATTCCTGTATGTGAAGCATCTATTAACTGATATCCATCTTCATAAAATGGATATGGACCAAACCAATGTTCTAGTGCTTTGAACATTTTATGTACCTGATCGGGCATATAATTTTTTGCTTTGTTTAAATTATAATCGAGCACCCAATAGTTTACACTTAAAGGCCCTTTTTCGCCCTTGTAGGTTTCTTTAAAGTTTACATATTTACCAATGTATGGGATAATGCAATAATTACTAATTGGGTTCACCACATTATATTTATAAGTTGATGTGCCGTTACCGTTCACTTTTTTAGCTACCAAACGACCATTCCCTATGGCTACTAAGGAATCGGGTACCGTCATGGTTAATGAGGCTCCTTTATTTGGCTCATCGCTTTGATGATCTTTATTTGGATACCAAATTGAAGCGCCTAAGCCTTGGCAAGCCACAGTCATGTATGGCCGTTTAAGCGAATCTACTCCAAAAATAAAACCACCGTCCCACGGGGCTCTTTTTGCTTGATGTACCTTACCTTGATAATAGATTTTAACTTTATTTAATTCTGCTATTTTTTGAGCGGGTACTTTAATGTACCAAACACTCTCTTTCTTTTCGAAGGCTAGTCGTTTTTTACCATTAAATAGCACGCTATCAATAACCAAGGGCTCTTGTAAATCAATTTGCATTTTTATACTGCCATTATTTGGTTTCACCACTTTATAAGCGATCTCATTCGATCCGCTAATGGTTTTCTCTACAAAATTAGGTTCGAATGCTAATTCATAACGCTGTACATCCCACCAGGTTCGCTCGGCTGTTAAAGTACCTCTTAAGGTATCTGCGCGTGTAAATTTTTTAACTACTTGCGCATTTAGGTTTAATGCTAAGCAGCAAATTAGGGTTAGAAAGGTTAATTTCATTATCTTATTAAATTTTAAGTTTTACCACACAGAAACTAATTAATATGCTTTTGCTCTAATTTCTTCAATATCATTTATTGAAATCGCTAGCTCTTTACCTAACTTTCGGTAAGAGGTCTCTGTAATTACATAATCATCTTCTACTCGAATACCGCCAAAGTTTTTAAAATCTTCTACTTTATCGTAATTGATAAAATCAGAAAATTGAGCAGTCGATTTCCATTGTTCAATCAATTCGGGTATAAAATAGAGCCCTGGTTCTACGGTTAAAACATATCCCGTTTCGAGTTCTTTTCCTAACCGTAACGATTTTAAGCCAAACTGAGTGGTATTCTTCTTAAGTTCTTCAGTATAACCCACATATTGTTCTCCCAAATCTTCCATATCATGCACATCAAGTCCCATCATATGGCCCGTTCCACATTGAAAAAACAGTGCATGAGCACCCGTCTCAACGGCATCATGCATATTGCCTTTCATTAAACCAAGAGCCTTTAAGCCTTCAGCCAATGCTAAGCAAGCAGTATAATGAACGTCGAGATACTTTACGCCTGGCTTTAGGGCCTCTACAGCTTTTTGATACGATTCTAAAACAATCGAATACATTTCTTTTTGTATAGCACTAAATTTCTTTCCTGCCGGAAAAGTTCGCGTTAAATCTCCGGCATAGCCCATTTTGGTTTCAGCGCCAGAATCATTCAATACCAAGTGGCCATCTTTTAAGGTGTTGCCATGAAAGTGATTATGTAGAATTTGTCCGTTTACCGTTAAAATAACCGGATACGCTAAGTTCCCTTCGTCTTTTAAAGCTATTTGTTGAATAGTAGCTGCAATTTCGCTCTCTTTCATTCCGGGTTTAGCCATCTGCATTGCAATTAAATGCATGTCGGCCGAGATTGAAGATGCTAAATCTAACTCTACCAATTCTGCTGCAGATTTTATTGAACGCTGAGCCACAACTGCCTTAATAAAGGGCAAAGAGGGTTTTTCAGATTTCAATACGGAAGCTATTTTTATTTTATTTTCGGCACGATAAGGCGGAAGAAAATGGATTCTCCTTTTTTTATCTTGTGCGCTTTGCAGGTAATCTGAAAGTGAGCTTGAAAATTTAACTGAGTCGACACCAGATTGATTGGCTTTATCTTGTAGGGTTTGCTGCCTACCCATCCATACAATCTCATCGATACTCATTTCGTCGCCAAAAACAATAGTTTTATTTTCGTCGATATCGATAATTGCTGCTAGCTTCGGCGCATTGATACCAAAATAGTACAAAAAGCTACTGTCTTGTCTGAAATGATAGGTGTTATCAAAAAAATTTATGGGACTTTCTTCGTTTCCTAAAAAAAGTAAAATCCCAGTATCGAAATTACTCTTTAATCGAGATCTTCTGTTTATATATTCTTCCTTACTAAACATGGGTGCTACTATCGTGAAATATAAAGCAAATATGCCTATTTTTTTATATCATTTTAGAAGTGGATAAAATATAACTTATTTTAGAGAAATTCGAGCTATTGAGTACTCCAGACCTCATATATTTTAGCGCCTTTACTGCTCAAACCGCTATGATGCCACTTACTATCTTCGAGTTTGCCATCAAAAACCAAGGATGCGCCCACTCGAGTATTATCGCGACTAAAAAACTCGATATTTTCGGTGTACTTACCATCTTTAAACGTATAGGCACCACCACCTGTGCCCGAGAATTGTTTCTTGCCCGGATCAATAGCTACCCATTGAAACTTTGTAGCGGTAAGCAATTTATAGGTTTGCCTGGTACCTGTTTGATGTATAGCAGTTATTTTGCCATCATCGCCCATCCTCCCTGTAATATGCCATACCCCTGCAAGTGGAGCCTGCCCGTTGTCTACTCTTTCAAATTTAGTATTGCCCTCACCCATAGTTAAAGAGAGCAGGTTTTTATCTATTGAAAAGGGTATAGAACGCTTTTGATTTACTTCTGATGAATCGGCACTATTAAACAGCACTGAAACATTTAGCGCATTACCTTTAATTTCGAAATTACCGCCTCTAGTCATCACAAATTGATTCCCCTTATGGATGGTGTGGAAAAAGAAACCGTTCTGAAAAAAAAGTTGATGTTGATTTTCGCCATTGGTTAGTTTCCAGGCACCATTTATAGTAGACTGGGCTTGCACGTTAATAACGGTTATGATCGAAATTAATACGAGTACAATAAAATTTTTCATCAGTATATAATTTGGTTTGGTAATGAAGCTATTATAATAACTATAAATTAAGCATTTAGATAAAGTTAGGAAAAAGTAGAGGGAGTCACAAAAATTTTATAGGAATACTGGCTGTTGTAAAGGGAGTTATATCTTCTATGGCTACTATCTTAAGTAGGATTACGATATCCTGTTGGCATGCCATTATGTGTGCTCATAAGAAAAAACCAAAGGCCGTAAAACAAAAAATCCTGTAATTAATGATTACAGGATTTTGAGTGTTCTAAAGTTTTACTTTGCGGGCTGAACGGGTCTACAATCGAACCCTTAGTGCCACTTTTGACGTTTATAGGCAACATTGATCTTGACAAATCCGTTGATGGAAGCGAGAAGATTGACGTACTCTTATCAGATTATATTCCCAATAAATTCCCATGTGGTAAACCAACCAATGATAAGAAGAAAAAGGGTTTGCGCAGATGATCAAAATAAAAAGATGGTGAATCTCGACCTTTGATAATGTTTTTCTATAAGTGCTGTTTACCGTTCTTCGTTCAATTGCCCATTGTCAAAGTTGACTAATTTATCCTTTAACTTATAGTACTTAAAAATTAGACCTCTTGGTTGTAATGGATGAGACTTTGTTATAATCATAGTGTTCTCGTGTGTATATTTAAATATTAATTAGAGCAACTATTGTTTTGGAAAACATAATCAACCATTTTAAAAAATATCTCCCTTTGGATGTAGAGGAGATACATGCTTTGACAGGCCGATTGACGGAAAGGAAAATCAAACGAAGACAGTTCCTTTTGCAGGAAGGAGATGTGTGCAAGTATTTTACCTATGTTCAAAGTGGCTGCTTCAAAATATATGGTGTAGATGATAAAGGCGTTGAACACAATCTTGCTTTTGCTACCGAAGACGATTGGATCTCGGATATTGGCAGTCTGCACAAGGAACAACCTTCAAAACTCTTTATAGAAGCCATTGAGCCGTCGGTAGTATTGCAAATATCCAAAGGGGATTTGTGGTATTTGTATACGAACTATCCAAAGTTTGATAGAAACTTCCGTGTAATTATAGAGAACAAATATATCGAACTTCAAGAGAGGTTACTGCAAACGGTTAGTGCCACCGCATTAGAAAGGTATGAAAGTTTCATTAATCAATACCCTCATTTAGCCAACAGGCTGCCCAATACTCAGATAGCTTCCTATCTGGGTATAACCCCCGAGTTTCTAAGTAAGATAAAGAATGAACGATTTAAAAAATAGCTTAACCCTTAAACTACATTAAGGGTATTTCTTATTATACCTTATAGGTGTAGGTTGATGTTTCATCGCAACTTTGTATTGTCAATATCGACAAACAGATTTTAAAAACATAAAGCGATGAATACTGTAAATCAAAAAACAAAAGTAGCTGTTATAGGCTTAGGAAATATTGGTAAAGCTATTGCTGCCAATCTTGTAAAAGGCAACCGCCAGGTTATTCTATCTTCCAGAGAAATTGAAAAAGCAAAACATCTTGCTGAAGAGTTGGGTAGTTTAGCAACTGCCGAAGAGATATCTAATGCTATTCGCAATGCCGATGTGGTTATTCCAGCCATTTACTTTGACAAGATCAAAGAATTTTTAGGACAATATGCAACAGAACTGAAGGGCAAAATAATTGTAGATGTTTCTAACCCTATTGCCCCTGACGGCAACGGAGGTTTCAAAAAGATTATTGATAAAGATGCTTCTGCTGGCCAAATTCTCCTTGCATTGACACCAAATGATGCAAGTTTTATCAAGGCTTTCGGAACATTGGGAGCTGGTTCTCTGTCGGGAGATGCATTTGCAGAGCCAGAAAGAAAAGTACTTTTCTATGCGTCCGACAGTACCAACAGCAATAAACAAATAGAGGAACTCATTACCGACAGCGGCTTTGAACCATTGCATATCGGTGGTATCAATCAATCTATCCGCATGGAAGTATTCGGCGATCTCCATGAGTTTGGAGCATTGAGTAAAACTGTAACGCTTGAAGAAGCTAAAAATGTCCTCAACCAACACAAAAACTAAAGCATGGTATTATGAGAAAGATGATCACATCGGTTGTGCTGCTATTAGCCTTAGCTGCCTGCCAAAACGAAACAAAACAGCAAAAAGACAATTCAAATATTTCTAAATCAAAAAAATCGACAGCGATGGAAAATCAAATAACAAAAACTGCAATAGGAAAATCATTGAGCATTTACTTTGATGCACTGAACAAATCAAGTGCAGAGCAAGCTGTTGGTCAATATACAGCAGACGGTATTTTTATGCCAACAGGACTGCCAACAGCAACTGGAACATCAGAACTTACAATGGCTTATGAGAATGTCTTTAAAGCAATTAAGCTTAATGTAACTTTCAAGTTGGAAGAAATTGTATCATTGGATGATAGCATAGCCTTTGTTCGCACACAATCAAACGGAACACAACTGATACATGCCAACGGTCAAAAAACTGAAGAATTGAACAGGGAATTTTTCTTGATGAGAAATGAAAATGGCACTTGGAAGATTGCACGTTATATGTTTAATCAGCCAAAATAATTAAAAAGTCGAGTTTTACCTTTATACCGTGAATGGGATTCTACTTTCTCTGATGATCGCTGCATTGGCCATGAGTTTTAGCTCGATATCTGTTATCCTGAACTCGTTACGACTAAGTAGCCCAAAATTATAAGATATAATAAATTTGATGTCTGATGAAATAGAAACAGTACACGATGATGGTGAAGCTTTATCAGAAAATGCGAGTAAGCTGGTCAATCTCATTGTAAAGATAATAGTGAATAAGACGTTTAGGGATCTTGAAGGGCAAAAAGACGATCAGGTCGATGAAGACCTTCTGAAAAACGTCAAAGGTGAACGGGAATCGAACCCAAACCGCGACACAACATCCTAAATAACAATCTGTTACGGCATAAGGGATTTACCTAACAACCTGGAATGACGTTTTAATAAAAACAAAACCCGCTAAAAATCAATGTTTTAGCGGGTTTTGTTTTTATTCTTGCGGACCGGACGGGACTCGAACCCGCGACCTCCGCCGTGACAGGGCGGCATTCTAACCAGCTGAACTACCGGTCCGTTTCCCCTTCGGGATTGCAAATATAGTGTCTTTAATTAACTTTCCAATAAAAAATTCAAAATAATTGTAAGTCCTTAAACTACAGAGCCTTCTTTCATCTTCTCTGCATTCTCTGCAAACTGCAAGGCATCAATCAATTCTTGAACTCCACCGTCCATCACCCCATTTAAGTTATATAAGGTTAAACCAATACGGTGATCAGTAACTCTTCCTTGTGGGTAGTTATAGGTTCTAATTTTAGCCGACCGATCGCCAGTTGATACCATTGTTTTACGTCTCGCTGCAATATCTCCATTCTTTTTCTGAAGCTCTATGTCATACAACTTGCTACGGAGCATTTCCATCGCAATTACACGATTTCCCAATTGAGAACGCTCTTGCTGGCAAACTACTACGATACCCGAAGGCCTGTGCGTTAACTGCACCTTGGTTTCTACCTTGTTTACATTTTGCCCACCTGCACCACCTGAGCGTGAAGTTTGCAAATCAATATCGGCAGGATTAACATATAGATCAATTTCTTCAGCTTCTGGCAAAACCGCAACAGACGCTGCAGAAGTGTGTACCCTTCCCTGAGTTTCAGTGTCTGGTACCCGTTGCACACGATGTACCCCTGATTCATATTTTAGCTGACCATACACATCATCTCCACTCACTTTCAAAATCACCTCTTTATAACCCCCTGCGGTACCTTCCGTTACATCAACGGTTTCTACTTTCCAACCCTTTTGCTCAAAATAACGGCTGTACATTCGGTATAAATCGCCAGCAAATAGCGCTGCCTCGTCACCTCCAGTTCCACCTCTGATCTCGAAAACCGCATTTTTTGCGTCTTCTGGATCCTTAGGAATCAACATCAAACGAATATCTTCCTCCATTTTTTCTTGTTGAGCTAATAGCAAGTCTAACTCTTCTTTAGCCATTTCTCGCATCTCTTGATCCTTTTCAGTACTCAAGATCTCCTTATTTGCCTCAATATTACTCATCACATTTTTGTAGATCTTATACTCATCTACAATCTTGCCCAAATCTTTATATTCTTTATTTAACGCTGCAAAACGCTTCATATCCTGCATCGTATCAGGATTGCTCAGCTGCTCTTCTACATCTTCCCAACGCAACTTTATCGCTTCTAGTTTTTCTAACATGGTGCAAAAATAAGGAAAAAAGGTTAAAAATATTCCAATCTCAATTCTTCACCATTAAAAACAGCGTACGAATTATAATTAATCCATTCACCAATATTTACATACCTGCTGTTTTCGGATAATTTAATATCCAAAGGCAAATGTCGATGCCCAAAAATAAAATAATCGAAATGCGTTTTCAATAACTGTTCCTTTGCATAAATGGCTAACCACTCATTTTCTTCGCCCTTAAAAACTTCTTTCTTATTATTGGCAATCCTACTCTTACCAGACCAGCCATTTGCTACAAACAACCCTATTCTTGGTGGTAATATGGCAAACAACCATTGGCAAAATGGATTCCTAAATACCTTACGCAAAAATTTATACTTCGAATCGCCTGGCCCTAAGCCATCGCCATGGTGCAGAAAGAATTTTTTCCCTCCTCTCTCAATGATCAGCTCATCGCTAATAATTTCAATCCCAATTTCTTTGGTAAAATAATCATCAACCCACATATCGTGATTGCCTTTAAAGAAATAGATTTTTATGCCGCTATCGGCCATTTGAGCCAATTTCCCCTGCAAACGAACAAAGCCTTTTGGAATCACTTTTTTATACTCAAACCAAAAATCGAATATATCGCCCATCAAAAAAAGCTCGCTACAAGTAGGAGTGATAAAATCAAGCCACCGTACAATACGATTCTCTCTTTCACGGCTTTCGGCGTAATTAGGGGCACCTAAATGAAAATCAGAAGCGAAGTAAGAGTTTTTCATTACTGGCAAAGATAAAGAATTTTAAAGTATAGCGTATGGCGTTTTGCGATGAGTGTTCATGACGCAAAATGCCATACGCTTAATGCTTTCTTAAAAATTCTACCAATTTTGTAGTTTATTTTCAAAATAGTTTGGAACATGTCTAAATAGTGTATCCGATTTTGTAACTTTGCACAAATTTTAAGTCATGATTTCTACAGATATAGCCATTATAGGTGCCGGGCCAGTTGGCCTTTTTGCGATTTTCGAAGCGGGTTTATTAAAAATGCGTTGTCATTTAATTGATTACCTTCCTCAGGTTGGCGGTCAACTTTCAGAAATTTATCCCAAGAAACCTATCTATGATATACCTGGCTATCCTACAGTATTAGCGCAAGAGCTGGTTGATAATCTTGTTGAACAAGCAAAACCTTTTCATCCGGGTTACACCTTGGGCGAACGTATTGAGGGATTAGAGAAGCGTGGCGAAGCCGATTTTGTGCTTACCACAAACATGGGCACAATTATCGAAGCTAAAGTAGTGGTTATTGCAGGTGGTTTAGGGTGTTTTGAACCTCGTAAACCTGCGGTTTCTGGCTTAGAACAGTTCGAAAATGGAAGAGGTGTAAATTACATGATTTTAGATCCAGAGAAATACCGTGGACAAAAAATGGTGATTGCTGGAGGAGGCGATTCTGCCTTAGATTGGACCATTTTCTTAGCGGATGTATGTTCAGAACTAACCTTAATCCACCGAAGTGAAAGTTTCCGTGGCGCCCCCGATTCGGTAGCCAAAGTAATGGAATTGGCCGAAAGCGGAAAAATCAACCTTGTACTAAATAGCAACTTAAATGCCGTTACCGGTGAAGGAAAATTGGAGCGTGTTGAAGTAATTCATAACCGTACCATGGAAACTACTGCTTACGAAGCAGATCATTTAATTCCTTTATTTGGTTTAAGCCCTAAATTAGGCCCTATAGAACAATGGAACCTTAATATAAGTAAAAGCGCCATTGAAGTAAACACAGACGATTACAGCACAAATATACCTGGTATTTACGCCATAGGCGATATTAATACGTATACCAATAAATTAAAGCTAATTTTGTGTGGATTTCATGAAGCAGCCTTAATGAGCCACAGCGCTTACCAATACATGAATCCAGGTATTAAATACACCATGAAATACACTACCGTTAATGGTGTAACAGAATTTTAAATATGGAAGCAAACGACATTTCGATACAAATTGAGGATAGAGAAGGAAACATTAGCGAATTAACCGCTCCAACCGATATGGGCTTAAGCCTAATGGAGTTTTTAAAGGCGAGCGAATACGATATTTTAGCTACCTGCGGTGGGATGGCTTTATGTGCCACCTGCTGTGTGGATGTAATGGAAGGTGAAGAAAAACTCAACGAAATGACAGATGATGAATATGCCATGTTAGATACCCTACCTGATCTTTTACCAAATTCGAGGTTAGCCTGCCAATTGCAGCTAAACTCGAACATGGATGGCTTAAAAGTGCGTTTACATGCTATATAGTCTATAACGAATCATTATACGCTAATAATTTAGCTACGTCTTCATCATTCTTCAGATTAAGCTTGTTGGTTTTAACATAAGCACTTAATTCTGGCTTAGCTAAAACGGCCAAAATGCTTTTTTCATTATTCTTTACCGGCTGTAATTTACTATCTGCCAAAACAATATAATACTTAACATCTTCAAGGATTTTCCTTGTTACCGTATTATAGCCTTTTGCCTCGATAATTGATTTGTGAATCTTTTTTAAGTATTTTACCTTACCATCAAAAAGAACCTCATAAAATGAACGTTCGGTGCTTTTGCCTTCAGGAGAGAAACCATTTCTGAAAACACGCTTACTATCTTGAAATTTAAACTCAAGTACTGTTTCGTTAAATGCCAATTCCTGTTCTTTGTCACCTTTTACAACTACCTCGTCGGCTACCTGGTCATATTTTATCTCGTAAAGTGAAGTTTGGCTATTCGCAAATCTTACAAATGCTTTTTGAAAATCCTTATTCAAATACGCCTCGCCCTCAACTTCTGCCAAGCTTTCTTTCGAATTAATTGCATTCTTACTTGCCGAGTTTACAGTGCTATAAACTTGCCCATAGCTATTCGCTGTAAAACACAACATTAGCCCTATCAAAATTCCTTTTATTGTTTTCATCTGTAAAATCTTTTAGTCTTCTTATTTATCAATAACTAAATTTAAGTTAAAATATTGTTTTTATCAAATCCCCATCGGATGAGGAAAAACAAAAGGAGCTCCAAAACTGGAGCTCCTTTTACTTATTTGATAAGTTTAAATATTAAGGTCTCTTTCCTTTATATTTCAACACTAAATTCATTTCCCTATTCATAAAACCTCCAACAACTGCAGTAGTAGCCCACTGAAGATTTATAGTGAATGTTTTAGTTGCTGGATCATAAAAATTAGGCTTACCCGGAATATTCCTTAAACTTACATTTCCTAATGCAGTCATTGTAGTAAGGTTAGTTACTGGATCAACATACAATCTGAAGTTATCCGCACCACTAACACCACTACCCGACGCCCAAACTGGACTCCAAGTTACTGTATTACCATCAATCGTAGTGAAAGCTCTATCAGCAACGCCAACCAATGGCCCCATATTTGCATCTCCAGTAGGAGAACCATCGTCGTTGTATCTAGTTACCTTACTACCCGCTTCAAAGCTATATACACCATCATACTGATTTAAGATCGTAAATAAAACAGTGATAGTTTTTTGCGTACCCGCTGTAACAGTTGCACCACCTGTATTACCAATTGTAAAAGCAACTGCATACTTCAGTGTTGGATCTAATAATGCTCCATTCAAATTAATATTGAAATCTGCGTTAAAATCACCAGGAGCAAAGTTAACAGTATAGCCATTTGCCGACTTTACATATTTTGCAGCGGTTGCTGTTTGAAGAGTAAAAATGTTATCAGGTAAAAAAGTATAGCCAGCTGGAACAGCTGCTTTAATCAACTCAACTGATGAAGCCGTGCTTAACGCAGCATTACTGTTTACATCTTTAGTTAACGTAAAACCATTAATAGGTTTAATGTTTGTGAAAGCCTCAAATAATAATGTTTTACTTGGACCATCAGGAAACTTAAGGATGGTTTTCCCACCATCACCCAGCTCGTTGTCATCGCTAACAAACTTATCTTCACGACACGAGCTAAATGTCACCGATAAGGCAATGCCTAATAACAAGCATTTAAATATATTTTGTTTCATAATATGAAATTTAAATTAATTAATTAAAAATAAGCTTATTGATCCCACCATACTTTAGAATCCTGGGTATCACCACCTGGTATTCTATCTGCAGCAGCTTTTACATTTACATTATTACTGGTATATTCTGCAGTAGCATAAGTATATCTTCTAACAATTTGCTTCGTTACATTAGTCGCAGCTGGAGCAGGAGTTAATACAGGAAAACCTGTTTTACGCCAGATGTTCCAGCCCATGTGCCCGTCTGTATAACTAGCAATCCATTGTTGAGTAGCAATTTTCTTAACATTATCTGTTCCTAGAATAACATCAGGATTAGTTAAATAACTAGGACTTGGTGCTGCTAAACCCCACTGCTCGTGAGATAAAGCAATTCCTTGCTCATACACTGAATTAAGATTTTCAGTTGTCCATCCTAAATTTACAGCCTCTGCTCTAGCTAACGCTGTTTGTGCAGCAGTAACAAGATAAATCGGACTACTTTCTACTCTTAAATCACCTCTTAAAATACGAGCCCAGTTTGGAGTTGCACTAATAAAAGTTCTCACATTCGCTTCACTTAAACCGTAAGGTACACCCACATTTGAAGTAGCAGCTCCACCAGTATGTGAACTACCACCAAAAGGATTTATTCTGGCATCACCCAAAGTAGTTAACAAATCTGTTACTGTCTTAGATTCCCCATCATCACCACGACCATCATACCAGCCCCACATTAAATTTTTATAGTTCGGAGCTGCAAATGTAACCTTCATATTCTGTGCGTTTGTTGCAATATAACCACCGGCATCAGCCAATGCTGCTTTAAATTCGGTTGCAGCATAACCAGACGCAGTTGGATACTTTTTAGACAATTGTATCGACATTAACATTCTTAACGAGTTAATTGCTCTTTTCCACGACGCTACATTTCCACCGTAAATAATGTCACCTTGAATAGCAGAGGCATCAAAAGATGCATTAGCGTCAGTTAACGCTTTTATCATCCCTTTATAGATTGCTTCTTGTGTGTCGTACTTAGGAGATGGAACTTCTTGGCCTTTTAGGGCTTCAGAGTAAGGAAGATCTCCCCAACGATCGGTCATTTGCCAAAAAATAAACTGCTTAGCAACACTAGCAATATTGTTCATGTTTTTATTCACGTTTAAATTTTCAACGTTCTGTAAATCAAACAATATGCCATTATAATTTCCAGCATGTGCTATTTGTGGCAATGCATACAATGAACCCCCAGGGTACTGCGTTTCAGTAAAGTATTGTGCATACCATCCTGGTCTACGATCTGCCGTCCAGTTTGGTAAACTCCTTAATGAACCAGTTAGCAATGCCGCAGGATTTGGCTTAGTTGTTGCCAATGGATTATTGTTGGTATCACCAAAATCTTTCAATTTGTTGCAACTAGTCACACCGATTAACATCGAGAATGACAGTGCATATATTAATTTCTTTTTCATAATATTCATTTAATAAAATTACCTTAATTAAAAACCAACTCTTAAATTAAATCCAAAGCCTCTAGTACCAGGTAACTGTGAATTCTCACCAACTGTACCAGAAACCTCTGAAGGATCAAAATCTTTAGTTTTTGCATAAATAATTAAAGGATTTCTAGCAATAACTGAGAATGTTGCCGATTGAAGGAATTTTTGCATACCTAATTTCTTAACCGGAATGCGGTAGCCAAACGAAACCTCACGTAATTTAACATATGTTAAATCATACACATAGTCATCATAAAAACCTCTAGTGTTAAAATCTCCGTAGTAAGTAATTGCAGGAATGTAAGTTGTAACTGGCAAACCAGCTGCATTTACACCGTCTACTCTTACACCACCACCATCAGCAATAGCATCACGCACAGACATGCCTTTATCATTCAATACAGCAGTACGAGCAGTTAAACCACTTGATGATCCAAACATATTCGAAAGTGACGAGAATTTACCGCCGATTGAATAATCGATGTTCGCATTTAAATCAAACATTTTAAAAATGGTAAACGAGTTCTGTAAACCTCCAGTATGCTTTGGAACAGCACTACCATAATATTTATTCACAGGATCTTTCTGTAAACGACCTGATGCATCAACAATTGGCACACCAGCAGCATTTCTCAAAATACCACCGCCCCAAATTTGTCCCCATTGTTGACCTTTATGGTGTACCAATGCAGGTAATGCAAAAGATAAATTTGCTGCAGTAATTGTGTTAACGTTGTACTTATCACTGATCTCAACAACTTTATTATCTAATAAGTTAGCGTAAGTTGCTGAAAGATTCCATGAAAAGTTTGATAATCTTACTGGATCAGCAGATACCTGAAGCTCTAAACCTTTTTTGTTAATTCTTCCAACATTGGTTAATACAAAGCTATATCCACTAGTTGCATTAATTGGAACTGATCTTGGAATTCCAACCTCAGTTTTATCCCAGTAGGTAGTAGATATATTTAAACGTCTGTTAAATAATTTTAAGTCTAAACCAATCTCTCTACTTGCTTGAACCGCACCTCTAATCTCCTCATCAACCAATGTATTTGGTGTAGACATTAACAAGTTGCCATTCCATTTAAGTGCTTCCACCGTATAAGCAGAACCTGGATAGTCGAATGTACCTAATGCTTGTGGCACTTCACCCCATCCAGCTCTTAACTTCGCTTCAGATAACCAGCTTCCTTTAATACTAGCAGGAAGTAAATCACTGAAAACAAATGACATACCTACTGATTTAGATAAAACATCATTGTGTTTTGGAGGCAATGTAGAGAACCAGTCGTTACGAATAGTACCGTCAATAAAAATCAAGTTTTTATAACCAATGTTTGCAGTTGCAAATATCGCTCTATATTTCTCACTATCGTAAATTGTACTGTTGTTAGGGTTATTTACTGTTGGAGCATCTAACGAGTTACTTATTACAAATAAATCGGGAATACTTAAACCACCATTGGTGTTTGCATTGATACTGCTAACCTTTCCAACAAAGAAGTCTGATCCTAAGTTTGCGTTAAGACTAAAATCTTTAATTTGTTTTACATAGTTACCCACAAGTTCGTAATTCTCTCTGTTCGAATAAGAATTAATCATAGCATAACTAGCTTTAGTACCTGTTGAACCACCACTACGTTCTAAGATGCTGTAGGTTTTATCATCTGTGAAAAACGTATTTTGTTGTTTACGATAAGTACCTGTAAACTTTAAGTCTTTATTTACTTTATACGTTAATGAAATGTTTCCGTACAAACGATCTCTTTGGTTTAAACTTGTCTCATAATCAGCAAACGAGAACATGTTGTACCAATAGTGACTTTGAAAAAACCCATGTGGATCTGCTGGATCATAAGCATTTGGATTCATGTGATTCCAGCTGTTCAATAGCTCACTTCCAGGAGCTATACCAGGAGTTGTTAAACCACGTAATTCTTTGATGATGTTCATATCCAAGTTTCTGTGGAACCACTGATTAAATGCACCACTTCCTAAGTTCGAATAACGGTCATCAATATTACCATTCAAAACAGTTTTAACATAATTAATGTTTGCCCCAACTGTAAAGTGTTTATTGATATCGTAATTACCCACCAATTGTAAAGTGTTTTTAGCCAAGTTACTTTCAGGGATCAAGCCTTTTGTGTACTGGTTATTGTAGGTCATTTTAAAGTTAGACCTGTCATTACCAGTACTATAGGTAATTGAGTTATTTAAAGCAACTCCAGTATTGTAATAGTCTTTAGCGTTATCCGGCTGAGCTACTAATGCTGTAGTTTTATACGAATAAGGTGTTCCTGCGTACCAAGCATACCAAGGAATATATTCTTGACCTACCATACGAGGACCCCATGAAGTATCATCACTATAATCATGATAATATTTACCGTCTAAAGCTTTCCATTCAATTGGATCATTTGCTTTCCAGTTGTACTTAATCAAGCTAGCGCTTGCACCACCTGCGTAAGAATTTTGGTAATTTGGTAAAACATAAGGATCTTCAAATGTAGCTCCTAAATTTACCGTAATACCAGCACCAGCACTTGGTCTACCTTTTTTAGTAGTGATGATAATCGCACCGTTAGCACCTTGTGAACCCAAAAGGGCAGCTGCCGCCGGACCTTGCAATACAGAAACATTTTCTATATCATCTAAGTTGATATCATCAGCATTTGGTAAAATTGTGCCATCTATCACATAAAGTGCGCCAACACCACCACCAAAACCATTACCACCTCTTAATCTTACCTCAGTATTTCTACCAAGTGTAGCCGCCGACTGACTTCTAACTTGAACACCCGCAACCTTACCTGCTAAAGCGTTATTCACGTTATTGCTTCTGATTGGGTTAAGTTTATCGCCAGATACGTTCTGAAGATTGGTAGTTGATGATCTTGGAGTTTGAGTAGTTCCATAAGCACCCGTAATTACAACCTCTCCTAAGGTTGTTGCGTCTTCCACTAAGACAATGTTAATCACATTGCTCGCTCCAACTGTTCTGCTTTGTAATGTAAAACCGATAGATGAAAATTCTAATACCGTAGCGGCCGATTGAACTTTAATTGTGTATTTACCATTTCCATCTGTAATGGAACCGGCTAGGTTACCTTTTACTCTAACAGCTACTCCAGGAAGTGGCAATCCATCCTCCTTCGATGTAACCGTACCAGTAACTGTTCTATCTTGGGCCATTGCATAAACTGCAACCCATAGAACGAGAAATAAACTTAGTACAAGTTTTTTCATAAATTAATAAA
The DNA here is from genome assembly GCA_040386095.1 of Bacteroidota bacterium. Classification (GTDB taxonomy): domain Bacteria; phylum Bacteroidota; class Bacteroidia; order Sphingobacteriales; family Sphingobacteriaceae; genus Pedobacter. The sequence goes on along the minus strand of JAZKGD010000001.1, from coordinate 1,547,184 downwards.
TTTAGGTTAGTTATTAGTTAGTTAATTGTTGTTTAATGTATAAATATGGTTAAAAGGATGTTAAAAACAAAATTAGAAAACAATAAATAGTCTCAATTTACTGATTACTAATTGTTTACGTTTTAACATTTTTTAACACTTCTAGCTATAATCTTCTAAGGGGTTTGATTTAGCTGCGTAACAACTTAATTTCTAGTTTATTGTTCTGTACAAGCCCTCTCAATTTGCTTCGCTCCCGCTCTTTTTCGGAGTGCCGATAACTTTATATGCTCCATCGCCTTTCAATATTGCTAAAATTTGAGGTGTAGCTGCAAAGAGTGTCTTTGCTCGTTTTATATCCTGATCGTATTGAAAAGCTTGTTCAATTTTTCCTTTATCGAAATAATATCTTCCTATGATTTGTGTCTCGAGCACCTGTTTAACTTCTTGTTTATGATTATCAAGTTCTTTACTTTTAGACAAAAGCAATTTTTCTCGTAAAGTTTCAAGATCAGCCTTCACATTCGCCAATCGATTTTCCTTTTCAGCTTCAACTCCTAACCTGTCTAATAATTTCTCTGTATTTGCTATATAATTATAATCTTTACCTTTTATCGAAGCTAAAAATGCTTGATAATCCAAATCACTTAATCGAAAAGCCTTCACATCACCTATTTCTTTGTGTGCTGCTTTATATTGATTTGCGTAATTAAAAAATAAATTGTTTGCTGCTAACTTTTGCGTTATTTCGCTATAAGATGATGTTGGAACCAAGATATCTGGATAAATACCATTTCCGTTGTACACCGTTCTTCCACCTTTGGTAGAAAAAGCCTTCATTACCGAATCAGCGAATTTTTCGGCTGTTCCATTTTGATCTTTATGTGCATAATTTAAAGCCTGTATGCATCGGCCTGATGGCGTATAGTATTTTGCTACAGTAATTTTAACCAAACTATTATAAGGCAGATTAAATGTTTGTTGAACTAGGCCTTTACCATAACTCCGCTGACCAATAATAACTGCTCTATCTAAATCTTGTAACGCTCCCGCAACAATTTCAGAGGCTGATGCTGAAGACCCATTAATTAAAATCACTAATGGCAATGCTAAAGCTATAGGTTTTGCAACAGATTTATAACTAACCGTTTTTGCTGGATTTCGTCCCTTTTGTATTACAACTAATAAGTTTTCTTCTACAAAAAGATTAACAATCTTAACGGCTTCTTGCAAAATACCACCCCCATTATTCCTTAAGTCGAGAATAAGACCCTTAGGTTGTTGTTTATTAATTGCAATCAGTGCATCTTTAACTTCTTGCCCAGAATTTTCTAAGAACTTATCTAATTTGATATAGCCAATCTGATTATCGAGCATACCCGAATAACTCACATTCGTTTGTTTAATCTCTTCTCTAATTACTACTTTATCTAGGATTGTACCTGATCTTTCTAATTTTAACTTCACAGCAGATCCTTTTGGGCCTCGCAGCAACTGGCTAATTTGACTTCTGTCTTTCCCAAATGTTTCGATATCATTAATGCTTACGACTAAATCACCGGGGCGGACATCTTGCTTATTGGCCGGATTTCCTTCCAATACCTCATTAACATATAATTTACGATCAATTACAACGGTACCTGCCCCTATTCCGCCGTATTGAGTACTAACATACTTCAGTTTGTATTCTTCGATTTCCGATTCAGGTATATACTCTGTGTAAGGATCTAGACCTTCGAGCATTGAGTCGATACCCGAACGCATCAGGTTGGCTGCATCTGTATCCTCTACATAATTAATATTAATCTCTTTATAAAGTGATGCGAAAATATCCATATTCTTAGAAATCAAGAATAGGTCTTCTTTAAATGAAAAAAAGCTTATTGCAAAAGCAAAAGCTGTTAAAATGAATATAACTTTTAGTCGTTTCATGGCAAATATTGTGGTATCTGTAAATATACAAAATTCGCTTAAAATAAAAAAGCAGCCCCTCATTGAGGGACTGCTTGCATTAAATTATATATAATTTAACTCTAAAGATTTTAATTATAATTTAACGTATTTCTGAAGCGCGTTAGCGTCATCAACATTAACACCTTTAGCTCTAGCAGTAGTAACTACATCGCCAGGGATAACAAAAATTTGGATTTGAACCAATTTAGTGTTTTGGAAATAAGTAGCTTCTTTACCACCATTTCTAATTGATTGATTAACTGTGTTACCTGGAGCAGGACTTACAACACCAGCATCATTACTTTGAGTTAATGCAGGAGTAGTGTAATAAACAGTCTCAAAACCACGAGGTACAAATTGAGCAGTAGCTGGTCCTGGAGGAGTAGCAGGCACTAAACCATTTGCTACAGCAACAGGATCTAAAATGTTACCACCATTTTGTAATGTAAGTGGGCCAATTGGAGTTACAGCAGCAGCAGCACCGAAACCAGTACCTGAAGCGATATCCCAGTTTTGTCTGATGTTACCGTTTGTATACGTAGTTACAGTTGCACCAGCACCAGCAATTGGAGTAGCAATTTGACTACCACCAGCACCATCAAGAGTAAGGGCAGCACCACCGAAAGCAGCACCTGAAACCATTAAATCACCAGTGAATGGATTTGCAGTAATGTCATAACCACCTGTAGCTGCTGTTGGAACGTATGAGTTAGCATAAGTAGTTAAATCAATCCAACCAGCGTTAGCACCTGGGTGAATAACTGGAACGTTATTCGTAGCTGCAGTTGCAGAGTTAGTAGTATAATATTTGTATTTCACAAATACTTTACCATCTTGTCTGTATTTTTCGAAGTTAGGAATTGAATTTAAGTTAAATGAAGTCCTTGCAGAATACTGAGTAGCAAAGTTAACTGTACTAGTTTTAACTTGAACATTTTTGTTTGAAGCCAATACTAAGTTCTGACCTAAAGCAACTGTAGAAGCTAACGCTTTTGCATAAGTTAAATAACCAAATGCAGTACCGCCAGTTACAGTTAATCTATCGATATCATCTTGAGTTAAAGTAAACTCAGCAGTAGGATTAGTTATGTTTCTAGAGTATCTGAATTTAGCACCAACTTGATAAGGGAATGCACCTAACACACCAGCACCATTTGGAACAGTGTTAAATCTTCCTGGGTTACCAACTGGATCTAATTGGAAAATCATCTCTCTATCATCACCCCATCCTGGATACTGGTTAATACGAATTAAATCGTTAGCAGTAACTGCATAAGAAGTAAAGATATTGTAGTTAGACCAAGTAGGGATTAAATCCTGACCGTATTGTCTAACTGGAACAGTTACGCCACCTACAACTTGAGTTTTCTCAGTAATAGTTTCGAAACCTCTAGTCATAACGTAAGTTTTAGCAGCATAAGCTTGACCTAAAGGCATTACGTTAGTTCCCCAAGTTCCATCAGCCAATTTAGGACCGTAGAAAGTAGAGTTAGTAGTGTTGAAATAGAAATCACCAGTTGCACCAACTGCTGCAGTAGGAGCACCAGCACCAGTTAAAAATTGTGTACCGTTAGTACCGTTTACACCGTTAGTACCATTTGTACCGTTAGTACCATTTGTACCGTTAGTACCATTAGCACCTGATAAAGAAACGCCAGCAGGCCATACAGTCGCAGATGTTTTTGGACCGTAAATGATTTTTGCGGTTGCATCAAATGCGTAATCACCAGCAACACCTAAAGTAGTAGCAGGAGCGCCAGTAGTAGGAAGAATTTTTGTGCCAGCTGCACCAGTTGCACCTGCAGGACCAACAGGACCAACAGCACCAGCAGCACCAGCAGGGCCAGCAGGGCCAGCAGGACCAGCAGGACCTACTTCGCCATCTTTCTTACATGCGTTAAACGCAAGAAGAGAGCTCACCATAACTACAGTTAATAAAACTTTTCTCATAATCTTAGAGTTAATAAAATTTATTTTCTTTTTTTCTCGCCTACTCTATTAACAGTTTTCAGCAATCCCTGTTGAACCAACATTAGTTCACGGCACGAATATACACTTAAAACAATAATTTAAAAAAAAATATTTTTTATTCAATTAATGTTCGCAAAATATAGTTCGATACCACAAAAAATTTGTATCCGTTACAAATATCAACTTTAGTTTTAACATTACCAATTTTTTTTTACTTTTTTTTATTTTATGTCCCTGTAACACTAAACATTAAGTAGGCGGTGTTAAACTATTGTTTTAGAAATATTCGAAACCTATAAACCTTAAACGAGAGAAAGATGCAAAACGCTACAATCTATTTCCATTTAAATCTGCGAGTGCCTTGCGAATAGTAAATTCAATATACTTTTGATCTCTCTTTACTAAACTCATTAGTTGTTGTACCAATTTATCTTCTTGTCCGGGAACAAAAGAAAGATCAACTTGTGCCAAATCGCGGTATTTTCTTAAAAATTTAATCTTAACTCTCTCCCAGCTTTCTGGAGTAAGTGTGAAATCTGCCATAGTATATAATATGTATGAAGTGCAAAAATACAAAAAAGGTTGGCAATACGAATATTGCCAACCTTTCAAAATCTAATTTGCTCAATCTACTTTACATAGTAAAAAGAAACGAAAGGTCTTCGTTTATCAGTCCCTGTACTAGGGAAACCAGAATAACCAGTAGCAAACACAGTATATACCCTTTTACTTAAAAGTGTACTTGCGCTATTATACGTAGCTAACGCAGTAGAGGTAGGCGCCGCACCAGCTGGTCTAATTGCCCATGTGCTCGAAACATTAACTTGCGAAATTGGCAAAGTAAAAGGCGCACTTATTGCCATAAATGCAATGTTTGGCATTATCAATACGCTACCAATGTATAAATCTACCGCTGGTACGTTAGGCATTAAGTTAGTGAACCTGAATTTAACAATACCTGAATCAGGATAAGAAATATCTTCTTCTACTGGCAATCCTTTTGTAGCTAATGTATCTGCAACATGAAGTGAATAATGTTTACCTGCAGCCGTAGTCATGGTAGTTTTGTATATTTCGACTGAATCTATATTTGTTCCTCTTTTTGGAATAGATATGGAAACTTCTGTATTTCCTGGCGTAACGGGCAAATAATCGCCAGTGTTTCCACCATTGGTATTAAGTCCGCCACCTGGGAACGGAAATCGAGTAATTACGTTGGTACCACTAACCCTTACTCCATTTACTTTTATCTGTACAAATGGATCATTACGAAAGGCTACGTTGTAATTTACTTTAATTCTTGCTTGATCTGGACTTACATATTCAAAGTCCGAATAATTTATTGCATTCTTTTTGCATCCATTAAATAGCAAAATTGCTATAAGGGCTACTATTGATAGTTTCGAAAAAATCTTCATAATTTTCAATTTTGTGGGTTAAGGTAGCGTGAACCATGTCTCTTTTGTGGTATAATCACTGTTATACGCACCTAATCTCTCCAATTCAGCTCTATTCCATAAATACTCAGAATTAAATCTTGGTCTAATTCTATACGCATACTTACCAGCTGTAGCCGGGAAAAACTCGGCAGGCTCTAAGGGCTTAAATTGCTTAAAAATCAATGGGTCATAATGATACTTACGCATATCACACCATTGTTCTTGACCAGCCCATCCCCATTGTGCAATGTATTTCTGTCCCATAATATCGGCCAGGGTTAAATCACCTGCGTTTTGAGCCACCTCACTAGAAGTCATATAGGCAGTAATCTCTGCAGTAGTGATTACTGGCGCTACAATTACACCATTTCTACCATATAAATTCACAAAATCCATATGCCCTGTAATACCATTGCGATAAGCGGTATAGGCACCTGCTTTATCTCCTTTTAAGAATAAAGCTTCAGACTTGGCAAACTGCATTTGAGCATAACTAAATAAAGGAAATCTTGGCTTATCTACCGTACCAGTTCCTTGCCCAAAAAGATACTTTCCAGGATAAGGTGCAGCTGCTGTATTTACAGCAGTACCATACACGCTAGGAATAGTTTTAGTGGTAGGGGCATCACCTTTAGTCGCAATTACACCTCTATACACACCATTGGTTGCAGGAACGGTAGGCGTTACCATCGGATTAATCATCCGCGTTAAACGTGGATCGATAGAAGAAGTTGGACTTGTTGGAGGAACCCCTCTCACACCGCCTGTTAAATAGTTAACAATGGGTTGCCCAACTCTTCCTGTTGTAGTAGCACCCAAATAACCTCCTAAAACACTGTTCGGATTAGCATCGGCAGAAGTATTGCCATTAAAGCTAATCGCAGCATCTTCAGCTGCCGAAGCGAAACTTAAGTTAGTATATTTTACCACACTATCTGCATAATTGTTAGCAAATTCTGCTTTGTTGGTTAAGTGACTATATTGTTGTGCTAAAACTGCGTACACAAATTTTTTCCATTTTGCTTTATCGCCCTGGAAAAGAAAATCGTTATTTCTTAAGATCGTGCTATAGTCGCCTACATCTGTCTTATCTAAATTAACTAAAGCCAATTGACACCATTCTCTAACTTTAGCATACACCTCTGGTTGATCTTGGTATTTAAAGGTTAACTGATCTTTATAAGCTTCGTCTAAGATAATCGGACCATGAGAGTCAGTTAAAAACTGAAAACCCCAAGCTTTAATGGCATAACCAATTCCAACCAGGCCAAATGCACCTTGCTCTTCTCCTTTTGTTAACATGTCTTCTAGGTTTAACCCTGCGTCGATATAAACAAATCTCCACATCATTGCGCCAACGTCATTTGGCGTAAAACCTTGACGTTCGTATTCATTTAAGGTGGTTTGTGCCATAATTCCCTGCGTAAACTTAAATTGCGCATCTCTATAATCTTGAGCGGTAGACATCGCCATACGCGCAATAATTGGCGCCAAATAGAACTCTGCTTTAGCAGTTTGCGGTGTAGCAGGGTCGGTATTTACGTCTAGCCATTTTTTACATCCACTTGCCGAAAATAGCAGTGCAATAAGGCATATTATTCTAATACATTTCATATTTCAAATCTTTAATTCAATTTATAACCTAACTCTTAAGCCAATGTTAACCCCTAACGGGCGACCCATGCTGCCATAGTCGATACCGTAACCACCAGAACCTCCAGTAGCAGGGTTATTTCCATTCGTATCTGGATCCGTACCCGAATAATTAGTTAATAAGAACACATCTGTTAACGTAACATACATTCCTAAACTTGAAAGAAACTTAGTTCTAGCCGTAAATTTTTGCGGAAGATCGTAACCAATGGTAACATCTCTTAATCGTAACGATTTTATGTCGCGCTCTACAAATTGCTCTGGCGCTAAACTACCGGTGGTACTGATATAGTAGTTCGTATTAAGGTAAGGCGTAATCATGATGTTGTTTTTGGTTGGGTTAGCTGTATTCTCTAAACCATCTTTAAGTACACCGTTAATAATACGCGGTTGCTCACGATCTAAAGTTTTAACACTTAAACCTCTTCTATACAATTCGTATTGCGTTTGATTGTACACGTCGCCACCATTTCTATAATCGAATAAGAACGATAATGTTAGCTCTTTGTACCTAAAACTGTTCACAAAACCTAACGTAAATTTAGGTGCTCTATCTGCAATATTAACAAAATCGGACGAACTTTTTAAAAGAGGCATCCCTGATTGTGGACTAATCAATAGCTCTCCTTTATTATTTTTCTCATTAACCCATCCTGCTAACGCTAGCGTACTCGAACCTATGGTTGCAGAAGAACGCGCGCCGTTTGCAATCCAGGTATCCGAATCATAAAATTCCGGTAGATCATCTGCGATAGATTCTACAACACCTTTATTATGCGTAAAGTTAAAAGTCATATCCCAACTAAGGTCTGGTTTACGAATTGGCGAGCCCTTTAACTGTATCTCTACCCCTTTATTGCGAACTACACCACCGTTCATAATTCTAATTACTGCACCTGTAGCATAACTAATACGTGGTGAAATAATTTGTTTACGACTTTCTCTGGTATAATAGGTTGCATCGATCGAAATTCTATCTTTTAAGAAACCTAACTCTGTACCCACCTCAAAATCGAAGGTTTGTTCAGGAACTAAGTCAGGATTACCTCCCGCCGCTAAATCACGCGTAAAACCACCACCACTTGTGGTAACTGTACCTAACCGTGTAGCCAACGCATAAAATTTATACGGTTCTTTACCGGTTAAGCCGAATGAGCTTCTAAGTTTACCACTGCTTAACCACTCTAATTTTTTAACGGCTTCTAACTCGGTGAAGTTAAAGGCCAAACTTGCCGATGGATACGCAAAGTATGGATTGTTTGGCATCATACGTGATGCGGCATCTACCCTACCCGATAAGGTTAAATAAAGAACTCTGTCATACCCTAAAATTGCTTGCGCAAATGCACCTGCATTTCTACGTTGCGCAATATAAAGCATTGCATTTCTGGTAGTAGGCAACGTATTGTTAATGCTATAAAAATCAGGGTCAAAGAAAGCAGAACCACGATCAGAATTAATCGTTCTATGATAATCGTCGGCATTTGCACCTATAACATACGTGTTGGTAAACTTACCAAAGTTATGCCTTGCACTTGCCGTTATCTGTCCATTAAATATCTTAATAAAATCTCTAGAGGTGTAGATCACTCCACCAGTTTGTGCGGTTGCCGATCCAGAACCTCTAAATGATTGGGGGTGATAAACAAGCTGACCACCTGTGTTAGATACGTTAGCACCCAAAACTGCATTAATGGTTAACCATTTATTTGGCTTATAATTTAAATTGGTATTTAAATAGATCGTGTTCGTTTTATCGTCTGATAAATTCTTGTTCACTTCCCAAAATGGATTATCTACCTCGTTATATATGTCGGCCGTGGTAAGTACACGCTGCCCCGTAGGCGTTATCCAATTTCTTACGTCGAAACGTGATGGATAGGTTAATAAATTCATCAAATACCCTGCTACACCCTTATTTGATTTACGATTGTACGCATTGGTATAGCTAAAACGTGTTGTTAATTTGATTTTCTCAGATAATGCTGCTGTACCTACCAACGAAGTTACAAAACGTTTGTACTTTGTTTCTGGTATCGAGCCATCATAATCGGTAAACTCATTAGACCAACGATAGGTGAACGACTCTTTACCTCCTTCGAAAACGAGGTTATTTGTTAGCCTTCTACCTACATCGAAGAAATTTCCAATATTATCGTAAATAGGTAATCCTTCTGCGTACTTCGGTCCAAAAAACAAACCTGAATTACCAGCATAAACACCATTTGCTCCTCCTTGAGCATAAACCGTTTGCACTTCTGGCGCATTATTAACGGTTTCTATACGCAATGACCCATTATAAGAAACTGAAGCCTTACCAGCTTTTGCTTTCTTTGTGGTAATTACAATTGCACCATTTGCCCCTAAGTTACCATATAAAGCTGTTGCTTCTGGACCTTTCAAGATGGTATAGCTTTCAATATCAGCTGGATTAATATCCGATGCTCTATTCGTATAATCTTGATTTCGGTTTGTTCCTTGTATGGTTGTGTTAATTTGATTGGTAACTGAGTTATCAATCGGCACCCCATCTAACACCATAAGCGGCTGATTATCGCCACTTAGCGATACAATACCTCTTAGTACAATTTGAGAAGAAGCACCCGGGTCTCCACTTGTTGGGTTAATGGATAAACCTGGCACCCTACCCGCTAAACCATTTACAAAGTTTTCTCTACCCGTGGCGGTAACTTCATCACCTTTTACGGTTGCTGTAGAATAGCCCAAACTTTTCTTATCCCTTTCTACACTATAGGCTGTAGTAATAGTTACCTCTTTTAAGGTACTTTGGTCTTCTTTAAGCACTACGTTAATAGTATTTGAAGTACCTACTGTACGCTCTACCATTGCATAGCCTAAATAAGAAAATTGAAGCACATCTCCTGCTTTAGACCGGATAGAATATGTGCCCGCCGGAGCTGTTTGAACAGATACGGTTGTACCTTTAATTTTTACTGAAGCACCTGGAATGGGCTGCCCGTCTTCAGCTGAGGTTACTCTTCCAATAACCGTGACTTGCTGCGCAAACGTTTGCATCGCTAGCATAAACCCGCCCAAAAACAGCATGAGTAGTTTTTTTTTCATAAACGCCAATTTGGTTAATAATTTTGTTTTGTTTGTTGATTGTTTTTGCCCTGATTAAACACGCACGAATACGCAAATTATCAAATGCGAAGTAAATATGGTAAATGTTTTTCAGTAAAAAAAGAAATTAAACAACTATTTTACAACTAGCCTGCAAATTTTTATTGCAAAAACCTGCAAATACCTGCATAATAATTTTTTTTCGCTATATTAGTATTCCAAACAGCTATAAATATGCTTAAAAAAGAACGACACGACTTTGTAATGCGTCAGATAAACCTGCATAACAGAGTATTAACTTCAGATTTAGTTCAATTGCTTAATGTTTCTGAAGATACAATTAGACGCGACCTTCAAGAAATGTCTGACGATAACCTATTATATAAGGTACATGGCGGCGCATTGTCTAAATCATATCATTCTACTTTCGATGATAGCACGGTTTATGCGAAAGACACTAAAATTAATTTAGCAAAAAAAGCGTTGCCTTTAATTAAAGATGGGATGTTTGTTCTAACCGGTGGCGGTACCACCATTATTGAAATGGTAAAGCAATTGCCCGAAAACCTAAATGCTACTTTTTTTACCATAAGTCCACTCGTTGCCGTAGAGCTTGCCAAGTACCGAAAAATAGAAGTAATTTTAATTGGGGGATTGTTTTCTAAAAATTCTCAAATTACATATGGCGGACAAGTAATTAGTCAGCTTGCCGAAATTAATGCTGATTTATGCTTAATGGGAATTAGCGCCATTCACCCTACCAATGGCTTAACAGATACCGACTGGGAAATTAATCAATTAAAGAAAACAATGATCAGCTCGTCGAAAAAAACGGCCGTTTTGTGTATTTCTGAGAAATTAGATATTACGTTAAAATTAAAAGTGGCAGGTTTGGAACATATTAGTTATCTAGTTACTGAACTCGATCCAGATCATGATAAACTATTGGATTATCAGACAAAGGGGTTAGAGATTTTGTAGAGATTTAATATTATTTTTAGCTCGGCAAACAAATTTTGCCCATGCAAACCGATGGCACGCCTTCACGCTCACCAAAATGAATAGGTGAGCCGGCCACAGTTTCATTGGCAAGCAAAGCAAAAAGCACAGCTTCTTTTGCATCTGGGTTAATTTCGAGTTCATCTGTAGTACTAAATGCACTACTTGGTAAACCTGCTTTTAATAATTCGACCAATAGCGGATTATGCATTCCCCCACCGCTCATATAAATTTTCGGCGATAAAGTTACTGTTAAAGTAGATCTTACTGCATTAATAATCCCTTCAGCTGTAAAATGGCAAAGGGTTGCTAATACATCTTCATTACTGAGGTGAGTTGTATTGCTTTTTTGTTGCGCATTAGTTAAATATTCTAAATTAAATAACTCAGGACCCGTAGTTTTAGGAAACTCAGCTTCAAAAAAATCATTTTTGAGCAAAACAGCTAGCAAAGCGCTATTCAAATTGCCTTTTTTGGCTTTTTCGGCATGTTCATCAAAAAACAACCCTGGGTAGTTGTGCTGTATAAACTGATCCATTATGGTGTTACCGGGGCCAACATCGGTTGAAAACACTTTTGCAGCATCTTTATCGGCTGGCAAAAAAGTAAAATTAGCAATTCCACCAATGTTTAACATAATTCGATCTTCACCCTGTTTAGAAAACACAAGGTAATCGCCATAAACTGCTAAAGGTGCGCCTTCGCCACCTGCAGCGAGGTGCTTTTGCCTAAAATCGACAATTGTAATAATCCCAGTGTGCACCGCTAAGTGATCGCCATCGCCAATTTGTAAAGTAGCATTTGGATAGTTTGCCTTACCATGAAGGATTTTTGGTGCATGGAAAATGGTTTGACCGTGACTGGCAATTAAATCTATTTCATCTGACGAAATATCCCATTGCTTTAATGCTGCTAAAATTAATTTAGCATGTTTTATCGCAATCGCTTCATTTAGTAAACATACCTTTTCTAAATCGGCATCCTTTCTTGCAAAAATACTTTTCACATCGGCCCTAAAATCTGCTTCATAAGGCATGGTAATAAAATTTAGCACCTCCACTTTTGTATCTGGGCCTGCACCTTTACATCTGCATAATGCAATATCAAGTCCATCTAATGAAGTACCCGACATTAGTCCGATAATTTTTCGTTCCTGCTTTTTGGCAATTTGATAAAGCTTGTTGATGTTTGGATTCACAGATAGTTGGATTAGTTAAGAACAAAGATAAAGAAATTTGTTTTGCGTGAAGCGTTGGGCGCTGAGTGTTCCAAGCTTCGTGCCCCATGCTTTTGGCCCAGTATTTAATTTTTGTTCAAAAAATAAAAATACCTCTTATATTTACTTCTTCCCGATATCCAAAATACAAGAAAATGGCAAGATTAAATCTTTTAGAGGAAACGAGGTTTGAGAAACTCCCTGTTACTGTTTTTAAAAACCCAAAAGATGCTTCAATTAGTGTTGCTCATCGCATTGCGAAAATTATCGAAGACAAGCAAAAGGACAATTTAAAAGCTGTGCTAGGTTTAGCTACCGGAGCCACGCCAATTGCAGTTTATGCCGAGTTAGTTCGTTTACATCAAGAAGAAGGATTAAGTTTTAAAAACGTAATCACCTTTAATCTAGACGAGTATTTCCCGATGCAGCCTACCGCAGCGCAGAGCTATGTATCTTTTATGAACGAAAATTTATTTGATCATATCGATATCATAAGAGAAAACATCCATATCCCAGATGGAACATTGAAGTTAGAAGATATACCTGCTTTTTGCTTAGCCTATGAGCAAAAAATAGAGGAAGTTGGGGGGCTTGATATGCAAATTCTAGGAATTGGACGTACGGGACACATCGGATTTAACGAGCCTGGGTCGGCACCTAACTCTGGTACTCGACTAGTTACGCTCGACGATCTGACACGAAGGGATGCAGCAAGAGATTTTGGTGGTAAATCTCGCGTACCCACCAAAGCCATTACCATGGGCATTGGAACCATTTTCAAAGCCCGGGAGATTGTATTAATGGCCTGGAATCAGAAGAAAGCCCCAATTATAAAGAAAGCAGTCGAAGGTGAGATGTCTAGCGAAGTGCCTGCAACCTATTTACAACTATCTGATCATGTAGAGTTTATTTTAGACGAAGACGCAGCATCTTTATTAACCCGTTTTGATACACCTTGGTTAGTTAAAGATTGTATTTGGACAGATAGGTTAACTCGAAAAGCAGTTATTTGGCTTGCTAATAAGTTAAATAAGCCAATCTTAAAGTTAACTGAAGACGATTTCAATAACAATGGGATGGCGCAATTAGCGCTCGAAAAGGGGCCTGTTTATAATATAAATATTCACATCTTTAATAAATTACAACATACCATAACTGGGTGGCCTGGTGGCAAACCAAATGCCGACGATAGTCAACGCCCCGAAAGAGCAGAGCCTTCGAAAAAAAGGGTGGTTATTTTCTCTCCTCATCCTGATGATGATGTAATTTCGATGGGAGGAACTTTTATTCGCTTAGTTGATCAAAAACATGATGTACATGTAGCCTATCAAACTTCTGGCAATACCGCTGTTTGGGACGATGATGCCTTAAGATTTGTAGAATTTAATATCGATTTTTCAGAGAAGATTGGCTTGGGCGTACCCGAAATGAAAGCGATGTATCACAATATGCGGGCGTTTATGGAGCAGAAACGACCAAATCAAGTCGACACTCCTGAAATACAAACTGTAAAAGGATTAATTAGAAAGGGAGAAGCAATTGCAGGAGCTCGGTATTGTGGTTTAGCTGATGACCACATTCATTTTATGGCTTTACCTTTTTATGAGAGCGGCAAAAACCAAAAAAATCCTGTTACTGAGGCCGACATACTACTTACAATGGAGTTGCTACAAAAAATTAAACCTCATCAAATTTTTGCTGCTGGCGATTTTGAAGACCCACATGGAACACACATTGTATGCTTTAATATTGTCTTACAAGCGCTTAAACGTTTAGAGAAAACCGAAAGCTGGATAAAAGATTGTTGGTTATGGCTATATAGAGGAGCGTGGCTAGAATTTGAAACACATGAAATCGAAATGGCAGTGCCGCTTAGTCCACAAGAAGTTGAACGCAAAAAATTTGCAATTTTTAAACACCAGTCTCAAAAAGACAGGGCTGTTTTTCCAGGCGATGATGCCAGAGAATTTTGGCAACGAGCGGAAGACAGAAATCGAGAAACTGCAAAAGCATACGATAGCTTAGGTATGGCTGATTATGAAGCTATGGAAGCTTTTGTGAGATATAAGTTTTAGTTAAAGCGGCAAGCGTACGGCGTTAAGCGACCAAAACGCTTATCGCAACACGCCAAACAAAAAAATAATTATATGAATAAACGTCTCTTATCACTCGATTTTTTTCGTGGCTTAACCGTAGCCGCCATGATTTTAGTAAATAACCCAGGAAGTTGGGGTCATATTTATTCGCCATTAGAACATGCCGAATGGAATGGGTGTACACCTACTGATTTGGTTTTCCCTTTTTTCTTATTTATTGTTGGTGTTTCTATCGCCTATGCTATGGGTAGTAAGAAGGAAGATCCAGCAAGCCATACAAAAACCATAACTAAAGCCTTTAAAAGAGGTTTTATCCTTTTTGGATTAGGTTTTATCCTTGCTTTCTTCCCCCGAAATTTTAAGGATTTTGATTTTATGAATGCAATTGAACAGGTTCGCATCCCTGGTGTTTTGCAGCGAATTGGTGTTGTATTTTTTATTGCTTCAATCTTATTTTTGAAACTATCCACAAAAAATATCTACAGAACCTTTATCCTTATCTTATTTGGCTATTGGTTGTTGATGACTTTTGTTCCAGTACCTGGTGTTGGTTATGCCAATCTAGAAAAAGAGACCAATTTAGGCGCATGGTTAGATCGAACCATCTTAACTGAAGCTCATTTATGGAAATCGGCCAAAACTTGGGATCCAGAAGGCATTTTAAGCACTTTACCTGCCATTGCAACAGGCTTATTTGGAATTTTGGTTGGGATTTACTTAAAACGAAAAGATGTTGAAGTAGGCACTAAAATGGCTTGGTTGTTCTCTACTGGCATAGCTGCAGTAGGTTTAGGTCTGCTTTGGGATTTACAATTCCCAATTAACAAGGCGCTATGGACAAGTTCTTATGTATTGTATACCGGGGGCTTGGCCACACTAATTTTAACCCTATCGTATTGGATTATTGATGTTAATCATTATAACCGATTTACAAAGCCCTTTGTGGTGTACGGTGTTAATGCAATTACCGTATTTTTCGTTTCTGGCTTACTTCCCCGACTGCTCAACATGATTAAAATAGAGCAAGAAAATGGCGACAAACCTGGTGCATTAACGTGGTTCAATCAAACGTTTTTTACACCTTATTTTTCTCCAATTAATGCCTCATTAGCCTATGCGATTTTCGTTGTACTTTTCTTTTATGTTATTCTTTGGGTGATGTACAAGAAGAATATTATTATTAAAGTTTAATCCAATGATCATATTTTGAAACAAATTTCCATTTAAAGTATCTAATCGATAAGAAAAACAACATAAATTTATGAAGAAACACATCTTAATTTGGGGATTGGCAACAATCCTATTTTCAACTTCTGCTTTAGCACAACAAAAAGCAGTTCAACCAAAAACTGTAGCTAAAGCAAGTGTAGGAACAACCATACCCTTAGACCCAACGGTAAAAATTGGGAAGCTACCCAATGGTTTGGTTTATTATATTAAAAAGAATGTAGAGCCAAAAAATAGAGCCGAATTATACTTGGCCAATAGAATTGGATCATTAATGGAAGACGATGCGCAATTAGGCTTAGCCCACTTTACTGAACACATGGCCTTTAATGGAACCAAAGATTTTCCAAAAAATGAAATCATAAATTATTTGCAGAAAGCGGGTGTACGTTTTGGTGCCGATTTAAATGCATATACTGGTTTTAATCAAACCGTATATCAACTGCCTATCCCAACAGATAGCGCATTGGTATTTAAAACAGCATTTAAAATATTATCCAATTGGGCTGGTAAAGTGAGCATGAATGGAGCCGATATTGATAGTGAACGTGGTGTTATTGTTGAAGAAGATCGTCAACGTGGAAAAAATGCTCAACAAAGAATGAGCAATCAATTATTACCCTTATTATTGGCTAATTCTAGATATGCAAATCGTATTCCTATTGGAAAAGTAGAAATCTTAAACAACTTTACACACGATAAAATTCGTTCATTTTATAGCGATTGGTATCGTCCAAATCTTCAATCGGTAATTGCTGTTGGTGATTTTGATGTAAACGAAGTTGAGAAATTAATTATTGAAAATTTCTCTGGTTTAACCAATCCTAAAAATCCAAAACCTCGAGTTAATTATACCATGCCAGATAATGCTGCTCCAATGGTTAAGATTGTAACCGATGCCGAGCAACCATATAATGTGGCGCAAGTAATTTACCGTCAAAAAGGGTCGACCATTAAAACCACTGCTGATTTTAGAAAGAGTTTGGTTAATAACATGATTAACAGCATGTTTGGAGCACGCATACAAGAAATTACACAAAAAGGAAATGCACCATTCTTATTTGCACAAGGTGCTTATGGCCCCTATCAAGGTGGTTTAGTATGGGGTTATGATGCATTTACAGTTGTGGCTGTTGCAAAAGATGGCGCAAGTGTAAAAGGTGCCTTAACCGCAGCAGTAGCTGAAGCAGAACGTATGAGTAAGTTCGGGTTTGTAGCGTCCGAGTTCGATGCTGCAAAAAAGAATATTGCAGCTAGTAACGAGAAACGTTTCAAAGAAAAGGATAAAACTTCTTCTTCTACTTTTGTGCAAAAATATTTAAATCACTTTTTAGAAGGCACCAGCATGCCATCTATCGATTATTCGTATGAGCTAACAAAAAAAGACCTTGAAAGCATCAGCCTTGCTGAAGTAAATGAGGCGGCTAAAACATATATCACCAAAAACAACCAAGTAGTTGTAATTCAGGCTCCAGAAAAAGATAAAGCTAATTTGCCAAGTGAAGCAGAATTATTAAATGCGCTTCAAAATGCAGGTAAAGGCGTTGTGGCATATGTAGATGATCGTGTAGATAAACCCCTAATTGCTAAATTACCAACAGCTGGTAAAATTACTGCAGAAACTAAAAATGATAAAATAGGAATTACAACCCTTACCCTAAGTAATGGCGTTAAGGTGGTTTTAAAGCCAACGGATTTTAAAAACGATCAGATTATTTTTACCTCTTTTGGCAAGGGCGGGTCGTCTTTAGCAAATAACACTGATTTCCTATCGGCCGAAAATTCAAGTATCATCGCCCAAAGTGGTGTTGGCGATTTTAATCCGACGCAACTAAACAAGTATTTAGCTGGAAATACAGCAAATGCGGGATCATATATCAATAATGAGTACCAAGGTTTTTCTGGAAGTGCTGCACCTAAAGATTTAGAAAGTGCTTTTCAGTTAATTTATGCCTATGCAACCAATCCACGTAAAGACGCTGAAATTTTTAATAAGAACATCAGCGATATGAAGGTGATTTTGGGGAATAAAGATGCTAATCCGACCAGTGTATATGCCGACACCGTACAGGCGGTTTTAGCAAATTACCACAAACGTGGCATGCCAACTACATTAAGTGATTTAGATAAAATAAATTTAGACAAGGCATATGCTTTTTACAAAGATCGTTTTGCTGATGCAAGTGGACAAACCTTTGTTTTTGTTGGTAATTTTGACGTAGAAAAAATCAAACCTTTTATTGCTACCTATTTAGCTAGCTTACCTTCACTTAACAGAAACGAAAATTTTGTCGACAATGGTGTATATCCACCAAAAGGAAAAGTAAGCAAGACGGTGGCTAGGGGCTTAGAGGATAAAGCAACTGTTCAATTGTTTTTACATGGAGATTATACGTATAACGCTGAAAATAATGTACAATTAGATGCCTTAAAAAGCGCGTTAGAAATTAAAATTTTAGAACGCTTACGTGAGAAAGAGAGTGGGGTTTATAGTCCAAATGTAGGCTTAAGTGTCGAAAAATACCCTGTTGGGCACTATTATTTCACCATTTCTTTTAATTGCTCGAAAGCGAACGTAGAGAAACTTATTGCCGCTGCACTAGATGAGGTAAACTCATTTAAACAAAATGGCGCAACAGAAGAGGATCTTAAAAAGTTTAAATCAGAAGAGCAAAGACAAGAAGAACTTAGCTTGCGCAATAATGGATATTGGTTAAATTATTTAAGCACCCGTTTAAAGTATGCCGACGATATTAATCTACTCTTAAGTAATAAGGAGAGGTTAAACAAGGTAACAGTGGCAAGCAGTAAGGAAGCTGCTCAACACTATTTAAGCGGAGATAATTATATCCGTTTGGTTTTGGTACCTGAGAAATAGTTCTTTAGGGAATGGGGTAACTAACCACATAGAAACATAGTGCACATAGTTTATATACGTTTGGCTATGTGTTCTATGTTTCTATGTGGTTTAATAATTCCTACTATTTTGCCATAACACCAACAGGCAAACTTCCTTCACTCTCGTTCTTTAATCGATCGAGTGCCGTAATTACATAGGTATATCTCCCCCCCTTTTCTACGGTTGTATCTAAATAAAAAGGGAAGTCTTCAAAGCTAATTTTGACAATGTTTTTCGGGTTGATGGTACTGGGTTTTTCTCCCTCATTAAAGCGATACACTACATAGCCTGAGGCTGTTTCCCCATCCGTTGCTTTTAAAGGTTTAACCCATTTTAGGTGAATTCCATCATTTTTAGCTTCGGCACTAAACTGTTGTGGCTCATTCGGCACTATTTCATCAAGCCAAGGCATTTGTGGAGGTAAAGCAGGGTACTTATAAAAATTATTCCTTAATGAATCGGTTAAGCTCTTTGCAACAGTTGAGAGTGATTTTGAGCTGAAGAAAATACTTCCTTGAGCCCTTCCATTATTTCTAATGGCCCTAATTTGATTTGGAATTTCACTAAAAACGCCCCAAGCAGCTTCGCCTTTTGCATAAGGGCTGTGTACCAGATAGGCTGCTTGGCCAATATACAAATGCCTGCCAAAGGTGTTATTGCCCCACCAATCTAACAGCACGCCAAAAGGTGCAACAGCTCTACTAAAGGTAAAATAGATCTGTGGGTTAATATAATCTACCCAGCCTTCTTTAATCCATTTTCTAGAGTCGGCATACAATTCATGGTAATTCGATAAGCCATTTGTTTTAGAGCCCAGTGTATCTTCACGAAAGTTTTTCCAAATCCCAAAAGGACTGACGCCAAACTTGATGTGTTTTTTGTAATGGTGCACGCTATCATTTACCATTTTCACTAAAAGATCAACATTATTTCGACGCCAATCTTCAATATTTGTAAACCCGTTTGGGTATTTTGCAAAAGTGGCCTGATCAATAATTTTTTGTCCAGCTATTCGATAGGGATAAAAATAATCATCGAAATGAACGCCATCAATATCGTATCCTTTAACTACATCTAAAATTACCTGAACTATGTAAGCCCTCACTTCGGGCAACCCTGGATCAAAGAGTTTTTGTCCGCCATAGGTGTAAAATAATTCAGGCCGCTTTTTGGTAATATGATCTGGGCTGGTAACTGTTCTTGCGCTCATCGTGGCCCGATATGGGTTAAACCAAGCATGCAATTCCATCCCCCTAAAATGAGCTTCATTTACAGCAAACTCAAGTGGATCATACCCTGATGCAGGTGCCAAGCCTTGTTTTCCCATTAGCCAGTGGCTCCAGAGCTCTCTTGATTTTGCGTACAATGCATCGGCGGTAGGCCTAATTTGCAGCATTATTGCATTTATCCCAGTTTGCTTATGTTGTTCTAAAATCCCAATTAACTCTTGTTTTTGCTGATCAACAGATAGGCCGGGTTTTGAAGGCCAATCGATATTGGTTACGGTAGCAACCCATACCCCTCTAAATTCGCGTTTCGGTGGGATTATTTCTTTATTTTGAGCAAAAGTTATATTTAGGAGGGTAAAAGAGAATAAAAAAGTGAAAAGGGTACTTTTGATCATTAGTAGTTTAGATATTATTTAGTTAACGTACAATTGTGTTCAGAATGAACGTTAATATTAAACGGGAATTTTAAAATTTTGATACAAAAGTGCTACATTTTTTACACTTCTCGCTTTTTTATATTAAGTTAGCAGTTGTAACTTATAAAATTTTATAGTATTGAGCTTTAATTTTGCCCAATAAAAAATTCAAATATGCAAGAACAGGATCCTGTAAATAAGGTTGATCGAAACAAAGTTTATTTTTTAATCATCGTTATTGCTGCCCTTTTGGGAATAAACGCTTACTTATATTTTAAAGATAAGCAACAGAGTAGTCGTTTTGTAACCGTGAGCACTGAGAAAGACCGTTTAAACCTCGAGGTCGAAAAAATTGAGGCAGAGTTAGATAAAGTTAACTCGCTAAATCTTACGTTAAGTGATAAATTACAGGAAGAACAACAGTTAGCTAGAGATAAGATAGCTGAACTTAGAACTGCATTACAAAAGGGAAAGTTAACACAGGGTGATTTAGATGAGGCACAAAAACAAATTACGTCCCTAAAAGAGTTTGTAAAAAACTACAACGATCAAATTACACGTTTGGAAAAGGAAAATTCTTATTTAAAGTCGGAGCGTGATAGTTTAAAAAATGCAACCGAGGTAATTACCCAAAAAGCTGAAGAGCTTGAAAAGCAAACTGAAAATTTAAATGCAAAAGTAAAAGTTGGTGAAGCCCTAAAAACAAGCAACATCGGTATTTCTGCGTATAAAGTGAAGAGCAATGGGAAACTTATTTTGGTAACTAAAGCCAATGCGGCTAATAAATTTGTTATCAATTTCACCATTGCTTCGAATGAGCTCGCAGAAAAAAATTTTAGGAAAGTATTCTTAAGAGTTTTCGATCCGGCAGGAAACTTAATTGCAAATGATAATGATTTTTTTGAAGCCAATGGCCAGCAAATGCAATATAGCAACAAACTTCAAATTTCATATAACAACGACGATACCATCTTTAATGTAGATTGGACCAATCCTAAAGAATTTATAAAAGGAACATATTCAATTATTTTGTATTGTGATGGATTTGAAATGGGGAAGGCTCAGATTTCGTTGAAATAAGGTTTTAATCCCAATTTGCACCACCTTAGACACCAAAAAGAACCCTAGTCAGGTGATCTGGAAATATGATCCTTAGGTGCCTCGGGTATCTTAGGTGGTAAAAAGTCTTTAAGCTTCTATACTTGCCAACGGAAAACTTAAATAAAATGTAGTACCTGCATTAGGCAATGAGTTAAAATGAATAGTTCCACCAGCATTTTCTATGGCTTGCTTAACAAATGCTAAACCTAAACCTGTACCAGAAGATTTTGTAGTGAAATTTGGCACAAAGATTTTGTGTTGTAACTCTTCATCTATTCCTTTTCCATTATCTTCTACTTCTACAAAAGCGAACTTCTGATCGTTTATAATTTTTATTCTAATCACGCCCCTTTCTTTTCCTTCTGTTGCCTCGATGGCATTTTTTAGGAGGTTATTAAAGGTTCGTAGCAATTGGTCTTTATCGCCTAATACAAGCAAATCTCCTTTCACCTGATTGGTCATGCTAATTTCTACATTATCTATTGAATTAAACACACGTATAGCCTGTTCTATTATAGGAACCAGTTCGAGGTTTTCTAATTTAGTATCCGGCATTTTTGCAAAGTTTGAGAATTCAGAAGCAATAGTGGCTAAACTATCGATCTGTTCAATAAATGACTTATTAAAACTTGCAAACTTTTTTTCAAAATTAGGGTCTTGCTCTTTCCACGATTTCTCCAAAAGCTGAACACCTAATTTTAACGGAGTAAGTGGGTTTTTAATCTCATGTGCCACTTGTTTAGCCATTTCTCGCCATGCACTTTCTCTTTCAGATCGTGCTAGCTTAACCGCGCTCTTCTCTAAAGCGGCTAACATTTTATTATACTCCTTAATCATCGAACCAATTTCATCCTGCCTATGCCATACAATAGGTTGATTTCGTTGACCAAGCTTGGTTTTCTTTATACTTTCTTGAATAAAGGTTAAGGGATGCGTAATTTGATTGGCTAAAAAGACAGCCAATACACCTATTAGTACAAAAACCAGTGCATAAATATTTATTAAGGTATTAATAAATAAACCTATTTTACCCTGATAATCTGCTTCGTTACTATAATAAGGTACACCGATGTAGGCGATGGTTTGATTTTTGTCGTTTCGAATTGGCGCATAGCCAGCTGCGTAGGTAAAACTGCCTATCTTTTCGGCTGCATTAATAAACTCAGATTTTTGGTTGGTATGCAGGTTTACAAATGCTTTAGGTGCTATTTTTGGACCAAGAATTCCATATTCGTACATCTTGCGCAGGGAGGTAAGATACATATCGCCCTTTGCAGTATATAGATTTAAAAAAATGGCGTTATCATCAGCAAACCGATTAAATTCATATCTAGCTCGCTCATCATTTCGTAAGCCATTTGTGAGTAATTTTTTCTCATAAGCTAACTGCACCTTTCGTACTTTTTCTCTTATTTCGTCCTCTTGTTGCCCAATATATTCATCCTTGATATAGTAAAAGGTGGTCCACCCAACAATTAACAATGTAGCCACTACGGCAAGCACAATGGTAACTTGTATCCGTGTTTTATATAAAATTTTATTAGCATTAATCATCAGATATCGGTTTACATTAAACCATCCCGATTGTTGATTATTTATGGTATTAAACAGCCATAAAAGGCAATAAAGAACCGCGCTAAAAAGAATAAATACTAAAAAGAAAAAGGATAATGTAGCCAAGCGAATGGTATACGACATCCGTTCTTTACTAATCACAATAGTTTTGTTCTTATCAGATTTATAAATAGCATGATTATAATCGGGATTAAACTCATTTCTAAATACAACCATATCTATTGCACCTTCAAATTGATTTATGGTTTTATAGGTATACTTTCCCGATTGACTAAAAAGCTTATTATCCTTATAAAAGGCAAAGGAATATGAACTATAATCTTCGTCACTTTTTAACGTCCCATCTATCAAAAGTTCAGGAAAATTAATATTATAATCATAAGGTTGTGAGGTAAGTTCAATTACCATAAACCCTATAATATTCTCCATATCGAAAATGGGGATAATTCCAAAATATTTTTGGAAGCCAAAAGTATCGTTAATGCGATAAAAATAGTCTGAATCCTGAATTTTTAACGCCCCAGTAAGAACTAATGACCTATAATTGGACAGCGGTATATTATTTTCGTCTTGAAAAGTCGAATCAATGTTATTGTATTCAAATATTTTATACTCATAGCGAGAAAGATAGCCATCGAGGTAGTTTTTGGTGATATAGTTATGTATTTGGAAGGATTGTGTTCGTTGAGGATGTTTAAAATAGTCGACGATTAAAGAATCTCTTGAAATTTTATTTTCAAAACTCGTTATCGAACTAATCACTTTTGGCTCATCCGTTCGTCTCAATTTCTGAGCAATTCCCTTCCTTACCGAACGCTCTTTTATATCGATAAATTTGATATACTTTAAGGCGGTAAGAAACGCCATACAGAAGAATAGGATTGCGTATACGCTGATATAAAATCTCCTATTCTGCATATAATTGTTCCAACAAATGACAAAAATAAATAGGGCATATACTAGAAAGTATACATTGAAATCGTCGATTACCTTATAGATAAAATAGGCAGATAGACTGACGATGAATAAAATAGTCCTTTGTTTATTGCTAATATTAAATTGCTTACTTACCTCAATAAAAACCGTAGCAGTTAAGAAAATATTAAACCAAACTAGGCATAAAATAAGAATACAGATAAAACTGGTAAAATTTAAGTTAATGATATTGGTAATGTCGAAATTGATTTTGGAATTATCGATAAGTCCAAAGAATACATCCTCTATTAACAATGCAATAGCCGATAAAATAAGTAAGAAACATAGATGAACGAGTACAGCAAACCACTTACGTTGGGATGCCCACTCGGGTACATGTAGTTTCTGCCGATGGGTGTAGACAAATAAACATGTCCAGGTTATAGCGAGTATATTGAGAAGAAAATCGCCCAGCGAAGGTAATAGATCACTTTGCGCATAAATAGTGGGGTTAAATATTTCGAGATTAAACTGATGATTAAGCCAAAAAAACTGAAGGTCAGAAAGGCGTAATGCGCAAAAGAAAATGGTTAAAATAGCCATCCCAGGCACCACTGCTCCATTGTTAACCAACCATGTACAAAACGAATTAACGAATAAACAAATCGCAAATATGCCAATTATCCAAAGCCATAACTGGATATTGGTATAAATACCACCCGTATATGAATCGTTCAGTTTAACCTGAAATAAATAATCTTTATTTATGCTAAAAATATTACGTATTTCTTTATCAGTAAACCCAGCTATATCTAAGCTACGATTAGCGAATAAATCGGGCGAAATCTCATTTTTTAGATACTGATTTTCGATTAAAAACTGGGTTTTCAGGACAATAAAAAAAACAAATGTATACTCTCCATCTGTTTTCCTTATCAACTCATACTGTCCATTTCTTGATGGATAAAAAGAGGTGCCTTCCTTTATTTTATTAAGCGCAGGCAGTATTTTAGATGAGCTCCAAAATTGAAGGGCATTTTTTTTAAATACTAAAAGATTTATGCCTTGTGGTCTATAGGTATCGATAAACTTTAATGCATTCTCGCCATTTTTATCAAAAGACTTAGCTGTGTTAACCTGACTTGGATTGGCAAGAAAATTTTGGACTATTCTTTCTTTTTCGTTGAGATTCTCTTGTAGCTCGTTGGCTTCATGTGTTAAGAGATCAGCTCGGGTAATTGCATGATTTAAAGACAATGCTGTAATGATACAGCAAATGCCAAAAATCAATAACAAAAACCTGATTTTACCTCCTATACTCACTTTATTGCTGTTTAGTTTTTTAAAAGTTAAGCGGTAAGCGTTTGGCGTTCTGTACGCTTAATGCTAGACGCTGCCTGCACTACTTGTTTGCACCTCTCTGCTTACCTTTCTAATCAACCCCTGCAATACATTACCTGGTCCAACTTCTACAAATTCTGTTCCACCATCTGCAATCATGTTGGTTGCAGTTTGTGTCCACCTTACAGCTCCAGTTAATTGTGCAATCAAATTCTGTTTAATGGTAGCTGGATCACTAGTTGGTTTTGCATTTATATTTTGATAAATCGGGCAAACTGGAGTTAATATAGTGGTATTTTCTATCGCCTCTTGTAATTCAATTTTTGCCGGTTCCATTAATGGGGAGTGGAATGCTCCACCTACATTTAATTTTAAAGCTCTTTTGGCTCCCGCAGCGGTAAGTTTTTCACAAGCTTCATCAATTCCTTCAATACTTCCTGAAATTACGAGCTGACCTGGGCAATTATAGTTTGCCGGAACAACCACATGCGTTATACTCGCACATATTTCTTCTACCACCTCATCGGCAAGGCCTAAAATAGCTGCCATAGTAGAAGGTTGTAACTCGCATGCCTTTTGCATCGCGTTAGCTCTTGATATTACCAATTTTAGGCCATCTTCAAAACTTAGTGCATTGGCAGCAACTAATGCCGAGAATTCACCTAGAGAGTGTCCTGCTACCATTTCTGGCTTAAAATCGTCTCCCAAAACTTTGGCCAAAATAACCGAGTGTAAGAATATAGCCGGTTGCGTAACGTTAGTTTGCTTAAGTTCTTCATCTGAACCATTAAACATTACGTCGCTAATTCTGAAACCAATGATTTCATTTGCTTGTTCAAATAATTCTTTTGCTAACGGGTTTTCATAAAGGTCTTTCCCCATCCCTGAAAATTGAGCGCCTTGTCCTGGAAAAATATATGCTTTCATTTTTTTACTTGTTTTGTTTGTTATTGCGTGGGGCACGGGGCTTGGAATTCTTTGTTTCGTGTTCCTAGCTTTTGTTTGTTAGTTTTTTTGCTTGGGGCATGGAGCTTAAAGTCCTTATCTCTCTGTTCCTAGCCTTTGTTTGTTTAGTTTTTTACCTTGGGCATGGGGCTCCTTGCTCCAAGCCCAACACCCGTTAGTGTAAGTTTGCTGTAATTAACCTCAAAAACTCTGCCCTAGTTTTGTCATTACTTAAAAAACCTCCGGTAAAGGCCGATGTTGTAGTTACTGAGTTCTGTTTTTGTACACCACGCATCGCCATGCACAAATGTTTGCATTCCATTACAACAGCTACTCCTGCTGGCTGTAAAGTGTCTTGAATACAGTCTCTAATTTCGTTAGTTAAGCGTTCCTGAACCTGTAATCTGCGAGCAAATGCATCAACTACTCTTGGTATTTTACTAAGACCAACGATATGTCCGTTTGGAATATAAGCGATATGCGCTTTACCAAAAAATGGTAGCATATGGTGTTCACACATAGAGAAAATCTCGATGTCTTTTACCACTACCATTTGGCTATAATCTTCTTTAAACATAGCCGAACGAAGAATTTCCTCGGGGTGGATATCGTATCCATGGGTAAGGAATTGCAGGGCTTTTGCCACACGCTCGGGTGTTTTAAGTAAACCTTCACGCTCGGGATTTTCTCCGAGGTTTCCTAAAATATCTTTATAGTGTCTGGCTACTGATTCTATTTTTTTGTCGTCGTATCGGTCTATTTTTTGATAGCCCATAATTTCATCATCGTGATCGTATTTGTCGTTCTTCATCCAATTTGATTTTAACCAAAGTACTCTACAAAGTTATTTTCAGTTTCGTAAATTTTAATACAATGCAATTGTGCATTACTATCGTTAATATGGGGCGATAAAATATCCCAGATGGCAATCGCAAGATTTTCAGTGGATGCTAATTTATCTTTCATAAAGTCTACATCTAAATTTAAATTTCTATGATCAACTTTATCAATAACGTGAGTGTTAATAATTTGCTTTAACCATTTCAAATCTACCAAAAATCCGGTTTCTGGGTTAACTTCTCCCTTAACAGTTACATATAAGTGATAATTATGCCCATGCCAATTTGGGTTGGCACACTTTCCATATACTTCGGTATTTTTATCTTGGCTCCAATCGTTCCTAGATAATTTGTGGGCTGCATTAAAGCTTTCGCGGCGCGTGATGTAAATCATTGTTAAAAAAATAAAAAGCAAATATACAGAATGGTTAATTGTTTTAATCGGTTTATTGTTTTATTGCTAAATTGCTGACCAAAAATGCGTGGAGCGTGGAGCGTGGAGCGTGGAGCGTGGAGAGTGGAGAGTGGAGAGTGAGACAAATGAACTAATGAACCAATGAAAAAAACCCTTATCGTTGCAGCAACTTACGGAGAATTGGCTCAAACTTTTGAGCACTTTGGATGGCAAAATGCTAATTTTGTTGAACATCCCGATTTCGATATTCTTATTACCGGAGTGGGTATAGCAGCTACTGCATTTGAGCTAGGTAAGCGGCTAAATGAAGGCTATAGTTTAGTTTTAAATGTTGGCATTGCCGGAAGTTTTGATCAAGCACTTGCACTTGGAGCAATGGTTAACGTTACTACCGATACTTTTTCTGAGCTTGGTGCCGAAGATGGGACAAATTTTATTAGCATTGATGAACTTGGGTTTGGAAAAAGCTCATATCTATCAACTTTTACATCAGAAAATAGTTTAATTAAAGAGCTACCCACTGTAAAAGGCATTACTGTAAATAAGGTCCACGGCAATACCAAAAGTATACAACAAACGTTGGAAAGATTTGATGTTAAAACCGAAAGTATGGAAGGTGCGGCTGTTTTTTATGCCTGCGAACACTTCAATATTCCTGTTTTGCAGATTAGAAGCATTTCCAATTATATAGAGCAAAGAAATAGAGATAACTGGAAAATAGCACTGGCTATAAAAAATTTAAACGAGTGGTTAATTAAATATCTTACCTTATGAATCTAACTTTAGGTTTTTCGCCTTGCCCTAACGATACCTTTATTTTCGATGCTTTAATTCACCATAAAATAGATACCGAGGGCTTAACATTCGACGTTTCTTTTGATGATGTAGAAACCCTAAATCAAAAAGCATTGGACGGCAAGTTGGATATTACCAAACTTAGTTTTCACGCGTTTGCTTATGTGATCGATAAATATGCATTATTAAGTGCGGGTAGTGCCTTAGGCTTTGGTGTGGGGCCTTTGTTAATCTGTAGACAAGAAAATTTAGACCATATTACTACCATGCTCGATGCCCAAAGCTCAATGCTTACCGTCGGAATCCCTGGAAAGTACACCACTGCCAATTTCTTATTAGGGATTGCATATCCTCAGCTAACGAAAAAAAAGGAAATGGTATTTAACGAAATCGAAAATGCATTAATTGAAGGCAAAATTGATATCGGCTTAATCATTCACGAAAATCGCTTTACATACCAAGAAAAAGGCTTAGCTAAAATTTTAGACCTCGGGAATTACTGGGAGCAATTAACCGGCTGTGCTATCCCACTGGGTGGCATTGTTGTGAATAGAGAACTTGATGTAAGCATTCAGCAAAAAGTAGATCGACTAATTAGAAAATCATTAGAATATGCTTTTGCTAATCCAAAGTCGGGACTAAAGTTTATTCGTGAACATGCTCAAGAAATGAAGGAAGAAGTAATGTATAAGCACATTGAATTATATGTTAATCAATATTCGATTAACCATGGCAAAGATGGCAGAAATGCCATCGATACGTTATTTAACAAGGCAATAGAAAAAGGAATTATTCCAGAGCTCACTGAAAGTATTTATGTAAGCAGTTAGACTTCTTCCTAAATCTAACGCGGAGCACATGGTCCTGATGGAATTTCCTTGCTAATTTTAAGCAATTTTGTAACCACCATGGTCGAGTCGTAATTAGCCGAAGCCGCTAGAGTAGCTGATTTTATATAGTGGTACTCTACTTCAACATAAACTGGAATATAAGGCTTCTCAAAACCTAGATTGTGATAGGCTAATTCTAACGTTTTTGCACTATCTGCAACCCAGTACTCTTTGCTATTATCGCAAGAGGTAAATGTTTTTACCTCCGGGCCAAAACTATATAAGCCCTTTGCTACTTGAATTTTAGTTTCCTCTTTGGTTTCATTTTTATCGCCTGTACACCCTATTACAAAAAGCAAAATACCCAAAGCTATGTTATTCTTTATTTTCATTAAAGATCTTGGTTTAATTTATCTATCTTCTTAACGCTTAAATTTGCTGCCAATGATGAGGCAAGAAAAGAAAATAAGCTAACGGTTATAAATACTAGCAGAAAATCGCTCCATTTTAATCCTATTGGGTAAGCATTTGTTACAAGAAGAGTGGCCTCACCCATTTTAACAAAGCCATATAATTGTTGCAGTATACAAAAAACAAATCCAGCAATTAAACCAAAAACACAACCTGCTAGCGTAATCATCATTCCTTCGACTAAAAAAATTTGCTTAATAAGCTTCTTACCCGCCCCTAAACTATTTAAAATAGAAATATCTTTTAATTTTTCGATTACTAGCATTGTTAATGAACCAATAATATTAAATATCGCGATAATTAAAATAAAAGTTAAGATAATATAAACCATCCATTTCTCTGACCCAAGTACATTATATAAGGCCTGATTTTGTTCTATTCTATTTTTCACGACGAATGAATCTCCTAGTGCTAATTCGATCGCTTTTTTTAACTCTTCAACATCCTCATTACCATTTAAATTAATTTCTATAGCCGAAATCTTTTTTTCTTCACCAAATAATTCTCTTGCAAATGATAGTGGTACAATTGCTGTATTATCAAAGTCTTGTTGTACTTCAAAGATGCCAGACGGCGCGATCGACAAGGCATTAAAATCATCCATAGGGTTAATGGAAGGCACTTTCAACCCTTTTTTTGGCGAGTATATTTGTAATTTATCAAATGGATCGCTTGGGTTAACGTTCAGATAAGCCTGCAAAGCCGAACCTACTACAGCATTTGGTCCAGCCGCATTCTGCAAAATAAATTGTCCATCAATCGTTATACTGTCTAAGCTTTTATTTTTAAGAAAATCGGTACTCACCCCTTTAATTAAAGCTGGCGATTGCTTATCCTTATACCATACCAATGCATTTTCCGATAAAACTTCGGTATAGGAATATACCTTTTCACTTTTTTTTAGCTGAAGCAAATAACTATGATTGGGGTCAAAGGTTTTGCCTTTAGCTGGTGTAATAAGAAGCTGTGGTGAAATGGTATTGAACATTTTCAAGACCACATCTTCAAACCCATTAAAAACTGATAAAATAATAATTAGTGCTGTTGTGCCTACAAAAACGCCCAATACAGAAATTGCCGAAATAATATTTATGGCATTGGTAGATTTTTTTGCGAAAAGATACCTTTTGGCAATGTATAGTGCGGTATTCACGCTGTAAAGATAGTAAAAAGCGTTGAGCGTTTGGCGCTTAGCGGATTAAATTAAGAAGGGATTATTCATTTTTTCGAAGCCAATTGTTGTAGATGGACCATGGCCAGGAAAAACTTCACAGGTATCTGGCAACAGAAATACAGTATTCTTAATACTATCGATCAATTGTTGATGGTTACCACCAGGCAAATCTGTTCTTCCGATGCTGCGATAAAATAAAACATCACCACCGATTAAAAAATTTTCTGCCTCCGCATAAAAACATAGATGTGCTGGTGAATGTCCTGGCGCAAAAACCAAGGTTAAACTACTATTCCCGAAAGTAATTGTTCCTGTTTCAGGCAAAAAGTGCTCAGGTTCTGGCGAAAGCTCGTAATGCATCCCCATTTGAGGGGCATAACCAGCAACGGCTTGTAAGATATACAATTCTCCCTTATGACATTCTGGTTTTAACCCCCAGTTGTCGAATACAAATTTATTCCCCAGTACATGATCAATATGACAATGTGTATTTAATAAACGCTCTGGTTTAAGATCATTTGCTTTAATAAAAGCAACTAATTCGTTTTGTTCGGCCCCGGTATACATTCCTGGGTCAATAATTACACAAGCGCCACTCTCATCGTATAAAACGTAGGTATTTTCTTGGTAAGGGTTAAAGGTGAATTTTTTTATTTCCATCTAAACGTTTCTATCATTCGATCGATATCTTTTTTAATAAATTTAATTATCGGCTGAATGGAATCATATTGTGGAGCCTCATTAAAATAGAGGGCCCCTCTAAAATAGTGCTTTGCACTGTCTGTTAAAAAAAACTGTACCGAAGAGGCCGTATTACCCTGAATTTCATAATAAACGCCATATACTTTCTTGTCAGGATAGTTAATCATTCGCTGATCTATCGCACTTGCCTTAACACTATGTTTCATGGCTAATGTTCTGGCCGCCTCCGTCATTTTGTTATAATTCTGCTCCGAAAAAACACCATGGTAGGTAAGATGCAATCGGCCATTAAATTGAGGAAAGTCTAAATTATTCCAAAAAGGTTGCGCACTTGCTTCTGTATCCTTTACCATTAGGGCATACGTAGGATATTCAAAAGTAAAGGGTGCATCTGAATTGTATGTTTTATACGTTTTTTCAGGAAATTTAATACGGAAATATCCCTTTGGTTTAGGGTTATTCACGTGTTCTTGCGTACAGCCGATAACTAAACTCAAAATAAATACTACAACCAGTGTCTTCATCCTATGCATTCCATATATACCAAGAACGTTCTGCTTGAAGATACAACATTTCTAATCCATTTTTAATTTTCGCACCCTGCTGCTTTGCTTTTGTTAGGAATAGAGTCTCTTCTGGGTTGTAGACCAAATCGTATGCTAAATGCCTATCCGTTAGGTGTTGATAAGGAATTGGAGGGCATGCTTCCAAATTAGGCAACATTCCTAAAGGTGTAGTATTGATCAAAAGGGTATACTCGTTTAATAGATCCGCGGTAATATCCTCATAAAGCAACGCATTTTCAGTTTGTTTTCGAACCACCACTAGATAAGGAATAGCTAATTGTTTCAATACGTATTTTACGGCTTTAGCAGCGCCTCCATCACCAAATATCAATGCTTTTTGGTGATGTTTTTCAAGTAAAGGTTTTAACGATTCTTCAAAACCATACGCATCAGTATTATACCCTTTTAATACCACCGTATCATTTTCGGTCTTTATTGAGATACAATTTACGGCTCCAATTTCGGCAGCAGCAGCATCCAATTCATTCAGAAATGGCATCACAGCTACTTTATGTGGTATCGTAACGTTTAAGCCACACAGTGATGGATTTTGGTGAATTAAAGTTAAAATCGATTCTGCTTTTTCAATCGGAAATAATTCATACCCACAGCCTACGATCTGCTCTCTCTCAAACTTATCTGAAAAAAATTTCTTAGAAAATGAATGGGATAAAGGAAAGCCAATTAAGCCGAATGTTCTCATTCTCCAAATTTCTTCTCATTTAAAAAATAATCAAAAGTATCTCCTCTTAATCCTAAACGAATGGTTTCTAGCGGAATAACTTCGGCAGGAGCTATATTTCCTAAGTTAACATTTGTACCTATTAGTTTAATAAACCACACTTGTTGTTCCTTTTGAGGAGCCTCCCAGATAATGGTTTCTTCTGGTATTTGTGTTAAAATCTCATCAACTAACCCTTCTCTAACCTCTCCAGTTCCACGATAAATACCAACGTTACCACCTTCACGCGCTTCAGCAATTACTTTCCAAGAACCCGCTTCAATTTCTGCTTTCATTAAGGCAATCCACTTATAAGGTGCAAAAATCTTAGCTGCATCTTTTGATCCAACTTCCGAAATTACGGTAACCTGTGTAGATAATTGCCTAATAAACTCGCATTTCTCGTCGTGTTCAATATCCATCGACCCGTCAGAAACCTCGGCATATTCCATTCCGAATTCTTCCAAAACCCTTCTATAATCGTCGAACTGATTGCGAATGGCAAAAGCCTCAAATAATGTTCCTCCAAAATAGGTAGGTATTCCAGCACTACGATAAAGTGCTAATTTCTCTTTTAAATTAGGTGTTACATAAGAGGTGGCCCAGCCTAACTTTACGATATCGGTATGTGTACCAGCAATCTCTATAAAATCTTCAACCTGTCTTAAACTTAATCCTTTATCCATTACCATGGTTAAACCTTTTTGACGTGGTTTAGCGGGACGTTCTGGAATATTATTTAATTTGTAGTTCATTTGCGTGTTTTAGCCCTAAAGGCTCATATATATGCTGCAAAGGTTAAAAAACTCTGCTATTTTTTAAAATATTCTATTTAATATATTTATTAATTACTTCAATAATTAGCCCATTGTCTTGTAATTGAGGTAAATACTCGAATAAGATATAATGTTTTTCGGGATCAGTTGTTAGCGCAGTTTCCAGATAAGCAATGGCATCTTTGCTTTCGCCCAATGCAAAAAGATAGGCTACCATTCGATAATACAGTTCAGCTGCATCAGGATTATTTTTAATCGCATCTGCCATTGTTTCAGATGCTTCTACTAATTTTCCTTGCTCATACAACACCGTCGAAAAATCTAGCCATGCTTCGATATCTAATGGGTTATATTCTAAAACCTTATGATAGGCCTCAACAGATTGGTCTATTTGATTTAATTTATAATAGGCATCTGCTATTGCAAACCAAAAATCTGGGTTTTCTTCATCCAGTTCTAGTGCCTTTTTATAAAAATGTAGCGATTCAAAAAACCGTTCTTCAAAATTTAAAGTTACGCCAATTCCAAACCAAGCATCGGCCATCGTGGCATCCATTTTAACTGATTTTTTATAATACGATCGCGCCTCGTCCATTTGTTCTAATTTCTCGTAACATTCGCCTATTGCGCAATAGGTATCCGCATTTGGCGGTTCGTACTCAAAAGTTTGTTTATAAACGGCTATCGCTTCGGCATATTTATCGAGTTGTACCAATGCATTTCCTTTATTATAATAGGCTGATGCAAAGTTTTCCTTAATTAAAATAGCGTAATCATAAGCATCAATCGCTTTCTCAAATAAATCCATTTTATGAAACGAATTCGCTAAATTATACCATGCGGCGTAAGAATAAGGGTCGTTATCAATATACTCTTGGTAAAACTGAATGCTCTCTTCTTGCTTATCTAAAATATCATAACAAAATGCCAGCTCATACAAGCCGTCTTTGTTTTCCATGTTTTGTTCTAAGCTGCGCTTGATATAGATAATCGCGCTCTCGTAATCATGCATATTTTGGTACACATATGCCATTTGCAATAAAATTTCGTCGGTAGTTTCGGCAAGGGTTAATGCTTTTTCGAAATTCTCGAGTGCCTCTGCATGCCGTTCTAAATTATGATAAATATTACCTCGAAGTACATAGATATCGGCTTCCGAAGCTTCCAGCATTTCTGCCTTTTCTAGGGCGGCAAATGCTTTGTCTACTTGATCAGTAAACAAAAGCAATTGTGCTTGCTTAATTAAAAAAACAGCGGCATATGGATGCTGATTTAGGGCATACTCTACAACCTGCAAAGCCTTAACCGGGTCGTTTTTGTCGATGTAGTTATCAATTATATATTCAAAAGCCTGTGCATCAAAA
This sequence comes from Bacteroidota bacterium, assembly GCA_040386095.1. Classification (GTDB taxonomy): domain Bacteria; phylum Bacteroidota; class Bacteroidia; order Sphingobacteriales; family Sphingobacteriaceae; genus Pedobacter. The sequence continues at coordinate 1,512,493 of JAZKGD010000001.1, read as the reverse complement.
AAATACTGATCTTGATTACGAATCATTTCTTCGTAACGTTCGATCGAGTTTTGTGCATCTTTACTAAAATCAAATTCAAATTCTTCTTCCATTTCTCAAGTATTTAAAGAACATCTCCTATTAATTAATAAATACATTATAAGTTTACGTTTTTTATAGCCGGGGTTAATGAAAAAATTTTCAACATCCACACATCTTTGAGGTTAATGAACTAATAATAAAACGCTTAGCATTAATTGAGATGTGGAGTTATAGGCTTAATGAGACTATTCTTATCAATTATTTACAAAATAACATATATTTAATCTTAAATCAGTAAAATTCAAGTCATGAAAAAGCATTTCATCCTTTTTATTATCTTTTGCATTAGTTTAGGCAAAATTAATGCCCAAACGGCGGCACCAGAAGAAAATGCAGTAAAAGCAACAATTACTAATTTGTTTGATGGCATGCGAACATCAGATTCTACATTGATTAGAAAAGCATTTGCCACAAAAAGCATCATGCAAACTATTGCCACCAATAAAGAAGGTAAAATGGCGGTAAGAACCGAAAGCGTGGATGGATTTATTAAGAGTATTTCTGCCCCACATCCGCAAAAATATGATGAGCGCATTGTATTTACAAAAATCTTGATTGATGGTAATTTGGCTAGCGTGTGGACAGATTATAAATTTTATATTGGTGATAAATTTAGCCATTGCGGTGTAAATTCTTTTCAACTTTTTAAAGGTGAGAACGGCTGGAAGATTATTTATATTATTGATACCAGAAGAAAAGAAGGCTGTAATTAATATCAAACCCTCATCCGATGAGAATAGCCATGATGCAAATTCTCATCGGATGAGGGTTGCAAAGGATGACGATTCTAAGTTACTAAAATTGGAAAAGCTCCTTAATTTTTTGTTGCTTTGTGTACCTATTAAAGGATAACAGTATGAACACAGCAATAAGCGAAATCTTAAAACAGTTAGACATTGAGGATTTAAATCCTGCATACAGTACAGGTAGCCAATGGGGAACACCTGGCGGAAATAGTATTGAAAGTTATTCTCCAGTAGATGGAAAAAAAATTGCTGGCGCTTCGGCTGCTTCACAGCAAGATTACAACCTAGTTATTGAAACTGCACAAAAAGCCTTTTTAACATGGCGAACAGTTCCTGCACCCAAAAGAGGAGAAATGGTTCGTCAGTTTGGCGAAGCACTAAGGGCTCAAAAAGAAGCGCTAGGCACCTTGGTTTCTTATGAAATGGGGAAAAGTTTACAAGAAGGTTTTGGTGAAGTTCAAGAAATGATCGATATCTGCGATTTTGCAGTAGGTTTATCACGCCAACTATATGGGTTAACCATGCATAGCGAACGTCCAAATCATAGAATGTATGAGCAATGGCATCCGCTAGGTATCGTTGGAATTATTTCTGCCTTTAATTTTCCGGTAGCCGTATGGGCATGGAATACTGCATTGGCATGGGTTTGTGGTAATGTTTGCGTTTGGAAGCCATCAGAAAAAACACCTTTAACTGCAATTGCTTGTCAGCGTATTATCGAAAAAGTTTTAGCTAATAATGATGTGCCTGAAGGTGTTTCTAATTTGATTATCGGTGATCGCAGTATTGGCGAATTATTAAGTAATGATACTCGGGTTGCATTAGTTTCTGCAACAGGTTCTACCCGAATGGGTAAGGCCGTTAGTGCCGCTGTAGGTGCTCGCTTAGGTAAAAGTTTATTAGAGCTTGGCGGCAACAATGCCATCATTATTTCGAAGGATGCTGATTTAGATATGTCTATTATTGGTGCAGTTTTTGGCGCAGTTGGTACCGCAGGACAACGTTGCACCACAACTCGTCGTTTAATTATCCACGAAAGTGTATACGATGCCTTTGTAGGCAAATTGGTTAAAGCATATGGCCAATTACGTATAGGCGACCCATTAGATCAGCATAACCATGTTGGGCCACTTATTGATACCGATGCCGTAGCTAGTTATTTAGATTCGATAGAAAAATGCAAAGCTGAAGGTGGAAATTTTGTAGTAGAAGGCGGTGTTTTAATAGGCGATCAATATGCATCTGGTTGCTATGTTAAACCTTGCATAGCCGAGGTAAAAAATGATTTTAAAATTGTACAACATGAAACATTTGCACCCATTTTATATCTCATTAAATACACAACATTAGAAGAAGCAATTGCTTTACAAAATGGAGTTCCTCAAGGGCTATCATCAGCTATTATGACTTTAAATTTGAGGGAAGCTGAATTATTCCTGTCTACACAAGGCTCAGACTGTGGCATTGCGAATGTAAATATAGGAACTTCCGGGGCCGAAATTGGCGGTGCTTTTGGAGGGGAAAAAGAAACTGGTGGAGGAAGAGAAAGTGGATCTGATGCTTGGAGAGCTTACATGCGTAGACAAACAAATACGATTAATTACGCAAATACGCTGCCATTAGCGCAAGGGATCAAATTTGATCTATAATATCTGCGGTTTTAACATAGAAAAAGGGTTCCGACATAATGTTGGAACCCTTTTTTGATTATAAAATTAATATATGTTGAGTTTGTTATTTTCCGATTTCCGAAAAGTTATCCATTAATGATAAGCTCTCTAACGTTTGTTTTATTGGTTTTTTAGCTGCGATAACCGGATTAGCAACGCTACTTACTGAAGAATTTACGGCTGCAAATTGGTTCATACTCATTCTAGCAACAGAACCCAATAAAGCAGTATGATCTTCTGTAGAACCACTTAAAGTTAAGCTCGCATTGTCTTTTACTGAAGTATATAAGCTTACTGTGTTTGCATTGATATCAGCCGATGCTTTATCTTTTAAAATTACATCTAAACTTAAGAACGAAACTTTACCAAAGGTTTTTACCGATGCATTATCTGATGCTTGTATGGCTGAAATGTTATTTACATACACTGCAACTTTTAATGTTTCTTTTTCGAAAGAGCTAATTCTTAATACTCCTTGTTCTTGTTGTACTAGTGCATTTTTCGAATAGTAGCTATCGTATACTTTTACGCTTTCAGTTGGTGCCTGGATCAAGAACACTTCAACATTTCCGCTTACTACTAATTTGTTGATGTTTTTAACTTGATTTAAAATGGTAACTGTGTTTGTACTTTTTTGCTCGTCTGTTGAAGCGAATGCAGAACTAGTTAATACTACTGTTGTTAATACTGCTGCGATTAGGTTTTTTATAGAAGTTTTCATGATTTTATATTTTAAATATTTGTTTGTCTGTTATTTATGTTTTTGTTTTTCCTGTCATTCCTTTTGGCAGGTTTCGTAAATAAGACTAGGTTAAAGGCAAAAGGTTGCAGCCAAACTGTGGCTTTTAGACCATAAGCAGTTAACCCTAGACGAACGGCTGTAATTCTTCGACGAACGGGAAAGTAAAATCGCACCGCTTTAGCCCATTATTTATCCGCCTCAATAAACTTAAGGGTTAAGCACTTTGAAATTCGCTGTAACAAGTTTAGACTTGCAAAGTTTTAAAATGGCGAAGCCCTCAACCAGATCAAAGACAAAAAGAAATTGAGTTAAACTTCACAAGTCTTTTGAAAAAAGTTTGAATACACAACAATTTGATGTAAGTTTAGAATTTTTTAGCTGCTTACCTTTTCTTTCTTTTAGCCTTTAACTAATGTTACGTGTAAATAGTTCCGGACCCTGCAAAATTGTATATTCCTTATGTAAGCATGAGTTTTTGGGCTATTTAATTGAACCTCATATTGTTCAACTCAATCCGCAGGGCGATTTTTCTTTAACCTACCAGCGTTTATTTACCCATACGGCTAAAGAATTTGCTAAGCATTTAACAGAGGTCGATTTTAAATTGATTAAAATCCTCGACGAAACAGAGCAAGATTTCATTATTAAGAAGTACCATAAAAAGGCGATTCGTCCGTTCGAATTCTTCAGTAAGTTTTACGACGAGAAATTTTATGATACTGTTCGCCCAAAAATAGAGAAGAAGCTCGCCGAAGTTTTAGAAACCCTCAAAATAAAAGATGGATTATATTTAATGGATAAAGATGGCTGGCCGGCAGAGCGAAAAATTGATTTGGCTACGGAACCAGCAACTGTATTATTTCATTTTAGAAGAAGCGATACCGAAACACGGTATTTCCCTACCATTAAGTATCAGGGACTACGCATCGATTTTATGTTTAAAGATGCGCAAGTGGTTTGCAATCAACCCGCATGGCTATTATTAAATGATGTGCTCTACTTTTTTGAACAAGACATTGAAGGTAAAAAATTAATGCCCTTTTTAAACAAGCGTTTCATTACTATACCTAAAGCAACAGAAGAAACGTATTTCGAGAAATTTGTAGGTCCATTAATAGAAAAATATCATGTATATGCCGAAGGTTTTGAAATTAAAACCGAAAAGCATGAATCTTCTGCAATTATCAAGGTAATTTATGTAGATGGAGGGATTTCACAAATTCAACTCTACTTTAAATATGGTTCTTATGCCTTTGCAATGGGAAATGAGCATAAAGTTACCGTTCGTTTAAGTAAGGAAGATGATAATTATACCTTTACTCGTATTAAACGAAATAGCGATTGGGAAAAACAAAAATTTGCATTTTTATTAAGTTTAGGGTTAAAAAAAATAAGTGCAATCTTTCACCATTTAGAACTCCCTAATTTATCTGAAAATGATAATCCATCCTACGCTATTATCACTTGGGTAAATGAACATATCGAAGTTTTGCAAGCAAATGGTTTTGAAATTGAACAAGCAAGTTCTGGAAAGCGTTTTGTTTTTGGAACTAATAAAATTGATTTCGATATTAAGCAAGATAACGATTGGTTCGACATTAATGCAGTGGTGTATTTTGGCATTCATCCTATTCCATTTATCGCTTTAAAACAACACATATTACACAAAAAAAGAGAATTCATTTTGCCTGATGGCGATATAGCCATTATCCCCGAAAAATGGTTTACCCAATACAGTAGCCTATTTAGCTTGGCTGATGGTAGTAAAGGCCTTAAGCTTAAAAAACATCATATCGGCTTAATAAACGACCTTGCCGAAGATAGCTTAGCCAACGTTACCCTTGATAGAAAGCTACAACGCTTAAATGATTTTGAGGATATTGAAGACACCACCATGCCGGTGAATTTTAAAGGCGATTTGCGTCATTATCAGAAAGCTGGCTACAATTGGTTTAGCTTTTTACGCGAATATAATTTTGGGGGCTGTTTGGCCGACGATATGGGTTTGGGTAAAACCATCCAAACACTGGCCATGTTACAGAAATTGAAGGAAGAAGATGAACACAATGGCACGCATAGCACTTCGTTGATCATTATGCCAACATCATTAATCTATAACTGGTTAAATGAGGCCAAAAAATTTACACCAAAACTTAAAATCCATGCCCATACAGGCACCTTCCGAAATAAGGATGTAAGCATTTTTGATAAATACGACCTAGTAATCACCACGTATGGCATTACCCGGGTTGATGTAGAAGAGATTAGTAGATTTTATTTTAACTATATTATTTTAGATGAAAGCCAGAATATAAAGAACCCCTCTTCTAAATCATTTAAATCGGTTCGAATGCTTAAATCAAGACATAAATTGGTACTAAGTGGCACCCCTGTAGAAAACTCAGTTGGCGATTTGTGGACACAGCTTACCTTTTTAAACCCAGGTTTACTGGGTACACAATCCTTTTTTAATGAAGAATATGTTCAAGCGATAGAAAAGCGAAAAGATGAAGAAAAAGCAAGGAAGTTACAGGCTATCATTAAGCCATTTGTACTGCGCCGTACCAAAGAGCAAGTAGCTGCAGAATTACCTCCTAAGACCGAGCATATTTTTTATTGCGATATGAGCGAAGATCAGGCTGCTTATTACGAAAAAACTAAATCTGCTTACAGAAATGATCTTTTAACCAGCATGGATAATGGCACTTATTCCAAAAAACAGGTTCAATTATTACAAGGCTTAACTGCCTTAAGGCAACTGGCAAACCATCCAGTTATGATTGATGAAGAATATACGTCAGATTCAGGAAAATTTGAAAATGTAATGCACACACTCGATAATGTGTTAAAGGGTGGACATAAAGTGCTCATCTTCTCTCAATTTGTAAAGCACCTTAGCATTTTTAGAACGAGTTTGGAGAAAGAAGGAATTCAATATGCCTATTTAGATGGAGGCACAAAGAACCGTGGCGAAATTGTAGCAGAATTTCAAGAGAACAAAGATTTAAAAGTGTTTTTGATTTCGATAAAAGCAGGGGGAGTAGGCCTAAATTTAACTCAAGCAGATTATGTTTTCATTTTAGATCCATGGTGGAACCCAGCAGTAGAGCAACAAGCTATTGACCGTACGCATCGTATTGGGCAGGATAAAAAAGTATTCATTTATAAATTCATTTCTAAAGACACGGTAGAAGAGAAAATTTTAGCCTTACAGCGCCGTAAAAAATCGCTCGCAAACTCCCTAATTACTACAGAAGAGAGTTTCTTTAAATCGTTAAGTAAGGACGATATTAGGGAGTTGTTGAATTAATACTTTCATATATTCTTCCCTACTTATCATCTCCGCCCCCATACTCATTAAATGTTCGTTCGGCAATTGGCAGTCGATTAATTGCAAACCTTGCTTTTGAGCCAAATAAATTAACGCCATTTTTGAAGCGTTGCTGACTTTACTGAACATGCTTTCTCCGCAAAAAACAGCGCCAATTACAACACCATAAAGACCACCAACCAATTCATTTCCCTTCCAAACCTCAATGCTTTTTGCTATACCTTTTACATTTAATGCAATATATGCTTCTTGCATTTCGGTAGTTATCCAAGTTCCATCCTGACCAATACGAGGTGTTTTAGCGCAATTATAAATTACATCTGCAAAAGCTTGGTTCTCGGTAATCTTAAAAACGCTTTCCTTTATTACCTTCTGCATGCTTTTGCTAATTTTAATCCGATCAGGAAAAATAACACAACGCTGGTGAGGCGAATACCATAAAATGGGATCATCTTCACTAAACCATGGAAAAATCCCATTTTGATAGGCCAAAAGCAACCGATCTAAACTTAAATCACCGCCTATTGCCAATAATCCATCTTCTTCTGCCAAGGCAGGATTAGGAAAAACTAAGGAATCATTAAGCAATTGAAAAATCATTGACTAAATATAAGTCTTAATTTTAATTGGATTTACGTTTAAGAATATACATTAATCTAGCGTTTTCACCAGTAGTTAATGAATATGCTTGGAACAACTCATAACCATGGGTTTTCATTATATTTATAAATTCAATAACAGAGTTATATTCCAAATAATACCCTTTTTCATCTTTCACAACAAGGTCTCGAGCATTAATATTAGTATTCTTTTTTTGCCCGTAATCTACTGAAATAAAGATTTTCTCGCCGAGAAATTTCCTGTATTCGCTTACTTCTAAATACTCTTCCTTAAGATCAGATAGTTTTACATCATTAACAGTTTGTGCCTTAACCTTAGAAATGGCCAAGCAGCTAGCGATTGCCAGCGATAGAATTAATCGTTTCATCATATTTAATTTTATTTGGATTTCCGTTTAAGAATATATTTTGGAGCTGTACTCCCCCCCTCCATTAATGCATATACCTGAAATAATTCATAACCATGAGTTTTCATTTTATTAATAAATTCAATAACAGAACTATATGCCAAACCTTTTCCATTATCATCCTTTACAAGGCGTTTACTAAAAGTTGGTTTTTGCCCGTACTCTAAATAAATAAGGACCTCATTAATACCATTCCCTCCCGTAACTTCTAAATACTCTTCCTTAAGATCAGATAGTTTCACATCATTAACAGTTTGTGCCTTAACCTTAGAAAAGACAAAGCCGCTAGCGATTGCCAGCGATAGAATTAATCGTTTCATCTTATTTAATTTTATTTGTGTGTACTGCAAATTACAAAAAATCGTCCTCAGATCTTAGCCTTTTTATGTAACAATTCTCTCAAGTTCAACTCTTAAATTAAAGATCAGCATGAGTTTTATAGGCAATATTATCTGGATAGTTTTCGGAGGAATTTTTATCTTCTTCCAATATATTTTTGGCGGATTAGTCTTGTGCCTAACCATTGTTGGTATCCCTTTTGGAATTCAATGTTTTAAATTTGCTATTGTCGGTTTAGCCCCATTTGGAGTTAAAATAACCGATACATCATCAAATATTGGCTGTTTATCGACCATTATGAATATTATCTGGCTAGTGTTTGGTGGATTTTGGATTGTCTTAACTCATCTTTTGTTCGGGCTATTTTTTTGCATTACAATCGTCGGAATTCCATTCGGATTGCAGCATTTTAAGCTGATGAATCTTGCTTTTTCGCCCTTTGGAAAATCTATTGGCTAACTTTACTAAACACCATTACCACTACCCCATCCTTCATTAAGGATAATTTACCGCCATCTACCTTTCCCGAGTTTACAGTTTCCAAATCTGCTGTAAATTTAACTTCAGCATCGGCCACCTCAGTACAATACATTTTTGTGCCAAAAATTTGGCTAAACTGTAAGGCATTTCCATTAAATTTTGCATTACCCCCATAGGTATTACAGAAAGACTTACCACCAATTTTATTGCCATCATTTATATTCAATGTTGCCTGGGCATTTGCCGGAATTGTTTTACCTGGCCATTCGGTTAACACCCATTTTGAATTGGTTTTAACGGCCATATCGAGGTCTTTGGTACACGAGCTTATTCCAGTAATAAGCATCAATGCAAGTAAAATGTTTTTCATATGTAAAAATTTAGGTTGTATAAATATAAAAATTACCTAACAATTAATTTAATTTTTTTTGAGTGTGCAATTGCTTCATCGCTATGTGTAAATAAGCAGGTTTCGATTCCCTTTTGCTCAATTTGAGCTAATAGCCTTTTGGTTAATTCTTGCTTTTTTGGCCTTACATTTCTAATGTAAACAGCTGTTATATTTCGACTATATTTTTCGGCAATAGCTCTATAAATTGCTGGATCTTGTTGCGAATTATCTCCAAAAAAAACAAATTTCTGATTGGGAAATGCATCAATAATCCGCATTACCCGTAATAATTTGCCTTCATGCCCGGTTTTGCCAGTTTTAATTAAATTTTTCCATCGTTTTAACTGATTTAATAAGAACGTTCCTTCTGGCAATTCATTATACCTAAACATCTCTACTAAATAATCGTATAAGTTCCACTCGCTACTCGATACATAAAAAAAGGGATTGGGTTGATCTATTTGTGTATGTGCATTGGCAAGTAATTGGTAGTGGTTTTTTACCGACCCAAATGTTTTTCGGGTTCTGGGATTTTTAATGAAAAGTTCCCTTAACCTTTTCGCCATCTTAGCTGAATGAGAGATCATAATGGTATCGTCGATATCAGAAATAAATGCGTATTGTGTAATATGAGGCACGTAAATCTTGCCTTCTGCGGTGGCAGTTACGCTATTTTTACTATTTAATGCTTCTACTTTTACATCGTGCCAACCCGCTTTAGCCTCTTCTAATGCTTTCCATTCAAATTTAAAAAAACCATCATATTCAGTTTTTTGCTCAATAACTTGAGCGTAAAAATGAAGGCGAACTCTTGTAAATGGAGACGGCTTTACAATAAATAGCTTAAATAGATGAACAATATTTACAAAGAGGTTAGTGCTAAAGATTTGGGTCGTTTTTGCTTTAAATTTAAAAACATGACCATACAAAACTAAATTATGGGTATGACCATAACCATGATACACTTTTACGCTTACATTACCCATATTAAAATAAAACAGATTTAAGGATGAGTTGTTTGTAAGTTGTGAAATCTAAGCCGCAAAAACTGCTCTTCGTCGTTAATCCCCGTTCGGGTAATGGGGCTGTAAACTATACTAAAGAAATTAATACATTCTTTGAAAAAAGAACTGAGGAAGTTGAAATTTACGAACTACCTACGAAATGTAGTCTTGAAAAATTAAAAACTGCTATCAAAAAAGCAAATGCAGATCGAGTAGTAGCTGTAGGAGGCGATGGGACTTTAAAATTAGTTGCAGAGTGTTTATTGAAAACTGAAACGCCAATAGGAATTATTCCCGCAGGATCGGCAAATGGCATGGCGAAAGAATTAGGGATCCCACTAGAATTGCATAAGGCTATTGCCTTAACTACCGCAGGAAAGCTCAAGAAAATACATGCCATCCTTATAAATAATGAATTATGTATCCATTTATCAGACATTGGTTTTAATGCATACCTGGTGAAAAAATTCGATGAATTACCCGAGAGGGGCATGCGAACCTATGCCAAAGCAGCATGGCACGCCTTTTGGAACCACAAAAAAATGGAGGTCAGCTTTAAGATTGATGGTAAATTGGTAAAAGAAAAAGCTGCTATGGTGGCGCTTGCAAATGCTACACAATATGGAACTGGTTTACAAATTAACCCAAATGGGAAGCTCGACGACAATTTATTTGAGGTGATTATTGTAAAAGAATATTCAGTGCTAGAAATTGCAAAGATTTGGATTAGCAAGCTCCCCTGGAATCCCAAAAAAATAGAAAGTTATCAGGTCTCTGAATTAAAAATTAACACCAAGCACAAAGTACATTTTCAAGTTGATGGCGAGTATTTAGGAAAGGTTGATACCATTTCTGCCGAAATTATACCAAAAGCCCTAACCATTATTACTTAAAGTATTTAAAATGTATTCTTATCGTTAAGTATAATCGAATAAATTCAACCATGTAACAGACCTTTAGTAGAATACCAAACCATTTATCTTCGTAAACACTAAAAGCTTCTGGCAATAGGGTGATAAAACCTACAGAAAAAACCCATAAGTAAAGGCGAAAGGGGAATTGAATATAGTAAAGTATAAGTCCAAATTTCTTCACTAAAAACAATCCAATCGCGCCTATTATCACCAATAAAAACATTGGAAACATTAATATTGCTTGTACTTTTTCAGAAAGTTGGCTTGAGAGTTCGTTATAATGTGTTGCAATTTCCCATACCTGCATTCCCATAAAAAGAAGTGATAATGCATCGAGAAGAGCAAAAGAACGGAGAGTTAATCGCATAGTTAGTTACAGTATTTAGAAAGTAAAGCATTTGCTTTATCCGAACCCATATATTTTACAAAATTAAAATCATCACAGGCACCTCGTTTATCGCCCTGTTTTAATTTTTTTTGACCTGTGGTTATTTTGTCTTCTAAATATTCATCGTCGATTTCTAGTTCTGCCTTAAGTTTTAAGATTTTTGGTTCGTCTTCTGCATTAAACTCCCCTTTTTCTTTATTCCGATAAAAATTTTGGATAAGGCTTATTAATTCAGTTTCTGCCTTATACGCTCTAATTGCCATCGCAATTGCATTTTTATCTTTCCCTTCACAGCCATAATCTTTTAAGGTAAAATTCATCGGAATAAGCACTAGGGCTAATGTATCGTGGTTTAATGGCACATTCCATTTCCCACTGCTTAATTTAATTAACCGAAGCGCCTCATCATCAAGATCTGTTCCGATGCCTCTTGTAACGGTAGCATAGTATACTTCACCTTTTGCATTTAATTTAAAACCAACATCAATTGTTCCCTGAATACAGTTTTGCATAGAATAGGCTGGATAAATGGTATTGCTTTTTAAAAATGCTGGCAATCCTCCTTCTAATTGAGGTTCTTGAGCGTTGAGGCCCATAGAAAAGAGAAGCAAGGTTATAGCTATGATGTTCATCATCCTTAAATTTACACATTTATTTTAATCTGTCTATAATTTTGTTTTTAGTAGTCAGATTGAGCTTACCATGATTATTTTAATCATGGCCGGTTAATTTCTACCCAAAAGTGGATGCTAAAATAAGTGCTGGGTCTGGGCAATTCTGCAAGTAAATTTCTCGCTTAGAAAATTGGCAAACTCCTGGGTAATCTCCTTTTAAGCCTTGCATATCAAACATCAGCTGAAAGTGCAAATGAGGTGGCCAATTCCCATTCTCTTCTTTAACGCCAAAGCATGCAAATTGTTTCCCCTTAGGGATAAATTGCCCTTCGGTTAACCCTTTAAGGGAGGCTAAATTTAAATGTCCATATAAGCCAAATATTTCAAAATCATCCAATTGATATTGAAGAATTATGGTAGCTCCGTAGTCACCAAAGTTATCGTTAAACTTAAAGCTATGCACATTAGCATCGTAAAAATTGTAAATAGGCGTTCCTGCCTTACCCCAAATATCTGTTCCTAAATGCAATCTTCTGGGTTCTTCAGTGGCATCAAAATGTTCACTTCGGCTATAGATAGTACGGTGTTCATTATAGCCGCCAATACCATATTTTGCCCCGTGTTGTTGTAATTTGTTATCCACCCAATGCGAAAACACGTCGGTATTGTTTAAAATCTCTGTGGTTAGCGCTGTGTTTGCAGCGGTGAAATCTAAGGGCAATAGGGAGTCTGTGACTGGATCAAAATCTACTACCTTTCCGATAGTATGAAGCGGATTGGCTAAAAATTTCTGTAAGGGTTCTATCATAAAATGTGATAATTTACACTCCGAGCCCCATGCTCTTAGCACCTTGCTCCAAGCCAAACACATAAACATAATTGTAAACAAAATGCGAAAGTGCACCAAAGTTTACAAATACATGCCATAGCTCATGACTATGGAAAAATCGATTCATTGGTTTATCCTTCGCATAATAATAGGTTCCACCAACATAAAATATGCCTCCTAAAATTAACCAAGCAATTGCGCTCATTGGCAAGGTTTCGAGCATTTTTTTTATAAAAGGGATCACTAAGCAACCCATGGCAATGTACAATCCTGTAGAAATGGCCCCACTTTTTAATCGATTAAAGATTTTAAGCAAACAGCCAATTAACGCCACTAGCCATACCATTCCAAAAATAACCCATCGCAAACTACCCTCAAACACCAATAAGGCAGTAGGTGTAAATGACCCCGCAATCATCAAATAGATGCAACAGTGATCAAATTTTTGCCAAAAACGTATACCATAAGGTGTTCGCGGTATGCTATGGTAAATAGAGCTTACAGCAAAAAGAATAAAAAAAGCGACACCATAAATTAAGGCGGCGGTAATTTCAAAGGAATTGGAAGTTTTAAGTAACAAAAAGTAAAGCCCGGGTATAGCTAAAAGCGCGGGAATAACATGAGTAAAAAAATTTCCAGGTTCGCGAATATATCTATTGTTGTTCATCCGTTTCTTCGTCGCTCTCTTTACGTTCGCTCGCTATTTTATTAAAAATTTTATCCATGTGCTCCACATATTCATTCGTATCATCAACAAAAAATGAAAGTGTGGGAATAACCCTTGCTTGATGACGAATGCGAGAACCAAGTTTATATCTGATTTCGCTAGCATGCGAATTTACAGTTGCAACTGATAAACTCGTGTTATTTGTATTTAAAAAACTTAGGTATACTTTTGCCACAGCTAAATCTGGCGAAACCCTAACTTTTGTAATGGTAACCAGGGTGTTTGGCAAATATGCGGCTCCTTCGCGCTGAAAAATAGCAGCAAGCTCTTCCTGTAATAATCCTGCAAATTTCTGTTGTCTCTTACTTTCCATAATCTTTATTTAGTTGATTTCACCGATTTATATTCTTCACTTTATTTAAAACGAATTGCCAATTTGGATATTTTGAATTCGTTTTTGTTTGTTGCTGATAAATGGTTAGCATCCCAGAATCAAAATAGCCAGCCAAAGCAATACTTGTTCTTGCTTCCGAAGGGTTAAATAATGTTCCTGCAATATAACCCTTTTCGCCATTTTGTGCACGCTTTTTATCAAAAGCCACTCCCGAATTCACAAATTCAGCATGTGTTTTTACTCCAGTAAAATAAGGTAAAAGCCACTCTACTGACTTCTTCAAAGTGTTACCATCTTTTGAGGTATAGGTATAAAAATCGCCCTTAATGTTCGGATCTCTAGTTAAAATTGTGGCGGCAACCAATAAGGGGTCTACATCATATACATGATAGTGTAGGGCATCTCGCTCATGAAAATCGAAACTACTCCCGTCGCTCTTTAAATTTTTTGAAATTTGCATTAAATATAACTGAGTAACAGCATTTATTAACTCTTTATCATCCAATGCAGATACAATTTGTGTGATTACCTTAATACGATGCGAATTCCAATTGTTATATGCTTTAGTACTATCCTTCTTTGCAAGTGCTTTATTTAACGTTTTCATTTCTTGCTTAATCACTTCGTTTAACCACAATTTAACCGCTATCACAACAGTTGGTTTTAAGTTCGTCTTCAGCAAATCATACGTAAAAATAATTTGGTCTAAATTGGTATCATTAATAGGGTTGCCCTGCGGCTGATTACGCATTGCCCAAGCCAATAAAAATTCGCTCGCTTTGTCTAAGTATTTTTGTTGCCCATTAACTTTATAAGCAAGGCCCAGTGCATAAACTTTTTGCATGTCTGCTAGCGATTTCCTTGTTTTTGTTTTTCGAGGATCACCTTGTAAAATCCCTTCCGATAAAATGGTATCCGCAGGATTTGGCGTGGCTAATAATGCTTCATCTGCCGTTTTCAATACCTCTTTCCAATGATTTTTCACATCAACTTCTGTATTGATGAGTGTTTTTAACTTGCTTAATTCGGCGTCACTTAAACTTACAATTTGAGCATTTGCTTCAAAAAAAAGAACGTACAATAGGCTAAATACAAAAAGTCTTTTCATTCTATTAACTAATATAACAACTTATCGTAAGGATATCTTTTAGTATGAATATCTTTAACTTTATCGTATAGTAATTGCTTAAACTCATCTATATTTTCTTTTCGCGTGGCGGATATAAAAATTGCAGGAGCATTATGATGTGCCATCCAGCTTTTCTTAAAATCGGCCAAGGTTAAAGGTGCAATTTCTTCTTCGTTATACTCATCAGCTTCCGGTGTTACATATGCGTCAATTTTGTTAAAAATCATGATGGTATCTTTATCTCTTGCGCCCAAATCATTTAAGGTTTCGTTTACCGTATGAATTTGGTCTTCGAAATTTGGGTGAGAAACATCGACTACATGAATTAAAATATCCGCTTCCCGAACTTCGTCTAGTGTAGACTTAAAACATTCTACCAAATGGTGAGGAAGTTTACGGATAAAACCAACCGTGTCTGATAGCAAGAACGGCAGATTTTCAATCACTACTTTACGAACCGTTGTATCTAAGGTTGCAAAAAGTTTATTTTCGGCAAACACGTCCGATTTAGAAAGCATATTCATAATGGTCGATTTGCCCACATTGGTATACCCTACTAAAGCGACACGAATTAATTGCGCGCGATTTTTGCGCTGTGTTTCGTTTTGACGGTCGATTAATTTTAGACGTTCTTTTAGCAAAGAGATTTTCTCTAAAATCATCCTTCTATCACTTTCAATTTGCGTTTCACCTGGCCCACGCATACCAATACCCCCTTTTTGGCGTTCCAAGTGCGTCCATAAACGAGTTAGTCGGGGCAATAAATATTGTAATTGTGCTAATTCTACCTGCGTTTTTGCTTGGGCAGTTTGTGCTCTTCCAGCAAAGATGTCGAGAATTAGATTGCTTCGGTCTAAAACTTTAACCTGTAGTTCACGTTCAATATTCCGCAGTTGCGATGGTGAAAGTTCATCATCGAATACCACTATATCTATTTCTTCGGCCTTTACATACGCTTGTATTTCTTCTAATTTACCCGTTCCCACAAAAGTTGCTCGATCTGGGCGAAGCATTTTTTGTGTAAATACTTTTTCTACAGCGCCGCCAGCGGTGTCGACCAAAAAAGCCAACTCATCGAGGTATTCTTTCGTTTGCTCGGGCTTTTCGCCAGGTGTAATTACACCCACAAGTACAGCACGTTCTTGTTTAAGCGCAGTATCGTATGTTTTTTGTTTTCCCATATTGTTAATGTACAAATATACGAAGTTTACAACAGATGGAATGACATAAGGTTGTAGCGTTTCAATAACTATTAACGTTTTAGTTATATCTAACCAATCGCCTCTCTATGAAAAAGCTACTTCTTGCGCTATTCTTATTATTTCCAGTTTTGGCACAGGCGCAGAGGGGTAGAAATTCAATTTCTGTTAGCTACGGAACAGGGCGTGGGCAAATCAAACCAATTCTAGGAACCGTTTCGGAAACTACAAAGGCATCATCCATCCATGCTTTAGGTTTAAATTATAATGTAGGAATAAATAAGTGTGGCATCTTTGAAACGGGCGCGATGCTTTTGAGGCATACTTATCAGTTTAGTTATTCGAACGCAGGCCCTCTTGGCTCACAAATAACCAATTCAAAAAAAAACCTAACCGCCTTAGTTTTACCGTTAAAACTACGCTTTGACATGCTAAAGTATTTCTTTATTAGCGGAGGTCCATTTATAGATGTTGATATCACAAAAGGGATTAAGCCCAGTCTTGGCGTGGGCATAGGTGTTGGGGCCCAATATTATTACAAGAATAAGTATGGCATTTTTATTTATCCGCAAACAAATTTGCACACACTTGATATTGGTTTAACAGAGCAACATATTACATACGGCATTTCTTATCGCATTCACAAAAATTAACCTTTATGAAGAAATTATTAATGCTCTCTCTCCTTTTGTTTTCCTTTTTTTCGCAAGCACAAGAACGAAGTAGTGTTGCCATTTCGTATGGTCTTGGTAATGGGAGAATTGGTTCCTTTTACAAAGGAGGGGATTACTCAAACGTTCAGAAATCATTAAACATTTTTGGACTAAACTATTGGCACAAGATTGGCAAAAATCTATATTTCGAAACGGGTATGCAGCTTATTCGGTATGACCACTTAAATATAAGCTTGCCTCCTAATAGTACCACAACTCGTGAAGTTTTAAACCTAATTAGCTTACCCTTTAAATTACGTTTTGAGGCTGGAGATTATGTTTTCTTTAATGGTGGACTAACCGCCGACTTTAGTAAGCGAAATCCTGACCCTCTGAGTGGTATTGGTGCCGGAATTGGGATAGGATTGCAAGTTAAAACTTTTAAACAGATTTCGCTATATGTAAACCCTCAGGCAAATATGCATAGTGCAATTACTGGCACCCGCTTTTTCGCGGAAACAAATCTCACCTTTGGGGCCGCCTATCGAATTAATTAAAGCTTGCCCACAAAATCTCTAATCGCTTGGCCAGGATCTGCCGTTTTCATAAAATTCTCACCAATTAAAAAGCCATTGTAACCTACTGCTTTCAGTTCTTTGATTACTTCTGGATTATCGATAGCACTCTCGGAGATTTTCAGGAACTCGTTCGGAATTTTATCAACTAAATCGAAAGAGGTTTGAATATTTACGGTAAAATCTCCCAAATTCCTATTATTTACACCAATAGCATCTAAATTTGGGCAAATACTGCGCTCAAGTTCTTCCAAATTATGCACCTCTAACAATACGCTTAAACCTAAACTTTGTGCGAATTTACCATATGCAGCAATTTCTTTGGGCGTTAAGATAGAAGCAATCAACAAGATCAAATCAGCTCCCCAGGCTTTAGCCTCTAAAATCTGATATTCATCGATCATAAAATCCTTCCGCAAAATCGGAATTTGGTTTACCGACCTTGCCGCAATCAAATCATCGGCTTTGCCGCCAAAGAAGTCGGTATCTGTTAGTACAGACAAAGCAGAAGCGCCCGCAGCGTCATAAGCCATCGTTACAGATTCAACAGTTGCAGTTCCATTAATCAAACCTTTAGAGGGCGAACGCCTTTTAAATTCAGATATAATCCCTGTACGTTTTTCATCTAATAAAAAGTCCTTAAAACTTAAGGGTGTTCTATTGAAACCTGAAGCAGCTTCCAATTGCTTGATGCTAACCATTTTCTTGGCCAGTGCAACTTCTTCCTTTTTTCGGGATACAATTTTATCGAGGATATTCATATTAATTTTCTAACCAGTTCTTCATCATTTGCTTTCCGCTTGGGGTAAGTACACTTTCTGGATGAAACTGAACTCCACAAACATCGTATTTTTCATGACGTAACGCCATTATTTGTCCATCACCATCTATTGCAGTTACTTTTAAACTACTTGGCAAATCTGCCGGGTTAACCACCCACGAATGATAACGACCAACTTCAATTAAATCCGGACAACCTTTAAATGTTAATTCTAACGGATCTAATACGGTAATTGGCGTGGCTATTCCATGCATTGGTCGGCCCAAATTAAGCAATGTACCTCCAAAAGCTTCGGCAATGGCTTGCTGGCCCAAACAAACTCCCATAATGCTTTTTGTTGGTGAATAGGTTTTTATTACGTCCAACAATAAACCTGCTTCTTCGGGTATACCCGGACCCGGAGAGAGTAATATTTTATCGTAAGCTGCAATATCTTCCAATTTAAACTTATCGTTTCGCCAAACTACTGCTTCAAAGCCGAGTTCGTTTATCAAATGCACTAAATTATAGGTAAAACTATCGTAATTATCGATTACCAAAACAGTTCTGTTATTCATTTTTATTTCTTAACTTATATCTCCCAATTTTCCTTGCTCCTTGCCCTAAAGCTCACACGCCATTTCAATTGCTTTTCGCAAAGCAGCGATTTTATTATTTACTTCGTTTAACTCACTTTCTGCTACCGAATCGGCCACAATACCAGCTCCAGCTCGATAATGCAAATAATTATTTTTACTCATAAATGTCCGGATCATAATGGCATGATTAAAATCATTATTAAAGCCCATATAACCAATTGCGCCTGCATAAAAATTGCGTCCCAACTGCTCATATTGATCAATAAGCTGCATCGCTTTGTATTTTGGCGCACCGCTTAGCGTACCAGCCGGATAGGTATCGGCAACCACTTTAAATGCACTCACCCCCTCTTGTAAATTCCCACTTACTTTCGAAACCAAATGAATTAGATGCGAATAATACTGTACTTCTTTAAATGATTTTACAGCTACCGCATTACAGTGTCTACTTAAATCGTTTCTTGCTAAATCTACCAACATTACGTGTTCAGCACTTTCTTTAGGGTCTTCCTCCAACTTTTTCGCTAAGGCCACGTCTTCTTCATCATTGCCCGTTCGTTTAAAGGTTCCTGCAATCGGAAAAATATTAGCAGTGTTATTGCCAATTGTTATTTGCGCTTCGGGCGAAGACCCAAACAGTTTAAAACTACCATAATCAAAATAAAAAAGATAAGGAGATGGGTTAATAGACCGTAGGCAACGGTATACGTTAAATTCATCCCCTAAAAACCCCTGACTAAAAGCTCTCGAAGGAACGATCTGAAAAACATCGCCTCGATAAATGTGTTTCTTCAGCTGCTCTACCATGTTCATAAAACCGTTGTCGGTTAAATTCGACTGTTCTTCACCGCTGGTTTTAAAACTATATTCTGGAAAATTTTTATTCTGAATAAGGTATTCAATTTTTGTTAAATCTTCACTGTCGTCTGCGTTAAATACATTTTTAGTTAACGTAACTTCATTTTTAAAATGGTCGATTGCAATAATATAACGGTATACATGATATTGCATTACCGGGATTTTATCTTCATCTGGCGTAGCCGAAGTAAAGGTAATATCCTCGAAATGAGGAATGGCATTCCACGTAAAGTAGCCAAATAAACCAGTCGAAATATGCTTGTCTTTTAGTTGATTCTTAACCTCAAACTTTGATTTAAAAGCAGAAATTTCTTCTGTTAATACAAAATTATCTTTGCTTTCTTTTGTTCCATCCGGGAAATAGGTGCTTAATACGCCCTCTTTTAGAATGATACCTGCAACCGGTTCAGCGCAAACGTAACTGGTTGCATTTTCGCGACTATGATAATCTGAACTTTCGAGCAAAATGGTATTTGGAAAAACATCGCGTAAACGCAAATAAATACTTACTGGAGTAGTGGTATCTGCTAAACGCTTTTTACTATGTGTTTGTATGTGATATGTACTCATTCTTTTAATTCTTTTTTAAATACTTACGAAGTTTATACAGTTAAACTTCGTAAGTGTAAAACAAAAAACCCGACGTGTGGTTACGTCGGGTTTTGATAATGTGGTTTAGGTTTAGGTTGATAAACTATAAGGTGCACACAGCTTCGACATAACTCTTGTTAGAATTACTACGCCATTGCCATGTATGTATATTGTTAATCATTGAGTAGCAAAAGTATACAAAAAGTTAAGAAATCAAAATATTTTGAAGTTTTTTTCAAAAACGATAAAGATTTGCACACATTAAGGTAGTAAAGAATTTAGTTTCTTATGAATGCAACCCTTTAGAGCAATTCGTCATCTTATCTGTAATTAACTTTAAATCAACTAAATATTGTTCTTATGAAAAGAATATTTTTTACTCTTACACTTCTTACACAAACATTTATTTTATGGGCACAATCATCAAAAGTTGATGTCTTTATAGACTCATTTGCCGTTAAAAATAATTTTAATGGTACTATTTTGATTTCAAAGCATGCAAATATCAGCTACAAAAAAAGCTTTGGCTTTGCAAATTTTCAATTTAAAGTACCCAATACCGTCGATACAAAATACAAGGTTGCCTCAATTACAAAAGCATTTACGGCGGTTTTAATCCTTCAGCTTTACGAACAGGATAAAATAGACCTGAATAAAACAATCAGAACTTATTTGCCAGACTATAAGGGAGAGGGAGCAGATAAGGTAACCATTGTTCAGTTATTGAATATGACCTCTGGCATTTCAAATATGGATGAGGGAACAACAATGGAAAGTGTTTTGAAGAACGGACTACCACAATATCAGAAGCCTTACTCTTCAGAAGAAATGCTCACTAAATTTTGTAGCGGCCCCTTGGTTAAACAGCCGGGCAAGGAGTTCGATTACAATAATGCCGATTTCATTATTCTTGGTAAAATTATAGAAAAAATCAGTGGCAAAACATTTCAGCAAAATTTAGTGGAAAAGATACTACAACCCTTACAAATGAAAAACTCAGGGTTACTATCACAACAAGAAATCACAGAGAAACTGGCCGACACCTATTTTTATAGAGATGACATCAAAGCCTTAGTAAACGATTTACCTGTATATATCGATAACTGGTACGCAGCCGGAGCAATGTACTCAACGGCCGAAGATATCCTTAGGTTTTCGGAGGCTCTTTTCTCAAAAAAACTATTAAAAAAAACCACATTAGATCTGATGTTTACTTCGGGTTTAGGCGAATACGGCTATGGGGTATGGGTATATAAAGACTACAACATCAATGGCAAAATGTTCACCATAGTAAAACGACCTGGTTCAATTATGGGCGCTCAAGCCATGCTCTTCCATATTCTTGAGGCTAACGCTACAATAATTATTCTTAGTAATACAGGAACCGTAAGTCTTGATAGTTTTGCAGCCAAAATAGCCAAACAAATTATGCAATAACCTAAAATTAAGATATTCCAAACAATGTTTTACTCGGATCACTATTTACCATCATAAAAACAGCTGCAACGATCACGATTAATGCCAATCCAAAAAATATAGCAATGCTTTTATGTTTTGCAACACCAGTAACACCTTTTTTAGATTTTGCATTACCAACTGTAATAAGCACAATTGCAATAAGCATCATACTTATGTGCTCAACTTTCCAGTAGCGATACAGCGTATCTGCCATTGGTCCTTTTGTTAGTGGACTTAAAAAATATAAGACAATACCAAGCACAAATTGAATGTGTGCGCTAATTAACGTAAACACATTTAATTTTCGGTTTCCTTCGGTATAGCTTTTATTTCCCATCCAACCAGTTAAGGCATTAATTATTGCCAAGATTAACAAGAGAAGAACAAGGTATCTCCAGCCCGAATGGGCACTCTTTAATATTTCGTAAATACTCATGGTGTTTTTTATTTAGTCAAAAATAATAAATAAATGGCTTTTTTGATAATAAGTACTTATTTATAACCGGTCTTAACATCATATTAACGTTTAAAGGTGATACTAAACAATTTGATAACTGAAAATAGGGCTACAATTAATTTAAGGGATAGACTTTTGTAGCGAATTAAATTTTCGCTTTTATGAATAGACTTTTCCTTTCCCTATCTATTATTTCATATCATTACGTATTGCCGGAACCCTGAGCCTTTCGTTTAGATTCAAAACATGCTAGGTAAACGTGTGTTTACTATTCCAACAACATAAACACAGCAAAATCAACTCCTTAGCATAAATAATCAGCGATTTAAAATAAATAAAACAAATTTCTTTTTAATATGAAATTTTATTTTTAGTTTCGATTAAGCCATTTTTTAAAAGAAACGAAAGTTATCGAAATATCGATTTCATATAAGTGATTAAAAACGAAATAAACCCTAACATTAACTTTTCATCATGAACAATCGAATTCTTTCCATCATCTTGCTTTTGGTCTGTTTTCTAGCGGTTACCCAAGTATCAGCTCAAACAACCCAAGCATCAATTTCTGGTGTCATTACCGACGACCAAAAGAAACCAATTCCAGGTGCAACTGTAGTCGTTAAAAACGAATCAACAGGCTTTACTACTAAATCAAATACCAATAACAGCGGTGAATTTACTTTTAAAGAGCTGCCCTTGGGTGGCCCCTACACCATAAAAGCCAGCTTTATTGGTTTAGGAGAACAAACTAGATCGGGCTTTACCTTAAATCAAGGCGACGCGGTTAAAGTATCTATTAATATGCAGGCTACGGCACAAACGCTCCAAGCTGTAGAGATCAATGCTACTGGTTTGAGAAACAAGGTTCAGCAATTCGGCGCTTCTACTGAAATCTCTTCTAAAACCATGAATCAACTTCCAGTAAATGGGCGTAATTTCTCTAATCTAATGGATTTATCGCCGCTAAGTCGGGGTGGAGGTATTTCAGGACAACTTGGCTCGTCTACCAATTATACCATTGATGGGATGAGTGCAAAAAACCCTACATCGGCAGGAAGTACCACCAGCAGAAGTGGAGCGCCTTACTCGATATCTATCGAATCAGTTAGGGAATTTAAAGTGGTTACCAATGCTTATGATGTAACTTTTGGACGTGCAGGTGGGGGTACCATCAGTGCAGTAACGAAAGCAGGCACCAACGAGGTTAGCGGTAGTGCATTTATTTATGGTCGTGCAGATGTATTGGCTAGTAAATACGACATTAGACAAGTTAGAAGAGATAACGACTTTTCAACTTATCAATATGGATTTACGTTGGGCGGACCTATCATTAAAGATAAATTACACTATTTTGCTGGTTGGGATCATCAAAAAGATGCCCGTCCATTGATCATCGCCGATATAAAGACAGCGGCAGACGAAGCGAGGTTTAACATCACCAATGCCACATTAAACAGTTTTGTAGATATCGCTCGCACAAAATACGGAGTATCTAATAAACCTCAATTTGGAACTTTCGACAAAAAACGAGGCACTGATGCAGGATTTTTAAGATTAGATTGGCAGGTTAACGATAAAAACCTATTAACTGTTAGAGATAATTATACGAACGATAGAAACCCATTGGGTTTAGCAGACAATACCGCTATTAATCTTTATGAAAGTTATGGTAACGATAAAAACGTAGATAATAGCTTATTAGCAACTTTACGTTCATCTATCAATAGCAAATTAACAAATGAATTAAAAGTTCAGCATTTATATACCTTTCAATCAAGTGAGCAGGGCGAGCAGCTGGGTGGCCCTATCCCTAGAGCTATTGTTGGCAATCTCATTTCTACCATAGCTGGCGCATCAAGATCTACTTCCGCACAAATAGGTGGTCACCGCTTTGCGCAAGAAGGATTTACCAATAATGTGTTTCAGTTGGTAAATAATCTATACTATAATACCGACAAAGCGAAATATACTTTTGGTGTCGATGTGATGTACACCAGAGCAAAATCATTGTATGGAAGTGAAGTAAACGGTCGTTTCGAATTTACCAATAGTGGTTCTGGCGCAACAGCACAAACTTCATTGCAGAATTTTAACAATTTGATTGCAAACCGTTTTTATCGTGAAGTACCTTTAGTTGCAGACCCAACCGTAATTGCGGGAATTTGGAATTTTGCGGCTTATGGACAGGTTCAGACTAAATTAGGCTTAGGGCTTGATTTTACCGGTGGTTTACGTTTAGATTATAGTAAATATCCAAAATCTCCATTAAACCAAACGTTATTTAATGCCATCGGCGTAAGAACAGACCATGAAATTTCTCAACTTTTACTACAACCACGTGTTCAATTTGATTGGGATATAAATGAGAACCATACCGATTACATTCGCCTTGGAGCTGGCATATTCGGATCTGATTTAAATAACTACATGACCATTAACAATTTAAGCTTCGACGGAACACATTTCGCTACAGTTGATGTATTTGGCGTAGATGTGCCAACTCCAAACTTTATTGGCTATAGAAATGGAACTGTCGCTGCTCCATCATTGGCGAATTTCCAAGTACCGACTATTAATACCTACGCCGAAGACGCACAAATACCTGTTATTTATAAAGCAAATTTATCTTATAATAAATTAATCACTGATAAATTAAGAGTAGGCCTTACCGGTTATGCTACGCTTGGCCGTCATAATTACATGTATGTAGATAGAAACATGGTTGCAGATCCATTTTTTACGCTAAGCAACGAGGGCGGAAGAGGTGTTTATGTTCCATCGATCCCAACAAATGGTACCGCCGATTGGAAAACTGGTCGTTTAAGTAATCAATTTGGAAGGGTGTTGGAGTTGAATAGTAAAGGGAAAATTAATCAGTATGCGGTAGTTCTAGATGCTTCATGGAATTACTTTAAAGATGGTCAAATTACAGCAAGCTATACATGGAGCGATGCCAAAGATAATACCTCTTTTAATGGTAACGTAGCAAATACGGCTACTCTAAATCTTCCAGTTCGAGATGACCCTAGAAATTTGGATGCCATCACTTACTCTGATAACCACTTCCGTAAAAAAGTAGTAATTTATGGTACATTACCTACTTACTTTGGAATAACTGTTGGTGTTCGTTACTCTGGAATTGGTGGTACCAGATTTACGTTAACATCTGGCGCAAATAACAATGGTGATTTTGTAACTACTAACGATTTAGCCTATATTTTTGATAGAAATAACCCGAATACACCTGCAAACATTAAGACCGGGTTACAAGCATTACTAGATAATCCGTTGGCAAGCCAGGCCCTAAAAGATTATATCTTAAAATATGAAGGCCAAATTGCTGCTCGAAATGGTGGCGAAAATGGCTTTAATGGCCTTGTAGACCTTAGATTATCTAAGAAATTCAAAATAGGTAGCAAACGAAGCATTGAATTCTCTGGTGATATTTTTAATGTAGGAAACTTAATTAAAAAGAAATGGGGTGTGACAGAAAATTTGGGTAATGGTGCATTATATGCCATTGGCGTACCAGCTGCAAATGGCAATCCTGCTTTACCAAACTTTAACACAACCACTAAAACTTTTAACTACCGTGTAAATCACTCTGGTGTAATTAACCCGGCTGGCAATCCTTGGCAGGTTCAATTAGGCCTTCGAGTTGGATTTTAAGTAAGACACATCACATATAGCTGCCACCGCAGAAGAGGATTATGTTCATCCTCTTTTGCGGTGGCATTTTTATTACAAAACTGTAAAATAACAGTTAGATATATAATAACTCTTTATTTATCGATAGATTTAAAATAATATTTAAACTAAAAAATTTATGAAGAAAATTCTACTTGCGCTTTCGCTGGTATTTTCTACTGCGTTTTTATTTGCTCAGCAAACGTATCCTGTTAATGGTTCTTATGATATTAGACCCGTAATGTATGCGTTTACCAATGCAAATATTGTAGTAAATGCCAACCAAACAATTAGTAACGGCGTGTTACTAATTAAAGACAAAACCATCCAATCGGTGGGTACAGGAACTGCTATTCCAAAGGGATATACAGTGATAGATTTGAAAGGGAAATATATTTACCCTTCATTAATTGATGCTTTTACATCCTACGGAATTCAAGAAGCAACTCGTGCAGCTCCTGCTGGCGGCGGTTTTGGAGGAAGACAATCTATTTTCGTCTCTACCAAAAAAGGCCCTTATGGATGGAATGAGAGCATTCGCTCAGAAGTTGAGGTAAAAAATATTTTTACCATCGACACCAAAAAAGCAGATGATATGCGCAAAGCCGGATTTGGTAGCGTAAACTCAATTAGCAGAGATGGAATTGCACGCGGAACTTCTGCGGCCGTTACCCTAAACGATGGCAAAGAAAACGAAGTAATGCTGAACGATCAAAGTGCAGCAAACTACTCTTTTAACAGAGGAACTTCGAGTAACGATTATCCTTCATCATTAATGGGTTCGATTTCGTTATTACGTCAAACCTATTTAGATGCAAGCTGGTATAAAAATCAAAAAGAAGAATATAATATTTCTCTAGAGCAGTTTAACAAACAACAAAACCTTCCGCAACTATTTGAAGCAGATGGATGGGCAAATGTTTTGCGTGCCGATAAAGTGGCTAAAGAGTTTGGAAAATCGTATATCATTAAATCAAATGGCGATGAATATCAGCGCATCGATGCAGTTAAAGCAACTGGTGCCGCTTTGATTATTCCAGTTAGCTTCCCTAAAGCATTTGATGTAGAGGACCCTACGGAGGCAAGAAATTTAAGTTTAGCACAATTAAAGGGCTGGGAACTAGCACCTACCAATCCTGGCGTGTTAGAAAAGGCAGGAGTTAAATTTGCATTAACAACATACGGCTTAGAAACCCCTAAAGAATTTTGGGCCAACATTCAACAAGCCATCACCAATGGTTTAACAGAAAAACAAGCCTTAATGTCGGTTACTGAAATACCGGCTGCTATGTTAGGCATAAGCGATAAAGTTGGCTCTATTGAAAAAGGCAAATTGGCTAATTTTTTAATTACATCAGACAATCTTTTCAAAACAGGGAACATCATTTTTGAAAACTGGGTACAAGGCAAACGCTTTGTAGTAAGCAAAATGGATGTAACCGATTTACGTGGTACCTACTCCTTAACGATTGATGGAATAGGCTCAGCTTTATTAAAAATTACAGGCTCTGCTACCGCTCCAACGGCTGCAATTGAGCGTTTAGGTACAGATAGCGCACGCGTAAACGCAACCTTTACACGTAATGGTGATTGGGTAAACATTAACTTCAACTTAAGGAAAAATCCAGTTGGCGATGTTCGTTTAAGCGGTTACTTAACGGGTACTACACCATTAGCGTTTAGTGGTGATGTGGTTATAAACGCAACTGCAGCTGGGTCTTGGAATGGTACATTTAAAGAAGCAGCCAAGGAGGCGCCAAAGCGTGAAGAACCAGCAAAACCAGCTACAACCAGTGGTTCGTTAATTTTTCCATTCATTGCTTTTGGAAATTCAACAGTGCCTGTTCAAGAATCAGTTTTACTTAAAAACGCTACAGTTTGGACCAATGAAAAAGAAGGAATTCTAAAAAATGCGGACGTTCTTTTAGAAAATGGCAAAATTAAAGCTGTAGGTAAGAATTTATCAGCCGGTGCTGCAAAAGTAATCGATGCAACAGGCAAACACATCACTGCTGGCTTAATAGACGAGCACTCGCATATTGCTGGAAGTGGAGGTATCAATGAAGGTGCACAATCGGTTTCTGCTGAAGTTCGTATTGGCGATATCATTAACTCAGAAGATGTAAATATTTATCGCCAGTTGGCAGGTGGAGTTACTTCATCGCAAATTTTACATGGTTCGGCAAATGCGATTGGTGGACAAAGCCAATTAATTAAATTGCGTTGGGGAAAAGCGCCCGAAGAAATGAAATTTGCTGGAGCCGATGGCTTTATTAAATTCGCTTTAGGCGAGAATGTGAAACAAAGTTCATCACAAAACAACCTACGCTTCCCATCAACCCGTATGGGCGTAGAGCAAGTGTATGTTGATGCTTTTACCCGTGCCAAAGAGTATGAAAAAGCATTAGCGGTTAAAGGAAATAATGTTCGTAAAGATTTAGAATTAGATGCTTTAGTCGAAATTTTAAACAACAAACGTTTCATTACTTGCCACTCTTATGTACAAAGTGAGATTAACATGCTTATCCATGTAGCTGATAGTTTGGGCTTTAAAATTAATACGTTTACGCACATCTTAGAAGGTTATAAAGTGGCCGACAAGATGAAAGCACATGGTATTGCTGCTTCTACATTCTCTGATTGGTGGGCCTATAAAATGGAAGTTCAAGAAGCCATTCCGTACAATGGTAAAATTATGCACAACGTAGGTGTTACCACAGCATTTAACTCAGACGATGCTGAAATGGCACGTAGGTTAAATCAAGAAGCTGGTAAATCGGTTTTATATGGTGGTGTTCCGGAAGAAGATGCCCTAAAATTGGTAACTTTAAACCCGGCTAGAATGCTACATATCGACAACAAAGTTGGAAGTTTAAAACCAGGCAAAGATGCGGATGTAGTGGTTTGGTCGACCAACCCATTATCTATTTATGCAAAAGCCGAAAAAACTTTTGTTGATGGTGTTGCCTATTGGGATATTGATCGTGATGCACAAGTTCAAAAAACACAAACTGCAGAAAAAGCACGTATTATTCAAAAATTATTAGAAAGCAAAAATGCAGGTGCACGCACCCAACGCTCATTTGCACCTCCGGCTCCGCGCCTTTATCATTGCGAATCGGAAGAAGATCATTGGGCTGAAATAAATCAAATGGAAGGAGAACACAATCATGAATAAGTATATCAGCACCGCAATTGCTTTATTTGCTTCGGTTAGTTTAGCGTACGGACAAGCAAATATTTCTCCGGCAAAACCGCAAACTCAGCGTATTATAGTAATGGGCGCAACCATTCACACTGGTGATGGAGCCGTGATCCCAAATGGGTACATTACTTTAGAAAAGGGTAAAATTACAGGGATAGGTGATGCTACAGTGGTAAAATTGAGTACCGATGGCGCAAGATTAATCACAGCCAGTGGAAAACACATTTATCCAGGTTTCATTTCTGCAATTACCAATTTGGGTTTGGTAGAGATCGAATCGGTTAAAGCAACCATTGACGAACGTGAAATAGGCGAAAACAATGCACATATTAGATCACTTATAGCGTATAATACAGATTCAAAGGTACCGGCCACTTTACGTAGTAATGGCGTTCTAATGGCTCAAATTACTCCAGCTGGAGGCTCTATTTCTGGGAGTTCGTCTGTAGTACAACTGGATGCTTGGAATTGGGAAGATGCCGTGATTAAGAAAGAAGATGCCATGCATATGATATGGCCTGCAGCACCTCGAGGAAGAGGTGGCTTTGGAGGCGGCGGCGGTAGGTTTGGTGCAGCAGCACCGGTTGGCGACCCGAATGAACGTGTAAATAACGCAATTGCCGAATTAAACACATTCTTTACCCAAGCCAAAATGTATAGCGAAAATACCCCTGCGGTAACTAATGCTCGTTTAGCTGCAATGAAAGGCTTGTTTAATGGATCACAAAAGTTATTTATTACTGCTAACTCTCAAAAAGATATTGTTGCGGCGGTGAACTTTGCCAAAAAACACAATATAACTCCGGTTATTGTTGGTGGTGATGAAGCAGACCTATTAATTGGTTTCTTAAAGTCGAACGCTATTTCAGTTGTGGTAAAACAACCTCACGCTCTACCGAACAATGCCGACGACGATGTAAATAAGCCATACAAAAATGCTGCAGTATTAAATAATGCTGGTGTTAATGTGGTGGTAAGTATTGATGGTTTTTGGCAGCAACGCAACCTTCCTTTTATGGCAGGAACGGCTTCTGCATGGGGCATGAGTAAAGAAGATGCACTTAAAACCATTACTCTTAATGCTGCAAAAGCAATGGGAATTGATAAAACTACAGGCAGTTTAGCAATCGGTAAAGATGCTACATTCTTTATTTCTAATGGCGATGCTTTAGATATGATTGGGAACAAGGTTGAAGAAGCCTTTATTCAAGGTCGCTCGATTAACTTAGATAACTTGCACAAACAGTTGGATAAGAAGTTTAGCGATAAGTACGGGATAAAATAAGGTTCTATACACTTAATGTAGCGAAATGGGATCATGTACAAAAGTTGTGGACTCTGGAATAAATTTTGGATCAAGCGGGAAGTTTTATATCAGATACATAAATTCACAAGGCCAATTCTTTTAACTTTCGCCAACCTATATTGAATTAACTAAAAAGAAATATTGTATAAATCCAGGATAACTAAAAAAGAAGAATTTCACGATTTTAAATTAAGCTTCAAGAGGATCTTAAATAATCAAAAACAGAGAGTTGCCTCAAAGAAATGATTCAACTCTTTTAAGGGGCTTAAAATTGGATTTACGAGCATTGAAAAACAGATCATCCTACTTAATTTTTAATTGATAGAAATATTTTGCTTTTTTGTAGTCATATTGGGTGAGACTGGGCGAACATTGGGGCTACATTGGGCGAACATTGGCTCAAGATTGGAAAAAGACTGGAAGAGGATTGGAAAAGATTAGAAAAAGATTAGAAAAAGACTGGAAGGAAAATCCAAAACCTTCACCAGACAAGGGGGCTGACATTTAATTATTAGTTAATCCCGTCAGCTCTCTCTAGGAGAAACAACAAAAGGTAGGTAACCGTATGGATTCTATTAATTGTACATCTCCACAGGTTTTGTAACTGATCCGCGAAATGCCTCCAAAAAGTTAGATACTATTTGGGGGCATTTTTAATGAAATCAAAAGCCTAATCATCCTAAAATCGGATCAAGCAAAAAAATTGTGAAGTGTTTGCGGTGTGTATGTTAAACCATATAAGGAATTCAAGGAAATAGAAGTGATGGGCGCCTTAAATGGCCTTGAATTCCTTATATGGTGTAATAATCGAGCGTAGCCATTTGAAAACTAACAGTTGCTCCCCAACTTTTACGCTTGATCCATAAATTCCTAGTAAAAAAAAGAAGCGACCTATCCAGGACGCTTCTCATAACTAACTTATTATTTATAAAACTGGCTGTTGGGGAAGGAGTCGAACCTTCAAGGGGTAGTTAGCTGCAATTCAAAATTAATTTGTGGTCAACCCATAAATTGCGTTTGTCCCATGATCCCCACCACCGAGACAAGGAGGTGTGTCTGCCAATTTCACCACCCAACATTCTTTATTGAGTTATCGTTTAACTTACAACGTAAAACTCAATGAGCTGTAGGGGAAGGAGTCGAACCTTCATAGAGTGGTTGTACCGTTGCCGGATTTCCCATTTCCTCTACCACCGAGACAAGGAGGTGTGTCTGCCAATTTCACCACCCTACAGAGTATAAGCAATTGTTAAAGAACGATTTCGTTGTACTTGCTTGATACAAACATA
Organism: Bacteroidota bacterium; assembly: GCA_040386095.1. GTDB lineage: Bacteria > Bacteroidota > Bacteroidia > Sphingobacteriales > Sphingobacteriaceae > Pedobacter. Next base: position 1,481,110 of record JAZKGD010000001.1, on the reverse strand, counting down.
AGACAAATAGTAAATATGTTGCAAATATTTTAATCATTTTATTTTATTTTTACGAAAATTGTAATTAAATTAGACAATCATTAGAAATAAGAAAATATATGCTTAAAAAAGAAACTCAAAATTTAGAAATTGACAACCTAGATATTCAGATTTTAACGCAATTGATGAAGGATGCGACTAAACCTTATACCGAAATTGCAAAAGAGTTGATCATTTCGGGGGGAACAGTACATGTTCGAATGAAAAAATTAGCAGATATGGGAATCATCAAAGGCTCACATCTTATCATCGACCCTAAAAAAGCAGGGTATGACATTACCGCCTTTTTAGGGATTTATTTAGAAAAGGGGTCACTTTATAAAGATGCCGTAGAGCAGTTGAGCAAAATAAAGGAAGTTGTAGAATTACATTACACTACCGGATCGTATAGCATGTTTGCCAAAATTACTTGTCGCGATACTGACCATCTTCGCCATGTATTAAATGAAGAAATACAAGCCGTAAAAGGAATACAACGTACCGAGACTTTAATTTCGTTAGAAGAAAGTATTAAGCGACAGATTGAATTGTAGATTTGAGTATTGCGTATTGAGCCTCGGCTATTTGAACATCTTCTTTAATGCTTCCAATTTTGTTTGCAAATCGCCTTCTACCTCTTTTTTAGGTTGAGGAGCTGGCTTTGGCTGTTCGGTTTTTTGCCTTGGCTTTTCTAGCTTCGCCTCTCGATCAGTACCTACAGCATGTCGATGCTCATTGGATAACGGCCTAGCTTTCGCATTAGTTTCTTCTTTCATCGTAAGTGAAATCCTTTTCCTTGCCACATCCACTTCAACTACTGTTACCTGCACTACCTGACTTACTTTCACAATTTCGTTCGGGTTAGCTACATATCGATTGGCCATCTGACTGGTATGTACCAATCCGTCTTGATGTACGCCAATATCAACAAAAGCACCAAAATTGGTAATATTAGTTACAATGCCTGCTAGTTTCATTCCGATTTTTAAATCTCCAATTGCATTTACACCTTCTGCAAAACTAAATGCTTCAAACTGTTCGCGTGGATCGCGACCGGGCTTTGCCAATTCTTTTACAATATCATTTAGCGTTGGCAAACCTACCGTTGCACTTACATAACGTTGCAGATTAATTTGCTTTTGCAGCTGAGGGTCTTTCATCAAGTCATCAACAGTACAGCTTAAATCTTTTGCCATTTGGTTTACTAAATCGTATCGTTCAGGATGCACCCCACTCCGATCTAGCACTTGTTTTGCATCGCGGATACGTAAAAACCCAGCTGCTTGCTCAAACGCTTTATCCCCTAAGCGAGGTACTTTCTTTAAGCTTTCTCTATTCTTAAAAGCGCCATTTGTATTGCGATAATTGATAATATTTTGCGCCAAGGTTTCGCCCAATCCAGAAACATAGGCCAGCACCTGTTTGGAAGCCGTATTTAGCTCTACACCAACGGCATTTACACAGCTCATTACGGTATCATCAAGACTTTGCTGCAATTTACCCTGATCAACATCGTGTTGATATTGCCCAACGCCGATAGATTTTGGATCAATTTTTACCAATTCGGCTAAAGGATCCATTACTCTTCTGCCGATAGAAACAGCTCCTCTAACGGTTATATCTTGCGTAGGAAATTCTTCTCTGGCCAAGGGCGATGCTGAATATATAGAAGCGCCACTTTCATTTACCATCACTACCGTTACGTTAGGTATTTTAAGTTTTCTAACAAAGGTTTCAGTTTCACGACCAGCGGTTCCATTTCCTATAGCGATGGCTTCTATTTCATATTTTTCGCAAAGCTTTGTTAAAGCCCATTCGGCATCCTTAACGTTACCTTGCCCTGTATGCGGATAAATGGTGGCGTTTTCTAATAGTTTTCCTTGTTTATCGAGGCAAACTACTTTGCATCCGGTTCTAAAACCTGGGTCGATCGCTAATACATTTTTTTGTCCCATTGGGGCGGCTAACAAAAGTTGGCGTGCATTTTCGGCAAACACTTTGATTGCTTCTTCATCGGCCTTCTGTTTAGTTGCCGCTCTCAATTCGGTTTCCATCGCTGGGCGAAGTAATCGTTTATAACCATCGATAATGGCAAGTTGTACTTGATCGGCGCTCTGGTTTCTTGCGGTAATGAACTGACTTTCTAATAAAACAATTGCTTCTTCATCAGATGGCAACACATCAAGCTTTAAAAACCCTTCTTGTTCGCCCCTACGCATGGCCAATACGCGATGTGAAGGTGCGTTTTTTGCAGATTCTTCCCATTCGAAGTAATCTTTATATTTTATCCCTGCTTCTTCTTTTCCTTTAACCAAACTGGTTTTATAGGTTGCTTTTTGGTTAAAATGATGACGCATCTTCGTTCGGGTATCCGCATTTTCGCTAATGAGTTCGGCAATTATATCTCTAGCTCCAGTTAGTGCATCCGCAACATTTGCTACTCCTTTTTTATCATTAACATAAACTGAGGCCTCTTGCTCTGGATCTATCCTAGATTGCGATAAAATACGCAATGCTAACGGCTCCAATCCTTTTTCTTTTGCTGCTGATGCTCTTGTTTTGCGTTTTGGCTTATAAGGCAAATAAATATCTTCTAAAGCGGTAATTGTTTTCGCTTCATTAATTTTCTTTTCAAGTTCTGGAGTTAATTTTTCGAGTTCAGTTAGCGACTTTAATATGGCTTCTCTACGTTTATCCAGTTCGCGAAGCTGTTGTGCTAAATCTCTTATGGCCGCAACCTGTACTTCGTCTAAACTGCCTGTTACTTCTTTACGGTAGCGCGAAATGAAAGGAACGGTTGCGCCTTCATCTAATAAGGCCAAAGTTGCGCTAACTTGTTTAATAGCGATGTTTAAGGTGGTGGCAATGCTCTGAAAATGTGTATCCATACTAAGCGCAAATTTAGCTAGGATTTTTAGGATTACAAGATTTTAGGATTATTTCTTACCTACGGTGGTAATGATGTTTATAAAAGCAGTGCCGGTAGCATCTTTATTTTGTTCTACTTTGGCAATTCTGCTTTTATTAGCCAAAAAATTATCTTTCATCCTTAGGAGTTCGCCATTTACTTTAATTATATTTCTATTTGCCTCCGGCACTTTATAGACCTCAAAAAACTCATTTAAACTCATGAATTTAGCATCAGGATTTGTGGTTATATGTAATGATGTTGGCTTATTGTTTAATGTCTTTTTAGTCATATCGGATGGCAAAACTCCTCCGATACTTATAGACGCTTGATTAGCTGGATCTATCAATTTTGCAACAAGAATATCGGTTTCTTTCTCGTCGACAAAGAATTTAGCCTTTGGTGTAGAGGTAGTTGGTTTTTGCGCAAAAGTAGTTGCTGAAATTACTAAGGTAATAGCTAAAAAAATGTATTTTCTCATCATGTGATTATTTATATGTTTTAAAATTAGATATTATTTTCTTACAGCATACTTCAAATTATCAAAAAATCGTTCTATTAATCTTCTATCATTCGTAATAATTTCCGCACTTCCCTTTGCATCAAGTTTAACATCTAGCTTAGCTCCGTAATTTGTTGCTAATTGATTCGGAAATTTAACAGTAACCATATAATTCTCTTTATCCCCTTCCTGTGTTTTAACAGTATTTGTAGATAAGGAAATGGAATTTACAACGCCCTTAATAGAGCCGTACTCATAGTACGGGAAATTATCCAATTTTACAATAACCTCTTGCCCTACTTTAACTTTTCCTGCGCCTACAGTAGGTACACTTACTTCACCAAATACCTTGTTCATTTTAGGAACAATGGTGAATACCTGATCGCCCGATTGGATAAATTGATTATCGACCCAAAACTTTAAAAACTGAACTTTACCTGCAAAGGGCGCCCTAAAAACATATTTCAATTCCCAGCTTTTAATATTGTCAACTAAATCGTTATAGGTTGCTATTACCGCAATTCTTAGTTCTTTTTGTTTTTCCGACTTCTGAATAGCAATTTCTTTCAGCTTACCCTCTGTTTGCTGCGCCTGTTGTTTATTATTTATCAATGCACTTACGGCCCCCTGATAGTTATCCTTGCTTGTATTGAAACTCATTTCTGTTTTATCCAGTTCCGATTCACTAATTACCTTTTTTGAGAACAATATAGAATCCCTCCTGTAAAACTTACCCATTGACAATAAGTTTCTGCTATTCATATCAATGCGTTTCACACTGGTAGCCATTGCATTTTTTTGTTCGTTTAACAGCGATATCAAATTCTGTGATTGCTTATCGAATAACTTATCTACATTATAATTGTTTAGCTCGTTTACGCTATTTAGAAAAACAGAGTATTTGGCATTGATTTCTCCGAAAGAGAGGTCTTTCGGCAGCTTCGCCATCAGCGCTGTAAAATCGTTAGCATTTGGATTAAATGACTTAAGTATATTATCTAATTTTGTAATACTTGTTAAATCGGCAGGATTTTGCAGGTAACCTATGATTTGGTTCTCCTTAACTTCGGCCATAGACTTTAAGCCATTTAATCTCAGTTTCCCATAGCTATTTGCCACCAGCTTAACAGGTGCCTCGGTTGCATTAATATTGATCTGACCGGTAACTACATCAGGGTAGCGGATAAACCAGCCAAAAACGAGTAACAATATGAAAATACCTAGCACGATTAAGGTAACCCAAAAACCAAATCGGTTTGGCATTCGCTCAATAATATCCTGAACTTCTTCAGTACGGTCGTTACCTTTATATTTTTGTATTTCTGTATCCATACTAATTTGCTTCAATTATAGGCGCTTGTACACTTGCTGTTAGGTCTAATTGGGATTGCACCAATTGAAAATAGCGGCCCTTTCTGGCCATCAATGTTTCATGATTGCCCGTTTCTACGATTATACCTCCTTGCATTACCACTATCTGGTCGGCCTTGCGTATGGTACTTAAACGATGAGCGACTACGATTACCGTTTTTTCTTTAAACACATCGTCCAATGCGTTTACTATCTTTTGCTCGTTTAAGGTATCGAGCGAATTGGTGGCTTCATCAAAGAACAGATAGTCCGGATCTTTATATAATGCCCTAGCAATTAAAATGCGCTGCTTCTGTCCTCCGCTCAAGCCTCTTCCCTGCTCGCCCATCATGGTTTGGTAACCTAAGGGCAGGGCTTCAATTTCCTGGGCTATGTTTGCCGTATCTAATGCAGTCTTCAGTTTTTTGTAGTCTATCTTCTCATCGTCTAACACCACATTGTTTAAGATGGTATCATTAAATATTTTACCATCTTGCATTACCGCACCACACTTATCACGCCATTGCTTCAAGCTAATGTTGTTTACGTTCATATTACCGATCATGATATCACCAAAACTGGGCTTATATAACCGAAGCAATAATTTTAACAGAGTTGATTTTCCGCTGCCGCTATCCCCAACAATTGCGGTTACCTTGCCTTCGGGGATCATTAATCTTATACCTCGCAAAATAACTGGACCTGTAGGTGTGTACTGAAAGCCAACGTTATTAATCAGCAAGCTTTTGTTGTCTGGAAGATCAATCGAATTTGTGCCTACATTCTCATGCTCATCAGGCAATTGGTGAATTTCATTTAAGCGCAAAAAACTAATTTGAGCAAATTGAAAGGAGATGATAAAGTTTATAAACTGCACCACAGGGGCATTTAGCATCCCGATAATGAACTGGGTAGATATCATTACACCAAAAGTCATCTCACCTGCAATAACGGCTTTGGCACAAACAAACGTAATGAACAGGTTTTTGAGGTTATCTATAAACTGTGCACCCAAATTTTGCATGTTAGTAATGTTAAGCACATTAAGGTTTACCTTGTACAACCTGGCCTGGATATTCTCCCATTTCCAACGCTTGGGTTTTTCGTAGTTATTGATCTTGATGTCCTGGATACTGGCAATCGTTTCTACCAATAGCTCTGGTTCTTGCTCACCAAATCGAAATATTCCCAATCTAGTTTCTTGCGAACCTTTAAAAAGGCCATTACCCAAAGCACGTACAACACACTGCCTATCAGAAACACATAAAAAATAGTGGTATTGTAAAAGAAAAGAATAACGCCGAATACCACAAAAGTTAGGGCACTAAAGATCATATTCAGTGAATTGTTCATGATAAAGCTCCGTATCCGTTCATGATCCTGGGCGCGTTGCAAAATATCGCCTGTCATTTTATTCTCAAAAAATGTAATGGGCAGTAGCATCAGTTTGATGAGGTAATCAGAGATAAGCGCAATGTTTATCCTTGAGGTAATATGGAGCAAAATCCAATCGCGAACCATATTGCTTAACAAAATGCTCACATAGATTGCAATGTTTGCATAGAGCACGATATTAATAAAATCTAGGTCATGAGTTTGTATCCCTACATCGATAACCGCTTTGCTAATAAAAGGTAAAAAGCCTTGTAAAATGGTAACCAAGAGCATTACAATACCAAGGTTTACAAAGCTTTTTTTGTAGGGTTTAAAATAGCCAAGGAAATTGGCAAAAGTTTTCATCCGTTCTATTTTCTCATTCGCCTGTTTTTGGTAGAATTCTGCTTGCGGCTCAATGGCCATTAAAACGCCCGCTTTTTCGAATTCGCCATCACCTGTGGCTACTGTAGAATCGATTTTGATCCATTTTTTTGCAAACTCTTTTGTGTTGTAGCTTACATATCCTTTTGCAGGATCAGAAACGTAGATGGTGCCTGTAGGTTTATCTTTACTCTTTGCTCCCTTCACTTTGTATACTACTACAAAGTGACTGTTATCCCAATGCACAACAACGGGCAATGGCACCTTATACAGTAAGTCGTTCAAAGTTGCTTTCAAAGATAAGGTGCGAAGACCTATTTCTTCGGCAGCATGGCTAAGGTCGAGAAACGAAATTCCTTCCTTAGTTATTCCGCATTTATCTCGTAAATATTGTAGGCTATAGTACTTTCCGTAATGTTTGGCCAGCATTTTTAAACAGGCTGGCCCACAGTCCATCATATCCAACTGCCTATCGTTGGGGAATTTTTTTAAGAGCATAGGTAAATTTATTTCTTTAGATGAGCAAATTATGTTTTTTTTTTTTGCAAAAGCAAAATTTAATTTTGAATTAACTAAACAATTCGTTTAATTCGTATATAAATCAACAAATTATTTTATTTTTATTATTTAACCTATGAAAACAACACGATTAACTTTTAGCCAGTTACATCAAGAAATGGAGGTTTTGGAACTATGGAATTTAAGAGGAATTAAGGGGGGATATCAACAGCCAGATATTGGATGGGTGACACAATGGTTGTCCGAACAATTAGGCATGTCTGTATCTAGCTCCAGAAATGATCAGGGCGACTGGATGGTAAGCATAAATGGCTCTGCTCCAGCACGTTTAGTATTCTCCTTAGACGAGGTTACCATAGTTGGGTCTCGTAATTTGGCAAGACCAAACCAATTTCAGTACACAGAAGATGCGTTTGGAGCAAGCTGGGCTTATGTTGGCGACAGCTCTGGGGGTGGTGGAACAGGGGGAGGTACAGGAGGAGGCTCAGGAGGAAACACGACTCCTCTAACCCAAAGACCTTGGTATATAGCCATATCGAATATGTTATCATCCATGGACCTGTCAGTATCAGGGGCCTCATTATCAGCTCATTTAATGGGCATACAGATGCCTGCCGGGTTTGTATATTCTGGTCATATTCTCACCGCAACATCAATAATAGATAATACTGTACAACTTTCTGAAGGGTTTAATTGGAATGATGCATCTCAACTTGGTGTTGGTGGGGTGTTAATAGGAACAGCGTTCATAGCTAGCGCTCCGGTATCCGTTCCAGTAGTATTTATTGGTGGCTTGGGGTTATTTTTTTGGGAAGTATTTGAGGCCCCAATAGAATAGAAAGCTAATAAAAGATGATGTCAAAATTCTACAAATTTATCATTTTTTCTTTATATGAGAAAAATTTAAAAAGTAGTGGTGCATATAACCCAAAGGTTATGACTGCTGTTAATATCAGCAGTTTACAATTATTGTTTTTCTTTCTGATTGTTTTCCTTCTATCTTTTTTTTCAATTATCGACCTTTCAAACCTAAGATTAATACTTTATATTATACCAGTAATCGTGTATATATGTAATCACTATTTTATTACTAAAACGGATTATTTGGAGCGAATAAAAATACAGTTTGAAGGAAGCAGAATAGATACAAAAACGAATAAACAACTTGTAATGGTCCTAGCCTTAGTATATATTGCTACCGTTATATTTTTAATTATTTTTTTTAGTTACCTAAAATCAAAGTAACAATTTTAAGATGCCCTATATGATAGCAAAAAAATATTTTTGCTATCATTGGATAAGACCTTTTTCAAGGTTTAGTTATAGGTGTATTGCCACTACCACATGCTGCATCTCAATTATATACCATTGACAATGCTATGAATGGTTATTATAATCAAGGAGGAAGAGTACCATCTAGGGGAAGTGGAGGTTCCAATTTAGTATTTAGTTCTACAATATCTGACAATGCTATCTATCAAGCATTGTCATGGGTAAATGCTTCAATGGGTTTAGCTCTTAGTCAGGCAGATGCCTCAGCTTTGGCATTAAAAGTGCAACTACCTACTGGATTTAGTACCGTGGGTGGTGTAATGTCGGCTATAGGAGCTATAGATAATGTCATTCAATTTTATGAAACCGGAGATTGGTAAGATGGTATTCAATCATTTCTAGGAGTAGCCGCAACAACAGCAGCATTTATACCTAGAGGGCAAGGAGTGGCATTTGTATTAGGTGGTATTTTATTTATTTGGGAATTGGCCGAATAATGGAAAGCATAATATTTTATATTTATACAATAATAAAATCTGATCAAAGATATAAAGACAGTGATAGGGCTCCTATTTATGTAACTATATTTTTAATCTCAATTTTTGAATTATCATTATTTTTTCCTTTTGTACTATTGTTTAATAGCCTTTTTTCAATCATTAATATTAAGCTGTATCTATCTCAGCCAATGGGTTACGTTACTTATTGATATTTGGTATAATTTCGCTAGTCTTTTTTATAAATTTCTACCTTTTTGGTTACAATCGTAAAATTGAAAATATTGCGAAAAGACTGGAATTTAAAAAAGACAAATATTTAAAATACAAATGGCTATTAATGTTATTTCCTTTTGTTCTAGCAGGAAGGATGATACTATTAATTACTGTTATTAGTAATATTAATAAGAATTAAAAGGAGTTAGCTAAATATTAGTTATGAAGAATGCAATTGAGGTTACCTACAAGAAAATGTTCAATTTCTTTATTTGTTCAACCCTTTTCAAGACTCCGCACGCATAAAAAATCCCTCCCGATATAAAATTGGGAGGGATATATGTTTAGTTCTTTTCCGAATAATCGGGACAAGCTACAACCTAAAGCTATTTATTAACGTACATCACTTCTTTAACTGCTTTCACAACTTTCTCTGCATTAGGCAAACTAGCTGCAATTAAAGTTGGTGCATACGGAAGTGGAACATCGGCACAAGTAATACGCAAAATTGGCGCATCTAAATGATCGAATGCATTACGTTGCACGTTAAAAGTAATTTCTGAAGAGATAGAAGCCAATGGCCATGCCTCTTCTACAATCACTAAACGGTTTGTTTTTTTAACTGATTCGATAATGGTAGCGTAATCAATTGGACGAACCGTTAATAAATCGATCACTTCTACATTAATTCCTTCTTTAGTTAATTCTTCTACTGCTGGATTAACTACACGCGTTAACATTTTACCAAAAGTTACAACCGTTACATCAGAACCTTCTTTTACCACATGCGCTTTGCCAATTTCTAAGGTGTACTCGCCTTCTGGCACTTCACCTTTATCGCCATACATTACCTCCGATTCCATAAAAATAACTGGATCTGGATCATTAATGGACGCCTTTAACAGACCTTTAGCATTATATGGTGTTGATGGAACAACTACTTTTAAACCTGGGCAATTGGCGAACCAATTTTCGAAGTTTTGAGAGTGTTGTGCACCTAGTTGACCAGCATTACCCGTTGGGCCACGGAAAACAATTGGCACAGAAAACTGACCACCGCTCATCGATAATATTTTTGCCGCAGCATTAATAATTTGATCAATCGCAACCAACGAGAAGTTAAAAGTCATAAATTCTATAATCGGAATTAAGCCATTCATGGCAGCACCAATACCAATACCTGCAAAGCCTAATTCTGCAATTGGAGTATCTATTATGCGTTTGTCGCCAAACTCATCTAACATACCCTGACTAACCTTATATGCACCATTATACTGCGCAACCTCTTCGCCCATTAAAAAAATGTTCTCGTTTTTACGCATCTCTTCGTTCAATGCTTCACGAAGTGCTTCTCTAAATTGGATCTCTCTCATTGTTTAATTCAAAAATTACCGTGCGCAAATATAACTATTGTATCGTAATTTTAAAGTAGTGTTTTATTGATGTTACTATATTGTTTTTAAACGGCACCAATGAGCTCACAAGCTCGGTTAATTACACTTTGCGATAAGCGATAAGTGTAAAGCGCTTAATGTGTTGAAATATCCTCGCCAAAATGGATAATGTTGCCATTGTTGTCTAAAATCGAAAACTGGCGCATTTCTCACGGTTTATCTGACAGCTTTCCCTCTGGATGAATTACACCTTGCAGTTCATATTCTGCATAAAGTTTGTCCACTTCAGTTACATTGATATAGCAGCCTGTGTTTTTAGGGATAGATGGGTCGTTAGTAGACCAAAAATGAAGCTCGATTTTATCTAAACCAAACATTAAATATCCATCCCAGTTCGAATAAAAGGTAAATCCAAGTTTCTTGGTATAAAATTCTATCATTTCATCGGCATTCAAAGATGCCAAAATTGGAATTGCGGTTTTTAAGATGATTATAAATTTTGTAAGTCATCCAAATCTTTCGGTCTACCAGCTGCCTTTTTAGCACTAATTAAATCGTCCTTATGAATTGTTCTGATCAACAAGTCATCATCTTCAAATGTTATGGCTTTATTAAAGCTTTCTTCAAAGCTTAAGCCTTTAACAGCCAGCATTAAATCGATTGCTGATGGGGGATTCCCGAATGTAAAAACATCCCAATTTTTATGTTTTAAGAAATTTTCTTCTGTCATATCAAAAACAGGCATGCCGAACTCCAAAAATGCAAGTCTAATTTTTTGATAGTTATCTAATGACCTGTCTACCCAAATATCTATATCACCAGTTGTTCTTGAATAACCGTGCAGGATAACAGAAAAGCCTCCTACTAAAATGTACTTTGCAATTATTTAATGCCTGGATAAAGTCTCTGAAGTCTTCATTAAAAATGTTTCCCATTATTCTCTTGCTCGTGCACTAAATTTAGTTCGATCCAATTTCGGGGGACTATTTTCAGGAAAGTTAAAAGCTATACTATTTAAATAATTGGCAACCCGAAGCCTTTCTTGCCAAGTTAGCCCTTTATAGTACATAGCATGAGATTTAGTAGCTTCCTCAGCTGTGTGCGCCTTAAATACTGTCCTGTCTAACCGATACATAATGTAAAGATAGTAATAGCTTGGAAATTAAACATAATTACAATTCAAAAGAGAATAAATCTCGCTGTCAAGAAATTTGCCGTTAAAATAATGATCTTCCTTAAAACAACCTTCTTTTACAAAGCCATGTTTTAATAAAATTTGTTGTGAAGCCTCATTTGCTGGAGCAACATTTGCCTGAATCGAATGTAGTTTTATTTCTTCAAAGCCAAAGTTGATCGTAGCTTTTAGTGCTTCTGAAACTATTCCTTTTCTCCAGTGGTTTGGATGAAGCATGTAGCCAATTTCGGCACGGTGATTTGCAAAATCTGTTCGCCAATAGCCTATTGAGCCAATCATTTGATCTGGATTTTCTTTAAGCGAAATTACCCAGGCAATATGCTGCCCTTGTTTAAACCCCTCATTAAAAGACGCAATAAACGTTTCGATATCGTGAATAGTCTTTGGTCGTTCTCTATGAATAAATTGCATCACATCTTCATTGGTTCGTAACTTGAATAATGCAGGCGCATCAGTTATTGAATGCTCGCGGAGCAACAATCTAGTAGTAGTGATTGCTGGAAATTGTTTAAAGTTAAGAGTTAGCATTTTTCTTTTATTGAAATGTTTTAATGTTCTCAGCACATGGGCCAACTTAGCCTATCACCCCCTCCCAAACAACGTTTTATAAATAGAATAGGTATAATTATCCGGCACTTCGCTCGCTCTAAAGGGCACATTTAAATCAAATAATTCAGCCACTTTGCCCTGTAATTTCGCCAAAAATAAAGGTTTTATTTCTTCCAAATAGGCTTCAGACAACGTTGACCTGCCCGATTGAAAATGTACTTTCCCATCGATCATGGTTTTAACCACAAAAAGGTTAGGCTCTACTCCATTCTTACCCGATTGTTTTTCGTAAGCATAAGTATAGATCAACGTCTGAATCAGTGCTTTATTAATATGCTTCCCATCTGTATCAAATACTTTCTCTATTGCCGAAAAGCTTAACTTATCGCTTCCCGTTTTATAATCAATTATTCGAGTTACACCATTTTTTTCATCTATCCTATCGATGAAACCATACAGCCTTACTTGCTCCATCTTTCCATTTAGCTCAAACGCTAGCTCCGTATTTATTACATGTTCTAAACTCAAAATCGTAAATGGTGCATCTTCTTCATCCCTATTTAAAATGATATTTACATACGCTTCAACAATGGCTAATATTACTTTTTGCATGCCCGAATACTCGAACGTACTTAGTTCCTTGTTGGTCATCACATAATTAAACGCTTTGGTTATTAAATCACCAATGGTCTTTCTTTTTAATTTTATTACCGCTGCTGTTACTTCCTTATTGATTTCATCTATGTAGAAATATTCCATCACCTGATGTAGGATAGAGCCCACCTGATTGGCCTCGATAATGGCTGTAACTTCTTTAGGTTCCTTAATTTCGGCAATATAGCGAAAGAAGAAATCGATCGGATTAGCAATATACATGGTTAAAGCCGAAGGTGATAACACTTTTTTCCCGTCAAGATAGGATTGCAGTACACGTTTAATATCGGGATCATTTTTATCGATACTAATTTCTTGCTGTTGATCTGCGGCAACTGGAAGATTTAATGAAATATGGTTAAATTCGAACCCACTTTCGTAGGTTAATTGCTTTAAAATTCGACTTACTTCCCCACTATTACTCTCATCTGTTAAGCCATTATAGATAATATCTATAGTTTTTGCTCTTCCCAATAGACGATATACCATATAAGCAGAAATTGCATCTAGATTTTCCAAAACAGGAAGCCCATACGCTCTACGAATACTATCTGGGATAAAACTATTGCCAATTGAAGTTTTCGGTATAATGCCTTCATTAAACCCTAAAAACACAACTCGATCAAAATTGAGGTTACGACTTTCTAACAAGCCCATCAATTGCACGCCTTTTAAAGGATCACCACTAAGTGGTACAGAAACTCCCTGCAGCGACTTCTGAATAAGTTGCACTACAAAATGAAGCTCCTCATCTTCCACAAAATGTTTTATGGTATCATCTAAACGAGTAAGTTCTTCTATTGTTTTCACAAACAAATCTGCATCAATTTTCTTCAAGGTTTGTTGTGTTGATAAACGAGACAATAAAAAACGCAATATGGAAAGCAATTCCCCTACCAAATCGACCGAACGGTTTATTTTAGCATAGAATTTATCAAAAATACCCCCTTGCTTTTGTAATCTCAATCGCTCAATACTTACTACATTTTCTTTGAGGAGCGCTCCCTGCACATTCTCTTTTAATGCTACACTAAGACCTGTTAGTGGGTGTGTAATAAATGCCTCTAAGGTTTGGTAAGCTACATGATCATTTTCATTTAGCTCTAATTGGGTAGTAAGCCATAAATCGGCAAGGCCAAATACGGTAGAGTTAACCAATCCAAAACCAATCGTAACGTTTAAATCGACGGTTTCATCAATGGTTTGCAAAGCTGGCATAAGTAAACTCTCGTCGGCCAAAATTATAGCAGTTGTACCTACTTCTTCCTCTCCCTCCTTGCTCAAATCAATAATTTCATTTAAAATCTTAGCTTGGGCGCTTTGTCCTTGAACTTTAAATACATTTACAACATGTTGCTCTGACTTAAAACTACTATGATTGTTTTCGAAAACATTTACAAGTCCTAATTGTCTTAAATTTTTTCTCAAAAACAAGCCTGCTTCTTGAAGTTCATCATCAAGGTAATAGCTATCTGTATCAAAATAAAATAATGCTTTCCCTGCTTCTTGAAGTTGCATAAACACACTTCCTTCGGCCCTTGTTAACGCATTAAATCCAACAAAAATAATTTTACCCTTATCGAACGACTTGATAAAATCGAGTTCGGTTAAATTTTTACCAGCTAAGTAACGATACACTTGCCCATTGGTGATGTAATTTTGAGCCTTTAACTGTTCGTGAAAACCATGGTAGAGCTTCGGCATTCGACGCCACATTTTGATAAAAAGCTCTTGCTGTTTTTTGTGTTTCCCTTCGCTATACGATTGCCAGAATTGAGCTAGAAAATCGTATTGCTCCTTACTTAAATAATCAAATGCTAAATTAATTTCTGCAACATCCTCTAATTCTCGATATAGTGTATCAGCATCAACCAAATCGTTGTCTATTTGAGCAAAATCACTGAGCATAATTTTCGCCAAAGGAAAAAATTGACTACTTATCATTTTAGGCAATCCTTCATCTGCTAATAATTGATTATACACCTTTAACAAGGTGAAAAATTGCAGGTAAAAATCAGCATTCTTTTCCTTTATACTTCCTTCAAAAAATTGTTGTATGGTGTAAATAGCTGGACTAAAAAAGGGTTTTTTTATCTTATCAGCCAAATATTTTCGCAAATACGTAGCTGGTCTATTGTTATTAAAAATAATAGCACAATGTTGCAAATCATCACCAAACTTGGCAACTAAATCATCGGCTACTTCTCTCAAAAATGGGGTCATTATTTTTAATTTTAACTCACTAATTTTAATTCTTGTGTTATGGCATAGAAAAGATAACTTCTCACTTTTTCAAATCCCATTTGCACAAGTAGGGTTTTATAGTTCAATAACTGTTCGATATGTTTATCACTTTGCTCTAACGTAAACTTATAATCGAGAATAGTAACACCATTGGCATCAATTAAAATTCTGTCGGGCCGGTGCAATTTCCCATTCGCATCAATGATGTTTTTTTCAATTATATTTTCTGTGGCGTGTTCAAAAATTGTTTTTAGTTCGGGATGGTTTAACACGCTCATCACTCCGTCTTTTAATTCGGTTATTTCTTCTGCAGAGATTACACCATTTAAGTGCATTTCGGTTAAACATTTCTCCACTTCTAACTCGTTAGTTGCATTTGCTAAAATCTCATGCTTTATAGACCCCATACGTCCAGACTGCTCTATATTTAACACGTGTTTTAAATGTTTTTCTTGCGAAGAAACATACAATTCAGATAGGCGATTGGTTGTTGGGTAGCTTTGGAGCTCAAAACCATTATTCTCACCAGCTTGTTCCGCTACAAAAACATCTTCTATAATTTCATAGGTATTGCTTGTATCGAAATTTGGTTCTAATTGAGCAATTGCTTGCGCTACCGCATCGCCTATGGATGTTATATTTGATGGATCTTTTTTTTCCATCACCGATAGGTATAAATAATCTTTCGAACGTGTTGTAGCTACATAAAGCATATTCAACGCATCTAAATTACTATCTAACACCTCTTTGTAATAGGCTTTTGCAACAACAGAATTACTAAGGTCGTCTGTAAATTTTAAGGGTATATCGCCCAACTCTTTATACATTGTATCGGCAGCAGATACCCAAAAAATAGAATTGGCTTTTGTTTTCAAATCCCAATTGCAAAAGGGCACAAATACTGCTCTGAATGCTAATCCTTTAGATTTATGGATGGTAATTATCTGTACGGCATTGGTTTCTTCGGGCGAAGGAAGTGATTTTTTAATCCCATCTTCATCCCACCAACTTAAGAAAGTAACAATTCCTTTTTCACCAGTTCGTGTAGCATTGGCTATTAAATCTCTAAATGCCAATAGATAAGGAATGTGTTCTTTCAACGAAGCTATTTCATAAGCATCAATTAAATTTTCTACCAATTCTACTAAAGGCAGCTGCACCCAATTTTGCCAGTTTTTACAAAGTTCCTGTGGCAGTAAAGTCGATAAATTGGTAAGCGATTTGCCGGTTAACCCAAGATAGCTAACCGATGCGATTTCACGCCGATGTAATCGATTATATAAAGCCAGACAATTGGCTTTATATAATGCAGTTTGAGAATCGATACCCACCAATACTTTTAAGGTATTGATAATAAGCTGAACTGCACCATTGTTGGCTACCATTAAGGCTTCGCCAGATAGTACGGCAATATTTTCTTCCATTAACCGTGTTACACAAAGCATGGCCTCGAAGTTAGAGCGCACTAAAATGGCAATGTCTTTCGCTTGATATCCTTTATTTGATTTTAACGCCTTGATTTCGGCAATAACATCTATTAATGCAATTTCACGATAGGCCGTTTCCGAAAACCTTTCTACTTCTTCGCCTGCATCGGCCTTGCCAAAGCGTTTTATTTTTATAGTGCCTCCAGCTTTGGTAAATGGTGATACATTCTGCTTTGCTTTCGCATAAATTGACGTTACCACATCATCATATCCATTTTCGTTCCACCAGTATAAAAGTTCATCCGACTTTTCGGTAACCTGATCGGTAAGTTGCGATTGAACCAAAAACGGTATCGATTTATGCAAATAATTGTTAAAAGTGATAATATTCTCAGTGCTTCGATAGTTCTCTTCAAGATGTTCATCTAAAACATGCTCGTCCCCAATTTCATCCTTTGCCTGTTGATGAAGGATTTTCCAGTCGCCATTTCGCCAACGATAAATAGATTGTTTGGTATCACCTACAATTAAATGATCGGTATGTTTGCTACTTGATGAAGCAATGGCATTCGATAAAATCGACCTAAAACTCTTCCACTGATTAACCGAAGTATCTTGAAACTCATCGAACAAAAAATTACGGTATTTATTTCCTACTTTCTCCCAGATAAACGATGGATTGTCGTCTTTGATTTCGTTACCATTCTTATCTTTTGGATTGGTTATCCCTGTTATTAATTTTTGTGCGTCACTAATGAGCAGATTACCGTTTTCATTGCGATAATCGCTTAATAAAACGGCCACTTCCTGCATTAAACGGAGGTAATACAGGTTCTTGTTAAAGGCGATGGCTAAGCTATAGGTTGTCCGTTTTTCGGAATAAAAAGCTTCCAAGTTTTTAAGAATGGGATTTAGCTCATCATAAAGCATCATTTCTGCCTTATCCGGCTTAAACCAAGCCTCTGGGTCGTCTATCAATGCAAAAATTTTCGCAGCACGGTCATAATCGAGATTCTGCAATACCCCAAGTTTGCAAATCCAACTTTTAGACCCTCCTTTAAAGCATCCTGTGTCTATGTTATAACTTTCAAATCGTTGCAAGGCTTGTTTACCTTGTTCAATAAATTGAGATTCAAAATTTGTAATTTCTTCTTTTGTGATGCGAATGTAGTTCTTAAAAAGCTGATCTAGATTTTCAAGCCCTAACGCATTTACGGCCGTTTCAAAAACCTCGTAACTATCTTTAAATACTTCGCCAATAAGGCTAACCAGTTCCCTTTTGTAGTCCCAGCTCTTTTTATCGTTTATGCGTTCTAAAGCGAGATCAATTATCCATTGCAGTAAGTGTTGATTATGATTCAAACTTTCGTCCAACTTTTGCACCAGTTCATCTTTCACCTTATCGTAATTCATCTCTAAGGTGTAATCGGCATTTAGGCCCAATTCGAATGCAAAACCACGAATTACCTTTTGTACAAAACCATCAATCGTGCTAACCGAAAAGCGGCTATAGTCGTGCAAAATTTTCCGATAAATTTTATCTGCCTGCAGCTTTAATGTTTCAGCATTTAACGCAGGATGAGCAGCGAGTACCAACATGCGATAATCGCCGATTTTTTTAGATTCATCGCCCATTGCAAACCCTAAAAGCACCTCTAAAATTCTGCTTTTCATTTCTTCAGTTGCCTTATTGGTAAAGGTTACAGCTAAAATTTCGCGATATTTATTTTCACCGCTAAACAGCAACGTAAGGTAATGAGCGGCTAAGCTAAAGGTTTTGCCAGAGCCAGCAGACGCTTGAAGAATTTTGAGGGGTTTTATCGCCATTTCGTGAAGTTAAAACAATAATGATCGAATTGCTAATGTGGTTGAAAAATTGGCCACTACGTTACTTCTTTTTCTTTGCTAATGTTTTATGACTGATACGCAACGGTCGCTCGGCCATTTCAATTGGATATTCTAACAAATCGCGGATAACCACAGATGCGCAAACACCCCCAAAAGCGGCTGGCAAATAGGAAACTGTCCCGTATGCTGAGCGTTTAAAGTTGCTCCCATCTGTCATTATAAGCGAATTTTTATCTATTTCTTCGGTAGAGAAAACTGCTTTAACTTTATTAAGATTTGGCAATTTGGATAAACGCTTTCGTATGTAGCTTGCAAATACGCATTGGTAGGTATCTGGCATAAAAGTAATGCGTATGCGAGTTGGGTCGATTTTACCTCCAGCGCCCATAGAGCTTACAATAGGAACGTTTTTTTCGAGTGCCGTAGAAAGTAACGTAATTTTCGGTAGCACACTATCTATACAATCCATAATGTAATCGTACGGATTTGCCAATAATTCACGACACTTTTCTGGCGTAAGAAATGAGTTAATTACATGTAGCCTTAACTCAGGGTTAATCGCCAGCAAGCGCTCTTTCATAATTTCTGCTTTACTTACACCGTGGTTAGTTGCCAAAGCTGGAAGTTGCCGGTTTCGATTACTAGGATCTACCACATCGCCATCTACAATAGTCATTTCGCCAATACCCGATCTAGCAATAAATTCGGCTGCAAATGAGCCTACTCCGCCTAAACCTACAACCAAAACATGTTTACTTTGCAATTTTTCAATACCTTCATTGCCAAGCAAAAGTGCCGATCGCGATAACCAACTTACTTCAGACATTATCTCTTAATTAATTTTTCCCAATCGGTAAAAATACGTGCTTTTAGATCTTCTACTGTACACTTTTTTAAATTAGCTACATGGGCATAGATTTTTTCTATTGGCACCTCACTGTCGTCTGTTTCTAAAAAGAATCGATCTGTTTTTTGGGCTAGTTTGGCTGCACCAGATTCACCATTTAATATACTTTCACCAAATGACAAGAAAAAACCTTTGGCCAATAACTGCTCGCCCAATTTTTCATTTTTGTTAAAGCCATGGGTAATCATTGGGATTTTAACTCTTAGCTTATCTTTTAGCTGAATAAGCTCAGAGAAAGACTTTACACAATGCAAGATTAAAGGCTTTCCTAGCTGTTCAGCAAGTATAATTTGTTGCGTTAAAATATAAATTTGATCTTCAATTTTCTCTCCTCTAAGCTTGTCCAAACCACATTCGCCAATTAATTTCACATTTTTTTGAGTTGCAACACTACTTAAGTAGCGAAGATGGTGTTCTAAGTTTGCCAATGTCGAAAACCATGGATGCAAACCCACAGAAATGGGCTTAGTTTTGGGTATCGCTAAAAAAAGATTCTCTGTTAGCGTAAAGCTTTGAACACTTAAAACTTCCTTTCTTTGCTCTGCTTGATGCGTATGTATATCTAAGTATTGCATTATTTAGTAAATTAGCATAAATGTAGTTTTTCTGTAAACAATAATTCAATTCCCCATTACTTTAGTAGACTTTATTAATTTTACATCATGAAATCAATACTCACCTTATTTATCGTGTTAGCTTTAAGCATTACAAGCTATGCACAAACTCCAGCAAAACCTGCAGTTACTATTTATAACCCAAAAGCAAATGCTGAGAGCGATATAAACGCTGCTGTAGCCAAAGCAAAAAAAGAGAAGAAACACGTCTTTATTCAGGTTGGCGGTAATTGGTGTGTATGGTGCATTCGTTTTCACGACCTTGTAGACGCTACTCCTGAGCTTAAAAAGCTATTACACGATAATTATGAAACTGTGCTATTAAACTGGAGCCCAGAGAATAAAAATGAAGCCATTTTAAAGAAATTTAATTACCCTGGCCGTTTTGGTTTCCCTGTATTTTTAGTGTTGGATGGAGACGGAAAATTAATTCATACCCAAAATTCTGCCTATTTAGAAGAGGGTAATGGACATAGTGTTAAGAAAATAACCGAGTTCTTGAAAAACTGGAATTACGGAGCTTTGCAGCCTGAGAATAATAAATACTAGTCAAACCGTTTTTAATCAGAAAGTCCGAGGCTCCTAGGTGTCTCGGACTTTCTGTTTTATCGACTTTCAGACTTTCTACAACCCTTCTCCATATTTAAAAAAACTACTTGCGGTTACAGGTAGTTTCCCTGTTGGGATGAATTGGTTTTTCAATACTGAAGCCGCTGCCTTTTGCATAAACTCTTCCTTTTGATAAGCCACCAATAGGGCCTTTGCATTTTCGATACCTGGAATTGCAGCCAAGTTATATGGGTTTGCAAACAGAACAAATGCTGCGTCCTTAGTTGTCATATTGGTAATCATTGCTTTTAAGTCGGCGTTTAATGGCATATTATTACCCGGACGCGTGCGCGTGTCGTGTATAGCAATAACCACCTGATCATCAGGAGTAATTTGTGATAAAACTTTTGCAATATCAGCCGGTGTTGCTGCTTTATCTAAACTAAAACTGATCGAATTTTTATATGTATCGGCCATTTCCTTTTGAAATTTGCTACTAGTAGCCAAACCTATATCAATCATAAATGTTCGCTTATTGGGTGTGAGTGTTTGAATAAAATCTCTACCTCTTAATAAAGTCATACTTGCATCGGCTAATTGTTGCAATAAAACTTGGCTTTCGGCACGATTTACACCTTCAAATACGTTTTCTTCATTTATTGTTCGCTTTATATTTAAGCCTGCCCAGTATTTGGCGGTTAAAATTTTCTTTACACTTTCATCTATTCGTTCTATCGTTAACCGCTGATCTTTTATAGCCTGATGCACCATTTTAATTGCTCGCTTGCTATTTTCAGAAAGCTCTAAAATATCGTTTCCTGCAATGATTCCCATTACATCTGCTTCCCCATCTTTAAAGTATTTTACTACCCCTTTCATGCCCATCGCATCAGAAATGATAATTCCTTCAAATTTTTGTTGCTCCTTTAAAATTCCAGTTACGATCGGTTTCGACAAGGTTGAGGGCATATTTGGTGTAGGATCTAATGCTGGAATATTCATGTGAGCGATCATTACCCCCGCAGCACCCTGTTTAATAAGTTCTTTAAATGGATACATTTCCAAGCTATCTAAACGCTCTTTGGTAAATTTAAGCTGTGGCAAATCGTAGTGCGAATCTACATCCGTATCGCCGTGACCCGGATAGTGCTTAATACTTACCAATAATCCACCGTCTTGCATTCCTTTTAAATATGCACCAGCTTTTTCAGTTACGTTATATTTATTTTCTCCAAAAGAACGATAATTAATTACCGGATTTTTTGCGTTATTATTTACATCTACATCTGGCGCTAAATTCATGTGCATACCTACACGTCTATAATCTTTTGCTACTTCCAATCCCATTTTATAGATTAATTCTTTGTTTTGAACGGCGCCCAATGCCATCTGATAAGGGTATGCAATAGTGCTATCTAAACGCATTCCCAGACCCCATTCTCCGTCTGAAGCGATTAAAAGAGGCACCCTTGCTTTTTTCTGATATTGATTGGTTAAAACAACCTGTCTGCCAGGTCCTCCTTGAAAAAACACTAATCCACCTACTTTTTCCTTCTTAATCACTTTTGCAATCGAATCAGTAAATTTTTTACTTTTATTTGAATAGGCCGCTACAAAAAACAACTGTGCAATTTTTTGCTTTTTGCTCAATTTTTTAAACACAGAATCAACCCATTTCGGCTGCTGCTTTAACATATCTATATAAGAAAGTTGTTGGGCATTTGCTGTTAAAGTAATTATCAAACAGGCAATGGTAGTATACGTAAAAAGATATTTCTTCATTAGAATGGGCTATAATAAGCCTCAATATTACTTAAATTTTAGAGATTTTCTTCTGTTCGTCTGTTTATTGTATTAAATTTGATACAGTTTTTATTGAATTTCAATGCCAGTCTTTTCTTCTAAAGTTAAGGGCAGAACTTCCAATAAGAGCTTCATTTCCAGCGAAAAGCTCCTCTATTTTATAATTTTAATTATTTCGATATTAACCTTTGGCACATTTATTCGATACCATAAAGAAATTATAAAAGAAAAATCATGAAAAAAATATTTATTCTAGCAATTGCTTTGCTAAGTACAGCAGGAATTGCAAATGCACAATCGACAGACAAGCCTATTAAATTGGGTATTAAAGCAGGAGCAAACTTTTCTAATATTATTAAAGATGATGGAAATAATAATTTCAAAACCGATTACTTGGTTGGTTACCACGCAGGTGTTACATTAGATATTAAATTATTAGAAAATCTCGCTTTTACACCAGAGGCCTTATATTCTACTAAAGGGTATAAGTCGACCTCAAGTTTTGGAGAGTTCACCCAAACCACCCATTTCATCGATATTCCAATTTTGGCGAGTATTAAATTAGGTGGCGGCCTTAATTTAGTTGCTGGGCCTCAGGTTTCCTTTTTAATGTCGACCACAAATAAATTTGAAACGGGTTTTGGCACTGCCGAACAACAAATCGTAGAAGATGATGCAGATCGTTTTAAAAAGAGTTTAGCGGGTGGTGTTATTGGTTTTAGATACGATTTTAGCAATAAAGTTGGTATAAATGGACGTTATGCGTTAGATTTTCAAAAAAATAATGAAAATGGAACATCACAAACACCAGAATTTAAAAACCAAGTATTTCAAGTTGGTTTAGGTATTAAATTTTAATCCTAAAGTTAATAATCATGAAGAGGCATAGGCAGTCTTTTTTTGAACAGAGCTGTGGCGCCCTTGATGTTAAAAGGACTCTCGTACACTGAAAGGTGGCGAGGGTTTTTTATTTACGGCTTAATCTTAACGAACTCTTCATAACTTTTTTTAATGTAAATGGTAAGCTCATAGCCTGTCATTTTCTTTAAACTTAAAATGCTTGGTCGGTATATATTCATAAATTTAATTAGTTGCTCGCCCTCTAGGCCTGTGAGTGATTTTACTTTCTCTTTCGAAAAAACATGATCTATGTAATTCAGCTCCTCATCGCGCACTAAAGTTTGCTTTAATCTTGAGGTTTGCACTTGTTTTTTTCCGAAAAGACTTAGCACCTGTAAAACATTTATGCTTGCCAATGAGGCCGTTGACCTAGGATTGGTAAAACCAAAAGGCGAATCATAATTTATGTCTCTTTCGATAAACATATCTGAAATACTTGGCCCCTTATATACAAAAGCATTGGCGTATTCCTTCCTAATTGCTAAAGAATCGAGTTTGAAATTTCGTTTAGTTTTAATCTCTATTTCTTTTAAAGCGATTGCATTTTGCCTAAGGTAAATTCGCAACGTATCAGATAGCTTATTAATTGTGAGCTCAATAGTTTCATATCCCATAATTCTAACCACCAGTATAACACCTAGCTTTACATCCTTAAGTACAAACTTACCTTCACTATTTGTTAAAGTTGTTGCCTTAGATGTAATAACTTGTGCATTCGCAATCGGCAACCTGCTATTCACATCTTTTACCACACCTTTTAATTCTTGCGAAAAAAGCGAGGTCGATCCACACATCATCAAAATTAAAATAAGTTTAAGGCGTTTAAACATGGGCCTAAATTAGTATTTAACTACTTGGAAATTAAAATTTTAACAGAGATTAACAATTCGTGCAACATTTTGATAAATACACTGTCTTTTGTATATGAAGAAATTTTATCTATCCCTCTTTTTTATGCTCTGCAGCATTTTTGTTTCAGCGCAAGCACTCCATAATAATCCTTTAAAAACAAGATTAGATACGGTGGTACATCAAGCAGCTTTAGCCTATCTTAAAGACAATAATCGAGTAGGGTTTTCATTAGGATTTATTGCCAATAAGAACAGGCATCAATATCATTATGGAGAAACCGCCCCTGGGTCTGGAGTTTTGCCCAGCTCAACATCAATTTATGAAATTGGTTCAATTACCAAAACATTTACAGGTGTATTGGTTGCTCACGCTGTAAAAGAAGGAAAAATGGATCTCAAAGCAGATATTCGAAATTATCTGCCAGGTAATTTTCCAAATATCCAATACCCAAATGGCGACCCGGTAAAATTAATCTATGTATTAGCTCATGTGGCAATGTTTCCAAATAGTTTTGTAGATGACCCAACTGGAAAACCGACAACCGAAGCTTATTTTTTAGACCAGTTGCATCAAGTTAAATTGGATAGCTTAAAGGAATTTAAATATGCATACTCCAATGTGGGCTATCAACTAGTGGGCTACATGCTTGAAAATATTTATAAGATGTCTTTCGACGAGTTAGTACAAAAATACATTGCCAAACCTTTAAGAATGACGCACACCAAAGTTTCGTACCCCTTATTAGACCAGCCTCAACTTTTAAAGGGTTTTAATGCAACAAAAACAGAATCAAAATCAATCTCAGCTTCTTTTCCTGCCGCAGGAGCATTACGATCTACCTTACCCGATATGCTTAACTATTTAAATTATCAAATGGAGGCAAAGGATAGCGTAGTTAAGTTTACTCATAAAATTACTTCAGGCGATATCGATAAAGGTGCTCATGGTATACAATGGGCAATTGGGAAGCTATGGAATTGGGATTATTACCTCCAAACCGATGGGGGTACATATGGGTTTAGGAGTTTTTGCATGATTTATCCAGATGATCAATTAAGTTTCATCGTTCTATCTAATCAGACAGACAATAACGCTGGTGGTGGATTATATCGAGTAACGGCGGCAATTTATAATGAACTCATGAAAAGAAATCGGAAGTAAAAACAAAGAAATATTATCTTTGTAAGATTAAAAAACGACATGCCCGAATTACTGCTTTTGTGCTTTATGCTTATCCCACAATTGGTGGCGGGTGTTTTCGCAAAAAATCAGGGCAGAAGTTTTTGGTTTTGGTTCTTTATTTCTTTTCTTATTCCAATTATTTCGCTAATTGTACTTCTTGTGATCGACAGAAAAAACAATGATGATGATAGAAAAGGGTACGGCTTAGCCGATCATGTAACAAAACCCCAAGACCGTATATAATAAATAACGCTCATCCCTTCATTTCTAACGCTCGTGTACTTTTTCACTTAGCTTTAAAATTTTTTCGTTGTTTTGTTTTGTGAATGTACGCAACAACATGAAGCAAAAGAAAAATAGTTTATCCTTATATTGGAAATGCCAGCTAATTGGATGGTCGTTAGCGTCTTTATATTGGCTGTTGATGGGGATAATTGGTACAAATTTTAGCCTTCCGCTTGCCATTCTTCATTTTATTTGTGATTTAATCATTTATATTTTACCCAGTCATTTATTTAGGACTATTTCGCTGAAAAATCATTGGGAGAAGTTAGCTCCAAAAAAATTAATCGTCATTGTTTTACCCATGGTGATTTTACTTGGGTTTATTTTCATGTTATTAACCATTGGGAAAAATTACTTCGTTAGTTTTTATTTTTACCCTGGCTTTCAGCCTACATTCAGTGCTTCTTTTAGCGCGTCGTGGCTGGTAACTTGGGTAACTGGCATTCGATTAATGTCGATTTGGATTTTGGCCTACTACCTTTATCATTATGCACAGGCAGAGTTAAAAGCGAGTAAAGAAAGTGCCCGATTAAGTCTTATCGCAAAAAATGCACAGCTCGAAAACTTAACAGCCCAGCTTAACCCCCACTTTTTCTTCAACTCTTTGAATAACATAAAAGCATTGGTTACCGAAAATCCAAATCTTGCTAAAAGAGCAATCGACCTGCTTTCTGAACTTTTAAGAACTTCATTATACCATAGAAATACAAGACTTATCACTTTACAAGAGGAGATTGACCTTGTTAGTGATTATTTAGAGCTCGAGAAAATGAGATTCGAAGATCGATTACAGATCAACATGGTGGTAGATGAAAATGCTTTGTCGGCTTTAATTTTGCCACTCGCCATACAAACCTTAGTAGAAAATGCCATTAAACATGGTGTTGCGAAATACGAGAAAGGTGGAATAATCGACCTTCATATCGCTTATAACAAACCATTTATTAGTGTTTCAGTTCTCAATCCTGGCCATTTGCTTAAAAAAGAAACTGAAGGATTGGGCTTAAAAAACCTCATCGAACGCTTGCAGCTGCAGTACAATGGTGATGCTATTTTTTCAATAACTGAAAGTGAGAATATCGTTTCGGCCAAACTTATTCTCCCAACAGCATGAATAAAGTAACCTATATTATTGTTGATGATGAGCGCTTAGCCAGAGTGGAAATGAAGTTAATGATGAGTAAATTTATCGATTTTCATTTTGTAGGTGAAGCAAGCAATGCCACAGCCGCCGAAATGTTAATCACTACCTTACAACCCAATCTAATTTTTTTAGACATCCAAATGCCTGAACGATCGGGATTTGATTTATTATCGACCTTGCCTCAAGTACCAGAAGTAATCTTTACAACTGCCTTTGATCA
Source organism: Bacteroidota bacterium (assembly GCA_040386095.1). Classification (GTDB taxonomy): domain Bacteria; phylum Bacteroidota; class Bacteroidia; order Sphingobacteriales; family Sphingobacteriaceae; genus Pedobacter. Next base: position 1,454,303 of record JAZKGD010000001.1, on the reverse strand, counting down.
TTATGCAGTTAAAGCTTTTGATTTAAATGCAATTGATTACCTGGTGAAGCCAATCCGACACGAACGTTTAGTTAAAGCTATAGAAAAAGTTAACGCCAAATTTAATAGTGGCACGAGCAACGGCCATCTTTTTATAAAAGAAGGAGACAAAATCCATTTCATTACCATTTCAACTATCCATGTAATCGAATCGATAGGGAATTATGCTCGACTTCATTTCGATGCTCAAAAGGTGTTTTTTAAACGATCCCTAAATCAGCTAGAGAAAATTTTAGATCCTAATTTGTTTTTCAGAATTAACCGTAGCACCCTCATCAACCGCAGTTTCATTAAAAAAATTGAGCGACTGCCAGATGGGAGGTTAACCTTTACGCTAAAAAATGATGAAAACTATATTGTTTCTAGCCGACAATCTGCAGTATTCAAATCTCAACCGATGTAATAAATCTATTTTTTAACCCTTATTTTAACTTTTAATTTATGAGAAATTTTTTCTTACTGGTATTCCTTTGCCTATTAACTAGCAACTTTTCCTTTGCCCAACAGGCACAAAAAAAACAAAATTTAGACCACTATATCATTCAAGACAGCCTATTAATTCATACAAAAGATGGTGCACAAATATCAGCATTAACGGTTCGGAAAAAAGATTTTACCGGCAAATTGCCAGCTTTGTTAACCTTTACAGTCTATGCTCGCAAATCGGACATCCAAAAAGCAATAGAATCGGCCGATAAAGGATATGTTGGCGTTATAGCTTATACCCGAGGGAAAAGATATAGCTCAAGCATGTTTACCCCATATGAGTACGATGGTGCTGATGCAAATGAAGTGATTGATTGGATTTCGAAACAAAGTTGGAGCAATCAAAAAGTGGGCATGTATGGTGGCAGCTATAGCGGCTTTACACAATGGGCGGCGACCAAAAAATTACATCCTGCATTAAAAACTATTGTCCCATCTGCATCAGCAGCACCAGGTTTAGATTTCCCGATGACTAACAATGTGTTCATGAGTTTTACTTTCCCATGGACTTATTATGTATCGAATAACCAGTTTCTAGACGAAGTTGATTATAACAATCATACGTTATGGAATTCGGTTAACGAAAAATGGTTTCAACAGGGAAAAGCCTATACCCAGTTAGATAGTTTAGCAGGAAGACCTGCAAATACCCTCTTCAGAAAATGGTTAGCGCACCCCTCATATGATCAGTATTGGCAAAATATGATTCCATATAAAAATGATTTCTCTAAAATTAATATCCCGGTTTTAACCACTACCGGATATTATGATGGCGGGCAAATAACGGCACTGTATTATTTAAGAGAACATTACAAATACAATCCTAAGGCCAATCATTACCTAGTTATCGGTCCTTATGGCCATTTTGGATCTCAAGGCTTTCCAGCGACAGTTTACAATGGATACAAGCTAGATTCAGTAGCTAACCTTCCTATTCACACCGTTATTTATCAATGGTTTGATTACATTCTTAAAGATGGGATTAAACCGGCTATCTTGAAAGATAAAATTAACTATCAGGTAATGGGCGCTAATCAATGGAAGCATGCACCTTCCCTAGCTAAAATGGGTAATGATTCATTAACTTTTTACCTGAGCAAAGAAATGAATAAAAGTGATTATTTACTCACATCTACAAAACCCAAAGAAGGTTTTATTCCGCAAACTATTGATTTTAAAGACAGAAGTGACACTCATAGTTATTATTGGGCTAGAAACATTACTTACGACACCTTATATCATAACGGACAATTTTACATGAGCGAGCCTTTAAAAGAGCCTATAGAGCTTACAGGTGCCTTTACTGGCAAGATGAGAGTGTCTATTAACAAGAAAGACATGGATTATAGTGTTGCGTTATTTGAATTAACTCCTGAAGGAAAATATTTTTATCTCTCTTATTTTATGGGCCGGGCAAGCTACGCTGAAAGCCCAAGTGTACGAAAACTATTAACTCCGAATAAACAAACTGCGCTTCCATTTAGCAATACATACTTAACAAGTAAGAAATTAAATAAAGGAAGTAGAATAGTAATTATCGTAAATATTAATAAAAGTTCGAATGAGCAGATTAATTATGGTACTGGAAAGGATGTAAATAAGGAAACGATTGCTGATTCTGGAGAACCCTTACAAATTAAGTGGTTCACGGATAGTTATATAAAGTTACCGGTTTGGCGAGCTAAAAAATAAGCTTATACCCAAAACCACGATGATTGATAATCTGAACCGCTGGATCGTGTTTAAAATGCCTCCTCAATTTGGTTATAAATACATCGAGACTTCTTGAGCTAAAAAAATCATCATCGCCCCAAATTTGGGTTAAAAATGCTTTTCGGGCTAATAGTCTGTTTCGGTTCTGATAAAGTGCATTTAAAACTTCGCTTTCTCTACCCGTTAACTGCTTCCGTATGCCTTTATGTATAAGAATACCTCTCATCATATCATAGGTATATTTGCCAATTTGTACTGCACTTAGGTTTAAATCGCTTTGCTCGTTTTCGAGCAAGCGATTTTGGTTAAGCAATACTTTAATTCGAACAATAAGCTCTTCCATATCGAAAGGCTTTTTTAAATAATCATTTCCGCCGGCCATGTATCCATTTAGCACATCGTGAGGCATTGTTCTAGCGGTTAAAAATAAGATTGGTGTGTGTTTATTTTCAAGCCTAATTTTTTCTGCAATCATAAAGCCATTTATGGTAGGTAACATTACATCGAGAACTAAAAGATCTGGCCGTTCCAAAACATACCGATCATATGCTACATTCCCATCGGCAATATGTATTACTTCAAAACCTCTAGTTTCTAAACTGTCTTTAATGATTAACCCTAAGGCTTCTTCATCCTCAACGAGTAGTATTTTAGGCGCTTGGTTCATTGTGGTAAATTAATTTCAAAAGTAGATCCATTAGCATCCGATTTTAGAAGGGTTACCGTTCCTTTATGCTTTTCTATTATATTTTTCACATAATTTAACCCTAAACCATGTCCTTTAATACTGTGGTCTGCTGGACTTGGTACCCTAAAAAATTTATCGAAAATATACTTTTGATAGGCAATTGGTATTCCATTTCCATTATCTGTAATCTGGATTTTCAATTCTCGATCATTATCTACGCACTCCATTTTAAGCTGCACTTTTTCATTTCCATACTTAATCGCATTATCAATCAAATTGATGAAAACATTATATAAATGTGTTTTATCGGCCATTACTTCTTCCGTAGCTAAATAATTAAGTTCAATTTTAACTTCTTTTTTAGCATGTGATTCTTGGATACCGATCATCTCCATTAACAATTCTTTTAAGTTAAATTTTATCAAATGAAGATTAAAATCACTTCGTTCATAAATAGCACTGTTTAAAATAGTGTCGATCATGGTCGAAAGACGCTTCATTTCTTTTTCAGCAGTTCCCAAATATTGCTCTGTTTTTTCTTCATCTTTTAACACATCGAAATGTTGCATCCCTTGAATAGCAGCTAATGTTGTGGCAACAGGTGTTTTTAGCTCATGCGAAACATTACTAATAAAATCATCTTTTATTTCGGAGAGCTTTTTCTGTTTTAGGATGGTGTGGAACATGTAAATTAGGCAAAAACTTACCAGCAGTAATAACGAACCAGAGCCGATTAGGCTAAATAGCATTTGACTTAAAATATACGATATGGGGGCATCAATAGTTAATAAAATAACTGGACTCCGATTATTTAAAATATTATCAATATCGTAAAGAGGTTGCGCTACATAAATTAAGTTGCCAGTTTTATTTTTATAATTAATATCCGTTTCTAATGAGTCTAGTTTTTCGCCCATTGATAATTTATAGTAAGAAGCTTCAAGCCAAATTGTGGTTGAATCTATAGCTCCTTTATCATTCTCGTCATACTCTTTTGGTTGTTGACCAAACACATTCAAAATATCTACAAAATATTCTGTTTTATAATTAACTTTCAGCGGTTCTTTTGTGCCTGCAAGTCGCAAAAATTTATTTAATGTAGCGGTATCTCTATGAAAATGAAAAGCTTTATATATTCTTTCTTTATATAAGTCAAATTCGAGATAAGGGCCAATAACATTATCACAAAGATAATTAAGCTCTTCTATATTTGCAGATCCGATTCGATTTATAAAAAAGTTGTAGGAATTTTCTCTTGCCTGCTTAGCTTCATCTCTTGTTAAATTAAAAAGCGGTCCAATATCTCTTATTTCACCATTCGGTCCATTATATCCAATCTGAAAACTTTTAAACCGATTAGGAATTTTAATGTAAAAGTTAGGGTTCGCTTTAATGGCCTTTATCACCATAGCACGAATGGTTTTAGCAACCGATTCCTCGTGCATCTTAACAGCTTGCTCTAATTTTGCAGTAGCGTCATTTTTTATTTTCTCTCTACTTATTTCATAACTTGTTTTTAACCAGCTGATCTGAAAAGCAATTATCCCAATAGTAGCAAAAATGCTAAGAAAAATGAGGTAGTCTAGTTTTATCTTCATCATGGTTTATTTAACATAGCTAAACTACCACAATAAGTTACTTAAAGAAAATCAATTAAGAAACGTTAACACTTAGAGTAGCTCATATCTTAAAACCGCAAAGTTATAAACGGAAAATGCCCATTTCAAACTTATTCCAGTATAGGACAAGATGGATTACTTCCGCTACAGATAAAAAATGCCGCCCTAAAGACAGCATTTTGATGGCGGAGAGAGACGGATTCGAACCCTCGATACCCTTTTGAGGCATACACACTTTCCAGGCGTGCTCCTTCAACCACTCGGACACCTCTCCAGAAACCAAAATTCACCTAAGCGAAACGCTGTTTGAATTTAATCAATCACCGTAATCTTCAGCATATTGGTTTTACCCTTAATTTCCATCGGGATGGCAGCAGTATTGATCAATACGTCTCCTTTTTTAATTAATTTCTTCTTTTTTAAGAATTCGTTAACCTCAATGATCGTATTATCTGTGCTCTCAAATTTATCGTAATAAAAACCTCTTACGCCCCAAACTAAACTTAAGGTATTTAATAAGGTCTCGTTACTGGTAAAGATAAATATAGGTGATTTAGGGCGATGCGCCGAAATTTCGAATGCGGTGTAACCACTTAACGTCATAGATACAATACCTACAGCATCGGTTTGCTTCGAAAGCGAACATGCCGAACTACAAACTGCATCGCTTAAAAAACTATCTGCTTTCGGCTTTAAAAATTTCTCAACATGAAAAGGATAGCTATTATCTTCGATATTAGAGATAATTTTTTGCATCGTTTCGATTACAATCAGCGGGAACTCACCCACTGAAGTTTCTCCACTTAACATCACTGCATCTGCTCCATCCAATACCGAGTTGGCTACATCATTAACCTCTGCACGTGTAGGACGAGGGGTAGTAATCATACTTTCGAGCATCTGTGTTGCAATAATTACAGGCTTAGAGGCTGCGCGGCATTTCTGTACGATCATTTTTTGCAATAAAGGAACTTCTTCCATCGGCATTTCTACACCTAGATCGCCACGGGCTACCATAATGGCATCCGAAACCGCAATAATTTCATCGATATTAGCAATAGCTTCCGGTTTTTCAATTTTAGCCACTACCCTCGCCGATTTGCCTCTCGCTTTAATAATATCTTTTAACTCAATAATATCTTCAGCATTACGAACAAAAGATAACCCAATCCATTCTACATCATTTTGAAGTACAAATTCAAGATTTTTACGATCTTCAATCGTTAATGATGGAATTGAAACTTTAGTGTTTGGAAGGTTTACCCCTTTTCTGGATGTTAAAATACCGCCATGCATAACTTCACACACCACTTCATCTTTATAGTTGGTCTCAATTACGCGCATTTGCAGTTTTCCATCATCCAATAGAATAATTTCTCCAGCTTTTACATCTTGAGGGAAATTCTCGTATGTAATGTAAATTCTTTCTTCATTCCCTACACATTCTTGAGTAGTAATGATGGTACGTCTTCCATTAACTAGATGAATTCCGCCATCTTTTACCATACCAATTCTAATTTTTGGCCCTTGTAAATCGGCTAATATACCTACGTTATACTTATATTTTTTGTTGATGCTTCTAATGGTGTCGAGCACTTCTTGATGATCGGCTTGCGAACCATGTGAAAAATTTAACCGGCAAACATCTAAGCCTGCATTAAACATACTATATAAAACGTCTGGTTTAGCGGATGCTGGACCTAAAGTAGCTACAATTTTTGTTCTGGAATGAAATGGTTTCATCTTGTTCTTTTATATTTTTAATTGTAAGATGGAGCCTGTCGGGTTCATCTATTAATATTTTATGGAGATAAAACAAAAAAGCAGGAATTTACTATAAAACGAGCTTGTTTTATCTATTATTTTATTAGTTTCTTGGTTTGATTAAGATTCAAATATAGTGTATTTAATACACGAACAATATAAAATTTACATTACTAAATTCTCTTTCGACTTTAATTTTAGTGGATTAATTTGCGCAGCAACCTGTATATCAGGCAGTTTGTTTAATCGACTAAGTATAAAATCTAAGTCTTCTTTAGCTATAAATTGTTGAATGATGATAAAAAAATCTACTTTATTCATTTCAGGAATTAAAAACCCTTCACTGTTTCGATTGTTTACTAAATAATAATCCATTTCGCCTTCTTCCACAAAAAAATGATACCTTGAAAAAGCTAACGGAGCCTCATCAATATTATAATAAACCTCATGATCTTCAATCTTTTCGAAATCGAATTCTAAATTTTTATTTATTTTATGACATAGCGTATAATCTTTGAGCGAGGCGGTGATGGCGATCAATGCAAAATCAAGATCTAAAGAGAGTTTTAAATAAGTTTTGTTCAAAACTGAATAAATATTTAGGAATACAAAATTATAAAACTAATTTTACATTAAGTTTGAAATAAAAACATTAAAATTGATTGAGAAATAAAAACATTTGAAAAGTGTTAGAATTTTATTTTTCTTTGCACAGAATTATTTAACCATTAAATTATAAAATTATGTCTGATATTGCTTCAAGAGTTAAGGCTATTATCGTAGAAAAACTAGGTGTTGATGAAAGCGAAGTTACGCCAGAAGCGTCTTTCACTAATGACTTAGGTGCGGATTCTTTGGATACTGTAGAGTTGATTATGGAATTCGAAAAAGAATTCAATGTGGCAATTCCTGATGATCAGGCTGAGACCATTGGTACAGTTGGTCAAGCAGTTGCTTATTTAGAAAAAAACGTTAAGTAAAAATACGCTTCCGTACAATACGTATAAATGGAATTGAAAAGAGTAGTAGTTACAGGTTTGGGTGCACTCACTCCAATCGGGAATACAACCCAAGAATTTTGGGATGGATTGATTAATGGAGTGAGTGGCGCTGGGCCAATTACAGGGTTTGATACAGAAAAATTCAAAACGAAATTTGCTTGCGAGCTAAAAAACTTTAATCCAGAAGATCATTTGGATAAGAAAGAAGCACGTAAGCTAGACCCATTTGTGCAATACGCGCTAGTTTCTACAGCCGAAGCCGTAAAAGATGGTGGTTACGATTGGGAAAAAATCGACACCAACCGTGTAGGTGTAATCTGGGGATCAGGAATTGGCGGTTTTAAAACGTTTCAGGAAGAAATGAAAAACTTCTTCCTAGGTGATGGTACTCCCCGTATCAACCCATTTTTTATCCCGAAAGTAATTATCGACATTGCTCCAGGCCACATTTCTATGAAATATGGCTTAAGAGGCCCCAATTTTTCAACTGTTTCTGCTTGTGCATCTGCTACCAATGCGATGATTGATGCGTTCAACTATATCCGTTTGGATATAGCAGACATCATTATCAGTGGAGGTTCAGAAGCCATCATTAACGAAGCTGGTATTGGCGGTTTTAACGCCATGCACGCACTTTCTACTCGAAATGATGATCCAAAAACTGCATCTCGTCCATTTGATAGAGATCGCGAAGGTTTTGTTGCCGGAGAAGGTGCTGGAACCATTATTTTAGAAGAATTAGAGCACGCAAAAGCACGTGGTGCTAAAATCTATGCAGAAATTGTAGGCGGCGGCATGAGTGCCGATGCCAATCACATTACCGCACCACATCCACAAGGATTGGGCGCAAGACTGGTAATGACCAACGCATTAAGAGATGCTAAAATGACAACTGCTGATATTGATTATATCAATGTTCACGGCACCTCTACCCCACTTGGCGACGTGAGCGAAAGCAGAGCCATTGTAGATTTGTTTGGAGAAGATGCCTACAAATTGAACATCAGTTCTACAAAATCAATGACCGGCCACTTATTAGGTGCTGCAGGTGCGATTGAAGCCATTGCAACAATTCTAGCTGTAAAAAACGATATTGTTCCTCCTACTATTAATCATTTTAATGATGATCCAGAATTTGATCCAAAGTTAAATTTCACATTTAACAAGGCTCAAAAACGCATTATTCGTGCTGCTCAAAGTAATACTTTTGGCTTTGGAGGGCATAATGCTTCTGTTATTTTCAAAAAATACGAGGAGTAACACTACGGTTTATCTTTGCTAATCTTATGCATTAGTCCTTATTTTTTGTAAAACATTATTACCATTGTATAATTTATATAAGCTTTACCTATCTAGTGACAAAGAGTTTGTAAAAAAACTAAAAAACATCTTGGGTTTTGTACCTGGGAATGTGACTTTGTATAAAATGGCATTTAGGCATCGCTCGGCAGCAATGGTATTAAAAAATGGGATTCGTAGCAGCAATGAGCGTCTCGAATTTTTAGGCGATGCCATATTAGGCTCAGTAATTGCCGAGCTACTCTTTAAAAGCTATCCTTATAAAGAAGAAGGGTTTTTAACCGAAATGCGCTCTAAAATTGTGAATAGAGCAAATTTAAATCAGCTAGCCCGTAAAATGGGCTTCGAACTCCTTATTGTTTTCGATCAAAAAACTGTTAATGTACAAACAAAGCATCACTCAATGTTGGGCGATGCCTTTGAAGCATTGATTGGTGCTATTTATCTAGATAAAGGTTATAATTTTACGCGGAACTTTTTATTAAAGCGAATTGTTAAGCCCTACATCGACGTACATACGCTCGAAATGACGGAAACAAATTTCAAGAGTAAATTAATTGAGTGGTGCCAGCGGCATAGTAAAGACATTTCTTTCGATATGGCCGAAAATGGCGAAGGCGAAAGTGCTAAATTATTCACCATTCATGCCATTGTTGATGGCGAAAATCATGGTATTGGCCGCGATTATAACAAGAAAAATGCCGAAAAGTTAGCTGCTGAAAAGGCGTGTGAATCACTGGCTATTTAAAAATACTACTTCTTCCCTGCCGTATCCGAGTATTTCTTGTACGATTCTTTTATCCACTTTAGCCCATCGTATGTATTCCAGTTTTTAGATTGTTCAAAATCTGGGCGATAATTTATCATAAAATTATCTAATTCCTTACCTGTTAAACCTGTATTACTACTAATAATCGACTTATTGAAAAACGCGTCGATATGTGTTTGTTGCATTTCTGTAGCATAATACCGACTAAACCTTCTAGCATTTTTCGGTGTTCGACCAATTAATTCATAAACCGCTGTTATTGGCGTAAATAAAAATGACAAAAAAGAGGGCTTGCCGGCATAAAAAGAGCCCTTATTCTTGAAATCGCGTTTTATGGCATCTAAAGTTTGTTTCTTACTTTCCCCTCTAATCTCGACCGTTTTTAAGCTAATGCCGCTATTTAAATAAATAATTAAATCGTTGGCCGATTTTACCACCACCTCTTGGTCATTAAAGCCCCTTTTACTAATAATTAAGGTATCGCCAAAGCTAGCTTTCATTATAAAAATACCAATATCGTTACTCCCAACACTATACTTATTGCGTTTATTACTAATTTCGGCTAGGGCAATCCGTTGTTTCGATTCCTTGTCGAAAACCACACCATTTACCCTAAAATCTTGGGCATGAAGCGCAGCGTTCGGGGCATGGATCAAGGCGAAAAGCACAAAGAGAAATAAACTAAGTCGCATCATTAGGGTATCAATTATTAATTTTGTAAACTTAAGGAATGTTAACTCACCACATAGTTAAAAAACGTTAATTAATGACTAAAGTTTTATCCGCTTTATATTTATTGTATGCTGGATTGGTTTTTATTGGACTGATGTTCATTGCATTACCTTTTGTACTACTTGTTACTACTTTTTTTAACCCGCTAACCGGGAAAAGAGCCGGGCTATTTTTTTTACGCTGCTGGGCATGGGGGTTTAGTCTGCTCACTTTTTATTGGGTTCGCACCAAAAATGTAGAGAATATTAACTTAAAAACACCTCATATTTATGTAGGTAACCATGGTTCTTATTTAGATGCTATTGCCGTTTGTATTAGCGTACCCCAATCTTTTAGTGCATTAGGGAAAATTGAAATGGCTAAAGTGCCGGTTTTTGGGTGGATCTATAAACGCATTGTAGTAATGATAGACCGAAGCAGCAAAGAGAGCCGAGAACAATCTGTATTATCTTTAAAAGAAGAAATCAATAAAGGGCAATCTATTTTATTGTTCCCCGAGGGTACTATGAACAAAACTGAAGCAGTTTTAAGTGATTTCTACGATGGTGCATTTCGGATTGCAATCGAAACACAAACTGCAATTCAACCCTTTGTTATCCTTAATAATCGAAAATTATTATCAAGAGTTAACCCTTTAACTGCTCATCCTGGAATACTCACTACCATTTTTCTTCCGGCAGTTGCTGTAACCGAGTTCGGAATTAATGATGTAGAGCTATTGAAAAGAAAGGTGTATCGTATGATGGAAGAGGCTTTGATGAGCGCAGAGCGCGAAGTGTAAGGCGTTTTGGTCGCTTATCGCCATACGCGGTACGCAATACTAGAATTTTTATATCTTTGCACATGATAAAATCAATGACAGGCTTTGGCTTGGCGGCTACAGATTACGAAAACGTAAAGTTTGCAGTAGAAATAAAGTCTTTAAATTCTAAATTTCTAGAGTTAAACCTTAAACTTCCCAGAGCTTATTCTGATAAAGAAGTATTTTTACGTAACATCTGTAGTAAAGAAATTGAACGCGGAAAGGTTAATGTTGCCATAAACATTGAACGTAGCGACGAAAATCAAAAAGGAGCAACTATAAACACCACGTTGCTTACTCGTTATTATAAACAACTTGAAGAGATTAATGCTTCATTAGGAGCACCAAACTCGGCAAACCTTTTACAAACTGTTTTAAATTTCCCAGAAGTAATAACCTATACTGAAGAGGAAGTAGGCGAAAATGATTGGGAGATGTTGCATCAAACCTTTTTAAAGGCGCTAGCAAATTTCAATCAATTTAGAGAAGATGAGGGTAGTGTTTTAAGAAAAGATCTTGAGCTTCGTATCCAAAACATACTCGATTTTTTTGCAGAGATTGATAAACTTGCTCCTTTACGCGTGCCTCAGGTTAAGGCAAGACTTACCCAATTTTTAGAAGAAGCGGTAGGAAAAGTAAACCTCGATCAAAATCGTTTAGAGCAAGAGCTTATTTATTACATCGACAAGTTAGACATTACCGAAGAAAAAACACGCTTAAAAAGTCATTGCGATTACTTTATGGAAACGTTAAAAAGTAAAGATGCAAATGGCAAAAAACTAGGTTTCATTTCTCAAGAAATTGGTAGAGAAATTAATACCATGGGTGCAAAAGCTAACGATGCTCAAATACAGCAATTGGTGGTAGGAATGAAAGAAGAATTAGAAAAAATTAAAGAACAATTGTTAAACGTTTTATAAAGTTTGGCGTATGGCGTTAAGCGTTTTAAACGCCCATCGCTTAACGCTTAACGCTGATCACAACATGCAAGGTAAACTCATTATATTCTCAGCGCCATCAGGGGCAGGAAAAACCACTATCGTTAAGCACCTGTTAAAGAAATTTCCGCAGCTTAGTTTCTCTATATCTGCTACCACCCGCGACTCGAGAGGAAGCGAAAAACACCAAGACGATTACTATTTTATTAGCAAAGAAGATTTTTTACATAGAGTTGCACGCCAAGAGTTTGTAGAGTTCGAGGAAGTATACAATGGCACATTTTATGGAACTTTGCGTTCAGAGATTGAGCGGATATGGGATGAAGGTAAACATGTTATTTTCGACATTGATGTAGAAGGTGGCTTACGTTTAAAACGTAAATACGAAGAAGAGGCCTTAGCTATTTTTGTGCAACCTCCATCGCTAGAAGTATTAATAGAGCGCTTAACTGGTCGCGGAACAGATAGTGAAGAAAAATTGCAAGAGCGCTTTGCAAAAGCTGAAAAAGAATTGCAGTATGCTGATAAGTTTGATGTGATTTTGAAAAACTACGATTTAGAAACCGCATGTGCTGAGGCAGAAAAGTTAGTTGGAGATTTCCTTTCATGAAAACCGGCCTCTTCTTTGGTTCATTTAACCCCATTCATATTGGCCACCTGATCATAGCCAATTACATGGCTACTTTTACCAATTTAAAGGAAGTTTGGCTTGTGGTTTCTCCGCATAACCCATTGAAATTAAAAAGTGGACTGGCCAACATGTACGATCGGTTAGAAATGGCGAAGTTGGCAACAGAAAATGCACCTCAAATTAAGGTGAGTGACATCGAATTTAAACTCCCTCAACCATCCTACACCGTTGATACATTAACCCATCTTCATGAAAAGTATCCCGAAAAAGAATTTGTGCTAATTATGGGTGCCGATAATTTGGCCTCCCTAAAAAAATGGAAAAACTACGAAGTATTATTAGCCAATTATGAAATTTTTGTATACCCTCGCCCCGGGTTCGACAGTTCTGCCTGGGAAAAACATCCTTCTATCACCTTTACCGCTACACCAGAAATGGAAATCTCTTCAACCTTTATCAGAAAAGCATTAAAGGATAAAAAAAGCATCCAGTTTTTTGTACCTGATCAGGTGTTAACATTTATTGAAAGCAAGGCCCTATATAAATAGGTTACTCATTTTTATACACTACGCCATCTTTCATTACGAATTTAACTTTGCCCATTGCATTTACATCTTTAGTTGGATCGCCATCTACTGCAATAATATCAGCTAATTTCCCTTTCTCTATAGTGCCCAATGTAGTCGAAACTCCTAAAAGATCTGCCGCATTTACAGTTGCTGCTTTAATGCATTCGAGTATTGGCATACCGGCTTCTGTCATGTAAACAAACTCTTTCCAGTTTTTTCCGTGTGCAAAAACACCCGCATCAGTACCAAATGCAATTTTTACCCCAGCTTTATACGCTCTACCAAAGGCTGCTTGAATAAGCGGTCCGGTAGCCAATGCTTTAGGTGTTACGATGGGTGTATAATAACCCTGTACTTTTGCGCTATCTGCTGTAGACTTTCCTGCAATAATAGTAGGCACTAAATAGGTTCCAAACTGTTTCATCAATTGTAAGCCCTCTTCATCCATAAAAGTGCCATGTTCGATAGAATTAACTCCACCCCGTACAGCACGCTTAATTCCTTCAGCTCCGTGGGCATGTGCCGCAACCTTAAACCCATAATCTTTAGCTGCCGCTACAATTGCTTTAACTTCTTCGATCGTAAACTGCGCATTGGCACCATCTTTTGCCTGACTTAAAACCCCTCCAGTAGCTGTAATTTTAATTAAATCACTTCCTTCTTTATAGCGCTGGCGAACGGCTTGATAGGCTTCGTCGACCCCATTAATTACTCCTTCAACTGGCCCTGGATTACCCATAAGGTCTTTTCTCAAACTATTTGTTGGGTCGGCGTGGCCACCTGTCGTGGCGATAGATTTTCCGGCAGTATAAATACGCGGACCTGGTATTGAGCCTTTACTTACCGCACTACGCATCGAAATATTTACACCATTGCCGCCCAAATCTCTTATAGTGGTAAAGCCGCTCATTAACGTAATATTGGCATATTTTAATGATTCGAAAGCAATATCTGCAGGATTTAGTGTAAAGCCTTCTCCATTGTTCCCCTTTTTCGTTTCTGAAGTAATATGTACATGACAATCTATTAGCCCTGGCATTACCGTTTTACTTTTAAGATCTATAACTCGATCTCCGGTAGAAGGTGTAGCATACCCCTTTTGAACCTCTATGATTTTGTTGCCTTCAATAAGAATGCTCATTTCGCTGCGCACTTCTAAGGATTGTGGAATAATGAGCTTACCACAATAAATAACCGTACGCTGCCCAAAAATAGCTAGGGGGAATAGCAAACACAACAAAAAATAAAGTGATCGTTTCATATTTATCTTATTAAGAGGTTAATAACTATAAATATGATGAAAATTTATTACACTAGCTCTGCTTATACAATAAAAATACTGTTGGCTTTTTATGCAAATCTATTCGTTCAGCTTTCCATAAAGCAACTGTTAACGTTTTAATAAATTCATCTTCCCCATTAATATTGGAGGCGATGCACAGCTGAGTACTGCCATGGCAATTTTTTAACACATCTTCGAACAAATGATTATTACGAAAAGGTGTTTCCATAAATAATTGCGTTTGCTTATGCTGCCCCGAAAGCAGTTCTAATTCTTTAATGCGTTTTGCACGTTCTACTTTATCAATAGGCAAGTATCCATGAAAAGCAAAGCTTTGGCCACTAAAGCCAGAAGCCATTAATGCTTGTACCATCGAATTGGGACCTACTAAAGGTACTACTTTAATGCCGCGTTTATGTGCTTCGGCAACAATTTCGGCTCCCGGGTCGGCAACACCCGGACATCCTGCTTCGCTCATTAAACCCACATCGGTACCCGTCATTAATTCTTTAAAATAAGGCACCAAGCTATTGCCACGTTTATGCTTTCCATAGTCATGAATTACCAATTCGCTTTGCGGAGTTTTTAACCCAGCTTCCTTTAAGCATTTTCGTGCTGTTTTTTCGTTTTCAACGATATAGGTTTTAAGTCGATTAATGGTATCCACTGAAAAAGGGGTTAACGATTTTTGAGTGGCATTTTCGGCCAAGGATACAGGTATTAAAAAGAGGGTGCCTCGTTGCATAAAGAATTTATTGATTTACAAAAGTACGGTTTTAGTACGATTGTTAACCATCATGTCTCAAATCTCAATACTCATATCTCATATCTCACTATGTAGCAAATTTAGTTCCGCCTGACTGCTTTTTTGCACATTATTTAACACTCCAAAATGGAATATCAAAACACTTAATAATGTCAAAATGCGTTAAAAGAGAATAACAACAAACATTAAGCACAATTGTTTAATCTTTTTTAAAAAAATGGTGTTTAAATTGATATACACTTTACGTTAGGTTAATTATAAATTTTAAAACACACACAAATGAAAACCAAGATCAAATTACCGGCAATTTTGCTGGGGCTCTTGCTCCTTCTTACCGGAACCACACAAAACGTAATGGCGCAAAACGAGGATGTATCTTTACAATCGTTTTACGATGAGTTATCTCCTTACGGACAATGGATTCAAGATCCACAATATGGCTATGTTTGGCGCCCCGATGTAGACCAAGAAGAATTTAGGCCATATTATACCAATGGACGTTGGGCCATGACCGAGTATGGCAATACATGGGTATCTAACTATGATTGGGGTTGGGCTCCATTTCACTATGGTCGTTGGGTGTATAACCGCTATAACGATTGGGTTTGGATTCCTGATACCGTTTGGGGGCCTGCATGGGTAAGTTGGAGAAGTGGTGGTGGTTATTATGGCTGGGCACCGTTAGGGCCTACATTAAGCATTGGCATTAACATTGGCCGAGGCGGATACCGAATTCCGGATATGTGCTGGAACTTTATTCCTTACAACAACATCTATTATAACAGCTATCCGCGTTATTATGGACACAGAAACCGTATATATATCCAAAACACCATAATTATTAATAACACCTATGTTCGTAACAATAGAACCTATTACACCGGGCCAAGGGTTGATGATATTAGACGTCGCACCAATCAAAATGTAACTGTTTATAACGTAAATAGAGGTGGAAGACCAGGCGCAAGTAGGATTGAAAACAATACAGTTAATATTTATAACCCACGCCCGGTTAGGGGTTCTTCTAATTCCACTGCAGCACCGAGAGATGCGGTACAAGGTAGTATTAACAGAGGAGTAGTAAGCAGGGGCGAACGTGGTAATGAAAATACTTATCAAGGTGGCGATAGAAATGGAAGTACCAGCGCTCGCCCATCAAGGGATGGTAGTGTTGGCAATACTAATCCAAGTAACGGCAGAAATGGTAACATGAGCACTCCACCTTCTAGAGACAGGGATGTATTAAACGGTGCACCAAGCAGAGGAATGGAGAATAGAAGTGGGGAAGTAAATAGAGATAACCAACCGCAACGTGGTGAGCGCATTGAACGTTCACAGCCACAACCGCCGCAGCGTACTGAGCGTGGTAGAGATGAGCAACAGCGTGCACAAACTCCACCGCAACAAGCGCCGCAACGTATGGAAAGCAAGCCACAGCCGCAACAACAAGCACCGCAGCGTGCCGAGCGAACTGAACGTTCACAGCCACAACCGCAACGTGTAGAGCGTGCACAACCTGCTCCGCAGCGTAGCAGTGGCAGTGGCAGTTCTAGTAGCCAAGGTCGTAGCGGTAGAGGGGGCGAAAGTAGTGGCAGCAGCAGTAATGGAAGAGTTAGAGGAGGAGAATAAATAAGTTTATAATCGAAAAAGGCTGGATGAAAATCCGGCCTTTTTTGGTTTATTCATTTCTATATTGTTGTTCCCATAGCTTAGCGTAGTGACCCTCTGCTAATAGTAGTTGTTTGTGTGAACCCTCTTCAATAACCTTTCCCTTATGTAAAACAATAATATGATCTGCATTTCGAACGGTTGTTAGTCGATGTGCAATCACAATAATGGTTTTTTGTTGTTGAACTAGTAGATTTACTGTTCGTTGTACATACTTTTCAGAAGCCGAATCCAATGAAGAAGTAGCCTCATCTAAAATCAAAATTTCTGGACTTCTATAGAGTGCTCTTGCAATAGCAATTCGCTGTTTTTGTCCGCCAGAGAGTGTAGCGCCATTTTCTCCGAGATAAGTTTGAAAACCTTCTGGCAATGTTTCAATAAAACCAATGATATCCAATTGTGTACAAATGTCGATAATTCGTTGCATGTTAGGATTATTGTCTCCAACTGCTATATTATCTATTACATTACCCGCCAATAAATCTATCTTTTGCGGAACTACACCCAACAATTTCCGTAATGAAGCATTATTTAAATAATTAATTGCGTACTTACCAATAGAAATACTCCCTTTTTGGATTGGATAAATATTTTGCAATAATGCCATTAACGTAGATTTACCCGACCCACTCTCACCAACAATAGCTGTAAAGCTTCCAGCTTTGATGTTTAATGTTAAATTGTCGAAAACATTTACCCTTGCCCCATATCTAAAAGCAACTTTTTCAAAACAAATATCACCAATCATTTCTGGTGTCAGTATAATAGTTGCCGTATCGTTTTCCATTTCTAAATCCATAATTTCAAACAATCTATCGGATGCAATAACAGCTTCCTGAATTGCTTTGTTAGCTCCAATCAAAGCTGCTGCAGGTGAGGTAAAATAGCCTACTAATGTATAGAAGGAAAATAATTCGCCTGGAGTAATCTCTTTATCTAAAACATAACCTGCGCCTATCCAAAGCAAAAAAATGGTAAGAAACTGTGAAACCAACTCTAGTGAAGATCCAGAAAAAATAGAGGTTTTACCTGATTGGTACACCGTTCGCAACAATTTGATAAAACGTGATTCGGTTTTATCATTAATAAATTCTTCTAGTCCAAATCTTTTTATTGTACCCAAAACATTTAAACTCTCTACTAGTTGTGTTTCAAGTGCAGCTGATTCTTCCATTAGCTTTCGCTGAATTCTCTTATTTAAACTGTTTGTTATTAAATAAATGGTTAAGTAAAAAGGAATTACTATCAGCATAAGTAAGGCCAGCTTCCAGTAGTAAGTAAATAATAGCACGAAAGAGAAAACAACTATAAATACATTTACCGCAAGGCCTATTGAAACGTCGTTAATAAATGTCCTAATTTTTACTGCATCATTAACCCTTGAGATAATTTCACCAACCCTCATCGTATCAAAAAACTGCTGAGGCAGCTTTAATAAATGCCGATAGTAGCCTAAGATTAAATAAGCATCCATTTGTTGTCCTGTACGCAGTGTAAAAACGTTCTTTACCGCTCCAATAAACAACTGTAACAGCAAAATAACAATCATTATTATGCCCATGAGGTTCAGTAGGTTTCTGTTTCCATCTACCAAGACATAATCTGTTATTTTTTGGACAAATACGGCAGTAGAAAGCCCTAAAATAGTGTAGATAAATGCACCAAATAAGATTTGCAATAAAATACTTTTATGTGGTCTTACCAATTGCCAAAATCGGAATGAATTTGAAATTTTTTCGTTTCCTCTCTTAAACTGTTTGTTGGGCAATAACAAAAGTAAAACCCCTGTCCACTCTTTAGTAAAATCTGAAATGGTCTTATGGTACTTTTTACCATCACTAGGATCCATTATTTCAACATATTTACTTGTAACTTTGGATATTACTATATAGTGATGTAGATATTCTTTAGTAAGGATATGCGCAATGGCGGGTAATGGTATTTTAGTTAAACTAGCTAAAGTTCCTTTAACGCCTTTAGCCTCGAAGCCCATTTTACTTGCTGCTTCTATTAACCCTAAAATGTTTGTGCCTTTTGTATCTGTACTTGCAAATTGTCTAATTTTGGAAAGTGGTAATTTTAATTTATAATGCATCGCTACAGAAGCTAGGCAAGCAGAACCACAATCAGTTATATCATGCTGTTTAATTAATCCAATCATCAATCTTATCGTATAATAATTGGTATAGACTTCTTTTAGTTAGCGTAAAACTTGCTGTAAAGGTCATTCCTTTCTTAATAAAGCCTTTATAATCACTTTTCAATTGCAAATAATTCTTATCCAAATGGCATTTTACTTTAAAATATGGCTGTTGATTTTGGATAATAGTATCGTCAGAAATATCGATTACTTTACCCACTAACATTCCCCATTGATTATAATTAAAAGCATCTATCTGGAAACGAACTGATTGCCCCTTTTTAACGACGCCAATATCAGAGGGTTTTACATAACAATATGCAAAAAGTACTCCATCTGGACTAATTTCCCCTATTTTTTGGTTTGCGTGAATAAATGTGCCTTCTTGTAATCCAGCTAGGCTTTGTATCGATCCATTTACAGTTGCTTTTAAACTATATTGTTTTTGTTGTTCATCTAATTGGATTTTCTGACTTTGCAAATCGCCCAATTCCTTTCGATATTGATTAGCCTCCATTTCCCATTGACTAGTATATGTTTTAATTACGATCTCTTGGTTAGAAATCGCCTGCTCGTAATTAAATTTAAATTGCTCAAAATCAGCCTTTGTGACCACATTTTTTTGATATAATGTTTGATACCGTGTATAAATTCGCTCGGCTTGTAGACTTGTGTTGGTGGCATTTTGAAATTGCTTTTGATATTGTTGCCAGCTTGCCGTATAAAATCCTGTTTTCGTATTAATCGTATTCGACGGCCATTTTGTATTAACTACTTTGATAAGTTTCTCAGCATCTTGCAAAAGCATGCTTAAGCTTCCGTTATAATTTTTTAACATATTCTTTTGCTGTTTAACTACTGTGTCATCTATAACTAATAGTATTTCCTCTTTAACCACTTTCTGATTATCACTTACGTTTAAGCTTAGCAAACGTCCACTAGTGGGAGCTAACAATTCTATTCTCTCGAAATTACTTTTTATAATACCTGAACTCTTTATACTAATTGTTAAGTATAAAAAAGGTAGTGCGCCTAAAGCAAAAGTTATTGCAGATAGTGTAATGCAATATATAATTTGACTACTTATTCGAGTTTGATGGAGGAATACTATTCTAGTATTAAACAATTCCTCCTTTGTTACTGCAGCCATGATTACAATAATCTACCCAAATAGATAAGTAAATTATACAAAATATGAGCTGTTAAAACTAACAGAGAGCCTTTAATTACCGATTTCTCTAATAAGTATAGATAAGCAAAAATGAGCCCGCTGATTAATGCAAATAGAAAGTAGTATACACTATAAAAATGAACGAATGCAAAAGCCAAAGCAGAGAAAAAACAAGCATATAGTGGTTGGATTTTCTGTCTTATCGATTCTATTAAAGCATACTGAAAGATAACTGTTTCGATAACTGGGGCTAGAATTACTGCTATTAAAAACTGATTTATTGCACTCATATTATCAATAGAGTGATTTTGTAATCCACTTCCGCTAATAAAGTGGGCAACTGCTGAAAACAAAAGAGAGTTCAGTGTATTAATAACCCCAAATAAGATAATTAATTGAGCTTTATTTAAGCTAATCAAATAAAGGTGGGTCTTTTCTAAATATAATTTTATCACGAACAAGGCTATTTTAAAATTAAAATGAATTAGGAAGTTAAATCGTTAAAAGGCTACCTAAATTAACTAGGTAGCCTACATTTGATATTATCTTACACAAATCCCTGCATTTCTACCACCCTGTTTGCCAAACACAACAAGACCTTGGGCAATTGCCCCTCCAATAAATGCAAGATCTTGCCAGAAACCTGTGTTTAGTTTATCCGCACCTCCAGAAATTTGTTGAGATTCAAATGATGTTAGTGGTACACACTCTATATTTTTTAACTTTTTCATCAGTATATAATTTTTTAATTGATTCATAGATATATAGTTTTAAAGGTAATGAAGCCATAGAACAAGCAATATGTACTAATGTTAAGCAGCTATCTGTTATATAACTTCTTTAGAAATGAATTAAAATTTAAATTTTTGCTGTATAACCATCCGCAAAACCTTGCTTTATATCTGCCCAATTATCAATAATTTGTGACGCTAAAAAACCCCACCCACTTCTTTTTAACCATTGAGGTAGCGAACTCCCTCCAAAAGTTGTTTGTAATTCCGTTTCTTCCATCGACATTACGTCGAACTTTGCCAATTCCAATGTTTTCATAGTATTTATTTTAAAATAAAAAAATTACTCAGCCATCTCAGTGGGCTAAGCTTAGGCTAAATTAGGCTTGCAAAAACCCAAAGCCAAATTTTTATGGTTGATATAATATCAACCAAGAGTTTTGATGAAAATCGCTACTTTAGCAGAAATGTAAGCCAAGTTTAATTCATCCCTGAATTATTATTTAACTATAAAAATCATGGAATGGAGAACGTTGGAGAGAACATTAGAAAAATCAGAATACTATTAGATATTAAACAAGCCGTAATGGCTAAAATGCTAAACCTATCTGTTAATTTTTATGGTAAAATCGAAAGAAATGAAGTAGATATAAAGCCAGAAAGGTTAAGGCAAATAGCAAAAATATTTGAGGTTGACCCCATTTATATCGAAAATTTTAAGCTTCTTTTAGAAACTTTAAAGTGCAAATAATAATTAAAAACGAATGCAACTACGTAAAAACTTATTTTCCTTATTTCTTCTACTTTCGCCTTTTACCGTAGCAGCTAATTTCGATTTTAACGCCAATTGCCTAAAAGCCTATCAAAACATTTTTGAGTTAAAATTAGGTACTGCAAGAGCTTTAGTAGCAACCGAAAAAAAACTCCATCCCAATAATGCCATTGTTCCCTTACTCGAAAACTATATAGATTATGTTTATCTGTTAACTACCGAAAGCAAAACAGAATTTGACCGTTTAGAAGCCAATAAGAGTAAACGCTTGGATCAAATTAGTGATGATGATTCTAAATCACCTTATTATTTATATGCACAGGCAGAGATAAACCTGCAATGGGCCTTGTTACGAGGGCGCTACGGCTCTTATTATACCGCAGCAAGAGAAATCAACAGGGCTAGTAATTTATTAGAAGAGAATGCAAAGAAATTTCCTGCCTTTCATTTAAATGCAAAGGGTTTGGGCTTAATAAACGTGATAATGGGATCGTTGCCAGATGGTTTTTTAAAAAGCACCTTAGCTACTTTTGGCATTAAAGGCAATGTACAAACCGGGTTAGCTATGCTCGACAACCTAGCAGAGAATTTACCTAAGTCTGCATATGAACCCTTTTTCGAAGATGTGGTTTTTAGCTATGTGAATATATTAAACGATGTGGTACATAGTTCAGCGGCTTACTCAAAAACCATGAAATATACGTCCCGATTTGCCGAAGGCAGTTTGTTAAAAACGTACTTACAGGCCTACGTATCTCTTAAAAATGGACATAACGACGAAGCCATTCAGATTTTAAGCAACAAACCTACTGGTGCCATTTATCAGCCATTTCCATATCTCGATTATTTAATGGGCGTGGCTCTTTTAAACAAGCTAGATTATAGTGCCTCCACCTATTTCGACCGGTTTTTGCAAACCAATAAAGGCGTAAACTATACTAAGGATAGTTATATGCGCTTAGCTTGGATAGCTCTTTTAAAAGGTGACGAAGCAGGGTATAACAACTACATTAGCAAGGTTAAAACCAGCGGCTATACCTATCAAGAAAAAGATAAGCAGGCGTTAAGTGAGGCCAAGGCGCCAATACCAAATAAAATACTACTCAGTGCCCGTTTACTTTTTGACGGTGGTTATTTAAGCCAAGCTAATCAGCTACTTGCCAACATAGGTACAGATACGTTTAGCACTTTAAAAGATAAAGCCGAATACCATTATAGATTTGGTCGTATTGCTGATGATTTAAACAAGGAAGACACTGCCATTAACCATTACCAAAATGCAATTAACTATGGCAAAACATTAACACAGTACTATGCCGCTAAAGCTGCTGTTTTTATGGGAAAAATATACGAGAAAAAGAAAAACTATGCCAAGGCTAAAGCGGCTTACACAACGGCAATTAACTTAAAAGATCACGAATATGAAATTGGCATCGAAAATGAGGCCAAACAAGGACTAAAGCGGATTCCTTAAAACTTATATACAAATGCATTAATGTGCATTCCCGCTCCAACCGAAGCAAAAACCCCATACTCGCCCTTATTAATTTTATAACCTTTAACCTTATCGTTACGAACAAGGTCTAAGAGGGTTGGTACAGTGGCTACCGAACTATTACCTAACCAAGAGATCGTCATCGGCACCAGATTGTCGGGAACTGCATCTAAATTATACAGCTTAAACAAACGCTTCATAATTGCATTATCCATCTTCCCGTTGGCTTGATGAATAAATACAATCTTAATTTTATCGAGTGCTATACCCGATTTATCAATTGCTTTTTTAACCACTTGAGGCACATTAATTACTGCAAATTCATACAGTTTACGCCCGTTCATTTTTAAATAAGTATTACCGTTGCGCTCATCAGGATTGTTGCTCGATCCCATAACCAATAACGAAGCATAATCTACCGCAAAAGTTTGGGTTTTATGTGCCAGTATACCAATCGGTTCACTAGATTCCTTGCCTTCAAAAATAACCGCACCTGCACCATCTGAAAAAATCATGCTATCGCGATCGTGCGAATCTATAATGCGAGAAAGTGTTTCAGAACCAATAACCATAACCCTTTTAGCGTCGCCGCTGCGGATTAAATAATCGGCCTGTATAGTGCCTTGAACCCATCCTGGGCAACCAAAAATAATGTCGTAAGCCACGCAATCGGGATTGCTAATATTTAACGCTTGCTTTACTTTAGCGGCTAGAGCAGGTAACATATCCATCCGGTTAGAGCCGGTTTTTACATCCCCAAAATTGTGGCAAAATATAATATGATCTAACGTTTCTTTATCAATACCCGCATCATCAATGGCCTTTTGCGCTGCTATAGTTGCAATATCGCTATTTACCAAATCGGCATCTGCATATCTACGTTCAATAATTTCTGTAATCTCACTAAATTTATGGATGATTTCAGTGTTTTCTTTGTCTAGCTTAATGCCATTATCAAAAAAAGAAGCTTCCATAAAATGGTCGCCAGAGATTATATTTTCTGGAATATAGCTTCCAGTGCCAGTTATTACCGAATAAATGTTGTTCATATTAACAATTATGTACCGTATACTAAATTGGTATTTAGTATAAAATTATTATATTTTCTCGAAATTAAAAATAATCAGTCAAATAATAAGTTTTAAATTAAAAAACATTTTAGCCCGCACCTATATTTTTAAAGATAAATATAAAAAGTTATGAAGTCGATTTCAACTAAAATCATCTATCAAAAACACAAATAGCTCCTTAGGTCCATGTGCGCCTAGTACCAATGTTTTTTCGATGTCGGCCGTACGACTAGGCCCCGTAATGTTACTTACCATGGATGGAATTTGTGTGCCGTACTTATTTTTGAGCAATTGAAAAGCATCTTTTAAATCGAGCACCAGTTGCCCTGTTCTAGCAATCACAATATGTTGATGAGGGAAAATACTTAATCTGCGCCCTGCAGCATGTTGATTGCTTACCATTACTGAGCCATTTCGAGCAACTAGAGCCTCACAAAGGGTAATTCCTACTTCGGCCTGATCAAAATCTTTATCCGTTTGATAAAATGGGAATTCGTAATGGGCAAGTAAAGCTTGTAATTCTGGCTCCCAGCAGTATATTTTTCGCCAATTATATTTTTCGGCTAGTTCTAAAATATTCTCAATAAAATCGACACCGTTTTCGCAGAAGATAAAATTACCCGAAACCGCCGTTAATTGTTCGGCAAATAACACTTCGAGTTCTTCTTCGTTATTTTTATAAAGTGGACTTTCTTCTAAATTTGGATAAGGGTTATCTCGCTTTTCGAGCAAGGCTTTTCTTATCTTTTTTAACATCAATTCTTTCGAAGAAATATTCTCTTTCATCTATCTGTATCGTTTGCCAAAAATAGCTATCGTAAATCATATAAACAAAGAAGCCCCGATTTGTCGGGGCTTCTTTGTTTATTTTGCTTCTTCTTCTGCATGTGCAGCAGGCGCACTCGGATCGGTTGTTGCGCCAACACCGTCGTGAATTAAGCCTTGTGCCGCAGGAGCTTGATCGCCTGTCCCATTTACAAACTCATCGTAAGTGGTTCTATTATCGAACGGACGTTTTCCTAAAATCTCTTCTAAATCTGCTTGGAAAAGAATTTCCTTTTCAATAAGTTTTTGTGCCAATTTCTCTAGTCCGTCGCGTTTGTCGATTAACAATTGCTTTGTTCTTACATACACATCGGCAATTAAAAGCCTAACCTCATGATCAATCATTTCTGATGTTTTCTCTGAATACGGCTTGTTGAAGTTATATTCATTTTGAGGATCGTGGAACGACACATTACCGATGGTGCTATTCATCCCATAAATAGTAACCATGGCATACGATAGCTTAGTAATGCGTTCTAGGTCATTTTGTGCACCGGTAGATATTTTACCGAACACGATATCTTCGGCCACACGCCCACCCATAGTCATACACATACCGTCGGTTAATTGCTCGGTAGTATATAAAAATTGTTCTTTAGGCAAATATTGTGCGTAACCCAAAGCAGCTACACCGCGGGGTACAATTGATACTTTTACCAATGGATCGGCATGTTCTAAAAACCAACCTGCAATAGCATGACCTGCTTCGTGATAAGCAACAATTTTTTTCTCTTCTGGAGAAATGATTTTATTTTTCTTTTCTAAGCCACCAATTACACGATCAATCGCATCTTGGAAATCTTGCATATCGACACTTGCTTTGTTGCGACGAGCAGCAATTAATGCAGCCTCGTTACAAACATTAGCAATTTCGGCACCAGCAAAGCCCGGTGTTTGTGCTGATAATTTTTTTGCATCAACCAATTCTGCAGTTTTAATCGGTTTTAAATGCACTTTAAAAATCTGCTCACGGCCATTTAAATCGGGTTTATCGATAGAGATTTGTCTATCGAAACGACCCGGACGCATTAATGCAGAATCTAATACATCTGGACGGTTAGTAGCCGCTAAAATGATAATTCCAGTATCCGTACCGAAACCATCCATTTCAACCAATAACTGGTTCAATGTGTTTTCGCGCTCATCGTTACCACCCATCATACTGTTTTTACCACGGGCACGGCCAATAGCATCTACCTCATCGATAAAAATAATACAAGGCGCTTTATCTTTTGCTTGTTTAAACAAATCGCGTACGCGGGATGCACCAACACCAACAAACATTTCCACAAAATCAGATCCTGATAACGAGAAAAATGGAACTTGGGCCTCGCCTGCAACGGCTTTCGCCAATAAAGTTTTACCCGTGCCGGGAGAACCAACTAATAAGGCACCCTTAGGAATTTTACCTCCCAAATTGGTGTATTTTTTAGGGTTTTTAAGGAAATCTACAATCTCCATTACCTCTTGCTTTGCTTCTTCTAAACCTGCAACATCGTTAAATGTGATGTTAACTTGGCTTTCTTTATCGAATAGGGTTGCTTTTGATTTGCCAATGCTAAAGATTTGGCCACCACCGCCACTACCACCGCCACTCATTCTACGCATCATAAAGATCCAAAGACCTGCGAATAGTAATAAAGGCAATATAATAGAGAAAAATGCACTAGCCCAAGGGCTTGCTTTTGAAATTGTTTCAGACTTAATTTGCAGTTCTGAAGGAATATTAGGCTGCGATTCTTTTAACTTTGTATTTAAAACCTCTGGTGAGGGAGAGATAAAAGTAACTAACGGGCCTTTATTATTTGTATTAAATGAGTTTTTGGGCGCGTATTTTTTATACAAAGGATCGTTTTTCTTCTCGGGTTTAATGTAAACTTCAGAGATTACGATATCGTCTGATTTATAGGATACAATTTTCTGAACATTGCCCGGGATAAGCATTTCCTTTTCGAAAACACTGTATTCTACTTTGTTTACGCTATCGCTATTAAACAAAAAATTTAAAGCCAATAAACCTACTATAATGGCCGCATAAACCCAAAAGATATTAAATTTTGCGCCTTTTTGTGGCTTCTTCGGAATGTTTGGAGTTCGTTTAATTTGCTTTGGTTTGGTATCTGTATTTTTATTTTCTTCCATGTTGGTTCAAATCTGTTTTTTAAAATTAGGCACTTTTATACGTAGTGGTTTCGGCATCGCCCCATAAATCTTCAATACCATAGAAATCACGCTTTTCTGTTCTAAAAATGTGTACTACGATGTCGAAATAATCGAGAATAATCCATTCGGCGTTTTCTAAACCCTCTTTGCGCCAAGGGTTGGTTTGTGTTAATTTATAGATTTCATCTTCTACACTATCGGCAATAGCTTTAACTTGTGTAGTTGAATCGGCGTTACAAACAATAAAATAATCGGAAACAGAACTGTTTAGGTTTCTCAAGTCTAAACGAACAATATCGTTTCCCTTCTTTTCTTGAATGCCATGTACGGCTATTTCTGAGAGGTAGGTAGAAAGGTTTGCAGTTTTCTTTTTTACCATTAAAAATCTTTAATTTTGGTGATCAACAAATAATAAAATCAACACTTGCAAAATAACACTTTTTCAACATTATTTGTTGGTCAAAATCTTATTAAGTTACCAGCGGTCGATTCTACCAATAACTTCTTAAAAAGTTTAGTGTCAAATTCCGAGCCATTGCCAGAAGGAACTGTAATTATGGCAGACGTTCAATACGCTGGTCGTGGTCAGCAAAACAATGTGTGGAAAGCTGCCCCAGGAAAGAACCTTACATTTAGCGTATTATTAAAGCCTGCATTTTTACCCTTAAACCAACAGTTTTTATTAAACATGGCGGTTAGTGTTGCCATTAATAACACATTAGCACAGTTTTTAGGTGAAGGCTTAAACATAAAGTGGCCAAACGATATTTATTTTCTTAATCAGAAAATGGGAGGTATTTTAATCGAAAACACTATTGTTGGTAATGACATAAAAACCGCCATTATTGGAATAGGAATTAATGTAAATCAGCAAAATTTTGAAGCAGAATTGACAGGTAAAGCCACTTCTGTATTTCAAATTTTACAAAAAGATGTTAATTTAATGCAGTTATTGGCAGAGATTTGTAGCGCATTAGAAAGTTTATATCTGCAACTAAGGGCGGGCAAACATACCAATATTAAGCGAGCCTACGTTGATAGACTGTATCAACTAAATAAACTAGCGCTGTATCAAAAAGATGGCGAAGTTTTTGAAGGGATAATAAAAGGTGTATCCGATACTGGGTTATTGCAGATGGAAACACCTAATGGAAATAAAGAATTTAACTTTAAAGAGATTACATTTTTAAACAAAAAATAAAAAAAAGAAACAAATGAAACGAATTACCTTAATTTTAAGCCTATTGTTTTTCACAAGCCTTGGCGCTTTTGCACAATTAGATGACCCTGTTACTTGGTCTTATTTAGCTAAAAAAACAAGTGCAACTGAAGCTACTGTTTACATTAAAGCAAGTATTGAAGAAAATTGGCATTTATATTCACAACACGTTAAACCAAACGGGCCAACTAAAACCACATTTACGTTTGCAAAATCGAAAGACTACACATTGGTAGGTGCAACTGTTGAACCAAAGCCAATCAGTAAATTTGAAAAAGTATTTAACATGAATGTGCCTTATTTTGCAGATGAAGTTGTTTTTCAGCAAAAGGTTAAATTAAACAAAGGCGCTACTACCGTAAAAGGAAAAGTAGAGTTTATGGTGTGTAACGACACTAAATGTTTACCACCAAATGAGATTGAATTTTCTGTCCCAATAAAATAAAGCACTTATCATCTTGTAAAGGAGTCTCGGCATTATGTCGAGACTTTTTTTATGGGCAAGATTATATTCGCCAGTCGTTAGTCTACTGTAAAATTAATCCATCCCAGCATCATTAGCCCTTCTAAGTAAAAAATAATCCTTAATTTCACGGCTTTTATGATTAAAAAGAACTATGAAGCAAATTATCTTTTTTATTTTCTTAGTGAGTCTGCTTGTTGGGCTTCCTACTGAAAAAACTTTCGCTTTAAAAGCACAAACAGACACCACTACAGCTGTTCCAGACGATTTAGAATTCACAACTATAGGCTCAAAAGAAGATAGTGTGGCAAATGCAGCGAATACAGATACGGTTAAGAAAGATACTTCTAGCTCAACTGCGGCAGTTCCATCAGTACCAACTAAAACCGAGACTAGTAAAACCTTATATCAAACCTTTATTGAAGGACTTTTGGGTGGGTTTTTAGCCTTTATCATGCCCTGTATTTTCCCAATGGTGCCCTTAACAGTTAGTTATTTTACCAAAAGAGCAGGCAGTAAACAAAAGGGAATTGGTCAAGCCATTATTTATGGCCTTTCCATTATTGTGATTTATGTGGCATTAGGATTATTAATTACCATACTATTTGGATCTGCTAAACTGAATGAGCTGAGTAGTAGTGGCACGTTTAATATTCTTTTCTTTGTGTTACTGGTCGTCTTTGCTATATCCTTTTTTGGTGCTTTCGAAATTACTTTGCCTAGTTCTTTTGTAAATAAAATAGATGCTAAAGCCGATAGTAGTAAGGGCTTAGGTGGTATATTTTTTATGGCGGCTTCCTTAGCTTTAGTTTCCTTCTCGTGCACAGGGCCAATTATTGGAACCCTGCTTGTACAGGCAAGTGCCAAAGGCGAAATTTTAGGTCCAGCTGTAGGTATGTTTGGTTTTTCACTTGCATTAGCACTACCTTTTACCTTATCGGCGATATTCCCTGGCTTTTTAAACAGTATGCCAAAATCGGGCGGTTGGTTAAATAGCGTAAAGGTTTGCCTAGGTTTTTTAGAATTAGCTTTAGCGTTGAAATTTTTATCGTCTGCCGATCTTGTATGGCATTGGAACTGGTTCGATAGGGAAGTATTTCTAGCACTTTGGATTGTTATATTTGTGCTAATGGGCTTTTACCTATTGGGCAAACTTAAGTTTTCTCACGATAGTCCGCTAGCCTTCATCAGTGTTCCTCGCTTATTGTTCGCTACAATTTCTTTCTCCTTTGCAGTATATATGGTACCCGGTTTATGGGGAGCTCCAGTAAGCGTATTAAGTGGTTTAGCACCACCTATGCATACCCAGGACTTTATTTTGGGTGGTAGTGGGGGTCAGGCGGCTCCCGTAGACACCACTTTCCCTACTAAAGTTAAACACAGCGAAAAATTACACGCGCCACGTGGTTTTAATGTATTTTTTGATTTAGACGAAGGGTTAGACTATGCAAAAAAAGTAAACAAACCAGTTATGCTTGATTTTACAGGCTGGTCTTGCGTAAACTGCCGAAAAATGGAGGATAACGTTTGGGTTAAACCAGAAGTAGGTAAACTGATAAAAGAGAATTATGTATTAATCCAATTATATGTAGATGAGCGGTCGATCAAAATGCCTGAAGATAAAATTCACTATTCAAAATATTTAAAAGGAAAAACGGATGATTTAGGCCGTTGGAATCAAGACTTTCAGGCCACAAGGTATGAATCGAATTCACAACCCTACTATGTATTAACAGATCACAATCTAAATCCACTTGTAAAACCTGAAGGTGCAATGCTGAATGACATTAAAGGGTATGTTGCATTTTTACAAAGTGGTGTAGACAAGTTTAAATCGCCGAATTAAAATAATGAGTTCAATTAAAAACATAGGAGTATTAACTTCAGGTGGCGACTCGCCAGGCATGAATGCTGCCATTAGGGCAGTGGTGAGGGCAAGTTTATATTATAATTTAAAAGTTACTGGAATTTTACGCGGTTACGAAGGCTTAATTCAGGGCGATTTTATCCCCATGGAAGGAAAATCTGTAGCGAACATTATACAGCGCGGTGGTACCATTTTAAAAACTGCAAGATGTGATGCATTCCGTACGAAAGAGGGTAGAGTGTTAGCTCACAAAAACCTAGTAGAAAGTGACATCGATGCCTTAATAGTTATTGGTGGTGACGGGACCTTTACTGGAGCCGATTTATTTTCGAAAGAATTTAACTTCCCCGTAATCGGTTTACCTGGCACCATAGATAACGACTTGGCAGGAACCGATTTTACTATTGGTTACGATACCGCAATTAATACGGTTGTAAATGCAGTAGATAAGATTAGAGATACCGCCGAATCGCACGATCGTATATTTCTTGTTGAAGTAATGGGTCGAGATTCTGGCTTAATTGCCTTACGAAGTGGAATTGGCGTAGGAGCCGAAGCGATTATGATTCCAGAAGCCCAAATGGGTGTTGAAGATTTAATAAAGAGAATAGAAACCGGTCGTAAAGATAAAGCTTCGAAAATTATTATCGTTGCCGAAGGCGATGAAGCTGGCGGCGCCTATGTTGTAGGTGAGGCTTTAAAAGAAAAGTTTCCTAATTCTGATATTCGAATTTCAGTACTAGGTCATATTCAACGCGGCGGAAAACCAAGCTGTATGGATCGTGTTTTAGCAAGTCGTTTTGGCGTTGCCGCGGTCGAAGGTCTTTTAGAAGGCAGAACCCATGTAATGGTTGGTCAACTTAACCGAGAAATTGTATTCACTCCTTTTTCACAAGCCATTAAACACATCGATGCGCAGGCAATTAGTCCGGCATGGTTAAGGCTAGTAGAAATTTTATCGTTGTAGTATAGCGGTTTGCGTTTGGCGATGAGCGAACAACCGCTTTACGCCAAATGCCATACGCTTAGCTATTTAATCTTCCAACACTACCGCCGTTCCGCTTGCGGTTACCATAAGCATGCTACCTCCGTTACCAACTGTTTCATAATCTAAATCTACTCCAATTATAGCATTTGCACCCATTGAAGCGGCATACTGTTGCATTTCGCTTATAGCGGTATTTTTTCCTTCACGTAAAACTTGCTCATAAGAACCTGATCTTCCACCCACGATATCGCGGATGCCAGCAAATAGGTCTTTAAAAATATTAGCACCAATAATGGTTTCTCCGGTTACAAGACCAATGTATTTAACAATTCGCTTGCCCTCTACTGTGTTTGTGGTTGTAATTAACATATTCCTGTTTTTTTAGGTTTTATATTTCGATGCTTTTTAAAGGAAAATGTTACAGAAGGAGATTACCGTATTTTCTAGGGTGCCCACCACTTTGACAATCTTTAAAGATTGTTAAAGTGGTGAAAAATTCTTCCCTAAAAATTCAAATACCAAATCAAAATGCTTCAGAGGTTCTGCATGTCCTCCTTCAATAGCAATGTGCTGGTATGCATGTTTAAATTGCTTTGCTTTTAACCGGGCGATCATTTTCTCGGCCATAGGTTGCGACGGACAAATCTCATCTTTAGTGGCTGAAAGTAAAAAAACAGGACCATTAATTTTTTCTACTTTTATTAGTGCCCTTTGTTCAGCTGCGCTATCTTTTAGCATCATTTCAAACGTAGTGCGTAAATCTCCTTTCATTAAGGCAGGCACACTTTCTTCGTTAACAGGAACAAAAGGCAGTTCTTTTCCGCCAAAGCGCCATGCAGAACTAGAAAGATGGCTAGTATTGCCCGGAAAAGCAACGTGACTAGGCACAATGCCAATTACGCATTTAATATCCTTAAAATAGCTACCAATTAACAAGGCCAGATCTGCCCCTCTCGAGCCGCCTATAATTGCTATTTTATTCGGATTGATTAACGGATTTTTACTGGCCAAAACAATGGCATTATGCACATCTTCGAGATTAATTTTATTCAAGGAATCGGGAGCTCCAGGGGCAGCAAAATAACCAATGGCTAAAAAAGCATACCCTTTTGCTATAAACTGATCTCTGGTTTTTTTCCAATAATTACTCGCCCAGGCATTTCCACCTTCCGACCCTCCCAAACCTACCATAAGGGGTTGGTTTTTACCTGTGCTTAGAAATAATTGTGCATTTACACCTTTACTTGTTAATTGCTGTGCAAAAATCGATGTAAAGGAAATAAAGAAAGAAATGAAGAGTATAGTTAATGTTCTCATAATGGTTTATTTGATTACCCAAAAATGAGATTCATTTATGCTAATCCATTTGACCTATGTCAAAAATTTTTAGCCCTAACCCTGCTTAATGTTTCTTGGGTAATGCCCAAATAGGAGGCAACCATCCCCAAAGGAATACGATGATAAATAGCTTTATATAAGGTACAAAAATGTGCGTATTTTTCTTTGGCCGAGGTAAAGCGCATAGATTCTACGCGCTCTAAAATTTGACCAAATAATGAACCCATTGATAAACGCGCGTAACGCTCCATTTCAGGGAAATTATCAAATAAATAGCCTAAGTTTTCGATCTCTATTACAAAAACGGTCGTATCTTCTATGGCATCAATATAATAATGGTCTAGTTTTCGTTGCATAAAACTGCGCGGCGAATTGGTCCACTCTCCATCACTACAAAAATATTCGCTGATTTCCTTTCCATCTTTATAAAAATAGGTTCTTAAAATACCACTTTGAATGAAATAGCTATGTTTGCAGATCTTTTCAGCATCGTGTACTAGCTCTCCTTTTTTAAAGGATTTTATATGAACCCTGCTTAAAATCTCATTTTTGAGCGGCTCACTTAACCGAATAAATTTGGCGAAATGTTCGAGAACTTGTTGCATTTTGTTATGTTTTAAAACATGATATAAGTATAGTTATGAACTATCGCCCAATGAACGAATGACACCAATGAACTATTCATTAATAAACCAATTTCTCTAACACCTGCTGCCAATTATCAACTCGTTCATACTGTGTTAGTAAAAGGTTGTGTGGGGAAGTAAATAATAGTGTTCTACCTTTAAAGTCGGCAAAATTTTTGGCTCTGTCGTCGATCATTACATCCGTATTTACAATTTTTTCGCCACAAAAAATAATGTTCTTCCAGCCAATAAACGGAAAGTGCTCTGCCAACCAATGGTATTTATCTTCAAGCGAATTTGGAAATTCCATTGCTGCCGAAACAATATAAACCTCGTGGTGTTCTTGGAGCTTTTGGATAGCGGCCACAGCCCCATCAATAACTGGCAAATCCCTAAAAAATCCTTTTTCATTAATATAATCAAACCATTTGTTATTAATATGTTCGGGCACATGGTGATAAATTTCGTTGCCTGCTTCTATTTTTAAATCGAGCGAAATACCATAATCTCGGTGATAAAGTTGAATGAATTTGTAGATGGGATCTGCTAAAACCTCATCCATATCTATAGCTATCTTCATGTGTTCAAATATCTTAAATTACTGAAAACTTCATGTCGTTTGAATTTAAAATTAATGCAGTTTGTTAATTATTAGGATTTTACTTACTTTTGCATCCCCGCAAGCATGAAGCTCCGGGAACTATGTTGAATACATAAACTTAAAAGAAAAATGGCAACTAAAATCAGATTGCAAAGATTCGGTAAAAAAGGGAAACCTTTTTTCCACGTGGTAGTAGCAGATTCTCGCTCTCCAAGAGATGGTAAATTTATTGAGCGTTTAGGTTCTTATAACCCAAACACCAATCCAGCCACCATCGAAATTAACTTCGAAAAAACTTTAGACTGGGTAAATAAAGGTGCAGAACCTACAGATACCGCTCGTGCTATCCTTTCTTACAAAGGTGTTTTGTACAAAAAACACTTACAAGGTGGTGTAAAAAAAGGCGCTTTAACTACAGAGCAAGCAGATGCTAAATTTGCAGCTTGGTTAGAGAACAAAGGTGGTCAAATCGAAGGCAAAAAAGACAGTTTAACTGCAAACAAAGGTGAGGCTAAAAAAGCTGCTTTAGCTGCAGAAACTAAGAAAAATGCAGACCGCGCTGCTGCTATTGCATTGAAAAATGCACCGGTAGTAGAAGAGGTTGTTGAAGAAGAAGTAGTTGCTGAAGAGGCTCCTGCTGTTGAAGCTGCAACTGAAGAAGTAGCGGTAGAAGAAACTGTTGTTGAAGAAGCTCCAGTAGCTGAAGCAGTAGTAGAAGAAACTCCAGCTGTAGAAGAAACTGTTGCTGTTGCTGAAGAGGCACCTGTAGCAGAGGAAGCTCCTGCTGCTGAGACTTCAACTGAAGAAGAAACAAAAGAAGAAGCTTAATTTTATTATTTTGCTTTAATTTAAGATAGCGTTCTGATTAGTCAGGACGCTATTTTTTTACCCCCCAATTGCACTAATAATATGATAAAAGAAGAGGCATTTTATATCGGTTACATTACCAAAACCAAAGGTTTAAAAGGTGAAGTTCAATTATTTTTTGAATTTGAGGCTTATGAGGATTTGGATCTGGATGTTGTTTTTGCAGACATGAATGGCAAAATGGTTCCTTTTTTTGTTGAATCTTATAAGTTATACCCAAACAGTACCGGCTTATTTTATTTCGACGATATAGATCATATTGATAAAGCCCAAGCTTTAGTTAAAAAGAAAATTTATCTCCCTTTAATTAAAATGCCTGAACGAGGTGAAGACGATTTTACGTACAACGATTTAGAGGGTTTTGTGGTTACCGACGAAACACATGGAGAACTAGGCAAAATTATAGCCATAAATGAATATCCTCAACAATTTGTAGCAACAGTGCTATACAAAGAGAAAGAGATTTTGTTTCCTTTAAACGAAGACATGATTGTAGAAATTGACGAAGATGAGAAAACACTTTTAGTCGATTTGCCAGAGGGATTGTTGGATATTTATTTGGCTTAATTTTTTTATCGCCTAAGATGGCTGAGTTTATCTTAGACTGTGTGGTTAAATTTTAACCACCTAAGGGACCTGAGGGCACCTCAGTCTTTTGGTGTCTAAGGTGGTGAAGAAAAATCTTAGATGGTGAAAGCCGAATGTCAAACATTTTCAACAATTAACCGTTAGATAATCATGAAAAACCTACTCCTATTCGTATTAACAGCTTTCATCATCAGCAGTTGCGGAAATAATAAACAAGAAAAAAAGAACGAGGTAAAAGATACGATTGCCACGGCAACTAGCCCCACTCCGGATGTATTTGTAGAACAAGATTCGATTAAGGCCATAGGAGAACAGGTTTTAATCTCATTAAAAGAAAACAACTTTGTAGAACTAAGAAAATACTTCTCTGAAGAAGGCGTATTATTTTCTCCTTATGGGTATATTGATACCGCGAAAAGCAAAAAACTCTCTCCAGACGACTTCTTAACCGCTATAGATAAAAAATGGATCCTTACATGGGGCAGCTATGATGGTACGGGAGACCCTATTAAACTCACGGTTAAAGCCTATCTTAAGAAGTTCGCATATAACGCCGATTATGTAAATGCAGAAGCTATAGGTTTCGATGAAGAAATGAAACAAGGCAACTCGACAAATAACCTTAAAGAAATTTATCCCCAGCATCATTTTATCGATTATCATTTTAGTGGCTTTAATCAAAAAATGGAGGGTATGGATTGGACCAGCCTTCGATTGGTTTTCGAAAAACAAAACGGTGAATATTTCTTAGTGGCCGTTATCCACGATCAGTGGACGATTTAGTAAAAATTTTAATCTTTTGATTTTTAGTCGTTTGTAAAGTATTTTAATCTTTTTGTAAACTTTATTTGACATTTATGTAAACTTTGTTTTACATTTGTTAAAACAAAGTTTACATATGCTTTAACACCTAACAGAAATAGATATGAAAAGTAAATACTTATTCCCTACATGGTGCGGCAGTGTTGGATACCTGCTAGCCATACCCGGTTTTGTACTGGGCTACCTAAACATTATTAAGGGATACGAAATTCCTGGTTTCGGTTTTAACCTTCGAGAAAAGGGTAACCTTCTACAAGGTACTTTTGAGAATTTCACGAATGAATTAGTCATCTTTCTAGTCATTACAGGCTTATTATTTATTGCCTTTTCGAAGAGCAAAAAGGAAGATGAATTAACGGCCAAACTCCGACTTAACTCGTTGTATTGGAGCGCAATGATTTATTATATCATTTATAATTTTTGCTTCTTATTAATCAATATTCAAAACATACCCTTTATTAGTGATCATATCCTTGAGCTAAATATATTTACGCCGCTCTTAATCTTCATTACTCGATTTTATTATTTGAAGTATGCAAAAACGGATCGCTTCTTAATTAGTAAACCCAAGTTCTTGCCTAACAAACCTTTTCGAACACTAGGAATTGCTTTAGCTGTTGTTGGCTTTTCAGTACTAATTCCGATGATAATAATAGACCCTCTATTTGGCTCAGACGATTTAATCTCCTTAATTGCCTACTTTATTATGATAATCGGTTTACTAACATGGTCATTTTCGAAAAACAAAATAGAAGACGAAGGAACAATGCAACAACGATTAGAAAGTTTGCAATTAGCCGTTTATTTCAATTATGGCATTTTACTACTCGCAACAGTACTGCTTTATTCTGTCGGCTATTTAATGGTATTAATGTTTGCTCAATTCTCTTTATTACTCTATTTCGTAATTAGGATGGAATATGTGAGATATAAGAATACTAAAATATTAAATACATTTGAAGGAGGAATT
Source organism: Bacteroidota bacterium (assembly GCA_040386095.1). Taxonomy (GTDB): domain Bacteria; phylum Bacteroidota; class Bacteroidia; order Sphingobacteriales; family Sphingobacteriaceae; genus Pedobacter. Next base: position 1,416,821 of record JAZKGD010000001.1, on the reverse strand, counting down.
GGAGCATGAAAAATAATTTAAGAGTACAACGTGCCATTAAAAATATTACCCAAGCAGAACTGGCCGATTTAATACAAGTATCTCGCCAAACGATAAACACTATTGAATCTGGAAAATACGTTCCATCAACAGTTTTAGCCTTAAAAATTGCAAAGGTTTTTAATAAACCTGTAGAAGAGATTTTTGAACTTGAAGAAATGGATTTTAGTTAGTTACAGCGGTGACCGTTTGGCGTAAGGCGTACCAAACACTTAGCGCCTATCGCCAAACTTTCTTTCTTAATGCCGCGTGAGGGATAGCAGCAAAAAGCCCGACCCTTTTCGGGGCACGCCCAAATTTTACAAATTCAACCGCTTTACACCAAACGCTTATCGCTAAACTATTCTTATCTTTGCCCCATGCGTTTCGACATCATTTCTGTTTTGCCCGATTTATTAACAAGTCCCTTTGCTCACTCTATTTTACAGCGCGCACAGAAAAAGGGAATTGCCGAAATTGTGGTCCATAATTTAAGAGATTACGCAACAAATAAGCAAAAAAGTGTAGACGATTACCCATATGGTGGTGGCAGTGGCATGATCATGTCTATTCCCCCTTTTGCAGCCTGTATAGAAAAACTGAAAAGTGAGCGCGATTACGATGAGATTATTTTTATGAGCCCAGATGGTGAAACTTTAAACCAAACCATTGCCAACCAACTTTCGACAAAAAAGAATATCATCATTTTATGTGGTCATTATAAAGGAATAGACCAACGTATCCGTGATATTTTTGTAACAAGAGAAATTTCCATTGGCGACTATGTGCTTTCTGGCGGAGAATTACCAGCTGCAGTTCTAGTTGACGCCGTAATTCGATTAATCCCAGGCGTATTAAACGATGAAACCTCGGCACTTTCAGATAGTTTTCAGGGCGAACTGTTAGATGCGCCTAACTATACACGTCCGGCCGACTGGCAGGGCCATAAGGTGCCTGATGTATTACTAAGCGGACACGAAGCCAAGATTAACAACTGGCGCCACGACGAGGCTTTAAAACGCACACAAGAGCGAAGACCGGATTTACTTAAGTAAAGCGCTTGGCCTCGGGCACAAAGCGTTCTGGATGATTATACATAGTGAAAAAATGATAAAACATTATACGTACATCGCCATACGCAAGACGAAGAGCGTTCTGGATGCATACCTATAAAGCGAAAGAAGGCTTAAATATAAAATTGGAACTTAGTTTTTTGCGCCCAAAACGCCAAACGCTTAGCGCAGTACACAAGACGAAGAGTGTGGAAAAACCCCTTCTTGTTAAAAAATAAATTATTTTCCCCAAACCCTTTTATTTTTAAAATAAAATTCCTAATATTGCAGTCCGATTTTAAACAACAAAAAATCGGCTTAATAGCTTAAAATCATGGATTTAGTAAAATTTGTAGAAGAGCAGGTAATCGCGAAAAATGAGTTTCCTTCTTTCAAATCAGGAGATACAGTGAGTGTTCACTATAAAATTCGCGAAGGTAATAAAGAACGTATTCAAATTTATCAAGGTGTTGTTATTCAACGTAACAGCGCTGGCGCAAACGAAACGTTCACTGTTCGTAAAATGAGTAATGGTGTTGGTGTAGAGCGTATCTTCCCAATTAATTCTCCAAATATCGATAAAGTAGAAGTTAACAGTCACGGTAAAGTGCGTAGAGCTAAATTGTTCTATCTACGTGAGTTAACTGGTAAAGCTGCTCGTATCAAGTCTTTAAGAAAATAATATTTCTTTATAAAAATATAACCCCGACCAACCGTCGGGGTTTTTTTGTTTATATCTTTGCCGAACCAAATATAACTGTAACAAAGTTGGAGATGAACAACATGAAAGACCTTTTAAAAAAGTACGAAGAGAAACAACCAGAAATTGTTTTTGAGTGGAAAGACAAAGAATCGGAAGCCGAAGGATGGGTAGTGATAAACTCACTACGTGGTGGAGCTGCAGGCGGTGGCACTCGAATGCGCAAAGGCTTAGATAAACGTGAAGTAGAATCACTTGCAAAAACAATGGAAGTAAAGTTCACCGTTTCGGGTCCTCCAATTGGCGGCGCAAAATCGGGTATCAACTTTGACCCTGCCGATTCTCGAAAAAAAGAAGTGCTCGAAAGATGGTATAAAGCGGTAATGCCCTTATTAAAAAGTTATTATGGCACTGGAGGGGATTTAAATATCGATGAAATTCATGAGGTTATTCCTATTACCGAAGGCTACGGGTTGTGGCATCCACAAGAAGGTGTAATTAGCGGTCACTATCAAGCTAGAGAAAATGAACGCATCCATCAAATTGGTCAGTTACGCTATGGCGTTTCTAAAGTGTTAGAAGATTTAGAATACACCCCAGATATTAAGAGAAAATATAAAGTAGCCGATATGATTACCGGTTATGGAGTGTCCGAATCGATTAAGCACTATTACCAAATATGGGGCGGCGTACTAGAAGGCAAAAAAGCAATCATACAAGGTTGGGGAAATGTTGCCGCCGCAGCAGGATATTACTTGGCTCAAAATGGCGTTAAAGTTGTTGGCATTATTGATCGCGTAGGTGGATTAATTAAACCAGAAGGCTTTACTGAAAAAGAAATCAAAACATTATTTAATGATAGAGTAAATAATACTTTAGTTTCTGATCATTTAATTTCTTTTGAAGAAGCAAATGAAAAAATCTGGAACGTTGGAGCCGAAATTTTTGTGCCTGCCGCTTCATCAAGACTAGTACAACAACAAGAGGTAGATAAAATGATTAAGGCGGGATTAGAAGTAATTGCTTGTGGAGCAAATGTGCCGTTTGCAGATAAAGAGATTTTCTTTGGAAGCATTATGGAGCACACTGATAATCATGTAGCAGTAATCCCCGATTTTATAGCAAACTGTGGCATGGCGAGAGTTTTTGCCTATCTGATGCAGCGCAATGTAGAAATGAGTGACGATGCCATCTTTTCTGATGCTTCTGAAGTAATAAAAAATGCTTTAAAAGCAATTTATAACGTATCTAACAAAAGAACAAATCTATCAAGTACAGCTTTCGAAATTGCATTAAAACAATTGGTATAAAATAATGGATAATCAGTTTTTCGAACAGGTTTTTTGGGGTAATACTTTACTCGCCTATTGCATGTTTGGCGGTATTATTTTATTGGGTCTACTTTTTAAACGTATCGTTTCTCGTTTTTTAAGTCGGCTGCTCTTTAAACTATTCAAAAAATTTGCCGACGAGGTCCGAATTGAAACTTTTGTAGCGCTATTACTGAAACCATTCGAATTTTTTATTAGTGTTTCGTCGCTATATCTTGCTATAAATCAACTGAAACACCCCCTCCAAGTCGTAATTTTTCATTACACTAAAGCTAAAGTTGTTGAAGGCTTTACCTTAGGCGAGTTTTTAGATAAGCTCTTTCTTTTCTTCATTATTCTTTCTATTTTCTGGATTTTTTTACGAATAATTGATTTTGTTGCGCATGTATTTATGCACAAAGCAGCGAAATCAGAAAACAAAGCCGACGATCAACTTGTGCCTTTTTTAAAAGAGCTCTTCAAGTTTATTATCTATTTTATTGGCTTCTTTGTACTGTTAGGTTATGTATTCGAAGTAAATGCATTAAGTTTAATTACAGGACTGGGTATTGGCGGTATAGCTATTGCTTTAGCGGCTAAAGAAAGTTTAGAAAATCTGATTGGTTCCTTTACCATTTTTATTGATAAACCATTTACTGTTGGCGATTTGGTAAAAGTTGATGGCGTTGAAGGAACGATTGAAAAAGTTGGATTTAGGAGCACCATATTAAGAAGTACTGATAAAACCACCATTATTATTCCAAATAGAGCAATGATTGATGGTGTTTTGGAGAATTTAACGCGTAGAAATTATCGACGGGTTAAATTTAATATCGGCATAACCTATGAAACCGATTCAGAAACCATCAAGAAAATTATCGCAGAGATTAATAATTTTTTAACCGCTCACCCACATGCTTCAGATAACACTGTTACATTTGATAGTTTCGCCGATTCGGCTCTAAATATTCAGGTTTTATACCTAGTGGAGAATATAGATTATAACGATTATTTAAAAATTAAGGAAGAAGTTAATTTCAAGATTATCGAGCTCGTAAATCAATACGGATCAGAGTTTGCCTACCCAACGCAAAGAACTGTGGGTGTTGGAAAGTAATAGTAAGCTAATCTTCGGACTGTACAGCTACATTTCTTGCCAGCGTTTTAAATCGAACGCCGTTAGCTTGTACAACTGTAATTGTTAAATGACCAGTCTTACTTCTATTTAAATCCTTCACGATACCTGATTTACCCAAATGTGTTCCAGCGATTACCTTACAATGGTCTCCGTCTTTTACCAATGGTATTTCAATCTCCATAATTTAAACCATTAAAGTTCTGCTAACACCGTAATTCCACCTTTCACTACCTCGCCCATTACCAATTTAACATCGGTACCAACTGGCAAGAAAATATCTACTCTTGAGCCAAATTTTATAAACCCAAACTGTTCAGTTTGTACAACTTCGTCGCCTTCTTTAATGTACCAAACAATTCTGCGGGCAAGCGCTCCTGCAATTTGCCTGAATAAAATTGGTGTTCCATTTTTGTGCTCAACAACAGTAGTGGTGCGTTCGTTCTCGGTACTCGATTTTGGATTCCAAGCGGCCAAATATTTCCCAGGGTGATATTTAAAAAATTTAACCACTCCAGAAATTGGATTGCGGTTAATGTGTACGTTAATTGGCGACATAAAAATGGAAACCTGTAAACGTTTATCTTTAAAGTATTCGCCCTCTTCGGTTTCTTCAATTACTACTACTTTTCCATCTGCAGGGCAAATCACCAAATTATCGCCATTGGTAAAAACACGGCTAGGGTTTCTAAAAAACTGCAAAACCGTAATAAATAAGGCAAATGATAAAATGTATACGAACCAACGTAACCACGTAACGTCTCCATATTTGTAATCTACTAAAGCATTAATTACAAAAATAAATAATACAGATATTGCAATTGTGGTATAGCCCTCTTTATGTATGGTCATTGAATGTTAAATTTTAGTTGGTGCAAAATTGGGAAAAAAATATCAGACCGCTCTATAAATGTCTTTTAAATTTCGTCCTAAATCGTTATAATCTAATCCATAGCCCACTACAAACTCGTTTGGGATCTCAAAACCTACATACGTTAATTCTGGAATTGGAGAAAGTAGTGCAGCGGGTTTGAATAACAGACTGCAAACTTGAACAGATGCAGGCTCTTGTGCTTTTACTTTTTCTAAAATGTAGCTTAACGTAAAGCCAGTATCTACGATGTCTTCGACAATAATTACGTCTCTACCTTTTAAATCGTCGGGCAATCCGAAAGATTCTTTAATTGTGCCTGAACTCTCGACCCCTTGATAGGTTGCGATCCTGATAAAACCAATTTCGCAAGCAATGTCGATCTCTTTTAATAAATCTGCCATAAAAACAAAGCTGCCATTTAACACTCCGATTAATATTGGACATCGGTTTTCATAGTCCACATTAAGTTGAATACCAATTAAGCGTGTTTTCTTACTAATGGTTTCATTTTCTAAGAGAATCTCGAAATCTTTGCCATCTACCTGGATTTTGTTCATGTTGTTTAATTAAGTTTTTCACCACCTAAGTTACCAAAGAAACCAAAGCTTAAGTATCAGCTACCCCCCGCCTTCTTTTTCTTTTCGTCTTTCTGCCCTTCGTTCTTGTCTGATTTGTTTTTTTGTTTTGGTGGTATCTACCTTAACAGCTGATCGTACAACAGTATCTTTTTTAGAAGGGAAAAGTCGATCAAAAAGCGTTTTACCCTTATCTTGTGTTCCTATCGGAATAATTGGGGCATCTTCATCAACTTCAAGTGCCGCAGTATCGATAAGCACTGAATCAGGAAGTAAGTATTGCCTTAAGCCTTCTCTTAACCTAACATTATAAAACCCATAGCCGCTAGTATCGGAATAGGTTAATCCTCTTCTCGACATTGTATTCCCAATAAAATTAAAGTAGGGTAAAAGGTAGGGTTTTAAACTTCCATCGCTCATAAACTTATACATTGCGGCTTTGGGTTTAGGTACAATATTGGCTAAGAAAATCCCTTCCCCCACACTTAATTCATATGGGGATTTACCGAAATAATGGCGTGCTGCTTCACCGATTCCGTATACATTTGGCCCCATTTCAATGATGTTAAAATAAACCTCTAACATTCGTTCCTTACTAATTAAACGATTGTTTTCGATCATCCAAACAATTAAAATTTCTTCCGCTTTACGGGAAATGGTTTTGTTCCTGCTAAGAAAAACATTTTTCACTAACTGCATAGAAATGGTACTTCCACCACGCTTAAATCGTTTTTCTTTAAAATTAACTGCAATTGATTTTCTGAACGACTCTTCAACAAAGCCCTCATGCCTAAAGAAAGAAGGATCTTCAGAGGTAAGCAAAGCATTTCTGAAATTAAAAGAAATATCCTCTAATCGAGTAAAATTAGGATTAGATGGGCCTATTAAAATGTTGCGCATCGGTTTACCGTACTCATAGGGCGTATATATAAAATCGCGATTGATTTTTTGTAAATCGGTTTTCCCCCATTTTAAAATCTTGAAGTTATCTGGTGTTAAGTTAGAATTAAATTTTACGCTATCGGGTATCGAAGTATCCAAATAGAAATCGAGGTTGTATTTTAATTTTCCACTTACCAGCATTCCATCTAACGATTCGAAGAGCCCTTGCGGAAAAGCTTCCAATATATCTTGAGCATTTTGCTCATCAACATTTAGTTTAAGCTCGTATATTTTATTGGGCGATAAAGTGTATTTTACATAAGGATGAACCACTGCGTTCTTTAAAAAGACACTCGATGTGCTATCTAAACAAAGGTAGTTAGGGCCAATTAATACATCTGCGTCAATCTTTGCATTTGTAATTACAATATCATTCGCTGCAATTCGGGCTTGATTAATCATTAAGTTTTTAACAGACCATGAACCAGAAATCTTGAAGTCGTCGCCACTATAATCTGCATCTGTCATTTCTGTTTTAACAGTATCGAAACTAAGTTTTGTATGTAGTTTCTGCTGAAGATACAGCGGCAGTTCAACTTTTTTATGGTCGGCAGCAAAAAGACTCAGCTCCAATTGTTTTCGACCAGGCTTTAATTTTCCTGTCATGTGCCAAGTTGCTAGCGTATCGTTAACTATTATGGTCGACTGTAATTCTCCATCGTCTATAGTAGCTGTTTTAGTTAAAAATTTTAACGAAGCAGTGTCATTTTCATCCAACTGCATCACAAAGTTCTTAATTTCCATATTATCTGGAATTTTATAAAGCACTTCATTTAACAGATTACTGGCCAATTCACTTAAATCTACCTTATTTTTAGTACGGCTAACGGTATCTTTGCTTTTTCTCTTAAGGATAAAATCGATGTTCGTTAATGTGTCTCTGATTACAACATTAAATCTTCCATCGTTTAATTTAATTTCCGAAAGCTTAACATTTCCAAAAAGCAATGGGAATATCTTTACACCCACAGTTAAATCATCAATGGCGGTTAGCGTATCTCTATCCATTGGAACAACCGAGATATTTTCCATACTTACCGTACTTAAACCGGTAAAACCCGCTTTGCCAACATTAACTTCTAATCCATACTCCTTTTTAGCTTTTGCAATTGCCTTTGCCATCAGGGTTTTTAACATGGCTTCTCTTTTACTGTAGGCAATCGCACCTAAAGAAATAAATAACAAGAGAAAAACACCCAATACCCAAGCGCCAATCTTATAATACTTCTTCGGGATATTTATTTTTGGTAACTGCATAAACTAATTTAGAAATTAATGCTTAAACAAACGCTCAGTGCAAATGTTTAGTTTGTGTGAAGATATTAATTGTTTTTCACCTGTCACACGGAGTTCAACGAAGTTAGCAATCACAATGTCTTTTTCGTCTCAGTTCGCGTTAAAATTACAATAAAAAGGTCGATAGAAAATCTATTATAGTTATGTTTTGTTAATTTTGAGGAATGATAATTACCAATGAGCAGGTTTTAGCCGCTTTGAGCAATGTTGAAGATCCAGATTTGAAGAAAGACCTGGTTACATTGAACATGATTAAGGACGTTAAAATCGAAGACCACAACGTTTCATTTACCTTAGAGTTAACTACTCCAGCTTGCCCAATGAAGGAAATGCTGAAGAATGCATGTACAAATGCAATTAAGCATTTTGTAACTGCTAACGCAGTGGTTAGTATCAACATCACCTCGAGGGTAACGAAACCTAATGACACTACACAGTTAAATGCAATTAAAAATATCATTTTAATTTCTTCGGGTAAAGGTGGAGTTGGAAAATCGACTGTTTCGAGCAATTTAGCAGTAACTTTAGCTGCAAATGGCGCTAAAGTTGGTTTAATTGATGCAGATATTTATGGCCCCTCAGTGCCAATTATGTTCGACCTAGTAGGAGCAAAGCCAAGCGCCAGAGAAACAGAAAATGGAAAAACATTAATCTTGCCCATCGAAAAGTATGGAATAAAATTGCTTTCGTTAGGTTTTTTTGCCGACCCTGAACAAGCTGTGCCTTGGCGGGGACCAATGGCCTCGAATGCAATTAAGCAATTATTTAACGATGCCGACTGGGGTGAGTTAGACTATCTGATTGTTGATTTACCTCCAGGCACGGGAGATATTCACATCACCATTAGCCAAAGTTTCCCAATTGCTGGAGCTGTAATTGTAACTACTCCACAGCAGGTTGCCTTAGCCGATACCAAGAAAGGTTTAAATATGTTCAGAATGCCTGGAATTAACATTCCTATTTTGGGTGTAATCGAGAATATGTCGTACTTTACCCCTGCAGAATTACCTGAAAATAAGTATTATATTTTTGGCAAAAATGGTGGCAAACAATTAGCAGAGAAATATGGAGTGCCGTTTTTAGGAGAAATACCATTAATACAGGCCATAACTGAAGCTGGCGATAAAGGAATACCCATAGCAATGGATACAACTAGTGTTTTAAATGCTGCTTTTAATGATATTGCAGGCAAAATTGCTCAGCAGGTGTCAATAAACAACATACAATCAGCGAATTGCTAAAAAATTACTATTTTTATACTTTAATATAAATGAAATGAATTTAACAGAACGAGTAGAGCAAGCATTAGAAACCATTAGGCCCTATTTAATAGCCGATGGAGGTAATGTTGCCATAGAAGAGATTACGCCAGATTATACCGTTAAATTAAGATTATTAGGAAATTGTGGGTCTTGTAAAATGAGTTTTATGACCATGAAGGCTGGAATAGAGCAAGCTATCATGAAAGCGGTTCCAGAAATTACTGCCGTTGTTGCAGTTGATTTAGCTGAGCAAGAATAGGTTTATTTAACACAATTTAACGAATACATTAGGCATTTACTGCTATTTTTGTGAAATGAAGCATTGTTTAACCATCATATTGCTATTCTTTGTGGCTACAGTTTTTGCGCAAGACGTAAAAAAAAGCAACAAATTAGTGCAGTTTTCGGGAATTATTACCGATACTGACAGCAATTCGGTTGTGCCTTATGTAACGATTACCAACGTTAGCAATAAAAATCAGAAGTATTCGGCAAATTATCAAGGGTACTTCTCTATTATCGTTAATCCTGGCGATTCGTTAATTTTTAGCGCCGTGGGGTTTAATCAAAAAATAGTCGTTTTACCCACTGAAATTGTAGACTACAAATACACTGAAATGATAAAGATAAAGTCTGAAACGGTGTATCTTAAAGCAGTAAGGATTTATCCTTGGGCCACCATTGAAGAGTTTAATAAAGAGTTTTTAGCAATGAAGGTGGCGGATGATGACATGGCTATTGCGAAAAAAAATCTATCCCCAAAGAGCATTCAAGGTATGCTTTTAACGTTGCCTCGTAATGCATCTGAAATTAGCAACAGTAATTACCGCTATAATTTTGATCGAATGATGAATGTAAATATGCGTCAAACGAATCCTTTATTGAATCCATTTGCTTGGGGCAAATTAATGCAGCAAATTTTTAATGGAGATAAAAGTAGAGAAGCGGATAAATAATTATCTCTTCTTGTTTTGCTTCGGGAAACGCATCTTATAATCGGTTTTAATATTTCCCTTCGATATAGCGTCTAATCTTCCTTTTAGTAACTGCTTACGTAGCAAACTTAGTTTATCTGTAAATAGTTTGCCTTCAATGTGGTCATATTCATGCTGAATTACCCTGGCCGCAAATCCATTTATCTTTTCTTCGTGGAGTTTCCAATTTTCATCGTAATACCGAATTAAGATATTGGGTTTACGCATTATATCTTCCCTAACTTCTGGAATACTTAAACAACCCTCGTTAAAAGCCCAAGGTTCGCCCGTTTCTTCTAAAATTTGAGCATTAATAAATACTTTTTTAAACACTTCTTCATCTTCATCAGCTTTGGTATCTACAATAAACAAACGAATAGGCAAACCAACCTGAGGAGCCGCCAAACCAACCCCATTGGCATTGTTCATGGTTTCGAACATATTGCTAATAAGTTGTTGCAAATCAGGATATGCCGAATCAATATCAACACACACTTTCTTTAAAACAGGGTCGCCATAGGCTACAATTGGAAGCTTCATGCTACAAAAGTACGAATTTGAAATTATTATTCAACTGGATAGAAGGTTAAAGCACTTAAATTGCCTTCATCTAACACTTCGTTAGCAATTGTATCCATATCGGTTGCACTTACTGCACGGATTTTATTAAATACCGTTTCTAAATCATCGATTTTTTGATAATCGATTAAACTTTTTGCCATCGATATAATTAAGCCAATCCGATTTTCTTCACCCAGCGCAATCTGTCCAATAAATTTGTTCTTCGCCTTTTGCAGTTGCACTTCGCTCATTTTAGTAGAACGGATTTTTTTGAACTCTTTCAGAATAAGTTGGGTGGCGCGGTCTACCTTTTCTTTATCCGTCCCGAAATAAAGCGCAAAAATGCCTGTATCACTAAGCGGACTATAATTCGATTCGATGGTATACGCTATGCCGTATTTTTCGCGTATTTGTAGGTTAAGAACTGAACTCATTCCATTACCGCCTAATATATTGTTAAGCAGTAACAGTCCAGCTTTAGATTGATGATGTAATGAATAGGTTTGTGTACCAAGCATGCTATGCGCCTGCATAATTTGCTTATTCACCCTAATTTGTTGGGGTACGTTTTTTATTGGAAGAATTCGTTGAGTGGCGGAAGAATTCTCTGGCACATCGCTAAAATACTTTTCTCCAATTTTTATGAGCTTATTAAAAGAATAATTACCCAATACGGCCACAACGATCTGATCGGTTCGATAATTCTTTTTAAGAAACTGTTTAATATGGCTTTGATCTAGCCCCATTACCGTTTCGGGTGTACCTAAAATATTTCTTCCTAAGGCATGGTTTGCAAAAAGCATATCCTCAAAATCGTCGTTGATTGCTTCTTCTGGTTGATCCAAATAGGATGTAATTTCATCTAATATAACTCCCTTCTCTTTCTCCAATTCTTCGATAGGGAACAGCGAATGAAAAACAATATCGTTAAACAACTCGAGCGTACGATCTACATAAGGTTGCAAAAATGAAGCATGAATGCAGGTATATTCTTTAGTGGTATACGCATTCAAATCAGCCCCAACACTCTCCAAACGATTTAAAATCTGATTCGTACTCCGTTTCTCTGTTCGCTTAAAAATAAGATGCTCAATAAAATGAGCAAGCCCCATTTGGTCTTCTTCTTCATCTCTCGAACCACTATTAATTAAAATACAGGCGTGAGAAATTGCGGATGCCGAAGGTACATGTAAAATACGGATGCCGTTACGTAAAGTATGAACGTTATATTCCATTAAGGGGCAAAGATAGGGCTAATATTACTTATTTATCCCTTCCAACGCAAACAAAAATGCCCACCTTAACGAAACATCTTTTAAATAATCGAACCTGCCTGAAGCACCACTATGACCAAATTCCATATTTGTTTTAAGTAAGAGTATATTTTTATCTGTTTTGGTTGCACGGAGTTTGGCCACCCATTTTGCAGGCTCAAAATATTGAACCTGACTGTCGTGTAAGCCTGTGGTAACCAACATATTCGGATAGGCTTTTTTCTCTACATTTTCATAAGGCGAATAGCTTTTCATATATTCATAAGCCGCTTTTTGTTTAGGGTTTCCCCACTCGTCAAATTCGTTAGTGGTAAGTGGAATACTTTCATCGAGCATGGTATTTATTACATCTACAAAAGGTACATCAGCGATTACACCATTCCATAAATCAGGCGCCAGATTAACTACGGCGCCCATTAATAGGCCGCCTGCACTTCCACCGTGACCATATAAATGATCTTTTGACGTATATTTCTGTTCAATTAAGTATTCGCCACACGCAATAAAATCGGTAAATGTATTTTTCTTTTTCATCAGCTTTCCGTCTTCATACCAATGTCTACCCATTTCTTGTCCGCCTCGAATATTAGCAATAGCAAATACAAAACCTCGGTTAAGGAGGCTTAATCTCGGTGATGAGAAGCCCACATCAGAGCTCGAGCCGTAAGATCCATACCCATAAAGTAATAACGGCGCATTTCCATTTTTTTCAAAACCTTTTTTGTAAACCAAAGCAATTGGAATTTTGGTGCCGTCTTTTGCGGTTGCAAAGAGACGCTCTGTTACATAATCTTTAGGATTGTACCCACCAACAACTTCTTGCTGTTTCATTTGTCTTTGCTCCTTTGTTTCTAAATCATAGTCGTAAATAGAGCTTGGTGTAGTTAAAGAAGTATAACCATAACGCAGGGTCTTGCTGTTATATTCTAGGTTGGAACCTACGTACGCATTATAAACAGGTTCCTCAAATTTGATATAAAAATCGGTACCGTCCTTTTTTAAGACCCGCAATTCTGGAAGGCCGTTTCTGCGTTCTGATAATACTACGTAATCTTTAAACTCTTCAACTCCTTCTAAAAGGACATCAGCGCGATTAGGGATAATTTCTTTCCAGTTTTCTTTCTCTGTTTTATCTAGAGGGCATTCCATTAAACGAAAGTTTTTGGCATTCCAGTTGGTTCTGATTAAAAATCTTCCATCAACAGGGATAACGTCATACAAAACATCTTTGGCCCGAAAGGTAAAAACTTTAAATGCAGCTTCAGGATTGTTAGCATCTATTATTCGATACTCAGAACTTAAAGTCCCTTGTGATCCGATAAAAATGTAATTACCATTTTTAGACCTGCTCACCCCAATGTAGTTTGTATTATCCTTTTCATCGTACACCACTATATCGCTTTTTGCATCAGCGCCAAGTTTATGCTTTTTAATTTTTTCACTTAATAACGTAACCGGATTTTTTGAGGTATAGAATAGTGTCTTATTATCATTTGCCCAAACAGGAAAACCTTCAGTATTGGTAATGGCATCTTTGTAAATTTCTCCAGTTTCTAAATTTTTAACCATGATGGTATACTGGCGACGAGAAACTTTATCTACTCCAAAGGCTAATAATTTATTATCAGGACTTACACTAAACCCTGTAGCGCTATAGTAGGCGAAACCTTTTGCTAGCGCATCAACATCTAACAGCAACTCTTCTTTAGCCTTTAAACTTCCTTTTTTACGACAATACTTATAATATTGTTGCCCATCTTCTGTTCTGGTGTAATAGAAATAACCATTTTTAAAAACGGGAACGGTTTCATCCTTTTCTTTGATCCGACCTTTCATTTCGGTAAACAAATCTGCTTGAAGCTTATTTGTTCCTTTCATCATGGTGTCGAGATAAGCGTTTTCTGCTTTTAAATAATTAACCACTTTGGTACTATCGGCCCCTTTTTTAAAGTAATCGATCATCCAATAATAATTATCAACAACGGTATCGCCATGAATAACGCGTTTGAAAGGGTTAACTTCTGCGATTGGTGCTTCGGCCACAGGCCATTTATATGCAACTGCTTTTTCTTTTGGATCTGTACAAGACATGATTACACTTAATAATGAGAGATAAATCGTAAATCGTTTCATTAAAATTGGATTTAGGGTTGATGCAATTTAAGAAACGTATTTCGCTATACCAATAAATTTTTACTTCCTGTCATTTTGACTTGTTATTGGTTTTGGAACACCCCTTGATAAGCGTAGGTATAATCAAAAAATTATACGTCAATTATGAAAACAGAAAAAGGCAGTATTTCCATACACACAGAAAACATTTTTCCAATCATTAAGAAATTCTTGTATTCGGATAATGAGATCTTTTTAAGGGAATTAGTTTCTAACGCGGTTGATGCGGTTCAAAAAATTAAACGTTTGGCAGCATTAGGGCAATATAACGGCGAACTTGGTGAGCCATTAGTAGAAGTAAAATTAGACACCGCAGCAAAAACCATTACAATTAGTGATAATGGCTTAGGTATGACTGCCGATGAGATTAAAAAATACATTAATCAAGTTGCATTTTCTGGCGCAAGCGAATTTGTAGAGAAGTTTAAAGATGCGAAAGACGCAAACGAGATTATCGGTAAATTTGGATTAGGCTTTTACTCTGCTTTTATGGTGGCAGATTTAGTAGAAATCCAAACTTTATCCTATCAGGAAGGGGCCGTTGCTGCAAAGTGGACCTGTGATGGAAGCACTTCATTCGAAATTTCTGATGGAGATAGAACCACTCGTGGTACCAGCATCATCTTACATATCAATGCCGAATCTGAAGATTTTTTAAGTCAGCATAAACTACAAGAGATTTTAGATAAATACGCTAAGTTCTTACCTGTTCCAATCCAGTTTGGAACAAAAACTTCGCAAGAAGAAGATGGAGTTGATGATGAAGGAAAAGCAAAATATAAATCGGTTGAGGTTGCAAACATCATCAACACTACACATCCAATTTGGGCTAAAGCGCCTGCCGATTTGTCGGACGAAGACTATTTAGATTTTTACAAGCAACTATATCCATTTTCGGAAGATCCTTTATTTTGGATTCATTTAAATGTTGACTATCCTTTTAACTTAACAGGCGTACTTTATTTCCCTAAGGTTAAGGATGATTTCGATATGCAACGCAATAAAATCAAATTATTTAGCCGTCAAGTCTTCATCACCGATGAGGTTAAAGATATTGTTCCTGAGTTTTTGATGTTACTTCATGGCGTAATCGATTCGCCAGATATTCCTTTAAACGTTTCAAGAAGCTTTTTACAGGCCGATAGCAACGTGAAAAAAATCAATAGTTACATTACCAAAAAAGTAGCAGACAAATTAGGTGAGCTTTACAATAAAGATCGCAAAGGGTATGAAGAGAAGTGGAGCAATATTGGTTTGTTCGTAAAATATGGAATGATTAGTGAAGAAAAGTTTTACGAAAAAGGAAAAGACTTTGCTTTATTAACTAACACTAAAGGCGAGAACTTCACCTTCGAAGAATACAAAGAGAAGGTAAAAGATAATCAAACCGATAAAAATGGCAATGTAGTTTATTTATATACCACTGATCCTGATAAACAGGATGGATTTATCCAATCGGCCGAGAAAAAGGGATACGATGTTTTGGTTATGAATACGCCAATAGATAGCCATTTTGTAAGCAGTTTGGAACAAAAGCTAGAGAAAACGCAATTAAAACGTGTAGATGCAAGCGTTGCCAATCAATTAATTGAAAAAGATGAAGTGCTCGAATCGGTTTTGAGTGAAGAACAATCGGCAACTGTAAAATCCATTTTTGAGAAAGCAATTGTTAAACCTAATTTTAGTGTAGAAGTAGTAGGCTTAAGTCCTGACGACTCTCCGGTAACGGTTACGATGGACGAGTTTATGCGTCGTATGAAAGATATGGCCAAAATGGGTGGCGGAATGAGCTTCTATGGAAATATGCCAGATAGTTACAAAGTAGCCATCAACGGAAATCATAAATTGGTAAGTAAAATTCTTCAGTCGAGTAACGAAGAAGAACAAAGCAAGTTTGCTAAGCAAGCTGTAGATTTGGCTTTACTTTCGCAGGGAATGTTAACGGGTGCTGAATTAACAGCTTTTGTAAGCAGAAGTGTCGAATTGATATAAATCTAATTATAGAGAATCGCGTCATTTCGAGGTACGAAGCAATCTTAAAGCTAGAGTAGTAGGAGATTGCTTCGTACCTCGCAATGACGCTAACTAACAAAATTACTCATGAGGCGAAGGTTTCAATTATTACCAATAAGCATATTTGCTATATTCTTCTTTTTACTAAGCTGGTATGTACTTATTGGGTTAAAGACCATTGCGCATCAAATGTATTTTCCAATGGTTTTTTGGGCAGTAATTACACTTAGCTTGGCAGCTTTATTATATGCCATTCAAGGAATGCGTAGCAGAGGAATGGGTCGATTTTTTAAATTCTCGACCCATTTCTTTTTAGTGCTCTTTGTAAGCGAAATCTTATTTGCATTATTGGTGCTTGTTGGTGATACCTATCGTGGAGGATATGGCCTCATTAATTTAATACTTAAGCAAGATTTTCTATCGCCCGTACGAAACCCATATTGGATTGGCTTTGCTGTTGCTGTGTTTATTGGATCAGTTTTACTATTTCTTTATGGAATGTTAAAAGGAAAATATGCGTATCGGGTAATCAAACACACTTTATATTTTAAAGACTTACCATCCGCCTTTGATGGATTTACAATTACACAAATTTCTGATGTGCATGCAGGTAGCTTTACCAATCCCAAAGCTGTTCAGAAAGGAATAGATTTGATAAATGAGCAGCATTCGGATGTATTTGTGTTTACTGGTGATTTGGTGAATAACAAGGCCGAAGAGATTAAGCCATGGATTAATCATTTTTCTCAAATTAAAGCTCGATATGGGCAATTCTCTATCCTGGGAAATCACGATTATGGAGACTATGTAACTTGGCCCAATGACCTGATTAAAAGAGGGAATTTACAACAACTAAAGAAATATCATGAAGACCTGGGCTTTCGCTTACTACTTGATGAACATGTTACGCTTAACAAAGATGGAGAGCAAATCGTTCTGGCGGGAGTCGAAAATTGGGGCTTAGGTTTTGGCGAGCGTGGAGATTTAGAGAAGGCATTGCTAGGCACGAAAGCCAATGATTTTAAAATTTTGCTTTCACATGACCCCTCCCATTGGGATGCGCAGGTAAAAAATCATCCTTCAACTATTAATTTAACATTATCCGGCCATACACATGGGATGCAATTCGGAATCGAAGCATTTGGAATAAAGTGGAGCCCTGTTAAATATCGGTATTCACATTGGGCTGGCGTTAAAAAAGAGAATAATCGATTTATAAATGTAAATCGTGGTTTTGGTTTTATTGGTTTTTCAGGCCGCGTCGGGATTTGGCCAGAGATTACGGTAATTCAATTGAAAAAGGGGTAAGCAACTAGTTTAGTTATTCCATCTTACCATGTAAGACATATAAATTGACTAAAGGTAAGGGGCTTATTTGGCCCCTTCAATTCCTTACATGGTTCGATTTAAAGCTAAAAAGTTCATGTTATGGAAAATGGACAACTTTCTAATCCTAATTAAGATTTAGTTAAATTTTGTAAAAAATATAAAGCACAAAAAACTAAAGATTAAGTTTGTAATCAGAAATCGTTGATCATTGAAAAAACGCTACTTATTTTTTTCCTTTTTCTTATTACTTTTATGTGCATCACAAAGTTTTGCGCAGAGCAATAAGCGTGTTAGTGGTATAGTTACCGATACCAGCAAAGTGGCAGTAAGTGATGCAAACGTACTCTTAATTTCGGGGGGCGACACCTTACGCACGACTACAGACTCTGAAGGCTATTTTAGTTTCTCTAAACTTAAATTAGAATCCTTTTCATTAAATATTAATTTACTTGGTTACCGAAATTATAGTAGCACGCATACTTTTGGAAAAGAAAAACAGCTAGAGATTAAAGGTATTGAGCTCAAATTTTCTGCAAACATGCTGAAAACAGTAGAGATTAAGGGCAAGCCAAATCCGATACGGATTATGCAAGACACCATTGAGTATAATGCTGCAGCGTATCAAGTTTTAGAGGGTGATAATGTTGCCGATTTAATTAAACAGTTTCCGGGGCTTGAAGTTGATGGAGATTACAATGTGAAAACCATGGGTAAGGAAATGGTGAAATTGCGAATAAATGGGAAAGATTTTTTTACGAATGATATAAAGGATTTTATAGGCAAACTGCCAGCAGGAATTGTATCAAAAATTCAAATTATTGATGATTTTGGTGATGAAGCAAACTTTACTGGGCTAAAAATAGGCGAACCCATAAAAATGTTAAACATTGTAACTAAACCCGGGATGAACAAGGGTCAGTTTGGCAGGGCCTCGCTAAACGGCGGAACGAATGATCAACTTGGGAGTGATTTAAATTTGAACTTGTGGAATGATGCTAAGCAAAGTAGTGGCGGCTTAAGCTACGGAACGCAAAATAATGGTGCAGGTACAAATAAGAATACAAGAGCGTCTACAAATCATCGCGACAAGGTAGGGAAATATGGAAGCCTGGGGATAAATTATAATTTTAGTGGTAATAACTCTGCATTTAAAAGCGAACAAGCCATAGAAACGTTAAACCCAATAGGTACTTTTTATACTAATTCGTCTAATAATGGCGAGAATGCTGGCAATAACCATAATTTGAATTCAGATTTTAATTACAACAATAAAAAAGTTTTTATAAATGGAATGCTTAGTGGTGGTTACAATGGGAGCAATAATGTAAATTCATCGTTTAATAGTCAATCTGGGGTAATTCGACAAGATTTGAAAAATAGTTACCAATCAAAAAACCAATCTCCGAGGATAAATGCAGGTGTAAATTTTTCAAAAATCTTAAAGAATAAAAAGAATAGTTTTTCGACCAATTTAGGTTTTTCAACAAATGCAACAAATTCAAATCAAAATATAAGTACAAATACACTTTATTACGATAAAGACACCCAATTGTTGAGAAAAGATTCATTGTTAACCAGAAACTTAATCACTGAAAGTAATAGTCAAAATTTTAATCTAGGAGCTAACTTTGGATTAGGTTTAAAAAAGCCAAAAGACACCTTAGCTAAGCAAAGTTTAAACTTTAACTACAACATTTCTATCGGAACAAGCAGAAATGATGTTTCTACCTTCGTATTTAATAATATTAGTCATATCCCTCAGTACATCGATTCGCTAAGTACAAAATATACCGCATTGTTTATCAATCAAACTTTAGGTATAAATTACAACTATACCAACAAAAAAATGCGGTATAACTTTGGACTAAACGCGCGGCCAAGTTTAACAAACAATAACTACATCAACATTAATCAAAAGGTAAAAAACAACAATTTAAACTACGCCCCAAACTTAAATTTAAGCCGAACTATCGCAAAAGGAAAAACGTTATCGCTAAACTATACTGGGAATAATAATGCTCCATCAATCAATCAGCTTCAACCCATCAGAAACACACAAAATTTACAGAACATCGTTATTGGAAACCCTAACTTAAAGCCATATTTTAGGCATTCGCTTACCTCTAATTTTAACTATGTAAATGCCAAATCGGGTGTATCACTTCAATCGGGATTAAATTTTTCGACCACTCAAAATGAAATCGTAACGAACGTAATTTTAGTGCCAGACACCTTAAATAGTTTAAAGCAGGAAACTCGATTTGAAAACACAAACGGAACCTATTCGGGCACAAGTAACTATACCTTAAATGTTCCATTAAAGAAAAACAAATATTCCATTTCTTATGGGGGTGGGGTTGGGCATTCGAATAGAGCAATATTTGTGAATAACACAAAACGATTTAATACCAATTTCAATGTTTCACAACAGCTAAGAGGTTCAATTAATTTAAAAAAATTCTCAGTAGCCGTTAACACAAATTATAATTTTACCTCAAATACTAATGTGCTCAATTCAAGTTCTGTAAATGATATTTATTATCTGAACCTGGGGCAAATTGGAGGTGCAACGCTCTTCAATACACATACTTACCGAGCAGATTTTAATAGCTCTTTACGGTTAACCAAACTAATAATCAATGCCGTTGTAAATTACAATGTGACCAATAGCGATGCCGAATTTAATAATTCAAGCGCTAGAAATGTTAAAAATTTAGAAATGGCACTTTCAACCAAGGTAACCATACAGAAAACCCTTTTCCTAGAAGTAAATGCTTCAAAACGTATCAATAAAGGATATTCGCTAGAAAGTGTTAATCCATTTATTTTAAATGCAAATTTGACAAAGTCATTCCTTAAAAGTAAAGCATTGAGTTTAAACCTCAGTGCCAACGACTTACTGAACCAAGGAAATAACTTATCACGTTACATTTCAGGAAATTCGATAATTGATAGCCGGGTAAATCAGATTACTAGAGTTTTTTCATTTAGGCTAAGTTATAATCTCTCGAAATTTGGCGGAAAGGCTTTTCGCGTTGATTATGATTAGTTTATCGAAAGAATAAATGCTATTTTTATAAATATTTTTTGTGCTAACTGTAGCGTTTCAACTGTTTAACTCGTATTCAGTAAATGTGTTAATGGGAATTAACTCTATCTTACAACTAAAAATAACAAAAAGAGATGAAATTATCAATAAATCTTATTGTCACTTTCATTATATCAATTCTACTAATCTCTTGTGCAAAGCGTGATTCGGCACTTAGTGATGTTTCGGGTCTTAGTATCGTAAATGCTTCGCCGAGCAATGAGAGATTAGATGTTTATGTAGATAATACTAAAGTAACCAATAGCTCCGCAGGTTTTATTTTTGGAGATAAAATAGATTACCTATCGGCGTATTCTGGTAATAGAAGAATGACTATTACTAGGAAAGACTCTAATGTACCTTTAAAAACGGAGCTTTTTGCCCTAGAACCTCAGTTTGGATATACCCTTTTTATCGTCGATAGATTTGCCGAGATTAAGTTTATGCTTTTGCCAGACAATTTAACTAAGCCCGTTAAGGGTAAAGCTTCTGTGAGGTTTGCTAATCTAAGTCCCGACTCGGAGCCGCTTACCTTAGCCGTCGAAAATAAGACTGCTTTTATTACGAATATTTCTTTTAAAGATTATTCGAATGCCATATTAGTAGAAACTGGCGATAAAGTTACTTTTGAAGTGAGGGAGCATAGTACAGGAAACTTAGTTTTAAGCTTATCTAATGTAAAAATTGAAGACGAGAAAATTTATACCATTTACGTTAAAGGACTTAAAGCTGCTACAGATGATACAAAATTAGGCGTTGCTATTTACACACACAAATAGGATTACCAAAAGCCATTAGCTTGTGCTCGTGGCTTTTTTATTTTTTTAACCGAACCGAAAATCATTTTATATGATTGCAAAGAACTACGAAGCCTAACAGTAAGAATGCTCAATTTTGAGGAGACCATTGTAGGTTGCCTACATAACCACAACAAGAGCAAAGAAATGGTTTATAAATCATTTTATGGCTATTTAATGGCTGTTGTTTTGAGATATGTAAATGATAGAGATGATGCGGAAGAGCTTGTAAATGACGCTTTTATAAAAATATTTAATGCAGTTAACCAATTTAATTTTCCAAAAAATAAAGAAGAACATCAAAGGGCTTTTAAAGCATGGATTTCAAAAATTGCCTCACGTACCGCAATCGATTTTTTACGGACTAAGCGCACTTTACTTTCCATCGATGAGATTGTAGAAGAACAAGAACCATTAACCGAAATAAATATAATAGCAGCATTAAATGTGAAAGATATTCTTAAACTACTTGATGCTTTACCAGAGATACAAAAATTGATTTTTAATTTATACGAGATTGAAGGCTTTTCTCATGACGAGATCGCAAAAACACTAAATATCCCAGAAAGTTCCAGTAGGGTATATTTAACGCGAGCGAAAAACAAATTGAGATTACTTTATTCTAAAACATTAGTAAATAATTATGCAACCTACTGAACACAAGCGCAAAAATGATGGGGAGCTCATTGCTCACATCAAGCAAAGCCTTAAAACTCATGAAGAGTTGTACCAATTCGGTGCGTGGGAAAAATTTAATGCGAAACAACAACATAAAAAGCGTCCGATTTTTTGGATGGTTAGGCTAGGTGGCGTGGCCGCTATTTTAGCTGTTTGTTTTTCGCTCATTTGGGTTATAACTCGTACTCCCCAAGCGGAACAAGTGGTGAAAACGAATGCTCCAAAAAGTCAGGGTACAACTGTCGAGCCTCAAACATTAGACTCGAAAGAGCTGGCTAATGAACAACTAGCAATGACAGATACAAAAGAAAGTGCTTTTGTTAAGGAAGCCCCTTCATCAGCCAAACAAAGTGAAGTGGTTTTTAGTTCTACTCCTACTCAAGTTGCAATAAATACACAAAACTCGGAGAAGGCTATTGAAGCTACAGATAAGGTAATTGAAGCATCAACGGTAAGTCCAGCAGTAGATAATTCTAAGGTTATTGCACAAGTTGAAGATAAAAGCAAACCAAACATTTTAGACGGTCTAACAAATGAAACACTAAAAAGTGGCACGAAGCAAGATAAGTTAGCCGTGAGTAAAAAACAAAGTAAATGGGACATGGGATTTATGCTAGCTCCATCTTTTGGGAATACTGAAGAGCTAAACATGGGTTATGGTTTAACAATGAGTTATAATTTCACTGATCGTTTATCTTTATCTTCTGGCATTGCTTACAACAAGATGAATGCGAGCAAAAACCTTCCTACTAATGTTGGAAGATCACCAATCTTACTAGGAAATACCAAAAGCTTAGAGATGATTAATGAAGAGGTAACTGGTATAGATATCCCCTTAGAACTAAAATATAAAATTAATAAAAATGTGTATGCAAACTTGGGGGTTTCGGGTTTTGCAGTACTTAGTCAAAATAGACGTAATACTTTTGTAGAAGAAGTGGTGGTTAAGCGAGCCGGAAGTACAACAGCTAACACTGGAGGTATATCTGGATCGAATGGCTCAGCAACAAGTAGTTTAGAAGATCAAAAAGGTCAATTTGCAAACTCTTATATTATTAGTCAACGCACTACTGAACAGGCGGCGGCTTCTGCAATAGAAGATGTGAATTACATCGGCTTTTACAATCTTTCTTTTGGCTATACAAAGAAAGTTTATAAAAATCATGCATTATCGATTGAGCCCTTTGTTAAACTTCCAATTAAAATGGTTACACAAGACAATTTGAGATTAATTGGCACAGGTGTACGGTTAAAAGTTGGTTTTTAACTCAGTTAATATGCAGAAGAATAAGATATTAACCAAGAAAAATATAGGGAACGCCGTATTTATTCTATTGATCTTGACCATTATTTTAGTTCCTTCTGCTAAAGCATTAGTGATGCAGGGTTTAATGGAAATCGGTTTATTTAAGCCTTCCATTGATAAGCCAAAAAGCGGCCTTGCAGCCGATTTACATTCCATTAAATTTAAGGATTCAAAGAATAACGTTGTGAGTTTGGGCGATCTTAAAGGAAAAATCGTGTTCTTGAATTTTTGGGCTACGTGGTGCCCACCATGCTTAGCCGAGATGCCTTCAATTAATCAATTACATCAGCAGTTTGCAGGCGACGAAGAGGTTGTTTTTTTACTAATCGATGCAGATGGCAATTTTACCAAATCGCAGGCCTACCTTGATCGAAAAAAGTATAAAATGCCCATTTATGCATTGGCAAGTAGTATTCCAAAAGAAATATTTAATGGCTCCTTACCAACAACACTTGTATTTGATAAAAAAGGACGAGTGGCCTACAACGGCGTAGGTGCAGCAAATTATGCAAACCCTAAGTTTATTGCTTTTATAAAGGAATTAAAGGCTTTGAAGAATTAAGTTATTGGGTCACACCTATATTTCTCCCCAGCATTTATTACCTTTGTCTGCAAGCTCCCAGTCTTGATACTAAAACTTGATACTAAAAATGCAATTACCATTTGATTTAGAAATTGGACCGCTTCATTATGCAGTATTTCCGGAAGGAAACGATACATATGTAGTGTTTAAAGACGGAAAAGAATACGTACAAATTCAGAAAGATGCAGCTTCGCAATGGATAAAATTTGATAAAGAAACTGGTCTACCTCAATTTGAACTTGATGAGGAGGTTAACCAATTGGGGCAGCTAATAGAAAACTATAAAGAAGTGCCCGAATTGGATGACGAAGAAGGATTAGATTCATAAAATGGAAGGCGAATCTTTTTATTTTAAGGGTGCTGGCAGCATTTATGAAGTTATTCCTGAAGAAGATGGAGTTTACACTGTCTTTAAAGATGGTGTAGAATATATCCAGGTAATGCAGCAGAAAAATTTAAAATGGTTCAGAATAGATTATAAAACTGACCTCCCCATCATTGAAGAAAACGAAGAGGTAGATTCTATTGGGCGAGTAATTGTTAAGGTTTTAACTCCCTGAGAGTTATGGATGCTTATAAGTGTATCGATTGGTTACACCATTTGAGACAACAATAATTTGCAGTGAAGTTTCAGTTAATTCAATGATATCCAAAAGATTACCATCTGTACCTCCTTGAGAAAGCTGTATCTTTGTTTCCTTATCTACAAAATACCACTCTCCAATAATTGGAACTTGTCCATTTCCAGGAAGTTTTATGGCGCCTTCATTTATTGCCCAAACATTAAAAGGATCAAAAATCAGTAAGTTATCTGCATCAAATATGTTAATATTGCTGGTAATATCGTTCCAAGCACCATTTGCTCCTTTCGTTTCAAGTTTAACCGTTAACCATCCTGATGGTTTCGTTAAAAGAATGATTTTGTTTTGTTTTTCTTGAATTTCCTTTTTGCATGAACTAACAAGAATAACCAATAATAGAGCGAGTATTTTAAATGCTGATTTCATATTTGATGTTGCAATTTGCATTGCTAAATTAAGATTTTTAAAGTCAAAGCCAAAATTAAGTAGTTTACTTTGAGCACCTGTTAGTAGTTATACGGTATTTAGAGGGGAAACGCTACAGGTTGGCGTACCTTTATTAAAATACGCACCTCATTTTCCCCAATTATCCCGATCCAAGCTCCTATAATGTATCGCTTCGGCCAAATGTTCAGGTTCAATTCGCTCACTTTCGGCCAAATCGGCTATGGTTCTTGCAACTTTTAAAATCCGGTCATAGGCACGGGCCGATAAACCTAATTTTTCTATCGCCTGTTTAATTAACAACTGTCCCGTTTTGTCGATTTCACAAATTTGCTTCGTCATACTTGGGCTCATTTGTGCATTAAAATGTAAATGGTCATTCCCTTTAAATCGTTTTTCTTGCCAGGCTCTCGCATTTATTACTCGCGTTCTTATCTCACTGCTTTTTTCCGCTTCGCGTGATGAAGATAATGCATTAAAATTTACTGGAGTAACCTCTATGTGAAGATCAATACGATCTAACAACGGGCCCGAAATTTTACTTAAATATTTTTGAACTGCCCCAGGTGGGCATGAGCAGGCTCTTGATTTGTGATTGAAGAAGCCGCACATACATGGATTGCAACTAGCAACAAGAATCACGCTGCAGCAAAAATCGACAGAGAACTTTGCTCTAGAAATAGTTACCTTTCTTTCTTCTAGAGGCTGCCGCATCACCTCTAAAACACTTCGCTTAAATTCTGGTAGTTCATCTAAAAAAAGCACCCCATTATGTGCCAATGAAATCTCGCCAGGTTGTGGGTGTGATCCTCCACCTATAAGTGCAATGTTAGAAATGGTATGATGAGGAGAACGGAATGGCCTTTCGGTTATTAAAGCATTTGATGAGGACAGCTTACCCATCACAGAATAAATTTTAGTCGTTTCTAAGGCTTCTTGCAAATTTAGCGGCGGAAGAATTGTTGGTAATCGTTTAGCAAGCATTGTTTTTCCAGCACCTGGCGGACCAATTAAAATCACATTATGGCCACCTGCAGCGGCAATTTCAAGTGCTCTTTTAATATTTTCTTGACCCTTTACATCAGAGAAATCTATTTTATAGTTATTAATTTGTTCTGTAAACTGAATAGAAGTATCTACTTCAATTGGATCAGGTTTTTTACCCT
This sequence comes from Bacteroidota bacterium, assembly GCA_040386095.1. GTDB lineage: Bacteria > Bacteroidota > Bacteroidia > Sphingobacteriales > Sphingobacteriaceae > Pedobacter. The sequence goes on along the minus strand of JAZKGD010000001.1, from coordinate 1,390,691 downwards.
CCTTAAAAAAATTAATCACTTCTGATAAGGTTTTCATTCCATAAACCGCAATGTTATTTACTACACCCGCTTCATTTGCATTTTCTTTTGGCAAAATAAACCCTTTAAAGTTTGCATTACGAGCCTGTATAGAGATAGGCAAAGCCCCCCTTATGCGCTGCAAATCTCCATTTAATGAAAGTTCGCCCATAATTAAATACTGATCGAGCTCGATAGGGTTTATTTGACCAGAAGCGGCAAGTATTCCGATGGCAATCGGCAAGTCGTATGCCGACCCTTCTTTTCTGATATCTGCTGGCGCGAGGTTAACTAATATGCGTTGGCGAGGCATATGATAACCTGAAGCATTAATGGCGCTTGCCACTCTAAACATACTTTCTTTTACGGCATTATCGGGTAGGCCTACCATAAAATATTTGGTTCCGCGGCTCACATTTACCTCAATGGTAATGGTTAACGCATCGACGCCATAAACGGCACTTCCATAGGTTTTTACAAGCATAATAACTAAATGTATGCAAGCAAAATGGATTTAATGCATTATTAAAGGCTAATTTTGCAGATTCAAATCAGCAAGAAATTTGTTTAATTTGGTAGGGTAGAGATTTGCTTTTGGGTGTATTTTTATACTACCTACCTTGTGGCATTTTTGGCATATTTTTCATCATCTTAGCTGCTGCTGCAGGATTAGAAAATTGCTTCATTACTTTACGCATATCTTCGAACTGCTTAATCAACTTGGTTACTTCTTCAACCTTGTTGCCCGAGCCTTTTGCAATACGCAACCTGCGACTTTGCTGGATGCTATCTGGATTTTCCTTTTCAAAAGGAGTCATCGATTGTATAATCGCTTCTACATTTTTAAAGGCATCGTCTTGGATATCCACATTCTTCATCATTTTTCCTACGCCAGGAATCATTCCTACCAAGTCCTTCATGTTCCCCATCTTCTTAATTTGCTGAATTTGGTTATAGAAGTCGTTAAAATCGAACTTATTTTTACGGATTTTTTTCTGTAGTTCGGCAGCTTCCTTTTCATCAAACTGTTGTTGCGCTCTTTCTACTAATGAAACCACATCGCCCATGCCCAAAATACGAGAAGCCATACGATCTGGATAGAACACATCAAGTGCCTCCATTTTTTCGCCAGTACCAATAAACTTTATTGGTTTATTTACAACAGATTTAATTGATAATGCAGCACCACCACGAGTATCACCATCCAATTTGGTTAACACAACGCCTGTAAAATCTAAACGATCATTAAATACTTTGGCAGTATTCACAGCATCTTGCCCTGTCATGGCATCTACTACAAATAAAATTTCGTGAGGCTTGGTTTGGGCTTTTACTTCCGAAATTTCGTTCATCAGGCTTTCATCGATCGATAAACGCCCAGCCGTATCTATTATAATTACATTGTTATTGTTCTTTTTACCTTCGGCAATACCTTCTAAAGCAATTGCAATTGGATCTTTCGAAGCCGTATTTGCATAAACAGGAACCCCAATCTGCTCGCCTAATATTTGTAACTGATCTACCGCAGCTGGGCGATAAACATCACCCGCAACCATTAAAGGCTTTTTACCTTTACTTTTCAGGTGAAGGGCCAATTTTCCAGTAAATGTTGTTTTACCTGCACCATTTAAACCAGCAATTAAAATAATAGTCGGATTGTTCTTTAAATCGATTTCCGTCACCTCACCACCCATTAAGCTGGTAAGCTCATCATTCATCACCTTAGTAAGCAACTGCCCCGGAGAAACCGTTGTAAGCACGTTTAAGCCAAGGGCCTTCTCTTTAACGTCGTCTGTAAAAGTTTTAGCTGTTTTATAATTTACATCGGCATCTAATAGGGCCTTCCTAATCTCTTTCATGGTTTCGGCCACGTTGATTTCGGTAATACTACCTTGTCCCTTTAAAACTTTAAATGCTCTATCTAGCTTATCCTGTAAATTCTCAAACATATTGGTATAATTCTTAAAACACAAAGATATTAATTTTCGCCCATAGTCCATAGTTAATGGAAATCGCTTGAATGTATAAGGCTTTTTCAATAAAAAGTAACAAAAAAGTTACCATTCTACTAATCGATTAGTTTTGATATTAACTTATTAGTAGTACATTCGTTTATAATTTTAAAACAATGATTAAACTGGCAAAAAGAGAAGAACAAATTATGCAGGCGTTTTGGGATGTTGAGAAAGCTTTTATCAGAGATATTCTCCCCCTGTTACCAGACCCAAAGCCGCACTATAACAGTGTAGCTACAATTGTAAAAATTCTCGAAGAAAAGGGATTCTTAGGTCACGATGTAGTTGGAAACATGTTCTGTTATTTTCCTCTCATTAGTCGAGAAGAGTATCAAAAGCATGCGCTAAAAGATGTGGTGAGCCAGTACTTTAACAATTCTTACCCTCGTATGTTAGCTTTCTTTGCTAAAGAACAAAATCTATCAGAAGATGAATTAACAGAAATCGTGAACTCTATAAAAAATAATAAATCATGATGTTTTATGCACTTAATGTCGCTTTAATTATTGCAGGATGTTTCTTATTCTACAAATTCTTATTGCAAAAGGAAACCTATTTTCCTTTAAATAGATTTATACTGCTTGGCTGTCTTTTATTAGCGTTCAGTTTACCATTTATTCCAGTTCCAGAGCAATGGTCTTTTCGCAAAGCTGGTAATGCCAATACAGCTGTTGAGCAAAAGTTAACTACAGCATCAATTGTAAATGCTCCAACGTCAACACCGATAAAAACACAAAAAACAGCACCTGAAATCAAGCCTCAAAATTCAATCTTTAAAGACATTTCTATTTTCAAGGTATTAATCACTACGTATTGGCTAGGTGTTATTGTTTTTGGTATTAACTTTTTATTTCAGTTGCTATTGCTCTTGTATAGAGGTTATAAAAGTCCATTTATTCAAGATGGTCGCTTTCGAATTGTAGAACTTTCAGGAGATCAGGCTCCCTGTTCATTCGCCAACAATATTTATATCAATCCAGAAAAATACGACTGGGACACCTACACTCAAATTATCTTGCATGAAAAAATTCATATCCAACAAGGCCATAGCTATGATATTATCTTAGCCGAGCTCGCTTTAATATTTCAATGGTTTAATCCATTTGCTTGGTTTTATCGCAAAGCAATGGAAGATAACTTAGAATTTTTAACCGACAACGAAATTTTGGAAACGGAGCACATAGAGAAGACGAGTTATCAGATGAGCTTAGTAAAAGTTTCAGCTCCGCACTTTCCAATGAGTTTAACCACAAATTATAACCAATCAATTCTTAAAAAAAGATTAATGATGATGAACACAAAAAAATCTAACCTCAATTCTACATGGAAATACCTTTGTATTTTTCCATTGCTGCTCGTATTTATTTCACTATTAAATGAGCCTGTTGTTTACGGAAAAGCAGCCACTAAAACCACAAAAGAGCCTAAAAGCAATGCGAATATTGATAATAAAGGGACTTGGTTTGCTACAATTAAAGAACAAAAGATTAAAATTCGCTTCGAAAATGAAGATGATAAAGATAGCAACAGCAATACCGATTTTGATCTTTCTTCATTTAAAAATCTTCCCAGAGACGGTTCTGGTGAATTCTCATTAACTAGAGATGCGGGTACTATCGTTTTTAATGGAAGATTTGAAGGAAATACAGGCATGGGCAGTTATCAATTTAACCCCGACAACAATTTTGTGAAATTTCTTGAGAAAGAAGGTGTTAAAACAAATGTAGAAAAAGACTTGATGGTATATTTTCTGGTAAACCTTAAAAAAGATTTCGTCACCATGTTAAAGGGACAAGGCTACGCCAATTTAACTAAAAACGATCTGATTCCTTTAGCAGCCCTTAATATAACCGAAAGCTATATTACAAGCTTAAAAACAGCAGGGCTTTCTGATTTAAGCCTGAAGGATCTCATTCCGTTAAAAGCATTAGACGTTGATGGAAGCTATGTAAGTGATATCAAGAAATCGGGATATACAACAATTACAGCGAGCAAGTTAATTTCATTAAAAGCCCAGAACATAGATGGAAGTGATATTAAAGCGGCCCGAGAATCATATAAATCAGCACCTGCTGAACAACCAAGTAATCCTAGTACTGCTAAAATCAAAAAAACAGAGAAAGCAAACGTACACAATGATGATGATATTTTTGGAAATATGATTGCTAAAAAAGTATTAAGCGTTACCCCTGAGTATATCAAATCCTTTACCGATTTAGGCTTTAAAATTGCCGACGAAGGTTACATTGCCATGAAAGCTCTAGGGATTACTGCTGCGTATTACAAAAGTTTTGAAAACGCAGGTTTTAAAGACCTTAATCCAGAATCAATAGTTGGTTTAAAAGCTATAGGACTAACAGCAGAAGAAGCGTTAGAATATAAAAAGCTTAATTTTAAAAACCTCGAAATGGATGAAATTATCGGTGCCAAAGCAACAGGAGTTACGCCTACCTTTATCATCGCTATGAGAAAAAAAGGACATAATTTTACTTCTATTGATAAATATATCTCCATGAAAGTACTTGCACTAGATAATAATTAGTCCTTCATATAATTATTTTTTATCTGATGCAACATTTCGACTCTTAGCGGGGTCTTATACTTACAAATATATTCAATGAAATTACTCCTTGCCATCATAGTACTTACCTTCACTCTTACGGCCAGTTTTGCCCAAAATGCACCAAAGAAAAAAGTTGCGGCTAGAAGAACAACAATAAGCCCTAAAATAGACGGGAATTTAGATGATGCTGCATGGGCTGATGCGCCAATAGCGACAGATTTTATTGAAATAAGGCCTGTACCTGGCCGTGTGGAGCCTAAAGATGGACGAACAGAAATCAAGATCTTATACGATGATTATGCGATTTACATTTCGGCAAGGATGTATGATAAGCCCGATAGCGTAGTGAAAGAACTGGTTCCAAGAGACCAGATAGGAAATGCCGATTTTATTGGCGTTGTTTTCGACACATTTTTAGATGGCGTAAATGGAAATGGATTCTTTGTAACTGCTGCAGGGGTGCAGTTTGATGCTAAATATTCGTTAATTGGTGATGAAGATCCGAATTGGAATGCGGTATGGGAAAGTAGTGTGCAACTTGATGATAAAGGTTGGACTGCTGAAATGAAAATTCCATACTCGGCATTGCGTTTTTCGACAAAGGATATCCAAAGCTGGGGAATGAATATAACTCGGAAACGAACCGGGAAGAACCGCCAAACATTTTGGAATTTTGTGGATCCAAAAATTGATGGATTTATTAATCAGAGCGGAATATTAGAAGGCCTTCAGAATATCAAAGCGCCTTTACGTTTGTCTTTTTCTCCTTACGTTTCTACTTTAATTAGTAACTATCCATATAATACACCTGGTGTAAAAAATACCCAAGCTTCCATTAATGGTGGCATGGATGTGAAGTACGGCATTAATCAAAGTTTTACATTAGATATGACCTTGATCCCAGATTTTGGCCAAGTACAAAGTGATTATCGTGTCTTAAATTTAACCCCATTTGAGGTAAAATTTAACGAAAATAGACAGTTCTTTACCGAAGGAACCGAAATGTTTAATAAGGGCGACTTATTTTATTCGAAACGAATTGGATCAATCCCTTCTTATTTTGATGATAGCGGAATTAAAAGCACGGATAAAATCATTAAAGAGCCGCGAGAAGGAAAGATCTTAAATGCGACTAAAGTCTCTGGGCGTACTGCAAAAGGGTTAGGCGTTGGACTATTTAATGCCGTTACCAATAATATGTTTACAGAAGTTGAAGACCCATCTGGTATTAGAAGAGAAGTGAAGAGCCAACCTTTAACAAATTACAATATTTTTGTGCTCGACCAATCGCTAAAGAATAACAGTTCAATAAGTGTAATCAACACCAATGTGTTAAGACAAGGAAACGCTTATGATGCTAATGTAAGTGCTGCTCTTTTCAATTTCAGTAATAAAAGTAATAAGTATTTTATAAGTGGGGCGGGGAAAATGAGCTATGTAACGGCCGATCCGGTTAAAGAAAATCGAAGCGGATACAGTTATGAATTTGGGCTTGGCAAAAAGAGCGGATCCTTTACCTTCAATTACGAGCAAGAATTCTCAGACACTCGATTCGACCCATCTGATATGGGCTTTTATACCAACAATAATTTTTTCGACCAGTCTATAAACATGGGCTATAATGTTTATAAGCCTGGGAAATGGTACAATCAGATCCAAGTTTGGGCAGAGGTAGAGTATTCTAGACGATACAAACCTGGGGATTATCAAAGCCTTGGTTTCTTCCCTGGAGTGTATGTTCAATTTAAAAACTTTTGGTCTGCCGAGGTCTTTGCCAATATCCTAGCCGAATCGAACGACTTCTATGAATCTAGAAATGGGCAGCTATATAAAGCTCCAAGCTACTATAAAATGGCTATTTTTATTAACCCTAACCGAGCAAAGCCGTATAATTTTGGAGGGAATATACAACGACAAAAGGTAGACCTAATGAATGGGGTAAGCTACAATTATTACTTCTTTCAAAACTTAAGAGTTAGTGATAAATTAGCTTTTGGATTGGATTTGAATTATCAACCTAGTTATAACTTTGTAAACTGGGTAGCTAAGAGCGGCAGCCAGTCTATTTTTTCTAGATACGACAGAAATACGGTAGAAAATACAATGGATGCAAAATATAGTTTTAGCAATAAAATGGGCATCAACCTCGGCGTAAGGCACTATTGGTCGGACAGAAGAAATAAAGATTTCTACACCTTAAACGCAGCGGGTAGATTAGATCCATACACTGGACCTGCATTGCAAAATGTAGATCGGAACTATAATGTTTTTAATATCGACCTTGTTTATATATGGCAATTTTCGCCAGGTAGCGAGCTTAGCATTACTTATAAAAATGCGGCAGAAACCAATGAAAGATTTTATACAGAACGATATGGCCGTAATTTTAACCATGTATTATCTGGACCTCAGAATAATAGTTTATCCATAAAGATGTTATATTTTATAGATTATTTGAATTTGGTGAAGAAAAAATAACAATAACTGAAATTCAGAGCATACTAGTGAACCGATGAACAAATAACACCAATGAACTTATTCGCTATCGCGGAAAAACAAACGTTAACCCTAATGCTAGGGTCTGGCTACCTTGTATTTTACGATCAGTATCGCGATCATATAAACCAACACCAGTTATCGATACATTCATAAAGCGATTAATTTTTGCAGTCATATTAATATCAAAACGGTGATCAATATGCCCAAAATTATCATAAGGGATAAACATATTATATCGTGTTTTTAGCATAACATTGGTGAAAATCTCCTTTTCGTATGCGGTTACAATTTGAAAAGCGAGTTCGTTTCTAAAGTTTTTGCCTTTAACTACCCCGAAATTGTTTGGATTAGTTCGGTATAAAGCAGTGTCGAGCACAAAAGTTTGTCGTGCCGTACCTGTACCAATTCGAGTAGAGAAAAATTTATTTGGCTTATACTCAAAACCTATCGATTCGGTTAAATAACCTGGCGACATAAATTTAGATAATAGTTTCTCGATTTCATTCCCTTTAGCATCTTTACTATAGGCAAAGCCACGATCAAACTGCGACTCAAAATTAACTGAACCAAAGAAATACCAATTTTTTGAAAGCTGAATAGCGGCTTTATTATCCCAATAAATACGGTCAGTCGTTTTCTTTTGAAGTTGGCTTTTGTTTTTTATCTTACCATACTGTAAAATTACCTCACTTACATAACTATAGCTTTCTTTACTATATTCGGCCTTGTAGTTAATTAATCCTCCAAGCGCAAATGAATTTACACCACCACCTTTCCAATTATCACTAAATGCTGCCTGATTCACATTAATGCCCACCGATGTCTTGGTTTTCCAATAATTTACTTTAGCATTTACAATAACAGGATTAAGCGTTACAGGTTTAAATGAAATGGTTCCTATTCTTGAAGGCAGGGGGCTTCTCTTCAATTTTATATCCAAATCTTTAGTAGAAATGGGAATAGTATCGATTTCTTGCGCCAAAAGTTGAAAAGAAACGGCAAACGAAAGGAATAAGACAAAAAATAAACGATTCATTAAGCAAAGAAAAACAAAAAATTGCAAACTTAAGGAACATGCTTCCTATTTCCTCCTTAAAAGACCCATCCAAGCAAAAATCCTTCTTTTCTTAAAATAGTTAATGTCTGCTTCATGTAGGTGGGCTTCTTTTTCGAAAACAATATTTATATACGCTTGATAGTGGCTTTTATAAACCATTAAATTTATAACGTAATGAACTAGATAAGCGATATAAAATGGCAAAATTAATAATTCTAACTGTTGCTTAAGATGAATTTTTTCGTGATTAATAAGAATTGGATTATTCGCAAATGACTCGTTTTTAACAATAATGAAAGGAAATATTGCCATTCCATTCGCTGGTAAATTAGTGAATTGGATTAAAAAAAATTTCATTGCCCAAGTGGTCGTTGAGGTGTAATTTTAGGAAGTTTTGGCAGCCTAAATAATGCTGGATTTCGCTTGTAAGAATTGTAACTATTTCTAACAAATTGTACAAATGCATAATCCGTTGCCGTAAGCACAAACTGATACGTTGGTCTATATTGTAACATAAAATCTTTCACATCGATATCTGGAGAACCTAAAACAGATTTTACATACTCTGGTTTATATCGATAATCGATAATGGCTTCTCGGTAATCCTTTTCAATAATCGCTTGTAAATGGCGAGCATTTTTACCTTGTCTGCTTAATAAATTATAAATGGCATCGATACCTAAACCAACACCCCCAAGACCCAGATTTAGTAAATCTTTTGAACTTCCTCTATCAAGTGCATATTTATACTCTCTTATGGTTTTGGCACGCTGTTCTTGTGGACTTAGCGTTTTTCCATAAATTTCTACTTGATTTAATTTAATAGCCAGTGATTTTAATTGAAGAACAACTGCACCCTTTCCTTTATAAACCACAGTATCCATAGCATAGCCAGATAGTGCAGCGAAAATAGTATCTCCAATCTTTGCTTTTATGGCAAATTCGCCCTTTAAATTATTATAAATCGCCTCATCGTTAGCTGGGTTGTAAATATACACCTTCGCTAACCTCAATTTGCTCTCCTTATCAATTACGAACCCCTGAACGGTAGTGGTTTGTGCAAAAAGAGAGCCAGTAAACGACAGAAAAAAACCAAGGACAAATAATTTCATGACCAGCAAAACTACAATATAAGTAAATAGCTCGTGCTCATCTTAACATTATTTAACTACCAAAAGTTTTTGTCCAATCTTAATGTTGTTGTCTACAAGTTTATTAAGTGCTTTTAATTCGTCGACTGTTAATTTATAAAGTTGGGCTATTTTGAATAAAGTATCTCCTGGCTTAACGGTATATTGAGCTTCTTTTAATGCTTCTGTAGAGCCTGGTGGATCTTTTGGCGCAACAGTTACAGGCGTAAATTTTTTGTTTTCAAGCGGGATATTTGCATTGATCTCTAAAAAAACTCGATCTTCTCGGTTAATTTTTTCTTTTTCCGTTTCAGACTGGTCATATTGAAAAAGGCTATATTTTTCAATCACATTAACTAATAATTCAGGGTATTTTGGATTGGTTGCATAACCTGCGGTTTTTAGGCCTATTGCCCAATTTTTATAATCGTTTTTATCGAGTTCGAATAAAAAACTGTAGCGTTTTCGCTTTAAAAAAGTAGAGTGGTCTTTGAACGATTCCTTTGCATCTTTATACACTCTAAAGCAATCGTTATTTTGATCGTCATCTTTATAATAAGCCTTCCCTTTCCAGTCGCTCGTACATTTAATACCAAAATGATTATTCGCATATTTTGCTAACGAGCTATTTCCACTGCCCGATTCTATAATGCCTTGAGCTAAAGTTATACTTGCAGGGATACCATAAGCGTTCATTTCTTCAATAGCTACACCTTTAAAATTTTCTATATAAGCTAAAGTAGTGTAGGTTGTAAAGTTTGGCGTTTGTTTATTCGCTTCCTTCTCAATTTGTTTATTGTTACGGCTAAATTGTCTCGATTTGCAACTAGTGAGGGCAGATACGACGAATATTAACAAATAGATAGTTTTCTTCATTATAGTTTAATTTTTTGACCCAGCTTTAACGCTGATGATTTTAATCCGTTTTTTTTCATTAGTGCAGAAACCGTAGTATGGTTTTTTTTGGCAATTGAACCTAAGTTATCTCCGTTCTTAATCGTATATACTTTACTTTTTCTGGCTCGAACTGATGATTTTTTAACTGTAGTTATTGCAAATGAGCTACTTGTTTCTAAATAATCATCTGGTCGATTATCATATTCAAAAAGTTCATACTTTTTGATGATCGCAATTACTTGTGCCGCCCATGTACGACTACTTGCATAGCCACCACGTTGAATACCCAATGCCCAATTTTTATAGTCATATTGGTCATACTTATCAAAAAGAATGTTAAAATATTTCCTGCTCAATAAAAAAGAAACAAAATGAGCATAAGAAGAATCAACTGTTGGATAATCTCGATAGGATGATCTGATTTCAGTATTGCTATTGGAACCTTTAACGCCAAAATGATTATTCAAATATCTTGCAATCTTACTTTTTCCGGCAGCAGATTCATGAATGGCAACTCCTAAAATAATACTAGCGGGCAAACCATGTTTCTGCATCAAATATTGAGCTTGGTAGGCGTTGGTTAAAATATAATCGTTCGTAGTTTGGGCACTAGCATTAAAAATGCAGAGCACAAATAGAAAAAGAATATGCCAACGTTTCTTCATTTTTTTCGTATCACAAAAAGACCATCTCGAACTGGTAAAATTAATTTTTCCACTCTTTTATCGTTCGCAATTTTATCATTAAAGCTACTGATGTTTTTGGTGTCTTTATCTTGTGCTTTGTTTAAAATTTTACCACTCCAGAGAACATTATCAACAATAATCAGTCCACCAGGTCTTACCTGATCAAAAACAAGATCATAATAGGTTCCATTATTTTTTTTATCGGCATCAATAAAAACTAAATCAAATGTTTCGTTACTTAATACTTTTAAGCTGCTTTGAGCGTCACCAATACGATAGTTGATTTTAGAATTTAGGGGCGATTTAGCAAAATTGTTCCTTACCATATCTTCTAGCTCTTCATTAATATCGAGTGTATAAATGATACCATCGGTAGTTAATCCCTCAGCCAGACATAATGTAGCATAGCCAGTGAAAGTCCCGATTTCCAAAATTCTTTTTGGGCTATTCATTTTACTTAACATGCTTAACACTCGACCTTGATAATGGCCGCTTAACATTCTAGGTAAAAGCACTTTTAACTGCGTTTCCCTATCAATGTGCTGAAGCAATTCGTCTTCAGGTTCGCAGTAAGTTAAGAGTAAATTTTGTAGTTCTTCGCTAATCATTGTCGTAATAAACGATTATTTTCTATAAAAAATTGTATTTATTTTCCTTCCATAAAATATTGAAGGATAATCGTGGCCGCTATGGTATCTACTCTTTCTTTATCTCTCCTATCACTCTTTTTTAACCCACTTTGCATAATTGTTTCGTGGGCCAATTTCGACGTAAAGCGTTCATCAACCCAATGTTGGGGGATAGTAGGAAAAGCTTTTTTTAACAACGTAGAAAATCCTTTTACGTGTTGTGCAGATTCGGACGGCGTACCATCCATTTGCTTCGGATCGCCGATTACAAAGGCTTCAACCTGTTCGCTGAGGAGGTATTTTTTTAAATAATCGATAATGTTTTTTGGATGAATGGTATCTAAGCCCGTTGCAATAATTTGCAAGGGGTCGGTAACAGCAATGCCGATACGTTTTGTGCCATAATCGAAAGCAAGGATTCGTGCCATAGTAGCAAAGATACATACAAAAAAGCCGCAGATTTATAAGAAAATCTACGGCCATATTCAAAACTAAACTAAAACTAAAAACTTATGTCCCTGCTCTATTAATTTCGTCGGCAGCGCCTCCGGCCGACCGTTTAGCAGCCTTTAATGGTTTCCCAAAACGATAATTAAACCCAACATTAACCACCTGGCTATCCCTCCATAAAATAAAATACTCGTTTGCCCCTGGAAAATCGGTCATCCCCTCCATCGCTTGGGTATAAAAAATATCTCTGGCGGTTAAGCGTAAACTCCCCTTTCCTTTTAAAACAGTTTTTACAATGCCTGCCGAAACCTGACCTGTTGGCGACAATAATTCTTGTAAATCATTCCGTGCTCGAGTAGTATAAAACCCAGAAATTTCAGCATTTAGGCTCGGGTTAATCCGAAATTGATTATTCATGGTGGTATGCAATTGCTTTACAGACGATTTATAATCTACATTTTGATAACCGCTTAATTTCTTGTAGTTAAAATTACTTTGAGCCGTTAACGACCACCATTTAAAGGGCGAAGTTTGTATTGTAAGGTAGAACCCTAAATTGTGCATCTGGCCAACATTCCCTTCGGTATACACTAGAATGTCGTTCCCTTCAGATAAAAAGAGTTGTGAAAAATAATTTTTAATTCCACTATACGATACTGCTGTAGTTAAAAAGCTTTTGTAAGAATGACTTAGCTCGAAATTCCAGGTATGTTGTGGTAAAAAGAATGGATTTCCTCTTTGATAGGTATATTTATTGATGATAAATACAAAGGGATTTAATTTTTGGTAGGCAGGTCTATCGATTCTGCGCCCTGTAGTAAAAGATAAAGAATGTGCCGAATCTACTGCATAAGTTAAGTAGCCAGATGGAAATAAATTTTGATAATGTTTAGAGAATTCACTGCCTGGCTGTACTGCATTTCCTAATTGGTTACCTGTATAATTGGTATTCTCATACCTTAAGCCTACTTGATAACTTAAACGATCTATTTTATGTTCAACACTACTGTAAATCGAGTTTATATTTTCTTCATACAAAAAATGATTGCTCTTTTTAAGATCAGCCGTCCAACCGTTCCCATTAAACAATTGGTAATCTGCTGTATTATCTGTGTGTATTGATGATGATTTTAACCCTGCTTCTAATTTCGCATTTTTACCCAACTGCAGGGTATAATCTGCTTTTGCCGAAAATATTTTTAAACTGGAAGGAATATCTCCTCTCGAACCTTGATTGTAACTTATTGCGCCGCTTCTGATGTTCTGGAAATCCTGATCGTTAGCGATACTATACCTTAAATAATCTACATCAAAGCCTATGTCTTGTATTTTGTTAATGGTATGCCGGCCATACACGTTTACTGACCCATTTTTTAAACTAAAATCGCTGCTGCTCGTGGTCGTAATCGCAGAATCTAAATTAAGTTGGGGGCTTAACCATTTGGCTAGTGCATTACCCGAACCTTTACGCGAAACAAGTGTACCTGTAAGGGTTAAGCCAAATGTGGTTTTAGGCGTGGCATAAAAATCGAGCCCAGTTCGAAGTAAATTATTAGTGTTCTTACTGCCTAAGTCACTTTGTTGGTCTAACGCTGATGTTATCGCGCCCTGCGTACTAAAATAATTACGATAGGCATAAATGTCTGTGAAACCTTTATTATAATTGATGCTATAGTTTGCAAAAGTGTTTATTTTCCCTTGTCGGTAATTTAACATTAAAGAATTGTTATTTTTAAGGTATTTGCCGTGCCCAACATTGGTGGTAAGGTTACCATTAAAGCCTTCCTGCTTGTTCTTTTTAGTTTTGATATTGATAATTCCAGCATTCCCACTTGCATCGTATTTTGCCGAAGGACTTGTAATTAACTCAATCTGGTTAATTTGGGTCGAGCTCATGCTTCCTAATAAATTACTTAACTCTGTGCCCGATAAATAAGTTGGCTTATCGTCTATCATCACCAAAACACTAGCTTTACCCTGCAAACTAATGTTTCCATTTTTATCGACCATTACACCTGGCGACTTTTCTAAAACTTCTAGTACTGTTGTACCCGCATTGGTTACTGCGGCATCAACATTGATAATGGTTTTGCCTTGCTTGCGCTCAATCAATTGCTTTTTGCCAGTAATCGAAACTTCATTTAACTTTTTTGTAGTCGTATCTGGCTTTGTAGTTTGTGCATGTAGGTAATTATTCCCCAAAAGGAATATGAATAGTAAAAGAAAAGCACAATTCTTAATAATTTTCTGTAAAACTTCTTTCATTTCTACCATTAATTTTTGGTCAACATCTTTTAATGCTGCTGCACGATTTTGTAGTGCTATTTTTTCAACATCTACCGTTATTTTGTGCCCACTTTTAGTTAAGGTAAGTGCTACTCTTCTTCTGTCTTCGGGGTGATTCTCTCGTATAAGATAACCTGCGTTAACCAACAACTGGATAATGCGTGTAATAGAGGCATTGTCTTTAAAAACGATTTTGCTGATGTCGTTTTGGGTGATATCTGGATTTTCGGCAACATTTTTTAAAATTAGCCATTGATCTATTGTAATATCGTAACCAGCCTTCCGCACATTCTTTTGTGCAAACTGATGATAACTTCTAAAACACTTATCGATGGTGTATAAAAAGGTGTCATTTAATTTTTCCATACACTAAAAGTAAATATTCGTACTATTATTTATTGATATATCAATTAAATTTTTACAGAGTAACAAAAGCGTATTGTTGTGCGTTTGGCGCGAAGCGTTTTGGATCCCTAATTAAATGGTGTTTTAAGAAATTGATTAATTATTTGAAGCATCCGATTTCCTCCATGAGCGCTTATCGCTTTACGCCAAACGCAAAACCCTCAAAAATCTCAATACTATTTCTTATTTTGCACCAATGCAGTTTAAAGAGATAATAGGCCAAGAGCAAGTAAAAACACACCTTATTCAAACCGTAAAGGAGAATCGTGTTAGTCATGCGCAACTATTTTTGTCGAGCGAGGGAAGTGGGGCTTTGCCATTGGCAATTGCCTATGCACAATATATTAACTGCCAAGATAAAAACGAATTAGATAGCTGTGGTGTATGCTCCTCTTGTCGTAAATATGAAAAATACATTCATCCCGACCTCCATTTCTCCTATCCTTTTTTTGCTTCTAAGGATGTGAAAATTGCCGTTGATGTTTTAGAAGAATGGCGAAGTTTATTGCTCGACGATCCCTATTTTAATTTGGATATTTGGCGCTCGAAATTGAATGCCGAGAACAAACAAGCTAATATTAACATTGCAGAATGTCATGATATTATCAAAAAACTTAGCTATAAAGCATTTGAAGCCGAAACAAAAGTGTTGATTATGTGGCTACCTGAGTTTTTAGATAGAGAAGGCAATGCTTTATTAAAAATTATCGAAGAACCGCCAGCAAATACTCTTTTTATTCTAGTTGCTCAAAATCAAGAACAAATTTTATCGACAATTTTGTCGCGCACCCAACTCATCAAAATTCCCAAACTGAAGGATGTAGAAATCGAAAATTACTTGATAAACTCGGCACAATTGATGTCGCATCATGCTGAAGAGTATAGCTTTTTGGCAGATGGGAATTTGATTGATGCAAAACTCCTATTAAACGATACACCAAATAATAATGCTAGTTATTTTGCCGAATGGTTAAGAATGGGCTTTGGAAATAAAGTGCCTGCAATGATTTCGTTTACTGAAACCGCAGCAAGTTGGGGACGAGAAAATCAGAAGAACTTTTTGAAATACGGCATTAATTTTCTTCGAGAATGTTGCTTACTTCTTAGTGGGAGTGATGATTTGGTTAAATTACCTCCTCAAATCTTAGAAGTAGCGATAAAACTATCGACCCATGTATTAAATTTAGCGATGGTTGAAGCCTTAATTGCAGAACTCGAAAAGGCACATTATCACATCGAAAGAAATGCGAATCCGAAAATTCTGTTTTTAGATGTATCTTTACAACTAGTTAAAATAATTAAGTTTAAATCGCTCCCGAAAGGGACTCAATATATATACAGTTAATATGGGATGTGGAAGTTGCTCTACAGGTGGTGGTTGTGCCCCCTCAGGATGTAAAAGTAATGGTTCTTGCCTAACCGGTGGATGCCAGAAAATGGAAGTCCACGATTGGCTTTCAAATCTAGATATGCCCTCTAATTATGTTCCTTTTCAAGTAGTTGAGGTAAAATTTAAAGGCGCAAGAAAGGAATTCTTTTTAAATAACGATAATATATATCTCGAAATAGGTGAGTTGGTTGCCGTTGAAGGGCCAACTGGCGGATACGACATTGGTCATGTTTCTTTAACAGGCGAATTGGTTCGAATGCAAATGAAACGCCGCAAGACCCCACTTGATCAGGTTACTCGAAAAATTTATAGAAAAGCCACCGAGGCAGACGTAGATAAATGGAAGTTGGCAAAGGATATGGAATGGGAAACCATGCATAAAGCGCGCACATTGGCTCTAGATTTACGCCTATCTATGAAAATTAGTGATGTAGATTATCAAGGAGATAAAACCAAAGCAACGTTTTTTTATACTGCAGAAGGAAGGGTAGATTTTAGAGAGTTGATTAAAAAAATGGCCGAAACGTTTAGAATTCGGATAGAAATGCGCCAGATTGGGATGCGCCAGGAAGCTGGCAGATTGGGCGGAATTGGCTCTTGCGGACGAGAACTGTGCTGTTCTACTTGGCTAACTAATTTTAAAACGGTATCTACAGCCGCAGCTCGCTATCAAAATCTATCGTTAAA
This sequence comes from Bacteroidota bacterium, assembly GCA_040386095.1. Taxonomy (GTDB): domain Bacteria; phylum Bacteroidota; class Bacteroidia; order Sphingobacteriales; family Sphingobacteriaceae; genus Pedobacter. Next base: position 1,373,979 of record JAZKGD010000001.1, on the reverse strand, counting down.
TACGTTAAAGCTTGCCGGACAATGCGGGAAGCTAAAATGTTGCTTAAATTATGAGTTAGATACTTATTTAGATGCGTTAAAAGACATTCCAGATCGTATCGACTCATTACAAACTGAAGTTGGAGTAGCCCGTCATCAAAAAACAGATATTTTTAAAAAACTAATGTGGTTTAGCTACGCTAACCAAGAAGATTGGATTCCCCTAAAAGTTGATCGTGTAAAAGAAATTATGGCGATGAACAAACGGGGCGAAAAACCAACAAACTTAAAAGATGAAGCCGTTGAATTAAAAACAACAACAATTGTAGAAAAAGTTCACGATTATGAAAATGTTGTTGGCCAGGATAGTTTAACCCGATTAGACGATAGATCGAGAAACAAGAATAACAACCGAAATAAAAATAATAACCGTAACGATCGCAGTCGCACTCAAGGCAACGCAACTACGCAGGCAAGGCCAAATGCACCAAAAAATCAACCTCAAAAGGCAAAAGATCAAAATCCTGGCCCTAAACCAGCTCAACAACCAAGGCCACCACAAGTACAAAAACCAGTAGGCGACAGTACTAATCCAACTCCGCAAAATGGACCAAAGCCAGGGAATAGAAACAACAGAAATCGCAATAAAAACCGAAATAAGAACAAATCGGCCGATGGACCATCAGATAAACCTGCAAGTGAATAGACTCATAGTTTTTATGTTCATGCTTTTATTAACTGGGTGTGTAAACTCCAATCTGATAGATGTGAACATGGAAACTCCCGAAAATAGCTGGATATATTCAAAAAGTGTAAAGGCTACATTCGATGTTAAGGATCCGTCTTTAGCATATAACCTTCTATTTAAAATACGAAATACTGCCGATTATAGGTATTCAAATATCTACGTAGTGATGCGTCTTAAAGGAGATTCCTTATCGAAAAGTACACGGTATCAATTTCAATTGGCCAAAGCCGATGGTACATGGTTGGGTAAAGGCTCAGGAGATTTATATAGCAGTACCTTTTCTTTACTAAAGAATTTTCGTTTCCCAAAGGCTGGCAAATATGAGCTCGAAGTAGAGCAAAACATGCGCGATAACCCGTTGGTAGGCATTAGCGATGTAGGGGTTACCGTCGAAACTGCAAATAAAGATTAAAGCAGAGGTAATAACTGCTCAAGTGCCATCCCTCTGCTTCCTTTTAACAACACTAAGCTATCTTTTATTGGATTTTCTATTAGATAAATAGATGCTTCTTCACGGGTTTTAAAAAATCTTCCTTTAAGCTTATCTTTAATTGCAGAAAAATTCTCGCCAATAAAAATCTGTTCGTCGAAGTTAAATCTGTTCGATAATTCAGCTATTTGTAGATGTTGCTCGACAGCCTCACTTCCCAGTTCAAACATATCGCCAATAATAACGGTCTTATGATTGCCTGATAATGCTTTCAAATTCGTTAAAGCTGCCCCCATACTACTTGGATTAGCATTGTAAAAATCGCAGATTACCGTATTAAACGCTGTTTTGGTAAGCTGAGAGCGGTTGTTAACTGGAAAATAATCGGCTAGGCCCTTGCCAATTGCTTCAGGCGAAACTTCAAAAAAGTTTCCAACACAAATCGCCGCTAAAATATTCTCAAAATTATAGGTTCCAGTTAAATTTGCTTTTGCAATATGGGTATCCGTAGCATTTGCCCATTTTAACTCAATTAGTGGGTCGGTATCAACTAGTTCGCCACTAATTTCATTTTCTTTCGCAGTGCCATAAAAAACGATTTTGTTCAAATTTGCCGCACTACTCATTTCTATCAAGTACGGATTATCGCGATAAACAAAAGCATAACCATTTGTTTTTTTAAGATAGGCATATAATTCTGCCTTCCCTTTTTTTACTCCCTCAAAGCCGCCGAAACCATCTAAATGAGCCATACCAATATTCGTAATTAAGCCATGTGTAGGCTGGGCAATTTCACAGAGCATTTCTATCTCTTTTTGATGATTGGCACCCATTTCTATCACTGCAATTTCGGTATCGAGCGGGAGCGATAAAATAGATAAAGGCACGCCAATATGGTTGTTTAAATTCCCTTTGGTTGCGAATGTTTTATATTTTTCGGCTAATACCGCTTTGATTAGCTCTTTTGTAGTGGTTTTCCCATTACTCCCTGTTAATCCAATTATAGGTATAGTTAATTGATTACGATGGTGACGGGCCAAATCTTGCAATGTTGATAAAACATCCGAAACCAATATGCATTTCTCATGTGTAGCAAATTGCTGGTCATCAACAATAGCAAAAGCTGCCCCTTGCCCTAAAGCCTGTATTGCGAACGTATTGGCATCGAAATTATCTCCCTTTAAAGCAAAAAACAAACAACCTTGGGTAATCGTTCTTGTATCGGTACAAATTACCGGATGTTTTAAGTACTGTTGATACAGTGATTCAATGCTTGTCATTTTATGCTTCAGGTAAATATTTATCGTAAAATTACAAATGCAAAGACAAATAAAATATTCTTTTTAGTATTATTGATAAATAATCTACTTTGACAAAGTAAAAATACCATCTAACTATGAAGAAATTAATAGTACTTTCTGCACTACTCTTTTTAACTCTCGCAACAAAAGCTCAAACGCCTTCTCCAGACGAGTTTCTGGGCTATGCTTTAGGTAGTCGTTTTACTCCGCATCAAAAAGTAGTTGATTATTTTAAAAAGGTGGCCTCGACCAGTAAAAACATCCAGCTTCAGGTATACGGAAAAACCTATGAGGGACGAGAACTATTGCTTGCTGTTGTTTCTGATGAAGCCAATATGGGTCGAATTGAACAAATCCGAACCAACAATCTTAATTTAGCAAGTGCAGATAAAAATGCCGTTAGAAATACTAAACAACCTGCCGTACTATGGCTTAGCTATAATGTGCATGGCAATGAAGCAAATTCAACAGAAACTTCGATGCGTGTCCTATATACGCTTGCTAAAGCGGCAGACGAGCAAACAAAGCAATGGTTAAAAAACACAGTGGTTATCATCGATCCTTGTTTAAACCCCGATGGCAGAGAGCGCTATGTTAGCTACTTTAACATGGTGAGTGGTAAAATTCCAAACCCCGACCCTTCAGCCCGAGAACATAGCGAACCATGGCCAGGAGGTCGTCCAAATCATTATTATTTCGATCTAAACCGAGATTGGGCATGGCAAACGCAAGTTGAAACACAGCAACGCTTAATCGCCTATCACCGTTGGCTACCACAAGTACATGTAGATTTTCACGAGCAAAGTTATAATGAGCCCTATTATTTTGCACCAGCTGCCGAGCCCGTTCATCAAGATATTACACCATGGCAACGAGAATTTCAGGTAACTGTTGGCAAAAATAATGCGAAGTACTTCGACGAAAATGGCTGGCAATATTTTACAAAAGAACGATTTGATTTACTTTATCCTTCTTACGGCGATACTTATCCTCTCTACAACGGCGCAATTGGTATGACGTACGAGCAAGGTGGAATTAGGGCCGGTTTAGCTGTAATTACTTCGGACGGTGATACATTAACCCTAAAAGATCGAATAGACCATCATTTTACCACATCAATGGCCACATTGGAAACAGTTGCTACATATGCAGAGAAATTACTAAGTGAGTTTAAGAAGTATTTTGATCAAAGTGCAGCAAGCCCTCCAGGCGCCTATAAAACGTATATTGTTAAAGCTCAAAATATAGATCGCTTACGTAAAATGGCTGATTTGCTAAAAAGAAATCAGATAAATTTCGCTTTTGGTGGGGATAGAACCTTAAACGGTTATAATTACGAAACACAAAAGGTAGAGGTTTTTAAAGTAGAACGAAACGATTTAATTGTAAACCTACAACAACCACATGCAGTAATGGCTAATGTTCTTTTTGAACCTCAAACGGTTGTTACCGATTCGAATACGTATGATATTACTGCCTGGGCACTACCTTATGCCTATGGTTTAAATGCTTACGGAGTTAAAGAATCCTTAACTGGAGGCTTTAGCTTTATTGAAGAAAAAAAAGAAACCATCCCAGCAATTAATAAGCCTTATGCTTGGGTAATGCCATGGAATGCCGTTAGAGATGCGCAAACCTTGGTTACTTTACAAAAAAAGAAAATAAAAATTCGTTTAGCCGAAGAAGATTTTACCATTGGTGGGAAAGTATATAAGGCCGGTTCTTTATTAATTTACCGCACAGAGAATGAGAAAATCAATAAAGATCTAATATCGCTATTGGCAGAGGTGGCAAAAGATCTTAACACTTCTTTTTATCCAATTAGTAGTGGTTATGTAGAGAAAGGAAAAGATTTTGGATCGTCGGTTTACCGTCTTTTAACTCCTCCTAAAATTGCTGTCGTAGGTGGGCAGGAAGTTTCTTCGCAAGGTGTAGGAGAGATTTGGCACTTTTTTGAACAAGAGCTAAATTATCCCATTACCATGTTAAGCACTCAAAGCATTACAAATCTCGATATTAATAAAGTTAATGTGTTGATCTTACCAGATGGTTCGTATAGTGATAAATTGGGAGATCAGCTAAGCACTTGGATTAGCGCAGGTGGCAAGTTAATTTTAATTGAAGATGCTATTACCTCGATTGTGGGTAAGCGCCCATTCGATATCAAGAAAAAAGAGTATCCAAAAAAAGAAGAAAAGGAAATCAATCAGCGTAAATATGCCGAAAAAGACAAAGACGATTTACAAAATTCTATTCCTGGAGCAATATATAAAGTAAATCTAGACCAAAGTCACCCGTTAGCCTTAGGTCTTGGTAAATTTTATTATACGCTAAAAACAGACGAGAAGATTTACGAGCCTTTAGAGAATGGTTGGAACGTAGGCACATTAAAAGAAAACAGTTACATGGCAGGTGTTGCCGGAGAAAAAGTAAAAAAGAAACTGGCTTCTGGGCTACTTTTTGGTGTGCAGCAATCGGGTAGGGGAACGATTATTTATTTGGGAACCGATGTATTATTCCGCTCGTTCTGGGAAAATGGGAAGCAAATGTTTACGAATGCGCTGTTTCTAGTTAATTAGGGTAAGTTAAGCGGAAAGCGATAAGCGTAAGGCGTTTTGGATGCATACATAAAAGCCACAAAGAATTTAATCTTTGTGGCTTCTTATTTATACGATTGAACACTCAACGCCAAGCGCCTTACGCTAAACTACAAATCCGTTTTTATCTTCAACTCCTTCAATTGTTTCTCGTCTATTGTACTCGGACTATCAATCATTACATCTCTTCCTGAATTGTTTTTAGGAAAAGCGATCACGTCGCGGATACTATCTAAACCTGCAAAAATAGAGCAAAGCCTGTCAAAACCAAAGGCAATACCACCATGTGGCGGGGCGCCAAATTCAAAGGCATCCATTAAAAATCCAAATTGTTTTTGTGCTTCTTCAGTGCTAAATCCTAAATGTTTAAACATTAAAGCCTGTAAACCCCTATCGTGAATACGGATAGAGCCACCACCAATTTCTGTTCCATTTACCACCATATCGTATGCATTGGCACGAACATTTTTAGGGTCGGTATCTAATAATGCTATATCTTCTGGCTTTGGTGAGGTGAATGGGTGGTGCATGGCGTGGTAACGCTCTGTTTCTTCGTCCCATTCTAATAAAGGAAAATCTAAAACCCATAGCGCCGAGAAGGTATTTTTATCCCGTAAGCCTAAGCGTGTTCCCATTTCTAATCGAAGCTCACTTAATTGCTTACGCACTTTATCAGTACCTCCTGCCATCACCAAAACTAAATCACCAGGTTGGGTGCTAAGAGCGGCCGACCATTTTGCTAGCTCTTCTTCGTTATAGAACTTATCAACGGACGATTTTAACGTACCATCTTCATTATGGCGAAGATAAATTAAGCCAGTGGCGCCAATTTGTGGACGTTTAATAAAATCGGTTAATTCATCTAATTGTTTACGTGTGTATTGAGCACAGCCCTTTGCATTAATCGCAATAACGAGCTCGGCCTGATCAAATACAGGAAAGTCTTTCCCTTTTACGGTAGTCGTTAAGTCTACAAACTGCATATCAAATCGTGTATCTGGCTTATCAGAACCATATAGCCTCATCGCATCAGCATATTGCATTCGTGGCACTTCCGGTAAATCATAATTGCGTACTTCTTTAAATAATGTACGAATTAAGCCTTCGAATGTGTTTAATATATCTTCTTGTTCTATGAACGACATTTCACAATCGATTTGTGTAAACTCTGGCTGTCTATCGGCACGTAAATCTTCATCCCTAAAACATTTTACAATCTGGAAATAGCGGTCGAAACCCGAAACCATCAACAATTGTTTGAAGGTTTGTGGAGACTGGGGTAAAGCATAAAACTCGCCTGCATTCATCCTACTTGGTACTACAAAATCTCTCGCTCCTTCTGGAGTCGATTTGATCAGTACAGGTGTTTCTACCTCAATAAAATCTAAGCCATCTAAATACCTACGAACAGATTGTGCCATTCTGTGACGTAAAATCATGTTGTTTCTGATCGGGTTACGACGCAAATCTAAATAGCGATACTTCATGCGTAAATCATCACCACCATCGGTTTTATCTTCGATTAAAAATGGTGGTAACTTCGCTGCGTTTAATATTTCTAAAGCAGTTACTTTAATTTCTATTTCTCCTGTTGGGATTTCTTTATTTTTATTAGAACGTTCTACAACGGTTCCACTTACTTTAATAACAAATTCGCGACCTAAGCTGCGGGCACCTTCACACAATTCGACATTATCGTTCATGTTAAAAACCAATTGGGTGATGCCGTAACGATCTCGGATGTCGATAAAAGTCATCCCACCTAAATCCCTTGAATTCTGCATCCAACCGCATAGAGTTACATTTTCGCCTAAATTTTGCAACGTTAAAGCGCCGCAAGTCGTTGTTCTTAACATTTTTAAATCAAATTTTGAGCCGCAAAAATACCGATTTTATTTTTAAATAGTTATTAGTTGTTTGGTTTGTTAGTGACTAACCATCTAAAAAACCAACAAACTAACCACAGAAAAAAAATCTTTACCTTGATGCAACGTTTTAAAAATTACATTGTCTTTTAATCAGAACGCTTAGCATTTGGAAACTGTATATATAGATAAGCATGTATCACTCGTAAACGATTTCCGCAACGGGAATCGAAAAGCACAATTTGAAATCTACAAGTTGTATGCAAGTGCTATGTACAATGTGGCATTGCGGATTGTAAATGATGAAGCTGAGGCTGAAGATGTATTACAGGAAGCGTTTTTAGACGCGTTTAACCGAATTGCTGATTTTCGGCAGGAAACAACATTTGGTTTATGGTTAAAGCAGATCGTAATTAATCGAGCCATAAACTACTTAAGAAAGCGAAAGGCCGAATTTGTATCTATTGATGAGGTTGAAATAGCAGATGAACCGTCGTATGATGAGGAAGAAACACAATTAAAGGTAGAAACGATAAAAGCTGCAATCAATGAGTTACCAGATGGATATAGAGTAGTATTAACCTTGTATTTATTCGAGGGATACGATCATGAAGAAATTGCACATATTTTAAAAATAACAGAGAATACATCACGCTCGCAATATATGCGGGCAAAAAGAAAGTTGAATAGTTTATTAGAAATGAAAGGAGTAGCAAGATGAGCAATAAATTAGAGGGGTTTGTAAAGGAAAACAAAAAGGCATTTGAGGCAAAAGGGCCGTCAGATCAATTATGGCTACGCATTGAAGCAGAGTTAGATAAAAAAAAAACCCAACCTACAAAAACAATTAAGTTATATCAATGGATAAGTATTGCTGCGTTATTGGTGGTGAGTTTAGGTATTTACTTCACCTATACCAATCAATCAAATAACGAGATCGCAGTGGCGGATGTAAATCCTGATTATGGTAAAAAGGAAATCCATTTCGCAAGTTTAATCGAAGAGAAAAGAGATAGTTTACAACTGTACTCCAAAGAAAATCCTGCCCTTTTTAAAAAGTTTGTAAGTGATTTAAAGAAGCTGGACGAAAATTATGAAGGTCTTAAAAAAGAGCTGCAAACCAGTCCAAATCCAGATGTTGTAGTAAGTGAAATGATGAAGAATTTAGAAATTCAAGCAGATATCCTGAGCCAACAATTATCGATAATCAATCAAGTCAATCAATATAAAAAGGAGAATTCAATATGAGAACTTTAATTTTAAGTATATCAAGCTTGCTGCTGCTTGCTATACAAGTTAATGCCCAGCAACCACAACCCCAGCCTGTAGTAGCCGTAAATAGCCATCCTACAGCTAATGTCGCCGCCAACGTAGTTGTAAGTTCTGAAATAAATGTGCAGATAAATACTAAACAATCCGTAGACATCCAAGAAGCGGAACCGCAGAAGATTAAAACCTTTAGTAAATCATTTGCTGTAGACAAAAACGATAAAATTCATTTATCAAATGAATATGGTGCAATTACTATTAAAACATGGGACAAGAATGAAATTAAGGTAGATGCAGAAATTAAGGCCTTTGCAAATTCAGCTGCCGAAGCTCAAAAACTGTTAGATCATGCCACTATAAACGCATCAAAGACAGCCGATGCAGTGTCGTTTATTACCGACATCGACCTTAAAAACAACTGGGGCTTTAACAGTAAAAAAAGAGAGGTAAAGGTGTATATGACCGTTTATATGCCCGTTACTAACGCTTTAAGTGCCTCACAAGAATATGGAAATATTCTGATGGGCGATTACAGTGGTGCAACTACATTAACAGTAGAATACGGAGCTTTAACTACTGGCAGCCTAAAAAGCAGCAACAACGTAATTCGAGTTGAATACGGAAGTGCGAATATAAAAAGTGTAAATCAGGCAAAAATTAATACCGAATTTGGTAGTGGAATAACCATAGGATCTGCCGGTGCGTTAACCATTAACGCAGAATATACCAATGTTAAAATTGGAAGTGTAAAAGGCAAGACGATTGCAAATATTGAATATAGTAAATTAACGGCCGGCGATATAAGTGATAGCTTCTCTGTAAATGCCGAGTACAGTACCGTTAGCTTAGGGTTTAACCCCAGCTTTAAGTCTTCGTTCAGTGTAGCTACAAATTATGGCTCGTTTAAATATGGAGCTAATATAAGTGCAAAAAGACAAAACGCAGGCAATGAAGATCGTTATTCCACGAATAAAACCTATACCGGAGATATAGGCAAAGGAGATAATAAAAGTGGAGAAAGCGTTACCATTCGTTCAGAATACAGCGATATCATTTTTAAATAATAAAACCAAACAAATAAACACTAAGCCCGTTGAGTAAATTCGACGGGCTTTTTTTATATTCGCAGGATATATAATTTCAACTATGGATTTTTTAGCCACACCAGAAGCCTGGATTTCTCTTTTAACCTTAACTATTTTAGAAATTGTTTTAGGGATAGATAACATCGTGTTTATTTCGATACTATCAGGGAAACTTCCCGAATCCCAACAGAAAAAAGCACGTCAGGTTGGTCTGGCCTTAGCCATGATTACCCGCGTATTACTGTTGTTATCGTTAAGTTGGGTAATGGGCCTAACGTCTCCTTTATTTAATATGGGCGATTGGATTGGCATATCAAGTCAAGAATGGCTAGATAAATTGGCCATTTCTGGTCGAGATTTAATTCTCTTAATTGGGGGCTTGTTTTTAATCTACAAAAGCACGCACGAAATTCATAACAAGTTAGAGGGTGATGAAGAATCAGAAGGTAAAACTAAAGTGCATTCATTCTCAGGCACAATCGTGCAAATACTAATCCTTGATATTGTTTTCTCTTTAGACTCGGTAATTACCGCAGTTGGGATGGCCGATCATATCGAAATCATGATCGCTGCAGTTGTTATTGCAGTAATTGTGATGATGATTTCTGCAAGTGCGATTAGTAATTTTGTAAACAACCATCCAACTGTGAAAATGTTGGCACTATCTTTTTTATTGTTAATAGGTGTTTCACTATTGGCCGAAGGATTAGATCAGCATATCCCTAAAGGCTATGTTTACTTCGCAATGGCCTTCTCGGTATTGGTAGAAATGTTAAATCTTAAAATGAAAAAGAATAATAAAAAACCAGTTAAGCTTAGAAATACGCCAGAAGAAGAACCTGAAAAGTAAAACGAGGTTATATTAATAGTAAAGGGCGCCTAATTGCGCCCTTTTTTCGTTTGGAAAATTTTAAATAGGTAATTACAAAGTAATTTATTATCGCAACATTGTTGCATTTAACAATTATTTTGTAGTTTTATGATATGGAAGAACAGAACGAATTTGAGGTAATTATTATCGGTGGTAGCTACGCCGGACTATCTGCAGCCATGGCTTTAGGAAGGTCATTGAGAAAAGTTTTAATCATTGATAGTGGTAAACCCTGTAATAGGCAAACCCCAAATTCTCATAATTTTTTAACTAGGGATGGAGAAAATCCAGCAAATTTAAATGCTATCGCAAAAGCTCAAGTTTTGAATTATCCAACCATCAAATTTTTAAATGGAAAAGCGGTTAATGCTTCTAGAACAGCTAACGGCTTTAGTATTGCTATAGAGAATGGAACCATCTTCAAGAGCAAAAAATTAATCATTGCAAGTGGTGTTAAAGATATTCTCCCTGCTATAAAGGGTTTTGCCCAGTGCTGGGGAATTTCAGTTTTACATTGTCCATATTGCCATGGGTACGAGGTTAGAGGTAAAGAAACAGGAATTATCGCAAATGGCGAAATGGGTTTCGAATTAGTAAAACTTATTAGCAACTGGACCAAAAAGCTTACGCTATTTACCAATGGCCCGGTTAATTTGGATCAAGAAAGCATAGCGAAATTAAGCAAGAAAAACATCAATATTAACGATCAAGAAATTGAAGAAATTGTTCATGATAACGGTTATGTAAGACAGCTTAAGTTTAAAGATGGTAGCGTTCATAAAATAGATGCGATTTATGCAAGAGGAACCTTTGAACAGAACACGGAAGTTATTACAGACCTAAACATTGAGCTTACTGAGCAGGGGTATATCGTTGTAGATAATTTTAAGCAAACCTCCACACTTGGCGTATATGCTGCAGGCGATTGTACCACCATGATGCGAGCCATTTCCGATTCCGTTTATTCGGGAAGTATGGCAGGCGTTTTTATCAATAAGCAACTCATTGAAGATTCATTTTGAAAATCCAACTATTTAAATAGTTAATTTTTGTTAAATCAACGAACTATTTCATATCCTGTTGTATCTTGGTATATATATAGGGCATAAAACAATAATGCATTAGAAAGGAAACGGCATTTTTCAAAGAAAACGGCTATAGTGCTATTATAAACGGCATTTTTAGCCGTTTTTTTGTATATCTAAAAACTGTAAACGTTTCTTCCGTATTACCACATATTACCGATTTACTTCCATTCTGCACTCAAATTAGTTTAAATAACGGCAATATACTACCATTTATCGGTTTAAATTATATTTAAAGGGGTTTTAAAGTGCAGATTTCGATCTGAAAGCAACTAATAAAGCGAATAAAAACGGGTAATATAAAACTACTTAAAATGAGACTTTTCACGAATGGATAGTAAAATGGATAGTACATTGGATAGTACTTTTGATGTAATTTTTTAAATCTCAAACCATACAAAATTCAAAAAACGGTCGATTTTACCCCCACAAACTTACAAAAATTGACATATTTTGAAATGGCATTAAACCATTAATAGTCAATAAGTTATATATTGTGTTTACCACGAATTAAATCAATAACACACACTTAAGATAGTTAAGCACTGCAAAATGATCTTGTTAATTCATGCTGTTGATACGTATACTGGCTTTAACTAGCGCCATAGCGGATATATGTTTGATCTTTACATCCTTTGGAGAATGATGGGAATTATAACTGACTAAATTAATATATTCTTGTCCGAGATCAGATTTTTGTACATACTTAACTAGTGTCATAAATTCACCATCGATTTTTACTGATAATAAATATATTTCTCCCCAAAAAATCCCCTCTTCGATATTAGCGATAACTTTATACATCACAATATCTCCTGATTTCAATAATGGGTACATACTATCTCCAGTAATCGAAATAGCGCCGTCACATTTAGGCAAATTGGGTACACTAATGTAATCAATGATATTAGGCTTACCATTAAAAACTTTAGTTAAACTGGCTGCTGCCTGCATATCATATAAAGGCACTTTTTGCAATTCCCTATTTTTATCGGTTTTAAGGATGTATGTATTCGTCGCCTCTAGCTCGGTAACATTATTCAAAAGCATTTCACCTTTCCCTGTTAAAAGCCATGAGGGATTTAAGTCCTCATACTTACGTAGAATATTTTCTACTTTATCTACGCCTATTGTTTTGTTATTTTTCAACTGACTAGCAAAAGCACCATTAGAAAATTCCAAAGACTGCTCAAAGGCGCGTACGCTAATATCCTTTAAATCAAGGTATTGTTTAATTCTGTCTAAGGTCGATTGCATGGTAAATTAAAATGTAGAAAATTTCTTATAATTTATTTTGTTAATGTAGAATATATTCTATACGTTTGTGTGAGTATTCACAAAAGTATTAATATTATGCAAGTCCCAAAGAAAAAAATTAAATATCCGCAAAACTTACCCCTCAATGAGGCTATCAAAGAGTCAGGAAGATCAATACAGCATATCGCAGATAAAATAGGATTGAGCCGAGAAGTTGTGAGTAACACAGTTCATGGCCACTATAAGGGAACTAATATCTGCCCACTAATTATCAAGGAGCTAAATCTCCCTGTCAATTATTTAGAAAATATCTTATCCGAACAATTTAATTAATCATTCTCTCAGTATGCAATACTACAATAACGTTCTATGCATTTCTTATGGCGAACTGGTAAACAGGCAGGTTAAGCCTAGCACTGTAGGAGAAAATGCATTTATATCTCAGTACGATTTCATAAACTATTCGAAGAGTAAAAAGCTTAAAGTGGTAAGACGTGGTTGCAGAGGTACCGAAGCATTATATGATTTCGAGAAACTTCCTTACGAGCTTAAGGATGCTGTTGTAAAGAAAAATAAGGATTTGGTTTTGACTGCTCAACAGCAGCCAATCTTAAAGGTTCTACAGACCGACTATAAAGCTTACAATTTTTTCGTTAACTACACACTTAACACTGGTGAGCATCTTAAAGAGAATGCCATCCGCGAATATACTGCAACCGCTACAGCTCTAAATGCCATCATTACGCTTTTATCAGACACTAAGGCTTGGAGAAAAGCATTAGGAGGTAATTCGACTAAGACTGGATCAATTAAAAACCTGCTTGATGTTTTTGCTTCTCTTCAAAGTAGATATGGCTGGAAGCTTCCAAGTAGCGAGCGTGGACTTAGATACAAAATCAGCAGCTACAGAGAGTCAGGCTATGAAGCCCTAATAAACGGAAACACTGGCAATAATAATGCAGCCAAGGCGGTAGACACTGCTCAAGAAGGAGTTTTAAGGAGAATACTAGCCTCTCACAAAAATTTAGATAATGTTCAAATTTCATTTTTCTACAACCTAACAGCTGAACAGGCGGGTTGGAAGAAAATGACACCAGCAACTGTTGGCAACTACAGGGAAAAATGGCAGATATATTCTGATGCTGGAAGTCGCGGAAAATCACACCATGAAAACAAGCATGCGATGCAGGTTTCAAGGAGCGCGCCTTCAGCACCACTTGTTTACTGGACGGTTGACGGTTGGGATGTAGAGCTTCTTTATCAAAAACGGGAAACTGATAAACACGGCACAACTCGTACTACCTATACAAATAGACTCACTGTAGTTGTAGTATTAGACCCATGCGAGAAATATCCGATCGGCTACGCAATCGGCACGCATGAGACACCTGAATTAATTAGACAGGCTTTACGGAACGCTGTGACGCATACAGCCGAACTATTCGGGAAAATGCACCATGTTCACCAACTACAAACCGATAGGTACGGAAAAGGAAGCCTAACCCCTTTTTACGAAGCTATCTCAAATAAATACATACCTGCTCGCGCACATAATGCAAAAGCAAAGGTAATCGAGCCGTATTTCAAGCATTTAAATAAAAACTACTGCCAAATGCAGCATAACCATTCAGGATTTGGTATTACCTCACGTAAAGAAATTCAGCCTAATAGCGAATACCTTAACAAAATTAGGCATTCCTTCCCTGACTATCAGGGCTGCGCAGCTCAAGTAATTGCCATGATGAACGCTGAACGTAAACGCAAAGTTGAGGCCTACTTAAAATCATGGAATAAACTAGATGAGAGCCATAAACTTAGCTGGACAAAGGAAGAGTTCCTATTGAACTTAGGAGAAACTTCCGATAAATCAAATAAACTCGAAGGTCAAGGGCTAAAGAAGACCATTGCTAAACAAACGTTCCTTTATGACACCTTCGACCACTCCTTTAGAAAGCATAGAAATGTAGACTGGATTTTAAAATACGATCCAGCCGATATGAGCGAGGCGTTAGCCATCAACTCAGACGGAAACCTTAGATACATGCTTACAACCAAATACGTGCAGCCTATGGCCTTATTTGATCGTAAAGAAGGCGATGCAAACCAGCTTAAACGTATCGAAACTTTCAATAAGGAATTAGTTAACGACATCCTAAATGTACAGCAGAATGATTTCGACGCAATAGGCGAACTGATGCACGAAATACCATCACTAACTGAAACTCTTGGTAAGCTATTGATAGTGGACAGCGAAGGGCAGCACAAGAATAATAAAAGTAACGCGAGACTTGTGGAAGCTGCACAGCAAATGGAGGTTAAGCACATCAAAAACGCTGAGAAAAAACAGGTGAAGGTTAATGCCTCCGACCGCGAGCAATACCTAATCGAAAAGATAGACCTAAACAAATTTTTATAATAAAACTCATGAATACAGAAACCAAACAACAGATTATCAAAGCACTAGAGGTTTATATGGAACTTCATAAAGTGTCGCAAAGCGATGTGGCAAAATTCGCCGATGTGAATGCAGGTTACCTAATCGAAATGAGAAAAGGTAACACTGGTCAAAAGGTTGGAGTAAAGTATGTTGAATTTAAAGATACCTATTACATCAGAATTGCCAATTATATTGGTTTTGAACTGAATGAAAGGGAAATTGAAACCAAAACTACCACACAATTAGTTGAAATCCTTACCAGTCTTAATGACTCAAAAGAGCATTGTGAGCCTGTATGGATAATAGGTGAAACTGGAGCTGGTAAAACTTATGTATCCCAATTGTTCGAAAAGAAATTTCCAAGCGAAGTATTCAGCATTAAAATCGGTTCATCTGATAACCTAGCTGATATACTTACCAAAATTGCTGAGGCGCTTAGAATGGACTATTTCAAGGGAACGAAGTCCAATAAAATCGGGCTAATTGTTAGAAGGCTGAAAAAGATCAAGGATAGCGGCCTGAATCCCCAATTGAATTTTGACGAGTCCGAATACATGAAGGTTTTTACTTTATGTGCTTATAAAGAGCTTTTCGACGCTCTGAAGGATATATGCCCCGTAAACCTTATCGGCACACCTGAACTATTGCAAAATGTAGATAGGGCTATTAAATTGAATAGACCAGGTATAGCCCAATTATTCCGAAGGGTCAAGTTCAAAATTAAGCACCTATCAGGTATAGATACCAAATTCGACCAGTTTTTAGAAGGTATTGATGTTGAACTAAAAAAATGGCTTCAACAGAATTGCAATAATTACGGGGAGCTTACCGATGTACTAACCCCTTGTCTTAGGGAAGCCAAACGTACTGGAAACGAATTAACTCTTCCCTTCGTAAAAATGGTGCTAGGCTTATGAGAAGAGGCACCACACCGAAAGAACTAGATGCAATAAAGTTTGAATTTTTCGAACTGGAAGGCGAATGGTTCGACGCATTCGACCGACCGCCTACTACTGGAGTGTGGACTATTGGCGGTCGGACATCGAACGGTAAAAGTGTCTTCAATGCAAAGCTAGGAAAAATGATTGCTGTTGAGTTCAACCGAAAGGTAATCTATAATTCAAGGGAAGAGGGAATTAGTGCCAGCATTCAAAAAACCTTTAGGCTCGTAAACATGAATGAGGTATCGGGTAGGGTGTTGCTGGTAGATGAAACTAAGGACGAAGCCGAAACACGGTTGCAGAAAAGGGCTTACAAGGATTGTGTGTATATCATCGACTCCTTCCAATATTTCAACATGACTTTTACCCAATTCCTCGCATTCGTCAAGCGCTATCCAAAGGTTCTTTTCATCGTGGTTATCCAGTATAAAGGAAATGAAGCGATTGGAGTACCAGCAGCAAGGGTTGAGCTAGATGCAGCTCTTAAAATATTGGTCGAAGGCCATAAAGCAATTAGCAAAGGTCGATACATCGGCAAAAAAGGCGAATACATAATCTACAGAGAAGGCGCAATAAAATATCATGGATTTGAAGCAATTGAACATGAAAATACTAATTAAGAAAACCACACACATCGGCTCGATCAGAAAACAAAACAGTACGCAGGTTCAGCAAATCTGTGAGTTACTAGACTGGTCGGAACAGGCGTATTGCGAATACATATTCGAGCAATACCAAGCTTTTATAAAACGCATGTTCTACGGCTATCCTGAGGTTGTAGCTAAACAGGTGGAGTACTCGGAGATTTTTAGAGGATTTTGGAACGATCAAGTTGCCGTTAGGAACGAAACCGAGTTTCTGCCCTTTGCAAGTCCTTACGCTGGAAGCCCAAACCTGCTAGAGGAATGGCTACATATCCATGATCATCGCAGTTTAATGCACAATGACTTCTTTATGGATAAATACAATTACTGCATTACAATCATTCAACAAACAGAAAGGAGGATACAATGGTAGAAACCACAATTAAAAAAATACAGGATGAAATAATTTCGACTGTATGCAGGGCTTTGTCGCTAGAACGTAGAGAGTTATCAACTCCTAGCAGGAAAGCTCCTTATCCCGATGCTAGGTTCATTTGCTACAAGTTGATGCATGAAAAGGGATTGACATCTGCTGAAATGGCACTACCATTCCGTAGAGATCATTCCAGCGCTGAGCATGGCTTAAAGCAATACACAAACAGATTGGAGTCAAGGGATAAGGTGTTTGCGGAAATGGTTGCTAAAGTTAATGCAGAAATGGAGGTGCAAAATGAGGGTTAATCTGAACAGGGAAAAACTGCAACGCCTTCACGAGCTGGTTGAATACCTTTTAAAGGAATTTCCCGCTAGCGATAAAGCAGAAGAGCTGGTCGATGCGCTGATACACAAAATACGTATTAAGCTAAGAAATAGGCTGGACACGTATAACGTGAAAAACAGCTATTCAATCACCCTACCGAAAGAAGAGGCACTCGCATACTTCATTTGGATGGAACAGGTCAGTAAACTTCTCCCAAAAAATGTATTTGTATTCGAGCTAAATGTATCACTAACAATAACTAACGAAATAGATAGAACCTATGGAACGATTAACGCAGCTAGACCAACGGCAGGACTCCTTGCTTCAAGCCATTAAAGGTGTCGACCGTGGACTCGATAAGCTGGTACTTCATCAACAGTTGACCGAGGTACTACTAGAAAAACAGGAAATATTAAAACAGCAATTAGAAAACTTAAAAAGACAGATAAAATGAAAAAATTAAAAATCAATCAGCAAAAATCATCATCACCAAATTGGGTAGATGAGTCAGGGGTTCAAATTCCTTACAACCGTACTACAAAATACGAGCGTACAGCGGAGCGTACAGTGTCATCAATTGCTAAGGAAGCAATACGTTTAAACGCTGGTTTAACGGCGTTTAAACAAAATTTAAAGAAGCAAGCTATCGAATTATACGCCCAGTTTTTAGAGGCCAATGGAGGTAAAATTGGCAAAGGTAAAGGCGGGGCTACATTTTTCAACTTTGACAGAAGTATCAAGGTGGAGGTTCAGGTAAACGAGCCTATTAGCTTCGACAAAAACACGATTGGTTTAGCAAAGGAAAAATTAGACGAGTTTCTATCATTTGGATTGGAAGGCGCTAAGGACTTTGTAAAGCCAATTATTATGGAAGCCTTTGAAACTAGAGCTGGCCAAATGGATACAAATGGCATCTTAGGACTTCGTAAGCATATTTCTAGAGTTAACGATGCTCGCTTTACTGAAGCTATGGAATTAGTGGATAAGGCCATTAGAAAATCATCGACAAAAGAGTATTTCCAAGTTTCTGTAAAGGACGGTAGCGGTGAGTATAACAACGTGCTGCTAAATTTCGGGGCAATATCTATTGACGGCTAAGTATGATCATCACTTTTGAAGATAACGGACAGCCTTACTTAGTATGGAAGGTTAACCTAGAAGGTTTAATAGTCGAATGTTATCCTCAACATGATTTTCTGTGGGTAGGTAAATATGTTTACCTACCCGACACGCTGAGGGCAGGTGATCATCTGCAATACTCCGAAACCGAAATAACAGTTAACCATCCTCCATTAAAATCGCTTAGGCATAAAATCGCAGGCATAAGCAAAACCTAAACCAAAATGACCGATATAGAAATTTTGAATGCAATATCAAAGGACATGATAATTGTATGCACTGGCAAATTTAGAAAGGTGCTATTTGAACCGAAAAAATACAACCTAAAAGAAGATGGAGGCTTTGTAGATGCAATCGACTACTGCAATTCCAACTTTTTGTCAAACGGAAAATTGAGCCATTTCACCGCCAATATCGAAAGTTGCAGGATTGCGACGACAAAGGAAATAAAATGGTACAGAGCGCTTAAAAAGCACAGTAAACACGTAAAAATTTCAGCTTAACCAATCATTAATCAAATTAAAAACATGGAAAATAATAATTACGACTTCACGGACATATTCATATTTATCTCTTCTATTTTGGTTGTTATAATCATCAGTATAGCTACCTATTATCTCTACGTTGTAAACGGTAATAAATTTGTGCTTCTTAAAAAGAAGATCATTACAAGGGGATACAATAAAGAGAAATATCTTATACGATGGACTATTGTGCCATTAACCTGTAAATGGTTTTCTGTAAAGGTGCATAAGATATTGCTAAGTGATTACCAATGCTTGCACGATCATCCGTGGGCATTCATAACATTCCTGATCAAAGGCGGTTATGTAGAATACAGTGACAAAGGCTCTAAGCTATACAGCAGGTTTAGTTTACTTTTCAGAAAAGCGTCCTACCAACATCGACTAGAAATACACCAGCCAGTTTGGTCTATTGTAATAACCTTCAAGAAAGTTCGGGAATGGGGATTCATAACCCCTAAAGGCTGGGTGAAGTGGTTTAACTATACTCCTTCAAATAATTGCGAATAATGGCAATTAAGAATTCATATCTAACCGTTACCGATCAGTTTTGCGGAGCTGGTGGTAGTAGCATAGGAGCTGTTAAAGCAGGTGCTGAAGTTAAGCTCGCTTTAAATCATTGGAAGCTAGCAATCGAAACCCACTCTACTAATTTTCAGGACACCTTACATGATTGTACCGATATTTCTGCATGTGACCCTCGGAGGTACCCTTCCACAGATATTCTCATAACAAGCCCTGAGTGTACTAATCACAGCTTAGCGAAAGGTCAAAAACATGTTAAAGCACAAATGGATTTATTTACCTCAGGCAAACAAGATGCAGCGGCTGAAAGAAGTAGAGCCACGATGTGGGATGTTTGCAGATTTGCAGAATATCACAGCTATAATGCAATTATCGTAGAGAATGTTGTTGATGCAAGAAAATGGATAATGTTCGATGCTTGGTTGAATGCGATGCATACTTTAGGGTATAATCATAAATGCGTTTATCTAAATAGCATGCACTGTTTTCCTACGCCACAAAGTAGGGACAGGATGTATATTGTCTTTTGGAAGAAAGGCAACAAAGCTCCGATGCTAGATTATATGCCGATCGCCTTTTCGCCAAAACTAGGCAAAGATGTTAACGCAGTTCAAACTTGGAAGAATCCCCTTAAGAAATTCGGAAAATATCGCACACAGTATCTTTACCGCTGTCCAGTTACTGGCGATATTGTTGAGCCTTATTATTATGCCGCTTTTAATGTAATTGATTGGAGTGATCTAGGAACGAGAATTGGAGATCGTAAAAAGCCACTAAGCCCCAATACAACTAAAAGAATTCAAGCTGGATTAAGTAAATACAAAGATGATCCGTTTATTTTCCATGCAGCTTATGGAAGTGAGGCTCGTGGAGTAACAAGGTCTTTAGATAAGGCAATGTTTACTCAAACCACACTAGAAAGTCAAGCCATATTAAATCCCTTAATAATCAATAACCAGCAAAGCACAGGCATTGACTTTAGGGTAAGATCAGCGAAGCATGTTTTACCTACAGTTTCCACTTGTCCAAACTTTGGTCTTCTTAGAGCTCCGTTCATTATCAAAAATGAGCATACAAAACAGGAAGGATATGTTAAAAATATAACTGAGACTTTCCAAACCCAAAATACCCGCCAAACGATGGGGCTTGTTATCCCTCACATCGTTGAGCTTAACAGGACTGGAGAAATCAAACCGTCTAGCGAACCTTTCAGCACATTCACCGCTGGTGTAACTAATCACGGTATTATGACCGATGAGGCAATGAAAAGCTTCATAACCTATTATTATAATGGTAATCAAACAAGCCACATTTCGGAGGCCACGGATACAGTACCTACAAAAGAGCGAATGAGCCTGATTAAATACTCAGGTACAGCAATTGAAGATTGCTTTTACAGAATGGTAAAGCCTCAGGAAGTAAAATTGGCAATGGCATTTGACCATCACTATAAAATACTTGGAAGCGGTAAGGATATAGTTAGGCAATGTGGGAACGCCGTGACACCTCCAGCAATGACATGGCTAATTGAGCAGGTAGCGGCAACATTTAGATAATATATCGGCTAATCAGCCGATAACTCAAATTATCGGCTAAAAACACTATAATATGGACAATATAAGAAAAGGAGAATATTTAGGCCAATGCAATTTAAGTAGTTGCACATCAGGCCTACCAGCAGACTACTATAACCACGGAAGTCTCAAACACTATTGTAAACCGTGTGCCTTAAGATTGAATGCAGACCCTTATAATAAAAGAGATGCACAAAAGCTTTTTGGACATGAGCTATGTACAGAAGTTATCCCTCCACACATGCAAGAACCACTTGAACCAAACCGATTATGATACTTACAAGAATTGGAAATAAGAGGCGAATTGCAAATAAGATAATACCGCTATTTCCCTATCATAAAATGTATATCGAGCCTTTTTTTGGTGCTGGCGGCATGTTCTTTAGCAAGCAAAAAGTGAAGTACAACATCGTCAATGATTTAGACAATGAAGTATTTAATCTTTTTATGGTTACCAAAAGCCAAAAATCAGCGCTAGAGACCGCCTTTTTGCACACACCATATAATGAGGAGCTTTTTAGATATTGGGCGGAAAATCAGGAAATAGAGCCAATTCAAAAAGCAGTAAGGTTTTTATTCCTTTCAAACTTCGGTTTCCTCGGAAAATCTGAAACTTTAAAGTTCGGGTACCATAATTCAAAACAGGTAATCATTGACAAACTGAATGATGTTAACCAAAAACTACAGGATGTACAGTTCATGAACTGCTGTTTTAGGAAGGTACTTTCTAAAGTTAACTTTCGTCACGGAGACAATGACAGGGAGCATGCATTTATCTACGCAGATCCGCCATACCTAGAAACCGATGATAATTATTCTGCATCCTTCGAATTTCAAGATAGCATTGATTTATTCGACATGTTGGAAGGTTCAGACGTGCGATTTGCAATGAGTGAATTTGATCACCCGTTCATCCTAGATGAAGCCAAAAAAAGGAAATTAAATATCATCAATGTCGGCGAAAGGGTAAACCTGAAAAATCGAAGGTTAGAAATCCTTATTACAAATTACAGACCTCAAAACTTACTTTTTTAATATGAAATCAGAACAGACCAATATTTTCAACGAGCCTCGGCTACAAATGAACCAAAGCATCGAGCTTAGTATCCAATCGCTTTTAGCTTACGGAGTAAAGTATAAGCACTGGTGCGTAGCATGGAGCTGGGGCAAAGATAGTACTACAGTATTAACGTTGATTGCATGGGCAATTAACAGTGGAAAAATTAACAAGCCTGAAACCTTAACCGTAATGGCTGCTGATACAAGGCTAGAGCTGACGCCACTTTGGTTAGCTGCTCAAGAAATAATTTCAGAATTAAGGGAAATGGGCATTGAGGTAAAAACGGCAATGGCGGAATTACCTAACAGGTTTTTGCCTTATATCTTAGGACGCGGAGTTCCTCCACCCTCAAATACTTTCAGATGGTGTACACCTCGTATTAAGATAGAGCCAATGCAAAGAGCGCTTGAAAAGTTAGTACAGGATAAAGGTGAAAAAGTTTTGATGATAACTGGTGTTAGACAAGGTGAAAGTGCTGTTAGGGATAAAAAAATATCAGTATCATGCAGTAAAGATGGTGCAGAATGTGGACAGGGATGGTATCAATTAACGATGCCTGAAAGTCTTTGCGATACCTTAGCACCCATAGTTCACTGGCGGGTTTGCCATGTTTGGGAATGGCTTAAACATTGGGCTCCGCTGCCCGAGTATGGAGATTTTTCTACAGCATTAATAGCTGATGCTTACGGTGGCGATGAGGCAGAAGAAATAAACGCTCGCACTGGATGCATCGGTTGTCCTCTTGCTTCAAAAGATAAAGCATTAGACACTATTGTTAAAATGTCAAAGTATCAGTACTTAACGCCTTTAAAGAGGTTGAAAATTCTTTATAGAAAGCTTAGAAAAGGGACTTATCGATTGCGAAAAACAGGCTTAGATGAAGGTAAAAAGAACCGTCAACGAATGGGTCCGATTACGATGGAAGCTCGTAGAATGGCATTTGATGAAGTAATGTCTATTCAGAATGACGTTAACGAAGTGGCTCGAAAACAAAATAGACCCGAAATTGACATCCTTAATATCGAAGAGCAGGAATTCATTATGAAATGTTGGGAAAACAACCTATGGCCGAACGGCTGGATTGGTGATGAGCCATTGGGAGATGTACCAATGGATAAAATTTACGAAGATGGAAGTATTCAACCATTAATACCCTTTAATATATAAAACGATGAAAAAAACGAGAATAACCAATCATGGCATATCGCACTCAAATGAAGTGCTTAAATCAAAAGAAATAGCGCTTCCAAACGGCAAAGTTTCTAAATCAAATTTCAACATTAACACGCTAAGGACAGATATACTTACAAGGGGAATGTTCCAAAATACATTTTATCCTGAGTCTTTAGGTTTTAAGGTCGGCACAACATATCATAGCAATCTTTTCGATGGAATAATAGAAGTTGAAGCTATTGATTTAAGTAGTTATGAAGTTACGCTTAAATTCAAAGCTAATGGTAGTTTTTGGTCGAACGATTTGTTAATTGTTGAACTTTTAACAGCAGTAGAGAATGGGAGCTTTAAAGAAATATAACGCCGATCGCAATTACCCGCGCTTCCATACCATCTGCAATAAGTTCGGTATTAACTATAAAAGCTTGGTGCTGGAAGTTACGGAAGGGAAAAGTGATAGTTTAAGCCGTTTGGCCGATAGCGATTATTTTTTCCTTCTTAATAACCTGGTCGAGCTTGATAAAACTAGCGTTACAATAAAGGCTGGAGACAAACAGCGAAAAAAGATGTTGAGCATCGCGGGTACTATGCAATGGGGGGATACAATGGAAGAACTTAAACAGGCCGTAAATAGCTGGTGCATGAAGCAAAAATTTAAAAAGACTTGGATGATGCACACTCCTGAAGAGTTGAACGTATTGGTTTCAATACTTGAGCTTCAGGTGCTTCCGAGTTATTATAGGGGATTAAACAAATGAAGTATATTTTAACAAGCGAAAAAGTAAATGGCTCAATTGAGATTGGTTATGAAAATGGATATTTAAACCTATTTAAACTCGATTTAAACGCTCCGTTAAACGAAAAGCAATTAGAGGCGATAAGTGACCGTTTAGGTTTGGCAAACTTGGAAATCGATCTTATTTCTGCATTTTCCGATATAGGTTTAAAGGCTTCGAAAGTTATGGCTACAAATGAGAAGATTGCCATGTGGTGTAGGTTATATGAGGTGTATGTTGGAACGAAGTATATAGTAAGTCCAGCCGATAGCGGAAAGATTAAAAACCTCAAACTAGATGAGGCAATTTTATTTTACTACTTCACTTCTCAGAACTTCCTTTTTAAAAGCAAATACAGCATCAGTAACCTTACTAAGTATTATAACGAACTGATCGCCGAAATTGCCAATACTGGAAAAGGAAAACACCCTGATCAGTGGAGCTTGGAATATGAAAACAAGCTAGACCAGCAAGGCCGTTCGGAATATTGGGCACATTTAAGAAGCAAAGGTTTGATTGCTAAGAAAGATAGATTAGGGAGGACTATTGATTGGATTAAATCAGTTTAATGTACGGAAAATCAGACAAAAAAGGCTTTATTCGACTACAATGTAGCATAATTCAATCATTAAATATTTAATAAAATAATTTTAACTTAGCTGAAGCAAATTCTTCTTACTATGAAAAAAACATTATTATTACTTTTAACCTTACCGCTGTTCACAGCTGCTCAAACTTTTCGACCTGATAAAGATATAGAAAGTGCTTATACCGACCAGTCAGCACACTCGTTAGACACGGTAGTAAACTCTAATCTAACGAAAAAGGAGATTTATAGTAATGCTTTAAGGTATTTAACAAGTACTTTTAAAGATAGTAGAAGTGTTATTGAAATGAAAGATTTTGAATTAGGCGAAATAGCTTTTAAAGGTAATATGTCGAATGATAAGAATGTATTTCTATATTTTAAATGTAGGGTTTACACTAAAGATAGCAAGTTTAAGATTGTTCTTTCATCATTAGAATATGATCTACCAATTGAAGGGATGAATTTATCAAAATCACAGCTTAGGATTGCTGGAAAGAATTATGACCCTAAGGAGAACATTATAGCTAGAAAAATGGCAATAAATCTTATAACGGATATGTCCAAACGAATAAATCAGAAATCTGAAAGTGAATTTTAGTATCAACCCCTATTAATAGGGGTTTTTTATTACTCATAACTTTTTTAGACAGTGAATAACATAAGCGGTAATTTTGTACTCCATGTCATACAAACGCTCCAATTATGTAAAAAATGTAGCTCGCATCGTTGCGATCTATAATTCTTTGAAGGAGCCTGACAAACCTGATACTCGGATTGTTAACCATGAATTCCCCAAATATGGTATTTTCATTAGCTATAGGAGATGGATGTACATCAAATCAATGAAGCCATCGGACTATAGGGTAGACGAATATGTTAATCCAAATCAGGTAAGCCTATTCGCCTAATTAGCGGCGCTTTTATCAATGAAACTAGTGGTGAATGGTAAGCTCACAACCTTTAGCCCATCATTCCTAGTTTCCTCCGTTAGCTGCAAACGGCTAAACCTTGTAAACCCTGTACTAAAATATCCCTGAAACTTCCTATACACCGCGTTTACAATATCAAAATACTCCAAGCTGTCACTTAATACATCTGCTGGAGCATGGCTCGCGGTCGAACCCACATAACTAAAAGCCAAACGTAATGTAACTCTAGCCGTGCATTTTTGGCATTTATCACCAATATCCTCGCTCTTCAAAATTTCAATCTTAATCAGCACTGCTGGAAAATCAATGGCCGGCCTTACGTTAAATTGATCAATCTGTTTTTTATCCAAATCGGCATAATTGATTTTCTTTAGGTCGTTGAATATTTCTAATTCAATCGGATCGGTAGGTACAACATCGGTGTTCAACAATGCCAATGTTTTTAAATATAGTTCTTTCATTTTTTAAGTATTAAATATTTTCAAGTATTCTTGTTTTGCGACTTTATACAAGCGTGTACGCATCGCAATAGTATCTCCTATAAACCTTCTCATTGGCATTTTAAAAGAATAGGCCTTAAATGAAAAGCCTTGTCCATCGGTCGTTCCTTTTTTAAAACTTCCTCTCTTAACACCCTTTTTATAGCGCTCCCTAACAAAAGTTTCAGACCTTGCTGTTCTTTTAATAGTTAGTCCATTATTGTGAGCAGCTGCATAAGGTATGTCCGATCCCAGTTTCCACCCATTAGACCTAAATCCGTACACCTGTGGACTTCTTTTTAAATGTCCATGTTTGACAAGTAAACTTCTTGATGCTTCACTCTTATCCTTCCTTTCTTCCCATTTTTTGCCATCAAAGCTTTCATTCTCAAAGTTGCTGAGCACTTCTTCAACCGACTCGTTTGCCAATATCTGTGGCAATATTCTTTGCAAATCGTCCATTTTTTGACTGATCTGTGCAAAAGCGTCATTGATTTTTTGCTGATTACTTGGCATTTACATTTATTTACTTACATTTGTACTACAGAGCCATTCGTGGCACTGTGCCCTGAAGCCATTAACTTAATGTTATTGGCTTCAGCTTTTTATGGGACGTTTGAACACTGTATATATTTTATTGTGATAAAATTCTATCACCATAAGGTTCTTATGGTCTTTGAACCTTCCAATAGAAATTCTTTTCATAGTTTCAATACTGATTTCTTCCGAAAGCGAAATGATAACATGATCGGCCTGTTTAGCTCCTGCGCCAATCGCGTGTTTAATGTTGTTAATGTTGCGAGAATTTGTTGACGCTTCTTCCTCAACAAGTACCCCATTAATTCTAAGGTCAGGCGATTTCCCTGCTTTTGCATCAGCGAATATTATATTCCGTTGATTAACATTGTCGACCGCTGGATTTACAATTGGCATCAGGTCAACTATAGTTCCCTTCTTGCTAGCTTTATCAATTGCAATTTTTAAAAGCCTTTGGTAATCATTTTGCTTTTGCAATTGAAAATGACTTCTAATGATGCCACCTAGTTTATCGCTCTCATCCAAAATATCGAATTGCATTTCGTAAGGCATTACCTTCTTGCTTTCGTTCATTATTTCAGCGGGAGTACCAGTAAAATACGGGTGGTCTACGGGAAAAACTATTCCAGTCTTTCCTAAATTAGTCTTGAACATTACGGGAATTTCAGGTAGTTTAATTTCAGCTTCAGGTGTCTCTTTACCGTTCCGTAATTGTCTAACTGTACTTCTACATCCAAAATGGTTTAATGGGTAGTAATATTCCCAAAACCAATCATCAACCCTTCTGACTACCTTGTGCAAGCTGTCACATAGAGCAGTTGTGGCACTATCTATAACTGCATCAAATTGCAAGAAGGGAAATATATCCTTCTGCGCCGTAATCTTATCCCAAAGGGCGATCATTTGAGCTCCGCCAATAGCGGTGTTTCTTTCTGTCTTCAACCAATTCAATTGGGTTTTCGATATATTTTGAGCGGCTATGATAAAATCCTTTTCACTTTTGAAGGAACCGTCGGGATTAAGTAGTGCTGCGCCAATATCCTTAAGTTGAGTATAGGTTTTCGCTCCAGAGAATTGCCATGTATTATTTAAAATATTTAACGCCGTTTTTCCACTATCACTCTTCCAATCGACATCCTTTAGGTCAATCCCATAGGCCTTTATCGCTGCTTTCGCTAGCTGACTTCCATAAGTCTTCAATAAAACTTCGTCCATTACAGGAGCCTGTTTTAATTTCCAAATCTCAGAAATAAGGTTGTCGATGTGAGATTTATAATCTTTTGGGGGTGAGGAAAGCTCAACATGATCATCTACGCAACATATATTGTATGTATTGTTCAAGCTAACGCTTAATTCCGCGAAATCTATGCCCCCCTCTAATGAGGGGCTTGTTCGAAAAAACCAGCTAGCTTTAATGCCTTTTTCTTCTCGCTAACAGGTGGAATGTCATTTTGCTTTTTATCCCCAGTAACCTTGACATTAAACTTTTCGTTAAGCCATTCGTTGTCCATCTCTTTGTACGGCAAAAGACCTTCGGTAAATTTCCATAGCTGTGCAATATCTTCGGCTTCGTCAAATTTAAATGAAAGGTCACCTTTTAAGACTCCAAGTTTTTTAAGCGCGGGTAATATCTGTGTATTCCATTCCTGCTCAATCAAATCCATGTCACTCTTAACAAGCATCCAAAGCATTTCCTGTGCGCTTTCATCTTTACTACGGTTACCGTTTACGGTATCCTGCCCGATGATCGCACCAGTTACGGCCATGCACATTTCATTGTTACAAAGCTGGATCAGGTTTTGGAACACTTCACCTTTGGTTACCACGCTATTTCCCCATTCAAAGGTTTCGGAGTCGTCGATAATGAACCACGGTGCTGAGCCAGTATCCTTCATCATCTTTTCAGCTCTATCCAACATCGTTTCATCACGGGTATTGGTTTTGATCACTCGTGGTGGAATGCCGAATATCTCACAAAGTTCGCTCCAGCAGCTTTGCGCAAATCTTTTAAATAGAACATGACTAACAGTACGGTTTAAAAGGCCAATATCCTTGCGGTTGAATTCTAAAATCCAAGTACCGAATTCGGATAGTTCTCTATATTTAATTTTTTCTCCAGTATTAGTGTAATCGGGATAAAATGTGCCATTCTGAGGTACAACATTGGTGCGAGGTAAAATATCAATCTCAGGTTTTACTTTGCCACTGGCATCCTTGACTAAATCGATCTCGACTAAGTTGTAGCCATAGAATACACTTTCCACGATTGCAGTATTCAAAATCCGTGTAGCTGGCAAATTTTTTATAAAAGCAGTCTGTTCTTCATCTACATTACCATCAGGTTTATATAAGCCAAAATTTGAACTAAATGATTGCTGCATCCTGTTCATGATCTGAGAGTATAAAAGAGCATCGGTTATGATTTCATTATACAATAGCTGAATGAGATAATTCAAGGGCTCATCCGCGTAATTGAATGCCGTTATTGCCCTATTCCAATCTTCAACATCTTTTCGCGTACGGAATACAGCCTTAGGCTTGTGTGGCAATCTTTTGCCCTTTGTTTTTTCAGCCGTTGGTTCAGCAGCCAATTTTCTAAAAGGGTTGCTAAAGTTTACATTAAGTCTAAAATTCATGGTACTATAATTTAAAAGTGATGGTTGAACTTGGATGAGCTGCCACTTCTAAAGAGCGATTCAGTGTTGTTTTCTTTTAATGGCCAACCGTCTACACTTTCACCATCCTTTATTTCCCTAAGCTCTTTAATTGCGGTATTAAATGCCTTTTCTGCTAAATCGTAATCTATCTCGATATTTGCAACCTTGATAAAATGGAACTTGGCAATATCCTTGATGTAATTTATCAGTTCGCCATATTTTTCTTTATCATCACCTTCTGTCTCAAATATTGCATCAACATTGTATCTCGTTAAGGAGCGTCTTGCTTTTTGCATTGCTGTATTAACTGCTTCTAAAAATTTTGCATCATCATTACGACTGATTTTATTAATGTTCTCTTCGTAAATATGGGTTTGGAAATCTTCCTTGCTAATAAATGCCATAATCGTATAATTAAAATTTTCTTAAAATTCTAGCACCGAACCTATATTTAGACTCTCTTTGTCTAGTTCGCATGTTTAATTTAGATAGCGCTCCTTGTACAAAATCGGGACCATCATCATTGATTGCACTTCCTTTTTCAAATCCTAGGAACTGATCGACAAGTACGATAATGTCCTTTGTTTTCTTCTCATTGAAGAATACATTATGGCGCTCAAAATGCCCCGACATCCCTTCTATACGATCAGCTTTATCAGCTTTTGATCGCTTGTCGGGAACTACTGGAACATAATACCCCCGCTTATCTCCCTCAATATCAAAATCATTTACAAATTCATCCTGAGCGAACAGCCCCTCAATCCAGTAACTAATGTTCAAACCTTTTAGGTTTTGGTCTTCATAAAGGTCGTATAGCCATGCTGCTACTTTAGCCCTGCTCTTTTGTCGTAGGAAAACATGAATAATATCGAACTCCCTTCCTTTCTTTCCAAGAAGTCCCATACCTTTAAAATCCCCTTTATCCTTGTAGCTCAAATCTCCATACACACACAATGCATCGTACTGGTCAAGCGGAAGCGGTGCGCGATAAAGAATATCTTCATACTTAAAAATCGATCCATCTTCGATATGAACGTGCATATATTCTCGCATGAACGATCGGCGTGGCATTCTCCTATATTTCCGCCTCCAGTATTTAGCAGATGTCTTCTCAATCCATTCAGGTTCAAAATTAATAAGGTCTTTAACAGCGCAAACGGTAAGTACTTTAAAGGTGGTATCATCCATCTCTATCTCTTCCTCATCATCGGCATCACTGTCTAAATCCTCATCATCTTCCTCTTCTATGCCATCTATTACCGACTTGAAATAAACCTTCAATCGGTTGGTAATGCTGTTTTTATGAAAATTGTTGTTCGCATAAACGAAGCGCTCCGTGCCATCTTCATCCGAGTCGAAACATCCCCAAACATCCTCTGTAATGAAATCTACCGCTTCGCGCATTAGCGTATCATTCTTCACATGCTTTTTGCTATCGACATCATCAACTGCAATATAGTCTGGACGTTCCGCCTGCTCACGAACCCCGCGAGGGTTTTGGTTGAAACCAAGCGACATGAATTTTACGCCGTCGATTGTGGTAAAGTCGCCTTCCGCCCAATCACCGTGCTGGAATTTTTCGCCGTAGTCATTCTTAAGCCTGTTGTTGTATTGCAACTGCGCTTGTATACCTGAAAGAAGTTGTTTAGCCTTTTTTTCGTTTTCACCTATCAACAACATGAACTTCAAATCGTTCTTTGCGAGATACAGAAACAAGGGGATTCCCATGTCGATGTGAACCGATTTTCCAGCCGACCGAAACATTTCGGCAAGCAACCTTAAACGCTTGTTATTGATGATTAGTTCTGCCAGCTCGCGGTGAAACCAAGCACATTTCTTCTTGGCGTAGTTAGGAAAATAGTATTCGAACCATTTTACATAGTCGCTCTCTAAGTCCCTTATACGGATTAGCTTTAAATCAGGTGCTTCCTGTTTTAAAAGCGCTGTAGCTTGCGAAACCCAATTGCAATGAACTTCGTAATCTGCTAAGACCTTGGAATATTTCTTATTGTCGAAATTCATTACCCTTCAAGGTTAATACGGTGCTGTAAAAACTGTTTGTGATAAGGCAATAGCGTAACCGAAAGGTCAGCATTAACACCGCTGATGAAATTATCCAAGTCTTTTAATATCCTAGACACAACAATAGGGTCGGCTTTTTTATCGCACCTGTCAAGTGCCGCCATGAGTTTGGAAATACCATCGGCTGGAAGCTTTGGCGCGTTTCCCTGAGAAACGCTCAATAACTCCTGCTGGAGTAATTGTTTGATACGAACGGATGATGCATGGAAGTCTAATCGCTTTTGTTCCCAATCGTGTGTACGTGCCCATTCCCCTAAAGTCTTTGGAGTTACGTTGTACAGGATTGCCACTTCTACTTGTGTAGCATCTAAGTTTTCGATAAAATAATCCTGTGCTTTTTGTCTAATAGAGTCCTTTTTTGCGCCCATCGTTTTGCTATTGATAAAGCAAAGTTGACGCTATAAAATGGGCTTGAAAAAAAAGTATGCCGACCTTGCGCACTTATTTTCAGGGCGTTGCAATTATTAAAATCTTTGTATAACGAAAGCAGAAAATATGAGCAAGAATACTTTTATCCTTAATGACGAAACCCAAAAGAACAGCCACGGTTTCCGAGTTCCGAACGCTAAGATCGATCTTGAAAGATTTAAGAAAAACGCGGTATTGCTTTATATGCATAGACGCGGTGAGGTGCATGGGAAATGGGAGAACATCAGGATTGAAGGTTCATTGCTACTAGCGGATGCCGTCTTTGATGTAGATGACCCGAAATCAAAAGAAATATCAGGCAAAGTGGAGCGGGGATTTTTAAATGCAGCCTCCATTTATCTGAATTTTACCAGCGATACAACATTTGTAGAAGTTGGTAAAAATGATTTTGAACTTCACGGCACAGAGGCGCTGGAGTCAAGCGTTGTGGATATCCCTTCGTGTGGAAATGCCTTAAAGCTGTTCCAATCAGGCGAAGAGCTACAGGAGGAACAAATCAAAGGCTATTTATTATCTGCTCAACCTTTCAAAAAATTAAAAACAACAGAAATGGAAAAATTTATGTTTACAGCCGTTGCACTTAGTGTTCTGCAAGGGCTTGGTGTTACAGACACCGACAATCCCGAAAAAGTAAGTGATGCGTTTGTGAAGCTTTCTGCTGATCTGAAAACCGAAAAAGAGGCGCACACTACTCTGAAAAACTCTTTTACAGAGTTAAAAACCAGCACGGCTAAAAACATCCTAGCAGTAGCGTTAGCTGAAGGAAAGATTACTGCTGATGAGGAAACCAGTATGTTACCTGATACAATTGCAAATCCCGAATTAACTGCAAAGTTCCTTTCGAAAATCCCTGCAAAAGTTAAGCTTTCAGCAACGGTGGTTACCAAACCCAAGAAAGATGGTGATGAAGATGCCGAAAAAGCGAAAGAAAACTGGAGCTATGCTGAATGGCAGGATAAAGACCCTAAAGGTTTAGAGCTGATGTTCACGCAGGATGAAGAGCGCTTTAGCAAATTATTCAACGCTCAATAGTACCAATTATTTAATAAACAGATTTTAAAACCTAAAATATAATCACATGCCACCTTTAGTTGACGGATTACATTTAAACCAATACGTAGCACCTGAGTTGCTAGTTGAGTTTAGAAACTATAAAGATGATTTCATGGCCGTGCTACCAGGCGCACCCGCAGGAGCAATCACAGCCGATGGTCTTCGAATGAACAAACTGATCAATAATGTAAATTTCTTGATCAACAACGCTGACCCTTTTACCGCTACAGCAATGGACGGCAAAAAAGGTATCATCGAATGGGATAAGCTGGACACTTCTCCTACCAAAGTTACCGATGCTGAAATTCGTTCTGTTGCTTTTGATAAGCGTTCAGAAGTTAGAGTTAAGCATGCCCAAGCTTGGAAAATCGGAGTTCGCGACTACGTTCTTCGCAAGTTAGCTCCACCAGCTCACGTTGCCAGTGCTATGCCAGTTATCAGAACCACTGGTGCTGATGATGGCTTCGGAAGAAAAAGAATGACTTATGATGATTTCTTGAACTTCTATGCTGAAATCGAATTGTTGAACCTGCCTGACAACATGAGCTTGAACTTTATTTTCAACCCTCAGCACGTTACAGATTTGAGAAAAGACAAAGCCAATACTAACTACCATAGGGAAGGTTTTGTTATCGACCCTTCAACAGGTAAGTTAAAAAGATACTTGAAGTGGAATTTGTGGGAAAACAATTCAGCTCCGATCTATCTAGCTAACGGAAGCTTAAAAGCTGCTGGTGCTTCGGCAATCTCAACAGATAGAACAGCATCAACCTTCTTTACTGCTGAAAATACCGTTCACCACGTAAATGAAGTAAAAGTCCTTTACAAACCTGAAACCATCGACACTACAAGTGCCGACCCTACAAGCGAGTTTAGGTTACAGAGCTACGCGCTTTGCAACAAAAAACAAGATTACGGTTTCGGAGCGCTCGTTTCGGGCATCGTTTAAGAACTCATAATCCAATAAATACCTAGCGGGTTAGCTAACGCAAGCCCGCTTAATTTTAAACCAATGGCTAAACTCGTTAAATACATCGTTTTTCACTGTACTGGAGCAAACAAGTTCCAAACGGTAGAAAGTATCAAAAACTACTGGAGAATGCCCGAACCGAAAGGTAAAGGCTGGAAATCGGTCGGATACATGCACCTAGTGGATTATAACGGTGTTGATCATCAGTTGGCTACGGTTGATCAGATAACGAACGGTGTAGCGGGTTACAATGCAAATGCAATCCATATCAGCTATATCGGAGGCGAAAACTGGAAAGATACTCGAAGTGATGCACAAAAGGCAACACTTGAAAAATTAGCTAAGAAATACCATGCTCTTTATCCGAATGCAAAGATTGTAGGTCACAGGGATTTTAGTCCTGATAAGAATGGTAACGGTAAAATAGACCCATCGGAGTACATGAAAATTTGTCCAGCCTTCGAGGTTTCAACATGGCTAAAGGAAATAGGAATTAACCAATAATATGCGATTGAATGGAAAACATACAGGACAGCCTGCAAAAGGTTACGCTAAAGGAGATCGCGCAGACACCCTTTGCATTTGCCCTCTACATAATTACTATGGTTCTCCTAGCGGTAATTACCACGCAGCGCATAGATGCGAATAAGGATAAGGAAGATAGCAACAAAAAAATACAGGAGCTGGAAGCTTCTGTTAAAATCGAGCGAAAGGAAAAAGACGAAGTGTTCAAAGCCTATCTAGTTGAACGTAGCGCAAACAAACTTATACAGCAAACGGTCGATAGCACGGCGATTAAAAACAATAGAAAACCATGAAAAATTTATTATCAGGATTAAAAAAATTATCATTTTCAAAAGTCTTCATGATTGTTTCGGTGATCATTATTTTGTTTCTCCTCTATAAACTGAGAAACCCGAACCCGACACAGGTTTTCGCTAAACACGAAAGTAATGTACTAGATGAGGCTAAAGTTGAAGCAAAGAAATTATCCGAGCAGGTTGATAAAAAGGGTTTTTCAAAAGCCACTTTCGAGCGAAAGGATGCAATAATAGGGAATGGTGATTTAAGCGGCCTTCCGATAAGTAGAGCGGTGTTTGATAGTTTAAGGCTTGATAATATTGAAAAAGGCAGAAAACTACAGGAAGCTTCGGTCATCAATGCAACACTTAATGCAAACGGTCTGAGAGCTACTAAGCTCATCGATAGCTTGCAGAATGAGTATTACTTCTACAGCGACCCCTTTGCAACTGTAAAATTTACCCGTGATAGTTTGGGAGGTAAGTTTGATCTAGGTTATAATATAAAGCTGATCAAGCATAACTACAAGAACAGAAAGAATTTCTTTTCGCCATTCACACAGTACACCGACATCCTAGCACCCGATAAGAGAATTACGATTGATGGACTGCAATCCCTAACCTTCAGCTCGCAAAAGCAAAGCCGTATAGGATTTGGATTACAACTAGGGTATTACTACGATCCAATTAGAAATAACTTTTTTCCCGCTGCAGGAGTGGGCTTATCCTATAACTTAAAAAACTTTTAAAATGAAAAAGGACTTAACAAAAAATCAGGCTCTTGTTTTCTCACATAACAGAACAGCTAAAGGCTTCCACTTCACAAGTGATGGTCAGGCCTTTGCTAAAGAGGGCGATGCGAACAACCATAAGCACACCTTAGAAGATAAATCGGTAGAGTATATCGAAAACCCAAATCAATTGGATGAACCTGAAGGTGATCAGGGTACTGGCGCGGCTAAACCTGCTAAAGTTCAAAAAGCTAAAGGTGTTACTAAAAAAGCTGATGCAAAAGAAAAGCAAGCAAAGAACCCCGAACAGTTGGAGCTTGATGCATATAGAGCACAATATGAAACATTGTACGGTAAAAAAGCAAACAACTTTATGAAAATCGAAAAGTTGAAAGCACTGATCTCGGAAAAAGACAAGCCCTCTGATCAATCAACCGAACAAACTAATCCATAAGGTTAGCCCAATTTAAAAATTAATTAACAACTATTTAAACACCATTTAAACATAATACAATGGAAGCATATAATGTAGGTATAAGTTCAGCAGAAGTAGGTGTATTTAACCCAGCTGATGGAACAGTAACTGGATGGACGCAGATCGCAGTTTATAAAAACACTTTAAAGCATGTGGAAGAGCCGGGTGCTGAAACTAATCATTTCGAAGCTGGTAAATCTTCTCCAGTAAAAACCCACTTTGAAAATGGAATGGAAAAAATAACTTTCCAAATTCCAAAAACTGACCCTGATAGCTTAAAGCAGGCTTTAGACGGTGATGTTACAACCGTTTCGGGCGTAAAGTCGTGGCACAAGAAAAAAGGCACTAAAAAGCCGATCATCAGAGCTTTCAGATACACTAGTTTAGACGGAACACTAGTTACGGTAACTAAAGGCCAATGGAACGGAAGTAGAAATACCGATGGCTCCGAAACCGCAATTTGGTTAATGGACATTACCGTTACCGTTTTAGATACTGGTTTCCCTCTAATCTCGGATGTTATCGTTAAAGAACCTGAGGAGGAAGAAGAAGTGTAATATGTCCAACATTGAGATGTTGGCAGCCGATACACTGCTAGAAAGAGGGTTGCCATTGCCTGTGCGGGCAACCCTCTTTTTTCGTTTACTGGGTTTTAAAACACTCGTTTGTTACCAGCCATCGCTTGGTAATAAAATCAGGATTAACAGGCTGTATCTTAAAATGGGTCTCACACCTGAAATGCTTAATAAGATAACCTTGCAGGAAGCGGATCTGCTTATGATTAAACATGGTAACAAGTTGTGCCAAATCATTGCGATAGGGTTATTTAAAGGGTGGATATCCCCAATGTTATTTAGTTATATAGCTGGAATTAAATTAAAATGGAGGCTTAGCCCACAACGTATCTGCACGATCGCCCATGTGATGATTACTCAAAGCGGTTCGTCGGATTTCATGGATACTACCAGGTGCATAGAGAGGATGACAATCCTAAAACCAGTGCAGCTGGGTCAGACGCCAAAGAAGAGTTAATAAGCGTAGGCCTTAATAGCCTTTGGGGCATGATCTACATGATCATGGAAAAATTGGGAATGAGCTGGTATGAGATAATGTGGAAAAGGAGTTGGATAAATATAGAAATGATGCTGGCCGATGCGCCGCGAATGGCAAAAAAAAATAAAGAAGACACAGTCCCAACATTAACAGGAAAACAGTTAGCCGCTAGGCGTAAATCCCGAAATCGGAAATAACATGGATAAGGTAGAATTAGATTTTGAGTTTTCAATGAACACCCCTGAAGCTAAAGCCGAAGCTAAACAGGTAGAAAAAGCAATCACAGGAATTGGAGATACTGCTGAAGATGTTGCTAAGCGTGTTGAAAGGAACGTTGGTAAAATGACCTCTTCTTTAGATCAGGCTACTTTAGACCATCTAAAAAAACTCAAAGATGCAAAACAAGCTGCCTATGATCAGGCAGCCGCTAGCTTAGGTAGTAAAAAAAATAATCTACCTGAACTGGCTAAAGATGTATTGAACCTTAAAAAGGCGACAGAAGAAAATAACGAGGTACAGGACAAGGGTAGTTCAATATTAGATGATCTAATCGGTAGTATGTTCAGCTGGCAAACGGTTATAAGCACAGCAATTACTTATATTATTACTTATAGAAAAGAAATAGTAGCTTGGTTTACCGAGGTATTCACTGGTGTAAAGGCCAATAATGCTTTAGCTGCTGCACAAGAAGCCGTTAACAAGTCACTTCAAGAAGCCAATACGCTATTAGCCAAAGAAATTGCGGAAACAAACCTATCTATAGATCGGATAAATGATAAAAATTTATCCCTTGAAAAAAGAGGGCAACTATTGGATGAGTTCATTCTTAAAAGCCCATCAGTTCTAGGAGCACTTGACCTTCAGAACATTGCAACATTGCAGGGAACAAATATCCTTGACAATTATATAGCATCCCTACGCAAAAAAATCGAATTGCAACAATTGGAAAAGGGCTATACAGAAAGTCTGCAAAAAGCAGCCGATATTGAAAGTGGTAAAGAAGATACGGAAATTAGCTTTGTCGGAACCAGCCTTCTTCATGCGAAAAACTTTTTAACGTTTAGTCGAATTGAGCAGACTGAAAAGGAAATAAAGGCCAGTAACCAAAGGTTGAAAAACGTTGCCCTTGAAGAGCAGGCAGTCATAACTAAAACCTACGAGGACAAAATAAAGGCAACAATTTCAGGTGAAGCTAAACTTAAAATTGCCGATGATAATAGTGTTCAAGCTAGGGAGGAACGACTATCTGTAATTAACGACCGACTTAGAAATCTGCAAAAAGGCGAAAGTGCTAAAAATTTAAAGCTGGAGAAAGATTTATTAGAGAAAGAGATCAAGGAACGCAAAATAGCGCTTGGGCTGGAAAAACCCGATAAAATAAAAGCAGAAGTTAAGGATGCAACGATCGATGAGCGAAAGTCTTTGATTAGAAAGCTTATGGATATTGATGCTGAATATACCCGTAAAACCTTTACAAAAGATGCAGAAGAGCTTACAGCGCTAAAAGACAAATTCGAGAAAGTTCGTAGGTTGATTGTGGATTTCAATAAGTCAAATCCAAAAAAAGCAATTAGCCTTATCGATTTAGATGCTACTGAAGCATTAGCTAAATCTGATCTCCTTTATAAACAAGATACAGCTCTACTTGCGCGGAAGCTTACAAATGATAGAAGGATTTTCGAAGAATATGAAAACTACAAAACACAATATGGAGAAGAAAAGGCTCGTGAACGATTTGGTAACGAGATAAAATCTAATGCAGATCTATTGATCCAATTAAAACGGAATTTTGGGGGACTGGCAACTACTGCGGTATTTAGACCGCTTACTGGTGGTGAAAAAGAAAGATTGCAGGGGTGGGAAAAAGACATTAAAGAAATCGAAATTCTAGAGGCAAAGCGCTATGCAGATGCTTATGAGATGGCTTTAACCTATAACCAAAAGATCGAAAGAATAAACGCTCAGTATAATAATGCAGCAAAGGTTCTTAGAAAAAACATTACTGATGAGCAAAAGAAAAATCTTTTAGCACTTCGTGACAATGCGATTGAAGCTGCAAAGGATGAGGCGCTTAAAAAAACTGAGATTTACAGAAAGTTAGCACAAGATACAATCGAACTAACGCGTAACCAAGTTAAAGACCAAATCAAAATTTTAAAAGGGATTTTGGAAAACGGTTCAATTACGGATGAACTGAGGAGTCGCTTGCAATCTGAACTTTCAAATCTTGAAGTTGTTTTAAAAATTGGTGTCGATCAGGCTAATCTAAATATTTTAAATGCGAACCTTGAAAAGTTAAAAGCCAAACTTAACGCAAAAGATGATAAAGGCAATAGTCTAATTTCTAAGGATGAAACTGCTCGTATTTTAAAGGATTTGGCAGAAATACAGGCTAAGATTAATCAGATCGATAGTAATGGTGATGGTAAGGTTAGATGGGGTGATAAAGTTGCGAAGAATTTTGAATACTTAAAAGGGTCATCTGCTGATGTTGCAAACGGTCTTTCTAAAGATTTGGGCAGTATTTCGGGTTCTTTCAATGAGCTTTCTAGCGCATTAGGCGGTGTTAATTCTAAGGCAGGTTATGCCTTAGACACTATAGGGAAATTAGTTGGAGTAGCAAGCGATGCTGCTGGAGCTGCTGCTTCATTCGCTAGCGGTGATGTTATTGGTGGTATAACCAAGACAATTAAAGCTATTTCGGGGCTATTCTCCATTTCTAAAAAAGTTAAGGAGATGAACGCGGCCGCTCGTAAGGAGGTTGAAGATTATTATCAGCGCGCGATTGATGGCGAACGCGAATATCAGGACATGCTAAAAGAACGGGCATTACAGAGTATCCGAAATAATAAAATTGTGCTGACTGGTATACGTGATGAGATTGCCTTGCGTAAATCCCAATTTTCGGATTACGCAAAGGAAACTGCTGAAATCATGGCTAAGCTTCAAGGGCAAAGTTATATTTCCGATGTAAAATATACTCATGGCACTTGGTTCAGAAAAGCCAAAACCGACAATGTTATGTCCAGCCTTGCTGGGAAAAGTTACGAAGAACTGGCTAAGCTCCTAGCTCAGGGCAAACTTGATGGCCAAGCAAAAGCACTTGTTGAAAGGTTAAAGGAGCTTGAACAAAAAGGCTACGATGCTGCCCAAGCTTTGGCGGATCTAGCGAAACAAACCAACGAGCTATTTACGGGGACAAATGTAGATGCACTGACTGAAAGTCTTGCTGGAATGATAAAGGAGGGTAAAACCGAATTTAAAGACCTAGCTGATTTCTTTGAACAAACGATGGAAGATGCCGCGATGAACATCTTCAAGAATAAGATTTTATCGGACATGATGATAAAGTTTTATGATGAGTTTGCAAAAAATGCTCAAAGTGGTGATGAACTAACCATCTCTGAAATAGAAGCTTTACGGAATGCGTTTTTCTCTATGACAGCCGATGCACAAAAGGAATTCGAGAACCTAAAGAAAGTTACTGGACTGGATTTTAAAAACCCTGTTAATGTCGACATTAAGGTAAAGGTTGATGATGCTGAAATTTTGGCATTACATGAGGGGATTCTAGATATTATCACAACCAGTGACAACCTTTCAGAAGATTTAAGTAAAAACTTTGCAGATTATCTAAAGAAAGATTTACTGGCATCATTAGATACAGGCGACTATGCAGATAAGGTAAAAGCCTATCACGAACGATTTGCCGAATTAAGTAAAAAAGGGTTAACAGCAGCTGATGCTACTTCGTTAAAAGCTGAATTTGAGGGATTGGCCAAATATGCTCAAGGATTGATAGCGGAATTTGAACAAAGAACAGGTCAAAAGATAACCGATGGCCAGTTAACATCCGAAATTAAGGTTGAGGTTGATGATAGTGAGTGGAGACAGTTACAAAGAGATATTCTTAATGGTATTACTAACAGCAAAGACTTGATCACCGATATGGCAAAATCCTTCGATGACATGGTTAGGGAGTCCATTTTTAAACAGCTGGAAACTGGAGAATATGCCGATAAGGTAAAAGCTTATTATGAGCGGTTTAGCGAATTGTCGAAAAAAGGGTTTACAGCTACTGATATTACCTCCTTAAAAGCTGAACAACAATTGCTCATCCAGCTTGCTGAAGATAAAATAAAGGAGTATGAGAACCTTACTGGACAAAAGTTAGTTGCAGAAATTGTAGTGGATGTAGATGACTCCGCTCTTCAATCACTCGGTGATAGGATTAATGGCATACTTCGAAATGGAACGATGTCCTTTAAAGAAGGTTTCCGAACAATGATGGATGATCTCTTTTATGAGGAATTGAGTAAGTCAATCTACAACGATAATTTAAAAGCACTTAACGAAAAATTACAGGAACTCCGTAAAAAGGGTGCATGGACACCTGAAACCGAAGCCGCGCTGGAGGCAGAATATAATAAGTTCGTGGCTGATATAGAAAAACAGATGGCCGATTTAGAACGTATCACAGGCCATAAGGTTCAGCAGGCGGCGCAATATTCGGTTCTGTATGTTGATGAACAGTTAGAGTACCTCAAAAGCAATCTCAAAAGCATGTGGGAGTCGGGCGATGTGAATGGAGAGAATGCCACTAAGAATTTCGAAGCCTTAATGAAAAAGGCAATTTTCAATACGCTCGATTATAAGCTGTTCTCATCGAAGATTAACGAATTCTACCAGTACTATTCATCAGTAGCATACGGCGGGTTACCGACCGAGCAGCGTACGGCACTGCTTCGAGAAAAGTACAACCAAATGAATGAAGAGGTGATGAAGGAACTTAAACTGCTATCTGAAAGCACTGGTATTGACCTTATAGGCAATCAGACTAATAATGCAGGTTCAGGAGATACAATTGCAGGCGCTATTAAGGGAATTACTGCACAACAGGCCGACTTATTAGCGGGACAGGTTGGCGGTCAAAGACTTGCGCAGCTAGAAGGTAATCAGATCATGAGGGAAACGGGAAAAACTTCGATGCAGCAATTAGAACAAATGAAAAGGGATGCAGCTGTGCTTGCTAAAATCCAAGAAAACACAAAAGTAACTGCTGATCAGGTTGAGTTATATCTCCCATATCTCAAAACGATTGCAGAAAATATAAACAGCGATGCCAACTGGCGCGCAGCAGGAGGAAGATAATGAATAGGTTTTGGTTCAATGATGTACTAAGTATTGTCTACGGCGTAAGTTTCTCTAGGGGGGCTTATCGGGCGTTACGGGTTCCAGCGGAAGTGAAGGATGGGCTTATTAACGATTGGATAGACCAGCACGGAACACAACGTGATTTGGAAGAGCGCTTTTTACAAAGTCGCAGGCTAGAAGTGCCGATAATATTAGTAGGCGATGACGAACAGGATTATGACGAAAAGTACACCACATTCTTTACCCTGATGGAAAATACTGGATACTTTGATTTAAAAGTAGAATGGCAAAATAGGATTTACAAACTGCTTTACGATGGCGTAACCGACTTTCAGGATTTCGATGACCACTGCACCTGCAAGCTAATTCTGATAGATGATTTTCCACAAATTAAAACACCAATAGTATAATGACTTACGACATACTTAGAAATGGAGCTATAGTTGCAACTGTTCACCCCGAAGGTAAACAGCAAGTTGCTGCTATGGGTAAAAATACGCTGAGCATGTCGTTTAAACTACCTTTAAAAGCAGATATAAAGGTTAAAGATTACGTAATTCTCGACGGCGAACGCTATAACATTAACCGCTGCATTTCAGATGAAAAGACTGCAAAACGCGATATAACCTATAATCTAGAGTTTGAACATGAATTCTATGATCTTAAAAAAGTAAAACTTAAGTCGTTCAATCCACAAAATGCATTATTAGAACTTAACTTTTCTTTAGTAGCAAATGCCGTTACTCTCCTGAACCTCATCGTAGAGAACATGAATGTTGATTATGAGGGATGGCTTATGGGAACATGCATTGCAACTGAAACTAAGCTCTTTACTTTCAATAACCAAAACTGCCTACAGGTGCTGCACCAAATTGCTACCGAATATCAGACAGAATTTTGGTTCGATGGAAAAACAATCCATATCTATAAAAGGGAAATTGCGAGCGACATCACCCTTTCTCAGGGAATGGGCAACGGATTGTTAAATATCCGCCGTCAAGCTCGCAATAACGTTGACATTGTAACAAAGCTATTTGTAAAAGGCTCTACCCAAAATCTACCAGCAGGTTACAGGGATAATGTTGGTTATCTGATGATGACTGGGGGCGCTTCATTTATAATGGATCAGGAGAAAGTGGATGAATATGGTGTTATTGAAGATGAAATTACTTTCGATATAAAACCTGAACGTCAAGGTACGGTTACTGATGTAATTGCTGGAGATGGAAACTGGAAGTACTTTTTCGATAATACCATTGATTTTGATATT
This sequence comes from Bacteroidota bacterium, assembly GCA_040386095.1. Classification (GTDB taxonomy): domain Bacteria; phylum Bacteroidota; class Bacteroidia; order Sphingobacteriales; family Sphingobacteriaceae; genus Pedobacter. The sequence continues at coordinate 1,330,811 of JAZKGD010000001.1, read as the reverse complement.
AACGATTGTAAGTTACCTGGTCTACCGATAAAAGTTTCTTTTTTATCAGGGCAGCTCGGGGGCTTTACCTTCACTATTAGCGCGTATGACCATGACTTAAGACGCTTTACCATCAATAGAAACGATGAGGAAAAGAGCTTTGATATTCCTTCTGATCTGTTAAGGCCTGAGTTAGGTGATGATTATGTACTGCTAGATTTAGAATTACCAGCCGCTTACGTAACCGATGGAGAGCAGCGGGTAACTGAACGAGGAGTTGAATTTTATGTTGCAAATAACGACCCGAACAAACTTGTCGATTATTCCGCTAAGGCCGATCGCTTTTTTATTAAGGAAAATAATATTACGGTAGTGCTTGGAATGGTAGCACGTCTTTTGGAGCCTGATTTGGATTTAGACAAAGTGGTTAGGATTTCGTCTTACACCCGTGACCTGCAAGATCGCTATTTATATGATGATGTACAGTGGAGCGAACGGATAACCACTGATGAACTTATCCGACAAATTGCCGAACAGACCCGTGTCTTCAGGGCAATTGAAAATACAGACATTCTTAATCCCGAAAGTATTCGCAAAACCACTTGGTTAAGTAGGCTGTCTGAAAAAGGCGGTTACATTATGATTGGCGATGAAAAAGCAAACGCGGGTAATTCTGATCAGTGGAACGGCATGAGCTTTATCGGACATATTCCCACACCAGTAAAAGGAATTACGATGGATGCTGATGGCAAAGCAGGCTACACCAATCTCGCAGAAATGCAAACATGGCTGGGCATTGGTTCGGGAAGCGGACTTGATGTTTACACCAAAACCGAAAGTGATGATCGGTTCTCTAGAAAACTAAAGGTAGTGTTTGCCACTCCTATGGCAATATGGGAAATAAACCACGAAGCAAGTGAAAAAGTAACGGTTAAAGTGTACAATAATGCGAATAAGGAAGTTTTTGCCGATGTACACTTAGCCAGCAACGTGAAGACTCAAATATTTTTTAGCTCACCTCAAACTGGCTACGTTATTATCAATTTTTAAAATTAATTAACACATATACAAACCCTAATTAAATAACATAATGGAATTTTTAAGTAATGCAGATTTTGGAAAAAACCAAATCATCAACGTAAGGCTTGATAGTTTGGCAACCGCTCCAGCGAGTCCCGGAGTTGGACAATTTTATTTTGACACCACGCTAGGCGAACCAAGAATTTGGGACGGTTCTAACTGGAAAAGCATGACCTCAGGAGACATCGAGTCGGTGCTTACCCCAGCAGGCTCAGGTCTTACAGGTGGTGCGACTACAGGTGTTGTGACACTCGGTATTAACGTTGATAACGCTACCCTTGAGATAAGTACAAATACTGTACAGCTCAAAAATTTAGGGGTTACCTCGGCAAAGATCGCTGATGCGAATGTTACAACAGTCAAAATTTTAGACAAGAACGTCACTTTTGCCAAAATTCAGGATATCCCAACCATGACCGTTATCGGTAAGGTTACAGCTGGAACGGGTACTGCTACCACAATAGCAATTTTGAACGAACCAACTTTAGCGAGTAATAGTGCTTCATCTTTACCTACACAGGCATCTGTTAAAGCTTATGTGGATTCAACTGTAGCCGCTGTTGGTACATTGGTAGGTGGCTTTGATGCAGCTGTTCAAACAAACTATCCGAGTGGAAGTAAAAAAGGTGATTACTGGTATGTAACAGTAGCAGGAACGGTTCAGGGAACAGTATTCAATATCGGTGACATGCTGGTGGCAAACAAAGCAGCTGCTTCCACAACACTTGCATCCGATTGGATATTTCTTGAGAGTAACCGTGACCAGGCGACAACTACCACGCTTGGAGTTTTGAGACTAGCAACTACTGCTGAGGCGCAAGGCCTTACTAACACTATAGCAGCAATTACGCCAGCAACATTGGCAACCGTAACTGCAACCGAGACAAGGATTGGTTTAGTCGAATTAGCTACAACCGCTGAGGTTGTAACTGGCACGGACACGGTGAGGGCTTCTACACCAGCTGGAGTTAAAGCAGCGATTGATGCAGCGTTTTCTGCTGCTGGCTACACCGCGCTTTGTGCTGCTGCCACAAGTACGGTAGTGACACACGGTCTTGGTACCAAGAACGTGGTGGTTAGTGTGGTAAGGGAGTCTACTGGTGTAGCAGTTATAGCGGATTGGGCAGCTACAAGTACTACAGCGGTAACAGTAACATTCGCAACTGCTCCAGCAGCGGGAGCATACAGGATTAACATTGCAAAAGCAGTATAACAAATGGAAATTTTAAATAGTTTACAGGTTTCAGGTCAAGTTACTTTCGATAGCATTACTGTCGAAAGTACTGGCATGGATGTGCTTGTAGCTGTTTCTGGTCTTGTTAAAAAAAGAACGCTCGGCACGATGGCGCTCGAAAATGTATCGAGTTTCAACACTAAAATCCAAGATGACGCAAGATTTTTGCAAACTGTCGGACTGACAATGCCATCAATCTTCAATACGGTTACTTCTGCTACAGTGGGCGCACCAAGCCTCGCTACTTCATTTGTCAATCAGACCGCTAAGACGGTGTTTGCTGCTCCAAATGCTTTAAACGGTACGCCTTCGTTTCGTCTATTGGTAGCGAGTGATCTACCTGATCTATCTGCTCTCTATTCAGGTACAGCACACACCCATACTTTTGCCTCCTTAACATCAAAACCAACTACTATTGCTGGGTACGGGATTACAGATTTCTTATCGCAGTTACTTACTGGCTTTGCTTTGGGTACGGCAACTGCTATTGATGCCACAGACACGGTTTTAACAGCATTTGGTCACGTTCAGGCGCAAATCAATGCAAAAGCTAATTTAGCATCGCCAACTTTTACGGGTGTGCCGCTTGCTCCTACAGCAGTTGTTGCAACCAACACCACGCAAATAGCTACTACTGCATTTGTTAAGTTGGTCGTAGCCGCTGGCCAAACGCTTGGAGCTTCGGTTTCAGGTAGTGCAGCTACTTTAACAACAGCTAGAACGATTTGGGGTCAAAGCTTCAATGGTAGTGCAAATATTTCAGGTAATATGACTGGAGTAGGCTCTATAACAAGTACAGGCAATTGGTTTACAACGGGCGGCGTAGGTGCTTCAACCGTAGCTATTACCGACTCGGGTGTGTCGAACGATCCCTATGGCTTAATATCGGTTAGCCGTGCGACTACCTCTAATTTTGGATATTATGGTATGACTAGAAATGGTCAATCAGCTTGGACATTAGGTATTGATACAGGAAATAAATTCATAATTGGTCAAGGAGCAGATTTAGGTAGTGGAGCAATTATAACAAATATCAAACTTTCTCTTGATGTTAATGGCAACTTGGCGCTTTTGGGCGGTATAAAATCAACGGCTTTAGCGACTGGAACTACTCCTCCTGCTACAACGGGAACAACCCGTTCGGTAGTTGTAGATGCGAATGGCTTATTCTCTTCAATCGCTGGTGATAGCCTTTATTTATTAGCTGGAGCATCCGTTACAGCTAATCAAATATTACGGTTAAATGGCTCTAGTAGTGGAACGGGTATCGTTTTCTATAATCAAAGTGGTGATCAGGTCGCCGATTTTTATTCAAACTTTGGAAGTGGAAAAGGTCCGAATGCAAACGTTGTTACTTACAATAGCATGGGGATGAGTTATGCTAGATTTAGCATAGTTCCCAATACTGGATTTAGCGGAGCTTATGGCTGGGTTTGGGCAGACTCGGGCGGAGGTTCCTATATGCAGTTAAACACGCTGGGGCAACTAGTGGTGTATTCTGCAATAACTACGGAAACGTTTTATGGTCAGTTGGATTGGAGCTACATAACAAGTAAGCCGACTATTCCAACAAATACCAATCAGCTTACCAACGGTTCGGGCTTCATCACTTCTAGCGCATTATCAGGCTATTTACCTTTAACAGGTGGAACTATTACGGGTAACTTATCCGTAACAGGTACGATGACGGCTAATGGTGGTGGGTATGACTCCCATCGAGTTTTGAAAGATATTGATGCTGATTGGAAGGGAAGTGCAATAGACGAGATTTCCAAGCTAAAGGTTAGGTCTTTTAACTATAAGAATAAACATGATAAATATTTGGGACTTATCATTGACGAGGTGCCAAATACTATAAGTAAGTACCTCCTGCTAAATGATGGTAATTCGGTCAACCTATATACGTTGCACGGTCTGTCTTTATTAGCTCACCAACAAACAAAAACCAAACTTGAAAAGCTGGAAGATGAGGTAAAGGATTTAAAATCTAAACTTAGAAGACATGGCTTGGAGTAGTTTAACAAGTAATCAGTGGGTTAGCGGCGCTAACCTTACAGATGCTATTAGTAATGAGATCGTGTGGCTACGCGATGGGTGTTCTATTCCTAATACAAGCAGGATTTTAACTAAAGACCAAGTGCATAATAATTGCTGGATTAATACCATTACAGGTAATAGATTTGCCATTAAATCAAACATAGTACCATCAGCTTTTTATTTGGTTACCACTAGTTATGCGATTTCAACATCGGGTAGTTCAGCAGCTTGCGCAGCGACCTTAGCAAGCGGAGCAGCTTTGTACACCAACGATGCCACTGGTAAATTTTTAGTTGGCAACTATATCTATCAAAGAAATGTGGGAACTAATCAGATCAAAGTATTAACCAGTGGGACGGCTTACACGGTTTCGTATATGGATGGCTCAGTAAGAAAGTATGCAAATATTTCGACGGGCGCACAGATTACCGCTATAGGTAATTGCCAAACATTCTATGCACGTGGATATTCATACAAAGGCACATCATCTTCAATAGCTTGTTCGTTAGCGGCTGCTGAAAGTGGTGGCGCATTAGGAAATACCTATTCAACTGTCAACACATCATACTTTAGTGTAGGAGACACTGTTTATGTCGGCGATGGCACAACTAACTACCCGTACATCCCATCGGGCGGAGAGAATTATATTACTACTATGATTAGTGGTATTAACCACTGGTTATTAGTCGATAGTAGTGGTGTGATTACCGACATGGGAAGTTGTATAACTTATTATCTAGCTGGCTATGCCTACGAGTCCGCTGATGCAGTAACAGCTTGCACTTTAGTAGGTGGAGAAGGAGGATTTGAAATCTTTACAGTAAGATCGGGTGGATATTTCGATACAGGCGATAAAATCTATGTTTACTACTCAGGTGCTTATCATCAAATCAGTAGCGACTTTCCTTATCTCGCATATTATTCCGAGTTCCATAGCGCTAACATTTGGTTGGATCATGGCGGCATAGGTGTTTTGGTAACAGCTGGTTACTGCTAAATAGAAAATCAACATTAAATAAACTTAAAAATGAAAACGACAAAATTTAAACTATCAGAAGTACTAGTACTGAATAAAGAACTAACAGATTTATTAGGTGAAGAAATATCCTTCAACGTAAAGTACTGGCTTAATAAGCTATTTGCGGAAACTTCAAAAGAGGTAGAATGCTTTGATAAAATTAAAAATGAACTAATTGAAAAATATGGGACTGTTCCAAAGGAAGGTGACCCAAAACAAATTTCAACTACAGATGATAATTGGAACAAATTTAAAACCGAGCTTGAGACAATACTAGCGGAATCGATAGAGATTAGTCACGGTAAATTCAGGTTTGAAGATTTTGAATTCAAGTCAGCAAACAACTACTTCGGCTTTGCGAAGCTCCTAGAAGAGCCTGAGCCAGTAAGCGGCCTATAAAGAACGCCTCCAGCCCTTTCCTAGTTTCTCAAGACATAAAAAAGTAATGCACGAGCATCATGCTGAAGGCGTAAGCCGATAGTCGATAGTCGTGCATTTATTATGTCTTGAGAATACAAATTTAACAAAAATACACAAAGAAAAATGGGAAAGATCAATTTAAAAACGCCGATTAGCTACTATGGCGGTAAACAAAAGTTAGCAACAAAAATCATCAGCCTCATACCTGAACACACTCTCTATTGTGAGCCTTTCTTAGGCGGTGCAGCTATCTTCTATGCCAAGAATGCATCTTCAGTAGAAGTGATTAATGATACAAATCGCGAGCTTATGAACTTCTATAAAGTAGTTCAAAACGATTTTGTGGCGCTAGAAACACAGATTAGAATATCAACCCATAGCAGGGATTTGCACCGTAAGGCATCAGTGATATACAATTTTCCTGATATGTTTGATGAGATTAAAAGAGCGTGGGCAATATGGATTTTATCTACTCAGAGCTTTAGTTCACAGTTGGATGGCTCATTCGGTTACGATAAGAGTAAATCAACGTTAGTTAAAAAGATCAACAATAATAAAGAAAGGTTTACTGAGGAGATGGCGATTAGATTACAAAATGTTTGCTTGGAATGTGCTGACGCTCTTTACGTAATAAGAAGCAGGGATGCTAAAGAAAGTTTCTTCTACTGCGACCCTCCTTACTTTAATTCTGATTGCGGACATTATGATGGATACTCGGAACAGGACTTTGAAAACCTATTAAAGCAGCTATCTTCTATAGAAGGTAAGTTCCTTTTGTCCTCTTATCCTTCAGATATATTGAAGCAATACACGAAAGCCAATAAGTGGTTTACGGTAACAATAGAACAGGGCGTTAGTATAAATAATAAGGCTGGAAATCAAAAGAGAAAGATTGAAGTCCTTACTTCTAATTTCTCAATTTCGTAGTGATTTTATCACCCTACTTATTACATTAAAGATAAGAAAAAGGATGCATTTAAGCAAATATAAAGCAATAAAAAAGAGCATAAAATTCAATTTTTGTGCTCTTTTTTAAATGTTTAAATAGTATTTAAAATCAGTTTAAATTTTTTGAAAAAAAAGGAAAATTGAGGCAATTTCGTTTTGCGTTTTCGGAAAAAGCGTTTTTTCGATTATATATAACAAAATTTATGAGACGTATTTTCATTCTATTTTTCGTATCAATAATGCTTTTTACAGTTGATTTAAAGGCTCAAATTTTAGAAAAAGCTATTCAACGGCTTAGCGTTATAAAAAATATAAGCTATACCTCGACCAGAACAACTAAAGATTTTTTTGCAGAAGAATTTAGCAAAGATACCTTACAGGCAAAACTTAGCAACAACATTGTTGACGGCACAAGATCCGAGTTATTTGAGTTTGTTACGAAACAAAATAAAGAGGTTTTTAATGGTGCGTCTTTATTAAGATTAGATTCGAAAGAAAAGACTTACGTTATTCGAAACGATTCTAACAACTCACTTTATATAGAAAAATCTATATTTGGATGGCTTAAGTATATGCAAGAGTTTAATGTAAACAAACCTAATCACATCAAAACTTTATCAGACACGCTGCTAAATAAAATTCCTTGCCATCATATTAAAATTATAGCTTATGATACAGTGATTAGAAAAGAACATCATTATACTATATATGACATTTATTTAAACAAGTCCAATTTTTTGCCAGTACGCACTAAAAATTCTAGCCGTGGAACATTAAGCAAGGGCGGTTATGAAGTACAGGGTATGATTAATTATGTGCAGGAACAAACCTATACAAATTATAAAATTAACGATAAAAATTTTCCAGATTTAAGTGAATTTAAAATTCCAGCAGATTATCAACCAGAGAAAAATGTATCCAAACTGCCATTAGCAAAGGGAACCGACGCTCCAGCTTGGATGCTAGAAAACACAGGTGGCAAGCTTTTATCAAATAAAGACTTAAAGGGTAAAGTTGTGCTTATAGATTTTACAGCAACCTCTTGTGTGGCCTGTATACTTGCAGTACCAACGATGAACAACTTACATAAAAAATATGCAAATACAGCTGTCGAAATTGTAAGCATAAACTCGTGGGACAAAAAAGAATCAATTATAAAGTTTGCTAAACAACACAAAATGAATTATCCCGTTTACGTTGACCCAAAAAAATTAGAAGAAAAATACAACGTAAGCAGTATTCCAACTTTTTACATTATTGATAAAAACGGTAAAGTTGCCGCCTCGTTTAGCGGTTTTAGTGATAAATTGGAAGCCCAACTGATCTCAAAAATCGAAGAGCTCAACAAATAAGATTTTTCTATTTCATCAAGCCGTTGCTAAAAGCTACTTTTGTTGCCCAACATTAAGTACAATTTATGATAACTTTTTCAGAAGCCACGCTAGCCGAACTTTCCATTCACCGAATAGGCAATAAACTACAGGACGAGTTTTATGTGCTATCTGATAATTCGATGCATATTAAGGATGAAATGCTAAATCAGCTATTGCTGCAGTACTTTCTTTTGCCTTATGAAAAGGTGAATGAAATTTATCGCTTAGCTCATCCAAATAACGATCTAAATCTAAACGAAGTATATCATTTCGCGGCCGAAATATTTGCAAATGGTGCCATTTTCCATGATAACAGTAAAAAACTAGCTACTTATTTATATGAGATTTCAAATCATCCAAAAATAAAATCTGGCGAACTGTATGTTGTGTTTTTTGAAAACGTACAAATTGAAGGCGATTTACACGATGCCATTGGTATTTTTAAATCCGAGACTAAAGAAAGTTATTTAAAGGTTTATCCAGAGCAAGGCGGATTTGGCTTAAGTTATGAGCAGGAAGCAATTAACATTAGCAAGCTCGATAAGGGCTGTTTAATTTTTAATACCGATGCCGCCGAAGGTTATAAAGTAGCGGTTATAGACCAAACCAACCGTAGTGCCGATGCCGTTTACTGGAAAGATGAATTTTTAAAGCTTAAAATTAGAAACGATAATTACAACCAGACGCAAAATGTTTTAGGAGTGTATAAGAATTTTGTTACCCAAAAACTGGATGATGATTTCGAGATTTCTAAAACGGATAAAATAGATTTGCTAAACCGGTCTATGAAATACTTTAAGGAGAAAGAAAGTTTTGATATTGATGAGTTTGCCAACGAAGTGATTGCTAATAAAGAAGGGATTGAATCGTTTAAAAGTTATAAAAAAAATTACGAAGAAGAATTTGATACGGCTATTGCCGATACATTCGATATTTCTGATGCTGCAGTAAAAAAGCAGGCAAAAGCATTTAAAAGCATTCTTAAACTTGATAAAAATTTCCACATCTACATTCATGGAAACAAAGAGCTTATTGAAAAAGGCTTTGATGATGATAAATCGATGAACTATTATAAAGTTTACTTTAGGGACGAAGAGTAATGCCTATTCCGCATAAAATTTTGACCCGAAAGGATGAAATTACAGCTAAATTTTTCAACCTACTAGAAAAGCATTTTGAAGAAATCTTGTCTGGCAAGCAGGATAGGATGTATAAAATTAAAGACTTTGCCGCATTGCTCTTTATTCACCCTACCCATTTTAGCAACACTATAAAATTAACTACCGGTTATTCGCCATGTCACTTTGCCGAAGAAAGAACCATGGATGAAGCGCGTAAGATGTTAAGGGAAACAGCAATGTCTATTGGCGAGATTAGTTACAAGCTAACCTTTAATGAACCCACAAATTTTACTAAGTTTTTTAAGTCGTTCGAAGGGATTACCCCAAAACAATTCCGCAATAAAATTATAGAATCGGAAACTAGCACCATTTTTTAAGTTATCAATAGCCTGATATTTGCATAATTATTAAATAAATATGCAAACACAAAAAATAGCACTTGTAACTGGCGGTAGCCGCGGTTTAGGAAAAAATATGGCTTTAGCACTAGCTAAAAAGGGGAATGATATAATTTTAACCTACCATAGCAAAAAAATAGAGGCCGATGAGGTAGTTTCTGCAATTGAGGCCTTGGGTCAAAAAGCCATTGCACTTCAATTTGATGCAGCAAGCGTTAAAACTTTTGATGAATTTACTGTGACGGTAAAAACTGCCCTAAACGAAAAATGGGGTAGACAAAATTTCGATTTCCTTATTAATAATGCTGGAATTGGAATTCATGTAAACTTTACCGATACCACAGAGGAGCAGTTCGACTTACTAAACAACATACAATTTAAAGGTGTTTATTTTCTTACGCAAAAGTTGCTGCTCATTATTGCCGATGGCGGAAGAATAATCAATCTCGCAACGGGGCTAACTCGTTTCGCTTTACCAGGATATAGTGCATATGCTGCCATGAAAGGTGCGATTGAAATTTTTACAAAATATTTAGCGAAAGAGCTTGGTCCTCGAAAAATTGCCGCCAATGTAGTTGCACCAGGAGCAATTGAAACCGATTTTGGTGGCGGCATAGTGCGCGACAATGAGGCCATAAATACAATAATTGCATCCAATACTGCTCTAGGAAGGGTTGGATTGCCTGATGATATCGGTGGTGTGGTTGCTTTTTTATGTTCTGAAGAGGGAAGATGGGTTAATGCACAGCGCTTAGAAGTTTCTGGCGGGCAATTTATTTAAGAGATATCGCTATTAGTACATGAAGTAGCGTATTTTGGTACGTTTGAAGTTTCCTAGCCGCCCAAAATGCCATACGCAATATACCTAACGCCAACCTTTTTCTCTCCGCAGTTGTAATTTAACTTTTAAACCATTAGTTTTAAGAATTATGAACGACTCGACCAAACAAAACAGCATCTTTAAGGTAATTGGAGCATCATCATTAGGCACACTAATCGAATGGTATGATTTCTATATTTTTGGGAGCTTGGCCAGCATCATTGGCGCCCAACTTTTTCCTGCCGATTCAGGGGCTTCTGCACTAATCAATACCTTAGCCATATTTGCAGCAGGTTTTATTGTTAGGCCATTCGGGGCCTTAGTTTTTGGTCGGTTGGGAGACCTTATCGGAAGAAAATATACTTTCCTTTTAACGCTCGTTCTTATGGGTGGATCTACTTTTTTAATAGGGTTAATCCCTTCCTATTCGAGCATAGGTTATGCGGCGCCTATTTTGGTGCTCATTTTACGCTTAATTCAAGGCTTAGCTTTAGGAGGCGAATATGGTGGAGCGGCAACATATGTTGCCGAGCATGCTCCAAAAGGAAAACGTGGCTTTTTTACAAGTTGGATTCAAACTACCGCTACCTTGGGCTTGTTTTTATCATTAGGTATTATTGTTTTAGCAAAAAATTTGATTGGTGCAGAGGCATTTGCAGATTGGGGTTGGAGAATTCCATTCTTGCTTTCTATTTTATTGGTTGGTGTATCCATTTATATCCGCTTAAAAATGCACGAATCGCCAATGTTTACCAAGCTCAAAACAGAAGGAAAAATTTCTAAAAACCCCTTAAAAGAGAGTTTTAATAAAAAGGGTAACTTCAAAATGGTATTACTTGCCCTCTTTGGTGCCACAATGGGCCAGGGTGTAATTTGGTATACTGGACAGTTTTATGCGCAGTCTTTTATAGAAAATACCTGTAAAGTAGATTTTAACGATTCGAGGTATATTTTACTGTGGGCCATTGCTTTTGCTACTCCTTTCTTTGTCGTTTTTGGTTCTTGGAGTGATAAAGTGGGCCGAAAGTGGATCATGCTCACCGGCATGCTATTAGGTATCATCTTTTATCGACCAATTTACCAAATGTTTATTGATCAAACTGATGTAAGCGAGGTAGAAATAAGCATGATTAAAAGTACAGAAGCGCCAGTAATTACCAAAACTGCTATTCATGATGGTGTTGATAGTTTGATCAATACTTCAAGTAAAATTTCATTGGTTGATGGATCTTCTTTTGTAAAGCTGCAGGTTGATACCGTTTACGCCGATGTAAATAAAGAAATAGGTCATGCTCCAACGGTTTATAAAGACAAGAAACTAAGTACGCAGGTTTTTTGGATTTTTGTAGGACTTGTCTTCTTTCAGATTTTGTTGGTAACCATGGTTTATGGTCCAATTGCAGCATTTTTGGTCGAATTGTTCCCTACAAAAATTAGATATACTTCAATGTCACTACCTTACCATGTAGGAAATGGAGTTTTTGGAGGTCTAGTACCTTTCATTGCCACCTTAATTGCAAGTTTTGCAGGCTCTACTCCACTTTCCGGCTTATGGTATCCAATAGGTATTGCAGCATTAAGTTTTATTATCGGGGCGGTTTATTTATCGAACAAAACCGACGAAAATGTTAACGATTAATTATAAGAAAATGAACGCATTAAAAAAAACCTTAGGCATTGTTTGGATTATCCTTGGCCCAGCATCCGTTATATTTATGTTTATTCAGGCATGGGACAAGGTAAGTAAATCGCCCGAAGGAATAGCTCAAACCAATACCGCCTTACAATGGGGTATTATCTTACTTATTTTCATTCCTATTGCAATAGGACTTGTTATTTTTGGTCGTTATGCTTTAGCAGGCGAATATGAAAAATTGCCCGAAAGCTCTGATGAACTTTAATCTAGAAATCGTCATCGGATGAATATAGGCATGATGCTTATATTCATCCGATGACGACTTAGGTTACAATACCCTAACCAATAATCCTTTTAAATACTCGCCTTCAGGGAAGGATAAACGAACAGGGTGATCTTCTGGCTGCGAAAATTGTTTAATGACTTGCACCTCCTTGCCTGCATCTAATGCAGCCCAAGCAATAATTTGCTTAAAGGTTTCAATATCTACAGCACCCGAGCACGAAAACGTGGCTAATAACCCACCACTTTCTAGCAATAATAAGCCTAAACGATTTAAATCTTTATACGCACGTGCTGCACGATCCAACGCTGAACGAGATGGGGCATATTTTGGTGGGTCGAGTATAACAATATCAAACTTTTTCCCTTCTTCTTTAAAAATACGCAGCTGTTTATTTACATCAGATTGAATTTCAATATGCTCATTTTTATCAAATTTATTTAGGCCGAGGTTTTGTTTTAGCGTTTCAATGGCCAAAGCCGAACTGTCTACACTTGTTACCTGTTTTGCTCCATTTTTAAATGCATTTAAGCTAAACCCACCACTATAACTAAAACAATCGAGCACACTTTTCCCTTTTGCATATTCGGCTAAAATTCTTCGGTTATCCCGCTGATCGCAATAAAATCCAGATTTTTGTCCTTCAGCAATATTGATATGATAAGTAATTCCATTTTCTTTAACAGCGATAAATTCGGCTGGGGCTTCTCCCCAAAGCAGCCCATTTTCGGCTGTGATGCCCTCGTGTGTTCTTGCTGTGGCATCACTTCGGTCAAAAATACCCTTAGGTTTTAATGCTTTGCACAAAATAGCTATAATGGTTGCCTTTGCACTTTCTATCCCAGTACTCAAAATTTGTACAGAGAGAAAATCGGCATATTTATCTACAATTAAGCCAGGTAAAAAATCAGCTTCACTAAAAATTAATCGATAAGCATTTGTGTCTTTACTCAATAGAAGATGTGCTCGTGAGGTAAGTGCAGCATTAATTTTTTGAGTATACCAATCGTCGTTTATATCCTTACTTTCATCCCACTCCAATAAGCGAACGGCTACACGAGATTGATTATTGAAATAACCATACGCTAAAAAATCGTTATTCGCACTAAACACTTTAACAACCTCTCCATTTTCGGGCTTGCCTTTAATTTTCTCTAACGCACCAGAAAACACCCAAGGATGACGCTGTAAAACTGCCTTTTCTTTTCCTTTTTTTAGCTTGATTTCTACCATGGTGTAAAGGTAATAAAAGTATAGTGTATTGAGATATGCGTACACTGTTCACAGCTCATATCTAAGAGTTAAATTGTATTTTTGTATTTAAAATGCTAAACATGGAAGAAATTACGTGGAACGACTTTGAAAAAGTAGAAATTAGAATAGGAACCATACTCGAGGTTTTTGATTTTCCCGAAGCACGCAAACCTGCTTATAAAGTAAGGGTCGATTTTGGCGAATTTGGAATAAAAATGAGTAGTGCACAAATCACAACGCATTATCAAAAAGAAGAATTGGCTGGTCGACAAATTGCTGGGGTAATTAACTTCCCAAAAAAGCAAATTGGCAAATTTATGAGCGAATTTCTTGTCACTGGTTTTGCAGACGAAAACGGAGATATTGTGTTAACAACCATTGATAGGAAAGTGCCAAATGGCAGTAAATTAATGTAAGATGAGCTACTATACCTTCGAAGAACATAAAAACACCGACCAAGAAGATGAGCACTTTATGCGATTGGCGATAAATGAGGCAAAAAAGGCCCTCGAACTACAAGAAATTCCGATTGGAGCGATTGTGGTAAGCAATGGTAAAATTGTGGGTAGAGGGCATAATTTAACCGAACAATTAAATGATGTTACGGCGCACGCAGAAATGCAAGCATTTACTGCAGCTTCGCAAACACTTGGCGGGAAGTATTTAAAGAACTGTACTTTATATGTTACTATTGAGCCTTGTGTGATGTGTGCCGGAGCAAGCTATTGGACGCAGATAAGCAGAATAGTTTATGGTGCAAAAGAAGAGAAGAGAGGGTTTACAAAGCTAAATCAAAACATTTTGCACCCCAAAACGTTATTAAAAGGGGGCGTTTTGGAGGAAGAATGCGGATTATTGATGACTAATTTTTTTAAAGATAAACGTAAAGAATTTGACAAATAATCGAATAAAACCTAACCTTTGTGAGTTATATTTGTACATTAACATTTTAAAACTTAAATAATAATATTATGGCTTTTGAATTACCTGCGTTATCGTACGCTACAGACGCACTAGAACCACATATCGATAAATTGACCATGGAAATTCACCATGGAAAACATCATCAAGCTTATGTTACCAATTTAAACAAAGCTTTAGAAGGCAAGCCAGAAGCTAATGCTGCTATAGAAGATCTAATAAAAAATATTTCAAAATATCCAGCTGCTGTTCGCAATAACGGTGGTGGCCACTTTAACCATTCCCTATTTTGGGCAGTTTTAGGTCCAAATAAAGGTGGTGAGCCAACTGGCGATTTAGCAAAAGCAATTAATGATGCTTTTGGTTCATTTGCCGATTTCAAAACTAAAATTCAAGATGCAGGAGCAACTCGATTTGGTTCAGGTTGGGCTTGGCTATCTGTTGGTGCAGATAAAAAATTAGTGATTTCATCAACACCGAATCAAGATAATCCGTTAATGGATGTTGCAGAGGTAAAAGGAACTCCAATTTTTGGGGTTGATGTTTGGGAGCATGCATATTACTTAAAATATCAAAATATGCGCCCTGCATATCTAGCTGCAATTTGGAATGTAGTGAACTGGGATGCTGTTGCAGAACGCTATAAAAAAGCATTGTAGTTAAACTAGCTTGATAAATAAGCCGCCTTGTAATTCACATTATAAGGCGGTTTTTTTTGCAGATTTATTAGGATAATTACTTAATTTTGTATGTTCACCGTTTTGGTGATTGTATACCTTAGACCGTTTAAGCGATGAAAAGATTAATTTTTATGATAGTGTTGATTTTTGGGGCAATTTTTTCCAGTATTGCGCAAAAACAGCCCACCGCTGAAGAGTTGGCGAAAAAAAATATTGATGAACTTGAAAAACGTTTGAAATTAAGCCCTACTCAAAAAAATGTAATCTATAATTATGCTTTTTCTATCGCTAAAGAACAGATATTGATTTATAAAAAGCAGATGGCGGCTGGCGTAGATAATGATGAGCTTACTAAATATTACAAACTCCAAAACGAAACAAACAAAAACATTAAAACAGTGCTAAAACCAGATCAAGTTATTGAATTTGAAAAAGTTCTAGAAGAGCGCTTAAGCGGAATCGACCCCACAAAAAAGAAAAAGAAGCTTAAAAAAGGAGAGGAAGAAGAAAAAGTTGTTGGTATTGAAGGACTAAAAACCGGCAACAATTAAATCCCAATAATATCTTTCTTTTTACGTTGCTTCATTGGCTTTGGTATCATCGTTAAAATTTCTTCCCGCAACGCATTAAGCATTCTCTTTTTAACAAAGTTCTTATGCGTAACTAAACTAATTTCTCTAACGGGCTCGGGTGATTTAAAATGACGTATTTTACTTAACTGCCTATTATTTAGATCTTTAATAGCCAATTCGGGCAATAAAGTTGCGCCGTCATTTACATCAACCATTCTAATTAAGGTTTCTACACTACCCGTATTGTAGGTTAGCGATTGCAAACGATTATTTTTTGTAGATCGGCAAATACTTAATACTTGAGACCGCATGCAATGTCCTTCATTTAATAACCAGATATTTTCATCTGCTAAATCATCCGGATCTATTGTTTTCTTTTTATAGAGTTTGCTATTCTTGCTAATATAGCTTACAAAATTCTCGTAATAGAGTGGCGCCTCAATGATATTTAGATCAACCAAAGGAGTAGCTAAAATACCGCAATCAATTACTCCTGTCTTTAAATGATGAATAATATCTTCAGTTGTATATTCCCAGATTAATAACTTAAGCCCGGGATATTTTTCGAGCATAGCCGCAATCACCTCTGGAAGTAAGTAAGGTGCTATGGTAGGTATAATGCCTATTTTTAGCTCGCCAGTAATGTCATGCTGTTGGCTATTGATGAGTTCTTTAATCTTTTGGTTCTCTTGAAGAACCGTTCTAGCCTGATTTATAATTTGAGCTCCAATTTCTGTTGGTACTACAGGTTGTTTACTTCTATCAAATATTTTTACATTCAAAAACTCCTCTAGTTTTTGAATTTGCATACTCAGCGTAGGTTGTGTAATAAAACACTTATCTGCTGCAATTACAAAACTCCTGTAGGTATCTACCGCAACGATATATTCAAGTTGTACTAAGGTCATATAGTTAAAATTGATACTAAAACGTAAATATATCAATTTTAGCTATCATAATGTCGTGGCATTTTTTTATGTGACTTATCCTAGCCTAACCAAATAATGATCCTAAAGAAAACAACTGGTATAAGATTTGATTATAAGCAGTAAATGTTAACCCTTATACTTGAAATTTAGTCGACGCATGATTGTTAATTAATAATTAAACGCCTTGACTTACAGCATTATCCGAGTAGATTTATGTAGTAATAATTAATTGATTATAAATTTTTATTATAGCTTTGCGCGATATTATGAATAAATGTGTGCAAAAGCTATATATTTATATGGGGTTTTAATTTTAAATAGTAGAAGCAATTTATACATTTCGTTTTATGAGCAAGGAAAATAGAATCCGTGGTTTAATTAAAATTAGTACTCTTTTGTTTTTGGGGGTCATTTTTCTATTTCCAAAAACTGCAGGGGCCCAAAATATTTTTGAGTCTGGGCTAAGAATGAAAATGGATTCCCTAATAGCCGAAAAAGGACCAACTAACTTTAGCGGGCAAGTTTTATTGCCAAACAATAGCGTACAAAGTTTAATGACGCCATCTGGATGGGGAGGAGGGAACTCAACCTATATTTTTGGTGTAATTGGCGGGGTATTTCCTACAATGTATGTTGATCCTAATGTGGGTGATTTAGTAGCTGCAGTAGGAATTAGTGGTGGAGACCCAAAAAAATATGTAAATGCATCGGCCAGTATAAATATTTCAAGAGTAGACGACTTTAAAGATTTTTCATTTAACTTAATCTTAAGCCGACAAATTTTTAAAGGAAGCAGCATTTCGGTAGGTGCATTATCTCTTTTTGCTGATGCTAAAATTTCAGATGCACCAGACGCATCTTATTATGTCGCCTTTAGTCACGCAGTTCAATCTGTAAGGTCTAGATCAGCCGGTTACTCTGGGTTAGGCTATACGATTGGCTATGGTGTTGGTCGTTTTCTATATAAAAGCCCCTGGGACGAGAGAAATGGAAAAGGAAGGTTTGGAACAGGTTTTTTTGCCAATGTTTCTTACGAAGTCGTACGCCAAATTAATTTAAATGCAGAATGGTCTGGAATGAACTTGGGCTTTTCAAGTGGTGTTAGGCCAATTAGAGGGTCGGCACTAACCTTTGGGTTTGGTATATTTAATTTAACCAAATACTCAGGTGATCGCATCCAGTACATTGGATCCTTAGGCCTACCTATTTCCTTAGGAAAGAGAATTGAAAGTAGAAGAGATAGAATAGATAGGCTAAGTAAAGAAGAAAATAAAAAACAAAGAGACGAACGTACGCCTAAAAATTTTAGGGGCGGAGAAAATGGATTGATTATCAGAAATTAATGACTAATTTTAAAACCCGTTAGATAAAAACAACAGTTATGAAAAAATTAATTTTAATGTTACTGGTAGTTGCAGCATCAATGGGTGCTAAAGCACAAACTTCAAGAAACAATGCCTCAAATAATGGCACACCAGTACCAGTACCTACACCGCAAGTAGGGCCTACTATTGGAGTAAATGCCGTAAACGCTCCTGCGCTTACTGTACCAGTTGCTCCCCCTGTACAGGTATTATCTGCTCCACTTGTACCCCCAACACCAACTATAACTGGCCTAGGTGTAATGCCTGCTATTCCAGCAGCTCCAGCACCACCTCCAGCACCACCCACAGGAGCGCCTGCACCAACTTCAACATTTTCAACAACACTTAATTTACCAATAGTGCCAGTATTACCTCCAATACCTCCAATACCTGCGATGCCAGACATTAGGCTTCCTATTGGTTCAAACTAAACAATCATACTCTACTAAATTAGCTACGATATTTAATCATTCATGGATAACAAAAAACATTCTCATTTAAAGGCTGCCGTATTATTGCTGCTTATTTTAATGAATTTTGCTGCGACAGCACAAGAAGGCCACCGTGTGTTTAAATTTAAACTCGGGGAAGAGTATCAAACAGAGATTTTAACTAATTCTAGAGCAATTGTTCAACGTGGCAAACAAACACTAAATATAAATACCGTTTCAACAGCAACGAAAACATACACAACTACTTTAGCAAGTGAAAGAGGGTTTACATTTAATGTGAAAATTAAAAACATGCAAAACGAAATTGATGCTATGGGTAAAAAATTATATCATAGCTCTGATGTGAAAAGCGACTCTTCTTCTCTAATTTTAAGAGCCTTAGATTTCATGTTAAATAAACCCGTTGATGTTCAAGTAAATAAGTATGGTGTAATTCAATCTTATACAGATTATAAAGCTGAAATGGCAACAGATACTTTAGTTGCTTTTGCTGGCTTACAACCTGAAGCTTTCGAAAAGGGAACTTTATTGAGTATAATTGCAGATTTTACGTATAATCCTCGTATAAAAAAGAATTTTTCATGGGGAGATTCAGTTGAAATTGATAAGCAAAGGCTCATTACCAAGTTTTGGGTAGAAGATATTACTGAAAAAACCTCCATTATTAAATTTACGAGTTCAATTACTACAAAATTGCTCAATACCAATCAAAACGGCACGTATGTAATTGATAACGCGACAGGCGTCATTCAAGAAAAAATACTGTATTCAATTTCAACTGGTTATCAAATATCTGCTGGAGGGATCGTTTATGCTGTATCTAGATCAACAAGCGTTTCTGAGAAAACTAAACGAGTCAAATAACAAAAAAGAAATTAAATTCTGTGATAAATTGTTTCCGTTGCCTTAGCTTCATCGCCTTCTGGTGAAATGTTAAATGCTCGAATAATAAGTTGATCAGAATTAATGATTTCTATTTCCGTTCTCCATCCCCAGGCTTCTGGGATACCAATCCACCC
Organism: Bacteroidota bacterium; assembly: GCA_040386095.1. Taxonomy (GTDB): domain Bacteria; phylum Bacteroidota; class Bacteroidia; order Sphingobacteriales; family Sphingobacteriaceae; genus Pedobacter. The sequence goes on along the minus strand of JAZKGD010000001.1, from coordinate 1,311,273 downwards.
ATATTTACCTGTTACCTCGAATCCATTTGTTGTAGCTTGGCCTTCAGATTGCAATATCCCCGTGCCCATATGAAAAGTATCTACCCAACTACATTGGCACTTTTCATTTCCCAAGTCATAAGACCATAACATTTTGCCCTGATAAGGTTTTCCATTTAGTACCCCTTCATACTCGTAGTTTAAAAACCGACCCTCTAGTATCAAGTTTATTTTTCCACGCATGGGCGATTCATCCGCTAGGATATCCTTTTCAAACCAAGTACGGGTGCTACCCTCCCAATTACCAACCAAGCCAGCTAGGCGCAAATGCTGGCCTGCTTCTTTAGAAGTTTCAAATTTACTCATGCTCTAAATTACGCAATAGCTTTGACAATTTATTATATTCGCACTATGTCATCACATCACATTGTAAGAGAAAAACAGGAACCAGCCTTATATATTCATCATTTAGGCAACTTTGATGAAGAAAGTTTAGGCCAATTATTAGAATGGAGCCCAACCATAATGGTGGCAGCAAGCGAGTACGAGAAAGCCCTTTCTTTAGGAATTAAAATCGATGTCGTTATTGGAGTAGATAACGCATTAGAGATCCAAGAAAACACAAAGTTTATATATGCAGGTATAGAAAACCTGCCAACTGCAGTTAAATACTTAATTTCAGAACGCTATCCAGCGGTAAACATCATCAGTATTGAAAATAAATTTGATGATTTGGCGGCCTTCTTACCCGATATAAATATTGTATTGTTTACAGAAACGGAAAAGAGCTATGCCGTTAAACCAGGTTTTAGCATATGGAAACCCAAAGGGACAATTTTCCATATCGATATTATCTCTTACTTTGAAACCAGCAATTTAAGGCCAGAAGATAATGGGGACTTTGTAGTACTAAACGATGGTTTCGTTACTTTTAATTTTACTACTGAATATTTGTTTTTGAGCGAGTTATTATGATCATTTTAAGAAAAGCAAAAGAAGAAGATATTTCTATTATAAGCAATTTGGCCGAACAAATTTGGCCACAAACCTATAGCGCTTACATCAGCGAAGCACAATTAAGGTTTATGCTAGATAAAATGTATAATAAGGGCGAATTGTTGAGCCAATTTCAGAATGGACATGTTTTTTTAATCGCTTCAGAAAATGGAAAAGATGTTGGCTTTGCGGGGTTTTCAATTATCGATTCCTCAAATAAAGCCTATAAATTGCATAAACTCTATGTTTTACCCGAAATGCATGGAAAAGGTGTGGGTAAAATATTGATTAATGAGGTTGTTAATTTAGCTGTGCGTGAAGGAGGAAAAACACTCCAGTTAAACGTTAATAGGAACAATAACGCAAAAGATTTTTACGTAAAGGCTGGCTTTAATATAAAAGAAACCGTTGACCTAGACATCGGTAACGGTTTCTTTATGAATGATTATGTAATGGAATTACCTATTGGCGGTTAATTTTGGGATACGTGAGGGTGTATCAATTCCTTTTACAATACTTACCGCACTTTTAGCAATGGCTTTGATGGTAGAAAGGATATTTTCTACATCGAGTGTTTTATATTCATCAGTAACTTGATGATAATGTTTATCAATGTCGATCATATCAGTACTAATGGTATGGGCGGGAACACCTAAAGCGGCTAACGTTGCATTATCACTTCGGTAAAATAAATTTTGTGTGGGGTATGGGTCTGGATGGAAGGTAAATTCGGTGCCTTCGAGGTTTTTTTGCAAAATCTTTCCAAGATCTGATTTCTCATAGCCTGTAACCCAAGCTGTGTTTTTACCAAATTTACTGTCTTTGCCAATCATTTCGATGTTAAACATTGCCACTACATCATCCGGATTTAATTGCTGCGAGAAATATTTTGAACCAAACATGCCCATTTCTTCACCTGTAAAGGCAACAAAAATTAAGGTTCTCTCATTGTTGTTTAGTGCTTTATAATATTTTGCTAAAGCAATCATGGCCGAGGTACCAGAAGCGTCATCATCGGCACCATTCATAATGCTATCCCCATCTTTTGCTTTTACAATACCCATATGGTCATAATGCCCACCAAAAACAACCAATTCTTTTGCTTTCGATTTGCCTGGAATAATGCCTGCAACATTAAATAATGGCATTTTAACAATTGTATTCTTTAATTCAACTGAAAAACCCTTATCAATATTACTTTTGTTCAATACAAAAACTAACGCTCCAGGTTTTGCAGGAATGAGGTCCTTTTCGTCGAGGGGTCTACCAATAGTCGTTTTTAGCCGATTAAAGTCTTCCGTAAACTTTGCATCAACCAAAATGAGTTGCTTTTTTCCACTTCTAGCTAATGCTCTATATTGAGTAGAAAAATCCTTATCTGTGTCCAACTTAATCCAGCCATCCCCATTGCTTTGATCGAACGAAAGTTGCTCACTGTTATTAGCGATTACAGCAATATTACTACTTTCAATCACTTGACCATCAATAATTACTTTTGTAGAAACTGGTTTGAATTGATATTTATAAAACGTTTGGCGATAGCCCTCTGCTCCTATTAATGGTTTCAGTCCTATTTTTTTAAACTCGCTTTCAATAAAAGTCGCAGCCTTATCAATACCTGGCGTAAACGTTCTTCTGCCCTGCATTTCATCACTGCTCAACGTTTTAATCAAATGGTCTACATATTCTTTGCTAATGATTTTATTAATGTCTTGAGCAAAAGCTATAGAAGCCGTTAACAACAAGAATAAGGTGTAAATTGATTTCTTCATTTGTTCTATTTTTTATTAATTTATTTTTTTATTTGTGTGCCTAACCATTTATCTCTAAACGATTGCATTGCAGGGGTTAAGGTTCCACCTGTTTTTTCAATTGCAACCACCTCAAGCACTGGATTTTCACTAAAGGTAAGTGTTGTTTTTTTCTCTTCACCATAATAACTGTAAGTAATGTTTATCTGATGTCCTGGTTTATGTGATTCTGTTAGTTTATTTAAATCCTTTTGGTCATTAATCTCAACCCCATCCATAGTTAACAAAGTGGCGCCAAAATCTAACCCTCCTAAGTAGGCTGGGCTACCAATCATGGTTTGTCCTACGGCGGCCTTCCCATTTTCGAATGTTAATTTACCTAAACCTGTATAAGCCGTATTCGGACTAGCCTTACGCAGCACATAACCCGCATTCAATAATAACTTTGCGTAATCATTTTTTTCTGTTCCATAAACATACTTTTTAAAGAAATCAGCAGCAAAAACAGGATTCTTAGTAAGAGAAGCTAATGTTTTCTCTAGATCCGCAACCGTATAAGGGATTTCTGGCTTTCCATGGGCTTTCCAAAGTGCACGCATATAATCATCGAGTGTAAGCTTAAAATCGGCTCTTAGTTGTAAATCTAGTGCTAAGGCTACCGATGCCCCATAGGTATAATATGAAGTAAAGATATTGCCTTTATTTGTTTGATCTATGGCTACACCTGCATCTGCAAATACCGCATAACGACTTGCCTGTATCGGAGAGAAATCTTTCGCCCCAGGAGAATTTAATACTGTATTAACAATTCCACTAAAAGTTTGAGCAGCATGGTCTGTAGTCCTAAATCCTACGCGTGTTAATAATAAATTACCATAATATTGGGTAAAGCCTTCTGCAAGCCACAATTCATCACTAATATTAGTGTGTTCGAAATTAAATGGTTCTAAGGTTTTTGGCCGTAAGCGCTCTACATTCCAACTGTGAAAAAATTCGTGCGAAAACGTCCCTAAAAGATTGGCCTCAAAACCTGCTATTTTAGGCGTTCGTTGTACGATTACGGTAGAATTACGATGCTCCATCCCATCACCAGCATAATCTGGATATACATCATGAATAAAATAATAATTCCCATAATCAAATGTTGGTAATTCGCCCCAAACAGCAATTTGCTCATCAACCATTTTCTTTATCATTTCAGCATAATCATCGACTGCTTTTTGATTATCTTTTGAATGAGAAACAACATGTATGGTTTGTACCTTGCCTACTGGGCTTTTCACTTGCCAACTAGCGCTATGATAAGCAGCCAGTTCAATCGGGCTATCCATAAAATATTGGAAATTTGGCGCATAATATATGCCATTTTCTAAGGGTTTGAGCTGTGTTGCGACCTTCCAATTTTGCTTATCCTTGTAGTTAAACTTTACGGTGCGCGGTCTTTTATCCATCCCGATCGGAAAAGCAAAAGTTGCTGGGATATTCATGTGCGCATGCGTTTCGTCGAAACCTGCATACGTGCCATCAATCCAATTTCCGAATAAAGTATAGGATATTTTTACAGTATTGCCATGTGTCGGGATTGTATATTCGTCGCCAGCTGGCTGATGAACGATGAGTTTTTTCCCTTGCCCATCAAAAGCCTGAAATTTATATACGTTTTTTCCAAATTCGTGTGTTGCATATCTTCCTGGTGATGAACGGCTCATCCTAACTTTTAACGGTCCAGGTGGGACATTTGGAATCTGAATCGTAACTTCTGCCTCGTGATGAATGGCATTTGGAAAACTTAGTTCGTAGCTTATTTCTTGTTGCGCCACCACTGAAAAAGAGGTTAGAAATAGCGAAATCGCTAAGAGAGGTTGCTTCATCGGTTAATAGTTTTTACTAGGTATAATGGTATCGATTTTCGCTTGAAGTTAATGCTTTAGGGGTGTAAAAATTAAATTATATAAAGATTATTACAAACCTTACTTTTGTTTTCGCTAAAATTTAAAATGTGGGCAAAGATAAATTAAGAAAATTCTCAGAAATAGACACCTTCCCTAACGTATACCAATTGCATTTGGGTAAGGTATTGAAAGGAAAATGGGCAAAAGACCACTTTAAAAATAACCAACCTATTGTTTTAGAATTGGCTTGTGGAAAGGGGGAATATGCTGTAAATCTGGCTAAACTTTTTCCGGAAAAAAATTTTATAGGGATAGACCTAAAAGGAAATCGAATTTGGAGAGGAGCCCGTACTGGCGTTGATGAAGGAATTGCTAATCTAGCTTTTTTGAGAATACAGATTGAAGATATTTTGGAATATTTTGAAACCGGAGAAATTGATGAAATATGGATTACTTTTGCAGATCCACAACCTCAATTAAGCAGAGAAAAAAAACGCTTAACTTTTCCAGGGTTTTTGGCTAAATACAAAATACTATTAACACCTGGGGGTAAAGTGAATTTAAAAACTGACAATGATGGTCTATATGCCTATACCTGTGAAAAAGTTGAGGAATTGGCCTTAATTGCACATAAAAATACATCTGATTTGTATAAATCTGAGTTTGCAGACAACGTGTTGTCTATTAAAACACACTATGAACGAATTTATTTAAAACACGATAAAAATATCAATTATATTCAATTTTCTTTTGCCTGATGGAAGCGTCATTTTATGAGCAAGTTTTTGAAATCGCAAGATTAATTCCCAAAGGACGGGTATGTTCTTATGGTGCTATTGCCAAAGCCCTAGGTGCAGGAGGCTCGGCACGAATGGTGGGGTATGCAATGAGCAATGCTGGTATAGCCCACCCAAAAGTACCTGCTCATAGAGTTGTAAACAGCAGTGGTTTACTAACGGGTAAATTTCATTTTTCACCACCCGAATTAATGCAGCAATTATTAGAACAAGAAGGTATAAAAGTTGAAAACGATAAAGTTAAAGATTTCAAAAAAGTATTTTGGAATCCACTTGAGGAGCTTTAGCATCATTTAATCACTCATTCTATTCTTAAAAAATGGGAAAACTAGTAGAAGAATTTAATAGCTATCGTACAAAAATGAACGATAGAATAATGGAAACATCAAACACTAACATTAAACGCTTTTTTGCTTTAGACACCACCACTTATGCTGATGGAGCTCTGAATGTAAAAACAAAAGAAATGTTAGGTCTGGTAGCATCTATGGTATTACGTTGCGACGATTGTATCAAATATCATTTAGAGAAATGCCATAACGAAGGCGTTAACGCTGCAGAAATGAATGAGATATTTATGATTGCCAACTTAGTTGGAGGTTCTATCGTTATTCCTCATTACCGTAGGGCAGTTGAGTATTGGGACGAGCTATCTGGAGGAGAAATATGATGCAAGAAACTCTTAAAAGATGCCACTGGTGCGGATCTGACCCGCTTTACATAAAGTACCACGACGAAGAATGGGGCAAACCGGTCTTCGACGATAAGATTTTATTCGAATTCTTGGTTTTAGAGGGTGCTCAAGCAGGTTTAAGTTGGATTACTATTTTACGTCGAAGAGAAGGATATCGTAAGGCTTTTGTAGGATTTGATGTGAAAAAAGTAGCCGCTTTAACAGCAGACGATGTAGAACGATTGATGCTTGACGAAGGAATTATCCGAAATCGACTTAAAATTAATTCTACGATTAAAAACGCTCAGTTATTTATGGAAATTCAACATGAATTTGGATCTTTTTCTAATTTTATATGGGGCTTTATTCCAGGTCAAAAACCGATTGTAAATGATTTTAAAAGCGGAGGTATTCCAGCCCGAACTGAACTATCAGATGCAATAGCCAAAAACATGAAAAAAAGAGGTTTCAAATTTTTTGGAACTACTATCTGCTATGCTTTTATGCAAGCTACCGGCATGGTGAACGATCATGTAATTGGATGCGTTGCGAGGTAACCTTTTACTTATGCCCTACATTATAGGCTTTAACAAAGGCAATCAAATTAAGGTCTGTAAACCCCTCACTTGCTTTAATCCGTTCAGTAAGGTCTTCGTCGTTTGTTAGTTTTTGCAATAAGATAGCTTTTAATGCATTTGTGTTTTCTAAAGGAACTTCTTGCATCGGTCCAGATCCAGGTTTTTCGATAAAATAAAACACCTTGCCATTGGTAGGGTTCGTTACAGGTTCGTTGTCTCTACGGCCACCTCCACCAATACTTATTCCACCCCCTAAACCTCCACCAAACCCTCCAGTACCCATACCTACACCGAATGATGGCCTCACTTTTACTTTTGTGGGCTGTGCTTGTTCGGTTACTTTCTTATCTCCAAATGAATACAAATTTACTGTACCGCTTTCAATTAATTTAAAGAACCGGATTTCTAGCTTTTTTTTAACCAAGATAGGTTTGCTTACGTAAGTTTCGCCATTCCATATAAACGATTCGATATCCTTTGCCTGGTATTGCACAACCGTTTGATCGTCCTTTTGCAAAGCGACCACACTATAGTTAGTTCCTTTAATTACCCCCCGAATAAAATTACCTTCATTTATTACGATTGCATCTTGTGCCCTTGTCGAAAAAGAAAGCAGAGATATTATTAGTACGATTAAATTAATTCTCTTCATCTGGTATGCTAACGTAATGACTTCTAAAATTGTTGTAAATCTAAAAATAAAACATAATACCTTATCAAATTTAACTGCTATTCTTAACTTTACATTACATCGAAACATATGTGGGTGTAATCTTTTAAATCTGTGTAATCAAAATTATGAAGAAACTTTTCCTTTTAGATGGAATGGCGCTTATTTATCGAGCGCACTTTGCCCTGAGCAAAAACCCTCGTTTTACCTCTAGTGGGGTAAACACCTCGGCTGTAATGGGGTTTGCCAACACCTTAATGGAAGTGCTTAAAAAGGAAAAACCAAGTCATATTGCTGTGGTGTTCGATACTTCGGCCCCTACAGAGCGACATACTGATTTCGAAGCCTATAAAGCCCATCGGGAGGCCATGCCAGAAGATTTGTCGGCCGCTTTACCTTATGTATTTCGATTAATTGAGGGTTTTAACATCCCTGTAATTACTGTTGATGGTTACGAAGCCGATGATATTATTGGAACTTTAGCAAAAGAAGGCGAAAAGGAAGGTTTTACTGTGTTTTGTATGACACCCGATAAGGATTTTGCACAGTTAGTATCAGACAATATCTTTATTTATAAGCCTGCACGCATGGGTAACGAGATGGAAATTTTGGGTGTTAAAGAAGTTTTGGCAAAATGGGAAATAGAAAGAGTTGAGCAGGTAATCGATATTTTAGGCCTTTGGGGCGATGCGGTTGACAACATTCCAGGAATACCTGGTATTGGCGAAAAAACAGCAAAATTGCTAATTAAGCAATACGGCAGTATGGAAAACATCATTGCTAATGCACATGAACTAAAGGGAAAGCAACGAGAAAATATCGAAAATTTTGCACATCAAGGATTGGTGTCAAAAAAATTAGCTACCATCATTTTAAATGTCCCTATCGCTTTCGATGAAGCATCATTGATGATTGAAGAACCTAGTAGGGAGTTATTAGAACCCCTTTTTGCTGAACTCGAGTTCAGAACCATTGGCAAACGTGTTTTTGGAGACGAATTTAGTGTAAACGAAGCTAAATCGACCATTAATCAGCAACAAGATTTATTCGGAAATAATGTTCCCAGCCCACCTTCTCAACCTTCGTTGTTCGACACACCAATTGATGCGAAAAACATTTCAAATACCGCACATGAATACTTTTTAGTTGGCAATTATGATGAGCGAAGTTCACTAATTGCCCAATTGTTAAAACAAGAACGTATTTCTTTCGATACCGAAACTACTGGGACTGATGCTAATCTTGCCGATTTGGTGGGGTTATCTTTCTCCATTAAACACGGTGAAGGTTATTATATTCCACTACCCGAGGACAGGGCTATTACGCAAGCTATTTTAGAAGAATTTAGACCTGTATTCGAATCAGAGAATATCATTAAAATAGGTCAGAATATCAAGTACGATATGCTGGTACTAAAGTGGTACAATATTCAAGTAAAAGGAAAGCTGTTCGACACCATGTTGGCGCACTATTTAATTGATCCCGATACCCGCCATAACATGGATGTTTTATCAGAGAATTATTTAGGATATACGCCCATTTCGATAACCACATTAATTGGCGCTAAAGGAAAAAACCAAGGTACAATGAGAGATGTGCCCGTAGAAGTAGTGGTAGATTATGCGGCTGAAGACGCAGACGTTACTCTACAACTAGCTACTATTTTTGAGCCTATGCTTAACGAACGAAATGCCGCTAAGCTTGCTGAAGATATCGAAAACCCTCTAATCTATGTTTTGGCCGATATTGAAAAAGAAGGCGTTAAAATTGATATTGACACCTTAAACGCCTATTCTATTGAGCTACAACACGAAATTACGAAGGCCGAAGCAAGTGTGTATGAGAAAGCAGGACTTAAGTTTAATCTTGCCTCTCCAAAACAATTAGGCGAGGTTCTTTTTGATCATTTAAAATTAGATCCCAAAGCAAAAAAGACCAAAACCGGGCAATATCAAACAGGTGAAGATGTGTTAACCTATTTAGCTGCTAAAAATGATATCGTTAAAGATATATTGGACTTTAGACAGCTTCAGAAGTTAAAATCAACATACGTTGATGCATTGCCACTGTTGGTTAACCCAAAAACGGGAAGAGTGCACACAAGCTTTAATCAGGCGGTTGCCGCAACGGGAAGACTAAGCTCTAATAATCCGAATTTACAAAACATCCCCATCCGTACCGAGCGCGGAAGAGAAGTACGAAAGGCATTTATTCCAAGAGATGAAGATCATGTACTATTATCTGCCGATTATTCGCAAATCGAGCTGCGCATTATTGCCGAAATTAGTAAAGAAGAAAACATGCTTGATGCGTTTAATAAAGGCATCGATATCCATACTGTAACCGCAGCGAAAGTATATGGAATACCCATTGAAGAAGTAGATTCTACTCAACGAAGGAATGCAAAAGCTGTAAATTTTGGGATTATTTATGGTCAATCAGCATTCGGTTTATCACAAAATTTAAACATCCCTAGAAAAGAAGCAGCTGAAATTATAGAGCAGTATTTTACTCAATATCCAGGCATTAAACGCTACATGAGCGACACAATGAACTTTGCTCGCGAAAATGGATTTGTGGAGACCATAATGGGCCGAAGACGCTATTTAAGAGACATTAACTCGGCGAACATGACCGTAAGAGGCTTTGCCGAACGAAATGCAATTAATGCGCCTATACAAGGCTCGGCAGCCGATTTGATTAAAATTGCGATGATTAATATTCACAAGGATATGGTTGCGCAAAAATTAAATTCGAAAATGACCATGCAGGTACACGATGAGTTGGTTTTCGACGTTCTAAAAACAGAGGTCGAACAAATGAAAGCAATTATTACACATCGGATGAAAACTGCGATTAAAACACAGGTACCTATTGAAATTGAGATCGGGGAAGGCAATAATTGGCTAGCAGCACATTAAACTAACACAACATGGGTAAGGGATTAATTTTTTTAGTGTTTTTTTGCAGCGGAGGCTTGGCTTTTGCACAACAAGTAGACAATTATAGGCAAGACACTACCACCTTGTATCAAAGAGCAAAAGGATTTTCAACAGACCCTATTCGCTCTAAATGGAGACAAGAAGTAAAAAAAGAAGGTAATTTTTTTGTCCTTAATCTGTATGATAAAAAGGATGTTCTGCAAGAAAAGATTTCTTTTGCGGATAAACATTTGCTGGAACGAAAGGGCGCCTACCTACTTTTCCAAAATGGAAATGTAAAAGAAGAGGGGAATTACAATAAAGGTTATAAAGTTGGGGAATGGAAGTCTTATTATGTCAATAAACAGTTGCTTGAAAAGAAAAATTATGTATGGGATAAATTACATGGCTCAAGAAAGCTGTTTTATAAAGATGGTAAATTGGCTCTCGACGAAACGTATGAGCGAGATAGATTGTTAACAGGAGCTTATTTTGATCCGCAAGGTAAAACCATAAGCCTTGCTGAGGTGTTAAAAGCGTTACTTTAAAATAGATATATATGAGAAAATTAACCAGTATTATTGCTATTGCAATGATGAGTTTAAGTGCCTCTTTTGCACAAACACCAGTAGCTACAAAAACGAAGCAAACCGTTAAAAGTGCGCAAGTGGCTACAAAGGTGGAAGTTAAAAAATCTGTAAATAATGCAGCTAAAGTGAAGGTTGCTGCTCCAGTTACTGCTAAAAAAGTAGCCGTTGCTGCTGGCCCAACTAAAAAAGATGGTACGGCAGATATGCGCTATAAAGCAAACAAAGTGAGTAAAGTAGCTGGTCCAACAAAAAAAGACGGTACAGCAGACATGCGTTATAAAGCGAATAAAACGACCAAAAAACCGAAATAAAACAGAAGGGGCTCCAAAATTTGAAGCCCTTCTGTTTTTATAATACTATCATTTCGCCAATAGCTGGCAATAACAATTGCTTTTGTGCTCTTTTAAAACTTTCTACGGCAGCTTTCGAGTCGATTTCAATCACCGGAAAGGTATCATAATGTACACCAATAATTTTGCTACAATTAATGTAATCTGCAGCAATTACAGCATCGTCTACATCCATTGTATAATTTCCTCCGATTGGTAATATCGCATAATCAAGTTTGTATAAATCGGCCAATAACTTCATTTCTATGGTTAAACCTGTATCGCCAGCAAAATAAATCTGCTTATTATCTATTTCTAAAACGAAACCCGCAGGGTTACCGCCATAGCTACCATCTGGTAAACCAGCCGAATGAGTTGCCCAAACCATACGCACTGTTCCAAAATCAAATTTGTATTTCCCAAAATTCATTGGATGTACGCTTTCTACCCCTTGCTTCATCACCCAGCCAATTACTTCTGGAATAGCAATTATAGTAGCCTTGGTTTGTTTTGCCAAACTAATTAAATCACCAACATGATCTCCGTGACCATGGCTTATTAAAATATAATCAGCTTCAATTTTAGTAATATCTATCTTCGCCGCTAATGGATTTTGTGATATAAAAGGGTCGAATAACAATTTTTTTGTTTCCGTTTCTAACAAGAAGCTAGATTGGCCGTAATAGGTATATTTCATTTGAACATCCCCCCTAAACCACCAAGCATATCTTTTGTAGCGGCCTGCATTTCTGTAGCACTTACCTGATCTGCTTGTACTAATGCCTTGTTAACGGCCGTAAGTAAGAGCTCTTCTAATTCTTCCCGATCTGCTTGCTTGTAAAACTCTTCATCAATTTCTATTGCTGTAATGGCTTTATTTCCGGTTGATGTAACACGTATTGCTCCACCCTCCACTTCACCAAAAACAGAAATGGTATCCAATCTTTTTTTTATCTCTGCCGCCATCCCTTGTGCAGCCATTAATTTATCTAACATAGTTTTAATTTAATAGGTAAATATAAAAATAACTTATCTTTTTTTAAGCTTAGCGCGTTCGTATTGCGAAGGCCATTTTACATCATCGTCTAATTCAAACGCTGCGTGAAGTGCAAAATAAGGGTTTCTTAAGAGCTCTCGAGCAATGAATATTAAGTCTGCTTCTTCTTTTTGTAAAATAGTTTCAGCTTGCTGAGCGGTAGTGATTAAACCAACTGTTCCCGTTAAAATATCGGCTTCTTTTTTAATGGCTGAGGCAAACTGAACTTGATATCCTGCTGAAAGCGGAATTTCTTGTGCTAAAGTTAATCCGCCAGATGAGGTATCAATCACATCAACCCCCTTCGCTTTTAGGAGTACTGATAATTGAATGGATTCTTCTATTGTCCAACCTCCTTCAGCCCAGTCTGTAGCCGAAATGCGTACAAATAATGGATTTTCCTCAGGCCAAACCTCTTGTACATGTTCAACCGTTTCTAATAATAACCTTACTCTATTTTCAAAGCTCCCTCCGTATTCATCTGTTCTACGATTGCTTATTGGCGATAAAAATTGATGCAATAAATAACCATGAGCAGCATGGATTTCAATGATTTTAAACCCGGCTTTAATCGCTCGTAGCGTGGCTGATTTAAAATCTGATTTAACCTTCTCGATACCAATACGATCTAAAGCAATTGGTATTTTATCTGTTGGATTAAATATTTCAGCGCTAGCAGATACTGTTTCCCAACCCCCACTTTGTTCGCTCAATTGATGTAGATTTTCCCAAGGAATGTCGAAACTCGCCTTCCGACCAGCATGTGCAAGCTGGATGCCAGCAATAGTGCCATTATCATGAAGAAAATCGGTTATTTCCTTTAACTTTTCAATTTGTTCATCCTTCCAAATCCCTAAATCGCCAATAGAGATTCTTCCTTCTGGCGATACAGCTGTAGCTTCCACGATAACTAGCGCAGCACCACCCACCGCTCTACTGCCTAAATGAACTAAATGCCAATTGTTGGCAAAACCATCAGTTGCCGAATACTCGCACATTGGCGAAACCACGATTCTGTTTTTTAACGTAATATTTTTTATGGTAATAGGGCTAAAGAGCAATGACATAATTTAAAGTTTCTGTCAAATTAACACAATGAAATAAGATTTGTTCATTTTTTTAAATATCTAAACAAAAGAATGACTTTTGTTTAGAATAGATTAATTCATTAGCGCTTTATTAAAGTTTATAAATAGCTTAAACAAATTCTCATATACTGTAAAAGGTAAAGTATCTGCCTTATCGTCTATATCGTGATAAGCAGAAATACCGCCTTGTGTATAAAGAAAAAAAGCGGGAACTCCTTTTTCTGAAAAAAAGTAATGATCGCTATTAGCAGCCTTCCCCCTTGAATTTATTTTAACTAAAAATTTACCTTCGTCATTAATGTGGTTTAAAAGTGCAAATTCTTTCGGATAAGCAGTTGCATTTACAACGGTTGCGCCAGTTTCTCCCGTTCCAACTAAATCCAAATTGATTAAAAATCGAATCTGAGATAATTTCAGCAAGGGGTTTTCTGTAAAATATTTTGACCCAATTAGCCCTGCTTCCTCAGCACCAAAGCAAATAAAAGCAACGGTATACGATGGTGGATTTTTGGCATAATATCTAGCTAAACTTAGCAATAATGAAACACCACTTGCATTATCATTAGCACCAGGAAAATAAGTGTCTTTTCCCATGCCGCCTAAATGATCATAATGTGCCGTAATTACAACTACCGAATCGGGCTGCTTTGTTCCTTTTATTGCTGCATATACGTTTGTCGCTTTAAAATCTGGAATAAACTGATTTTCGATGTTCACCTCAAAGTTTTGTGGCGCGCCTACAATAACGTTATTTTTAATCAAAATGGTAGTAAAATCTTCCACTTTTGTGGCTACAGACCATGTTAATTTTGGTTGGAGAATTATTCTTACCTTTTGTGCCTCAGCAACAAACTGAACGCTATCCTTTTGCTCAAATATCCCTCTTCCTTTTACACCTTTGCTAGCTTGGTATACAATGAAATCACTTCCTGCAATAAGTTTCTTACCGTTTATAGTTAAATTCATTGCTCCATGAAACGAATTTACAGGAAAGCTAAAAACCTGCTGAACAGGATTTAGACCCATCTTCGCAAATTCTCTTTCAATAAAATCAGCTGCTTTTGCCATTCCGTTATTGGTATAACCCCTTCCCCATAATTCTAGCGATGTTAGTGTATTAAGTGTTTTACGGGTATAAGACAGGTCTTGAGCAAAGACATAATTGCTGATTGTTAAAATAATTAAAACGATGCTTTTCTTCATGCCAATATTATTCAGGTGCAATATAATAACAGGAGATATAAAAAAGGCCACAAATACACAGATCTTATATTAATCTGCATATTTGCGGCCATTGTATCGGCAAATATACTATGGATCGGCTAAAAATTAGCTTTTCGAAAGGTAAGCTAAGATGATTTTCTTAACCCCGTCTTTATTTTTGGCAGAATCCCAATTTTCTTTAACAGATTGGTTTCCAAGTGCAAAAAACTGCTCGTATAATAGTTTATTATCCACTTTTGGGCTAAGTTTAATCACGCTGTTTTCAGCAAAAACCACATCCCAAGTTTCACGAGCATCTTTCCAGAATTTTTCTTGCTGTTTCCACCATGTTTGTGCGTAACCAAATGATTTAGGATCCGTTTTTACAAACTCTTCTAAACCTTTCTCCATGGCTAATAATTTATCGCCACTTTCTGAGCGGATAATTTTTTTATTGTCTTGCTCAAACATCCAGCCTGTTTTTGTTAAATAGAGGTTGTTACCGCGATTAAGCACATTATAATCGCTACGTTCTGAATACTCGCGACGAGGTAGCGGAGAGTCGGTATTACTTTGCCATTGATGTCTTCCATCTACATGAACCCATGTGCCGATAGCTTGGTAACGCGGGCTATCATCAACTTGATACACTTTTTGCGTCCATTTTCCTTTAACATCGTTTGCCGCTAGGTTAACTTTTTTCCACGTGTCATTTTTATCGTAGGCTAAAATTTGCGTGTCTTCAAACGTCCAATCTTCTCTCCAATGTTTAATGATCATACTATCACCCCTCATTACCAACAAATGCTGGATAACAATTTTTTTAGGCGAATCTTCTAAAATTAACGCCCATTCTTTTGCTGATGAACGGTGCTTTTCGTGAAATTTATAATCATCATTTGGGGAGAATGTTTCAGTATAATTGAAAGTTACTTTATAAAACCCAGCTAATGACTTAATAGCTTCACGATCTTGATCAAGTTTAGTTTGCGCATTTACATTTAATGCAATAATGATTAAGGCGAAGAGTAAATTTATTCTTTTCATTTGTTTTTATTTTAGTGGTGATGAGATTGTTGACTCACTACCTGTATTTGGATTAATTCTAAACAACACAAATTAACAACGAAATTCTCTGCTTTCCAAATTATTTTGAATAATTCTAAATAAGACTATTGCAGCGTGTCGATTTAACAATCTCCAACCCAAACATATTAAACACATTTACTGTTAAGTAGTAAAATAAAACAATGAACATCCGGTCAAATGAACCTTACTGGCTGGTTAAGAATGGGATCCTACACTCTTATCCTTCGCTACAAGAAAATATAAGCTGCGACGTACTAATTGTAGGTGGCGGAATTACAGGTGCATTGATGGCTCATTCTTGTATAAAAAATGGTTTCAAAACTGTTTTAATTGATAAAAGAGAAATTGCAAATGGAAGCACTTCAGCAACTACTGCTATGCTACAATACGAAATTGATATTCCACTGTATCAATTAAGCAAGATGATTGGTGCAGAAGGTGCAATTGCAAGCTACAAAGCATGTCGCGATTCCATCAAACAAATCGAGCAATTGGTTAAGGAAATCCATTCACATTGCGGATTTGCATCTAAAAAATCGCTCTATTTTGCAAATAAAGTAAAAGACCTGAACTGGCTCAAAACTGAATATGAGCATCGAAAAAATGCGGGATTTGAAGTGACATGGTTAAACAAAGCCATCCTTAAGAAAGATTATGGCTTGTTGGCTGAGGGCGGAATATTATCTGCAGATGGGGCTAGTATTGATGCATTCTGTTTAACCCATGATTTATTAAATCACAATGTGAAAAAGGGCTTAAAGGTTTTTGATAAAACAGAGTTAAAACATGTAAAATATCAAAAGGAATGTGTTTTGGCTACTACTGATACCGAAGCTACAATTACAGCCAATAAAATAATTTATTGTACAGGCTATGAAAGTCAAGCCCTGCTGCCCGATACTATTGTGAAACTTAAAAGCACCTATGCAATAGTAAGCGAGCAAGAAAAAAATTTAAATAAAACCATAAGCAACACTTTATTCTGGAATACCGAATCTCCTTATCTATACTTTCGTAGTACGGCCGATGGCAGAATACTCGTAGGTGGAGAAGATGAGAATTTTAGAAATTCAACAAAAAGAGACGCTTTGTTAAATGAAAAAAGGCTTAAACTTATTAAAATGTTTCAAAAGCTTCTACCCGAGCTACCCTTTATCGATGATTTTGCTTGGTGCGGTACCTTTGGCGAAACAAAAGACGGTCTTCCATACATTGGGACCCATCCAAAGTTTGAGCGTAGTTATTTTTGTTTAGGCTTTGGTGGAAATGGTATTACATTTTCAATAATTGGAGCAGATATGGTGACTGGTATGATCAAAGGAGAAACAAATTTGCTTGCTCATTTTTTCAGATTTGGCAGGTAATGTTAATTGAAAGCAATCTTTATTGTTAAAAAAGTATAAAAAAGTACGATTCTTATTGCACAACTCGATTTTTATTTAAACCTTTGCGCCTCAAGTAATTTAATACGACACACTTAACAAAGTAATGAGCAAGAACATTATCCATAAACTTTCGATTTTAGAAGCAAAGAATATTGCTGCTGAAAGCTTGTTTATTGAGCGTTTGCGACCCGTATTTTACATCACTACAGATCGGCAAAATTATACGCCGCGTATTTAGTACATCTTACTAATACAAACGAGGAATTGATCCTCTCTAAAAACCCAATTAACAAGAATATCTTAATTTTTCGTTAGAAAACGAATGAATATTGATGAATTTATAGTCCAGGTCGCTATCGCTGAGCATCGTGTTTTTGCTGAAGAGATTGTAACTGAAATGGCCGAATCGGCTAAAGCTCGTGGTACTGGTATCGCTAAACGATCTCCTGAATACATTTCAGGAAAAATGGAAGAAGGAAAGGCAGTAATTGCTTTTCATAAAGACGGTACATGGGCCGGGTTTTGCTACATTGAAACCTGGAGCCATGGTCAGTTTGTAGCCAATTCTGGTTTAATTGTGAGCCCGAAATATAGAAAAGCAGGTTTAGCCCATGCCATAAAAGCATCTATCTTTCAGCTTTCAAGAACCTTGTATCCCAAAGCAAAAATATTTGGTTTAACTACTGGGTTAGCGGTAATGAAAATCAATTCCGATCTGGGATATGAGCCTGTTACCTATTCAGAACTTACACAAGATGAAGATTTTTGGAAAGGCTGCCAAAGCTGTGTAAATTTTGAGATTTTAAAGATGAAGGACCGTAAGAATTGCATGTGTACAGCAATGCTTTACGATCCGGCCGAGAAGAAGCATGAGGCCGCCAAAGTTTTTGCTGAAGAATTACAGAAAAAGCCTGGTCTTTACGAACGTTTTATGCGAATTAAACAGCGCTTAGTTGTTAAACCAAAGTCGGGATTAAAGTCCTTGTTAGTATTATTTACCGTTTTATTTAAGTCATAAATTTTAAAAATGAAGAAGAAAGTCGTTTTAGCATTTAGTGGAGGATTAGACACCTCATTTTGTTGTATTCACCTAGCTCAAGATCGTGGTTTAGAAGTGCATTCTGTAATCGTAAATACAGGTGGGTTTTCTGCAGATGAGTTGCAAGAAATTGAAAAACGTGCGTATGCATTAGGTGTTGCATCACACGCTGTGGTAGACGAAACTGAAAATTATTATAAGGAATGTATTAAATATTTAATCTTCGGTAACGTTTTAAAGAACGCGACTTATCCTCTTTCGGTAAGTGCAGAACGTGTAAGTCAAGCAACTGCTATCGCCAATTATGTTAAAAAAATTGGAGCAGATTATGTTGCACATGGCAGTACGGGTGCAGGGAACGATCAGGTTCGCTTTGATATGATTTTCAATATTTTAATCCCTGAAGTAGAGATCATCACACCCATTAGAGATTTAAAGTTATCGCGTGAAGCTGAAATTGAATATTTAAGTGAACATGGCGTTGAGTATAGTGCTGAAAAAGCAAGATATTCTATCAATAAAGGTCTTTGGGGAACCTCTGTTGGCGGTAAAGAAACCCTTACTTCTAACGAAACTTTACCTGAAAGCGCTTGGCCAACTCAGGTTTCAGAAACAGAAGCACGTAGAATTGAGTTAACTTTTAATGCTGGCGAGCTGGTAGGAATTGATGGCGAAAGTCTTAACCCTGTTGCAGCTATTCAAAAGTTACAAGCCATTGCACAACCTTTTGGTATTGGCAGAGATATTCATGTTGGCGATACTATTATTGGGATAAAAGGTAGAGTAGGCTTTGAAGCCGCAGCACCCATTCTCATCATCAAAGCCCACCACACGTTAGAAAAACATACCCTAACCAAATGGCAACTGAGCTGGAAAGAACAATTATCTTCTTTCTATGGGAATTGGTTGCACGAAGGGCAATTTCACGACCCAATTATGCGTAATATAGAAGCCTTTTTAAACGACACACAAAAAATGGTAAGCGGCAAGGTCTTTATCGAATTATTGCCCTATCGTTTCCAAATCATTGGAATCGAATCGGAACATGATTTAATGAGCAATAAATTTGGCAGTTATGGTGAAATGAATAATGCATGGAGTGGCGACGATGTGAAGGGCTTCTCTAAAATATTTGGTAATCAAGTAATGATTTGGCATAAAGTTAACGGAGGAGAAGAATAAAATGATAAAAGCAGGTATTATTGGAGGAGCAGGTTACACAGGTGGCGAAATGCTACGCATTTTAATTCATCATCCAAATGTTGAAATTGCATTCGTAAATAGTACGAGTAATGCAGGAAACTTAATCTCTGATGTACATACTGATTTAATTGGCGACACCAATTTAAGATTCACAAGCGAGCTCTCTCAAGAGATTGACGTTCTTTTTTTATGCGTGGGACATGGCGATGCAAAGAAGTTTCTAGCTGCAAACCCCATTCAAGATCGTATAAAAATTATCGATTTATCACAAGATTTTAGATTAGCTGCAAACGCTAAATTTGAAAATAAAACCTTTACCTACGGTTTACCTGAGCTTAATCGCGAAGCGATAAAAACAGCTAATAATATTGCCAATCCAGGCTGTTTTGCAACTTGCATCCAATTGGGCTTATTGCCGTTGGCAGCTAAAGGCTTACTTAAAAATGAGGTCCATATTAATGCCACAACAGGTTCTACTGGAGCGGGGCAAAGCTTATCAACAACTTCTCATTTCAGTTGGAGAAATAATAATCTTTCCATTTATAAAGCGTTTGAACATCAACATCTGAACGAAATTGGGGAGAGCTTAAAACAGTTGGATTTAAATTTTAATCAAGCATTAAATTTCATTCCACAACGAGGCGATTTTGCCCGAGGTATTCTAGCGGCCATGTATACCGAAAGTGATTTAAGCTTGGAAGAGGCGCAAAGTTTATATGAAAATTATTATGATTCGCACCCTTTTACGCATGTGAGCAGAAAAAACATTGATTTAAAACAAGTAGTAAACACCAATAAAGCACTTATTCATATCGAAAAACATGGCAATAAGCTCTTTATAATAAGTATAATTGATAACCTTTTAAAAGGCGCAAGCGGACAAGCGGTTCAGAATATGAACTTGATGTTTGGACTAGAAGAGCGGCAAGGTTTAAACCTTAAAGCAACCGCATTTTAATCCTAGTTATACAAATTTTAAAAATAAACATCATGAACTTATTCGACGTATACCCATTAAACGATATAGAAATAACAAAAGCATCAGGCAGTACTGTTTGGGATGCAAATAACCATCCTTATTTAGATTTATATGGAGGGCATGCCGTAATCTCTATCGGACACACCCATCCACATTATGTAAATCGCTTAACCGACCAACTTAACAAAGTTGGATTTTACTCGAACTCAGTTAAAATCCCTTTACAAGTACAACTTGCTGAAAAATTAGGACAAGTTTCAGGGAAAACCGATTTTCAGTTGTTCTTGTGCAATTCTGGCGCCGAAGCAAATGAAAATGCACTAAAGTTAGCCTCATTTTACAATGGGCGTAAAAAAGTAATTGCCTTTAAAGGTGCATTTCACGGTAGAACTTCTTTAGCCGTTGCGGTTACCGACAACCCTAAAATTGTAGCCCCAGTTAACGAAAATAGCAATGTAATCTTCTTGCCTCACAATAATGAAGTTGCTTTAGAAGAAACGTTTAAAGCACAGGGCAACGAAATAGCTGCAGTAATTATTGAAGGCATTCAAGGTGTGGGCGGGATTAAGGAAGCATCGAAAAGCTTTCTTCAAAAAATTCGTTCGCTTTGTGATGAGTATAATGCGGTTTATATCGCCGACAGTGTGCAATGCGGTTATGGCCGAACTGGTTTATTCTATTCGCATGATTATGCCGGTGTAGAGGCTGATGTATATACGATGGCCAAAGGGATGGGTAACGGGTTTCCTGTTGCCGCCATTTCTATAGCGCCAAAGTTTAAACCTTGGCATGGCGAATTGGGTACCACTTTTGGTGGAAATCATTTAGCATGCGCTGCAGCATTAGCTGTTCTGGAGGTGATGGAACAAGATAGCCTAATAAAAAACGCCGAAGAAATAGGCAATTATTTAATTACGGAGTTAAAAAAATTCGAGCAAGTAAAAGAAGTTCGCGGCCGAGGATTAATGATCGGCATCGAGCTACCCGAAGAACTAGCTCACGTTAAAAAAGAATTATTATTTACACACCATATTTTTACCGGTGAAGCCAAGCCAAATGTAATTCGTTTATTGCCTGCTTTGAATTTAAACAAAAACCAGGCAGATCAATTTTTGACAGCATTCCGTAAATTGGTAAAATAAGTTAGCATATGAAACTTTTCACTTCTGTACACGATGTACCAAGTATTAAACAGTTTGTAAACGATGCCCTGGCATTGAAAGCAAACCCTTATGCCTTTCAACATTTAGGTAAAAACAAAACCTTGGGATTAGTTTTTATGAACCCTAGCTTACGTACACGCTTAAGTACTCAAAAAGCCGCCCTAAACTTAGGGATGAATGTAATGGTGATGAACCTCGATAAAGAAGGATGGGCATTAGAAACACAGGATGGCGTAGTAATGAATGGCTCAACAGTTGAACATATTCGTGAAGCGGCAGCTGTTATGGGTCAATATTGCGATATCTTAGGTTTACGTTCATTTCCAAAATTGAATAATAGAGACGAAGATTACAGTGAAGATTTTTTTAACAAATTTGTTAAATATTGTGCTATTCCGGTAGTAAGTTTAGAAAGTGCTACACGCCATCCTTTGCAGAGTTTTGCCGACATCATTACCATTCACGAAACTTGGGATTCGTTAAAAGTAGGTGCAAATGTTAAACCTAAAGTTGTTTTAGCTTGGGCTCCGCATGTAAAGGCTTTACCTCAAGCGGTTCCAAATTCTTTTGCCGAGTGGATGTGTAAAGCGCAAGCTGAGGATATGATCGATTTTACCATTGCCCAACCAGAAGGTTACGAATTGGCTGAAGAATTTACACCTAGTGCAAAAATCGAATACAATTTAGAATCAGCATTAAAAGAGGCCGATTACGTCTATGTTAAAAACTGGAGCAGCTACAAAGAATATGGCAAGGTATTAACCTATCCCGATGGATGGATGATGAATAATGAAAAATTAAAACTAACCAATGATGCAAAAATAATGCATTGCTTACCTGTTCGTCGTGATTTAGAGCTATCTTCAGAGTTATTAGATGGCCCAAACTCACTAGTGATCCATGAAGCTGGAAATCGCTTATGGTCGGCTCAGGCAGTACTAAAAGCAATGTTAGAAAAATTATAATAGCTAAAGCGTCATTGCGAGGAACGAAGTAATCTTAAAGCGATAGAAATTAAACCGACTCGCTGTTGTAGGATTGCTTCGTTCCTCGCAATGACGAAAAACAACTAAATTATGAAACCACTCACCATTATCAAAATAGGCGGAAATGTAATCGATAACTCCGAAAACCTACATCGGTTTTTGCTCGATTTTACAGCTCTGCCTGGCGATAAAATTTTGGTGCATGGTGGTGGCAAAATAGCAACCGAGTTAGGCGAATCGTTAGGCATTGAGGCAAAAATGGTTGATGGTAGAAGAATTACAGACATCGAGACCCTACGAATTGTAACTATGGTTTATGCCGGTTTAATTAATAAGAACATGGTGGCCCAATTGCAAGCTAAAGGGAGCAATGCTATCGGATTAACTGGTGCCGATGGAAATATAATTCAAGCGGTAAAAAGGCCAGTAAAAACTGTTGATTATGGTTTTGTTGGCGATTTAAATGAGACCTCAGTATCATCAGCTACACTGGATAGTTTATTAAAAGCCGGATTGGTACCGGTATTATGTGCCATTACTCACGATGGCGATAGTCAGCTATTAAATACTAACGCTGATACCATTGCTTCGGCCGTTGCCGTAGCGATGTCATCGCTTTACGAAACTCAACTCGTATACTGTTTCGAGAAAAAAGGAGTACTTAAAGATATAAATGATGATTCGTCGGTAGTTAGAGAAATTCGAGCCGAAGAATTTGAGCCTTTAAAAGCAGATGGAACGGTGGCTGGAGGCATGATCCCCAAGCTTCATAATGCATTTGACGCGATAAAAAAGGGGGTTTCGGCCGTTTACATTGGCAAAGCTGATGAGCTCCCCATGTTGGGTATAGGAAAATTTGGAACAAAAATGATTCTTTAACCTGGAAGGTTGAGGACAATGGGGCCTAAGGCCTAGAAACAGAAACTCAAATTTAAAAGAGTTTTGCAAGATTGAGGGATCAATATCTTCTCTCAATATGCAATACGCTTTACTCAATACTTAAAACATGAAGAAAATAACAATCATAGGATCGGGCAATATCGGTCTTTCTTTAGCCAAAGGCTTGGTTAATAAAACCTATTGTAGTGCTGACCAAATTACACTTACGCGCCGCAATTTAAAACTGATGACAGACGAAGTTGCTGCAGGTTTTAACGTAAGTGATAATAACATTGTGGCCATTTACGATGCCGATATTGTAGTGCTAGCCGTTTTACCACAACAACTTAAAAAGGTTTTAGAGGAAATCGCATCATCTATCAACCCAGAAAAACAATTAATTATTTCTGTGGTATCTGGCGTTAGCTGTGCCGATGTGAGGAAAGAAATTGGAAATAATGTGCAGGTGATAAGGGCAATGCCCAATACAGCTATCGCCATTGGCCAAAGTATGACCTGTATTGCAAGCGACAATGCAGACAGTGCAAATATGAAAGAGGTAACCACACTCTTTGAAACCGTTGGCGCTGTAGTTACAATTAATGAAGATTTGATGACTTCCGCTACCGCACTTTGTGCTTGTGGCATTGCATTCTTTTTACGAAGCATCAGAGCCGCCTCGCAAGGAGGGGTCGAGATTGGTTTTCATGCACACGACGCTTTAAAAATGGCTGTTCAAACCGCAAAAGGAGCCGCCGATCTTTTGTTGTTAACTGAAGCGCATCCAGAGAGTGAAATCGATAAAGTAACTTCGCCAAAAGGATGTACCATTGCTGGATTGAATGAAATGGAGCACAATGGTTTTAGTTCGGCATTTATTAAAGGCATTAAACTTTCGGCACTTAAGGCTGGTGGCTTATATAAAGAGGGGTAATTATGTTAGAGAAACTCATACAAGAAAGTACAGAGCTACTTCGTGAACTCATCAGGACGCCTTCTTTTAGTAAAGAGGAGCAACAAACCGGAAATAAAATAGAGCTATTTTTGCAACGGCACGGGGTAAAAACCAATCGTAAACTTAATAATATTTGGGCTTACAATAAGTTTTACGACGCAACAAAACCCACCATCTTATTAAACTCCCATCACGATACCGTTAAGCCCAATTCGGGATATACCCGTAATCCGTTTTCTGCAGATTTTGTAGAAGACAAATTGTATGGCTTGGGGAGTAATGACGCAGGTGGTTGTTTGGTGTCGTTAATCGCTACCTTTTTATACTTCTATCCACAAGAAAATCTTTCCTATAATTTTTGTTTAGCGGCAACGGCCGAAGAAGAAATCTCGGGAAATGATGGTCTAGAACTCGTTATTCCAGATCTAGGCGAGTTAGAGTTTGCCATTGTTGGCGAACCTACAGAAATGCATCTGGCAATAGCCGAAAAAGGCCTGCTTGTTATCGACTGTGTTGCGCACGGTAAAGCAGGTCACGCCGCGCGTGATGAAGGTGAAAATGCAATCTATAAAGCATTAAAGGATATAGAGTGGTTCAGAACTTATGAATTTCCAAAAGTGTCGGATGTTTTTGGACCGGTTAAAATGACGGTAACCATTATAAATGCAGGTTCGCAACACAATGTAGTGCCGGCTAATTGCACCTTTACGGTCGATGTTCGGGTTACCGATTCGTATACTAATGAGGAGGTTGTAGAAGTTATCAAACAACATGTTAATTGTGAGGTGAAACCTCGATCAGTACGATTAAAACCATCAAAAATTGATAAAAACCACCCTATAGTGCAGTCTGGAATCGCGTTAGGTAAAACCACTTATGGTTCGCCAACCACCTCAGATCAAGCTTTACTTTCTATACCTTCTTTAAAGTGTGGCCCAGGTTTTTCGGGACGCTCGCACATGGCGGATGAGTTTTTATACATCCACGAAATTAAAGATGGAATTGAAGGCTATGTTAGCATGTTGAAGCCCGTGGTTAAAGGGAATTAGTCATATACTGGTCCCAGTATCCTTCTTCGGGCGCAATTTGTTCAACAATATCAATATACATCCCATTGGGGTCAATTAAGCCAAATCTTTTTTGACCCCATGCTTCCTCTTTTAAGTGATAATATATTTCGAGGCCAGCCGCAGTAAGCTTTTCATATTCTGCCTTAGCATCGTCGACTTCCAAGGTTAAAAACACTCCTGATTTCGAGTTAATTGCAGGTATTGATGGTGGAGAGGTTGGGTGTTGCTCATCCATAAATGCAATGAAATAGGGATTTTCACTTTCTGTTTGCAACAAGAGAAACCAGCTCGATTCAAAAAACACATTAAATTGAAGCGCATTCACATAATAGTCTTTAGTTGCATTAAGCTCTTTTGTTACGAATACAGGATAAGAGTCTTTAATCTTCATTTTTAAGTGTTAGTTAGTGCAATACATATTTCTACTTCAGCATCTTCCCGATTTTGTGCTTTTTCGCCATAAATTTCAAAGTCGGTTGTAAATGCTCTTGGCAAATCGGCATCCCAAATTTTCATCCACTCATTATAAACCACCCCCTCTGCTAAATTGCCTTTTGCTACATATTTGGTGTACCTAGTTTGCTCAACTGTTTTACCAACCATGTTATTTGGAATACTACTTAGATTTTCTACTCGACAACCTAAAATGGTGGTATAAGGTTTAGTATGATCCTTTTCATAATCGGTATACATACAATAAATGGAGGAGTCTATTTTATTCG
The DNA here is from genome assembly GCA_040386095.1 of Bacteroidota bacterium. Classification (GTDB taxonomy): domain Bacteria; phylum Bacteroidota; class Bacteroidia; order Sphingobacteriales; family Sphingobacteriaceae; genus Pedobacter. Next base: position 1,285,300 of record JAZKGD010000001.1, on the reverse strand, counting down.
GAATTTGATCAATACTATTCTCTGTGAAAAAAGTTTGCCAGAGATTGGGAATATCTGTTGATGATTGCCCGTTTTCATTTGTTGTTCTAATCGATATTCCGATTACGTGAAATTTTTCAATATTCATAAGGTTTAACTATTTGTTTAACCAAAAATAAAGACGGTGTTTGACAAGGGTGTGTCAGGGGTAAAAAAAAGGCGAGAATAAATCTCGCCTTTTTTTTAATTCTCACTTTCTTCAAACGCTCTCACATCGAGATGTTTTTCCATGTCTGAGCGATTAACACCTTTACTCCACCACTCTGGGGCTGGTTTTCCTTTCAGCATATAATCAAAATACTCCATCATCCGCACCGCATAATCTTTACGATTTGGTGCTTTAGCTATGCCATGATTTTCGCCTCGGTAGGTAATCATCACTACGGGTTTATTTAATCTTCTTAAACCGTTATAGTACTCTATGCCTTGTGTAAAATCAACTGCCCCATCTTTATCATTGTGTAATAATAGCAACGGGGTCTGTACCTTTTTAATGTGATAAACTGGTGAGTTCCGTGCAAAGGCATCCCAATTGTCCCAATAACCCGGAGTTAATCGCCCTTGGCTAGCTTCAAATATCGCTTGGTTAGTACCTCCACTATTCCAATAAATTAAACTATACATACTAATCATATTGGTTAATGGGGCTCCAGCTGCTGCTGCCTTAAAAATATTTGTTTGCGTAATTAAAAACGACGTTTGGTATCCTCCCCATGAGTGTCCATGGATGGCAACGTTTTTTTCATCAACAATACCAGTTCCAATGGCTGCTTTAACCGCAGGCACTACACATGCTACAGACGACATGCCCGGATCGTTCAATTTGTATTTAATATCTGGTTCTAAAACCGCATAACCATTGCTTAGATACATTGCTTTGTTAAATCCACCACCAGGGAAACTTGGCATCGAATAATTGTTTAAACCATCCGTTAAACGCTCATAGATATAAGTAATGGTTGGGTATGATTTTCCAGGCACATAATTAGCTGGCAAATATAAAGCGGCTTGTAAACTATCGCCATAGGCACTTACATAGTTTATTAATTTAACTCCCGAAGTCCATGCATATTTAGTCTGATCAGGGGTGTTTGTGTTTACTTGTTTAGAGGAAGCTAGCGTTGGGGCTGTACTTGCATAGTAACTTGGTGATTCCTGAAAATTACTTTTCGTGTATACATATACGCTACCCTTTTCTGCCTTTGCAAAACCTCCGTAAGCATTGTCGTCCATAAACAACACTTCAATTTTATTTTTGCCTGCTGCTAGAAGCCCTATTCCGCCTTTTTTATCTTTCGTATTAAATACATTAAAATATTGGTCTTTACTTAAATCGGTTCCTTTTTCGTCTTGATAAATTCTTAACCTTCCTGCAACTTCTGTTTTTTTGCTTTTCCAGTTATCGGATAAAGAAACTACACTTTTGCCATCGGCAGAGATTTTCCAAAGGTCGTAGTTATCCATAATCAACGCGTACTTCGAATCGGTACTCCAGCCTAAATTTTGTGTTGCCGGTTTGCTCACATTATGATCATCTAATTCGTTAATAAAAGAAGATTTGATGTTCCCCGTTAAGTTGGCGCTTACTCCTGTTTCTAGATTTATGCTGTAAAAAACCCCATCAGTATAATAACTCGCCATTTTTCCATTTGGCGCAACTGATAAACGGCCACCATTGGTGGCATACATTTTTTCGAACAAACGCTTTTTAACACCTGTTTTAAGGTCGATTAAATAAATGTCTGTATAGCTTTGTCCGTCCAAATTACCCATCAATTCGTAGTTCGAATTGTCGTAACCAATAGCGTATAATTGTTTTGGCGCAACCATTACCGAGCGCATATTGCTATCGGCCAATTGGGTAAACTTTTGGTCAGCAACACGATAAGAGCTGGTATAGCTAAACATTTTGTCTCGCATTTCTTGCGTTTGTTGTGCAGATTGAAGACGTTTATCTTGCCAGTTCCATATTATCATATCTGGTTTTTCGATATCCTCTTTTTTAGGTTCCGGTTTAGTTTTGCTTGTACTGTCTGTTTTTTTATCTTCTTTTTTGGCTAAGGTATTAATCCCAAAATACAGGTTAGCTTGATCATCAGACCAATACGGACTAGCATTTGTATTTATGCCCATCCCTTTTGGAAAGTTTGCGTCTTCTAAGCCATTATAAATAACTTTAGTTGTTAAATCGCCGCTTATTTTGCTAATTCCGATTACACTAAATACATCGTCTTTGTATTTTTCGTTTTTGTTAGATTTTAACAGTGCAAAGGCTGTTCCCTGTTCGTTCCAGTTAATGCTTTTATACGCTGCTTTATCATTATCTAACGCCGTAGTGATGCCTGTTTTCATATCGCGCAAGAAAATACCATTTCCGTTTTGACCGTTGGCATCAACCGTGTAGGCCAATTGATCACCAACCTTGTTAAAAGAAAATTCGGCCACGTTGCCTAAATTAAAGCTCTTTTTGGTGCTTAAGTTATATAACAAAACATCTGTTCCTTTTGCAGCAGTTGGATCTTTCGGAGCAGATTCTAACGCCATAAATTGGATGGCAATCCACGATGGTGATTCTCCAGAAAAACTAAAATTTTTCACTCTTTCAAAGGTTGTCTGCTTATTATCGGCTAACGAAACCAACATTAGCTTGTCGTATAATGGTTTGTTTGCTTTACGTGCTGCTTTCGCTTCAGCATCTTTTGCAGAAACTTTAAATGCAGCATATTTCGAATCTTTTGAAAAAGACAATGCGCTTGTGCTTGCTCCAATTGGATAAGAATAACTTAGGGTGTCGAATGTTTTTCGAAGGGTCATTTTCAAGTCGCCTTCTGTAGGACCACTTGCCCAAGCTGTCCATTGTCCATCGGGCGACAGTGAATTGCCACGATTATACGTCCATTTTGAGACGTCTTTCCAGGTTAACGCTGGTTTTTGCTGGGCAAATGCATCGCCAACAAACGGCACGAGAAATGCCAGTAGGATAAATTTTAAATTCTTCATCATTAAGGGTTTGGTTTTACTAAAGTAATACTTAAAAGATAGAATTTCAATTCTGTAATCGGATGACGTGCCTAATAATCCCTGCTTAGAGATTTATTTGTATTTTTGTAGCCAATTAGTCGTACTAAATAGGTTAAAATGAAAATCTGGCAAAAAAATATTGAAGTTAACAAAGGAATTGAAGTATTTACCGTTGGCAAGGATAGGGAGCTCGACTTGCAAATGGCTGCTTTTGATGTTTTGGGCTCCTTAGCTCATGTTGAAATGCTCGCCAGTATTAATTTATTAACCAAAGAAGAATTAAGCCAGGTACAAATTGCATTAAAAGAAATTTATAAAGAAATTTTAACCGGCAACTTTACTATAGACGAAACTGTGGAGGATGTTCACTCGCAAGTAGAGTGGCTTTTAACACAGCGAATTGGCGAGGCGGGCAAAAAAATTCATAGTGGCCGTTCAAGAAATGATCAAGTATTGGTAGATCTAAAGCTTTACTTCAGGGCTTGCATCCAAGAAATGGTACAAAACACAACAAGCCTATTTAATCAGCTTATTAGCTTAAGCAATACCCATAAAGATAAACTTTTACCCGGCTATACACATCTTCAAATTGCAATGCCATCATCATTTGGCCTGTGGTTTGGCGCTTACGCCGAAAGCTTGGTTGATGACATGGAGGTGATGTTAGCCGCCTACAAAATCTGCAATAAAAACCCTTTAGGGTCTGCTGCTGGTTATGGCTCATCGTTTCCTTTAAACCGAGTTATGACGACTGAATTATTAGGTTTTAACGAACTTAATTATAATGTAGTGTATGCACAAATGGGTAGAGGTAAAACAGAAAGGATATTAGCTCAGGCAATGTCGTCTGTGGCGGCTACATTAGCAAAAATGGCGATGGATGTGTGCTTGTTCATTAACCAAAATTTCGGATTTATAAGTTTCCCCGACGAATTAACTACGGGTTCGAGCATTATGCCTCACAAAAAAAACCCTGATGTGTTTGAATTAATTCGCTCTCGTTGTAATAAAATTCAGGCGCTGCCAAATGAAATTGCAATGATGACCACCAACCTACCATCGGGTTATCATCGTGATTTACAATTGCTAAAAGAAAATCTTTTTCCAGCCATTACCTCTTTAAACGAATGCTTGGAAATGTGCACTTTTATGTTGCAAAATATTACCGTAAAAGACAATATCCTAGACGACAAAAAGTACGATTACCTATTTAGTGTTGATGTAGTAAATGAATTGGTCTTAAGTGGCACTCCTTTCAGAGAAGCCTATAAAATTGTTGGTGAAACCATAGATAATGGAGAATTTGCGCCAAACAAAACACTCACGCATACACACGAAGGAAGTATTGGCAACCTATGTAATCCTCAAATTGAAGAAATGATGACCGTTATTTTAGCTCAATTTCAGTTTGAGAAGGTTAATAATGCCATTGAAAAATTAGTTAAGTAAAGATTAAGAAACCGCTTTACGCCTAACGCAAAGCACCAAACCAATACCAACATGAACGTATCAGTATTAGCAAACACACTTATAGGATCAGAAATTATTAAAATCGGCAACGAGGTTAACGAAATGAAACGAAAAGGTGCTCAAATCGCCAATTTAACTATCGGTGATTTTGATTCCTCTATTTTTCCAATTCCTGCGGCTTTAGAAGAGGCGATTGTAAAAGCGTATCATGAAGGACATACAAATTATCCGCCTGCTGATGGGATTTTAGCTTTACGTGAAACCATTGTTGAGGTAGTGGCCGATCGCTATCAATTAGATTATACCATTAACGATATATTGGTTGCCGGAGGTTCTCGTCCATTAATTTATGCACTATATTTAGCTTTAGTTGATCCTGGCGATAAAGTTTTATATCCTGCACCATCGTGGAACAATAATCACTATTGTCATCTTTCATCTGCTAATGGTGTATCTATAGAAACCACGGTAGAAAACAATTTTATGCCTACCGCAGCACAGCTAAAGCCTCATTTAAAAGGAGCAACGTTATTGGCTTTATGCTCTCCATTAAACCCAACAGGCACCATGTTTACCCAACAACAGTTGGAAGAAATTTGCGATATGGTAATTGAAGAGAATAAATCTCGCAAGGCAGATGAAAAACCATTGTATATTATGTACGACCAAATTTATTCGCTTTTAACTTTTGGGAAAGCGCATGTAAACCCGGTGAGTTTGCGTCCAGAACTGAAAGAGTATGTGGTGTATATTGATGGCATTTCGAAGTGTTTGGCTGCTACCGGGGTACGTGTAGGTTGGGCATTCGGACCCGCGAATATTATCGGTAAAATGAAATCCCTTTTAGGCCATATTGGTGCTTGGGCTCCTAAGGCCGAGCAAGTTGCTGTTGCGGGATATTTTAAGAAAAAAGAATTGGTAGATCAATATTTAACTAGCTTTAAAGCACAGGTTCAGGCTAGCCTCGACGAATTATACAAGGGGTTTCAAGAATTAAAAAGCCAGGGCTTTGCCGTTGATGCAGTAGTGCCAATGGGGGCAATTTACCTCACCCTTAAAATAGATTATATCGGTAAAACTACGCCATCGGGCGATTTATTAAAGAACAGTGCAGATGTTAATTTTTACTTAATTAAAGAAGCGCAAACGGCTATTGTTCCTTTTTCTGCTTTTGGCAATGATGAAAATATGCCTTGGTTTAGGGCTTCGATAGGTGGTTGCTCTTTAACCGACATTAAGAACATGATTCCGAGGATTGCGGAGGCGTTGAGGAAATTAAAATAATTTATTTTTATTCGTCATTGCGAGGCGTTTTATATAAACCGCTTTACGCCAACCGCTCATCGCATAACCCAAATTACTTAAACTCGCTTGTTTTATGGAATTCAATATCTGGATAATCGCGCATGGTCATGTTAATCATGAACTCGTTATCAGCTAAATAAACCGGGTTACCGTCTTTATCTTCACCAATATGTTGTTGCTTACGCTTTAAAAACTCTTCTAGTTTTTTAGGGTCTTTTGACGTTACCCAATTTGAACGGGTATAGCTTAGCATCCTGAAATGAGCTTTTGCACCATACTCGTGCTCCAACCTAAATGCAATTACTTCAAATTGCAGATCGCCAACTGCACCAATTACTTTACGATTACCTGGCTGCATCACAAACAATTGTGCAACACCTTCTTCGGTTAATTGTTGAAGCCCTTTTTCTAATTGCTTAGTTTTTAACGGATCTCTATTCTCTACTTCTTTGAAAATCTCTGGAGAGAAGCTCGGAATGCCCTTAAATTGCAATTTCTCGCCCTCAGTTAACGTATCTCCAATTTTGAAGGTTCCACTGTCATATAACCCCACTACATCGCCTGGCCAAGCCTCTTCAACGATGCTCTTCTCATTGGCCATAAAATCCATCGGGTTAGAAAACTTGATCTTCTTGTTGTTCCGAGTATGGAAATAAAATTTATTACGCTCAAACTTACCCGAACAAATTCGCAAAAAAGCAATCCGATCGCGGTGATTCGGATCAAGGTTCGCATGGATTTTAAACACAAATCCACTAAAGTTTTTCTCGGTAGCTAATACTTCTCTTTCTTCAGCTTCACGGCTTTTAGGGCTCGGAGCAATATTAATAAAGGTATCTAACAGTTCCTTAATTCCGAAGTTATTAATGGCACTACCAAAAAATACTGGCGCTAACAATCCTTCTAGGTACATTTCCTTATCCACTGCGCCATAAACACCTTCAACCAATTCCAAATCATCCTTCAACGCATTCAATGCCGGGGCTGCTAAAAATTTGCCTAATTTTTCATCTGCCAAGCTACTCACCTCAATAACAGGTGTGCTAATTTTTGTTTTATCGGGCTCAAATAAATTAAGGTGTTTGTTATAAATGCTATATACACCTTTAAAGGTATGGCCTTGTCCTATTGGCCAACTTAGGGGGCATAAACTAATATTTAATTTATTTTCTATTTCGTCTAATAAATCGAATGCATCTTTACCTTCTCGGTCCATTTTATTTACAAAAATGATTACGGGCGTATTCCGCATTCGGCAAACCGACATTAATTTCTCTGTTTGCTCCTCCACCCCTTTTACACAGTCGACCACTAAAATTACACTATCAACCGCTGATAACGTGCGGTAGGTATCTTCTGCAAAATCCTTGTGGCCTGGCGTATCCAAAATGTTAATTCGTTTTCCATTGTATTCAAACCCCATTACCGAAGTAGCCACAGAAATACCACGCTGCTTTTCGATCTCCATAAAATCAGAGGTGCTACTTTGATTTGCTTTATTCCTCTTCACAGCGCCAGCAGTATTAATTGCACCTCCAAACAGCAGAAATTTCTCCGTTAAAGTTGTTTTCCCTGCATCGGGGTGACTAATAATTGCAAATGTTTTTCTTTTTTCTATTTCTGGATAAACCATGGATTTGTAGGGATAATTGGGCGCAAAGGTAAGGATATTTTGTATACGAGAAAGGCCGGATTCTCATCCAGCCTTTCTAAATATTGGTGCTTAAACTATGCTTCTGCTAATTCTTGTGTTAAAGCCTCATCAACTAAAATACGGCCACAGTGTTCGCAAACAATCACTTTTTTGCGTTGGCGAATATCCAATTGGCGCTGAGGTGGGATTTGGTTAAAACAACCTGAACATGAATCACGATCAATCGTAACTACGGCCAAGCCATTAACTGCATTGGTTCTTAATCTGTGGTAAGCTGTTAATAAACGCTCTTCGATTTGAACCTCTGCTTTATCTGCTTTTTTCACTAATCCTTGCTCTTCTTTTTCAGTTTCTGCAGTAATGGTTTCTAACTCCCCTTTTTTAAGTTCTAAGTCGCCTTTACGGGCCTCAATATTAGCTAGTGCTTGCTCATAAATTTCGGTTTTTGAAGCAATTTCGAAACCGTGCTCTTTAATCTTCTTTTCGCAAACCTGAATTTCAAGATTTTGGATCTCTACTTCTTTGGTTAAAGCATCGTATTCGCGATTATTTTTAACATCTTTAAGTTGCGTATCATACTTTTTGATTAAGTTTTGTGCGTCCTTAATCATGTTTTTGCGATTAACAATCGCATCTTCAGTATCGTCTAGTTCTGCTTTGATTTTTTGTATGCGTGTTTCTAATCCAGCAACCTCGTCTTCTAAATCAGCCACTTCCATTGGTAATTCGCCGCGAATTTGACGTATTTTATCAATTTTAGTGTGCAGGTTCTGTAATTCGTATAAAGCTTTTAGCTTTTGCTCTACTGTTTGTTCCATTAAATGAAATAATTTATGGGGTTTGTATTATGCTCCGTTAAACGGATTGCAAAGTTACAAAATTTTTCTTGAATATTATCTATCAATAGATTAGATAAAATAATTCACTGGGTTTGTATTATACGCTGTTAAATGAATAGCAAAATTTGGAAAGCGTTCTTGTATTCGTTCTATCAGTAAGTTCGATGTAAATTGTTCGCTTTCGTAATGACCAATGTCGCAAATGATCAGTTTATCTTCGGCGTCAAAAAATTCGTGATACTTAAAGTCTGCTGTAATAAAAGCATCGGCCCCTGCCGCAATCGCATCCTTTAATAAAAAGCTACCCGAGCCGCCGCAAACCGCTACTTTTTTTATTTTCTTTGGCAATACAGCAGTGTGGCGAATTACTTTTGTTTGCATCTTATCTCTTATAAATCGCAAAAACTCACTGGTTTCCATTTCTTCTAGCAACCAACCTACCATGCCTGCACCAACAGTAGCCAGCGCATTTGAGATGGGGTAAATATCATAAGCAACCTCCTCGTAAGGATGGCTCTCGAGCAAAGCCACTAAAATTTTTCGCTCATCTTGAACTTTAAAAACCACTTCTATTCGTTGTTCGGGCTCTTGATGTGACACTCCCTTTTCGCCAACGAATGGATTTGCTTCATCATTAGCTTTAAAAGTACCAATGCCCTCATTGCCAAAACTACACTCACTATAATTGCCGATTTGGCCTGCCCCCGCATTAAATAGTGCTTTTTTAATTTCATCCGCCGATGCGGTAGGACAAAAGGTAACCAGCTTTTTTAATAGCCCATTTTTAGGAGAAAGGATTTTACCATTAATGATGCCCAAACGCTTACAAATTTCACCACTTACACCATTCATTACATGGTCTAAATTGGTGTGTATAGCATAAAGTGCAATATTATGCTTAATGGCTTTTAGCACTACGCGCTCTACATACGTTTTGCCATTAAATCTTTTTAATCCTTTAAATACAATGGGATGATGGGTGATAATCAAATTACATTGCTTGGCAATTGCTTCGTCAACAATTTGTTCAGTGCAATCTAAAGCCACAAGGGCTGAAGTTACGTCGTCGTTCATGTTGCCAACTATTAACCCAGAATTATCATAGTCTTCTTGATAATTAAGTGGCGCTATGCCTTCTAAATAATTGATAATCTCTCCTAGGTTCATGCTATAAAAATAGTAAATCCCTACAAGCTTTTAAACTCGTAGGGATTTTTTATCTATTTCGTCATCCGATGACGGAAAATCTTTATTTATTGGAAGCTTCCCATTCTAACCATTTGAAGGCTTTCGAATACCATACGTTGGTTATACTCGAACGTTAAATCCTTGTGATTAATCAAATCAACAATTGTTCCGATAAAACACAAACCTCCAGTTAAAAGATATAAAATACCCATACCTATTTGCCCAACGATAAAGCGTTGTACGCCCGCTATCCAAATAAAACCCAACAATGTAAAAAGCAGAATATCAGATGAATTTTTCCTTTTACTAGAGTAAATCATTAAAAAAGTGCGCAATTGTTGCTCGTTTAAGCCATTTGTTGCAGTTTGCAAGTAAGAATATTCTTGTGGGGTTATACCCGGTAATGCCATAAATTGTGAGTCGAACATGATTAATCCTCCTTATAGTTTAAATTAAATTCTTTATTTCTTTTTGTTGTTAATATACTCAGTGTTACTATCCTATAAACAATCACCACCAAAGCAGGGATGCCAAACCAGTGAAAGTTTAAACTCTCTTTTATTTCGCCATGAAACAGCGCACTTATCGACCTCCCTAAACCACATCCCGGACACCAATCGATCCCTAAATTTGCCAAAGGGCAAAGACTAAAATGGTGCGCATGAGGATCAGCTGTTGCTAATAACACTAAGGCTAAGATCCAGAAAACCAATTCTAAAGGAAAGCTTTTAATGTTGTTCATGTTTTATTGCTTTTATATGAATTAGAGGCTAGGTTAACGCCTTTGTTACTGAAAAACCGCCAATTTCGACGAAAGGTAAATAAAATCCGACAAAACGGCTGTATTACTAGAACAAATAGAAATACGCTTGTCCGTTAATTCGCGTAAAAAAATCAAACAGACCCTTGTAAACCTATTGTAACCCTTTAGTAAAGCTCCAACGCGTATCTCTTTTGTATTCAATCGCATTACCCTATACGCAATACGCAATACTTTTTTATCTTTGCGTAGTGAACATTCGCGACCTAACGAGTAGATACAAAACCGACGAGCGTGTAGTTGCCTTTGCACATGCGCTAAACAAACAGAAAGGAAATAAAATTCAACTAAGGGGATTGGTGGGTGCCGCCGATGCAGTAATTGCTACCGCAAGTTACTTTTTGATGCATCAGCCTCAACTTTTTATCCTCCCCAACCGAGAAGAAGCTGCTTATTTTCTATCCGATTTAGAGGGAATATTAGACAAAGAAATCCTTCTTTTCCCTTCCTCTTTTCGAAAAGCTTTTGAGTTTACTCAAATCGATACCGCCAATGTTTTGGCAAGAGCCGAAGTGTTAAACGAACTAAATCACCACTCTGAATATGGAAAAATTGTGGTTACTTACCCCGAAGCCTTAGCCGAAAAGGTAATTGATCGCTCTGTATTAGAAAAAAACACCTTAGAAATTAGTGTCGGCATTAAGCTAGGGATCGAGTTTATAAACGAGTTTTTATTCGATTACGACTTTGAACGGGCCGACTTTGTTTACGAGCCAGGGCAGTTCTCGATTCGTGGTGGTATTGTCGATATTTTTTCATTTTCACACGAACTGCCCTACCGGATTGAGTTTTTTGGCGACACCATAGAAACAATAAGAACTTTTGAAATCGAAAGCCAACTCTCAGTTGATGAGGTAAGAAGTTTAACGATTGTACCCAATGTGCAGGCCAAGTTTTTAACCGAAAACAATATTAGCCTGTTAGATTATATTGAGAAAGACACTCAACTTTGGTTTAAGGATGTTGAATTTACCCTCGATATTGTTAAAGGCGGCTACAAAAAAGCAGTAGAGCTCTGGAAAGCATTAGGCATTGCCGATAAACAACAAAACCCAAATTGGTTAGATCCAAAATTCTCGTTTACAGACGAAAAAATGTTAGCCGATCTTTTTCAGGAGTTTAGTTTAATCGAGTTTGGAAAACAATTCTTTTATCAAACCGATGCTGTTTTTAATTTCGAAACTAAGCCCCAACCTTCTTTTAATAAAGATTTTGACCTGCTGATTAAAAATTTAAAAGAAAACGAAAGCCTAGGCATCCATAATTTCATTTTTACGAATTCAATTAAACAAACCGAGCGTTTGTATGCCATATTAGACGATATTGATAAAACTGCTAAGTTTACTCCTGTTAATGTTCCGCTGCGAGAAGGATTTTTAGATTCTCAACAAAAAGTAGCGTTTTATACCGACCATCAAATCTTTGACCGTTTTTATAAATATCAGTTAAAAAAAGGATATCAACGCAGCCAGGCTATCACCCTAAAAGATCTAAGAGAGCTAAAGCCTGGCGATTTTGTTACTCATATAGACCATGGTATTGGAAAATATGCTGGTCTCGAAAAAGTGGAAGTAAACGGCAAAACACAAGAAATGATTCGCTTGGTATATGCCGATAACGATTTGCTGTACGTTAATATTAACTCCTTAAATCGCATTGCAAAATTTAGTGGCAAAGATGGCACCCAGCCTAAAATGAATAAATTGGGCACAGAAGCCTGGGATAAGCTAAAGAAAACCACAAAAAAAAAAGTTAAAGACATTGCCCGCGATCTGATAAAGCTTTACGCTATGCGGAAAGCACAAATAGGGACTGCATTTAGTCCCGATGGCTACTTAGAAACTGAACTTGAAGCCTCTTTTATTTATGAAGATACGCCAGATCAGGTAAAGGCAACTGCCGATGTGAAAAAAGACATGGAAGCCCCTCACCCTATGGATCGACTGGTGTGTGGCGATGTGGGCTTCGGTAAAACAGAAATTGCCATTAGAGCTGCTTTTAAAGCGGTGGCCAATGGAAAACAAGCCGCTATTTTAGTGCCAACTACCATTTTGGCTTTACAACATTTTAAAACCTTTTCTTCTCGATTAAAAGAGTTTCCTTGTACAGTCGATTATATCAATCGTTTTAAAACCAGTAAGCAAATTAAAGAAACGCTAGAGAATGTAGCACAAGGAAAAGTTGATATTGTAATTGGTACTCATCGCTTATTAAGCAAAGATGTGAAGTTTAAAGACCTCGGCATTATGATTATTGATGAAGAACAGAAGTTTGGGGTTGCCGCAAAAGAAAAACTACGTGCCTTAAGGGTAAATGTTGATACGCTAACCTTAACCGCCACACCTATTCCACGAACCTTGCATTTTTCGTTAATGGGCGCTCGAGACTTATCGATCATGAGTACACCACCTCCAAATAGGCAGGCGGTAAACACAGAGCTACACGTTTTTAATGATAAGTTAATTCAAGAGGCTGTACAGTTCGAGCTAGATCGTGGCGGACAAGTTTTCTTTATCCATAACCGCGTAAATGATTTAAAGCAGCTCGGTGGATTAATACAAACCCTAGTGCCAAAAGCAAGAATTGGTATTGCGCATGGGCAGTTAGACGGCGACCAGCTTGAAGATGTGATGCTCGATTTTATCAATGGAGAAAAGGATGTATTGGTAGCCACAACCATTATCGAAGCTGGCCTAGACATTCCGAATGCCAATACCATTATTATTAACCATGCCCATATGTTCGGGCTAAGTGATTTGCATCAGATGCGCGGTCGTGTTGGTCGCTCCAACAAAAAAGCATTCTGCTATTTATTAAGCCTGCCTTTATCTACCTTAACCAATGAAGCCCGTAAGCGTTTAAGTGCTATAGAAGAGTTTTCGGATCTAGGCAGTGGGTTTAACATCGCCATGCGCGATTTAGACATTCGGGGAAGTGGAAATTTACTTGGTGGCGAACAAAGTGGTTTTATCGCCGAAATTGGATTCGAAATGTATAATAAAATATTAGACGAGGCCATACAAGAATTAAAAGATGCCGAGTTTAAAGATTTGTTTAAAGACGAGCCGCAGCGGGCTTTTGTGAACTTTACACAGGTTGATACGGATGTAGAGCTGCATATTCCGGATGATTATGTAACCAGCATTACCGAGCGTTACAACCTATATACTGAGCTTTCGAAACTCGAAAATGATCAACAACTTGCTGCCTTTGAGCAAGAATTAAGAGATCGTTTTGGTCCTGTTCCGCAGCCGGTTAAGGCGATGCTTAAAGTGTTACGCCTGCAATGGGTTGGTAAGCGATTAGGATTCGAAAAGCTTAGTTTTAAGAAAAATATATTAAGGGGTTATTTTATTAGTGATAAACAATCTAAATTCTTCGATTCGGAAGTGTTTAATCGTATCTTGGCTTTTGCACAACAGCATCCTCGTTTGTGTAACCTAAAAGAAATAAAAGATAGCTTACGTATTGCTTTTGATAACATTAACAATGTTGATGAAGCGATAGAGATGTTAGAGTTGATTTAAAGGCAAGGGGCGTGAAGCGGAAAGCGTTTCGTGGTGAGCGTTTTGGACGCTTAACCAAAAAACAACGGTACAAGAGCAAAAAATAACCTGACCCTCAAATATGGATCCTACACTACTCCTTGAATTAGTAAAAATGCAAATGCCTTTTGGCAAGTATAAGGGATGGGTAATTTCTTCGTTGCCCGAATCGTATTTAGTCTGGTTTCATTCGCAGGGCTTTCCGCCCGGGAAATTAGGCAGTTTATTAGCCACGATGTACGAAATTAAGCTAAATGGTTTAGAGTATTTATTGCAACCGCTGAAGAAATAGACTTAATTTGTTTCCTTCCATTCGGTAAAACTTTGGGTAATTGCTGCTTTAAACGCCTCTACCGGCTGTGCGCCCGATAAAGCATATTTCCGGTCGAGCACAAAATAAGGTACGCCTCTAATGCCTATTTGCTGGCTTTCGTAACTATCGTATTTCACCGCCTCTGTAAAATCGTCGCCAGCTAACGCTTTATCTATTTCTTGTTTTATAAGCCCTAAGGTTTGGCCAATGCCCGATAATACTTCTTTATTCGCGATATCTTTGCCTTCCATAAAATGAGCATGGAATAATGCCTCCTCAGCTTCATTTTGCAGTCCTTTCGTTTTCGCGAAATGAAGAAAACGATGTGCATCGAATGAATTTGCCGGTACACTACGTTCAAAATCGAGCGCTAAACCTGCTTGGTTTGCCATTTCGAGCACACTCCCCGTCATTTGCTTGGCTTGTTCAACCGTCATCCCCTTGGCGCGAGCTAAATAATCATATAAGCTTTCGTTAGTCGTATTATGATATTCTGGATTAAGCTGATAACTTTTCCATTCGATTTCTATTGCATTGTTAAACGACAAAGTTTCCATCGCTTTTTCCAAATGACGCTTACCGATATAGCAAAACGGACACATTACATCCGACCAGATTTCTATTTTCATCCGTATATGGTTTGTTTTTAATGGTGATGAAGCTATCATGAGCTTATTCATTTCTGTCTCATAATGGTTTCATACAGCAAAGATACGCTTGAAAATTTTGCACTCCGTAAGCTGTAGGTAAAAAAGAGTCATTGCGAGGTACGAAGCAATCTCCTAACTAGATTTCTCTTTAAGATTGCTTCGTACCTCGCAATGACGATTCAGGTTGTTATTAAACGCAAGATGTCATGCGCCATGCCCTATGCTTATTTATATAACTGATTAAACATCCATTTAAACGTACCGTGGGTTTGCGCACGAAACGTAATTTCTGGTCCGAAAGCAAAAACTTTCCCCTTACCATAGTTGGCTTCGAAAGCTGCTATACCATCTTGTAAATAGCTTTGCCCCCATGCCCAACCGCTACGTAAAGGTGTTGCATTACCAAACCAAGCTAAAGGTTTAATTTGTCCGGTCGAAACGGCATTCGGATTTAGTTTAAACACCGGACTATTATCAAAATAAACATCTGTAGCCGAGTCTAAACCCCAATTTGCCGATAGGCTTTTATCAACCGCTACATTTAAAACACTGCCCGGAACGTAATATTTTGTTGCTGGCAACCTGCGTTCTTCCCCCTCAACCATTTCTACCATGGCATTGCGTACCGGTAAATTTAAGTGTGCAGCAATATTGGTTGCCGAACCGATGGCTACAATTTCTCCACCTTCTTCTAAGAATGCTTTTAACTGTGGAATCGATTTTTCTTGTGTCACTCTACCCACTTGAGCTTTATATTGTTCAGGAATAGACTCATTAGATGGGCCTCCAAATCCTCTCGCTGCTGCTGCCCCACCCATCGAAGCGGTAGCATTGCTATATGCAGGAATAGATCCTCCCACAAAAATAATCACGTCGTATTTCTCTTTTAATTTACCCGCATCAATATCTGGTGCATAAATTACAGTCGCGTCAAAATGATATTGCTCCATAATATAGCGAATCCATCCCGATGGCATCGAACCTCCGTATGTATCCCAAAGCGCAATGCGTGAAGGGGTTATTTTAACTGCTTTTGCGGGTTTTGCGCCTGCTGATATACGCATTCCGAAGCCATGTTCTGCCTTATTTAAAACCGTTTTAGCTTTAGCAGAGGCTGGAACATAAAATGATCCATCGCTTTGATTACGGTATACTTCCGATCCATTTTTTAACAATTCATTCACGGCTAAGAAACTCTCGTTTGCTGATGCGCTTAACACATAGCCACTACCCGATGGAAGTGGTTTAGGTGTTGCTTTCAATAACTCTCCGTGTGGTAGTTTTTCGAAAGGGCCATCAAATTTATCTTGAATTCTATCAAACTTAACATTCATTAAATAGGCTAGGGTCCAACCTGCTGCGTCATAAGGAGCTACAGGAGGTCCGCCTTCGTATTTAAAATCGTTCGGGTGATCTTGTGGTTCGAACATATCTAATACATGTGGTCTAAAGGCTTGATCGGTTTTAACTACATAGCTTCCTGATGGATAATTTTTGCCCGCCACCGTAAAGGCTGATGATGCTTTATGCACTACAACTCCTGTTCTTATCAACGCATTTAAAAAGCGAATGGCCGTTGTAAAATCAGGCTGATCTGCCGAAAGGATGTACCCTCTTGCATCGCGGTTTTTTGGCGCTTTCATTACCGTGTCTAAATATTTTGTCGACATTGCCGGCCCTCTACCTCCAAAACCTGCACCAACTGGCGCTGAACTCGTAACTGGTCTATCTTTTTGATAGGCGTTGTTAATGGCTTCTATCTTTTTAGGCGAAAAAGACCAAGTATCTTTACTCCCCCTATCGATAGAGTTTTTACCCATTTGATAGATGTTGTACAGCAATTCGTCGCTATGGCGCTGTGCATAGTTTAGCACGGCATAGTTTAAAGAAACTGAATAATCGATCGAGTTTTTAAAATACCATTTTTGTGGTAAAACCGGATTTGGAGAATCGCCATTCGGCAATAATCGCGAAGGCACTAATGGGATTTCAGATGGTGTTGGACTACCTACAATCTCGGTTAACAAACCAATCATATTATGAAAATAAGTTGTAGTACGTAAGCCCCCGTTATACCAGGTAGAAAACACCGAACCTCCTCGTTGAGTATATCCCGGCTTTCCTTCTACATTCATTCGATTATGCATTGCTGCACCCACAGCGTCTAAACTGGTAAGTACCATTGGGTCGAACACATAATTGTACGGATCACGGTATGGTGGCCCTGCTACTACGGTTCCGGCCGGACCAGCTTGGTGGTGATTGTACATAATTTGAGGAATCCATTCTACAAATAACTGGCGGCCCATATTTTGAGTTTCCTTAAGATTGAGCATAAAGAAATCTCTATTGTTATCGTGCCCAGCATATTTTTCGTATAAACGAGGCAAACCACTTAGCGATCTTTTCTTAGGGTCTTTCTCTCTCATGTACCAATCGCTTTGCAATTCTTGTCCGTCTGGATTAGCGTGGGTCATTAAAACAATAACCTTATCCATAATATTTGTCGTTTCGGCATCTGTTCTGCTCGAAAGGTTGTATGCCATTTGGATAAGTTGATGTACCCCAACTACTTCATTTGCATGTAAACCTCCATCAATCCATACTACCGCTTTACCATCAGCTGCTAATGCTTTAGCCTGATCAGGACTTAACCCTTCTGCACGACCTAGCTTCTGCGATATTTCTTTGTATTTATCAAGGTTTTTATGGTTTTCTGGTGATGTAATAATCAACATATATTGTGATCTTCCTTCTTCGGTTTTACCGATATCAACCAGTTTTACACGTTTCGATGTTTCGGCCAATTTTTTAAAATAGGCTTCGGTTTGGGTGTAGTTGGCGAGTTGGTAATCATCGCCAATCGTAAAGCCAAAATGATCTTTGGGCGAAGGAATGTTTTGTGCTATAGTTGTTTGAACGCAAAAAAATAGCGCAACAAACCATAGGGCACGAGGGTAAAATTTTGCCATGGGAGTAAATTTAGTTTATAACTCAAATATAAATCACTAAGTGATTGAATCCAGTGCTGTTGTAATTTTGTTACATGGGCGAGCAACCTTTGTTTGTCGTTGTTAATCCGTACATTTGCTTCGATGTAAGTTCTTAATTTTATTTTTCATCAACCGATAACGGTCTCCGATGTAAAATCGGAGTGAATAGGGAATCGTGTGTAAATCACGAGCTGTCGCGCAACTGTAAGCTTTCATCCTTCAAAAAGGATAAAACAAATTATCATAAATGCCACTGTGTCTGTAAGGAGATGGGAAGGCGATAATTTGGAGGTAAGCCAGGAGACCTGCCATTATTGAATTGACGATGCTTTCGCGAAATAAAGCAATTGGTCTGGTTCGATATATATCCCAATAAAAGTTAAATTTTATTCTTATTTGCTTGTCTTCTTGCAAAACGTTGGGGTGGCCTATGTCTTTTCCATTCTTTTTTCGTGCAAGTAGATTGCTTAAGAGCTTTAAACGATTTATTAATTTAATCTTTAAAGAAATGCTAACGCAAAATTTGGGATACCCGCGAATTGGTAGCCACAGAGAGTTAAAAAAAGCCTGCGAAAATTATTGGGCAGCAAAAACGGGGTACAAAAGTGTACTTCAAGTTGGAAAAAACATTCGTCAAGAAAATTGGCAAATGCAAAAAAACGCTGGAATATCAATTATTCCATCCAACGACTTTTCGTTTTATGATCATGTGCTTGATCATTCTTTATTGTTTGGCGCAATACCAAAAAGGTATAATGATGTTATTCTTAAAAAAGGAAATACAGAATTAGATCTATATTTCGCTATGGCAAGAGGCTATCAGCAAGATGGCTTAGATATTAAGGCCATGGAAATGACAAAATGGTTCGATACAAACTACCACTATATTGTTCCAGAATTTTATAAAGACCAACAGTTTAAGTTGTTCTCGACCAAAATAATCGACGAGTTTTATGAAGCCAAACAATTGGATATTATCACTAAACCTGTTCTTATTGGCCCTGTTTCTTACCTATTATTAGGAAAAGAGAAAGAAGAAGGCTTTGATAAAATTGATCTCCTTAAAAACCTGTTACCTGTTTATTTAGACATTTTAAAACAGTTATCTAATTTGGATGTAGAATATGTGCAATTTGATGAGCCTTTTTTAGCATTAGATTTGACTGAAAAAGAACAAAAAGCATTTCAAGAATCTTACACCCAAATTAAACGCGCTTTTCCAAAACTAAAAATTGTTTTAACAACTTATTTCGATGCTTTAGGCAATAATACAGCACTAGCGACCGCTTTACCAGTAACCGTTTTACATCTTGACTTAGTTCGTGCGCCAGGGCAATTAGACGCCGTCTTGTCGTCTTTAAGTAAAGAAACGATTCTTTCTCTAGGATTGGTAGATGGGCGAAACATTTGGAAGAATGATTTCGAAAATACATTGTCAATCATCCATGATGTGGTAGAAAAAATTGGTGAAAATAGAGTTTGGATTGCACCCTCATGTTCATTAATACATTCGCCTTGCGATTTAGATCTAGAAACAAATGAAGAAACATTAACTTCAGAAATTAAGCAATGGATGTCTTTTGCAAAACAGAAAATAGGAGAAATTGTTACCTTAAAACAACTGGTGTGCAAAGAAGAAGGAACTACAGCAGAGCGAAAATTAATAGCGAATAAAATAGCACAAGAGAGTCGAAAGAATTCTCTGCTTATTCACAATCTGGAAGTTAAAGCCCGGGTAAGGGCCGTTGAGGCTAAAGATGCCGAACGGGTTAGTACTTTTTCTGCCCGTAGGCTAAAACAACAGAAGGCATTTAACCTCCCTAATTATCCTACTACAACTATTGGCTCCTTCCCTCAAACGGCCGAGGTAAGAACGTGGAGGGCAAAATTAAAAAATGGTTCTTTTTCATCATCAACATACACTAATTTAATTGCCGAAGAAACGGCAAAAGCAGTAAAATGGCAAGAAGAAATTGGCCTCGATGTTTTAGTACATGGAGAGTTTGAAAGAAACGATATGGTCGAATATTTTGGAGAGCAATTAAATGGATTTACCTTCTCTAAAAACGGCTGGGTGCAAAGTTATGGCTCTCGTTGCGTTAAACCACCTATCATTTATGGCGATGTGAGTAGGCCCCTTCCAATGACGCTAAAATGGACAATTTATGCCCAGTCGTTAACCACAAAATACATGAAAGGAATGCTAACTGGTCCTGTAACTATTTTGCAATGGTCGTTTGTTCGCAACGATCAGCCCAGGTCTGAAACGTGTACACAGATTGCTTTAGCCATTAGAGACGAGGTTTGCGATCTGGAGCGTGCAGGTATTAAGATTATCCAGATAGATGAACCAGCAATACGAGAAGGTTTGCCATTGCGAAAGGCAGAATGGAAAAATTATTTAACATGGGCAGTAAACGCATTTAAAGTTTCGGCAAGTGGAGTACAAGACGAAACGCAAATCCATACACACATGTGTTATTCTGAATTTAATGACATCATTGGAAACATTGCCGATATGGATGCTGATGTAATTACCATAGAAACCTCAAGATCTCAAATGGAATTATTAGATGCGTTTGTGAACTTTAATTATCCAAATGAGATTGGTCCTGGTGTATATGATATTCACTCTCCAAGAGTTCCAAATAGAGAAGAAATGATAGATTTACTTAAAAAAGCCAGCGCTGTGATTCCAAAAGAGCAACTCTGGGTAAATCCCGATTGTGGGTTAAAAACCCGTGGCTGGGACGAAACTAAAAAAGCATTGATAGAAATGGTTGAAGCCGCTAAAGTAATGCGCACTATTTAAATTTAATGATGAGCCTGTTAAAATTTTAACAGGCTCATTTAAACCCTATAACATGACATTAGAAGAAAGAATTATCAATTCGAAAACTAGTATTTTCAAGGCCGTTTTCCCAAATACCACAAACCATTACGATACCCTATTTGGTGGTACCGCCATGCATATGATGGATGAGGTTGCCTTTATAACCGCTACACGATTTAGTCGGCAAATTATGGTTACTGTAAGTAGCGATCGAATTGATTTTAAGAAATCTATCCCTGCAGGAACAATTGTAGAGCTGATAGGTATAGTTACAAACGTTGGAAATACCAGCTTAAAAGTTAACGTAGAAATTTATATCGAGCAAATGTATGCAGAAGGGCGAGAGCTCGCGGTACATGGAGATTTTACATTCGTAGCCATAGACGAACATAAAAAGCCGGTACAAGTAATTAAATAATTCTTTTTAATGAATAATCAAATACAGATAAACGTACACTACTGGGGCAGCAATTAGCAAGCCATCAAAGCGATCTAAAAACCCACCATGTCCGGGTAAGAAGCTGCCCGAATCTTTAGCATCTAGGCTTCTTTTTAACATTGATTCGACTAAATCACCAAGGGTGCCGAAACACGATATAAGAATGGCCATTCCACACCAAGTTGCAAGATTCAGCTCTGGAAAAAACTTGGCCATGCCATATGCAACTAGTAGACTTGTAAAGATCCCTCCAAAAAAACCTTCCCACGATTTTTTAGGCGAGTGGCGTTCAAATAATCGGCGTTTGCCAAACTTTACACCAAATAAGTAGGCGCCAGTATCATTTGCCCAAAGCATTAATAAAAAGGCAAGGGGTAAATGATAATCGTATGTTAATATATTGGCTAAAAAACCTAATGAATAGAAAAAGCAAAAAGGGATAGTAACGTATATGAACCCCACAAAGGTGTAAGAAATGTTAACAAAGGGGATTTTATTCTTCTTGTACAACTCGCTAATGAATACCGAAAAAATAAGTGGCACCACAAGTAAAAGATATTTGGTTTCGAACTGTAAATAATGATAGGCTGCGGTCATTAAAAACAAAATTGTAGCAACCAGTACGCCTATATTTCGGTGCGGACGAATCCCCCCCATTTTAACGAGCTTATAAAACTCTAAAAGAGCAACGATACTTAAGATTAGGTAAAAACCCGTAAAAGTATAGCCACCCAAAAAGATGGAGCCTAACATTACAATGGTAAAAAAGAAGGCGGTTATTGCTCTGGTCTTCATTTTTTTATATCTCCTTCTTGGCTGTTTTGTCTTTTAATAATTTGAACAAAGCTAGGGTTAATATTGCACTAATTATATAGCCATACCATTGTACAGGAATTTGTTCATCGTTTGTTAACGGTAAATTATTTCGCTGAAAGTACCATGCCATACCTACTGCAAAACCATTGTTTAAGAAGTGGGCGAACATGGTATACCAAAGGCTACCCGTCCAGAAATAGATATAGCCAAAGGCAGCGCCTAAAAAAAGCCGAGGAAAAAAGCCATAAAACTGGAAATGAATCGAACTAAATATAATCGCAGAAACCCAAATGGCGACGTGTGGGTTTTTCATCCACCGTAAAAAAATCCGTTGTAAAGCCCCTCTAAATAAAAACTCTTCACAAATTGCTGGCACAACCGCAATTACAAATAAAGTAATGAAAAGATCGCTAATCGATTTCATTTTTAAAATGGCTTCGGTTGTTTTTGCCCCCTCGTCTTCCATTTCGCGCATCCAATTTTCTACCCCTTTTAAAAACTCTGGCAACACCATTTTTTGGTTGGTTTCGTTTACCCAACTCATAAACGGCATAGAACAAACCATAATTAAAAGCACCAATACTAAAGGAGTTAAATTTGGTTTTTTTAAGTCATAAAAGTTTCGCAGTTTCTTTCCTTCTGTTAAGGCCAAAAACAATGCTGGTGTTAAAAAAAGGCCTATTTGTTGCGCGGTTATTAAAATCTTTAGTGCCCCTAACAATTGTGGGCTATCCCCACTTAACCACGCTTTATCAGTAAGAAGGGCTGCTCCATAAAAAAAATAGGCAATAATAAAGCCGATAACCATTGCCACCAAAAGGCCGCCTATGGCATAAATACCCAAAAGTAACAGTTGTATATAGGGGCTACTTTCTTGCTTTGGTGTTGGTGTAAACTCCATTATTTGTAAATTGTGTACCTTTGTACTTTTAAATTTGCTTTGAAGATAGAAAAATGTCTGTAAAGATAGGAAATATAGATTTGGGAGCGTTCCCTTTATTGCTGGCGCCGATGGAAGATGTGAGCGATCCTCCGTTTCGTTATGTATGCAAGCAAGGCGGAGCCGATTTAATGTATACGGAGTTTATTTCTTCTGAAGGATTGATCCGTGATGCGGCAAAAAGCAGAAAGAAGCTCGATATTTTTGAGTACGAAAGACCAATAGGCATTCAGATTTTTGGAAGCGATATCGAAAGTATGCGTGAAGCTACCGAGATTGCTACGCTTGCTGGTCCCGATTTAATGGACATTAACTACGGCTGTCCGGTTAAAAACGTTGCTTGCAGAGGTGCTGGTGCTAGTTTGCTTCAAGATATAGATAAAATGGTTAAGATGACCGAAGCAGTAGTTAAGGCTACGCATTTGCCAGTAACTGTTAAAACGAGGTTGGGTTGGGACGATAATACCAAAAACGTAGAGGAAGTTGCGGAGCGCTTGCAGGATATTGGTATTCAGGCCTTAACCATTCACGGCCGAACACGAGCACAACTGTATAAAGGTGAGGCCGATTGGACATTGATTAGAGAGATTAAACGTAATCCACGTGTAAAAATTCCAATTTTTGGCAATGGCGATATCGATAGTCCACAAAAAGCAGCCGCATGGCGGATGGAATATGAAGTAGATGGCATTATGATTGGTAGAGCAGCGATTGGTTATCCTTGGATATTTAGGGAGGTGAAGCACTTTTTCGAAACTGGCGAGCTTTTGGCTGGCCCAACACTCGAAGAAAGGGTTGTGGCTTGCAGAACACACCTCAATAAATCGGTAGAATGGAAAGGGCCAAAAGTAGGTGTTTTTGAAATGCGTAGGCATTATGCTAATTATTTTAAGGGATTGCCCGATTTTAAACCTTACCGAATGCTATTGGTCAAAGAAGAGAATATCGAAACTATTCACGAACTGTTAGACGAAGTGGCAGTTAAATATGAGCATGTTTTGCCTTTTGCAGAAATGGCTTGATTATTGAAAAGCAATTCTTAAATTTAAACAATGGTTACTGCTATTACCCAAGGTGTAAAAATTTCGGTCGATACCATTTATCAAGATGAGTACTCGAATTCGGCTAACGAGCATTTTATGTTTGCTTACCGCATTATGATCCACAATATGTCTGATGATTCTATTCAATTGATGCGCCGTAAATGGTTAATATTCGATTCGAACGGTACACAACGTGAGGTTGAAGGCGAGGGGGTAGTAGGTGTACAGCCCATTATTGAACCCGGCGAAACCTATCAATATGTATCAGGATGTAACCTTAAAACCGAAATCGGTAGCATGAAGGGGCATTATGAAATGCTTCGTTTAAACGACGAAAGAGCGTTTAATGTCGATATACCTGAATTTGAGCTAATAGTGCCGTACAAGCTGAATTAGATTAATCTCTGCTCCTTCCAAACAACATCGAAGCATAATAAATTAAATTCGCTAAAGCACCTAATGCTGCAATTACATACGTCATTGCCGCCCACCAAAGCGCATCCTTTGCCTGCACATTTTCTTCAGCGGTATGCATCACGGTTTGATTATTTCTTAACCACAATAAGGCTCTATGGCTTGCGTCAAACTCTACTGGGAGAGTAATTAAACTAAACAGAGTAACCAATGTCAAGCCGGCAACGCCAATAGCCAAAACAATCGGGTTACCTGTAAAACCAATTAAAAGTACCCCAATAATTAAGACCCATTGCAATAAATTAGACGAAATACTTACCACAGGCACCATCGTAGATCTAAATTGTAACCAATGATATGCCTTTGCGTGCTGAACAGCATGACCGCATTCGTGCGCAGAAACCGCAGCAGCAGCTACACTTCTTCCATAATATACATCTGTGCTTAAGTTAACGGTTCGGTCTGCCGGATTATAATGATCTGTTAACTGCCCCTCGGTACTCATTATCTTTACGTCGTAAATTCCGTTATCGTTAAGCATTTTTTCGGCTACTTCTTTTCCTGATAAGCCAGAGTTCAATTGCATTTCGGCGTATTTAGAAAACTTACTCCTAAATCGCCACTGTACAAACATGCTTAAAAGCAGTACAGGTATAATTAAAATTAAATACGTTTCCATTGTATGTATGTGTTTTGTAGCTTTAAATCAAAAAGCGTTCCCATATTTAATCAGTATAAAAAAATTACAATACTTTTAACAATGTTAAATCAACAGTCGTATTGGGAAAGGCAGAACTTTTTTACTGCCGATGTAATTATTATTGGAAGTGGCATAGTTGGGCTAAATGCCGCACTAACAATTAAGCTTGCTCAACCTAAAACAGCTGTAATTGTATTAGAAAGAGGCTTTTTACCCTCTGGAGCGAGCACAAAAAATGCAGGTTTTGCCTGTTTTGGTAGCATTTCTGAATTAATTGAACAAGAAAAAATAGGTGGTACCAATAGCTTACATCGTTTAATTTCGAAACGGTGGAATGGCCTTTTAAAACTTAGAACCCTCTTAGGCGATAGCACTATAAGCTATGAGAATTATGGGGGATATGAACTATTTAAGCCTATTGACGATGATTTAGCCCAACAATGTGTATTAAAATTAAGCCATTTTAATAATTTAGTTGCCGATATTGTTAACGAAAAAGAAGTATATAGTGTTGCCAATGAGAAAATAAACTCCTTTGGCTTTGAAGGAATCGCGACACTGCTAAAAAACAAATTAGAAGCTCAAATAGACCCCGGTTTAATGATGAAGGCATTACTGGCAAAAGTAAATGCGCTAGGCGTGTCTGTTTTAAATAACTGTACGGTAAAAAAAATTAACGAAGAAACCAGCGGCATCGTTCTCGAGACTAAAGAAGGTAATTTTACCTGTAAAAAAGTTGTATTAACTACAAATGCGTTTATTAACGAATTACTACCTTCGGTTAATGTTATTCCAGGTCGTGGCCAAGTTATCATTACCAAACCTATTCCTAATTTAAAACTAAAAGGCGCTTTTCATTACGATAAGGGTTATTACTATTTTAGAAACGTTGGCGATCGGGTGCTTTTGGGTGGTGGTCGAAACCTAGATTTTAAAGCCGAAGAAACCACAGCATTTGGCGAAACGAAAAAAGTGCAATCTGCATTATTGAATTTATTAAAAGAGGTTATTTTGCCAGATACAGATTTCGAAATCGACCAAAAATGGAGCGGAATTATGGCTTTTGGCGATAAATTACATCCCATTATTGAAGAGGTGAGGCCAAATGTGTTCTGTGCAGTTCGCTGCAACGGAATGGGCATCGCCATTGGCAGCCATACGGGACAGGAAGTAGGAGAGATGGTGTTAAAAAGTTTTTAATCCTCATCCGATGAGAACAGGCGCTATTCACAGGTTCATCGGATGAGGATTTTGCAACGTTCGCTATTCGAATACGATTGTCTTATTTCCGCTAACGAAAACCCGGTCTTCTAAAATTTGTTCTAATGCCTTGCTCAATACTGCCTTTTCAATTTCGCGGCCAGCTATAGCCATTTCTTTAGCGTTAAAAGTGTGATTTACGTGCACCGTTTGTTGGCTTATTATTGGGCCTTCGTCTAAATTATTGGTTACAAAATGTGCGGTAGCCCCGATAATCTTTACTCCGCGATCAAAAGCTTGTTTATACGGACTAGCGCCAATAAATGCCGGTAAAAATGAATGATGGATATTGATGATTTTATTCGAATGTTTCTCGATAAATTCTGGTGAAAGAATTCTCATAAACTTTGCCAACACAATATAATCCAATTCATAGGTAGCTAAAACAGCGTTGATTTCTTGTTCAAATTGGTTCTTATCCTTATTTTGATGATCGACATAGAAAAACGGTACGTCTAATTTTTCTGCAAATTCTTTTAAAACTAAATGGTTTCCTATTACACATTTAACATTTGCGCCTAGCGTTTTAAAATGATCCCTTACTAAAATATCGGCTAAACAATGAAATTCTTTTGTAACCAAAACGGCAATACTTTTTTCAGATTTTGTAACTACACTAATATTTGCATCTATTGGCAAAATGCCTGATAATTCTTGCTTTAAAATAGAATCGTTTTCAATAATTCCACTACACGCAATACGTGTATAAAATTTATTTTCACTTTCGTCTACAAACTCTCGCATAGCGATGATATTGAGTTCATGTTGTGCTAAAACACTTGTAATATTGGTAACCAAGCCTACCTTATCTTTACATTGGATAAGAATTAAAAGATTATTCATGTGGTAAATATAATATTTGTTATTTTGAATAAAAATTGAAGAAATGGAAATTGCTGCTGTTGTTTTATTACTCATAATCTTATTGCTGCTTCTTATACTAGCGTTTCGTAAACAACCCGTTTATAAAAATGATGAAACCATTACTTATCTTAAAGACGAAAAGCAAAAACTAGAAGATGAATTAAATGATTTGCGCGAGCGTTATCATGTTGAACGAAGTAATTTAATCAAAGCCGAGGCGCTATTAATTTCACAGCGTGATAAATTTGCAGAACAAGAGAAAAACCTTGACGATCTACAACAAAAATTTACATTAGAGTTTTCACTTGTTGCGAATAAAATTCTTGATGAAAAAACAGCAAAGTTTACCATACAAAACCAAAACAATCTCGATACCATTTTAAATCCGCTAAAAGCAAATATTAAAGCTTTTGAAGAAAAGGTTGATAAGGTTTACAAAGATGAGGCGGCCGAAAGAAATCATTTAAAGGGTGTTATTTTTCAGCTAATGGATCAAAGTAAGCAAATCCAGGTTGACGCAAACAATTTAACTAAGGCTTTAAAAGGCGATAATAAAAAGCAAGGAAATTGGGGGGAAGTTATCTTAGAGCGCGTTTTGGAAAGCTCCGGCCTTGTTAAAGATCGAGAGTATCGTCTACAAGTAGGCCTTAAGAGCAGCGAAGGGGCGAAGTTACAGCCCGATGTGGTAATTGACCTTCCTGATGATAAAAACTTGATTGTAGACGCTAAAATTAGCCTCGTTGCCTATGAGCAATTGATGAATACCGATAGTGAAGAGGAAAAGGTACTCTTACTAAAACGCCATTTACTTTCAGTTAAATCGCACATTGATGGTTTAGCCAGTAAAAATTATCAAAATTTATATCAGATTAACTCTCCCGACTTTGTTTTGCTTTTTATGCCAATCGAATCGTCTTTTAGTGTAACCGTTCAAGCTGATCACGAATTGTTTAACTATGCATGGGATAGGAGAGTAGTTATTGTTAGTCCGACCACCTTATTGGCCACGCTTCGCACCATTGCCAGCATTTGGAAAGTAGATCGCCAAAATAAAAATGTGTACGAGATTGCAGAAGAAGCTGGGGCTTTATATGATAAGTTTGTGGGGTTTATATCAGACATGGATAATATTGGAAAGCATTTAGAACGCTCACAAAAAGCCCATGAAGACGCGTTTAAAAAGTTGCAATACGGCAGTGGAAACTTGATTGGAAAAGTTGAAAAAATTAAAAAACTTGGTGCAAAAACAAAATCTAGCAAACAAATTGATTCTAAGTTTTTGGAGGAGGGGGGTAATTAATATCTTCATCCGATGAGAATAGCATGGTGTATATTCTCATCGGATGAAGATAGTTGCCTATCCCTTAAAAGCATTCCAGCCCTGAGCCTTCAACTCATGCACTACATTCGATTTCGAAACCATTTTGCATCCCGAGTTTTTATCCGTAATGTGCCCGATAATGCTAATATCGACATCATTTTTAAGTTTTGTGTAATCTTCTTGCTTAATCGTAAACAACAACTCATAATCTTCGCCGCCATTTAACGCACAAACTGTAGGGTCTAATCCTAATTCACGAGCGGTTTCATAGGTCATTGGATCGATCGGAATTTTCTCTTCATAAAGTGTACATCCTTTTTCAGATTGGGTACAAATATGTAAGATTTCAGAAGCTAAGCCATCCGAAACATCAATCATCGATGTCGGTTTTATCTTCATTTGAGCTAATAAATCAACAATATCTCTTCTTCCTTCTGGTTTTAGCTGTCGCTCGATGATGTAGTCTTTCCCTTCTAAATCAGGTTGTAATTGTGGGTTTTCTAAAAAGATCTGTTTTTCTCTTTCTAAAATCTGTAAGCCCACATAAGCCCCACCTAAATCGCCAGAAACACATAATAAATCACCTTCTTCTGCACCGTTACGGTAGCATATATCAGCCGCCGCCGCATAGCCAATACTGGTTACACTAATCACTAAACCCTGTTTACTTGATGAAGTATCACCACCTATTAAATCAATGTTAAATTTATTGCAGGCCAATTCTACGCCTTTATAAATTTCTTCTACAGCCTCTAGTGGAAATTTACTTGATAAACCAATTGAAACGGTAATTTGCGTTGCAGTTCCATTCATCGCATATATATCACTCAAATTAACTTGAACCGCTTTATATCCCAAGTGCATTAAAGGCACATAGGCTAAATCGAAATGAATTCCTTCTAATAATAAATCAGTAGAAATTAAGGTTTGCTTTCCCGTAAAATCTAATACAGCAGCATCATCGCCAATACCTTTTATACTGCTTTCATGCTGTATTTTAAAATTATTGGTTAAGTGTTTAATTAAACCAAATTCTCCTAATTCTGAAATTGCTGTGCGTTCTTTATTTTCAAACATTATACTTTCTTTTTAATATCATTAATTACCCACTCTAACTCTTTATCTTTTCCTGCAACAACATCTTCAATAGTTGTTATAATTTCATGGTTTGGAAAAATGCCTCTTCCTTTACTTTCTGTATGTGCATTTGGAATAACAGGGTATAAGCCCATTCTAAGTTTTAGTTTTGAATTAGGTAATTTAAGAATAGGAATATTCCCCGCTACACAACCATTAAAACCTCCTCCTGTTTCTTGTCCCACAAAAGTAGCTCTTTTAATTTGTTTCAAGTTAGCTGAAAATAAGGCTGATGCAGAAAAACTATACCCATTTATTAACACATAAATTTTACCATCATAATGGTTTTTATTTGCAGGTAAAGGTTTTGTTCCCTTATAATTTAAGTAAAATTTGCCTTCTTTTTTCTTTACGCGTATTAAGCTTGCAAGCTCAAAAGGCAATGCGATCATTTTATTTGAAATTCCGTTTCCATGCCAATATGGATTAAATTTATGATCCATTTCTGCTTCTTTTAAATAAACAAAATCTTTATCCACTAAGTATGAAAATAGATTTCTACAGGCGGCTAGTGAACCTCCTCCATTATCTCTTAAATCGATAACTAGATCTTTTGTTTTTCCCTTTTTTATAGCTATAAAACTTTCTTTAAAAAAACGGTTAAAATTTGCATGTGGAAAAGAAAAACTTTTTACTTTTAAATAAGCCACACTACTATCCTTTTCTAAAAATTGAAGATCTAAAAGCGGTTTTTTTAATTCATCACTTCCTTTATACCTTACTTTAAGCTTTTCTTTTGCTAATTTACTTTTGGCTAATAAAGAATCTTTACTTAGCTTTTTTATAGGTTTTTTAGCTGTTAATGAATCCTTTTTTTCTTCTTTTTTAATTGTTGTTAATGTTAAATTAAAAATGGTATCTCTTTTCTTAATTTTAAAATCAACAGTATCTCTGTTGTCATAAATAGCAGTATACCAAGGAATAAAAGAGCGGTTTAAAACAGCAGTTTTAAACGTTATATTATATCCGTCTGAAGCATAATTAGGTGTTAAATTGTTAATAATTTCGCTAGATGATACACCATTTATGGCTAGAATTTCATCTCCCTTTTTTGCTTGAGTTATCTTTTTATTAAAAGCATTAACAAATAGTTTATTATCTATTACCTTATAAGAAAACTGAGTAATAGGCTTTCCTAATTTTTCTAAAGAATCCTTCTCCTTTTTCTTTAGCTTTTTAGTAACTAAAATTAATCGAGTATGACCACATTTAACTTCGGCTATTAATGGTGCCGTTTTTTTATAAAATTCTTTTGTAGTTAAGGGGGTTGTTAAACTTTTCTTTAAACTATCGAATTTAAAATCTAACTGCTCTTTCTCTATATACCAATATACACCAGGATGACCCTTTGTTAATAAATTGTATGCAAAATCTACATCTCTTATTAATTCTTCTGGTGTATGCTTCTTTTCAGTTACTGCATAATTCATTTCCTTAACAGAAGTACACGAAAAATGAATGGAACCAATTAAAAAAAGAAGGAAAATGATATTTTTAATATGCATTTATTATAAGCCTAGTTTTGCTGAAATATCTAACATTCTTTCGATTGGTTTACGTGCCTGTTCAATAATTTCGGCAGGAACATTTACTTCAGGCGAACCATTTTTAATACACAGATATAGTTTTTCTAATGTATTTCTTTTCATGTAAGGGCAGTCGTTACATGCACAATTGTTATTAGGGGGTGCCGGAATAAAGGTTTTATGTGGATTAGCCTTTTCCATCTGATGGATAATTCCACTCTCTGTAGCTACAATAAACTCAGTTGCATCACTACTTGTACTATATTTTAGTAATCCTGTAGTACTTCCAATATAGTCGGCCATTTGTAACACCGCTTCTTCACATTCGGGATGTGCAATAAATTTTGCGTTAGGGTGCCGCTCCTTTAATTTCGTTATCTTCTCTCTAGAAAATATTTCGTGGACCATGCAGGCTCCATTCCACAAAACCAAATCTCTGCCTGTTTTTTTTGCTACCCAAGCCCCTAAATTTTTATCTGGTCCGAAAATAATTTTCTGATCTTTAGGTAAACTTTCTACAATTTGAACTGCATTTGTTGAAGTACATACAATATCACTTAGCGCCTTTAACTCTGCCGTACAATTTACGTAAGTGATTACCAAATGATCAGGATATTTCTCTTTAAATTTCTTAAATAAGTGGGGCGGACAGCTATCTGCCAACGAACAACCAGCCTTTAAATCGGGCAATAACACCGTTTTATTAGGCGATAATATTTTAGCAGTTTCGGCCATAAAATGGACCCCTGCAAAAACAATTATATCAGCTTCTGTTTTAGCGGCTTCTTGAGATAAACCCAAGCTATCTCCAATATAGTCTGCTATATCCTGTATATCAGGCTCTTGATAATAATGCGCTAAAATAATTGCATTCTTTTCCTTCTTTAATTTTTCAATTTCAACAAACAAATCCAATGTAGGATCAATTGCTTCATCAATAAAACCTTTTCTATTTAATTCTTCTAAGTGATCCATGATCATTAATAAAATTTGTTTTTTAGCTGATGTAAAGGTAACAGCTTTTAACACTTCAATAAATAATAGTTAATTTATATAAATAGATTCTTATTGTTTATTAGGATGTTGGTACTGTGAATAAGTTCTCAATTAAAATAGTAGAAAATGAGTTACTCTATACTTACCAACATAAATAGTTGATTTTTATTTTAAATATGAACTGATTTACAACCGCATACTATTTTACCTAAAAACTTATCAATACCTAAATGTGTATTTATTTGATTGTTGTTAAAAGTTAATAAACCATGCAAAGTTGCTTAAAAATAATGTAAAAGATTGTGTCAAATTACCTTTTTACCTTAGCTTTAAACATTCAAAAATAGTTGTTGGTTTAATTTATACATTCCTTCCACATAAATAAGGATGTTGTTAACATAGTTTTGAGAATAAATAGTAAATGAGAGAAGTAGATTTTTTAGTTATAGGATCGGGGATAGCAGGTTTAAGTTTCGCTTTAAAAGCTGCAAAATTCGGAAAGGTTTTAATTGTTACCAAATCAAATGAAGACGAGTCTAATACCAAATATGCCCAGGGAGGTGTAGCTGTGGTGGTTGATGAAGCTGATTCTTTTGAAAATCATATACAAGATACTTTAATTGCAGGCGATGGTTTATGCAATAAAGAAATTGTTGAAATTGTAGTGAAAGAAGGTCCGCAGCGTATTCAGGAAATTATTGATTACGGAATAAATTTCGACAAAAATACAGCAGGTGTATTCGATTTAGCCAAAGAAGGTGGGCACTCAGCACATCGTGTACTGCATTATAAGGACATTACGGGCTATGAAATAGAAAATGTTTTATTGAAGCAGATACATGAAAATGCGAACATAGAGATATTAACACATTACTTTTGCTTAGAGTTGATTACTCAACATCATTTAGGGCAACATGTTGATAAGAGTAGTGAAAATGTAGATTGCTATGGTATATATGCCTTTAACACAGAACTTAACGATGTTGAAAAGATTTTAGCTAAGGTAACGGTAATGGCTTCTGGAGGAGCAGGCCACGTGTATGCGAACACAACAAATCCGGTTATTGCTACAGGCGACGGAATGGCGATGGTGTATAGAGCAAAAGGGAAAATTAGGAATATGGAGTTTATCCAATTTCACCCTACAGCACTTTATCATCCAGGAGAATATCCCTCGTTTTTAATATCAGAAGCTGTTAGAGGTTTTGGAGGAATATTGAAAAGAAGAAATGGGGATGAATTTATGTACGAGTACGACGAGAGAGGGTCTTTAGCTCCACGTGATATTGTTGCTCGTGCAATTGATGCAGAAATGAAAAAATCGGGAGATGATTTTGTTTATTTAGATATTACCATGCGTGAGAAGGCAGATATTTTAACCCACTTTCCCAATATTTATGAAAAATGTTTATCGATAGGAATCGATATGACTAAAGATTTTATTCCGGTTACACCAGCTGCCCATTACATGTGTGGTGGAATATTGGTTGATGAATACGGAAAATCTTCCATTCGCAACCTATATGCTTGTGGCGAAGTCTCTTCTACAGGGTTGCATGGAGCTAATCGCCTTGCCTCTAATTCATTGTTAGAAGCAACTGTTTTTGCACATCGCATTTTTATTTCGGCTATAGAAAGCTATAAACACACAGTTATTCCAGCCAATATTCCCGAATGGGATGAACAAGGTGTTACACAATCTAACGAAGATATTCTAGTAACCCATAACCTTCGTGAAACACAAAAAATAATGAGTGATTATGTGGGAATTGTACGGTCTGATTTTAGATTGGATCGCGCCATGCGCCGCTTATTTTTACTATATGAAGAAACAGAAGAATTTTATAAAAAAAATAAGGTTTCAGTTAAACTTTGTGAGTTAAGAAACGTAATTCAAGTGGCATATATGGTAATTAAATCGGCGGTAGCTAGAAAAGAAAGTAGGGGACTGCACTATACAACCGATTATCCTCAACATGCTGATGAGTTGGTTGACACAATTATTTAATCGCTTTACGCCAAAACCTTAACAATAAAATAATGCCAGTAATATTACCAGTTAAAGAAGTTTACCCAAAGTTTGGAGAAGATTGTTTTATCGCGCCAAATGCGACAATTGTAGGGGATGTTGTAATGGGAGATAAGTGTTCAATTTGGTTTAATGCAGTGGTTAGAGGAGATGTAAACTCAATCACCATTGGCAACGAAAGTAACATCCAAGACGGAGCGGTTATTCACGCTACCTATTTAAAAGCATCAACCCACATTGGTAACCGAGTTTCTGTAGGCCACAATGCTATTGTACATGGCTGTACAGTAAAGGATAATGTTTTAATTGGAATGGGGGCCATTGTAATGGACCATGCCATTATCGAAGAATTTTGCATTATTGCGGCCAGTGCTGTGGTACTCGAAAATACAATATGCGAAACAGGCTTTTTATATGCAGGAACGCCAGCAAAAAAAATAAAGCCGATTACTGATGAGCAAAGGGCTTTATTAATGAAGTTACCAGATAATTATGTTATGTATTCTGGCTGGTTTACAGTTTAATTCTTTGGCTTAATAGTAGATTCGATCCCTTTTGCTTCTGGTACTTTATCTTTTACAACAGGTTTATTTGCTTGTGGTGGCGGAGGTATTTGGAAGACTAGATTTACTAAGAAGTTTGCTCTATTTGTTCTTTCTTCAGGGTTGTTCCACGTGTGTTCGGGTTGTGTACCTAAAGCTAAACTTCCAGTGTCCCATTTTCCGTTTTTATTCTCATCATAAATAATACGTGTGAAATATGAACCTACTTTATAGTTTGCATAGGTAATGGCTCTATTTTTCGTAATAACTTCTGTTGATACAACCACTTTTTTGTCGTTTAAAAGCTCGAGTATATAACTTTTTGTGCTATCAGGAATTTCGACTTTCAAGATAAAAGTACCATACTCATCGGCGCTTGCCAGCTTAAAAGTTTTTCTAAAGGCTTTGTTTTTTGTGCCGAAAATAGCAGTAATTGCTGCATCTTCAAATGATATGGCATAGTTTGCCTTTTTTCGCCAGGGATAATTAAAATTATAGGCAAGGAAATTGGTGCTGTCTTTAGTTAATGTAAAATTGGTTCTCGATACCGTATCTTCCGTTAATTTTATTTTAGAAATGTCAACGTTTTGTATGGGAAAATTAAAATAAAGTTTAAGCGGACGATTGGGGTTAAGTTGGCCAGATTCTAAATTATCGGTATGTTGTAGGGTTCGTGTATACGTGTCTTTTTTCTCTCGACTAAACAGTATGGTATCAAGAGGTTTACCTTCGTTTTTTATTTCAACCTTAATCGAGTCGAAAGTTAAGTCTTGAGGCCAAAGCTTTAATGAGTCGTTTGTTTTATTGAAGCGCATGAGCTTAGTGTCATTTACAGTCTTATTATCCAAAACCGTAATTTCAGGCCGGGTTAGCTTTTGATTAAAAACCATGTTTATACTGCCATCAGGGTTAAACCGACGATCAACAATTCTAAATGTTTCTGCCAACTCTTTAAATACGCCCATGTTTACACTATCCATGTTTTTTGTTAGTACAAAGGGCTCTTTAATAAAACCAATTTCATCGGTGCGTTGTTGATAAATTTTGTCGCCACCTGCTTCTTTTAGGGCATAAATTTTATAGGTGTCTTTTTTAAGATTTCTTAATGTGTATAAACCGTTGCTATCTGTTAGCGCAAAAATAGATGCTTTCTTTTTTCCGAAAATGGTATCCCTAGAAAGCGGGATAATAAATACTGTTGCATCAAGTTCTGGTTTTCCAGTTAAGGTGTTTATAACACGACCACTAATAGACAAGGAGTCTAAAAGAGGCCCGGTTGAGAAGGCATAGGTAAGATTTTTTAAAGCATTAGATTCATTTACATCAACAATGGCCTTTCCAAAGTTTAGCGTATAAGTTGTGTTTTTTTCCAAGCTGTCTTGAAAAACGATCTCTAAACTCTTTTTATCTTTTTTAAGGAGGGGCGGCTTCTCTTGTTCTGGAGATATTGAAAATTCTTTTGCTTCGTTTTGAATATTGAAATATTCATCGAAAGTGATAACTATTTTTTTTGCAGTAAAGTTTGTTGTCAAATCTTTCGGCTCCATTTTTAAAACCTTTGGCGGAGTTTTATCTAAAGGGCCTCCTTGTGGCATTTGTTGACTTGCGCACCCATAAATTAAAATCAATAGAAGAATAATGTACTTGAGAAAACGTCTCGAAGAGTAAATCGTGTTTTTGCCCATTTATATAACGCCAGTTTAATTTTTATTGTTTTTTAACCGTTATCACCAATAAATCGAAATAATCGCTTGTGGGGCTTTATTTGGGGCCGCCACAATGATTGTTTAACTAATTGTTTTTCAACAATTTAAATCTTATTTTGTAATATGTACCATTAAAACTGAAATATCTGACGGCGACACTCCCGAAATTCGGGAAGCTTGCCCTAAGGTTCTCGGTTTTATCTTTAATAGTTTTTCTCTTGCTTCTTTTGAGAGGGAAAGTAATTTTGTATAATCAAAATCTGGGTTGATTGATTTATCTTCCATCTTTTGCATTTTATTTACAATTTCATTTTCCTTTTCGAAATAGCTTTCGTACTTAATTTTAATTTCAGCTTGTTCAACAGTTTCCTTATCAAATGTATTTAATAGTTCATTAAACGCTGGGCTTACTTTTCTAATATCTTCAATACCCACCTGTGGTCTGCTTAATACATTAAACAACTTAACGTTCTGATTTAGGGTTGCAGTACCTAAGCTCGTTAATAAATCATTTGCGCTATTCATGTCGATACCTTGTTTTTTTGTAAAAGCAACAATAGCATCAGAGTTTTCTACTTTCTGGCGAACGATTTCTAAGCGTTCATCACTGATTAAGCCTAATTGATGAGCAATAGGAGAGAGGCGAATATCAGCATTGTCTTGTCTTAACAAGAGGCGGTGTTCGGCTCTGGAAGTAAACATACGGTAAGGCTCTTCGGTTCCTTTGGTTACTAAATCGTCTATTAATACACCAATATACGATTCAGAGCGCTTCATAATGAGCTCATGTTGATCGTTTACCTTTAAATGCGCATTTATTCCAGCTATAAAGCCCTGACTAGCAGCCTCTTCGTACCCCGTTGTGCCGTTGATCTGACCCGCAAAGAAGAGATTACTTATTAATTTTGTTTCCAAGGTTAGTGAAAGTTGTGTGGGTGGAAAATAATCGTATTCAATAGCATATCCGGGGCGAAACATTTTGGCATTTTCAAAACCGGGAATTTGTTGCAAGGCTTTATATTGTACATCTTCTGGCAAGGAAGTAGAAAAACCATTTACATATATTTCGCAGGTGTTCCAACCCTCAGGCTCTACAAATATTTGATGCCTTTCTCGTTCTGCGAATCGATTTATTTTATCTTCTATTGAAGGGCAGTACCGAGGTCCTAAGCCTTTTATTCGACCGGTAAACATTGGCGATTTTTCGAAGCCTTCTTTTAATGTTTCATGCACGGTGGTATTGGTATACGTTATCCAACAACAGCGTTGTTCTGTGGGGCGAGCAACATCGGTATAAGAAAAGCGACCCGGATTTTGATCCCCCCATTGCTCTTCCATTTTAGTGTAATCTAATGATCTTCCATCAACGCGAGGAGGTGTCCCGGTTTTCATTCGGCCGGCATCAAAGCCCAAAGAGGTGAGTTGTTCAGTTAAGCCAGTAGCTGCTTTTTCGCCAGTTCTACCTCCTCCAAATTTTTTCTCACCTATATGTATGAGTCCGTTTAAAAAGGTGCCATTTGTTAGCACAACCGTTTTTGCTTTTATCTCTACACCCAAGGCCGTTTTTACTCCAACAACAGTATTGTTCTTGATTAATAAGCTGCCCACCATTTCTTGCCAGAAATCTACATTTGGTGTTCTCTCTAGGGCTAGTCGCCATTCTTCTGCAAATCGTTTACGGTCGTTTTGTGCCCGAGGGCTCCACATCGCAGGCCCCTTCGAAAGATTTAACATCCTAAATTGGAGCGTAGTTTTGTCGGCTATAATGCCAGAATACCCACCCATAGCATCAATTTCACGAACGATTTGACCTTTTGCAACACCGCCCATAGCCGGATTGCAGCTCATTTGAGCAATGGTTTCCATGTTCATGGTAATTAATAATACAGCAGAACCAAGGTTTGCTGCTGCTGCTGCTGCCTCACAACCGGCGTGTCCTGCGCCAACAACTATAACATCGTATTCTTTAAACATAATCTGTTTTCTGTTTCACGTGAAACAAATTTAAATATTTATTTTATTCTTTAACTTTTCGCTTTGTTTCACGTGAAACATCTGTAAGCGATAAATCTTTATTCGTGTTATTTAACTGCTTGTTTTTTCAGATAACTCTACCCAACGCTCCATGATTTTTTCGAGCGCAATGTTTTCTTTCTCAATTAAAGCAGCCATTTCTTGAATTTTTTTATAATCAGCACTATCTATAGCGGTTAATGCTTTTGTAAGATCTTCTATTTCGTTTTCTTTTTCGGCTACTGTTTCTTCAATCTCATCTAATTCTTTTTGCTCTTTGAACGTTAATTTTTTAGTTGAACTCGATGAAGACACCTCCTCCTTTACTTTTGGTTTAGGTGCAGGATTGTCTTTCGCTATGTCTAAACTAATGCGATACTCAGAGTAATTTCCGTTGTAAATACTTACTCCTCCATTGCCTTCCATAATAAATAGCTGCTCGCTCATCTTATCTAAAAGATACCTGTCGTGAGAAACTAAAATTAAGACGCCAGGAAAATTCTCTAGAAATTCTTCTAAAACATTTAAAGTATCAATATCTAAATCGTTAGTAGGCTCATCTAAAATTAAGAAATTAGGGTTTTGCATTAACACCTTCATCAAGTGTAAACGTTTTTTTTCTCCTCCGCTTAACTTCTCTACCATGCCGTGCTGTTTCTTTGGGGGAAACAGAAAAAGGGTTAAAAGGGCAGAGGCCGAAATGGTTTGCCCATCTGCCATTTTAATGTATTCAGCATCCGATTTTACAATATCAATTACTCTTTCTTTCTCATTAAAAGCTAAGCCACCTTGTTTATAATATCCATAAACTGTAGTATCGCCAACATCGACGTTCCCCTTTTCGGGTTTAAGGAAGCCAGTAATAATATTTAGTAAAGTAGATTTTCCTGTTCCATTTTTCCCAGCTAAGCCTATTCGGTCTCCACGCTTAAACACATATGAGAAATCAGAAATGATTTTTTTATCATCAAATGTTTGGCCAATATGATCGAGCTCAAGTATTTTATTTCCTTGACGAGACATTTTTACATTTAATGTAACTTTTTGATTGTCAGAACGTTGCTTTGTTTTTTCTTCCAAGTCGTAAAAAGAATCTATTCTAGATTGAGATTTCGTTGTACGGGCAGCAGGCATGCGCCTCATCCACTCCAGTTCTTTCTTTAATAGGTTTTTGTTCTTCTGAAATGTACTGTCGTCTGCAGCTTCCCTTTCGGCTTTTTTCTCTAAGAAATAAGCATAATTGCCATTGTAATTATAAATTTTGCCCCGATCAAGCTCTACAATCGTATTGCATACATTGTCTAAAAAATAACGGTCGTGCGTAACTAATAAAATGGTTTTATTTCCTGAGGTCAACAACTTTTCTAACCATTCAATAGTATCAATATCTAAATGGTTTGTGGGCTCGTCTAAAACATAAATTTCAGGGTCTTCAATCAACAACTTAGCAAGAGCTAAGCGTTTTTTTTGCCCACCAGAAAGCGTATCGATCTTTTGTTGTAAATGATTAATGCCCATCCGGCTAAGAATGGTTTTAATTTCATGCTCGTATTCCCAGGCATTATGCTCACTTAATTCTTCATATAAACGATTTAGAGCATTTTCGTCTGGGTTCGGGTCTTCAATTA
Organism: Bacteroidota bacterium; assembly: GCA_040386095.1. GTDB lineage: Bacteria > Bacteroidota > Bacteroidia > Sphingobacteriales > Sphingobacteriaceae > Pedobacter. Next base: position 1,245,256 of record JAZKGD010000001.1, on the reverse strand, counting down.
ATTCTTCATATTCTCTAATCAACTGTTGCTGTTTATTCTCTAAAGAAAAGATGAAATCGCTAATAGAATAACCATCAGGAAACGAAGGTTCTTGATCTAAGAACCCAATTTTAACAGATTTATTCTTTACAATTTTTCCCTCCAGCGGAGAAAAACGCTCAGCAAGTAGTTTTAAAAGAGTGCTTTTTCCGGCTCCGTTTATACCAACTAGGGCCACGCGTTGACCAGGATTAATACCTAATGTTAAATTTTTGAAAAGCCATTCATCATGGTATCCATGGCCTAAGCCTTCGGCTGCAATTAATGTACTCAAAGTATTTTTTAACGAGTTATCTAATAAGAAATTACTGCAAAAGTAAGGATTAAAAAATTGGTATGGTATTTACAACGTAATTGTAAAGACAGATTGTTAAAATAAATTTGATAATTTTAACTCTTATGAGCTTAACGGCAACGCAATTTCTTACCGAACTTTCGGGTTTTCAAACCAGAACCGAACTTGAAAACGTTCAACGATTTTTTAGGCACGAAGGTATTGAAAGTAAATTTTTGGGTATTCGTATGGCAAACCTATTTGCGTTGGCAAAGAAATTTACAAAAATGCCATTGAATGAGATTAAAACACTTCTTGAAAGTGAATATTATGAGGCAAGGATGGGCGCGGTAAGCATAATGGATTTTCAGGCAAGAGATAAAAAAATAACAATAGAATTAAGAAAGGAACTATTCGACACCTACATTTCAATGCATAACTGTATAAATAACTGGGATTTGGTTGATCGAAGCGCTCCTTATGTAGTTGGTGGCTATTTGTTTAACAAGCCGAGAACAATACTATATGAGCTTGCTAAATCAAAAAATGTTTGGAAGCGTAGAACTGCGATTGTTGCGACCTATTTTTTTATTCGTGAAAACGATGTAGAGGATACCTTTAAGATTGCAGAAATATTAGTGTACGACAAACACGATCTTATACAAAAAGCGGTGGGAAGTTGGATTCGTGAGGCAGGTAAACGCGACAAGGAAAAATTGTTAGCCTTTTTAAATAAATATGCCTCAAGCATGCCTAGAGTAATGCTGCGTTATGCCATTGAAAAACTGGATAAAAGGGAAAAAGACTATTACATAAAAAATGCGGACATCCATCCGCATTTTTAACTAAACTAAAACTAAACTAAATTTATGATGGATTGTGTGTATTCTAATTATTCGCCAATTGATAATGCTAAAGAGTTAACAGAAGCGATGGCATTTACATTTTGAGAACGAATGTTTGATGTTTCGGCAACAAAATCATTCATGCTAACCTTAGATAAATTGTTCACAACAGCATTGTAGTCTATCGTAGAACCCGTTAAGGTTAAAACAGCATTTCCTTTAACGTTTGTGTTTAAACTAAGTGTATTAGTGTTCAAAATAGCTTTCGAATTGTTGTTAAGAGTAACATCTAAGTCTAATGCGCTAAATTTACCATGTGTTTTAACTGTTGCGTTTTCTGATGCAGTAATTGAACTTAAATTGCTCACATATACAACAACGATTAAGGTTTCTTTTTCATAAGAGCTAACTCTTAACTCACTGCCTTTTTGTTGAACCAATGCATTTTTAGTATAATAGTTGTCGTATACTTTAACACTCTCGTCGGCGCTTTGAACTAAAATTAATTCTACATTGCCTGATACGTTTATCTTGTTTACTTTTTTAACATCGGTTAAAACAGTTACTGCATTATCATCTGCTTTTGTAGTTAAGGTTGCGCTTGTTAGTACTACTAATGTTAGTGTTGCTGCGATTAAATTTTTGATAGCGATTTTCATAATATCTTATTTTTAAATTCTTTATTTTTTGTTTGTCATCACCGCCCGTTATCAGGCTGGTTTCGTATATAAGACGAGGTAAACCCCAAAAGGTTGCAGTTCAATTGGCTGTATTATACCATCAGGGGCTAACCCTCGACCAACGCCCGTAATTTTTCGACCAACGGGCACTAAGAAAATTAAACCACAGCCCATATTTTCACCATATTAAGGAATGGAGTTCATTTAAGGGCTAAAACTCATATGCCTTATATGGTGATGTTTTTATCACAATAGGAACATAGGGCCGGCGGATAGCCGGAAAATTAAACCACAGCCTATATATTCACCATTTAAGGAATGTAAGTTCATTTAAGCGCCCATGCGTACGGGCCTTATATGGTATTTATCATTAGAAGAATATAAGGATAATACGTATTCGCAAAAGCCTTAAACGAAAAAAATTGATCAGATTAAGCGTAATTACAAATTAACATTTTACATTTGCAGTTATTTAGAATTAAACTTAATAACAACATGAAGATCTTAGCTTCTATCCTTACGGGGATACTATTGATGGGCGCACAGCCAAAAACCACTCACTTGTACGTATCTAATTACGAAAATGTGTTAGGGACATCTTTAGAGTTTAAATTTACCAGTCGTTCTGAGCAAGAAGCCGAAAAGGCAGAACGCGCAGCTTTAGCAGAAATCGAAAGATTATCGTCTATTTTTAGTGCATATGATACAAATAGCGAATTTAGTCGCTGGATGAAAAGCGACTTAAACAAGCCGGTTAAGGTGTCGAAGGAACTATTTGATATGCTTCAACTTTTTGAGCAATGGAAAAAACGCACAAATGGAGCACTTGATGCTTCGGCTGCCGTGGCTAGTAACCTTTGGAAACAGGCTGCTAAAAACCAAAAGCTACCAACAGAAAAGGAAATTAATAGCGCCGTTTCTACCATGAAGCAAATACATTATAAACTAAACGAACAGAATTTAACAGCAATGCGGATTAGCAATGCTCCACTGGTGATGAATACATTTGCTAAAAGCTATATTATTAATTTAGCTTGCGACGCTGCTTTAGCTTCTTCAGAAGTTACCTCGGCCGTGGTAAACGTTGGCGGCGACTTGGTAATTAAAGGAGATGTAAATGATGTGGTTAGGGTAACCAATCCTTTAGCAAACGCCGAAAACGATGCTCCTCTCGATCAACTCTTAGTGAAAAATATGGCAGTTGCAACTAGCGGAAACTACCGTAGAGGCGAACAAATAGGTAAAAATTGGTATTCGCATATTGTTGATCCTCGAACAGGTAAGCCTGTTGAGGGCGTAATTAGCGCAACCGTAATTGCCCCAAATGCTACAGATGCCGGCGCATTAGCAACCGCATTTAACGTTTTATCTTTAACAGAAAGCAAGGCATTGGCCGAAACCGTTAAGGATGCAGAGTACTTAATCATCACCACATCGGGGAAAAGAGTAGAAAGCGAGGGCTGGACAAGCTTAGTGGACCCAAAGAGCAAAGCGCCAAAAGAAATCGTTCAGCCAGTTTATAAAGGCGCTGAAAAACAATGGGATGCGAAATACGAATTATCCATTACATTTGAGTTAAATGCAATTGCGGGGAATAACCACAGACCGTTTGCTGCCATTTGGGTTGAAAATGAAAGTAAAAAACCTGTACGAAACCTAGCTTTGTGGTATAATAAAACAAAATGGGTTCCAGATCTTAGAAACTGGTATAGAATTAACGGAGAGAGTTTTAAAGCAGATAAAGCAAATTATGCTTCTGTAACTGGCGCAACACGCTCTCCTGGAAAATATACAATTAAATGGGACGGGAAAGACGATAGTGGAAATTTTGTTCCACAAGGAAATTACACTATCCATATAGAAAGCTCGAAGGAGCATGGCACAGACGAAATTATTCGTCAACCATTAGAATTAAAGAAAGCCGCAAAGAAAGTAACTGCTGCTGGTAATGTTGAAATCTCAAACGTAACTTTTGAATTCCGTAAAAAATAACCCGACCCCTAAAGCCCTTGATTCAAAGAAAAAGGGCGCAAAAAAAGAAGTTGCAAAGCTATCGCGATGGTTGCATATTTATCTTTCAATGGTAAGTTTTGCGGTTGTGCTGTTCTTTTCATTTACAGGCTTAACCCTAAATCACCCTACCTGGTTTGGTGGCGATAAACAGGTTATCGTTAAAAACAAAGGTAAATTAAACGTAAACTGGGTAAATAATCCGGACACAAATAAAATTGCGAAGCTCGAAATCGTAGAATTTTTAAGAAAAACGTATCAAGTTAAAGGTGTGGTAAGTGAAGTAAGAATAGACGATTACGAAGTAAGTGTTTCATTAAAGGGGCCGGCCTATTCGTGCGACGCATTTATAAACCGCGAAGATGGAAGTTATGAAGTTTCGGAGGTTAAAATGGGCATTATGGCAGTGATGAACGACCTCCATAAAGGAAGAGATTCGGGAACGGGATGGTCGTGGATTATCGATATTTCTGCAGTGTTTTTAATTCTAGTTTCGCTTAGCGGATTAATTTTATTGTGCTTTATTAAGAAAAAACGTGTCGCAGGGTTTATTACTGGCATAGTAGGTTTAGCGCTCTGCTACTTAATTTATATGATTTTCGTGCCATAAGCACGAACCAAAATTTACAAACCCAATTCTTTTGCCTTTTTCAGGATGTTATTGGTAAGTACAATTAAATCGGTATCAAAAGCATCGTCGTTGTTTCTAGAGTTCAGTAAAACGGCTACACTGTAATCTGTGCCATAGATCCAAAAAGTACCCGTTCCCGCAAGGTTTCCGCCGTGGTAAAAGCCAGAGAATAAAGTATGGTTGGTTCGCCAGCCTTTGGCGTAACCAGCGAAAGCGGTTGATGGGGTAAACATTAAGGCAATAGTTGATAAACTTAAAATGTCTGGTCGCACTGCTGCACCATCAACGGAGTATAAAATTTTAAACAAATCTTCGGTACTAACCGCTACACCGCCCGCGGCCTTCATTACATTCATGTCGTTACCATAAGCGGTAGCGTTTCCTTGTGGATAGCAAACGGCCTCATCTAAAGGGATATTCGCTGCAGTTGCTGACGCTAGACGTAAGCGAGTTATGCCAATAGGCGCATACAACTCTTTTAAAAAAGTTTCGTAATCTTTTCCACTCACTACCTCGATCACTTTGCCAAGTGTACCATAGCCCATATTGTAATAAGAATATTTTGTGCCGGGCTCGCTTTGTGCCGAATTTAACATTACTTGGATGCGTTGCTCTAGAGAGAATCCAGCATACGATGAAGTAAACATCGGATCGCCGGTATATCCTGCTGTGTGTTCTAAAAGGTGTCTAACCGTTACCTTTGCCGACATTTGGCCAACTGTTGGGAATGTAGCTTTTAATATTCCCACAGGTCCAAAAACCAATTGATCAATACCAATTTTTCCCTGTTGGATAAGACTCATAATGGCAATGGCAGTATGTTGTTTAGTCATCGATGCCAATCGAAATAAATGGTTTGGCGTTGCTCTTTCACGGGTTTCAACTCTGGCAAACCCGCTTGCATTTTTGTAAACGATGTTTTCGATACTGTTTTTTCCGATGGCGTATGAGGCAGCAGGGATACCATATTTTTCGATAAATGGATAAATCATCGCATCAATATCTTTGATGCCTAGCTGAGCTAAAATGGTATAAGCGGTGGTAGAGCCGTCTTCTGCCGAAACCGTTGCCGTTATGGTTTTCGTTAAATCGAGTACCCCGCTGTGATTGGCAAGTGTGAGGCCATCAACTTTGATGACGGCTTTATTTGACAGATTAAAATTAACTTTTACGGCCGATAAGTTCGAGCCCAATGGGATGGTGATATAAAGCTTTGTCCCAGACTTATAGAGATAGCCATCGCCTGTGATATTGGTGTTTTCGGACTTTAAAATGTTAACGTTTAGTATTTCCTTTAAGCTCGAGGGGCCAGCTTGACCCGGAGGGTTCGGGCCGTCTGGAGTAATGTCGTTTTTCTTTGAGCAGGAAGCAAGTACTAAGATAAAAAAGCTAAAAACAAGAAGCTTTTTACGTAGGGTGGTGTTCATCATTCGATAAATAGTTTGTTTGTGGCTTGAATCTTATGAATTAAAGCGGCAAAAACCTGCAATAAGTATAAAAATCAGACTATTTTACGAATAAAAAGGCAAAAAACACAATTCGTAATGAAATAAAGATGCGAAAACCTGCGAAATGCAGAGAAAAGCAGCGAACGGTATTCTTGTTAAATGTCTTGTTTGGCCAGATAAAAATCCTCTTTAGCGGTCATCTTCGTTTTTGCTGCTTTTGTTTTGTCTTTATACCCCAATAAGTGTAGGGTACCGTGAATCATTACTCGACACAATTCGCTATGAGTAGTGGAATTAAATTGTTGTGCATTTTCTTTAGTCCTATCTACACTAATAAAAATATCGCCCACAATCGTTTTAAGCTCCTCTGAGTTGTCGAAAGTAATTACGTCGGTATAATCATCGTGCTGAAGGTAATCTTGGTTTATGCCCAATAAATAGCTGTCAGAACATAAAATGAAGTTCAGCTCTGCTAACCTATATCCTTCTTCAATAATTGCGGAGGTTATCCAAGATTTAATCTTCGTTTTATGTTTTAAGGTGTAGTTAATGTCTTCTGTAAAAAAATTGATTTTTGGCATATTAGTGGTGTTGCGTCATTGCGAGGCACGAAGCAATCTTAAAGCTAAATAAGGCAAGGAGATTGCTTCGTGCCTCGCAATGACGAATTGAGGTGGCGGAATTAACGGTTTAACGAATTTAACAGTTTAAAGTACTCTGCAATTTTATTCTTATAATAATAATTCAAATTTGGAGGTAATTTCTGAATAAGTTCACTCTCGCTTTGTTGTTGTTTTTTAAATTTTTCGAGCATTTGCTGATACGATGGTGGGAATTCTTTTGCGGCTTTGCTTTCTCTTTTCGAATCTTCATCTTGCTCCCGTTGTGCTTTATCTGCATCGATTAACTTCGTGAGGAGATTTTTTTGCCTATTTATGGTTTCTTGCTCGAGCTTTTTGTTTACCAATTCAGTTTCGGTCTGCTTCATGTCTTTTATAGCTTGATTTAAGTCGCCTAAAGTACCTTTTCCGTCTTTATTTTCTTCTGAATTTATTTTTTGCAAAGCCTCCCGGATCATTTGTTGTTGCTTGGCCATTTCGGCAAATTCTTGGCTCATTTGGCCTTTTCCAACCGTACCCTTATTTCCTTCTTGCTGCATTTTATCTCTCGCCTCTTGCATTTTTTTATTCAATTGTTCCTGCATTTTTTGGAGTTGCTGCATGCTTTGTTTCTTGCCCTTTCCGCTACCTTTGTTTTTTTGCATTTGCTCTAGCGCTTCATTTAGCATTAACGCTAAATTGTTCAAGGAAGTCATAGCGGTTTGCTGATAGCGGTTTGCTTCTGAGGTTCGCCTATCGCCCAACTGATCGATAGATTTTTCGATGTTAAAGTTAATCTTATCTACCTCAGCATTCACCGTACTTTCGATCTGAGAAACTCTCTTGCTCAACGAAAATAAACTATCAGCGAGCGTTTTCATGTTATCTTTTATGGTATTTTGCTGTTGAACGTTTGTTACATAAGACGGATCATTGATGGTCATTTTTCGCAAAGCAAGCATTACCTTTTCTTGCTCAAAGGATGTTGCTAATAAATTTTCGAGTAATTTTCTTAACTCTTTCGCATTTACTTTTGATTCTTCTTCCTGTCCTTGTTCCTGTTCATCGCTCATTTTTTGAGCAAGCTCTTGCATTTCTTCAGCGGCTTCTTCTTGCTTTTCGGCGGCTTTTCCCTTTTCGTTTTTATCGAGTTGATCTTTGCTTTCCTTTTGCTTTTTTTCGATCGAATTGGTTTCCTTTTCAGGATTTTCGAATGCATTTGGCTTTTCTAGCTCTTGATTCTTTTTAGCTAATTTTTCTAACTCATCTTGCAAAGCCTTAAAATCTTTGCTTAGTTCATCTTGTTTAGTTTTAATGTCGGCTGCTGCAGTTTTTTTATCTTTACTCTGTTGGCTCAATTCTTTTTGTTGTTTTGCCATTTCATTTAAACGGTCTATCTTATTTTGCAAGTTTTGCTCAAACTCCAGCTGCTTGTAGAGCTCCAAGATACGATCTAGCTCATTTTTTAAGCTTTTATTATCCAATTGCATTTTAGAGAGCTCTTCGCGGGTTTGATCTTTGCTATTTAACTCCATTAAACGTTGCAATTTTTGTAGTAGCTCTTTCGTTTTTTCGTCTAATACATTGTTAAACAAATCGTTGATCTGCTTTTGCTTTTCTTTTAAAGCCTCATTGATTGCATTGTTCTCCTCTTTTTCGAAAGTGTTTTTATCATTTTGCTTTTTGATCTCTTTAACTGCCTCATCTAATTGCTTTTGCTTATCAAGCAATTGTTCGATTTGCTTTTTATCTTCAAAGCTAAGTTGTTTCTTATCTAGTAAACTCTGGTTTAATTTTTTGCTTTCTTTTTCAATGCTTGATGCTAGCTTAATGGTCGATTCCATTTTTTTCTTTAGGGCATCACTTCCCTCTGCAAGTTTGGCCGCCACTTCTTGTTGTGTAGGCGTTTGATACGTTTTGATAGCCGAACGAGAAATCTTTGCGCCATTAACCCCGTCATTATCGGCAACCTCAAAATAATAAACCATCACTTGTCCTGGTTTAACCTGAATGGCATTCAAATTCCACAAATAAAAGAATGCATTTTCGAGCCGGTTTGTTTTTATTGAAATTGGTACACTTTGCTCAGCAATCGTCTTTCCACCCTCCTTAATGCTATATTTAAACTTTAAAGAAGAAAAGCCATAGTCGTCGGCAATTGCACCAGAAAAATAAAGTGCTTTGCCACTTAACGAATCGGGGCTCTCATTTACCTCTATACTTGGAAACTGATCCGTAATAATAGAAATCTGGTGACTCAACGAGTCGGAAGCATTAACAAAAGAATTTTTCGGAATAACTCGATACGCTCCGTTATTTTTTAATACGCTACTAAACGTAGCAATGCTGTTGTTTATGGTTAATGGATAGGCTTTATTTTGAAGTAAAAAAGAGAGTGAGGTACTGTTTTCTGTGGTTAATTTCCAGGTCACTTTTGTTCCTTCCGGAAGAAGTAAATCTCCTACATTACTTATTACTTCACCTTTTCGATTTAAATAGGCGGGATAAACTAGCGTTGCACTCATGTTTAATAAAGTGGGCCGTGGGCTTACTGAAATAACAAAGGTTGAAGAGTTAAATCCTCCACCAAAAAAGCGGATGCTTTTGTTTTGCTGAATATTTTTGAACGTATAATTAAAGCGACTGATGTTTTCTTTCTCTAATTTATAGGTATTTACCCCATCTTCTAGGTAAAGATCTTGAGGAAATTGATCTCCAGTTAATTTTAAGTTAATGGTTAAATCATCACCCTGTGTAACATTTAAACGTTGGTTTAGTACTTCAAAGTTAAACGGGGCTTTAGGCAAAATCTCTTCATTATAACGGATAAAGCTATTTGTTCCATCTCTTAAAATTACCGGAGCAATGAGGCCTATTGCCAAAATAATGCCCAGCGGAAAAAGAACATACTTTATGTGCCTTCTATTATCGCTAAGTTTTATGGCGCTAGAAAAGGGAACAGGTCTTAACGCAGCTATTTTTTGGTCTATTCCAGCCATAATTAACAGACTGTTTTGAGGAGAATTATCAGCTAAGGCTCTAAGCTGTAACGTATTTAATAATTTATCTTTAACTGTAAAAAAGTGATCACCTATAAGGCTTGCTGCTTGCTCAATACTTAAATTTTTACCTAGGTTAAAGTACGCTAATCCTGGCTTGATTACCCAAAATCCAAGCGCCAAAACAGATAGCGCTATAAATGAAAAGAATAAAGTAGTTTTTGTTCCTGTTCCCGGATTGGAATAGTAAATGAATAGAAATAGAAAAAGATAGGCGGCCAAAATGCTGGCAGCAGCGTAAATGCTTCCACGCAAAAGTTTATTTAGATAAAACTTTTTAGTGAATTCGTTTATTTTACCAATTAAAAGGTCATAACTACTTTGCATTGTTATAAAGGTAAAAATTATGTGTCAAAAACGCTAAAAACCGATGTATTTTACATCTATTTCGATTAAGATGGATAAGTTAATAAAAAAGCAACATAAAGTTTGTCGCAAAATCATACTTTTAACAATCGAAATATAATGTAAGGATTCGAAAGTATTAAAAAACAATTAAAAAGATGAAGCAAGTTTTAGTCGTGATGTTATCAATGGTTATGATCAGCACCACATCAAATGCTCAGAAGGTAATTACCTCCTGGCATAAGAATCAAGTTATCGCACATCGAGGGGCATGGAAAAAGAAACAAATCCCCGAAAACTCTATCGCAGCATTAAAAGAAGCAATTCGATTAAACTGTCATGGGTCTGAGTTTGATGTTCACATGACTTTAGATAGTGTTTTAGTGGTTAACCATGATCCTACTTTTTTAGGTATGTCGATACCAAAATCAACTTACGCCCAATTATTGACTAAGAAATTGCCGAATGGAGAATCGATACCTACGGCAGAAGCGTATCTTAAAGCAGGCTTAAATCAAAAGAAAACAAAGTTGATTTTTGAGATTAAACCCCAAAGAATGGGCAAGGAAAGGGATTTGTATATCGCCGAACGTTGCGTTGCATTGGTTAAAAAACTAAAGTGCGAACAATGGGTAGAGTACATTAGTTTTGGGTACGACATTTGTCAATCTTTAATCGCAAGCGATCCGAACGCAAAAGTTCAGTATTTGAATGGAGATATTGCCCCCGAAAAAGTTAAAGCGGATCGCCTTACTGGATTAGATTATCATTATTCGGCTTTTCAAAAAAACAATTGGATCGAGTCGGCAAAGAAGCAAGGGCTAACCCTAAACGCTTGGACGGTAAATACGGTTCCAGAAATGGAGTGGTTGTTAGCGCATGAGTTCGACTATATTACTACAAACGAACCAGAACTGCTTTTTGAAGTGCTAAAAACTGTGCCTACCGCTAAGGGCTGGAAGTTAAAATGGGCCGATGAGTTTAATACAAAAGGACTGCCCGACCCAAATAATTGGACGTATGATGTTGGTGGAACGGGGTGGGGCAATAATGAAAAACAATTTTATACAAATGCCGATACATTAAATGTAAATGCCGATAAAGGCTTTCTAAATATTACCGCCCGTAAAGCAGATAAAGAGCAGATGAAGTATACCTCGGCCCGAATAGCTACGCGTAAGAAGTTTGATTTTAAATACGGGCGACTAGAAGTTAGGGCAATGTTGCCTAAAGGACGAGGAATATGGCCCGCAATTTGGATGTTGCCAACCGATTGGAAATATGGCAATTGGCCAAAAAGTGGAGAAATTGACGTGATGGAACACGTAGGTTACGAACCCGATTCTGTATATGGAACGGTACATACGCTAACATTTAATCATACAAAAGGAACACAAGTAGGCAAGGCTCTAAAAGTAGAAAACCCATATACGGCTTATCATGTGTATGCGATGGAGTGGTTCGAAGATCGTATCGATTTATTTATAGACGACAAGTTGTTTTTTACTTTCAAGAACAACAAAAAAGGAGTAGAGGAATGGCCGTTTGACCAGAACTTCCATTTGTTGTTAAATGTTGCCGTTGGCGGAAATTGGGGAGGAAAGAATGGAATCGACGACTCAATATTCCCAGGCACCATGAAAGTTGATTATGTAAGGGTGTTTCAGAAGTAGCGTCACATTGTTTAACCATATAAGGAATATAAGGCCATTTAAGTTTGTCGTTTAGCCCTTATATGGTTCTTAAATGTCTTATCTGGTGAAAAAACGCCATAAAAAAACCCCGATTTTGGTCGGGGCTTTTGGTAAAATATGATAATAATTAGATTACTTTCACATTAACGGCATTCAAGCCTTTTTTACCACTTTCAACATCGTATTCAACTTTGTCGTTTTCACGAATTTCGTCGATAAGGCCTGTTGAATGTACAAAAATTTCGCTATCGCCGTTTGCAGGGATAATAAATCCGAAACCTTTAGTTACATTAAAAAATTTTACTGTTCCTTCTTGCATTGTATTATGTATTAAAAATTAAGTGCGCAAGGTACAAATTTTAATTTTAATAAATACAAATACCTCATTTTTTGGCAAATATAATTTTTAATGTGGGTTTATTAGGTTGTCTTCCCAACGATGTAAATCGTTACTTCCGAAGAATGTGGAATTCCTAACGTTTTGCCAGGGGTTACTTTTAACATGTTTTTAAGATACACATCGGCAACACCCTGCAGCATCTTTTTTTTGCCCTCAGGATTTAAGGTAAAGTGTACTTTTTTAACCGACATATTTCCATTCGCATCTACAACCACACTCATTGCATGGTTAAAAGACTTATAACATTTTTGGATAACGATTCTATATTCGGGATACATATACTCGAAAACGGTAGCCCTATGCTTAGATAAATTGGTGTTTTTTTGCTTTACAACGGTAATGAGGTTGTTAAGCGGAGTAAAAACCACGGGGTTTCTAGCTGCAAAAGCAGTTGCTTCGTTAAATGGATCTTTATTTGTTTTATCAGTTAAATTTTTAATGAAAAGCGTGTCGGCCTTCGTTGGTTTTTGCAATTCATCTGCCGTAGTACGAAGCGTGTTTTCAATGTAATCTTTAGAATAATAGGTAGAATATACCTCCGAACGATAATCATCATCACCAGCGATAATTTTTCCTTCAACATACAATCGCTGCAATATTAAGCTATCTTTCGTGATTAGTTTTACCCGAAAAAACTCGCGCATAAAATTATAAACTTTACCATGGTCGAATTGTAGGTAAACAGTTTCCATCATTTTTTTTGTTGGACTATACACCATTATGCTGTCTCGCTTTTTTACTTCAATAACCCATGAAGGCTCTTGCTGAAAACCATCTTTATTAAACGATAAACCATCTTTAAACCGACGTTTAACCTCATAAAAACGAATGCCTTTTATGTCGCTAAACGTAAGGTCATTTGCTGGTTCTTCTACTTTTTGAGCCTTGCTTTTATCATCTTTAGAAGCCTCACCGCACGAAAAAAGAAAGGATATCGTAAATAAAAAAAGAAAACCCGAGACCACTACTTTTTGCCCCATGCTATTTCTTTTTAAGTATAACCACGTTCGCCACTTTTCGCTCTCCTTCATGATCCCATTTTTTGTTGTCAGATGGATGATTAATTACACCGCCATTTGCTACCCATAACGTTGTAGAACCACCCCCATCTAAATTAATGGCGCTTACACAATCTAACCAACGCATTGTTTTTGTTAGCTCGTGAAGACTCATGCCGGCCGAATTCTCTTGTCTCCCATCTACAGTTAATAAAATCACTTTTCCATCGGCCTTAATGCCAATTGCAGTTCGCGGATGGCGAGCCTTTGTAAAGGAAGTGGTATCTAAGGCTTCTATTTTCTTGTCAAGGATTAAAAGTGGGCCACTTAGCATCACATCTTTTTCGGTTAAATTATTCTCCCAATTCGGAGTGTTATCCCATTTTTTGAGCGCTAATTTCCCTTTTTCATCGATTACAATGGCTGTTTCTTGATGCCGTGCTCTTTTCCCGTTTTTACCTAATACATTTTGCTTAATTACAACGCCGTTCATTTTAATAAAATCGACAGAACCCCCATTTGCAACATCAAAAAATGTTCCATTTATTGCGGCAATTGCACCGAGTTCTTTGCCAAAAGTAGAGGTGGTTTTTTTAACTTTTACTTCATTTCCGAAAGCGAAAACTGGCGCATTCCCTTTTCTTTTAATTTCGATATAAGAAATATATTGATTGGCTAAAAAAAGATTCTTTTCTTTAAAATGATGGGTAACCAGATTTGTTTTTGCTGCAATTTTTTGTTTTTCCCATTTCGCATTTACTATTGCTAATGAGTCGGCACTTTGAGCAGAAGCAGAATAGCCAAATGCAACAAATAAAAAGCTGAATAATGTTGTCTTCTTCATAATTAGGGTATAAAAAACAAAACACTTTAACAAACTTCTAAAGTTTGTTAAAGTGTTAAGTGGGTGCTTTAAAAGCTATTTTTTAGGGTCTAAAATATCATTAATTCTAACGGCCAGGTCTTCATAGTGAGCTTTTGTAATCGCATCTGCTGCAGCGGTTCTTGCTTTAGCGGTTGCTAATAAAGTTTTCAATTCTACTCTAACCAGTGGTCTGATATCTGTTAAGGAAATGTTTACCGGAGTAAATATAAAGCCAGGAGGCAAACCTTGAGGTGCCGGAGCATCTACCATTAAACTGCCTAACCTATCAATATAACCTCTTTGGAGATTACGTTTAAATGCATCAGGTCTTGCAGTAGCAAAGATAGTACCTCTTAAATCTGTAAATAATTCAGGCATCGTATATGCAGAAGCAGTACCATTTTTTGCCTCATTATCTAACATTCTCTGTAAACGGGAGGTACTAATAACATTATTTATTGTTCCTGTTTGTACAGCCTTCATTCGAGTAATCATTGTACCATTATCGAATTTATTTAATTGCTCATTATTAATTAACCATAATGGTGTAGTGAATAATTGCTGGTTCAAGAAAGAAACCGCTTCTCTTTGTTTCGCTTTAGAGATATAGTTATACACCGCACCAGCCTGATCGTATGTTTTAAAGTTTTCGCTTAAGCCGCCAATGTTAAACGTAACATGACCCATGTAACGGTTAAACTGACCGATAACTTCGCCATATATTTCACTTAAATTGCCGAAATCTTTACCTTTTTCATAGGTCCATTTTTCTACATTAGGCAAAATACGTTTTAAGTTGGCAATACCATAGGTACTTGCTTTCATCGCGTTATCTCCAAGATCTTCACTTTGATCACGTGGATCGTAAGGATTACCCTGACGGCCATAGAAATAAAGTGGATTTCCAGCTTTTTCGGTTACCCAAACGTCTAATTTTTCTTTTTCCTGTTCTGCGGTTAATCCACCAGGAAACCATGAATAACCCCATTTAATTGCCCATTTATCGTAAGCACCTATACCCGGGAACATTCTAACTACGCCGTCTCCAGGTTGTGCTACATAGTTAAAACGAGCATAATCCATAATTGAAGGAGCAGTTGCATATTTGTCGGTAAATGATTTTGAACGCAACGAATCAACCGGATACGCATAGCTTGAACCAAAGTTGTGAGGTAAACCTAATGTATGGCCAATTTCGTGCGAAGAAACAAATTTAATTAACTCACCCATTTGGTGATCGCTGAATTTTGCTTTACGTGCTTCTGGGTTAATTGCAGCAGTTTGAACGAAGAACCAATTTCTTAATAGGTTCATCACATTGTGATACCAACCGATGTGTGTTTCTAAGATCTGTCCGGTACGTGGATCAGAAACGTGCGGTCCATACGCGTTTGCAATATCGGATGCAAAATAACGAACAACCGAATAGCGAGAATCGTCTACGCTAAATTCTGGATCTTGTTGAGGAGTCGGGGCTTCTTTACCAATAATCGCATTTTTAAAGCCCGCAGCTTCAAAAGCAACTTGCCAATCGTTAATTCCTTGAATTAAGTAAGGAACCCATTTTTTTGGAGTAGCTGGGTCGATATAAATAATAATTGGCTTAATTGGCTCTACTAATTCGCCACGTTTGTAAGCAGCAGTATCTTTCGGAACTAAATTCCAACGGTGAATGTAGGCTGTACGCTCCGCTTTTTGGGCACTCGTGCCATAATCTGTTTGTCCTTGACCAAAATAACCTACCCTTGCGTCCATTAAACGCGCTTTAACTGGGTTTTTTGGCAACAACAACATCGAGGTGTTAAACTCATAAGTAACTGCCGCAATACTGTTATCAATTGGAGATTCTGCAGCTCTATAGGTTTTTGCTGTTACAACTTCGATGTTTAGCGGAAATGTTTTAATAGTGTCTAAATACGATCTTGTTGCATCAAATGCAGTTGTTTTATAGGCTTTTCTTAACTCATCCGTAGCGCCAATTGCCATAATATCGCCATTGTAGAAATCAGTAACATCAATTACTACTCCAGTGGTGTCTTTATTATAGGCTTTTATATCAAAAGAGGCTAAGATGCTTGATAAATTTGAATTTTTAACCGATTCGTACATATCAGAGTTTTTATCTGCCCTAACGGCATAGCTCGGTACACGAATAAAAATTTGTTTACCACGGCGTTCCCATTGCCAAACTTGCTCGTTTAGCTGTTCGCCACCATATTGCTGGTTGCCAACTTTTACGCGTGATGGAACTTTTGCTAAGCGAGTAACCACAAGCATTTCTCTATTTAAAATTGAATCGGGAATCTCAAAATACCACTTATCATCTACCTTATGGGTTTTGAATAAGCCATTTTTACTTCTTGCTTTTGCAGTAATAACTTCTGAAAAAGATTTAATTCCTTCTTTCTTTGGGGCAGCTGGCGGTGTAGTTGCAGCAGGTGCTGCAGCAGGAGGCGTGGTAGGTTTTTTCTTTTGAGCAAAAACAGTATTACTCAACGTACATAAAAAAACCATTCCAGCAGCAGCTAGTAGTTTTTGATTTTTTGTCATATTTTCTTTTGTTGTTGTTTGGTATGAGGGGTTAAAATTAAAGATGAGCCTAGTTAAAAGACAGTTGTATTGAAAAAGTTACAGAGAGTCTAAAGCCGTCTTTTTAACGTTAATAGTTTGATATACACTTTGTCATTTCGAATAAACTCGACCAGTATAGTTTTTCCATTTTCAGATTTTAATAAATTTATGATGCTATCGAACGTGTAATTTCTAATTCCCGAGAAGTTAATAGAAAGAATTTCATCGTTCGCCAAAATTCCAGCTTTTTCTGCTGGTGATGCAGGTTCTACCCTACTAATAAAAAAACGATTAAATTGTTGGTCGTCTACATAAATTTCCATGCCCGACATATCGTGCTCAAAAGCTTCGCTATAATAATTATTTTTTTTAAGATACATTGCCGCATTTTGATAATCAAAAATCACGGTAAATTTTTTCAAAATATCTGCTCCTAAATTACCTGTTCGCTGTTTTTGCTTTGTTTTTGCAGCTACATCGCCATAATTTGGGAAGCTCGTTAACACATTCTTTATGTTGTAGCTGCCAAGCTTGATCGACGAAATTCTACCGATGCTTCCATTGATCTTTCCGCCAAGCCCAACCCCTAAATTTGCCTCAAAGCTTGGATTTGGTAATGGAAATATTCCCTCTTTGTACGATTCGAGAGATAATGCGTGACTAGCGCCGCAGTCTATGATTAACTTTGCTTTCATATTTCCCATGCCGCCCACTTCTAGGTCAACATTTATATAGGGCTTGTTGTCAAGAAACTCTAAGTCTAGTTTATTCCATTTTGATTTTTTTGTAACCTGAGGAAGGCTAAAAGACACCCTCAATTGCGTATAGCTTATTTTTACGACAAAGCTGTTAAAAAAATTATACCCAATTAGCCCATGAATTTTCATCCCCAAATAACTCGAAAGATTAAAAACATCTTCTTTTAAGATTACAGTTGGAATGTGCTGCATGGAAGCAAGCCCAACTTTAGCGGTAATGTTGTTAGAGATATATGCTGTAATTTCATCACCCTCGCCATTTCCATTAATTTTTACACGCCTCAAATTTGTAAGTTGAGATGCTTCAACAATAGAAGAGTCGGTAATAATTAAGGGGTCAACACCTGTATCTAAAATAAAATTAAAAGGACCCTTATCATTGATATATATTGGGATGATCACTAAATTTTTAATCATCTTAAAGCTTACAGCATCCCTTTTGATCTTATAGTCGAATTGGAATCTTTGCCCATAACTAAGGCCTACACAAGAAATTTGCAAAGCAATAATTATAACAATAATAACGCGACTCCAACGGTTCATGAAACTAAATTAATAAATTAGGGGTCGCAATTTACATTTAACTATTAAATAAATGCAACCGTCATGATTTTCAACACCTTACGTCTACATGATAATCACGATAACCCCCTCACATTTACAAACAAAATATTTTAGATGAAAAAGACACCCCAGCGCCTTGTTTATTTGACCTTACTTTCTGTCATTTGTTTCACAGCATGCTCACCAAATAAAATAATTGCAAAAAAGGTAGGCAATGAATTTAAAAATTCTGCAATTATTAGACAATATCATAACGGTTTTGCACTATATGATATGGATAAAAAACAAATGATTTACGAGAAAGACGCCGGCACCTATTATACACCAGCATCAAATACGAAATTATTTACATTTTATGCAGGATTGAAAATGATCCCCGACTCTATCCCGTCGTTACGGTATGTAGAAAGAGGAGATTCTCTTATTTTTTGGGGAACAGGAGACCCATCTTTTTTGCAAGCACAGCTGAAAGGAACAAAAGCGCTAAATTTCTTGAAGAACAGTACAAAGAAACTTTTTTATTCTCCGGGGCGATATACTGGCGACTTTTATGGTAATGGATGGCAATGGGACGATTACAACGCCTATTATCAACCAGAAATTAATGAACTGCCCATTATGGACAATATGATTTTACTAAGCTCTGTTAAAGCTGGAGAAATGAAGATCTCGCCGCTAAGTTTTGCGAGCTGCTTTGTAAAAGACAGTACATTAAATGCTCGCCCATTTAGGGCGGTTAGAGAGTTTAATGCAAATGTGTTTAAAATCCCAACAACTACAATCCCAGAAAAAATAAATCAATTTATTCCGTATAAGGTTTCGACCACCAATACCCTAAATCTTTTAATGGATACCCTCAAAAAAAGAGTAGAAATTTCAGATTTAAAAATGCCACTCAATGCCAAAACGATATTTAACATGAAAAGCGATTCGGTATTTAAAGAAATGTTATTGCCAAGCGATAATTTTATTGCCGAACATTTATTGCTTACCTATGCCGATAGAATTGGCATAGAGCTAAATACAAGTAAAATAATTAATTATATCGAGAAGCAATACTTATCTACCCTACCCGATAAAGTAAGATGGGTTGATGGATCTGGCTTATCGAGAGGAAATTTATTTACGCCTCGAGACATAGTTGCCCTGTTAGAATTAATTTATAAAGAAGTAAATGATCAAAAAAGGTTATTTGATTTATTGCCTGCCGGCGGAAAATCGGGTACACTTAAAAACGCCTACCCTAAAACGGATACTCCCTTTGTGTTTGGCAAAACCGGTAGTCTTTCTAATAACCACAATCAAAGTGGGTATGTAGTGACAAAAAAAGGCAGAGTGCTGATTTTTTCTTTTATGAATAATAATTTTGTTTTGCCTACAGCTGATGTAAGAAAGGAAATGGTACGAATAATGACTTACATCCACGAAAACTTTTAAACACCATTTTGCGGTATTGTGCGGCTTTTGAAAAAATAAAACAGCAAACAAATGCAATAATTTGATTTTTTTTATTGATTTTAGAGGGAGCATGAACTAGCAATTCGAAAACATTGCAAATTCCCGAATTTAAATCGATTAAAAATGAGATTACTTTTAGTTGGCTTTTTGTTTTTATCTGGCCTTTTTGTTACCGCTCAAGATCAGCTTATCTATAAAAGCAAAAACCTTTCAAAACCCGATACAACTTGGGTTTTTAAACCGCATAATTATCAAGAAAAAGACAAATTACCCGTATTGTTTCTTTTGCATGGCTATAGTGGAAACTATAAGCAATGGCATAACATTATGGACGCTCAAAAATATGCGAACGACTATGGCTTTATTATTGTTTGTCCGGATGGGTTGTTTAGTAGTTGGTATATAAACAGTCCGGTAAAAAACGATATGCAGTTCGAATCGTTTTTCTTTGATGAGCTTTTCCCCGACATTAAATCAAAATATAAAGTGGATGCAAATAATGCATTTATTAGCGGCTTAAGTATGGGCGGCCATGGTGCACTTTATTTGTTCATTAAACATCAAGAATTATTTAAAAGTGCTGGAAGTACCAGTGGAGGAATAAAGCTTTCAGATGGTTTTGGAAAATATGGCTTAGGCGCAATTCTAGGAAATCCACCCGCAGATAGTGAGTTATGGCAAAAATATTCGGTTACTACACTAATCGACCAGTTAAAAGGGAATAAGAAGCCTTTCATTTTCGACTGTGGCTCTGATGATTTCTTTTATCAATCGAATAATGAACTAAAACAAAAATGTGATCAACTTAAGTTAAACGCCACCTATATCTCTCAGCCAGGGGCTCACAATAAAGCCTATTGGGCAAAGTCTATCAAGCAACAGTTTGAATTTTTTAAAACATTAACCAATTAACAATATCCTATGAATCCTAAAAAACTACTTTTTCTTTTCAGCATGGTGATGATTTCACTAAGCGCATGTAAAAAATCGGGAGAGGATCCCACGCCTACTCCTCCGCCAGTAATACCGCCAGTTGTTAACCCCCCAGTAACCTATGTTCCGGATGAAAGTTTTAAGATTGTAGCCTATATGCCGGGCTATCGAGATCCGGCTACGGTTGCCGATGCTAAATATAAAATGATTACTCATTTGTTTTTCGCTTTTTTACAAATCAATCCAACAGCTGATGGGTCTGTTTTGCCATTAACAGCTACAGAGTTAAGCCGATTTAACATCATTAAAGCAAAGGCAAAGGCCAATAATGTAAAATTCGGCATTTCAGTTATGGGAGCCGAAAGCATATTCGCCGCGGTAGCTAAAAACCCAACCACTAGAGCTAATTTTGTAACGAACTTGGTAAATTTTACAAAAACGCATAGTTTAGACGGCTTAGATATGGACTGGGAATATCCACGAACATTGAGCGGGGGGCCTAACACAGAATATACCGCTTTAATGAAAGAGCTCTCGACCCAATTGCATAACAATAACAAATACCTTAGCGCTGCAATTACACCAGCAGTGTATGTATCCACAAACAAAGACGCAATAGAAATAGCGGCCTATCAATATGTAGATTTCTTTAACATTATGCAGTATGATGGCGCAGGTTATGATACCGCCGAGCCTTTAAATCACGCATCTTTGAAAATGACAAACGCAAGTTTAAACGTTTGGTTAACGAGTAAGTCGATGCCAAAGTTAAAAGCAGTATTAGGTATGCCGTTATACGGCAAAGATGCTGCAGGATCTTCTATTGGTTATAGAGATATTGAAGCTTCGGGTGCAGATGTAAACTTAAATGTGGCCACCGTTAACGGAAAAACGTATGGGTATAATGGAATTGCTCTTATTAAAACAAAAACACAAATCGCTAAAGATAGATGTAATGGTATTATGTTCTGGGAGTTTTCTCATGATAGCAATAGTGATAAATCGTTAATTAGGGCAGCAAACGACCAACTAGGAAGATCATATTAATGCAGGTTTTATCTCCCATATCCCGAAAAATTAAGGTAGAAAACGAAAGCTATCTGTATTTTGGCGGAACAGCCTATTTAGGAATACCCCAAAACAAGGCTTTCTACAAGCTTTATCTTGAAGGCTTGGCGCATTTTGGGTTAAATAACGGCACAAGCAGGAATAATAATGTTCAATTAACAATTTATAATGAAGCAGAACAATTTGCCGCCACCTACTTTGGCGCCGACGAATGCTTAATTACATCAAGTGGATACTTAGCTGCACAACTTACTCTTAAGCAACTATCAACCTTAGGCGAAGTTCGCTATGCACCAGCCACCCACCCCGCATTGTGGTTAAATGAAACTCCTAAAACCACAGGAAACTTTACCGAGTGGGCAAACAATTTGGTATTAGAAATAAACCAAAGCGACTTGAATAATTGGGTAATCATTAGTAATTCGTTAAACAACCTTTATCCCGAAATTTACGATTTCTCTTTTGTGAAGGAAATTGACGAAAGAAAGAATATTGTTTTAATTGTAGACGATTCGCATGGTATAGGGATAACAAACGAAGGGAAAGGTGTTTTCTCAACTCTGCCCAAACAAAAAAACATAGAAATAATTGTTATTGCTTCGATGGCAAAAGCTTTGGGTGTAGACGCAGGATTGGTGTTGGGATCTAAAAAATTAATTTCCTTGCTCAAGGAAACAAACGAATTTCTTGGCGCTTCACCCCCTTCGGCAGCAGGATTATTTGCATTTATGAATGCTTCCTCAATTTATAAAGAAGAACATGTAAAACTGATGCGCTTAACAAGTCGCTTAAGTAAGGTCTTAAAAGAGGAAGAATCGTGGACATTTACATCAAATTTTCCAGTATTTTTAACAGGGACAGCGGTGGTTGATGAATGCCTAAAGAAACAGCAGATTTTAATTTCTTCGTTTGCATATCCAGATAAAAATGGAAGTTTAATTAATAGGATTGTTGTAAGTAGTTGGCATACACTAGCAGATATTGAAGAATTAATTTTAGCTTTAGCAAATATTCATAAATAAGCACAAATGAAGAACTTTATTATCGTATTGGCCTTTCTTTTTATAGGACAGCAAAACATATATGCTCAAAAAACAACCATTTGGGTGGTTAGACACGCCGAAAAGGATACCTCAGATCCAAAGGAGAGAGACCCAGATCTATCTCCAGAAGGAAAAGAAAGGGCAGGAGATCTTGCCAAATACTTAAAGGGAGAGAAGTTAGATTCTATTTTTTCTACGGCATATAAGCGCACTAAATTAACTGGCTATCCAACAGCAGATAAGATTGGCTTATCGATAAAAACATACGATGCAAGTAAGCAAAAAGAATTTGCAGAAGGCTTAATGAAGAATGCACAAGGCAAAAAAATGCTAATTATTGGGCATTCAAATACCGTTCAAGAAATTTTGGTTGCATTTGGCACTACAAAACCTGTAAAGGACTTAACCGATGATGATTACGATTATATATTTATGCTCACGATAAAAGGAGATAAAAAAGAAGTAAAAGTTGATCGTTACGGCGCACCGCATCATGCCAAAGAATAAGTCGTTTTTTTAGCATTTTCTGCTTATTTTTGCGGCTAAATTACCGTGATTATGCAGCAAGAGCCAAAGTCTATTTATACCTTACAATTTGGACTGGTTTGCTTAAGCTCTTTTCTTTTTTCGGCCAGTTTTAATATGCTGATCCCCGAACTGCCAGCTTATTTATCGGCAATGGGTGGAGCAAATTATAAAGGATTAATCATTGCCTTATTTACGTTAACAGCTGGGATATCAAGACCTTTTAGTGGAAAGTTAACAGACACTATAGGAAGAGTTCCCGTTATGGCCGTTGGCTCGTTGGTGTGCTTTGTGTGTGGGTTTTTATATCCAGTTTTAACAAATATTGCAGGATTTCTTTTTTTAAGGCTGCTTCACGGATTTTCTACAGGATTTAAGCCTACGGCTACCTCTGCTTATGTGGCCGATTTGGTGCCTTCGGGTAAATGGGGTGAAGCAATGGGTGTACATGGCGTTTGTTTCAGCACAGGTTTGGCCATTGGACCAGCCATAGGGAGCGAAATAACAGCACATTTTTCTATTAATTATTTATTTTATTGCTCTTCTGTTTTTGCATTATTATCTATCGTGATTTTGGCGAACATGAAAGAAACCTTACCAAATAAGCAGCGATTCAAATTTGCTCATTTGAAGATTAATTCGAAAGAGATCGTAGAATGGAGAGTGCTTCCAGCATCCTTAATTATTTTATGGAGCTACATTAGCTACGGAGCAATTTTAACCGTAATTTCTGATTGGAGCCAGCACTTGGGAACAGGCAATAAAGGGTTGTTTTTTATGATTTTCACCATTTCATCGCTACTTATTCGATTTGTTGCAGGCAAGGTCTCAGATCAATATGGAAGGGTCGTTGTACTAAAAATATCGCTGGGATTATTGGTAATCTCTTTGCTTGGAATCGGTCTTGCCAGCTCATCGTTTGAGCTTATGTTAGCGTCGGCAATTTACGGTGTGGCCACAGGGATGTTATCGCCTACTGCAACAGCATGGACGATAGACTTAAGCAGACCGAAACATAGAGGTAAAGCAGTGGCAACCATGTATATTTTCTTAGAAATAGGAATTGGTTTAGGAGCGCTTTTAGCTGGAGCAATCTTTTTGGAAGATGTTACTGTAATCCCTTCCATTTTTTATATCTGTGCAGCGGTTACCTTAGTTGCACTGGTTTACCTGCAGTTTATTTACCAGGGTGTTAAAAAAGATAAGCGGTTGGCGTAAAGTGGTTTCTTTATAAATCCTGAAATGCAATATCCATTAAATCGTAATCTTGCCAGCCGTTAAAATCGAAATGCCACCACTCATTATAAATTACTTTAAATCCATGAGCGTGCATCGTGGCAATCAGAAAATCACGATTTTTAATAATATCTGCAGGAAGCTCATTGAAATGGGGAGCTGCTGCGGCTTCAAAACTATCATAAGGTGTTGGCATAGGAATATCTTTGCCCGTTTTAAGATCTATAATAGTTAAATCTACTGCACAACCACGGTTATGTTTAGAGCCTTTGGCCGGGTTCGCTACAAAATTTTTATCACTTGCTTTTTCATAAAATGCAATGGTGATTGCATAAGGTCTATACGCATCAAAAATCTTTAATCCATATCCTTTTTTTGCAAGTTCGCTTTGGATTGCTTTCAGCTGCTCTACTACTGGTTTACGTGCAAAAGCCCGGGGCTGCTTGTACATTACCTGTTTCATAAAGTTATTTTTGGTAGCGTAGCGTATATCTAAAGCAATAGAAGGAATAGCTTTTTTAATTTCTATCAATTCATTATTTGGATTTATGGTTACGCTTGCTTTATAAGCTGCCTTGGTGTTTACGATTACCAAGCCAAAGGGGTTTTGTGCTTTGTTTTGCGCACAGCTGTTTAAACATAGCAGAAGTAGAAAAAGCAAGATTAAATTCTTCATTCTTATTGATTAGATACCACTAATAATTCTAAATCTTTATAGGGGAGGTTAAACATATTGGCTAAATCTTTATTCGTTAAGTTTCCCTGATACGTATATAAAGCGTCTCTTATGCCTGGTCTTTTCCACGCCATGTTCATTAAGCCTCCGGTGTCTCCAATATCTACAAGTATTGGGGCAAAGATGTTGGTTAGGGCGTAAGATGCCGTACGGGGCACGCGAGAGGCTATATTTGGCACACAGTAATGAATAACATCATGTTTGATAAAAACAGGGTCTTTATGATTTGTTACTTCTGAGGTTTCAAAACACCCACCTTGATCTATGCTTACATCAACAACTACAGAGTTGGGCTTCATTTTGGCAACGGTTTCTTCCATTACTAAGCAAGGGCTGCGACCGTGTTCTGACCTAATGGCGCCGATTACCACATCGCAAGTTGTGATGGCTTTTGCGAGTA
Organism: Bacteroidota bacterium; assembly: GCA_040386095.1. Taxonomy (GTDB): domain Bacteria; phylum Bacteroidota; class Bacteroidia; order Sphingobacteriales; family Sphingobacteriaceae; genus Pedobacter. The sequence goes on along the minus strand of JAZKGD010000001.1, from coordinate 1,220,077 downwards.
CAATGGGCTGCATCACGGAAGTAAATACTCTACTCCCTAAGTTGTTTTGCAAACGACGTAATCTAAATATCGAACTGTCGAACACTTTTACTTCGGCACCAAGAGAAAGCGCTGTTCGAGCAGCATACTCGCCTACGGTACCTGCGCCTAGAATAACAATTTCGGTTGGTGGAACGCCGGTAAAACCGCCTAACATAAGACCTTTACCCCCAAAAGTACTGCTTAAATATTCAGCAGCAATAAAAATCGAAGCCGCGCCTACAATTTCGCCCATGGCGCGCACAACACTTAATACATTTCCTTCATCACGAAGGTTTTCGAAGCAAACGGCGTTAATTTTTTTATGGAGGAGGGCCTTTAAGTAGCTGTCTTTTAGGGTTCCGATTTGCAGGGCCGAGAAAAGGGTTTGGCCTTTGTGCATTAAACCAATTTCTTCAAGGGTTGGGGGAGCAATTTTAACGATAATGTCGGCATGCCAAACTTCTTTTTTGTTGAAGCAAATTTGAGCGCCTTGTTCGCTATAATCTTGATCAGAGAAATTGGCGCCAACACCAGCACCCGATTCGATAACTACTTTGTGACCGTTATTAACTAAAAGAGCAACAGAAAGTGGAGTTAAAGCTATTCTACATTCTTGGAAAGAAATTTCTTTTGGAATACCAATGTACAAACTGTTGCTTTTCTTATTCGTTTCCAGCATCTCTTCTTGAGCCTGCAATAATCCTCTTTGGGCAATAGCGGCCATGCCTTCGCGTAATCCTGTAGCCATGATAAATTTGGTAGTTTTAGTGAAATGAAGTTACGGAAAAAAAACTAAATCTTCTCTCCGTTTCCCCGGTAATTTCAATAACTACTTTAATATATTTTTCTGGTAAAAGCTCTTCCACTTTTGAAGGCCACTCTACCAAGCAATATTCATCACTATAAAAATAATCTTCATAGCCAATGTCGTATGCCTCTTGCACGGTTTTTAATCTATAAAAATCAAAATGATAAACTAAACCTTTAGGGGCATCGTATTCATTTACAATAGAGAAAGTTGGACTGCTTACGACATCTTTAACGCCTAAAGTTTCACAAAAGGCTTTAATTAAGGTTGTTTTCCCTGCGGCCATTTCCCCTTCAAAAACAAAAAACTTTTCGCCGTTTGCAAAAGTAAGGAGTTGTTCGGCAACGGATTTTAATTCATCAATGTTCGTAATTGCTATAGATTTCATTGATACAAATATAAATAGGATTTATATCACTTCGAACTATATGTTGCAATAGGAATAATCATCTCTTCTAACGAAATACCACCATGTTGAAACGTTTCGTTATAATAATTTACAAACTGATTATAATTGTTTTGGTAAACAAAATAACGGTCTTCTTTGGCAAAAATGTAATTCGAACTAATGTTTATTTTAGGTAGTTGCGCCTCGTGTGGGTTTTTAATTAAAAATACTTCTTTAGCATTATAATTTAAGTTTCTGCCTTGCTTGTAACGCAGATTGGTATTCGTATTTCTATCGCCGATCACTTTACTGGCATGTTTTACGCGAATGGTACCATGGTCGGTAGTAATTACAACCTTCACTCTTTTTTGTGAGATTTTCTTTAACAAATCTAATAAAGGAGAGTGTTCAAACCACGATAAGGTTAATGAGCGATAAGCTGCATCATCATTTGCCAATTCACGAATCATTTGCATATCAGTACGTGCATGTGAAAGCATATCCACAAAATTGTAAACAATGGCATTAAACTCATTATCCATAAGATTGTTTACTTTTTCTGTTAGGTCTTTTCCTTGATCAAAAGTTAATATTTTATGATAGCTAAACTTACAGTCTTTTCGCAGACTGCGTTTAATCTGATCGGCAAGAAATGCTTCTTCGTGTAAGTTTTTACCACCCTCATCGTCGTCGTTTTGCCATAAGGATGGGAAGCGGGTTTCCATTTCTAAAGGCATTAAGCCTGCAAAAATAGAGTTTCTCGCATATTGGGTTGCTGTAGGTAAAATGCTCGAGTAAGTATCTTCCTCATCTAATCTAAAATATTCGCTAATTAAGGGATTAATAATTTTCCATTGATCGTACCTTAGGTTATCAATTAAGATAAAAAACACAGGTGTAGTGTTGTTAATTAAAGGAAAAACTTTCTTTTTTAATAAATTGTTTGAAAGTAGTGGTGCACTATCTTTTCCCTTCACCCAGTCCAAATAATTATCTTCAATAAACCTAGAAAACTGTGTGTTTGCCTCTGATTTTTGCATCGTTAAAATCTCATGCATCTGCGGATCATCTAACTTTTCGAGCTCAAGCTCCCAAAAAACGAGCTTTTTATATACATCTACCCACTCTTCATAGCTTAACTTGTCGTTTAAGCTCATCCCTAAACGTCTAAAATCTTGCTGATAAGCAGAAGAGGTTCGCTCGCTTACCAAAAGTTTTTTATCAATAATTTTCTTGATAGTTAATAATACTTGCTTAGGATTTACCGGTTTAATCAAATAATCATCAATTTTAGAGCCGATGGCGTCTTCCATTAAATTTTCTTCTTCACTTTTGGTGATTAATACCACAGGAACATCAGAACGAATGTTCTTAATAGCCGATAAGGTTTCTAATCCACTCATGCCAGGCATATTTTCATCTAAAAAAACAAGGTCAAAATGCTCATTTTCAAAGGCGGCCAAGGCATCGTTACCATTTGTAAATGTAGTTACGTGATACCCCTTTTCGTTCAATAATAAAATATGCGGTTTTAATAAATTGATTTCATCGTCGGCCCATAAAATTTTGGTTTCCTGCATTATATATACTTTTTATGTAATTTAAAGGTTTTAAAAGCGCTAGTCTTTTCTACTATGGATAAAAATAGCAATTTTTGTACCGTATAATTTATTTTTAAGAGTTGAATAAAAAGAAAATCATAAATGATCCGGTTTACGGGTTCATTACTATACCTTCTGCATTAGTTTACGACTTAATTTCTCACCCTTATTTTCAAAGGCTAAGGTACATTAAGCAATTGGGAATGACGCATTTAGTTTATCCTGGGGCGCTTCATACCCGCTTTCATCACGCGCTGGGAGCAATGCATTTGATGAGTTTAGCCATAGAAGTGTTAAAAAGCAAGGGACATGCCATTTCTTTTGAGGAAGAAGAAGCGGCAACCATAGCAATTTTACTACACGACATCGGACATGGTCCTTTTTCTCACGCACTTGAACACACATTAGCAAACGGGATTCAGCACGAAGATATTTCAATGTTGATGATGGATAAGCTAAATGAGGAATTTAATGGGGCCCTAGATCGTGCAATAGAAATTTTTAAAGGAAAATACCATCGCAATTTTTTCTGCCAATTAATTTCGGGGCAACTCGATTTAGATCGAATGGACTATTTAAACCGAGATAGCTTTTTTACTGGAGTAAGTGAAGGCGTTATTAGCTTTGATCGAATTATTAAAATGTTTAACGTAATCGATGATCAACTGGTTATTGAAGAAAAAGGAATTTACTCTATAGAAAAATTTCTAATTGCTAGAAGACTAATGTACTGGCAGGTATATTTGCATAAAACAGTTATTGCAGGAGAACAACTTTTAGTTAAAATTTTAGAAAGGGCAAAAGAATTAGCCTCAAATGGAGTAGAGCTATTTGCCACCCCGGCCTTACACCACTTTTTAAAAGAAGATATAACTGCCCTTAACTTTTTTAAGGACGAGAACCATCTTTTACAATTTTCGAAATTAGACGATCAAGATATTTATGCTGCGGTTAAGGTTTGGGAAAATCATCCGGATGTAATTTTGGCGAGACTTTGCAAAATGTTAAACTCAAGAAAATTATATAAAGTAGAAATTACAAACGATGCGCCATCTACAGAAAGGATAGCGATTTTGAGCGAAAATACGGCGGTTGCTTTAAATTTAGAAGAAGATGATATCTCTTATTTTGTGTTTACGGATACCATCAGAAATAGGGCTTACAATGCCGGAAATAGCAATATTAATATTCTAATGAAGAGCGGCGAGCTTATAGATATCACAAAAGCTTCAGATTTATCTAACTTAGAGTCGTTAGATAGGACCGTTAGAAAACACATTCTCTGCTATACCAGAGATATATAATGAATTAACAAAAATTAACAAAAAAATAGACATCTGTATACTATCCTTGTAATTTAATACTATGATTAATCAACAATTGTTTATTTGTTCATATCAATTTAACAATTAACTTTGTAAAATGCAATTTACTGCCGAGCAGATAAGCGAATTTTTAGATGGAATTATTGTAGGGGATTCATCCGTTAAGGTTGGAGAGCTTGCTAAAATAGAAAACGGGAGTGAGGGCTCACTATGTTTCTTATCGAATCCGAAATACGAAAATTATTTATATACCACAAAAGCTTCAGTGGTTATTGTAGCGAATGACTTTTCACCAAGTCAGCCCATTACTTGTACTTTAATTAAAGTTAAGGATCCTTATAGTGCTTTTTCTGTGCTTTTAGAAAAGTACAATGTAGCTTTAAATCAAGATAAAAATCAAGTTGGCATAACCCAGCCCTGCTTTATACATCCAACAGCCAAAATTGGTAAAAATGTATTTATTGGCGCTTTTTGTTCTATTGATGAAAATGTAGAAATCGGTGATAATTGTAGAATTTACACTCAAATCTACATAGGATCTAATACAAAAATCGGGAACGACACGACGATTTATGCAGGCGTAAAAATTTATAATCGATCTGTGATTGGAAGCAACGTTACCATCCATTCGAATGCCGTAATTGGTAGCGATGGATTTGGTTTTGCTCCGCAACCTGATGGAACCTATAATAAAATTGCACAAATTGGAAATGTTGTAATAGAGGATGATGTAGAAATTGGTGCCAACACAACAATAGACCGAGCAACAATGGGCTCTACTTTTATTAGAAAAGGAGCAAAATTAGATAACCTAATTCAAATTGCCCACAATGTTGATGTAGGCGCACATGCAGTAGTTGCAGCTCAAAGCGGTATTTCTGGAAGCACTAAATTGGGTGATAATTCCGTTATTGGAGGACAAGTAGGGATAGCGGGACATTTAGTTTTAGCAAAGGGCACTCAGATTGGAGCGCAAGCAGGAATTAATTTTAACACAGAAGAAAATAAACAATGGCACGGTAGTCCGGCCCAACCGTTAAAGGAATGGATGCGTTCGACCGTTATTTTTAAGAAATTGCCAGAAGTTGATAAGCGAATTAGAGCGTTAGAAGCAAAAGTAGCCGAATTAACAGCTATTATTGAGAAAACAGCCACAAGATAACAGTGATAATGAACGTTAAACAAAAAACCATTAAAAGTGAAGTTTCGGTTAAAGGTGTTGGCTTACACACCGGTGCAAATGTTACCTTAACATTTTGCCCCGCCCCTGATAACCATGGTTTTAAATTTCAAAGGATAGATCTTCCCGGAGCGCCGATTATAGATGCCGACTGCGATAATGTAACAGATACTGCAAGAGGAACAACAATTTCGCAGAACGGTGCAAGTGTAAGCACCGTAGAGCATGTGATGGCCTCTTTAGTAGGTATGGATTTGGACAACATCTTGATTAAGCTTGATGGTCCTGAAACCCCAATAATGGATGGAAGTGCAATTTTATTTGTAGAAGCACTAGAAGAAACAGGAGTGGTGTCTCAAAATACCGATCGCGAATACTATACTATCCCACATAATATTACTTATACCGAACCCGATCGGAAGGTCGAAATTGTTGCTATGCCGTTAGACGATTATCGTTTTACGTGTATGATCGACTATAACTCGCCAGTTTTAGGTAGCCAGCACGCAGGAATATCAACCATTAGCGAATTTAAAAAAGAAATTGCCTCGTGCAGAACATTCTGTTTTTTACACGAACTAGAATATCAATTACAGAACAACCTCATTAAAGGCGGGGATTTAAACAACGCCATTGTAATTGTAGATAAAGAAGTAACCAAAGAAGAGCTCGAGCATTTAGCAAAAATATTCAACAGAGCAGCGATTGAAGTTGCCCCTCAAGGTATCTTGAATAATATGGAATTGCGTTACCAAAATGAACCTGCACGTCATAAATTGTTAGATATGATTGGCGATTTAGCATTGGTTGGCGTTCATTTAAAAGGGCATATTATGGCGGCGAGACCTGGTCACGCGGCAAATGTGGCTTTCGCAAAAAAGATCAAAGCTGCAATTAAAAAAGAAAAGGGGAAAAAAATACAAAAGGTATACGATGTAAATGCAAAACCCTTGTACGATGTAGTCCAGATTATGGATATTTTACCGCATAGACAGCCCTTTTTGTTTGTTGATAAAGTACTCGAACTTTCTAAAACCCACGTGGTTGGCGTTAAAAACGTAACCATGAATGAGGAGTTTTTTAGAGGGCATTTTCCCGGGGCACCTGTATTGCCTGGTGTAATACAAATTGAAGCTATGGCACAGGTGGGAGGAATTTTGGTGTTAAGCACTGTTCCTGACCCAAGAAATTACTTAACCTACTTTTTAAAAATAGATAATGTTCGTTTCAGGGCTCAAGTTTTACCGGGAGATACCATTGTGTTTAGATGTGATTTAATGGAGCCGATTAGAAGAGGAATTGCACAAATGAAAGGCTTTGGCATGGTGGGCGAAAAAATAGTAGTCGAAGCAGAGATGATGGCCCAAATATCAAAAGTAAAAGAAAACGAACCAGCAGAATGATACAACCTTTAGCATATATACACCCACAAGCAAAAATAGCCGACAATGTAGTTGTTGAGCCTTTTGCTGTTATCCACAAAGACGTAGAGATTGGCGAGGGTACGTGGATCGGATCAAACGTTGTAATTATGGATGGCGCTCGGATCGGTAAAAATTGTCGTGTTTTTCCAGGCTCAGTTATTTCTGGAATTCCACAGGATTTAAAATTTGCAGGTGAGGTTACTACTGCCGAAATTGGCGATAATACAACCATCCGCGAATGCGTAACAATTAATCGCGGTACAAAAGATAAATGGAAAACCGTAATTGGAAATAATTGTTTAATCCAAGCCTATTCGCACATTGCTCACGATTGTGAAGTGGGTAACTATTGTATTTTTTCGAACAGCACAACCTTGGCAGGACATATCACCATTGGCGATTACGTGGTTTTAGCTGGTTTAGTGGCAATACATCAATTTGTAAAGGTAGGTTCACATGCTTTTGTAACGGGTGGTTCATTGGTTCGTAAAGACGTTCCCCCGTATGTAAAAGCTGCTCGTGAGCCACTTTCTTATGTGGGTATCAACTCTGTTGGATTAAGAAGAAGAGGGTTTACGCCTGAAAATATTAACGAAATCCAAGAAATTTATCGGGTGCTGTTTGTAAAGAACAACAATGTAACTAAAGCATTAGATATTATTGAAGCCGAGTTTCAGCCTACCGAAATTCGGGATGAAATAGTAGATTTTATCCGTAACTCTAACCGTGGAGTAATGAGGGGCTTTGGAACGGGAAGCAAAGATAGGTAAGAAGCAAGGAGAACAGCGTTAGGCGGATGGCGTTTGTGATGCATAAAACCATAACCGCTTTACGCAAAACGCATTACAAATGAACATTTCCCTTCAAAACATTGGTCGTCGTTTTAACAAGGAGTGGATTTTTAAAGGAATTAACTACCAGTTTGAACACGGGCAGAAATACGCAGTTTTAGGTCCCAATGGTTCGGGCAAGTCGACACTTTTAAGCATTTTATTAGGAAGCTTAACACCATCAGAAGGAAAGCTAACTTATCTTAACCCCAAAGAAATTAAGGTAGAAAATATTTATCAGCACATTAGTTTTGCAGCACCTTATATCGACTTAATAGAAGAGTTTACGTTGCAAGAAACGATTGCCTTCCATTTTCAATTTAAAGGCTACGCAGAGGGGTTAAATGAGCTGGAGGTGCTTGGGCTGCTTGGTTTGCAGAAGTCGCAAGATAAGGCTTTAAAGCATTTCTCTTCGGGCATGAAGCAACGAACGAAATTGGCGTTAGCTTGTTGTGCTGATTCACCTATTCTTTTATTAGACGAGCCTACATCGAACTTAGATACACAAGGAATAGATTGGTATTTGACATTGATTGAAAAATTTGGGAAGAACAAAATGATAATTGTGGGCTCGAATCAAGAACATGAATATGATTTTTGCGAGCAAAGCTTAAGGATAAGTGACTATAAGTAGTTGCAATCTGTTATTAAACCATATAGAGAATGTAAAACCATAGAAGTTAAAGGCTCAATCTTATATGTTTCTAATATGCCTTGTATGGTTAAGTTGCGGCCAATTCTTTTGTCAAAGTTTCGTTATAAACTACCCTATTTCTGTTTAAAACGTGGTCAAAAAAATATTTTCAAATCACTATTGTATAATTAAAAAATAGTCTATACCTTTGCGGCACGAAATAGGGCTATAAGAATAGGCTAAATTTCAAATAAAATGGCAAAAGCATCTGACATTAAAAACGGGAATATTCTTCGATTTAACGGAGAATTAACACAAGTTGAGGAGTTTCTTCACCGTACCCCCGGAAATTTAAGAGCTTTCTACCAAGCAAAAATGCGCAGCGTAAAAACCGGAAAACTGGTAGAATATCGTTTCCGTGTTGATGAGGAAGTAGAGATTTGTCGAGTTGAAACCAACGATTACCAATACTTATATGAAGACGGTAATTATTTGGTGGTGATGGATAATACCAGCTATGAACAGTTCAACATTCCAAAGTTTTTATTTGGAGATAGCGTGAAGTTCATAAAAGAAGGGATGAATGTAATTATTGCTTTTGAAAGTGAAGAGCCAATTATGGCGCAAACACCATCTCATGTTGAGCTAGAGATTACATATACCGAGCCAGCGGTTAAAGGCAACACTTCTACAAATGCATTAAAATATGCTACTGTAGAAACAGGAGTAGAGATAAAAGTCCCAATGTTTATTAACCAGGGCGATAAAGTTAAGGTTGATACACGTACAGGAGAATATATAGAAAGAATAAAATAAGAATTTTCATAGTTTAGTTTTAGGTTTAGGTTGATTGTAGCTTCGGAGTGGTTCCCGAAGCTATCTTTTTTTACGGCTTTTTTAAAAAATAGTTTTTACCTTGCGCCTTCAAAAAATCAAATCAAAACTGGCTTTATAAAGTATTATGGCAAAAGCATCAGAAATAAAAATCGGTAACATCCTTCGTATCAATGGAGAGTTGGTTACTGTTGAAGAATGGAATCACCGCACACCGGGTAAAGGCGGCGCATTTTACACAGGTAAATTTCGCAACATCAAAACCTCTAGACTTATCGAAGCACGGATGGGTACAGACGAACAAGTAGAAATTTGTAGAGTTGAAACAAGCGACTATCAATATTTATACGAGGATGGCGATTATTTAGTAGTGATGGACAACACTTCTTATGAGCAGTTTAACGTACCTAAATCACTGTTTGGTGCATCGATTCGCTTCTTAAAAGAAGGAATGAGCATCTTGGTATCTATGGAAAGCGAAGAACCAATTATGGCCCAGATCCCAAATTTTACGGAAATGGAAATTACCTATTCAGAGCCAGCAGTTAAGGGCGATACGTCTACCAATGCCTTAAAAAGCGCAACATTAGAGAATGGTGTAGAAATAAAAGTCCCAATGTTCGTGAATCAAGGCGATAAAATTAAAATCGATACACGTACAGGTGAGTATGTGGAGAGAGTTAAGTAAGTACTAGGATTATAAGGATTATAGGATGGCCAGGATAATTGGGCGGCCAGGGTTATCAGGATTGTGTTTGGCAAGCAACAGCTTTACACCAAACACTTTTGCGTTCAAATGCAGATCATGAATAAAAACCAGCTTCGACAACAGGCGCTACAACAACGTAACTCTTTAACAGTGGGCGATTGTGCTACGCTGAGTCAAAAGTTGCTGGAGGGCTTTAAAACACTTGATTTTTCGAAAATTAAAAGTGTTCACACCTTTTTGCCAATCGTAGCTAAAAAAGAACCCGATACTTTTTTAATTATCGATTGGCTTCAAGAATACCATCCTGATATCGAGATTATTGTACCTAAGGCTGATTTCGAATCGCACATGATGAGCCATCATCGCTATATAGGGAAAGACGACTTAATGAATAATCATTACCATATTCCTGAACCTCAAACCGCTAAATTAACCAATACCAAACCTGATCTAGTTTTGGTACCGTTAATGGCATTTGATCAAAAGGGATACCGAGTGGGATATGGAAAGGGATTTTACGATCGCTTTTTGCAAAACTTAGAAACGCAAAAAATTGGACTGTCTTTTTTTGATGCGATAACAGAAATTAATGATGTACATTTGAACGACATCCGATTAGATAAGTGCATCACCCCTAATGGGATAATAGAGTTTTAGACAATTTGCTTGGCGTTTGGCGATGAGCAAACGAACCGCTTTACGCTTACCGCAAGACAAAATCCGCATAAAATGGAAAAAGAATTCAAAATAACTTCTGCACAACATTACGAAGATACCATGATCGCCATTTTCGAGATGCAAGAACAAGAAGAGCCTTTAACCCCTGCGCAATTGGCCGAAATAGAAATGATGATGAAAGCGGCCGAGAAATACGAGGACGAAGAGCTTTAGCCAAACATTATTTGTTTTTAATTGCTTCCATTAAATGAGCCAGCTCTTTTACTTTTTCGGGATGTTTTTCGGCTAAGTTATTCTTTTCAGAAATATCATCTTTCAAGTTAAATAATTGTGGTTTTGATAAATTCCCTGTTTCTATCCCTACCAATTTGGAGTAAGCTTCACCATTATTAGGTGAAATATATTTCCAATCGTCTTTTATCAAGGCTAATGAGCGAGCGTGTTTTATAAGTGAAGTACGACCTTTAGTGCTCTTCCCTAAAAAAGCATTTAATGTGTTTTCACTATCAATTGCATCCCCTTTGGGTATAGAAATATTTAATAAGCTAGCGAAAGATGCAATTAAATCTATCTGGCAAACTAATGCAGGTGAAACGCTTGGTTTTATAACACTTGGCCAGCTTACAATAAACGGAACACGAGTTCCAGCTTCTAATAAACTGTATTTGCCTCCTCTAAGTGGACCGCTTGGGGTATGTCCGTTCAGCTTTGTAACAGCATCATCCTGATACCCATCATCTAAAACAGGACCATTATCACTGCTAAAGATAACCATCGTATTCTGACTTATTCCCTCAACTTCAAGCTGTTTAAGAATCTCGCCAACAGTCCAGTCTAATTGTAAAATGGCATCCCCTCTATAACCTAAGCCACTTTTCCCTTTAAATAGTGTTGCTGGCATACGCGGAACATGTGGCTCGGTTAAACAAAAGTATAAGAAAAATGGCTTTGCTTTATTGCCGCTAATAAACTCTTTTGCTTTTGTTAAAAAGGTTGTTGATACTTCCTCGTCTACCCAACGGGCGCCATTGCCCCCCGACATAAAACCAATTCTGCCAATTCCATTGATTATCGTTTGATCGTGCCCCTGTCCGGGAGATGCCTTCATTTTTAAGAGTGTTGGATTTTCTTTTCCGGTAGGATCAGTGCCGATTTTTTGTTTATAATTAACAGTTATTAAGTCGTTCGGGTCTTGCCCCAGCACCGTATGATTCTCAATAAACACAGTCGGAACCCTATCTGCAGTTGCAGGGAAGATAAAAGAATAATCAAAACCAACCTCATTAGGGCCAGGTTTTATTGCTTCATTCCAGTTCTTTTCTATTTGCTTGCCTAAGCCTAAATGCCATTTACCTACAATGGCTGTTTTATAACCTGCTTTTTTAAAAAGGTTAGGTAAGGTTGTTTTATCGGTCGGGATAATTAGAGCGGCATCGCCTGGTAAAACACCAGTACCCTCTTTACGCCAAGGGTATTGCCCGGTCATTAACGCATATCTAGACGGAGTACAAGTAGCCGAAGTACTGTTTCCATTTGTAAATCGGACTCCTTTTTTAGCCAACTTATCCAGATTTGGTGTATGTAATTTTGCTGCGCCATAGCAGCTTAAGTCGCCATAACCTAAATCATCTGCATAAATGTAAATAACATTGGGTTTTTTAGTCTGCTGCGCAAAGGCACTAAAAGTTGTCAAAAAAAGAAACGCAAAAATTTTCACCAACAAATTATTTAATTTCATTTCTCATGGTTTTTATAAAATCACTTACTAAAAATGCAATTGTTTTCGCAGTAGTTAAGTCTTGCCGCCCATCCGCAAGTTGCGTTGCGCCTTCGCAAAGGTGTAAATAACTAAATTTTTTCTCGGCAGATAAGACAAGTGCACGAATGTCGCTTAAAGAAAACCCCGATGGACTACTCGCACTCGATAAAACATTTGCAATGCTATCTAAATCGAGTTCTAAGCCGCAAGGCTCGGGTAAATCTTTAATAAATGTCTTCCAGTTTTTTAAGATTGTTTTTTCGCTTTTCAACAATTCTTCGTAATAGAATGCCTGAACGTTTGGATTGTTTTTAAAGTAACCTGGTAAATCTGTATGCATATAATTTTGTTGCAAACCGAATACGCGATACTGATCTAAGTGCTCATTTTGTAATGCATATGTAAACGGGTTGCCGCTATGTCTGCCTTCGGTTTTTCGCAAATCGGCATGTGCATCGATATTTACAATATTCATTTTCTTTTTATGCGCCAACGATGCACCCCAAATCATTCCCATCGCATTATTATGACCGCCTCCAATTACAATTGGTATTTTGTTCGATGCAATAATTTGCTCAATAATCGGATAAACTAAATTATCTATTATTCTAACCTTGTTTCTTAAACTTGATAAGCTCTTGTCTACAGGTTCTTCAATCTCTAAAGCCCCTAAGATTAGCAATTCTTCGCCACTAAAAAAGGGATTGCTTTGCATATTGAGTAGCGCCTTTAAGGATGGAAGCCATGCGGTTTGTGTTCCGCCGATTCCCAAATTTGCACGAACGCCTATATCTTCTGGAATACCTAAGAGTACAAATTTTGCATCACACGTATGAAGGTCTTCGAACCAACGAATAAATTGAACTTTTTGCCCTAATTTAACTTCCCCAACCCTTTCGTTAATCAATGGAAGAACATCATGATGTGTATATATTTTTAATCTATCCATTATAAATTTCTCCGTTCAAAATTACGGTTTCCACTTGCGTTTGTCCGAAACTATAAGGTAAATACGCCAGCGAGGGCATTTCTCTGGTTATAAACAGATTTGCCCTCTTCCCTTTTGCAATGCTTCCCATTTCGGCACTTAATTCCATTGCTGCGGCTCCATTTAAGGTTGTGGCGTTAATTGCTTCTTCGGGCATCATTTTTAGCTTTATGCAGGCTAAAGAAACTACAAAATTCATATTTCCAGAAGGTGTAGAGCCGGGGTTATAATCGGTAGCTAAGGCAACAATGGCATTGGTGTTCATCAGCCCCCTTGCGTTTGCGAAAGGAATGTTGAGGTAAAAGGAACAGGAAGGTAAGAGAGTGGCTATGGTTGTGCTATCTGCTAAACAACTCAGTACATTCTCATCGGTTTCTTCGAGATGGTCTACCGAGATGGCACTATGTTTAACCCCAACCTGAACACCACCAGAAACCGATAGCTGATTGGCATGTATTTTTGGCTTAAGGTTGTATTTCGCAGCGGCGGATAGAATCTGAGCTGTTTCTTCAACAGAAAAAAAACCTCGTTCGCAGAAAACATCGATATAATCTGCTAATTTTTCTTCAGCAACTGTAGGAAGGATTTTATTTATAATTAAATTTATATAACCCTGATGGTCGTTTTTATATTCCTGTGGATAGGTGTGTGCGGCTAATAAGGTGGCCTTAATGGGGATAGGGAAAGCGTTTTTTAAACGTTTAATTACACGGAGCATTTTGAGCTCACTCTCGACGGTTAAGCCGTAGCCACTTTTTATTTCGATGGCACCCGTTCCTTGTTTAATCATATCCCGAAGTCGTACACTGGCACTTTCAAAGAGCATATCTTCAGTTGCTTCTGCTAATTTCCTAGCCGAATTGAGAATTCCGCCACCTTTTGCAGCGATTTCTTCGTAGGTTTTGCCTTCAATTTTCATTACGAATTCTTCTTCACGCGAAGCGGCAAAAACTAGGTGTGTGTGACTATCGCACCATGAGGGGAAGACGAACTTGCCTTCAGCATTTAGCGTTGCTCCTTGCTCCTTGCCCATTGCTCCTAGTTCAGACATTGAGCCAAAATCTTTGATCAGCCCATCTTCTAATAAAAGCCAAGCATTTTCCAATACGGGTAAATTAGCCATCTCGCTACCACGAAGTACTTCTTTCTCTTTTGGATGAATGCCCACAAGGGCCTTGATGTTGGTGATGAGCATTTTTTGGTTAATTGTTTAAATTGTAAAATTGGTTAGTTGTTGCGAATAGGCTATAAAACAGTTAAACAAATAACTAGTTAACCGTTTAATCTAGTTCCAACAAAACCGGGCAATGATCAGAATGCAAAGCATCGGGTAAAATATGTACATTTTTAAGACGGCTTTCCATTGGTCTTGTCACCAAATGATAATCGATACGCCAGCCCAAATTTTTTGCCCTAGAACCTGCTCTATAGCTCCACCAGGTATAATGGTGTGGATCCTTATTAAAATGCCTAAACGAATCGATAAACCCATTATTCATAAATAGCTCCATCCATTCTCTTTCTTCGGGTAAAAAGCCGGATGAATTGGCGTTCGATTTCGGATTATGAATATCTATCGGTTGGTGGCAAATGTTATAGTCGCCAGAGATGATCAGATTTGGAAATTGCTTCCGTAGCTCATCAATATATACATCAAAAAAACGCATGAACTCATATTTCTTGATTTGTCTCTCATCTCCACTAGAGCCTGATGGCATGTATAAGCTCATTAAAGAAAAGGTGTCGAAATCTGCCCTTAAAATACGACCTTCTGCATCAATCCATGGTTCGCCACAACCATATGAAATGTTGTTTGGTTTAACCTTTGTTAAAATAGCGACGCCACTATATCCTTTTTTTTCGGCCGGAAACCAATAATGATGATAACCAAGTTGTTCGATTAATCCAATAATTTCGGGGATCTGTTCTTTTAGTGCTTTTACTTCCTGCAAACAAATCATATCTGCATCGGTAGCTTGCAACCAGTTAAAAAGTCCTTTTGTTGACGCGGCTCGTATGCCATTTACGTTGTATGAGATAATCTTCATTCCTATGTTTTTTTTGCTTTGCGTTTAGCGTAAAGCGGTTTGTTTTTTTAATTCTTTTTCCAGCTTTTTTGCTTCACGTTTTTTTAGTACCGTAACCGTCATTTTCACATCAACCTTAGGGCGATTAGCTTTTCCGGTAGGCTCATTTGCAATGGCATCTACCATTTCAAGACCCTTTACCACTTCACCATAAACAGTATAGTTTCGGTCCAAATGAGGAGTACCTCCAATGGTTTTATAAACCTGACGCTGCCATTCTGGGATTTTGAATTTTAAGCGTTTTTCTTCCGTTACGTTTAATGTTGAGTCGTTCCAAACCTTGCCTTGTACTATATAAAATTGCGTGCTGCTAGATGCTTTTTCTGGATTACTCGAGTCGCCTTCTCTTGCCGCTGCTAAAACTCCTTTTTTATGGAATAAGCTATCCCTAAATTCGGCCTTAACGGTATACTTTAATCCTCCATTTCCCAAAGTCGAATCAGGATGTGCATTTTTTGAATCAGGGTCTCCTCCTTGAATCATAAACTCTTTTATCACCCTGTGAAATAAAGTGCCATTATACAGCCCTTCTTTTGCCAGTTTGATAAAATTATCGCGATGCAAAGGTGTTTCATTGTAAAGTTTAATAATAACCGCACCCTTATCGGTCGTAATCTTAACGTATTGGTTTTTTGGTTTGGCCGCAAAAGTACTACTTAAGCAAAGGCTTAGAAATAGCGTTAGGAGTTTCTTCATGCTTAATTGATTTACCGCTAAGTTATCAAATCAGCGAATTTAATTTACCATTTTTTAACAAAACATTCAGTTTTAAATCAAAAATTTATGTATAGCTTTGTTAGTAATGAGTTTAAAGCAAAAATTAGCAATAAGTCTTTGCACCTTTTACCTGGTTAGTGTAATTGGTGTGGCTTTGAGTCTGCATTTTTGTGGTGGTAAATTGGCTTCCATTTCAGTTTTAAACGCCAAGGTTAGCTGTAAATATTGCAAATCAGAACCTTTAACTCAAAAAGAGGATAATTGCTGTAAAAATACTAAGGTTGACGTTAAAGTAAAAGATAATCATAAGGTACAAAGCGCTGTTAAACTTCCAAAGCTGTTTAGTATAGATGTTATCGTTCCTCGTGCTTTTCAGGCTATTTTCAGGCAATTCTTGCCTAATTTTCTTAATAAAGCAGAGAATAACCCTCCTCCAAAGGTCACAAACGTTGCATTACATGTAATGAATTGCGTTTTTAGAAATTAGGATTTAAATAATTCGGTAAGCACTACCTATTTATTTTTTATTCCTTAAAATTTCAACAATGAAAACGACAAAAACAATTACACTAGTTTTTTTGATGCTTTTTGCTATAAACAAAGTATCGGCTCAGCAAATTAGTGCTGTAGAAATGCAGGTTACTGGCTTAACGTGTTCAATGTGTTCACAAGCCACAGAAAAATCATTGCGCACTTTATCTTATGTGAGCACTATTAATCCAGATTTAAACAAAAACCTTTTTATGCTTACCTTTAAAAAAGATGGATCAGTTAATCTCGATCAATTACAAAAAAAGGTTAAAGATGCAGGCTTCTCTGTCGGAAATTTAGCTGCAACCATTAACTTTAATCAGGCAAAGGTTGATGAAGACGGACAGTTAGTAGTTGGCTCTAATGTATATCGCTTTACAAATGTAAAGGGCAAAGTACTAAATGGCCCAATTAAAGTAAATGTGATCGACAAAAACTTTATTTCAAATGCTGCTTTTAAGCAAAAATCGACACAACTCAAAATCGATTCATATGCAAGTGGTACAGGTGTAGTGAATGGGAAAAAAACTAGGATCTATCATTTAAGTATTTAATTATGATCAAAAAAACTATTGGATTAATACTCCTGAGTTTTTGCTTCAGCTTGTCGCTTTTGGCACAAGAGCTATATGTTTTTACCGAACCCGCAAGTAATATGCCCGCTAAATCTATAGGCGTAAGGCTAACGAACGAAGGAATGTTTCGCCCCGAATTTAGGAGCAGAAGTATTGCTGAAGTAATGGTTGGGGTTAATAAGAACGTAATGTTTCATGTTCAGGGTTTCCTTTCAGATATGGATGGAAAATACGAGTTAGAGGGCTCGAGCTTTTACCTAAAGTATCGATTTCTATCTTTAGATGCTGCACGAAGTCATTTTCGGGCTGCAGCTTTTGCTAGAGTAAGTTCAAGCAAACGAAAAATGACTAGTGATGATATTAATCTAGAAGGTGATAATTCGGGTTTTCAAGGCGGACTAATATTTACTCAGCTACTGCATAAACTGGCATTATCTGCCACTTTGGGATATAGCACAATCTTTGAAACAAAAAAAGATGGCATGGCTATGCCAGGGATGGTTTATATGGGGTCAAATGGAAGGGAGAGCTTAAATTATAGTTTATCATCGGGCTATTTGCTATTGCCCTTTATCTACAAAAACTATAATCAGCCTAATTTTAATCTTTATTTTGAAGTTTTGGGTAAAACCAATCCTGTAAATGGGAATTCTTATGTAGATTTTGCTCCAGCAGTACAGGTGATCTTAAATAGCAAAACACGGATAGATTTAGGCTATCGTTTTCAAGCTGCGGGCAACATGGAAAACAGATACTTAAAAGACATGTACCTGGCCAGAGTAGAATTTAATTTTTTTAACGCATTAAGTAAAAAACAATAACAATTATGAACAAGATAATCGTAATGATTGCCTTATTTGTGGCAACAACATTTACCGCAAATGCACAAAGTGTAGTGGCTAAAAGAGAGTTTAATAACACTTTAAAAGCATATTTTGACGCCAAAAATGCATTGGCTAAAGATAATTCGTCTAAAGCAAGTGAAAGTGTTAAAACATTAACAAGTAACTTAGATAATTTCCCTGTTAAAACGCTATCTGAAGCGCAACAAACGGTATGGAAAATAGAAGCCGATAAAATCAAAAAAGCTTCTTTAGCAATCGCTACAGATAAGGCGATTAAATCACAGCGTCAAAGTTTTTGGTCACTATCAACAGCAATGATAAAATTGGCCAAAGCGTTTAACATGAATAATGAAGTAATTTATGTTCAATATTGTCCGATGGCAAAGAAAAGCTGGTTAAATGAAATTGAAGCCGTTCAAAATCCATTTTATGGCAGCATGATGTATGATTGCGGTGAAGTAACCGAAACCATTGCAAAAAGATAATGGAACTGTATATCAAAAATATGGTATGCAACCGCTGCAAAATGGTGGTGCAAACCGAGCTAACTAAACTTGGCTTGCATCCTATTTCGGTACAGTTAGGGGTAGTAGAACTTGCCGAAAATACTATAGAAGCAACAAAACAAATGGAGCTAGAGCAAACACTACAACGCTTTGGTTTTGAGGTTTTATTGGATAAAAAGCGCCAAATAGTTGAGCAAATAAAAACAACAATCATTGAGCTCGTTCATTATACTACGGAGGCTTTAAAAGTAAACCTATCTATTTACTTAAGCGAAAAATTAGCGGTAAGCTATGCTAGTTTAAGCGCAACATTTTCTGAAGTTGAAGGGGTTACTATAGAAAAGTATTTTATTCAACAGAAGATCGAAAAAGCCAAAGAGCTTTTAACCTACGGTGAAATCTCATTAAGTGAGATTGCTTATTTGTTAAATTATAGCAGTGTCGCGCACCTATCCGCACAGTTTAAAAAAATAAGTGGAGAAACCCCTTCAAGCTATAAAATAGCACATCATCAGAATCGAAAAACAATAGATGAGGTATAGTTGATTTCTTATCATACATCAACAATTTAGGGGATAGCGTGTTATAACTTTGTATAAATTAAAAATATAAAATTATGAAACAGTTATTTCTATTCATTTTCGCAATTAGCATTAGTGTTGCTTCTTTTGCACAAACCAAATGGAACATAGACCCCATGCATTCATTTGTAAACTTCGCTGTTAAACATTCTGGAATTTCTTTTGTAGATGGCTCATTCAAAAAGTTTGATGGAACATTTACATCGGCGAAAACAGACTTAACAGACGCTAAGATTAATTTTACAGCAGATGTAGCTAGCATTAATACCAGTGTAGACATGCGCGACAATCATTTAAAATCTGCTGATTTCTTTGATGCCTCAAAATACCCAACGATGACTTTTGAAAGTACGTCGTTTAAAAAGAAGCTAAAAAACACATACACCTTAACCGGTAAACTAACGATTAAAAATGTAACCAAAGACGTACAATTTAATGTGGTTTATGGAGGCAATGTGAAAGATCAACAAGGAAATACTAAAGCAGGGTTTTTAGCCACAGCAAAGATAAATAGATTAGATTATAACATTAATTACGACCCTACCGCAGCCGGCATTGCAAAAGATGTACATATTACTTTAAACCTTCAATTTGCTCAAGCGAAATAACGTTTTTTATCATAATTAGGGATGGAAAATCTAAATCAATTTAAGAATCTTACTGAAAGCTTAACCGAAACGGATAGAATGCCCGTTCTTTTTATGGGGCATGGATCACCGATGAATGGCATTGAGCTGAACGAGTTTAGCAGCACCTGGGTTGATATGGCCAGGAATATTCCAGTACCACAAGCGGTACTGGTTGTTTCTGCGCACTGGTTTACCAAGGGAACGCGTATTACGGCGATGGATTTTCCTCAAACAATTCACGATTTCGGTGGTTTCCCCCAAGCGCTGTTCGACGTACAGTACCCTGCTCCAGGCCATCCGCAATTAGCCAAAGAAACAGCAAGCCTGATTAAATCGACAGCTGTAATTTTAGATCACGATTGGGGTTTAGACCACGGCGCCTGGTCGGTAATTAAACACATGTACCCTGCAGCTAATATTCCAGTTTTACAGCTAAGTATCGACTATACTAAAGGTGCTCACTACCATTATCAATTAGCTAAAGAATTATCAGCGCTGCGCAAAAAAGGAGTATTGATTTTAGGCAGTGGTAATATGGTTCATAATTTAAGAATGGTGAGCTGGGAAATGATGAATGGTGGAGGTTACGATTGGGCATTAGAGATGCAAGAGACCTTCAAAAATTTAATCTTAAATAAAGAACACGCCCCACTTATTAATTATGAAGCTATGGGAAGTGCCGCAAAGTTGGCCATTCCAACCCCCGAGCATTATTTGCCTTTGATGTACACCATAGGCTTGCAAAATGACAACGAAGAAGCGATATTGTTTAATGATAAAGCTGTTGGTGGCTCCTTAACCATGACTTCCGTGCAGATAGGTTAAGGAGTCTAGCGTTGAGCGTAAAGCGGTTTTTGTAGCCCTCATCCGATGAGGGCAATTGCAATTATATAAATCTTTCCCGTTAGGATGTAACAGCAAAAAAACATTGTGCTGTAATTTTGTGTTATTAATTATTAGAAAAAATGACACATACGTATCAAGTAACAGGCATGACCTGTTCTAGCTGTGAAAGCAAAGTGAAAAGCAGCCTATTGGTTGTTCCAGAAATAACTGCCGTTGAGGTTTCGAAAGAAAATCAATCAGCAACGTTAAGCATGGAAAGCCACATTAGTTTAAGTACGCTTCAAAAAGCTTTAGGAGGCACCGAATCTAAATACCAAATTTCGGCAATTGCCCATAGTGAAGCTGTTGAAGAGACAAAAACGTTTTTCAATATCTATAAACCTGTACTACTTCTTTTTGCTTACATAAGCATCATTTCGTTTATTGCCAGTGGGCAAGACTGGATGCTATTTATGCGGATTTTTATGGCTGGGTTCTTCCTTTCTTTCTCATTCTTTAAATTAATAAATTTAAATGGTTTTGCCGAAAGCTATTCGATGTATGACATTGTGGCGAAAAAATTTAAACCTTGGGGATACATTTATGCATTTGTAGAACTAGGATTGGGAATTGCTTTTGCAATAAACTTTAATCCGCTCGTAACGAATTGGGTTACCCTAGTGGTGATGTCTGTTAGTATAATTGGCGTGCTACAAAGTGTGCTTAATAAGAAAAAAATACAATGCGCATGTTTAGGAGCGGTATTTAACCTACCAATGAGTACATTAACAATTATTGAAGACTTATTAATGATTGCGATGAGTGCGGCAATGTTAATTTTAATGTAATAACAAATGAAAAGAATAAACATATTAATCGCTACGGTGATTTTATTTGCCGCTTGTAATGAGCCGGCCCAGAAAAAAGAAGATCATTCAACAATGCAACATAAAGCTAGTGGAAACAAAAATATAATGATGCAGGCAATGGACGAAAGTATGCTCGCAATGCATCAGATAAAGCAAACTGGGAATGCTGATTATGATTTTGCTGCTATGATGATTCCGCATCATGAAGGCGCTATTGTTATGGCAAAAGCAGCACAAGAAAAAGGTAAATCTACTACGCTAATTAGCTTTGCCGAAAAGGTTATTTCTGCACAAAAAAAGGAAATAGAATCATTAAATAATTTCCTAAAAACAGCAGATAAAACCCCATCAGCTAATGCAAAAGAGATTAAACTAGCCCTTGATGGTTCGATGAAACCTATGATGGATGGAATGGCAGAAACCAAGCTTACTGGAAATATAGACCATGATTTTGTAGCCTTAATGATTCCACACCACCAAAGCGCAGTTGATATGGCTAAAGCTTATTTGCCGCATGCACAACACCCTCAGATTAAAAAGATGGCTAATGAAATAATCCAAGCACAAGAAGCAGAAATTAAGTGGCTAAAGGAGCAGAATTAAGTTATTTTAACGTCGATAAAATATGTGCTAAATGATGTTGACCATGCCACGCATAATTCCCAACTAAATAACCTAATGTGAATTGCTTATTTGCAGCAGGATGAATATATTTTCTGTCAAAATCTTCAAAATTTAGCGCACCTAAAGTGATTACCAATCGATGATGTATGGCCTTTATAATGGCAATAGACATTTCGATGTCTCCATTTTTTGCTTCTGGTAATTCGGCCCATATTTCTTCATTATAGGGGCGTACAATTGGGTTTTCCTCAGTGAGGGTAAGTTTAACCCTTGTGTACGCATTAATATGGCTATCGGCCACATGATGGATTACTTGCCTAACCGTCCACCCACCTGGGCGATAAGCAACCTCCAATTGTGCTTCGCTTAATGCTGAAGTTACCTCGATTAATTGTTGCGGAAAGTTCACTAAAGAATCAATCCAACTGTTAATTTGAGTCTCATTTACGTTTTCTGGGTAAATGTATTCTCCTATTGGGTATTTTAAATTTTGCATTTGTATCGCGTTTTGAGTTTAGCGTAAAGGGGTTTTATTTGTCTGCGTTTAGCGTAAAGCGGTTTGTTCGCTCAACGCCAAACGCTCAGCGCTTAAAGGTTACATAATCTTCTTTAATAACTTCAAAACCCATTCTTTTCCGTTGTATGGGGGATAAATGAGAGGATTAAAATCAATGCTCGACTGAAAAACTACTGCTCTTTCGTGAGAGAAAGCTTTAAAACCAAAAAAACCATGACTACTTCCCATTCCACTACCATTAACACCTCCAAAAGGTAGTTTTGGATTGCTAATGTGAATCAGTACATCGTTAACACACGTTCCTCCGGCGGATGTATTTTTGATTATTTTTTTAATATTTTCTTTGTTGTTGCTAAAAATATATAAGGCTAGCGGCTTACTTTTTGCATTGATTTGTTCAACTACATCATCTAAATTTTCATAGGTAATAAGTGGTAAAATAGGCCCAAAAATCTCTTCCTCCATCACTTTAACACCTTTAGGGATTTTACTTAAAAGGATAGGGCTTATTTGCTGTTGTGACTCATCAAATGTGCCACCAAAATCTATTCTGGCACCTTTATCGACGGCATCATCAACTAAGGCTTTTAGTCGAGAAAAATGTTTGGGACTAATGATTTTTCCATAGCTCTTAGTGTCTTTTAATAACATTTTATCAACTGCGGCTTTATACAAACCAATAAACTCTTCCAACTGTTGTTGATGTACAAAAACATAGTCGGGCGCAATGCAAGTTTGCCCACTGTTTACAAATTTACCCCATGCAATTTTTTCTGCGGCTTTTACTAAATTAACATCTTTATCAATTATTGTAGGTGATTTTCCACCAAGCTCGAGGGTTACGGAAGCAAGGTTATTTGAGGCTGCTTTCATTACCACTTTGCCAATTTCGGTACTTCCAGTAAAGAAAATATGATCGAAAGGTAAGTTCAATAAAGCAGTAGATACATCAGCATTACCTTCGAAACAGGCAACTTCCGTTTGATCAAAGGCCTCTTTAATAATTGAATTAATTACAGCACTGGTTGCCAAGCTTAATTCAGAGGGTTTTACAATTACACAATTGCCTGCTGCTATAGCCGAAATGAGCGGACTCATTACCAACTGAAAAGGATAATTCCATGGAGCAATAATTAAACAAACACCTTTCGGCTCGTAATAGATTCTATTTTTTGAAAAGGGATTACTAAGTGTTTTGCCAATGTACTTTGGCTTCATCCAGGCGTTTAATTTTTTTAAGGCAAAATCTATCTCTCCATAAATGAAGATGAGCTCAGTTACGGCACTTTCGAATTGGCTTTTACGAAGATCGCTATATAATGCGGCAAACAGTTCTTCCTCGTGTTTTTCTATCGTTTTTTTTAAAGTCTTTAATTTTAAAATGCGTTCGCTCACATTACTTTTTCGAAGTGTATATTTGTGTGCTTGTTGCGATTTAAAGACCAAATCGATTTTTTGCTCCATTTGAATTATCCTAAATGATAAGTGTTAAATATAGTTAAAATGACAATGGAATTTAAAAAAATACATCCAATAATGGCATATTGCGTATATCATAGAAATGAATAAAATAATGAGAAGACTATATTTTATTATCTGGCTTAGTGTAGTTTGCTTTCAACTTAAAGCGCAAACGACTAAACCAGCAGTTTTAGTGATTGGAAATGGAAATGCGGCAACTGCAGCGGCCATTCAAGCTGCGGTTTCGGGAGTTAAAACTACTATTTTACTCCAGGCCGGGGGATTTGATATTAACCCATTGGCTAGCGAAATAAACTCTGGAATTCAAGCAGATTTTTTAAAGAAAATAAATGTTGCTAAGGGTATTAAAGATAGCTTGATGAATACCCCGTTTGATAAAAAAATAGCCAATGAAGTATTTAAAAACTGGACGGATTCGATAAAAAATCTAACGGTGATTAGAAACGTAATGTGGACAAAGGCCGATCGTTCTGGAAATAACTGGTCTTTTAAATTAAGTGATGGCCAAAGTCTTAAACCAAAGGTTTTAATTGTTGCTGGGGATGCAAAACTTCAATCTGCTTTAGAGTTAAAAACATTACCAACACGTACAGAAACCCAACTTGATTACACGAATACCATATACAGAACAAGTCTTTCTTCTGGATCTCCTGCATTTATTTTCTCGATGTATGATTTCTTTATTTCGGGGCAAGAAAATTTAATATGGTTAAAGGGTGATGAACGGATGTTGATTGGGCAAGCTGCAGGAGCGACAGCTGCTTATGCAGGCTTTTTTGGAACAAAACTATCAGAGGTGAAGTTGAAACAGACACAGGGCGAACTTGTTAATTACAAATTAGCGCTAATGCCGTTTTCAGATATTCAGCAGAATGATGCCAATTGGAAAGCGATTCAATTTGTTGGGGTTACTGGTGTGATTAAGGCGAGTTTCGAAAATAACACGGCCAAATTTATGCCAGATAAATTGGTAACGATCGAAGAAATTAAACAACCAATTAAGGACTTTTATTATAAAGCACAAATTTGGTTCGACGATTATAAAAGCGCCGAATTAACGTTACAGGCAGCAATAGATATGGTTTGTTATGTTGGTCAAAAATCGCCCGAAGGCACGGCAAAAGAAGTTGAAAAGAAATGGAAAACTGCGTACAAATTTAGTAGTAATTTTGATTTAGCTAAACAAATCACCAGAAGAGAATTTGCTACTATTTTACAAGACTATATGCCTCCGTTTAATGTGAATGTAGATAAGAATGGGAAGGTTGTAAGGTAACATTTATAAAACCTTAATGCGCTTAGACTTATGTAATTGCTTTTTTATATAAATTGCAAACATAACCTAAACAAAATGAAGAAACTTTATCTTTTTAACCTGTTTTTTCTGTTTTTGGCCGCAACTTCTTTTGCGCAAAGCCAGCAGGACTACAGTACAAATGCAGTTTTAACCCAAAGAGTTAAGGCGCTCGCTCAAAAATACCCACAATGGGTTAAATCTAAATCATTAACGCAAACACTAGGTGGAAAAGACATTTGGATGCTTACCATCGGTGCCGGAAAAACCGAAGATAAACCCGCAATTGCCGTAGTTGGCGGTGTAGAGGGGAAACATCTTTTAGGCGTTGAAATGGCCATTGGTTTTGCCGAAAAACTATTAGCAGGATCGGGTACCGACAGTGTTAAAAATCTTTTGAATACCCAAACCTATTATGTTTTCCCGAACATGAGCCCAGATGCTACAGAGCAACATTTTGCAAAAGTAAAAGCTGAGCGTAGTGGAAATGCAAATGGTACGGACGATGATCGTGATGGAAAATTGAACGAAGATGGGGCAGATGATCTAGACGGAAATGGAAAAATTACCTGGATGCGAATTCTCGATGCAACTGGAAAATATAAACTGAATACCGACGATCCTAGATCGTTGCTATTAGCCGATGCAACCAAAGGCGAATCAGGAAAATATATTTTATTACCAGAAGGATTAGATAACGATAAAGACGGTGATTTTAATGAAGATGGCGAAGGTGGTGTGCATTTCAACAAAAACTCGAGCTTTAACTTTAAAGCATTTGCTCCGGGGGCAGGAGAATATGCAGTTTCTGAAAAAGAAAACCGCGCGTTGTTCGACTTCCTTTTCGATGCATTTAATATTTATGCAGTAGTTACATTTGGACCAACAAATAACCTTTCGGCTCCAGTTACGTTTAACGCAAGTGGTATAGCCAAGAGAATAATCACCAGTTGGTACGATTCGGATGCTAAGGCAAATGCATTAGTTTCGGAACGTTACAATAAAATTACGAAAACGAAAGAGGCACCTAAAGCGCAAGGAGAAAGCGGCGACTTTTCGCAATGGGGATATTTCCATTTCGGCCGTTTAAGTTTTAGTACGCCAGGATGGTGGGTGCCAAAAGTAAACCCTGATTCGTCGCGGAAAGAGAAAAAGTTTGTAAACGAAGACCCTGTTGCATCTTATTTAAGATGGGCCGCTTCACAAGGTATTAGCAACACATTTACACCATGGAAAGCGGTAACTCACCCAGATTTTCCGGGCCAAACGGTAGAAGTAGGCGGCTTAGATCCTTTCGTATTAATTAACCCCCCTTATAAATTGGTTGATGGCATAGTGGGTAAACATACCGATTTCTTGGTTGCTTTAGCAGGGATGGCTCCAAAGCTAGATTTGGTAAATATTAAAACAGAAAAAGTTGCCGATGGGTTAACCCGTGTTACGTTAAACGTAATGAATACAGGAGATTTGCCAACCTATACACGCATTGGCGATCGTAGTTATTTCTTGAAAAAGATTTTGGTGAAGTTAAACCTGAATGCTAATCAAACGGTAGTTAGCGGTCGTAAAACTCAAACCATAGAAGGTATTCAAGGAAAAGACACTAAAGAATTAACGTGGTTAATTAAAGGAAATGGCAAAGTAACGATCGATGCTGGAAGTCCAACAACCGGTAATAAATCTATTGAAGTAACGCTATAATCAGAACAAGACATGACCATCATGAGCAACTTACAGGTTATAATACCCTGCTCATGATAGCTTCATCACCATTAAAACTAAATAAAAAACTGATGAAAACAAAACATACTATTCTTCTGGCTGTACTATTTTTTTACGCCGGAATTGTAAATGCCCAAAAGCCAGAAAATGTGTTGGCTGCAGTGGGTACTCCCCCTAATCCAAAAGTACAAGTAAGCTGGAATCGATATAACGACTATGCAGCCATTACCGATATTTGCAAAAAATTGGCTGCTGCTCATCCAAATTTGGTAAAGCTAGAAGCAATGGGAAAATCATTCCAAGGCAAAGATCTTTGGGTGATGACCATTAGCGATACCAAGGTTGGAAACCCGGATAAGAAACCAGCGATGTACATTGATGGAAACATCCACTCTAACGAAATTCAGGGCAGCGAATTTGCACTCTATACCGCATGGTACTTAGTTGAAATGTACGCTTCGGGAAACAAATCTATCCAATCGTTATTGGGCGAGAAAACATTTTATATTGCCCCAACTATTAACCCCGATGCTAGAGATCATTTTATCCATCAAGCAAATACGGCACACTCACCTCGTACCGGACTTATCCCTATTGATAACGATAGAGATGGTGTAACAAACGAGGATGGTTTCGATGATTTGGATGGCGATGGACACGTAGTGATGATGCGACGTAAAAATGTAAACGGGCGCTATAAAGTAGATCCAACAGATAACCGCCGTATGATTATGGTTGGCGGCGAAGAAAAAGGTGAATATGAATTACTGGGTTCTGAAGGAATTGATAACGATGACGATGGCTTTGTAAATGAAGATGGCGAAGGTGCTTACGATCCTAATCGCGATTGGGGCTGGAACTGGCAACCAAATTACATCCAAGGCGGAGCGTATAAATATCCCTTCTCTATTCCAGAAAATAGAGCGATTGTGGATTTTGTAATGAAGCATCCAAATATTGCTGCAGCACAATCTTACCATAACAATGGAGGGATGATTTTAAGAGGGCCAGGTGCTTTAGAAGACTTAGATACCTATAACGCACAAGACGTTAGGGTGTACGATGCTTTAGGTAAAAAAGGAGAAGAAATGCTTCCTGGATACCGATATTTAGTGGTTTATAAAGACTTATATTCTGTTTTTGGCGGAGAGTTAGATTGGTTTTATGGAGGAAGAGGAATTTATACGTTCTCTAATGAATTGTGGACTGGTTATTCGATGTACAATAAAACAGATGGCGAGGATAGTCAGGGCCAACTCTACACCTTTGACAAGGATCTTTTAATGAAAGATGCTTTTGTAGCGTGGCATCCGTATAAACATCCAACGTATGGTGATATTGAAATTGGTGGATTTAAAAAGACGTACACACGTTTGCATCCTGGCTTTTTGCTAGAGAGCGACGCGCATCGTAACATGGCTTTTAGCGTTTATCATGCTTATAATACACCAAAATTAAGTGTTGGAGAAATTGAAGTGGTAAATATTGGTGGTGGATTAACACAAGTTACGGCGATTGTAAATAACGAGCGAATGATACCTACACACTCTAGCCAGGATGTAAAAAACAACATCGAAACACCAGACCTAATTTCGTTAAGTGGCGGAACTGTAGTAGCCGGAATGATCGTAACTAATCGCGATTTAGGATTAACAACTGAGCAAAAAGGCGACCCAACGAACATTAAGGTAAGCAATATTGCTGGCAATAGCTATGTTACCGTTCGCTGGTTGGTAAAAGGTGGAACCAAATTTACAGTTAACGTAACCAGTAAAAAGGGCGGAACTGCAACTAAATCAAATTAATAATGAAGAAGTATACATTTTTCTTTTTGTTGCTGGCAGCAACAACCCAAGCACAACAAGTAGCGCCGTTAACGGTAGAGAAAATAATGCGCGATCCCAAATGGATGGGAGCCGCTCCAACAAATTACCGTTGGGCGGCTGATAGCAAAACTGTTTTCTTTTCTTGGAATCCTGAGAATAAAGAAAAAGAACAGCCTTACATGATTAATGTAGTAAGCAATAAACCTGAATTAACTGACGATAAAAATATAGAAAAAGCAATCGGCGCTAATTATACCTATAACAAAGATCGTAGCTTAGGCCTTTATGAAAAAGGTGGAGATATTTATTTCTATAACTTTAAAACGAAAGCTGAATCAAGGCTAACCAATACTGTAGAAAGAGAAACTGCAGCGCGCTTTTTGTTTACTAACGAAATTGTTTATCAACGTGGTGATAATGTTTTTCAATTAAATTTAGCGAGTAATGAATTAAAGCAGCTTACAAATTTTATTAGAGGCAAAAGACCTGCTAATCCAGAAAGGCCAGCAGTAAGCATTCAGGATTCGTGGTTAAAAACAGATCAGACCGAATTGTTTGATATCATTAAAAAAAGAAACAAGGCTGGGGCAAGAACGGGTGGCGGTGGACCAAGAGGTGGATTTAACGCTAGTTTTACACCACAACGAACCATTAAAGCGGTTTATTTAGACGATAAAGCATTATCGAGCATTGTGGTTAGTCCGGATGGAAGATTTGTAACTTATCGCATCACAACCCCAGTAACAACTAATCATAATATTATCGTTCCCAACTATGTAACGGCATCTGGCTATACGGAAGATATTCCGGGTCGTACCAAGGTAGGCGAAACCCTTACCAAATCTGAATCGTTTGTTTACGACGGACAAAAAGATAGCATTTATGTTATTCAAACTTCCCAAATACCAGGTATTAAAGATTTGCCAGATTATGTGAAAGATTATCCTAAGCAACTGGAAGAACGTACCAAGAAAAACGAAGATAGAAACGTAAGCCTTTTAGGCCCTATTTGGAACGAAGATGGAAGTAATGCAATCATCATCGCCGATGCAGCAGATAACAAAGACTTATGGATCTTAAAATTAGATGCAACTACTGGGAAGGTGAGCTTGTTAGATAGACAAAGAGACGAAGCGTGGATTGGCGGCCCTGGTGTAGGTGGAAGAAGCTTAGGCTGGATTGATGCTAATCGTTTCTACTATCAAAGCGAAGCTACTGGATACTCTCATTTGTATGTGTTTAATATTGCTACAGGAGAGAAAAAGCAGTTAACTTCGGGTAAATGGGAGGTGCAGAGCTTGCAATTATCGAAAGATAAAAAAACCTTTTATTTATCAGGAAACAAAGAACATCCAGGCATTACCCATTTTTATAAGTTGGGAGTTGAAGGGGGTGAGTTAGTTCAATTAACTTCAATGAAAGGAGGCAATGAAGTAACACTTTCGCCAGACGAAAAATGGTTAGCTATTAACTATTCGTACATGGATAAACCATGGGAATTGTATATCCAGGCCAATAAACCAGGAGCAAAAGCTGTTCAGGTAACTAAATCTACATCAGCCGAATTCGATTCATATAAATGGCGTCAACCTGATATGGTTAGTTTTAAAAATCGCCATGGGGCGGATGTATATGCACGTGTTTATCCTGCTACAAATCCTCACCCTAACAAGCCTGCAGTAGTGTTTGTACACGGAGCAGGGTATTTGCAGAACGTACACTTTTGGTGGAGCCAATATTTTAGAGAGTACATGTTCAACAACATGTTAGCAGATAATGGGTATACTGTGATCGACATCGATTACACAGCAAGTTCGGGCTATGGCAGAGACCATCGTACAGGTATTTATCGCGATATGGGAGGTAAAGATTTATCAGACAATGTTGATGGGGTTAAAATGCTAGTAGAGAAATACGGTGTTAATCCGAAGCATGTAGGTTTATATGGTGGTTCTTACGGCGGTTTTATCACCCTGATGGGGATGTTTAAAGAGCCTGAAGTTTTTGCTGCTGGAGGTGCTTTGCGATCGGTTACTGATTGGGCACACTATAATCATGGTTATACAGCTAATATCTTAAACGAGCCTTTTAACGACCCTTTGGCCTATAAAAGAAGCTCGCCTATTTATTATGCAGATAAACTGAAAGGAAACTTACTAATGGCACACGGAATGGTTGATGTGAATGTTAATTTCCAGGATATTGTTCGCATTACACAACGCTTTATTGAACTCGGGAAAGACAATTGGGAACTTGCCGTTTATCCGGTAGAAGATCATGGTTTTGTGGAGGCAAGCAGCTGGACAGACGAATATAAACGAATTTATAAGTTGTTTGAAACTACATTGAAGAAGTAATTCCTCATCCGATGAGTATCGGCAAGATGCAAATACTCATCGGATGAGTAAATAGATTTTATCTATATCCATATAAAGATTATAGATGCAGAATAAGCTGTGTCTCGTTGTTTTTGCCCCTAATTAGCCGTACTTTTGCGCCATAAATAAAAAATAATTAATTATGGCATTTGTAGGAAAAAAGTTCCCTAGCGTTAGTATTGATGCAATATCAGAAATGGGCGATGATATGAAAATCAATATCTTTGAAGAAGCAGTTAATAAAAAATCGAAAGTCCTATTGTTTTGGTATCCAAAAGATTTCACTTTTGTTTGTCCAACAGAATTACATGCGTTCCAAGCAGCATTACCAGAATTTGAGCAAAGAAATACGATCGTTATTGGCGCATCTTGCGATACCAACGAAGTTCACTTTGCGTGGTTAAATACTGCAAAAGATAATGGAGGTATCGAAGGCGTAACATACCCGCTTTTAGCAGATACACACAGACATTTATCGAGCATTTTAGACATTTTAGATCAAGAAGTTAATTATGATGCAGAAGGAAATGAAACATTCGCAGGTTCTAATGTTTCTTATCGCGCAACCTATTTAATTGATGAAACGGGTAAAGTATTCCACGAAAGTGTAAACGATATGCCACTAGGTAGAAACGTGAAAGAATATTTACGTTTAATTGATGCCTATAGCCACGTGCAAAAACATGGTGAGGTTTGCCCTGCCAACTGGGAAGAAGGTGCAGTTGCAATGAATGCCGACAGACAGGGTGTTGCAGAATATTTAAGCGCTCACTTAAATTAATTGAAGGTATGTTTTTAGAATTAACAGAAGACAACCTTGAGCAATTTTTAACCGATAATAGCAAAGTAATGGTGCAGTATTCGGCCTCATGGTGCGGAAATTGTAGAATTATGAAGCCTAAATTCAAAAAGCTTGCTTCTGAAAATGAAGACATTACTTTTTTAATGGTCGATGCTGAAAAATTTCCAAGTTCAAGGAAATTTGCAAACGTTGATAATTTGCCAACTTTTGCAGCTTTTGAGTTAGGTGCCTTGGTAGATCAGGTTCAAACGAACAAGGTTGAAGGGTTAACCGAATTGTTTACAAAGATTAAATAGGATTAGCGATGAAAATTCCAGTAATAAGACAATTATTTCAAAATAGCACACCCGAGCAGTTGGAAACGACGTTAGAAGTTTTAGAAGCCTTTTGTGAATTCAGGGGCGTTAGTGAAACTGAAGTTGATGTAGCTGGCGAAATGATTACTAATATTTGCGGCGCACTCGAAGTACATGCGAAAGTAAATGATGGTGCTTTGGAAAAAGATGCCTTAAATGCTTTTGCACAAAGAGTAATGGGGTCTATTGATCGATAATTTTAGAAGATTAAAGCGTGCTCTGCAAGGATCACGTATTTTAACGCAAAGAGCGGTATGAGTTTCGCAAAGAGCGCAAAAGTTGGTAGCTTAATAGGTTCCACTTTTGCGCTCTTTGCATTTTCTTTAAAATCTTTGCGTTAAAATTAAAGTACCGAGAATACTCCTTTTTATACTATCGAAATTTTAATCCCCAAACTCTCTAATCCTTTCCTCATTACTTCGGTTATTCCCCTATCGGTGATGATATGATCTACTTTATCTAGTCCGCAAATTCTACCAAAACCTCGTTTCCCGAATTTAGTAGAATCGGCAAGGACGATGATTTTTTGAGATGCGGCAATCATTTGTCGATTAAGATGGGCCTCTAACGCATTTGTAGTCGTTAAACCAAACTCTAAATCAATTCCGTCGACCCCTAAAAATAACTTGCTACAATACGATTCTACAAGCATCCCCTCGGCATATGGCCCAGTAACGGATGAGGAGCTCTTTCGTAAAACGCCGCCGAGTTGAATAACTTCTACATTCGTTTGATGGATTAACTCTAACGCAACGTTTAAAGATGCTGTAATTACGGTTAATGTTTCTTTAGGTAAAATATTTCTGGCAAAGGCTAGTACCGTAGTGCCAGAGGCAATAATAATAGAGTCATTTTCTTCAACCAATTTAGCCGCAACTTGCCCAATTTGCATTTTCTCAGTCGCCTGAAGCAATTCCTTTTCGTTCACCGGTCTGTCTACGATATAGGGATTGTTTAAGGTTGCGCCCCCATGGGTTCGGTACAATAACGATTTGTCTTCTAATAGCTTTAAGTCCTTTCGGATGGTGACAGACGAAACTTTTAGCTCTTTACATAACGTTTGAACATCTAAGCTGCCGTGTTGCTGGATCTTATTTAAGATGTATTGATGTCTTTCTGCTATACCAATCATTTTTACTGGAATTAAATCTGGGGTTCAAGATAAATATATTTTAGCATACAAGAACGAATAAAAAAAATATTTAATTTTCACATTTCAGGCAGAGAAAAAAGCATAATTAAAAATGAAAAGGGTCCCTCATTAAGGAAACAAGTTATTGGCGCACAAAATAATTCAGAAGATTTTTCTTTTTAATTCAAAAAATTATATTTAGTTTCGTTTAAGATATTTAAAAATAAAAACGAAAGATATCGAAAGGTTAAATTTTTGCAAAAAACGTTAACAAAGAATGATTTTTAATAGGGAGACTTTTTTAGATGAATTAGAGCATCGCCAAGATTGGGATGTGATTGTTATAGGTGGAGGGGCAACTGGTTTAGGGGTTGCGGTAGATTCGGCTACAAGAGGTTATCGTACATTATTGCTTGAACAATCTGATTTTGCTAAAGGAACATCGAGCAGAAGCACAAAATTAGTACATGGCGGAGTAAGGTATTTAGCGCAAGGCGATATTGCATTGGTCTATGAAGCGCTGCACGAACGTGGATTATTACTTAAAAATGCACCGCACTTAGTAAAAGATCAAGAGTTTATCATCCCTATTTATTCGTGGTTTTCTAAATATAAATATTTAGTTGGACTTAAATTTTACGATTTGCTAGCCGGAAGAAGCGGGTTTGGAAAATCTTCTTTTCTTAAAAAAGCGAAAGTATTAGAAGCGATACCTGGGTTAAAGGAGGATGGATTAATTGGAGGAGTTCGGTATAGTGATGGGCAATTTGATGATGCAAGGCTTGCACTTAATCTGGCGCAAACAGCAGCAGAAAATGGAGGGGTAATTCTTAATTACATGAAGGTTACTTCGTTAACCAAAACAGATAATAAAACAACTGGGGTAGTAGTTGAAGATGTTGAATCTGGGAAATCATATACATTAACCGCCAAAACTATCGTAAATGCTACAGGTGTTTTTGTAGATGAAATATTAAAGATGGATATGCCATCAGGACATCCGTTGGTGCGGCCAAGTCAAGGGGCACATATTGTATTAGACCCTTCGTTTTTAAAAGGAAATGTTGCCTTAATGATTCCAAAAACTACCGATGGACGTGTACTTTTTGCAGTGCCATGGCATGGAAAAGTATTGGTAGGAACAACAGACACGCCATTAAATGCACATAGCTTAGAACCGGTTGCATTAGATGATGAAGTAGATTTTATCTTAGCTACTGCTGGCCAGTATCTTACCAGAATGCCTACAAAAACCGATGTATTGTCGGTATTTGCTGGGTTAAGACCTTTAGCTGCCCCAGGAAAAAACACCAATAGTACCAAAGAAATTTCGAGAAGCCACAAGCTCATCGTAGCAAAATCAGGACTCATTACCATCACCGGGGGAAAATGGACCACCTACAGAAAAATGGCGATGGATGTTTTAGATAAAGCCATTGAGATAGCACAGCTGCCAGAAAAAAAATGCATCACTCAAAATGTGCATATCCACGGGTACCTTCAGGAGCAATCTGCAGATCATTTTGCCATATATGGAGCTGATGCCAATGGTATACGGAAGTTAATGAAAGAAAACACAACACTTGCAACGCCTCTACACCCTTCGTACGATTTTTTGAAGGCAGAAGTAGTGTGGATGGTGAGAAATGAGATGGCTAGAACAGTTGAAGATGTATTAGCAAGAAGAATGAGGCTACTATTTTTAGATGCAAAGGGCGCAATAACATTGGCCCCTGCGGTTGCCGAAGTAATGGCTATTGAGCTCGGAAACAATAAGAAATGGATAGATGAACAACTATTCGAGTTTAATGAATTAGCGAAAGCATACCTGCTTTATCCAATTTTTTCACCACAAAAAACAACAGCTACAATTAGTTGAATTAATACATTGTTAACATAAACTTTACCTAAAAAGAAGACATTTGCCCCGTTAGTTAAAATTGAAACAAATCGAAACGTAAGCAAATAAAGAAACTAACCAAAAAAAATCAAAGTGATGAATAGAGTTTATCTTAAAAGGAAGGCTTTAGCGTATGGGCTTGGAATAACCAGGTTTTTTACGGCTTTAGCATTAGCCTTATTTTTATTTGAAGTGCCTGCTATAAGTTTTGCAGCACCTCCGATGCTAATGCAGGCACAAGAAGTGGTTACCATTAAAGGCCGAGTTTTAGACGATGCAGATAACTCTGCAATTCCAGGCGCAAGCGTAATGGATGCCCAGCGTAAAGTATTGGGACTAACCAATGCAGATGGTGTATTTACAATCAGAATACCAAAAGGAACAACTTTTAGTGTTAACGTAATCGGCTATACTTCGCTTACACGTACTGCCACCCAGAATACCGAAAATCTGGTTCTTCGCTTAATAGCTTCAAGTAGTAGCTTAAATGAAGTGGTAATTACAACTGCACTAGGTATAAAACGCTCTGAAAGAGCTTTAGGCTATGCTACCACTACACTAGACAGTAATTCTTTTACAAATGCGGTTGCAACTAACTGGACAGACGCATTATCTGGAAAGGTTGCTGGTTTAAATTTAGTTCGTAATGGAGGTCCTTCTGGTTCAAACAAAATTATCTTACGTGGAGAAAACAACTTAACAGGCGATAATGAAGCTTTAATTGTTATTGATGGTGTAGTTGCCAGTAGTAGTTCGAAACGTACTGGGGCAACCGGTGGTGGGGTTTATGGAACATCTGGAGATATTATGCCTGCAGACTTTGGTAGTGCCCTTAACGATTTAAACCCTGATGATATTGAAAATGTGACGATTTTAAAAGGCCCAGCTGCATCAGCACTTTATGGACAAAGAGGCGCAAATGGTGCGATTATTATCACCACAAAATCGACAAATAAGAATAAGAAGAGATTGAGCATATCGTTTACTTCAAATACAGCTTTTGAGCAGATTCTTGGTGGACCAGACATTCAACAAGAATACGGTGCAGGTGTAGATGGCGCAAGTTATTTTTCTTGGGGTACAAGTGCTGATGGCGCAAGTACCAGGAGTACAAGTTCTACCTGGGGGCCAGCATTCGCCAATAACAGTTCATTCTTTCAATACGACCCAACTACTAAAACAGGATCTACAACTCGCACACCCTGGACTACCTATGCTAATCCGATCAACGGTTTCTTTCAAACAGGAATCGAAACAACCAAT
Organism: Bacteroidota bacterium; assembly: GCA_040386095.1. GTDB lineage: Bacteria > Bacteroidota > Bacteroidia > Sphingobacteriales > Sphingobacteriaceae > Pedobacter. Next base: position 1,183,437 of record JAZKGD010000001.1, on the reverse strand, counting down.
TCGGTAAGCTTAGACGGTACTATAAAAAATGTAGGTCTACGTTTTTCTGCAAGCCATGGTAATAATGAATGGATTGTTCCTAACACAGGTTTAGAGCGTACAACGGTTTCATTATCTGCAAATACCAATCTAACCAAAAAATTAAATGTTGTTTTAAAGGCAACCTATAACAACAGACATAGCGATAACTTACCTGCAACTGGTTATGGAAATCAATCGTTAATGTATTGGTTCATGTTTGCTCACCCAAATGTTAACATCGATTGGTATAAAGATTACTGGGTAAATGGACAAGAAGGGCGTAAATTTGTAGATATTACGTCTACTAACCCAGAAAGTCCGTATGCAATTTCTGAACAATATTTAAATGGACAAAGAAGAAATGGTTTACTAGGAAGTATTCAGGCCAATTATAAGTTTACAAAAGACTTAAGTTTATTGGTTCGTACATCTATGGATTTTAACCACGATATCCGTGAAACTCGCCGCCCTTATGATGCTGCCGGAATTAGATATACTCAGGGGTCTTATCGCGAGCAGAACATCAATTCTTACGAGATAAATGCAGACTTCTTGTTAAGATATAATAAAGATCTTTCGAAAGATCTAAAACTTTCTGCATCGGTAGGCGGAAGTCAATTAAGAAATAGATATAACAAATCGGAGTTTCGCGCAGATGGATTAAAAGTTCCAGGAGTTTATCGCTTAGATAATAATATTAATCCGGTAATCTCAGTGCCTGATACCGCAAGATATAATATCAATAGTTTTTATGGCACGGCATCCCTAGCATTTAAAAACTATCTTTATTTCGATGTAACTGGTCGCCAGGATTGGAACAGTACATTGGCATCACCACTTCGTACTGATAATGTTGGTTTCTTCTACCCATCTGCCAGTTTATCTTTTATCGCTTCAGATTTTTGGAAAATGCCAAGTCAGATTAGCTATTTAAAATTACGTGGATCTGTTGCGCAGGTTGGTAGTGGCGGAACAACTCCTTATCGTACTGCTTATAACTACATATTGGCCGCTAATGGAATTTATCCTGGCGAAGCAATGACCAATCCAACCGTACTTCCAAATGCTAACTTAAAGCCACTCCAAACCACAACTATCGAGATCGGAGCAGAATTGAGACTATTTAAAAACAGGGTGAATTTTGACTTCGCAGCATATACTGGAAATACAAAAAATCAGATCTTAAGTCGTTTAATAGACCGCTCTACAGGTTATGCCATCGGAATATTTAATGCTGGGCGCGTAGATAACAAAGGTTTTGAAGCATCTGTAAATGCTTCTTTAATAAAATCTAAAAAGTTTTCGTGGACAATCAATGGAACATTCACTGCGAATAGAAATACGATCAAAGAATTAGCTGATAGCTCGGTTGTGTTACGTACTGGCCCATTGAGTGGTACAGGCGGTCAGATTGTAGCTAATGTTGGTGGAAGTTTGGGCGATTTATATGGCTTTGGACTATTGCGTTCTGCAGATGGTCAACTCATTTTTAATTCTAAAACGGGACTTGCAATTACAGATCCAACTAAATTACAATACTTAGGAAACACAATGCCTAAATTTAGGTTTAGTTTTGGTACGGGAGTAACCGTTAAGAAATTCAGTGCAAACGTATTATTTGACGCTCAATTAGGAGCGGTTGGCCAATCTTTAACGTTCTCGAGGATGGCTTCTCTTGGTAAGCTCAAAATTACTTTACCAGGAAGGTATGGAGGTGTAGTTGGAGAGGGCTTGATGATGGATCCAAACGATCCAACCAAAACATTATCCCCAAATACTGCTGTGGCAACTGATGTAGAAGGTTTTTACGATTCGCTATATGGATCACAAAATGCCGAAGGAAGTGTTTTTAGAACAGATTATCTTAAATTTAGAGAAGCTAATATCAATTATGCATTTTCAACAAGGATCGTGTCTTCATTAGGATTGAGCAGACTTTCGATCGGAGTTTATGGTCGTAACCTCTTTACATGGTCGCCATGGCCAGCGTTCGACCCTGAGTTTGGCACCTTGGCTGGATCTGATATTACGCAAGGATTTGAAACCGGACAGTTGCCATCAACTAGAACTTATGGAGTACGTTTAGTAGTAGGCCTTAACTAAAAAAGAATATGAAAAAGTTTAAAAATATAACCAATTATACACTTTTATTGGCAATTGGGATTTCGCTTTTCTCTTGTCAGAAAGATTTCTCTAAAATTAACACCGATCCAATAGGGGTTAATGCGGTTACGGCAGATAAACTATTAGCGCCTGCTTTAACAAATGTTTTAACCACTAACCTCTTGCGCAACCGAAGCTTCAACAATGAGTTGATGCAAGTTACGGTTGACTTAGGTGATGCTGAAGGCAGGGTTTTTAGATACGATATTAGACGTAATGTGTCTGATGCCCCTTGGAATGGCTGGTATATAGAACTGACAAATTTTAAAGATATCAAGGCCATAGCTAGTGAAGCCGAGACCTTAAATAAATCTTATCAAGGCATCTCTCTTATTGCCGAAGCATGGGCTACGCAATTGATCACAGACACCTATGGAGATGTGCCATTTTCTCAAGCTAACCAAGGTAAGTTAGATATATTAGAACCTGTATTTGATAAACAAAAAGATATTTATCTAGCATTGTTTAGCAAATTAGAAGAGGCAAATACATTGCTTACAGCTGGGCAAGCTATAGTTCCTAATAGTGATCCTGTGTATGCTGGTGATATAACTAAATGGCGTAGACTAGGCAATTCGTTGTACTTGCGGTTATTACTTCGTGTTGCTCACAAAGCAGAGGTAAGTGCGCAAGTAACGGCTAAAATTAAAGAAATGATAGATACCAACCCAACGAAGTATCCAATCATGCTAGATAATACGCACACGGCTAGAATTCTTTGGAATGGAACAAATAGCAGTACGGCTTTATATTCATCACCATACATGGTTAGTGTGCGTGCCGTTGATTTTAGAACACCAGGAGTTTCTCAATTTTTTATGGATAACCTTTCTACCTGGGCCGATCCTAGAATTAACCAATTGTATGGGAAAAATAATGTAAACAGATGGGGAATCTCACCTGGTCCGGCTGGATACATTGGGGTGCCAAGCGGTACGCCAATAGGTAATACTCCGGTAAAACAATCTTATTTTAATTCTGAAGGACAAACCAATAATCCGCTTACCTTACAAACAGATCCAGCTACAGGTATTATCATGAATGTTGCTGAGGTTGATTTTATTTTAGCCGAAGCAGCTGCTAGAGGTTGGATTAGCGGTACTGGTGAAACGTATTATTATAAAGGTGTGGCAGATGCCATAAATTACTGGATCCCGATTTTGTATCCAAATGGTAATGATGCAGCAGTTAGAAATTATGCAACATTAGGTGATTTTGATTGGGACAATGGACTTCCATTAGATAACACAACACCAGGATCACAGAGTAAATTACAACTTATTCATCTGCAAAAATACTATGCATTGTTCTTGGTAGATTTTCAACAATGGTTTGAATATCGACGATCAGGACATCCTTTCCTACCAAAGGGTACTGGATTGGTAAATAGTGGAAAAATGCCTGCTAGATTGTCTTATCCAATACTTACTCAATCTGCAAATTCAACAAATTATAAAAATGCAGTGGCTGCACAAGGCCCAGACGATATTAACACTTTAGTTTGGTGGCAAAAACCATAAATAAAAAATAAATGAAAACGACTTTAAAATATTTTCTCGTACTAACTGTTATTGTTGGTATTTACACAGGGTGTAAGCGAGATGATGACTATTTTGCTAGCAGACCAAGTGGATTCATTTCTAACTTCGACATTAAAAGATTATTCAAAGAATCAGATTTGTCGCTCAATGCAGATGCACTTGGCGGAGCAACGATGATTAGGGGAATTGTAATATCAGATTTTAGATCGGGTAATTCCCCAGCAGGATTATTGGTAGTGCAGAATAGTAGAATTTCTGGTGGTGTTGCAATTGATTCTTTGAGAGGGATGTCTTTTAATATTGGCGCTACAGCCTCAGATTTTATTCCAGGAGATTCAATTCATGTTAAAGTAGAGGGCGGTGTATTGAAGAGGGTGAATGGAATTTTGCAGATCACAGGCTTACCGAGCTCGGCTATAACTAAAGTAGCATCTGGTAGACAAATTAAAATACAAGCAGTGAGTACAGGTGCAATTTTAACAAATCCAGATCGATTCGAAAGCACATTGGTTACACTTACAAATGTTGTGTTCGATCCAGAGCTTCCACTTGGCACCACCTATGCTGGAGATAAACAGATCAACGACGGTTTTGGAGTTGCTAACCTGCATACGGAAGCAGCTGCCGCTTTTGCAGGGTCAGTTGCATTACCATCGGGTAATTATAGCGGTATTCCTTTTGTTACCGGCACAGGTGCTTCGAAAAAAATCCAATTTTGGATGCGCACATTAAGTGACTTCTTCTATGTAGAAATGCCTAAACTTTCTCCGGCGGTTATTTCAGGATATCTAGTAGATCCTAGCGGTGGTGATGGGAATTATGAATATATCCAATTTTTAGCCTCAAAGGATATCGATTTTGCAGTTACACCGTTTTCTGTATATACGACCAATAATGCAGGTGCTACAACTTTCCCAACGTTAGGATGGAATACAGGCGGTAGTAGAACATATAAACTTAACCTTACATCGGGTAAGGTAAGCAAGGGCGAGTATTTTTATGTTGGAGGAACCGGAAAGACGATCAATGGATCTGGTTCAACATCAATGGCCTCATCTAAATGGATCGCCAGTGTAAATTATACAACAGTAACAGGTGCTGATGGTGTAGGTGCTGTTACAACTAACCTATTGGCAAATAGTGGTAACGTGGCTGGTATTGCTATATTTGAGGGTACAAATGTTACTGTAAATTCTGTGCCATTGGATGTAATCATGTTCGGTGGCGCTGGTGGTAACTTTTACTCCGCTGGTCCACCAGAAGTTGGTTACCGAATTACAATTACCGATTATTATGGCACCGTAAATCCAGCTACACGCCTAAGACAAGAGTTTTATGGCGCAGGTACAAATACACGACGTTTAACTTTCCCATCTGCTGCAACCAGTTTTGCAAGACTTGGAGGTGTTTACAACTCACTAAAAGGAGGATGGATATCGGGAAGGATTTTAGTAACTGTTCCATTAACAAGTACTTCGGCACTTACTGAAATTGAAAGTAACGGAACTACTCTTTCTAACTAAAAATTAAATTTAAAAGGCCAGTTATAGATAATTGGCCTTTTAAATTTTAAGCAAATAAATTTCTATTATGAGAATTCTCAAAACCTTATTGGTGTTATTCATTTTTGCACCGTCTGTAACATTTGCACAAAAGACAATTTATGCAAACTTTCCGGAAGACTTCGAGTCGCCAGATACTGCAGCAAAATCACGCTATAAACCGGAAACGATTAAACTTAAAACTGGCGAATGGACACTAGACTATGCCTTATTGGGTGCATTAGTTGGTCACGATCGATTTAATCCGACAGGAAAGCAAAGCATCAGAATGCAACAAAACAGAAGTAAACCGGCTTATCTAAGTATGAACTTCGATTTAACTGAAGGAGCTTCAAAAGTTACATTGAACTATGCTACTTACTATAAAGATGCTGTAAGTACATGGGTATTAGAATATTCTACCGATGGAGGCAATGCGTGGCAGGCAGCTGGTAAGGAAATTACTACAGAAACTACCGACTTAAAAATGACCACCTTTAATGTAGATATTAAAGGTAAAGTACGCTTCAGGATAAACAAATTAGGACTAGGCGATGGTAAAAAAGATCCTTCCATTAAAAATGGAAGATTAAGTATAGACGATATTACGATTTATAAGAATTAAAATGAACAGGAAATCCTTTTTACAAAGCATTGGTTTAATTTCAGGAAGTGCTTTTATTTCGATCCGAACAAATGCATTATCACAACTAAAACGAAACACAACCCTAACTGGAACGGTAAGCGCCGACGGTAGAGGTATTGCAAATGCAGTAATCTCTGATGGTTTTTCAGTAGTTAAAACGGATGAAAATGGCAAGTACACAATTAACACAAATGATAAATCGCAATTCGTTTTTTTAAGCACCCCTGCAGGTTACGATTTTAAAGTAGAAGGTAATATTGCAAAGCAGTACGAAAGTCTTGGAGCACGAAATGAATATAATTTTAAATTAAAAAAATTAAACAAAAACGACGATAATCATCGGTTCATTATATGGGCCGACCCACAGGTTAAAACAAAAAAAGATGTTGCTCAAATGATGGAAACTTCTGTTCCAGATGTACAGCAACTTGTTCAAGAAATGGGCAAAAACACGTTGGTTCATGGCATTTGTGTAGGCGATATTGTATGGGATAACTTGCCTTTGTATGAAGATTATAATATCGCCGTTGCTAAAATGGGGATTCCGTTTTTTCAAGCACTTGGTAACCATGATATGGACTACCGAATGGGTGGTGATGAAACCTCAGATAAAACATTTAAGCAGTATTTCGGTCCAACTTATTATTCATTTAATCGTGGCAAAGCGCATTATATTGTATTAGATGATGTACGTTATTTAGGAAAAGAAAGAGAGTACGATGGTTATATTTCGGAAGAACAATTAGCCTGGATGGAGAAGGATTTAGCACTTGTGCCAAAAGATAACTTAGTAATTATCAATTTACATATTCCGGTTCATAGTGCTGTGAAAAACAAAGCTGATTTCTATAAGATCCTAGAAAAGTTCACCAATGTACACGTAATGTCGGGCCATACCCACTACAATAAAAATGTAATTCAAAACGGCGTTTTTGAGCATAATCATGGTACAGTTTGTGGGGCATGGTGGACGGGCCCTATTTGTGGTGATGGCGCACCAAGAGGGTATGGGGTGTATGAGGTAAAGGGTACTCAATTAAAATGGTATTATAAGTCGACCGGACAAAGCGCAAAACACCAGCTTAGCATCGATGTAGAAACACTTACCAATCAGAAAAGAATAATTGCTAATGTATGGAATTATGATCCTGAATGGAAAGTGGAGTGCTTCTTAGATGGTAAATCGGTAGTGATGGAGAAACAGATTGGCTTTGATCCCGAAGCGGTTCGTTTGTACCTAGGCGATAAACTACCTTCAAGTAGACCATTTGCAGAGCCTAGTCGCACCGATCACCTTTTTATGGTGCACTGTGATCCAAGTGTTAAAAATATTAAAGTAAAAGTAACCGATAGGTTCGGGGAGACTTACGAAGTGGTTAAATAAAATCATGATAGCTTCATCACCATTGAAAAAAATATTATACAGATGAAAAAATATATACTAATAGCGCTAACTTTATCTTTAGGTTGCAAAACCGTTAATCAGAAGAGTAGCATGGCGGTTAAATTTCCAGATTTTAGTGCTGAAGCACATCGTGGAGGAAGAGGATTAATGCCCGAGAATACTATTGTTGCAATGCTCGATGCAATGAACTACCCGCAAATTACCACCTTAGAAATGGATACACATATTACTAAGGACAATCAGGTTGTGGTTACCCACGATGATTATTTGAGTCCGGGTTTTATGCTTACACCCGAGGGAAAGGAAATTCCAGTTAGCGACGGTAAAAAATATGCAGTTTATCAAATGGATTATAACTTGCTTAAAACATTTGATCTAGGCAGTAAAGTACACACGGGTTTTAAAGAGCAGAAGAAGATAAAAACCTACATTCCTTTGTTAGCTGATTTAATTGATAGCGTGCAAAAGGAAATTAAGACAAAAGGCAAGAAACAGCTTTTTTACAACATCGAAACCAAATGCGCCCCTGCAGGCGATAATGTGGTTAATCCTACTCCTGCAGTGTTTGTTAAACTATTAATGGATGTAATTGAAAAGAAGAAAATTACCCCTTATGTGGTAATTCAATCTTTCGATAAGCGCACCATACAAATCATTAATGAGAAATACCCGAAAGTGAAAACCTCATTCTTGGTGGCGAACAAAAAAAACTATGCAGAAAATATTGCCGATTTAGGCTATAAGCCATTTATTTTAAGTCCGGAGTGGAGAACCGTGACCGCCGATCTTGTTAAAAATGCGCATGCAGATGGCGTGAAAATAATTCCGTGGACAGCAAATACAGCCAAAGACATTAACTATTTAAAATCGCTTAATGTGGATGGGATTATTACAGATTATCCGAATCTATTTTAATACTTCCTCATCGGATGAGCACTTCGCTCATCCGATGAGGAATTGAACTAAACTAACCAACCAACCAAGTATGAAGTTTTTTCCAGCACCAGCGGCGCATAAACCATTATTGCCAGAAGATAAAGTAAAATTGATTTACAGTAAGGAGCGTATCAAAGTCTTTATCGGCATATTTCTAGGATATGCTGCATATTACCTGGTTCGTAAAAACTTTTCGTTCGCTATACCAGAACTACAAAAATTAGGATTTAGTAAAGGAGAACTAGGTTTGGCTGCCTCTGCACTTTCAATAGCTTACGGGTTTAGTAAATTCCTAATGGGCAATATTTCAGATCGAAGCAATGCCCGATATTTCTTGTCCATTGGTTTAACATTATCTGCGTTTACGATGATTTTTATGGGGCTTGTTCCTTTTGCCACTTCATCTATAGCGGTTATGTTTATACTGTTGTTTATCAATGGATGGTTTCAAGGTATGGGTTGGCCGGCATGTGGGCGCGTTGTAGCGCATTGGTACTCTATTAGGGAGCGTGGAACCACGATGTCGATTTGGAATCTTGCGCACAATCTAGGAGGTTTTTTAGTTGGACCACTCACTGTTCTTGGCTTCGAACTTTTTGCCGACTTTCATGGGATGCTCTATTTTCCGGGAATGGTAGCCATTTTATTTGCCATAATTGCCTTCCTTTTGGTAAGAGATACACCTCAGTCTGTTGGCTTACCACCTATTGAAGAATACAACAACGATTATCCGAAAAGCTATGACTCGAAAACCCAAGAGAAAGAATTTTCGGCTAAAGAGATATTTTTAAAATATGTTTTAAATAACAGGTTGCTTTGGTACATCGCCGTTGCAAATGCATTTGTTTATTTGGTTCGAAACGGCATCATTAATTGGGCCCCAACATTTTTACAGGAAGCAAAGCAATATACTAAACTTGAAGCCGCGTGGGCTTCTGGAGGCTATGAATTAGCAGCAATTCCGGGAACTCTACTTTGTGGACTGATTAGTGACAAGGTTTTTAAGGGAAGAAGAGCCCCGGTAACTATTATTTATATGACGATGACCCTAATAGCTGTACTTATCTATTGGAAGTCGCCAAACGCTAACCATTTCGTTCAAAATGGCTCTCTTTGGGCTATTGGTTTCTTTATTTATGGACCAGTTATGTTAATCGGAGTTCAAGCAATAGATTTGGTTCCCAAAAAAGCTGCGGGAACAGCGGCAGGTTTAACAGGTTTATTCGGTTATTTTATTGGCGATTTGTTGGCAAATGCAGCATTAGGTCATTTAGTTGATCAACAAGGCTGGGGTGCAAGTTTTGTTGCTATTGCTATATCCTGTATATTGGCCATTTTCTTTACCGCATTTACATGGAATAGAGAAAAAGAAAATTTATCCGAGCGAACCCCATTGTCACATTAAACCCCGTTTTATGAAACCATTTTTGACCAAGTCTTTTTTAGCCATTAACTTAATTATTTTCTTAAGTGCAGCTAGTTTATTTGCACAAACTGTAAAATGGGACAGTACCCATCGCCCTGGTAAATATGTAGAGCAAGTTCTTAAATTTAGGGCCGACCCAACCGTAAAAAAGGGTTATATTTTTTTAGGAAATAGCATCACCGCTGGTACAGATTGGGCGAAGCTATTAAGCTTGCCTCAAGCAAAAAACCGAGGCATTTCTGGCGATATTACCTTTGGTGTGTTAGAACGATTGCAGGAAGTGATAGACCGCAAACCGGCAAAGGTTTTTATCTTAATTGGCATTAACGATATTTCGAGAAACATACCCGACGAGGTTATTTTAAGCAATTATAAAAAAATGATTAGCCGGATACGAGAAGGATCGAAGAAAACACAAATCTATTTTTATACCCTATTGCCTGTGAACAGCTCGTTCGAGAAATTTAAAAATCATTATGGCAAAGATGAACACATTTTATATCTCAACGATCAAATTCGAAAGTTCACTGCAAAAAATGTAAACGTGATCGATCTGTATCCTGCATTTTTAGATAAAGACAATCACTTAAGAGCCGAACTTACAAAAGATGGTCTGCATCTTATTCCAGAAGGTTACCAAGTATGGAAAACGGTTTTGGAACAAGGAGGGTACTTGAAATAATACCATTCATCCCATACTTCCGACCAGTCGTCGGTATTCTCTTTTAAAAATAGCCTTTCCCTAGCAAATTTGGATAATAATCTAAATTACTAGGCATGAAAGCAATTTTTACTCTTCTTCTTCTTTTAGTCACTAGCCTCGTGCTAAATGCACAAACGCGTATTAGTGGTACAGTTAAATCAACTACAGGCGAAACCATTAACGGTGCAAACGTTTCTTTAGTTAATACCTACGATGGAGCATCAACCGATACTATTGGTCGCTTTAAGTTTAGTACTACCGAAACGGGGAAGCAATTAATTCGCTATACTGCAACTGGTTATAAGACCGATAGCCTATGGGTTAACTTAACTGGGGTTGAGCTTATTCTTAACCTTAAACTAAAAGAGGCTATAAGTGAATTAAATATGGTAACCATTAGTGCAGGCACTTTAGAAACGGGCGACCAGCGAAAAGGAGCGGTATTAAGTTCATTAGATATTGCAACTACTGCAGGAGCTGTTGCAGATATCGTAGCCGCCCTTCAAACATTGCCAGGTACTGCTCAGGCTTTTGGCGAAAATGGATTATTTGTAAGGGGAGGCTCTGGTGCCGAAACCCAAACGTATTATGATGGGATGCTAGTTAAAAACCCATTTGGTAGTCAGCTGCCTGATCTGAATTCCCGTAGTCGATTCTCGCCATTTTTATTCAAGGGCACAACATTTTCTTCAGGAGGTTATTCGGCTCAATACGGGCAAGCACTTTCATCAGCATTGCTTATGGAGAGTAAAGATTTACCCGAAAAATCATCAACCGAGATTTCATTATTAAGCGTAGGGTTAAGTGCAGCGCATACAGAGCGAACAGAGAAGAGTGCATTAACTATAGGAGGAAACTATTATAACTTAAAACCAACATATGCAGTATTTAAGCAAAATATTAACTGGGATAAAGAACCTGTAGAAACACAAGGTACGGTTCAATACAAGTGGAAGCCAAGTCAAACGGGAATTCTTAAAGTATTTGCACAATTTAACAAGGCTAATGTATCTTTATTTAACAACGATACACACGTTACCAATGCCAATACTACCTATTATGCCAACTCTACGTATCAAGATTATTTAAGTAACAATTGGAAAATTCAGGCAGGAGTTTCATACAGCAATTCGAAAGAAAATGGAGGCATAAGTACGAATAACTATCGCAGGTTTGATAATCTGTTGCAAGGCAGAGTTACGCTAAGTCATTTTTTCGCCAAGCGTTCATTAATCAGAATAGGCGCCGAAACTTACAGTAGCGAGCGCTTAGAAGGATGGAATCAATTGGCACGCAGCTTCGATAATCACACACAAGCAGGTTTTGCAGAGAGTGAGGTTTATTTGGGTGATGCAGTAGTGGCTAGAGTTGGCGCCAGAACCGAGTACTCCTCTTATCTTAACGATGGCAATATTGCCCCTCGTGCATCATTGGCTATAAAAGCAGGAAAACGTGCACAAGTTTCGCTAGCCTATGGCACATTTTATCAAAATCCTGATGATGACTATTTGGTACAAAGCCAGAATTTAAACGCTGAACGAGCAGACCATTATATCTTAAATTATCAATATTTAACCGATAAAATTACGTTTAGGGTGGAGGGCTATTATAAACAGTACGATCAATTAACCACGTACGATTTTAATGGAATGGCAAATGCCTATGGTGTATACGAGTATAAAAATTTATACAATGGCGGTAGTGGTTATGCGCGTGGTGTAGATGTATTCTTTAGAGACAAGAAAAGCATCCCAGCTGGCGATTATTGGATTTCATATTCATATTTGGATACAAAACGAGAATTCAGAAATTATCCATCACAAGCCACTCCTCCTTTTGCAGCTAAGCATACGCTAAATATTGTGTACAAACAATATATCCCCTATCTCAAATCTGAAATTGGAACTACCTATTCGTTTAGCTCTGGGCGTACCTATTATAATCCAAATAGTATAGGCTTCTTGTCTGATAAAACCAAAAACTTTAACAACTTAAGCCTAAATGTAAGCCATTTAACCAGCGTGTTTAAACAGTTTGCAGTAGTATACGCATCAGTAACCAACTTGCCTGGATTTAAGAACGTTTACGGCTATAATTATTCTCCAAATGGCCAACAACGAACCGCTATTTTACCAGCGGCTAAACGTAATTTTTTTATCGGGTTATTGGTAACGATAGGCGACAATACATTTAATCACTAACTCACGAAAATTAACCTTAAAATATAAAAACATGAAACATTTAACTTTAACTATTGCATTTTTATTCATTACTTTAATAGGTTTCGCACAAGCGGATAAATATACCCTAGCCATGCAAAAGGGGATCATCACTAGCGATAGTGCTAAAACAGTTGAAAATTTTACCAATGCAGCAAACTATTTTGAGCGTATTGCAACAGCGGAGCAGAAGGAATGGCTACCTAATTATTATGCAGCATTTAACCATTTACATTCAGCTTTAATTGGAACACAGAGTGGAGAAGTTAAAGATGCAATTTACGATAAGGCAATGGGGTTTGTTGAAAAGGCAGATGGATTAGCTCCAGATAATAGCGACATTTATGCTTTAAAGGCATATATCGTCTTTATGAAAATGGCGGTTTCTCCACAAGCAAGAGCAATGAGCATGATTCCAAAAGTGGTTGAACTGGTAGAAAAAGCAATTGCATTAAATCCCGAAAATCCTAGAGCTTATTTAATGAAGGGACAACAATTGTTTTACACACCAGAAGCTTTTGGTGGTGGAAAAGCAAAAGCTAAACCAGTTTTAACGATAGCTGCCGAAAAATTTGATAGCTTTAAGGCGGTAGGTTTGGCTCCAAACTGGGGTAAAGGGCGATGCCAAAGCTTATTAAAACAAATTAATTAAATGCTAGCGTTAAAAAGCTGCTAAATTAAACGCGCAAATGATGGCCAAGAAAAAGATTTTCACAATCAAAAAAGATAGCCTGCTCTATATCAATATTAAATACGGAGTGATGGGGATTTTGGTTGGCGCAGTGATGAGCTTGTTTGTAGCTGCTTTTAATAGGGATGGGGTTTCTGTACGCGACCTTCTCATAAATGTGTTGTACAGCACCTCTATTACACTTTGTATTGCTAATGTGGTGACGCAATACCAGTGTAGATTTAATCTGAACAACATCAGTTTTTGGAAACTTATTTTGGGCTATTATTTGTGTAATTTAATTGGAATGGTAATCGGAATGGAGCTTGCTAATTTAATTCACTCGGCTTTTATTGGGTTTAGAATAGAGCCTTTTCAGATGAGGTATTACCAAACTACTGCTGTGATGGTAATAGTGGTAGGGACACTCATTTTGTTCTATCACCTGCAAAAAATTAATGCTGAAGCGCGGTTGCAAGCGAAAGAAATGGATATGATTAAATTAAATCAATCCAAAACCCAAGCAGAATTGCAAGCGTTACAGTCGAAAATTAATCCTCATTTTTTATACAATGCGCTAAACTCTATTGTAAGCTTAATACACGAAGATCCTGATAAGGCCGAAGACATGACTTTAAAATTATCGAAATTGTTTAGGTACAGCATTAACTCGACGCAAGAGAATTTTTGCTTGGTGAAAGAAGAAGTAGAGATTTTAAATACCTATTTGGATATTGAAAAGGTTCGTTTTGGCAATCGGATTAATTTTAAAATCGAAGTACAAGCAGAGTTGGAATATCAGATGGTTCCACGCTTTTTACTTCAACCGCTAGTCGAAAATGCATTAAAACATGGGTTAAAAGATGTTCGCGAAAATGGAGAAATAAAAGTGATCTTGAAAAAAAATGAACAACAAATAGAGCTGTTCATTTACGATAATGGAGTGCCCTTTCCAACTGAATTGGAAGCGGGTTATGGCTTACAAAGTACCTTTGACAAATTGCAATTATTGTATAAAGATAATTACGACTTACAAATTAATAATAACCCCGAAAAGCACATTAAAATTTCGATTCCTTTAACTTAATTACCATGTGGAAGACCCTAATTATAGACGACGAAACGTTAGCCCGTCAACGCATAAAACGATTGTTAAAAGCATACGATGAAATTGAGGTAGTTGCAGAGGCAGAAGATGGAGAGAAAGGATTAGCATGCATTAATCAGTATCAGCCTGACTTAATTTTTTTGGATATTGAAATGCCGATGTTAAACGGTTTTGAAATGTTGGCAAAACTAACACATCAGCCAAAAGTGGTTTTTACGACTGCGTATGATCAATATGCAATTAAAGCTTTCGAAGAAGGATCTATTGACTACCTGTTGAAGCCGATAGAAATAGAGCGATTAGATAAAACGATTAAAAAATTAAGGCAAACCAATTTAGCTATTGCCCCTGTTCAAATAGATGAATTTATTAGGCAGATGCAAGGAAAAAAAGCAATAAAAACATTAACCGTAAAGCTGGGAGATAAAATTTTGCTAATCAAGCTAACAGATATTGTATATGTGCAAGCAGAAGATAAATATGTGTTTCTGCATACCGCTGATGGGAAAAAGCATTTAACAGATTTTACTTTATCTGCACTCGAAGAAAAATTGCCTGAAGAATTTTTAAGGATTCATCGAAGTGAAATTATAAATACTGAGTACATTAAAGAAATACGAAAAGGATTTAATGGAGCTCTAGTTTTTGTGTTAAATAACACGGATGAAACTAGGCTAACGTCGAGCAGATCGAATAGCGAGGCGTTGCGAATGAGATTCGATATTTAATTAAGGAAGTTTTTACCACCTAAGAAGGTGTTTTCTCACCACCAAAGAAACCATAGCGCACCCTAGTCTTTGGTTTTCTGAAGTACCTTAGGTGGTAAAAAAAACTAAGATGCCTGAGATGGTAAAAAACCTACTTCAAATACGGTTCCATGATCTTCTGCCAAATAGCATACCCCTTAGCATTCATGTGCAACATATCGGTGTTGAAAATATCTTTCATGATTGTTCCGTCAGCATTGAACATCGAATCGAAAGTGTTGATAAACTTAGCACGTTTCATACCTTTCATCAAGCCAGCAATTTTTGCGTTAGCTTCTTTCATTTGAGGTAAATATTTTTCTCGCGAAGGACTAGGCTTAATCGAAATATAGGCGATATGCACTTTAGGATTGTTACCTCTAATTAAATCGAAAAGCTTTTGTACACGTGCAACCACAATATCTGCGGTAGCATTGCCTGTAAAATCATTTTCGCCACAATAAATAACTACCTGTTTTGCATGATATGGAAAAATAATGTCATTGGCATATGTAATTACATGTGGCAAGGAAGAACCGCCAAAGCCACGATTAATAATCACATGCTTTGGAAAATAAGTCTGCGCATCTTTCCAATTGGTAAACGTTGAACTACCTACAAAAAGAACAGCATTTTTTGGTGGAAATTGAACACTATCTTTCTTTTTAAAATTTTGAATTTCTTTAAAAAATGGTGCTTCCTGTGCGTAAACGGTAGCAAAAGTGCACAAGAAAAGGATAAATAGGGTTAATCGTTTCATTGTTGTTTTATTTATATTTACAATTATAAGCTTTATTTGAAAATCATGATTACCACTTCATTTCTTTTTTAAGATAAGCAGTTAATTCGGTCGCAATTTCTTTTTGTTCGACTAGCGAAGGGTGACTGCCGCAGCCTTTGGTAGATTGTTTCTTGAAAAAGTAAGCTCCAATATTTTTTTCACCCTGTTTAGCAAGTGTTTCCTTTACTGCTGTAATGTATTTTACCAGCGCAGCTTTCAAGATTTTATCGGCCATAGGGCTTGTTAAAAAAACAAGCTTCGCCTTTGGGTAATAATCTCTTAAGGTTTGGGCAAATTTCACATAGGCCGAGCAAAACGCAGTCGAATCTTGTACGCCATCGTTTTGTCCTAAACACACCGTAACTACATCTGGCTGATAACGGTTGAAATCCCAGCTAAGCTCATTTTTTGCCATGTTTATTTTATCGAAAACTTGTGGCATCAAAATCTTTTTATCGCAACAGCTGTGGATTAGCCCAATGCCCGAAACAGACGACAGATGATATTGTGCATTTAAGCTGCGGGCTGTTATGGGGCCGTATGCGTTAAAAGCATTATGCTGATCGTACCATTGCCCACCCTTAGTACCACAGCCTATTTCACTTTCATCGCTCCCAAACCCACAGGTTATCGAATCGCCTATAAATTCCATTTTTCGCTTTTGCATTGCTGGTGGAACTAATAGTTTTTCGCAGGTAAAGCCAACAATTTCTACATAGCCATTTTCGAATTCAGTGTTTTTGCAAATGATAATGGTGTGCTCACCTTTTGGCAAATCCTTTGCGAGGGTGATTTTATTTTCTTTGTTTTTTAGTTGAATTCGATAAGAGGCTTGGTTGTCTACTTTTATTTCGAGATAATTATGTACACTGCCATAAATCACTTCGTCGTTAATGTCGAGTTCGCAAAAAGTGCCACTAAACTTAATGATTACATAGGCGCCCGATGCCCACATTTTAGGTTTCAAAGAGTTCGAAAAATCTACCCGCCCGATGTATTGAATTTTTGAATCGTCGGCACTGTAAAACACAGGTTTGTTTTTTAGGGCGAAACAAGTGTTTACCGCAACTAGTAAAAATAAAATAAAGTAAATTTTTTTCATTGTTTATTGCCTTTTAAACGCAGAGAACACAGAGCGTTCCACAGAGTCCACGGAGTTGTTTTCAAACGGTTATTTATAATATATCACTGTGTTCTCTGTGTATTACTCCTTTTCTCTGTGGTTACCACAAGCTTATAATATTTTCTAACTGTAAAGGTAAAAACACGATTATATATCACTGTGTTCTCTGTGTATTACTCCTTTTCTCTGTGGTTACCACAAGCGACTACACAAAAATCCTATTCCCCGATAAATTCTCTCTAAACTCCTTCGGCGTACACCCTTTCTTCTTTTTAAAAATCCGATTAAAATTAGAGATGTTGTTAAACCCACAATTATAAGCCACCTCGGCAACCGATTCGGTGGTGTCAATCAATTTCCTAGACGCGTGGCCCAAACGGATTTCGATTAAGCTATCGATAAAACTAATTCCCGTTCTGCTTTTAAAAAACCGACTAAAAGAAACCTCAGTCATACTGGCAATCCTGGCCACCTCGGCTAAACTAACTTGCTTGTCGAAGTTTGCATTAATGTATTCCATTACTTTTTCTACCCTTCTACTATTATACGAAAACTCGGCATTGCTAAAGGTCGAGTCAGATAAGGTACGCATATTGCGAGATGTAGAAAGGTCGTGCAAAATAGACATCAGCTCTAAAACTGAATCAAACCCATGTTTTTTATTCAATTTTATTAACCTCGGACCAATGTTTTGAGCCGTTTCGCTCGAGAACAAAATACCACATTTCGACTTTTCAAAAAGCTCTCTGATTACACGAAGCTGATTACGACGCAAAAATTTCTCGTCGAACAAGTCTTTATGAAACTGTATCGTTACTTCGTGAATTTCTTTGCCGCACAATTTATGCGTTTCCCAAACATGAGGAAGGTTAGAGCCTACCAACACCAATTCAATATCTCCTATTTCCTCAATATGATCGCCAACCACCCTTCGTGCACCACTTGCATTCGAAATGAAATTCAATTCCATCTCTTCATGATAATGCAGAGGGAAATCAAAATCTTGCTTCTTCCTTTCGAAAATGGTAAAACAATCGCTATTGGTAAGCGGAGTAATTTCTTTTATTATATTTGAATGCACAATAAATGATTAAATAATATCAATTAATAGGATAAAATAATACCAATTGTCAAATATAGGAGATGATACGCAAATTTGCTAATAGAAATAGTTTAAACGATGCTTAATAGCTGTTATTTGAATGTTATCAAATGTTAAAGCGATAAAAATATTATAAAAGGATAAAATAGTATTATCTAGTGCATAGAAATGACACCTACTTTTGAATAAACCAAATATAAATGCTTATGCTTAATAAATTATCTACTAAGTTATTTGTACTACTTGTATGTCTATTTTCTTTTGCCAGCGCCAATGCCCAGGATAAAAAAATATCTGGAAAGGTTGCCGATGAGGCGGGAATAGCACTTCCAGGTGTTTCTGTAAGTATAAAAGACACAAAAATCGCAACCGTTACTGATGGAAATGGAAATTTTGCATTGAGCGCCCCAGCCAATAGCAAGATCATTGTGTTCAACTATTTAGGAATGGAAGACCAAGAGGTTTCCATTGGCAATAAAATCATTTTTAACATTACGCTAAACCCTAGCAATACCACGCTATCTGATGTGATTATTGTGGGTTATGGCACCGTAAGGAAAGCAGATTTAACAGGCTCCGTAGCCAGAATTGGTCGCGACGATTTACTAAAAGATGTACCAACCAACGTATTACAAGCCCTACAAGGTAAAATAGCTGGGGTAAATGTAACGCAAAACGACGGTGCACCTGGCGCAGGATTAAGCATCCGCGTGAGGGGTTCGAACTCGTTTTTGGGAGGAACAGAGCCACTTTATGTAATCGATGGTGTACCTTTTAACAACTCTAGTTCGGGCTCAACCCCACTTTCTATTGGGGATGATGAAAAACAAAGCTTAAATGCCATGTCGTTCTTAAACCCGAACGATATCGAAACCATCGATATTTTAAAAGACGCATCAGCCACTGCTATTTATGGATCTAGAGGTGCCAATGGTGTGGTATTAATCACCACCAGAAAAGGAAAAAGTGGAAAAGATAGAGTTGAAGCAAATTTTAACTATGGGATAGCCGAAGTGTCTAAGCGATTAGATGTGCTTAACGCATCTGAGTATGCCGCATACCAAAATTTAGCCTATGCAAACTCTAATAAATATACCGGAACAAACTACAATATTCCTTATCCAGGAGCGCAAGTACCTGATCCTTTAAACCCTGGCCAAACCTATTATTCGAGGGGCCCACAAGATTTTATCGGAAACAATAACAACTGGCAAGATCAGATTTTTAGAAGAGGAGCCTATCAAAATTATAGCGTAAATGTAGCTGGCGGAAGCGATGCTGGTAGCCATAGCATTACTTTTAGTTATTTAGATCAAGAAGGAACTATTTCTAATTCTGATTATAACCGATTTGGCTTAGGGCTAAATTTAAACCGTAACATTAGCAAAACATTTAAAGCAGGCACAAGTACCTCATTTGCCAACTCGATTACAAATGGGGTAAAAACCGGAACCGATAAATCGGATGCCGCTAGTGCAGGAGTAATTCGCTCGGCCATTACCTTCCCATCTACTTTATCAGACCCGATTGCGTACGATGGCGTAGGTGATGCGTTTATTACCAACCCTTATATTTATGTAAATGATGTATTAAACCGAGTAAAAGGATTAAATATTTTTTCTTCTAGTTATTTAGAAGCGACCTTTCTGAAAGATTTTAAATTCAGACAAAACATTGGTTTCAGCTCTGCAACGAGTTCGAGAGATCAATATTACCCTAGAAGCGTTTACGAAGGGTTTGCAGTTAAGGGATGGGGCTTAAAATCGGATAACGTATGGAATAGTGGCGTGGCCGAAAGTATTTTAACCTACAACAAAAAAATAGAAAAGCATAGTTTAAATGTAGTGGGTGGCGCAACGTTTGAGCGTACTAACGGACAAAGTAAAAGAGCCGAAGCAAAAACCTTTGCAAACGATGCCCTGCAAAATGAAAATTTAGCTGCGGGTGAGGTTATTTTGCCAATCATCTCAAATCGTTACCAGTCTACATTGATTTCGTTTTTAGGAAGAGCAAACTACAGCTTCGATGATCGTTACCTATTAACGTTCTCGTACCGCCAGGATGGATCGAGCAAATTTGGTAAGGATAACAAATGGGCAGGGTTCCCATCAGCCGCTGTGGCATGGAAAATCTCGAACGAAAGCTTTTTGAAAGATGTTAAACAAATTAGCGATTTAAAACTACGATTTAGCTACGGGCAAACAGGTAACCAAGGTATTGGTTCTTATGCTTCGCTAGCGAAGCTAAGTGTATACAATTATCCATTTGGCGGAGCGGTACAAACCGGTATCGCAAACGATATATATGCTGGTCCGGCTAACGAAAAGTTAAGATGGGAAACCACCAGCGCATACAATTTGGGCCTAGATTTAGGCATGTTTAACAATAGATTAAACTTTACCATAGAGGTTTATAAAAAGAAAACCGACGATTTACTTCAAAACTTAATTATTCCATCGTCTACAGGTTTTCAAACCAAATTGGTAAACTCGGGCTCTGTAGAGAACAAAGGATTGGAACTTACCCTAAGTGGTATTGTTGCTAAAAGCAAAGATTTTGAATGGAACGCAAATGCAAACATCTCTTTTAACCGTAATAAAATCTTAAGCTTAAGTGCCGATGTAACCGAGCAATATGGCCGTAACATCTCTACTGGGGATGCACCATTTATACAAACGGTAGGCAAGCCAATTGGCGCTTTATATGGCTATGTTGAAGATGGTTATTATGATAATGAAGCCGAAGTTAGAAACGACCCAGCCTATACCAATCTTGGCAATCCGATTATTTTAAGAACCATTGGCGAGATCAAATACAAGAACTTTGATGCCGATCCTACTAATATTTCTCAAACCGACCGTACGTTTATTGGCGATGTAAATCCCGATTACACGTTTGGGTTTACCAATAACTTTAAGTACAAAAGATTCGATTTAAGCATCTTTATTAATGGGGTACAGGGTAACGACATCATCAACATGAACACCCGATTTAATGGGAACTTAGGAACAAATAAAAACATTACGCAAGAAATGGCCGATGGTGCTTGGGCGCAAGGCAACGATAATACTAACGCAACAGGACCTAAGATTATGCGTCAGTTCTTCAGAAATCAATTGTTTAGTAGACGATTTATCGAAGACGGTAGTTTTGTGCGAATTAAAAATGTAACCCTAGGTTATAACGTTCCGGTTAAATCTAAAACGATTTCTGCATTAAGAGTTTCGATGGGAGTAAATAACCTATTCACCTTTACCAGCTACTCGGGTTACGACCCTGAGATTAATAGTTATGGCGATAATCCAGCATTGTTTGGGGTCGACCTAGGTGGCTATCCAAACTCGAGAACTTTTAATCTTTCTTTACGCGCCAATTTTTAACCTTATTAGAAATTATCATATGAACCCGATTTCAAAATATTTTATAGCATTAGTTATTGGTTGTAGTTTACTAGGCCTTAGCTCGTGCAAAAAAGCACTAGAAGAAACACCTTATTCATTTTACTCGCCCGAAAACTTTTACAAAAATGAAAGTGATGCAAAGGCTGCTATAAACGGTGTATATAGTGAATTATATACCTATGATCTTTACTTACAGCCGTATTGGAACATGACCATTTTAGACGATGACCATGTTTCGGGAGCCGATTGGTTTTTAGGAACAACCGGTGCCGGCAACCCACAAGCTTATTTTGGCTGGGATAGACCATGGGTAGGCTGTTATGCCATTATTGCACGCGCAAGTACCGTAATCGAAAATGTAGCCAAAATTGAAGGAATGAATGCCGATACCAAAAAAAGAATAATTGGCGAAGCCTATTTTTTAAGAGGATGGGCCTATTTTCAATTGGTACAGTTATATGGTGGAGTACCTATCCGTACCGCTTCTTTATCGGCCGATAATCCGGAAACGAATGTGCCAAGAGCAACAGTTAAGCAAAGCTATGAGCAAGTAATTAATGACCTTAAGCAGGCAGAAATCATGCTTTTCCCATTGGGTGATGCAAGAACTGGCGAGGCCGGAAGAGTGAACCAAGGGGTTGCAAAGGCCTTCCTTGCCAAAACCTACCTTACAATGGCATCTGGCGCATTGGCAAATGCAAACCTATTGGTACGCGGCGGAATGGATAATGGCGTATATACTTATCCTAAAACAGTGGTAGCTGGTTTAGAAGGGTTAGATTCGAAAGCCTACTATACCCTGGCAAGAGATAAAGCTCTAGAAGTGATTAATTCTAACCTCTATACGTTAACCCCAGTCTGGAAAGACCTTTGGAGTATAGCCGGTCGTAATAACAAAGAACAAATGTGGGAATTGCAGTCGCTGGCTGGCACGGCGTTTATGAACAATTTAGGCGTTTATTTCTCTGCCCGCTCTACCTTTGGTCAGGGTGCAGTTTGGATGACCAACAATCATTACAAAGACTTTGAAGACGAAGATAAACGAGTTTTAGATGGGATTACACATAACTATACCACACTACAAGGAACTAACATATTTTATCCATCGTGGCAATCTGCTTTATATAAAACCGTAAACGGTGTAAATTATAACAATACAGGTACCACAGGAGCAGAACGCGCATACATCATTAAGTATAGCGCTGTAGCCGATCCTAATGTTGCACAAAGTGATGCATTTTATCCGCTGTTGCGTTTTTCGGAAGTTATTTTAATGGTAGCTGAAGCCGAGAATGAAATTAATGGCCCCAACACCAACGCCTATACAGCTTTGAATACCATACGCAATAGAGTGAGCGCAAGTGTTGCTCCTGATGGGATGAACCAAGAACAATTTAGAAGTTTTGTATTGGCAGAACGTGCGCGCGAGTTCGCCTTGGAGGGAATTAGACGTTTCGACCTCATGCGCTGGGGAATTTATTTGCCGGTAATGAACAAGATTACATCCGGACAAAACAGTATTTCTAAAATACGGTCCCTCAAAAATTTATTGCTACCCTTACCACTAAACGAACTCAATGCTAACACCGCCATTAAAGGAAATAATCCAGGTTGGTAAGTGTAAATTAACTAGAACCATTAATCATATTCGTTATGAACAAAAATAAAATTTCACAAACGGTATTGCTAATGATGAGCTTACTAATGCTCATTATCACTTCGTGTAAAAAAGAGAGCAGCGAAAATAAAGCCGCTCCAACCATTAGCAGCGTAATTAATTTAACCGATCGGGGTACACCGCTTACACAAGTAGATTATGGAGCTTGGATTATCATTAAAGGCGCAAATTTAAGCACCACTTCAAAGGTAGATTTTAATGGAACCTTAGCTTCCGATTCGTTAGTGTATGCAACCGAAAATGAAGTGACCGTTAAAATTCCTTCAACCTTAAAAGATCCGATTAATAACCCGATTACCATTACTACAAAATACGGGACAGTTACGCATAGCTTTAAAATTTTACAACCTCCACCATTAGTGAGTAGCTTTAATCCGGCAGCAGGTGGCCCTAATGATGAAATCACCATTAAAGGAGATTATTTTAAAGGCGTAACCGAAGTGAAATTCGACAACACCGTTGCTACAATTGTATCGAGTACACAAACCGAAATCAAAGTGAAAATTCCGGCAGGGGTAAGCTCGGGTTATGTATTTGTAACCACACCCGTTGGAACGGCTAAGTCTGTTACCCCGTTTGGTTTAAGAACGATTATATTCGATGATGTTTTGGGTACTACAGGAACTGTTTGGAGTAATACATCCTACAGCAGTACGTGGGACATGGCTCAAAATGTAATTAAAAGAAGGGGAGCGATCGCCATTGGCCATAAATATTCTGTTGGTTTTGGAGCGTGCAGATTTAGAAGTATTCCTGCATTTACGATTGGCACTCATACCATGCTTAAAATCTCTATTTACGGTGGCGCAGGAACTGCTGGTAAAAAAGTGAGAATATCGTTAACTCCTGCTAAATCTACTTTCGAGTTAATTTTAACCGAAGGGGTTTGGACAGACTATGTAATACCTCTTGTTAATTTAGGCAGCCCAACCACAATAGATTACATTACTTTCCAAGAATTTAGCGGTTTTGCCGGACAAATTTATATTGATGACGTTGGGTTTTATTAAAAGATGTTTTCCTCATCCGATGAGACTAAGCAATTTCCTATGCTCATCGGATGAGGAAATGGATACAGATGATTAGCAAGATAAGATAAATGGGTAAAAAAAGCTTGTTAGTATTTTGTCTATTGCTAGGTGTTAACCTGGCGATAGCACAAGAAATGAAAACGAAAAATATTGTAGTAATCACGTTTGATGGCTACCGTTGGAAGGAACTTTTTGATGGTGCCGATTCGTTGAATCTTTTTGGCAAGAAATTTACCAAACAAGATTCGGCATGGCGTGTTCGCAAATATTGGGGTAAAAATACAGAAGAACGGCGCGCAAAGCTGATGCCCTTTATGTGGAATACCATTGCTAAAAATGGTCAAATTTATGGCAACAGAAACTTCGGAAATCACGTAGATGTAAAAAATAAGTTTTGGTTCTCTTTTCCTGGGTACAACGAGATTTTTACAGGCTACCCCGATTCGTTAATTAACTCGAACGCGCATCCTGCAAACCACAACATTAATGTTTTAGAGTTTTTAAATCAACAACCTGGCTTTAAAGATAAAGTAGCCACATTTACCAGTTGGGATGCATTTTACAAGATTTTAAATGCCGAACGTTCGGGTTTCCCAATCAACTCTGGCTACAACAATGTAAACGGCGAAAAATTAAGTGAGGTACAAAAAATGCTGAACGATTTAATGTGGTGGCTACCTAAAGATTATGGAATGGGCGAACGCCACGATGCTATCACCTACGCCTTTGCTAAAGAGCATGTAAAGTTAAATCACCCACGGGTATTGCAATTGAGTTTTATCGAAACCGATGCTCTGGCGCACGACGGGCGCTATGATTTTTATCTCGATGCGGCTAACTACAACGATAAAATGATTGCCGATTTATGGAATTATATGCAAAGCGATCCATTTTATAAAGATCAAACTACCTTTATCATTACCGAAGATCATGGAAGAGGCTATGGCGATAACTGGCAGCACCATTATTATACGGTTGCGCATAGCAATGAAATCTTTTTTGCGGTTATGGGGCCAGATACCAAAGCACTCGGTGAGATGAAACAAAAAGGAACGCTTTATCAAAACCAAATTGCACAAACCATCGCCGCATTGTTAGGTGTGAAATTTGAAAATGGTCACGAGATTGGAAAACCGATAAAACAAGTATTGCCCGTAAAGAAATAACCATGCACATTACCAGATTTTTTTTAATTATACTCCTTTCTTTTAGCGTTGGCCTTGCTAAGGCGCAGCAATTAATAGACCCTCAGGCTACAACAGAAACAAAGGCCCTTTATAAAAACCTACATCTACTAAGTGAAAAACATATCCTTTTTGGACACCAAGACGATTTGGCCTATGGTGTAAAATGGGACAATCGCACTCATCCGATGAGCAATAAGAAAAGCTTGGCTCATCCGATGAGCGATATTAAAGATGTTGTAAACGATTTCCCAGCGGTTTATGGTTGGGACTTAGGCTATATCGAAAAAGGCTCATCCAAAAATATTGATGGTATCCCTTTTGATAAGATGAGACAATACATTCAGGATGGCTACAACCGCGGAGCCGTAATTACCCTAAGTTGGCATTTCGATAATCCTTTAACTGGTGGCTCTACCTGGGACACTACCAAACGTACTGTGGCGTCTATTTTGCCCGGTGGTGTAAAGCACGAATTATTTAAAACGTGGTTAGACAGAGCTGCAACTTTTATTGGCACTTTAAAAGGTACAAAAGGGGAGCCTATTCCACTGCTTTTCCGCCCGTTTCATGAGCTAAATGGCGATTGGTTTTGGTGGGGAAAAAATAAAGCAACAGCTGATGAATTTAAAAGCATCTGGAAATTTACCATCAACTATTTAAGAAACGAAAAAGGTTTGCACAACCTCATTATCGTGTATAACACCAATAGTTTTGCCGATGAAGCCGAATTTTTAGAGAAATACCCCGGCGATGATATGGCCGATGTATTGAGTTTTGATAAGTATCAATTTAACAACAATAGCAAAGAATTTATCACTTCAACCCGCAAAGAGCTAACAACTTTGGTTCGCATCGCCAAAGCAAAAAATAAGCTCTCTGCCTTTGCAGAAACAGGGTATGAAGCAGTGCCAGACGCACAATGGTGGACAAAAACCTTATACCCAACCGTTAAAGATATTCCAATTAGTTATGTTCTCGTTTGGCGCAATGAAGGCTATATGCCCTCCATGAAAAAAATGCATTACTATGCACCGTATAAAGGACAAGCATCGGCCGCAGATTTTAAAAAATTCTATCAAATTCCATCTATCCTTTTCGAAAAAACAACTAGAAAGAAAAACCTCTACCAACCTTAACTAAATGAAACTACAACTTATCGACATTTCAATTTTAATTGCCTACCTCCTTACCATGGTGCTGATTGGTATTTATATGCGCAATAAGGCCAAGCAGGATAAGGAAAGCTATTTACTTGGTGGTAAAAAACTACCCTGGTATATGCTGGGTCTAAGTGATGCGAGCGATATGTTCGATATTAGCGGTACCATGTGGATGGTGGCACTTTGCTTTGTGTATGGTTTAAAAAGTATATGGATTCCCTGGTTATGGCCAGTATTTAATCAGGTGTTTATGATGATGTTCTTATCGAAATGGTTAAGAAGATCGAACGCCAATACCGGAGCCGAATGGCTGCAAACACGTTTCGGCTTAACAGGAAAAGGTGTAATGGGTTCGCACATGATCGTGATTGCTTTTGCGCTGATTAGCTGTTTAGGCTTTTTGGCTTATGGCTTTGTGGGGCTTGGCAAATTTATGCAAGTGTTTATTCCTTGGGATGCTGTAAAAGATTACATCCCTTTCGAAATTACCGAGAAATATGTTCCTCATTTTTATGGGATCGTGTTTACGCTATTCGCCATGTTCTACTCTATTATTGGTGGTTTGCACAGCATTGTGCTTGGCGATGCCATTAAATATGCGATCATGACCATTGCGTGTATCTGTATTGGGGTTATTGCAGTGCAACATTTACAAGGCCAAACCTTAAATGTACCAAAAGGATGGAATGATCCATTTTTTAGCTGGAATTTGGACTTAGACTGGGGTAAGATTGCTGCTGATGCTAATAAGAAGATCGCAGACGATGGCTATAGCCTTTTTGGTTTATTCTTTATGATGATGTTAATGAAGGGTGTGTTCGCTTCTTTAGCAGGCCCTGCGCCTAATTATGATATGCAAAAGGTGCTGAGCACAAGAAGCCCTAAGGAGGCAAGTAAAATGACCGGTTTTGTAAGCATCATTTTATTGCCTATCCGCTATTCGATGATTACCGGATTAACAGTTTTGGCCTTGCTGTATTATAATCAACTGTATTTAAAAGGCCCGGATGGCGTTACCGATTTCGAACGGATTTTACCAGCTACCATTAATAATTTTTTACCGGTTGGTGTACTTGGCTTAGTGCTTACAGGCTTATTAGGAGCTTTTATGGGCACGTTTAGTGGAACATTAAATGCGGCACAAGCTTACATCGTAAATGATATTTATTTAAAATACATCAATAAAAACGCTAGCAATAAAAAGGTAATGCGGATGAACTATTTATCGGGCATTGTAGTGGTTGTAGTAGGTGTGTTTTTTGGATTTTTAGCAAAAGACGTAAACGATATTTTGCAATGGATTGTGGGTGGCTTGTATGGTGGTTATGTAGCCGCAAATTGTTTAAAATGGTATTGGTGGCGTTTTAATGCAAACGGATTTTTCTGTGGTATGGCCGTAGGTATTGTTTCAGCATTGCTAATGCCATATGTAACTACCGGATTACCACTTTACTGGTGGCCATTGCTATTTGTACTTTCACTTACGGGATGTATTATCGGCACCTACGCCGCCCCAGCAACTGATGTTAATGTACTTAAATCATTTTATAAAACCGTAAGGCCATGGGGTTTTTGGAAACCAATACACCAATTGGTGGCACAAGACGACCCTTCCTTTGTAGCCAATAAAGGCTTTGCCCTCGATATGAGCAATGTGGCCTTAGGTATTATCGCACAGTTGTGCCTTACTATTTTCCCAATGTACCTTATTATGGGAATGTATAAACCTTTAGCAATCACGGTAGCTATACTTACCGTAATTGTTTTAGTACTGAAAAGAACTTGGTGGAATAGATTAGAAGATTAAGAATATGGATATAAATTTCGAACAACGTATAGCCGAAATGGCAATTAAACAAGAAGAGTTTTTAAGAAAGAGAAACGATTTGGTAGCACCCTATAATGGGCTTTATCAACGCTATAGGAACCCTGTCTTAACCGCAGCACATATTCCATATACTTGGAAGTATGATCTTAACCCCGAAACTAACCCCTTTTTAATGGAGCGTTTTGGCATTAATGCCGTATTAAATGCAGGTGCAATTAAATGGGATGATAAATATTTACTGGCTGCTCGTGTAGAAGGGCTCGATCGTAAATCATTTTTTGCGATTGCCGAAAGCCCTAATGGAATAGATAATTTCAGGTTTTGGGAACATCCCATTTCGGTACCCGAAACTAGTGATCCTGATACGAATGTGTACGATATGAGACTGGTTGCACACGAAGACGGGTGGGTGTATGGGTTATTTTGCACCGAAAGAAGAGACCCATCGGCAAGTGCTGGCGACCAATCTGCAGCCATTGCACAGTGTGGAATTATCCGCTCTAAAGATTTAATACATTGGGATCGACTGGCCGATTTAAAAACAGCGTCACCGCAACAACGAAATGTAGTTTTACATCCCGAATTCGTGAATCGTCAATATGCCTTTTATACTCGTCCGCAAGATGGCTTTGTAGAGGCAGGAAATGGTGGCGGAATTGGTTTTGGGCTATCGCCTAGCATTGTTAACGCTGTGATTAGTAACGAAGTGGTAATCGATAAAAAAGTATACCATACGGTTTATGAAGCAAAAAACGGTTTGGGCCCGGCGCCTATAAAAACCGAACAAGGTTGGTTGCATTTAGCCCATGGTGTTCGAAATACTGCTGCGGGGTTACGCTACGTGTTGTATTTGTTCTTAACCGACCTTGCTGATCTTACTAAGGTTACACATAAGCCAGCAGGCTACTTTATAGCCCCTGAGGGCGACGAACGCGTTGGTGATGTGTCTAATGTTGTTTTTAGCAATGGATGGATTGCAGAGCCTGATGGAACGGTTTATATCTATTACGCTTCGTCAGATACCCGAATGCATGTGGCCACAAGTTCTATCGCTCAATTGTTAGATTATGTGATAAATAATCCGGCAGATGGGTTACGCTCGGCTACCTCGGTGCAAACGCTTAATCAAATTATCGATAACAATAAGAAATTAGAGTCTATTTTTGTTTCGTCCTCATCGGATGAGCGCAGGAATATTTAGGCTCATCGGATGAGCCACTGACAATAGGGGTAAAAATGAGCTATATTGTAGGGATTATCCCCTTTAAGGGCTTTCAATTTGTATTGCTCATCGGATGAGCCTTATGCTCATCGGATGAAGGAAAAATTATGAACGAGAATAAAATTCAGTTAGCGCATTATAAAGCTGCGGTTGAGATAGAATTACAGGCCTTGCTCAATTGGTGGAGAACCTATACGGTTGACGAAAAGCATGGTGGTTTTTACGGTGAGGTTGGGAATGATAACAAAGCTATTTTTGGCTCGCCAAAAGGTATTGTACTCAATAGTCGCATTCTTTGGACCTTCTCTGCAGCTTTTTTGCTGAAACAAAATGAAGAGAATTTAATAATTGCTAAAAGAGCATTCCACTATATCTTAGAACGCTTTTATGATTCGTCAAATGGCGGGTTTTACTGGTCGCTAAGTGCCAATGGCGAAATGCTGGATGGGAAAAAGCAAATTTATGGGCAAGCGTTTACCATTTACGGCTTAGCCGAATACTATAAGGTCACGGGCGATGAAAGGGCACTTGAACTGGCAAAAGATACCTATCGGTTAATTGAAAAGCATAGTTTCGATCCTGTTAACTTAGGTTATATCGAAGCCTTTGATCAAGACTGGCAAATGTTGGCCGATTTGCGCTTAAGCGATAAAGACTTAAATGCCGAAAAATCGATGAACACCCATTTGCACATCATCGAAGCGTATGCCAATTTATACTTGATTTGGAAAGATGAGCAACTAGCAAAAGCCATCAAACAGCTACTGTTTGTATTTAAAGAGTACATCATTACCGAAACGAATCATCTGAGTTTGTTCTTCTCGGTTAATTGGAAACCCCAATCTTCACTAATTTCTTATGGGCACGATATTGAAGCGGCTTGGCTATTGCAAGAATGTGCCGAGATTTTAGGAGACCCCGAAGAAATTGTTGTTTTTAAAACCCTAGCCCTTAACCTTACGAATGCCGTAAACGACGGGTTAGATAAGGATGGGGGAATGTATTACGAGTACGATCCTTCTATTGATCATTTGGTTCGGGAAAAGCATTGGTGGCCACAAGCCGAAGCCATGGTTGGTTTTTTTAATGCCTATCAACTAACAGCTAATGCCGATTTTTTACTAAAATCGATCAGAAGTTGGAATTTTATTGGCGCTATGTTAAAAGATCACAAAAATGGGGAATGGTATTGGGGCATTTATCCAGATGGTACCTTAATGAAGGAAAATAAAGCTGGCTTTTGGAAGTGCCCATATCATAACGGAAGAGCCTGCATGGAGGTTTTGAAGCGCGCGTCGACAATCTGCGTTTGACAATTAGGAGATTGCTTTTCTACTATTAAGCCAGTCGAACTAAGGCTTAACCTCAAATGTAAAAGTCGAATTTCCTGGCATTCCCGTTTTCGATAGGCCATTGATTACGCCAATATATACGCCAGCTTGATCAGATGTAAAAAAATGTACTTTCGTAGTACCCTGTTTATCGATAAGTACGGATGGAGACCAAAACAATAGATTCCTGAAGTCGGGCAAACGACTATCTTTTTTTTCAGGGCTATTATAACTTGGGGTATAAAACTCTCGTTGCAGCTGCATGCCTTCGTAATCTAATACCACAGCATTTGGATTAATCTCTAAAGCGGTAACATTAGGCTTGTAGCTCGTGAAGTTAAGAATGCCGTTAAAAAGGTCGGAGTTGTAGAAATAATAATCTCTAACAACGTCGAGTTTTTTGATTTTTTTTGGATCAATTTCCATTACTCTATCCATGCTAAAGTATGGTGCTCCATCAACAAGAACTAAAGGTTCTCCATTTAAAAGCTTGGAACCACCAAGTATGTTAATCACAAAATTTTTCCCGTCTTTAGTTACAAATGTTTCTCTCACATATTCTCTAAGCACATCTTCCATCAAATTGAATCGTACATAATCATCGAGCAGATATGATTTAAAAGGTTTTCCATAAAACAGAGTGGTATCTATTCGTAGTGGAGACACTTTTTTGAGCTGGTCTGCTAGATAAATATTTTGAACCTGCATGCCAAAACTATGTTTTTTGAGTTCATTTAGTTGGCTGGGCTGAAGGTTTAAGTCGGGGAAAGTGAAAGACGTATACTTTTCTGAAAATGGACTTTGAAGAGAGATGGTAGCCGTAGTATCAAGTTTCGAGTTCGTTTGTAAAATAATTTCATTTTGCCCATAAAAGTCTTTAATATTAAACATAAAATGGCCCGTACTATCGCTCTTTGTATTAAAAAATTTTTGAATGCTGTTTGAAAGGGTTAAATAAAGTGCTGTATTTGGTGAGGTTATTTTTCCGCTCACAATATGCCCATTAAATTCTGGTAAAAAGGTAAGAATGGGCTTTTTAACTAAAACATCATCCCAAGTCATCCTTCTCCAACCTTGTGTAAGCAAGAGGTTATCGAGCGCCTTATCTGTTTCGCTAGTGGGGTTAAGGAAATAATAGCTTGGCGATTCTATATTTCCTTTTAATTCGGCACTTAGCCAAAAGTAGCTTACAATATCAGATTGATCCATCCCCTGTAGCGAATCTAACCGTCTAATCGCAACAGAAACATCGGCTTCGAGTGCGTCATATTTTTCGGTGCTGGCATTAATGGTAACGGTTACTTTCTCACGGTTCTTATAGGTCAATGCATCAGAATTGGCAACAATCTTTAGACTTTTGCTGGGTCTTTTAAAGTATAATCTTTCAGCAACCGCCTGCCCTGTTTCGTTAAACAAGGTGAGGTGAGAAAGCCCTTCGCTTAGCTTAGTTTTATCAATTTGAAAAGCAGCCTTTCCACCACTTAAACGGGCTACTTCTGCATTCGTTATTTTATTGCCTTGGTGTACAAAAAGATAAACGTTTTCGACACTTAAGTTTGTTTCAGCATGTAAGGTTATTTGACCATTTTCATCTTCGGCTAAAAAAAGTGCATATCCCTGTTTTTTAGGGAGGGGTAATTCCTTAATGAGAATTTCTTTTTGGTTTGTACTTGCAATTACCTTGTATGTTTGATTGGCTAAGGGTGTAAATTTAAACTGGCCGATCCCAAATTTTAGGGTTTGAAAACGAGCCACGGTGTCATTTTTTTGGTTGATAACAACCCCTTTAACGCCCACACCCTTACCATTGGGAGCTACAGCTTTAATGCCAATATTGCAAGCAATACCTTCAATCATGTCTCCACCCTCGGCAAAAAATTGTAAATCCGTTTCAGCGGTACCCACCTTTATTTTTTCGGGTGTATTTAATGGGTTAATCAAGGTAATTTGTTTTTCAAAAAAATGGTGTGGCCCAAAATTTTGCATCCAATGGGTATAGGCCCTAAACTTATAATTTCCATTTTTTGCCGTTAAGGGCATATATAAAGAGCCATTTCCCAGGCCATTTTTGAGTGAGATCTTAGTTTGAATAACAGGCTGATTGCTATTATCTAATACCTCGATATAAGCTACCTTGCTAAGGTCGGTTGGTAGATTAGAGAACGCATCAACTGTATACAGCTTAAACCATAAAAGCTCTCCTGTTATATATTGTTCCTTATCTGTATGTACAAATATTTTTTCTTGAAATCGATTTTTATGGTAATCCTCAAAAGCATCCTGCACATTTTTCAGTACCTGTGCTTGAAGCATTATTGGCACAAGAAGTAAAAAGCAAATTAAAAGTCTCTTCATCATCATCTATATTATTGCCAAAAAATCGGTTTTTTAGTAGTTCCTCGTACGGTACAATCGGCACAGCGGCGAGCAGCCCCCAAAACAAACATCAACCTACCCGAGTCGTCTCTAGCCGCTTCTACGGGAACGAATAAGCGAGGCGTGAAAGCTGCGACTTGGTCCTTTATTTTCACGGTATCTAGCAGCATACACTCGAAAGGGAAAACTGGCCTCCAATTGGGTAGCTTTTCTTTTGAGATAAAAAGCCGTTGTTTTTGAACAGTCCCTGCGCTTATATATCCAATTACTGGCTCATCAGCATTTGCTGTATTATGGATATTGCCCGTTAATTGGGAAGGGAGAACATCGAATATAGAGCCTAAACTTTCTGTATTTTTTTTGAGGTTTTCCCAAAATTCATACGCCTCTTTAGTTAATGCATATTGTTTAACTAAAATGCTATACTTTTCAGTAATCTTTTCAGATGTAGAAGCAATATCTGTTATTGGCCCTAAATGGATTACATCTTTATTGAGTTTAATTGAAGAGCCAATAACAATGGTACTAGAGTTGGCATTTCCCCAACATTTGAACACACTTTCTTCCAATGGCCGATCAACTACATTCGGACCACCATCCCACTTGGATGTGGCATTGAACTGAGCATAAAAAATCCAGCTTTCCTCGTATTCCCAACGGTAATAACGAGTTTTGTTTGTGGGGTCACTGGTGTTTACATATAGCTGAACTCCATTTGGTTTAACTGCATAATTTAAGCTGTCGATTTGTGGAGATGGAATTGCCTCTACAAAATCGGATTGGTAATTTGAACCATTTTTGGTTTTTATCTTTAAGCGATATTTTTTATTGGAGCCAAAATTTAACGGAGGGGCAACATATAATCCTTTTTCTTTTTCCACTAATATCTTGGTATCATTTGCTGAAGTTTCGATGGTAAGCGTAGCACCAATTTCAGGGTTAGCTACATTTTTGTTGGCTAAAGTAACGGTTCTGCTCAAACGAATAAATGTAGAATCGGCGCCAGAATTAATCATGCCCTCAACCACCAAAATATTGCTGTTTATTGAGGTTGTATTCGGTGTATAGCGCTCTTTGCATGCAAATAAAGCAAGTATGAAAGTAAAACTATATATTTTAAAACTTTTCATGATCAAAATCTTATGTTGTAGTTAATAAACGGTATCACCGAAGCAAAAATTGATAATTTATACCCGTTGATTACTCCCCCTTCTTGCGTGTAATATACGGAGTATGGGTTTTTTCTTCCGGTTAGGTTGTAAAAACCAATAGTATAAGAGTTGTGGGTACGCTGATGCACTTTATGATTTCCTTCGATGTTAAAAGAGATATCAGAGCGGAAATAATCTGGAATTCTATTGGCGTTTCGCTCGGTATAAAATACTCTCTCGCTTCCTCCATAATAATATTTAGCAACAGGTAGCGTAATGGGTCTTCCGGTGCTATAGGCTAGGGTTAAAGAGAGATTATATCGATGTTTAAAACGATAATTTCCAATAAAGTTAAACGCATGGGGTTTGTCGTAATTTGCGGGATAAAAATTACCCCCATTTACTATTGGCCCATTATTGGTATTATCCATTTTTAATAGTGTCCTCGAGAAAGCATAGCTCATCCAACCATTTACTTTCCCATAATTCTTCTTTACCAAGAACTCTACACCATAAGCTTTGCCTTTTGTACTAATGAGGTCGGTTTCGATGTGTTGATTAAGCACCAAATTAGCACCGCTCTTATAGTCGAGAAAATCTTTTAACTTCTTATAATAAACTTCTATGGAGGTTTCTAATCCTCGCTCCTCATAGTTTTTGTAAACGCCGAGAGAAACCTGACTCCCAAACTGAGGCCTTATGTTGGGGTCGCTTAGCTTCCAAACATCTGTAGGTGCAACGGCAGTTGTGTTTGATAATAAATGGATGTATTGACGTAGCGTATTATAGGCAGCCTTAACAGATAAGTCGGGCTTAAAGTTGTACCTAGCCGAAACTCTTATTTCGGGACCTCCATAGTTATTGATCACTTTGTTTTTTCCATAGGGCATTGTGCTCACCAGGTTTGCTTCAGTAACAGGCAAGTTAGGGGTGTAATTCCGAATAGATTGTGGACCAAGGTAATGGTAAAGGGAATACCTTAGTCCGGCATTAATAGAGAAATTCTTGTTAATGTCGAACTGATCCCCAATGAAAATGGCACTTTCAAGGGCTTGCTCTGCCGGTACGATGTCTTCTACTACAAGCGATTCTTTTCCCGCGGGTGTAAAATTACCCGGACGAAGTTTATAGTAGATTGAAGAGATACCTAAGTTTAATTTGTGTTTTGAGCTTAAGGCATACTCCAAATCGTATTTTAAGCTGCTCTGATTGATGTTGAAATTTAACTGATAAGCATTTACGGGATTAACATCGCTTTTAATGTTATACTCGTAGAAATCGGTCGCTACCGTAAGTGCCCCATTAAGTTTTTGATTTATTACGTGTTTCCATTTAATGGAGGCATTGCGATTGCTGTAATTATAATTGGTATCGCTATTTAATTTAAAATTGTCTTTGCTATAGTAGGCAGAGAAGCTGATGTTGTTTTTCTCGTTAATCTGATGGTTGATGCCCAGATTAAAGTCGTAAAAAGAAGCCCGGCTGTTTTCGTATGCTGCCGGGAGCAATTTCAATAACCAATTTGAATAGGTTCCTCGTCCTCCAAAAATAAACGATGTTTTGCCACTATCTATTGGTCCCTCGATGTTAAACCTACTGGTAATTAACCCTATTCCCCCAGTTCCTGTAATTTTATTTTTATCGCCCTCTCTGTTGGTCACCTCTAATACAGAAGCTAGACGGCCTCCAAATTTTTCGGGAATTGTGCTTTTATAAAGTTGCACATCTTTTACAATGTCTGGATTAAAGGCAGAGAAAAAACCAAAAAAGTGAGAAGGATTATAAATGGTCGCATCATTCAGTAAGATCAGATTTTGATCTACAGATCCACCCCTTACATTAAACCCAGTACTGGCTTCACCAACAGATTGTACACCAGGCAAGGTTAACACCACTCTCAAAATATCGGGTTCTCCAAAAACAGCTGGAATTTTTTTGATTGTTTTAATATCTATCCTGTTTACACCCATCTCCAAACTTCTTACATTGGTTGCTCTATTCGCTATAATTCTTACCTCTTTTAGTGAAATTGATTTTTCTCTTAATTCTATATTTAGCTTCCCGTCTCCATATACCACTACCTGACGTTTTGAATCTCGATTGCCACTCGCTTTTATCATCAAAGTATGTGTGCCATAAGGTAGGCTTAGTGAATAAAGCCCAGCTTCGTTAGTTAATGCAACGCTTTTTAAATCAGACGTAGAGATCCTCGCACCAATGATGGGCTCGCCAGTTCTTAAATCTCTCACGTATCCAGCAATTACAGCAGTTCCACTTTTGATCGTATTCGATTTAATTCCGATTTCATAGATTTTATTTGCCGTAACCGCAATTAACTCTTTTTCGGCTTGGGTATCTAAATCTGCATCTGTTGTTGGTAAATCAACTTCATTTTTTGGCAATTTTGTGCGGTCGTTATAATACCCTTGTGCCAACTCTGTTTTCAGTATCTTATACTTAGTTAAGAAGATCTGATTTTGTTGGATTACATAATTTATCCCTGTGTTTTCGAAAATTGCAGATAAAATAAATGATAGTGGTTTTTGATCTATTTTAGCGGTAATGGTTAAACTATCTACTACAACTTTATCAAAATAGAAATGAAAGCCACTTTTAGATTCTAAATCGACGGCAATTTCACTAACTTTTTTCTGGTTATAATCTACACTGTATAGTGGTGCAGCTGTTTGCTGTGCAAAGAGTTTAGGATAGCCCAAGAAAAGAAAACAGCATAAGCATAAATAAGTTAAACGCATATTAATTGGGTAAACGTTCATAAAATGAAACTAATAAAATCATTGCCTCTTCTGGCTTTCTGTTGAATTTAATCTTATTTTGTTTTAAATGTTTGTTGAGTTCGGGCTTACGGTCCTTAAAATAATTTAAAAAGGATTTTTTGCCTTTAATTACTTTAAATTTTCCTCCTCTTTCTATGTAATAATAGGTTTTAGGGGTAAAATAATAGGTAATGTACTTGCCATTAAGCAAAAACTCCATGATCTTGGTTCTTTTCACAAAAATCCTAGATTTCCCATCGTATATTAAGTCGTAAAAGCCAGGTTTTATAACGCTGTTTACAGTGTCTGTTACCTGAATATGTTTAAAATGGTGACCATTGAGGTTAAATTCTGAGATCCAATCGTTCTGAAAACTATACTTAAGAGAGCCATCAATTAACGAAATTATTTTATCTTGATATATATCATAAATCAAAGGAATGCCATCGAACCGAAAGCCTTGATAAACAATAGAACCGTTAGAAAAGGTCATCAAATCTTGAAAATTGGCAGATCCCTCTACATTAGGGGCATAGCCTTGAAATAAAGGGCCATTAAATAATAAAGATCGTTGTTTAATAGACGAATTGAAAAACGATTCGGCTATGCGCACAGAACTGATCGAATCAGTTTTTTTGGTAGATTGAGCAAATGTAAGGGCTGTACAGATTAAATTTATAAGAATTAGGTTTAGGGCTCTTCTCATAGCGTTAAAGTAGTAATAAAAAGCGGGTTATAAAAGTTTATAATTTTAATTACTTAGGCTTATTGTTCTTGTCTGCAAAAAATTATAAAATCTTTTGATAAATTAGCTAAACAGTTCTTGTTGTAATTCTACCATGATAAATCAATACGCTGAAAAAGGATATAAAGCTATTTTTAACCATAGCAAGTCGGCAATGCTTATCGTTTCGCCCGACGAGAATTATATCATGCTTGATGTAAATGAAGCCTATTTATTAGGAACAAATACCACTCGTGAAGATTTAGTGGGTAAATCGGTTTTTGCTGTTTTTCCGGGTAATCCGACAGATGAGGCCTCAAAAAATATAGAAAGAACTTATTATTCTTTTGAACAGGCTGTAAAAACAAAAAAGCCGCATACCATGAGTAATTATAGGTATGATATCCCCATTAGAGGTACAAATGAGTTTGAAGAGCGTTATTGGACAACTACCAATACACCCGTTTTAGACGACAACGGAGAAGTAATCTACTTTATCCATTCGCCAATTAATGTAACCGAGGTTTATAAATTAAGGGAACGGGAGCAATTAGGGGTCGAAGCCCTTAAAAACCAACGTAAACAGCTGTATGCTATATTTATGCAAGCACCAGTAGGCATTGCAATTTTTAGAGGTCCTGAATATATTGTTGATCTGATTAATCCACCGCTGTGCGAAATTTATGGGACTACGGTAAATGAAATGCTTGGCAAATCTGTTTTTGATGTGCTTCATCATGCAAAAGATTTAGGTTATGAGCAACTGCTCGATGAAGTGCGCTTAACTGGAGTTCCATTCAAGGCTCAAGCATCAGCCTCCCCTTTAATGCGAAATGGAATACTAGAAACAGCTTACCTGAATTTTGTGTATGAACCTTTTTATGAAGATGACGGATCGATAAGCGGCGTAATTGCAATGGTTATTGAAGTTACCGAAGAGGTGGTTGCCAAGCAACTAATTGAAGAGGCAGAAGAGCGGTCCCGACTTACCGTTGACGCGGTTGGTTTGGGAACATTTGACCTTAATCTTTTAACGAGTGAAATGTCTACCTCAACACTTTTTGCCAATATATTTGGTTTTGAAAAGCCGGTATCAAGAAAGGAATACATCGCTGTTTTTCATGAAGACGATTTAGCTTTAAGGTTAAAAGCGCATGAAGAAGCTTTAATAACAGGAGCTTTACTTTACGAGGCAAGGATAATCTGGCCTGATAAATCGATTCATTGGGCCCGAGTAGAGGGAAAGGTGATTTACAATAAAATGCATCAAGCAACTCGAATATTGGGTACGGTAATCGATATCACAGAACGCAGACAAGCAAGAGAAGAGCAACAGAAACTAATTACGTTAGTGGCAAATAGCGTAGATCTGATGTCTATTTTAAGAATGGATGGTATTAATTCTTACATTAACGATGCTGGCAGAAAAATGCTTGGCTTTACGACTGAAGAAGAGGTACTAAACACCCCAATTTCACAATTACATGCACCCGAAGATTTCGACCTTGTACAAAATGAGGTCTTGCCTACCGTAATCAGTAAGGGGCAGTGGGCCGGAAGGATGATGGTAAAGCATTTACAAACGGGCGAAGTATTTCCGGTTTTTAATAATTGCATGCGTATTAATGATCCTATAACAGGAGAAATCATAGGCATAGGAGCAGTAATGCGCGACCAACGCCCCGAATTGGCAGCTAAGCAAGCATTGGCAGATAGCGAACAGTTATTGCGTAGCATTACCACGGCCGCTCCAACAGGTTTATGGATGAGCAATGATAAAGGCTCACTAACCTATGTTAATCAGACCTGGGTAGATTGGGTGGGCTTAGCTTATGAATCACAATTGGGTACTGGATGGCTTGCTTCAGTATTAGATCAGGATAGAGAAAAGGTTAGGAATAGATTTTTGAGAGCTACCCTGCATCAACAGATGTTTGAGGTAGAATTTAAGATTGTACATGTTGATGGAACTATCCACTGGTGTGTAGCCACAGGGAAACCACAATATGATACCCAAGATAATTTTAGTGGATACATTGGTGCTTGTGTAGACATTACCGAGCAAAAACATTTGCAACAGCAAAAAGACGACTTTATCGGTATTGCCAGTCACGAGTTAAAAACGCCCGTAACCAGCATTAAGGCATATACCCAGATTTTAGAGCGCATGTTGCTTAAAAAAGGAGAAGAAAAAGAGGCGGGGATGATTAAGAAAATGGATATGCAAATTAATCGCCTAACGAGTTTAATAGGCGATTTGTTAGATGTAACTAAAATTAATTCGGGCAAATTGCAGTTTAACGATCGGAACTTCGACTTTAATGAGCTCGTAATTGAAATTGTTGAAGATCTACAACGAACAACAGAGCAGCATCAGCTAATCGAAAATTTGCAAAATATTGGTATTGTATACGGCGATAAGGAACGTATAGGCCAAGTGATTACCAATTTGGTTAGCAATGCCATTAAATATTCGCCAGAAGCAAAACAAATAATTATCCATACTCAGGTTAACGAAAATGAAGTAACCTTATGCGTTGAAGATTTTGGTGTAGGCATAGCCGAAGATAAACTGAATAAGGTTTTCGATCAATTTTATCGCGTAAGTGGAGATATGCAACATACTTTTCCGGGCTTAGGCTTAGGCCTGTACATTTCTGCCGAAATTATTAAGCGAGAACATGGCCGAATTTGGGTAAATAGTACACCAGGCAGGGGCTCTAAGTTTTGTTTTGCGTTGCCAATGCGGAAGAAATAAACATTGGCTGCATCTTCACCATATTAGAGGGTCTTGGAAAATCTTAGCTTATTATTTGTTAGTATGGCGCTTATTTTTTACCACCTTAGGCACCTCAGAAAACCAAGACTAAGGCGCGCTATAGTTTCTTTTGGTTGCAAAAAAATGACTTAAATAACCTTTCCCATAAGCGGATCTGTTTTCGTTTCCAAACCTGTTTCTACTCTCCCGGCAAAGCGTTCTTCGAATGTTGCATTGCCTTTTACTTTTACACTTATATCGTACCAATTAAAAGATTTTTCGAGATTTATGAGTACCTGAGCTTTGTTTTTAGCAGGTACTTCTTGGTGTATTTCTTTCGCTTTGTAAGCCTTATCAGCGATGATAAAAGTTAAGGACTTGGAGCCGTTATTAACTAAGTTAATCAACACATTTCCGGTTAGTTTTAATGCTTTTTGATAAGTAAGGGTCACTTTAGCTAACGGATTACTTGCATTGCCTTTGAACTCCCTAAAAAATCCATTGGGCCCATGTAAGCGCAATTGATAATTGCCATTTTCGAAGGCCTCTAACGGCCATTGGTATGCAATACGGTCGCCGGCTTTAACCGCGAACGACCAATTTCTCCCTACTTCTTCTCCATTAAATTTAATAGGTGCATAAACTGTAAATGGACTGCCGGCAGCACCTTGGCCAAATATAGCATTGCCCACAGCAAAATTTAACTCAAAACCCTTTTTGTCGGCGGTTAAATTACCATCAGCATACAACTCATAAGGCAATGCGCAGGCCGAGCGCGTTCCTTTTTCTTGTAAAGAGAAAGAAGAAGGGTTTTCTGTAAGTTCTGCAATTTCTTCGGGTGATAATTTTTTAAATGCCGATGGGTCTTCCTTAAACTTAGCGTTAAAAATGGTTTCAATGTTTTTATCGCGATTTAAAAAGGGGATTTTTTCGGGGATTTCTCCATTGTAAGGACTAAACACAGAAGTTAAATCGCCACAAATGGTGCGACGCCATTCGCTTATGTTGTTGATCTTAATCGATTTGCCGAATT
Source organism: Bacteroidota bacterium (assembly GCA_040386095.1). Taxonomy (GTDB): domain Bacteria; phylum Bacteroidota; class Bacteroidia; order Sphingobacteriales; family Sphingobacteriaceae; genus Pedobacter. The sequence goes on along the minus strand of JAZKGD010000001.1, from coordinate 1,141,649 downwards.
TTTTGTTTGTAAAGTGCTCCAAAAACTGCAAGGTAGAGGTGTGGTCGAAAACCTCAGAACATACTTTTCCGCCTCTGCTCCATGGAGAAGCTACAATTAGAGGTACTCTAAATCCTAATCCGATAGGTGCTTCCCGTGCCTGATTTTTTGGAATGCCCTGTTTAATTTCATTCGCGATTCGTACGTGTTCTATTTCAGTTTCTATTCCTAGAGATACTTTTCCACTACTTGGAATATTTGTGTCGGGGATAGAAAATGGGACAACGTGATCAAAATATCCATCATTCTCGTCGTATGTAGTAATGAAAATCGTTTTTTTCCATACTTCGGGATTTTTGGTAAGGATGGCTAGAACTTCCGATACATACCAAGCTCCATACCAAGGTGCGCTTGGGTGGTCGGAAAAGTTTTGTGGACTTGCCAACCATGATACCGTTGGTAGTTTTCCGGTATCTACATCTTTTCGAAACTGATGTAATACATCGCCCTTTGGCACTTTTAGCTTGCGCTCGATGCCATTATCCATATAGGTGAGTTCTACTATTTTTCGGTAATTTGGGTCGCCAGCGTTAATGGTAAATGCGCTATGGTAAAGTGTTTTCTGCTTTGCAGTTAGTTTTTCATAGCTTTCCTTGTTCCATTGTTTTAGCTCGTTGCGGGCAGTATCTAATGCTTCTTGTTTGTTTTTTAGGGCTGTTCTTGCTTTAATTGCGGCTTGCTCATCGGCTGGGCTTGCTTCTTGAATTTTATCAATTTCGGCAGGTAGGGTTTCGGCTTGTTTTTGTAAATTGGCAATGTAGCGTTCCGAAAATTTAACGTTATACGCTTTAAAAAACTCAAGTAAATTACAGCCAAAGTTGGCTAACCATGCCCTTTCTTCGCCAACAAAACCGCCGCCACAGCTAATCTCATTTTGGTAAAAATTCCACGAAATATCGTTTTGTGTTAATAGTTCTGGAAAGGTTTGCCAGCCTAATTTAGCATGGCTAAAATCGGTATTTCGGATGTGGGCTTTTGGCAAACCCTTGGTTTCTTCGGTAATTTTACCTGTCCAAAAGAAAGAACGGTTAGGGGTGGTGCTCGTCATTGCCGAACAAAAGTTCTGGTCGCATATGGTAAAAGCATCCGCCATAGCGTAGTTAAAAGGAATGTCGTTACGCGTAAAGTGACCTAATGTTAGAGGCATTTCTGCATATTTTTTGTTGCCCGATTTTTTGGCAACTAGCCATTTGTCATATCTACCATAGTTATTTGCATCTACTTGGCTAGCACGCGAATGGGGTAAATCGCCCATCCATGTTACCTTGGTATCTTTTATGTTTAATCTGAAGGGTGCATAGGTATGCCCTAATGCATCAGTTTGTAGCCAAACTGGCCTTTGATTAGGTAAATTCACTATTCGAGGATCGTTAAATCCCCTTACACCTTGTAGGGTTCCAAAACAATGGTCGAACGATCTATTTTCCTGCATTAAAATCACAATGTGCTCGGCATCTAAATAGGTGCTTCCTATGGCAGGATTAATGGCCATTGCACGTGCCAATCCGTCTATCATCATTGCACTACCAGTAAGTAGCGCGGCTTTCTTTAGAAAATCTCTTCTTGAATCCATTTCAAATTAAAATTAGCTAAATATACCATTCCTGTATTTCTTCGGGGTAGATAAACCATGCTTATCAAAAAAATTACTAATGGGCTGGTCAAATTTAATGAGACCATGTTAAGGGAAGTTTAAGGTGAAGATAAATGTGAGTTGGTTGACACTTGTTTGGTTCGGCTTCCTAACTGCTCCGTAACAGAGCTGTAGCAGGTTCGTGAAGCGTTCGAGGTGAGGCCGACCTTTGTTCGACAAAATGTCCATTTTGGGGTTGTCGAATCGATTAAAATTTAGTGCTAAGTAAACTGCTTTGCGAAGCTTTCTCGAACTAGAGTCGGATTAGACTCGAGCCCTTCTTGAACACAAGTCGCTATAAGGTCGCGATAACCTCGCTTTAATGTCGCTATAACAATATAAGAAATATAATGTATTTTTGAAATAGTATCTATCCGAATGGATGATTTTTAATGATAATTTAAATATAGTGATTTTATGGCAAAAGTAAGATCAATTATGAAATTAAGTGGAACCATAGAGGGAATAACCTTTGTAGATAGCACAGCTTATGGGGCGCATAGTAGGGCAAAGCGAGGCACCTATACAGCGGTTACTTTAGCTGAGGGGATGAAAATAAGTTCTTCTAATCAGAATGAAGCAAACTTAAGGGCAAAAATAATTTTCGATGCTGTAAATGAGTTTGCTCCAGGCTTTAAGGAAGGAACATTTTGGAGTAGATTGATTTCAATTTTCCGTAAGCAGAAGAAGGCTGGAAAAGGGTATAACTATAGTGATTTTGGAGAGATGGAAATGAGATATGATTATTCGACCTCAAAGCAAGGGGATTTTAGATTAGACAGCTCAGGTAGTTCCATTGTTCTTAGTTATAATTTAAAGGTAGACACAGGTTATCGTTTAAGTATTTTACGTATTGCAACAGACGAGACATTACTCATTCCTTATCCTAACGAAATTTTGGAAGCGGTGGTTCAGACTGGTGAAAAAAACGGTACTGCACAGTTTGATTTTACATCACTGCCTAAAGAGACACCTATATTGTATGCGCTTCAGTGCGAGCAATTATTAAATGGGAAGCTAACCGGTGCGCTAAAAGGAAAGAGCGTTAGGTTTTTTGGTAATATATCTTAATCGTTTTTTTAACCTTTTTAATATATAGTTGTTCGCAAGCAATATTTCTGCTTATTTCGGCGCTATGCTTATCATTAATTCTGCTAAAATCTAAAAGCATACGAGATATATAACTATACCTTACAATCACATTCTTCTTAACGAATAGCAAAATACATTTATCTTCGTCTAGTCCAAGCTCTGGCAACTTCTTCTCAATAAATTTAGAATTAACCAATTTTAGCTCCTTAACCATTTCGGCAGGCATGTATGGGGTTAAGATTATTATTTTATTCCAACTAAAATTATTGTTATTGCAAAAGTTAAGTTTTACTTCGAGGCCCGATTCATTTGCTGTTTTAACTTTACTTTCTATAATTGACTTAAGATTATACTCTTCGATTTGCTCTGTGGTGCACCCAAATTGAAGTAGTACAAAAAATAATATAATGAGTTTCTCTGGTGGCCATCTGTAATTAAATGTAGGGTTTCTTCTGTAGAAAGCTAGCTTGTGGCTTTAATTTTGTTATTTGTAGAGTATATAATAATGGAGAAACAATTAAAAGAGAAAAATATTTTAAATCTGCTTTAGGAAGACGATATTTGCAATCCAAACTGGTCCCGTAGTTCAACGGATAGAATAGAAGTTTCCTAAACTTTAGATATGGGTTCGATTCCCGTCGGGATCACTAAAAAGGATATCAAAATTTATAAAACGCTGCAAACGATAAGTTAGCGGCCTTTTGTGTTTTTACAAACAGGTTAAAAAGTACGATAAATCCCATATGCTCAGTGAGTCATTCAGTGAGTCGCAACTCACAAAACACCGACTCACTGAAAAGGGGTCAAATTTATTGATATTTCCAGGGGGCTGCCGTTTGGTAGCCCTTTTTTTGAAGCTTTTTCTTTGTGGAATTTATCTCTCAGGGATTGGACTCAAAAGCATGCTAAAAAATCATGAATTTTTCAATTTCGAAATAATTGAGTTTAAAATTACTTAATTTTAAATTCAATGAATTTATTATCAAGTCTTTATATCTATGACCACTTCAAACCAAAATGGAAGAAATATCAGGAGACGACAAAATCGTGAGGCGAGGAAACAGCAACTAAAAAGCCCAAAAAAGCCATTTTATATTCAGCTCATTTACATACTCTTAGATAAACTTTTGGTTAAAATAAAATTACTCTTTAGCAAGTTAAGTCTCAAATTTTACCTACTGGTAGGTTGTGTCGTTATCTGTATAGGATCATTTCTTTATTCAACGTGCTTTCGTTCAGGCTATATTAATGGAAATGTTGTGTTTGCTGGTAACATTTCTCTTAGTTATAATACCCCTCAAGTTCCAGAGGGAGAAGAGCTAAGTATGAGCCCTTTATCAGGTGGTATCTTTAGAAAGCCACGAAGAGGAGTTGAGTTTTGTTCTAAGTCCTTTAAGATACATCCAAATTTTTCGGATACGAGCTCATTTAATCAATTTTTTATATCAAGCCCAACAGAAAATATGTTGCCAGATCCACATTTTAATTTTAAAACTGATATTTATATATTCAAAGGAAAAGTGCATGATGATGTAAAGAAGGAGTTTTTGACATATTATTACTCAGGTAGAATGAATATAAGTGAAAGGCTTTCATCGAAAATAGTATATCACAAAACCTTGGATTCAACTGCGTTTTTAGCGCTTCACGGCTCCAAAAGTTCGCTGAATGTGGATCTGCTCTCCGAATACCCGATTGCAGCATTAATACCGCAGAAAAACTCAACAATAAATGTTTTTAAAGAACCCTCCTCCAATTTCAAGAATGGAAATAATTTCGATATCCAGGAAATTTTTTCTGCTGATAAAGATGAAAATTCTTACGAACTTCCTATGATAGATGTATTAGGGCCAAAAATTTTGTTGAATAGTAAACCAAAATCGATAAGTTATAACGAAGAATTTCTGGAACTTTCACTCTTTGGAGAAGATATAACTTGTCTGATTATGCTTGAAGTCGGCTTTACTGCAAGAATTTCAATAAGTCCATCAAGTGATAAAATGGAGAAATCGATGGATTCTATTAGAGGTCCATTGATTGATTACACTGCTGGTGGTGAAATCATGATTAATCCAATTCCATTAAATGATCTAGAGTTCAAGAGCTTAAAGAATAGACTTGACACCACATATATTTTTCATTCCCTTGAGAAATTGCCTGGGTCAAATATTTCTGCAAAATTTTGGGCCTTGCCAAGATTAACCAACCACAACGGTATTTATTTCTTTGGAGAGAATTTGTCCCGAATAGCTTGTGATGAGGCAATTGGGATTTGCCAATTCAATGAAGAGGAGATAAGTCTCAGCCCTTCTAGGAATATTGAAATCAGTGAACTAGAAAACTTTGTGTTTAATGACGATCCAATAATTACCCCAATTAATTATAATAAAAGCTCTTTATTTGATTCAAAATTTCGTGGGAATGGTGAACTGAAGATTAATGGAGAGCATGTTTCAAAAAATTTCTTAGATAGCGATATCATCAAATACTTATCGATCATAGTTGGGTTAATTAGCGGTTTAATTGGAGTAGTGGAAATTATAAATCTTAAACGACTAAACATAAATGAAGAAGGTTTTAGCTAATCATCCTAACGTTCCTGAATAATAATCGGTGTTAGGTGTTGAGTATTCGATTGATTTACCATTTCTATTGTACCTAGATAAGATGAGCCTTGAAAAAATTTCGTAGACAAATTTTTATTTTTATTCTGCAAAAATTCTGAATATATTCACATTGTAAATCAGATATTTAACGCTTCTCATATTATGAAAATAGGTTTTTTAAATGTGCTGTTACCAATTATCTTAATTGGGATATGTATTGGGGTTTTAACGGGGCTATCGGTTTCTCCAGTTATCCAAACGGTGGTTTCCTGTATCTTGACCTTTGTGGTTTCCCTATTTACCTTATGGGTTTCGATTGAACCTGCCAAAAAAAATGAAGTTTTGCCTTTTATCGGCAAGGTGCATGTCGCGCCTGTTTTGTGTTTGGTTCTGGGCTTAACTGCAGGCGCTTTTTTAGGGATATACGTTCGGACGCATGATCTATTAAGCCCTAAATCCGCAAATGGACAGGTAATGGAAGCTAAAATGGTTGATTCTCACAGTACCGTACTTTTCGCCGAGCAGGTTGATCTCTGTAATGCAGTGAAGGCGTATTCTGGAAGTGCTTTGATCGGGTCGCTTCGTGGTTTTGGCGAGCCAAAAATCAATGCCTTGATCGATAGTGTGGGTGAAGATAAACCCGAAGAAATTAAAAAAATCTTAACGGTTATGGTATGCGAGTAGCACTTTGGATGAGCTTTCTGGTGCTTTTGAACTTTGTTGGATCAACGGTGAGGAGTCAGCAGGATATCTATCGGATCAATATCGAGAAGATCGTAAAGGGCAAAAGTGTTCGCTCCATTCAAACGGGTTTTAAGGCTAAAGGCATAAGGGGCATCATCACCGCGCTGCATGGGGTGGCGGGGAATGTGAATATTACCGTGCAACGGTATAAAGGTGAGACTTTTCAAAATGTTCGTATTTTGAGCTGGGACGTGATAAATGATATTTGTGTGCTTAGTTCGCCAGCACTTGACGGGTTGCCTTTGCAGGAGGGGTTTGAGCTAAGAAAGGATGTAAAGCCTGCGGAATTAAAAGGAAAAAAAGTTTCTGTCCAAGGTTTTCAAATGGCTGTGGAGGGAAAGCAAAATATTAACCTTGAACTGGACAATGAGACGCCAATTGTTCCTTTACAAAGCTATGTTCCCGCTAACTTGGTTAAAGCACTTGGTACTCGGAACAGTCCAGGGGTTTTACAAGAAGTGTTGGCCTTGAATGGGCGGATGTTGCCTGGGAATTCGGGTTCGCCCATTTTATTGGGGAACCAGGTGATCGGGATGGGAGATGGGGGCCTCAATGGGGGGTACATTAATTACGGTTGGGCGATGCTTTGGGACGAGAAGATCAAGTTGAAGCCCTTCTCGGAAAATGAACTTTATAAAAAGCTGGCGCAAAGTAATGATGGCTTATTTGCCTCTCAGGGCGAGTTACCCGAAGGCACGACTGTCGAGGACTTTATCAGTGATAACAAGATTAAACAAGATATTGCTTTTGTCATCTTGGACAAAGGGAATAAGCCCATGTCTTCGCTATCCAATGATATCGCAGCTTTTTATCGTAAGCAGGGCCTCAAGGTATCCACTTCCTTGTTTAAGCAGCGATTGTTTGCTTCTGATTATTTGGATGAAATCTTGAATGCAGAATCTCAGGTCTTTGAAACGTTGCAACTGCCAAATTTTACGGATCTGATAGCCATTGGCCGGTATACCGAGGAGATAGGTAAAGGGACCTGGACGAATTATGTATGTCGTGTAAAGCTTGAGGTAATTGTAATTTCTTGCCTTACGCAAACCGTGGTGAACAGTTTTCAGGTTAATGAAATCGCCGCTCCCCACGACTATCAAGATGGTGCTAGGTCATTAGCGATGAAAAAACTGCTTACCTATTATCAAGAGCATTACCAAAATCTCCAGTAGTATTTAACAGGTTTTACAGGCTAAGATCGTTGGCCCGTGCCCTTGCATCTTGTACAGGTGCTCGACAGGTTCATCTGTCCAGTACCCGAACATTCCTTACAAACTTGTTTTCCCTTTCCCATACAGAATTCACAGGTTCCGCCTAGACCACTTGAGCCTCTACCATCGCAAACGCTGCATCTAGGGCCTCCTTTTCCTCCACAGTGCGTGCATGAGGCTTTTGATAGGCGCATGCCTGCTCCATTGCATTCGGTACAGTCTTTCAGGACCTTGATGTCGAGCAGTTCGCTGGTGGCAACCGCGAAAATCTGTGAATTGGAGATGTCGATCGCTTTCAACTGGACTTTGACCTGGTTGCCAAAGGTGGTGATCTCTCCCAGTACCCAACCGTCTACTTGGATAAAAGCGATTGATTTCTTAGCAACCGATTCATCAAGCATTCCTTCCCATCCAAGCTTGTGTTCCTTAATGAGTGCTTGGATATGTTTTCTATCCATGATCAACATTTTGTCGGCATTGATCAAGTGCATCTCGATCTCTTCACGAATATAATTCGCTGGAGATTTGGGATCATCTGATTGAAAGTCAGCTAGGGCCAATTTAAATTTGTTTTTCTTGGCGACTTTTGCAGCTAAGTCCTCAGCCAAATTTTGCAATACTTTATCAAAATCTTTGCTCCTGGTGTCAAATTTGGCTTTCTTGGGTTGAGTGGCCTTTTTGGCCATGCTACTAATCAGGTCGGAGGCGACATTGGTTACTGTTCCCTGTAGATTTTTTAGCATTTCTTCCTTGGAGAGTTGAGCACTTGCATTTTGGAGAAGCAGACCAAAGGTCAATAGGAAAAGTATGGTTTTTTTGAAGAGCGTTTTTTTCATAATCGGTTTAAATAGAGTCGTTGACAAATCAAACGAGGCAGTTAGAAACTAAATTAACGAGTTAAGGTTATGAATCCTAGTGATTTATGAAAAATAAATCAACTCGAATGACGTTTGTTCAACCGTGTTTGCTTTTCTGCTAGGATTTCCTATAGAGCAAATACAATGGCAAGTTGCGCTGTAATGTCCGTTAGGGTAATTGTTCCCAGTTTAGCTTCCCTCGCAAGTCCGGTAATGTCGAATTTCTCCTCCTCGAGTATGCTAATATAGTTTGCAATATCGGCTTTGATGATATCGGGACAATCGACCTGATCGGTGCTGGCTAAAGTTGCAGCCAATTTAAGAACATCTTTTTTATGTTTTTCGATATCGTTAGATTGGATTTCGTGACCTTCGGCTTTCCGTTGGAGGTTATTTAGGTAGGCTTTTATTTTTAGTACAATGAGTGCGCGTTCGTTGGCGACCATTAGCCCGTCCTGAACATCGCAATTGTTCAGCGTAAATTCGTAGTATTCATCATGGAGCAGCATGGCCGATAGGCTGGAAAGCTGTTCATCTGTTGGGATAGGGGTGAGGTGGAAATCTTTCGGCAGAATGATGGCGTCTGGTTTGCGCGAAAATAGTTCAATGATGGCAGGAAAATCTTCGGCTTGGGGCTGGCTGAATCGGAAGAAATTTTTTTCGGTGGCCTCGATGTTGCGGTTGATGTATTCCCCATCGCGTATCAGTTGCCAAAAGGCCTGCAGGAATTTGTTGTCGATTGCTTCGATAATGATGAGCATATCGACGTCCTTGGTGGCCCTGAAATCAATTCCACGGGACTCTAGCCTGACTTCGCAGGCCGTTCCTCCGATGATAATGTAGTGCTGTGTATAGTGTTCGAAGTAGGAACGCAACCGTTCAAGTCCTTTTACCATTTGAGTTCGTTTATCATGTGTTCTAAAGCCATTTTAATCCGTTCATCATCTTGGTCGCGCATGCTCAAATAGAGCGAAAGTGGGTCTACAATGTTTTTTCCTGATAATTTAGAAGCATCGTAGGCCCACTCTTCCAAACGAAAATTGCCACTTGGATGACTATGCAGCTCTATTTTTTCAGCAAGTGCATTAAAGTCAAATCGGCTAACCGCATAGGCGGGCTGCCGTCCAGGAGAGAGATGGGAGTATTCTGCAAGAGCAGTGTCGAAGCATCGGATTACTTTGGGCTCAACATCCAGTGGATGATCGGTATAGTATATTTTTCTTACCGGTGAAACCATCATGGGGTTTACTGATTCCCAAATTTGCCGATTCCCCTTTGCCTTGAAGCGGATTGATTTCTCTTTCGTTCCCTCAATGATGATAACCTCTTGTTGGTCCAGTTCTTTTACGATCCTGGAAATGGCCATCGCATTGGTGTCAAATAATTTTGCAAGGGAAATTAAAGGTAGTTCTTCAATGGATCCAACCTGAAGATGGTAGAGTACGGCAACTTGGGTAGAGATGCTCAAATGTGACTTTCTCGATTCTTCGTTAAGATGCTGTTTCTTGAGGTCGTTCAATTCTAGCAGCAGTTCGGGTATGTAAAGTTGTTTACCGACCTCTAGAAAAGCTACTCCAGCACCAATCATTCTTTTACGGATGTAGGGCTCTATCTCATCAAGTACGAAAATAATGATGGCTTTAAGGTGCTCAGCTAACATTTTCCGCTGCTTTTCCAGTTGTCCAGGTGTATATTCCTGCAACTTCGGGCGTGCAAAAATCAGTTTCAAACGGGCAAGATGTGCTTCTTCCAACTCATATCCCGCTTTTAGGTATAAGGGAAGCTCCCGTAGTTGTGCCTCTGGAAACTTGGTGAATTTGATAGGAAGCCCAAAACTATCCTGAATGTACCGTTGGATTTCTTTCATGCTTTTACAATACTAACAAAAAAAATGCATACTAACAAAAAAAATGTTAGTATGCATAAATAATGTTATTATATTGATAATTAGACTATTAAAATTAATTCAGCCCGTATAAAGCTATGGTATTGAGTGAAAATTCGTAAAAATCGCTTGTTAGCATTCCATTAACGTGGGAAATATTTATGAATAATCCTTAACGATTCGATAGTGAGTTCCAATAACAATTTTTCTGAGACGTGGCGGGGCGTGAGCTGAAACGAAAGATCTCTGGACATCGACTTTTTATAGTGGCGAACTTCGATCATTCGGGTCTCAAATGGCCTTTCAAATGTTTTATCATAACTGAAACTATTTAATTAATGAACAAATTAATTTTTTCCTTCAAGAAGTTTAAAGAATTTAAATCACAATTTTTTCCGGCTCTAATATTGAAAGTTTCATTTGTAGAATGATTAATAATGCCGAATTCTTTTGTTATTTTGTACTTAATTAGACTCATGAGATACTTGCCTGGAGTATTGATGCTAAAAAAATCATCTTCAAAATGTTGATTGTAGGAGTTAACTTCCGCTTCAAAGTCGACTTGAGGATGATCTTTCTCCAAAATATTTTTAACAGTTTGAATATAATCAGAAACATAATTTGCTTTAAACGATATGGGGGATGTGTTAAAATCTATGTCGCGAGCTACATTCAAGTTGTAATATCCGCAAGCGAGTTGATATTTATAAACTAGCGGAAAACACAAAAATAAATTTATAAGCAGGGTTTTTAAACTTGCTAAAAATTCATCGATTTTAAAGTTTTGCTCTATGTCGTTATCATTTATCGTAACTCTCTCTTCTTTTATTATCTCGTAAAATGCTGCCTTTTCAATAAGATAATTTTCTATGGAATACCTATCCAAATAGAACAGGTTAATTCTTATTTCGATGGTATTAAAAATAGAGTCGAAATCTTGGTCAACAATATAGACATCTTTTTTACTGCCCTCTGTGAGCGCTGAAGCATTTTTTATATTTTGCTTCCCATCAAGTGTGATTATTTTCTCAAATTTAAGCTCAGGAAATAACTTCTTAAAAAGTGAATAGTAGAAATGCTCTTTACCCCGGTCTTCGAAATAAAAATTAATGTCATTGAACTGATCGTATAGTATTCCAATATTATGCCTAGCGACATTCGACCTCTGGGGGACAGCGACTAATATGTTTTCCATTATTGGTATGGATTTAGTATTTTACAATTCTCACGGTAGTTGCCAATAATTTCTGGAGAGTGAGTCGCAATAATAATTTGAATGCCTTTGCGCTTAATGCGCTGTATTGCATTTAAGAAATCCTCCTGCCATTTGACATGTAAAGAAAGTTCAGGTTCATCAATTAGAAAGACCCGTTCCATACGATATTTTATATAGGTAAGTAGAATCAGAATTTGTCTTTCACCTGATGATAAAGTGTTGATATTGTTCCCTGAATATTTCACTTTACCCTCTGTATCTATTACATCGTATCGTAATAATCCAGTACCTTTAGTAAAGTATAATTTTTTAGCAGAGTCTTTAAAAAAACCATTAACTACATCTAAAAACTCATCCAATGGAGCAGTTTCCTTTTGTGATTTCAATTCAAAATCGTTAAAGGCATTTATGAGGCGGTTTACTCTACTAATTTGACTTAAATTCATTATATAAGCCAAATCGAAACCTTTTTCAGATTTACTTTTTTGGCTCAGAACTTCCGTTAAAGAATCGAAATATTCATTTATTTTATCTGTTGATAGGTTTTGCAGAGATGTATTTTCATTTACTTTAGTTCTCTGAGAGTTATGATTGTCTTCCAAAAAGTGGATGACTTTATTCCTAACATTCTTGATTTCATCTAAAGCTGGGGTTGGAGCAGATAAATCTTCAGCAATTTGTTCCGTAGTATATATTTTTTCGAAACTTGAAAGAAGAATTGTCTCATTCAAGACACGATTAAGCTTTAATAACTCACCCGTATGAACCGCATACTGTCTTTGGAGTAGCATCGAAACCATTTGCAGGGGAGTTGTTATTTTATTATGAGCTTCGGAGGATTCCCTTCTAGCAAATTCTTGCTCCTCAACGATGATTTCTTTATTCTTGGAAGTGTAAAGGGTTCTATCTAATCCAATAATCATGGGACTAGGTAGTTTTTTAATAAATTCCCAAGTTTCAATTTCTGCAGGTTCAGGTGTAGATGTATTAGCAAACTCAAAAGCCCGTGCTTTTTTTGAAGGACTTTTCAAGAGTTCAATAGGATCGGAGAAAAGTTTTGAAACTAGAGGTGGGAAGGAGTGACCGGTCGTTATGTTTTGTAAATATATTGTACAATGTTCGTTATTCTGTTCAGCGTAAAATCTAAAATTTTCATTTAAATATTCAAATTTTAAATCGATAAGCTCAAATGCCTCAGTAAAAAGCTTGCCCATATCCATATTGAGCATCCAATTTATAGCATTCAAAGTACTAGTCTTACCTGCGCCATTAATTCCAACTAAAAGTACGAGGTCATCTTTAAGGCTGAAATCAGAGTTAAGATAGCCATGAAGTTTTTTGATAGTAATTTGCGTTAATTTCATAAAGCAATATCAAATAAAAAATCCGAATACAAAAACGATTAATGGTGATTGTCGCAGTTAGACAATTGTTAAAACTGTTCTTATTAAGAAAATTTGTTTTTGATACTCACTGTGCCGGCTTTAGTTTTCAACTTAATTTGCATTAAATAATATATTCACTAACTTAGAATATCATTTGGGGCCAAAACATACTAAACGGTTTTGGTGAGCACTTTGATAGTTTTCGTTGCAAAAATAGGCCTTAAAACATATAACAACGGGATTCTTCTTTTCCCGTCGGGACCACTTCACGGGAATAGAGTTTTTTAAACTTTACTCCCGTTGTTATTTTATAGTATAAACTGCTGTTTATTAATAAGATATAATTAGAGAAAGCCTCTGTTCTGGGATTCGATAAATTTTAGCTAAAAATGGGGATTTCGAGGCTAGTTTTAAAAATCTAAGGTAAAAAGTGGATTAACAGCCGTTCTAGGGGGTTCGATTCTCGTCACCTTTTTCGTTTTTTGGTACATATATATCAATTGCTAATTGGCCAAATTTGTACATGAAGTCTAATATTAACTCAGCTTGTTCATAACTGACATCATGACCATGTTCTCTTAAAAGTTTGATTGCTTTTTGAGGTTTGATTGAGCGTTTAGGTATTTTATAACTTTTTTAATTAAACAACATATGAATGTTTATACAACTTTAAAGTTTGATATTGTAATGTTTATTTCTATATTTACAACTATAAAATGAAAAATAAAATGCAGTCATGGACGCCAAAAAAGAAGATGTAGAACGGTTTTTAAGGGGGTTTAAAGAAAAGATTGCATTTTTTGATGTGATAATTAAAAGAGAAAGAAGTGAAAATCTTCAAACAATGTTGGATTTAGAGCTAACTAATCTCGTGGTCAGAGAGCATTTAAAAAAATTAATTGTAGAAGATTTTTATAAAGGGCCTACAAAAGACGATTCTGGTGGATCCGATTTATGGGAATTCGGGAAAACAATAAAAAATAAAGAAGTATATATTAAGATATCCTTGGGCAATTTAAACAAACCTGTGATTTGCATTAGTTTTCATTATCCAATAAGAACAATAAAATATCCATTCAAATGATTTACGAATCAATAGATAGTCCATTCACTAAAGGGCCAGCTCACTTAGAAAGAAAAATAAATAGATTCACTTTTCGTAAAAGTGATTTTGAGATAACAGAACATTATTATTTGTGTGAAACGTCAAATGAAGAGTTCACCACAAGTGAGTTGGATGCTTTAAATTTAAATCAAGTCTACAATCAGTATAGAGATAGGTATGGCTTACCATTTCCTGATCAAATCAAAAGAATTAGATCCAAATATGGCGTGTCAGCTTTAAAAATGTCTGAAATCCTTGGGCTGGGGGCGAACAGTTATAGACTTTATGAACAAGGCGAGGTTCCGAGTGTTGGAAATGGGAGGTTGATTATGGCGGCAGAGAATCCACAAGAGTTCGATCAATTCTTAAAGGCTAGTGAAGAATTGATCGATCCTAAAGAATTCAAAAAGATCAAAAAACGGGTAGATGAACTTCTTGAACAACAAGAAGTAAACCATTATTATGATAAAACAATCAAAGAATTGTTCAATAAAATAGTTCCTGATCAATATACTGGTTACCGAATGCCGAGCTTAGAAAAAATATCTCATATGATAATATTTTTTTCTGATAATGCAAATACCTGGAAAACCAAACTAAATAAGCTTTTATTTTATAGTGACTTTTTAGCATTTAAGAATACTGGTTATGGTATTACTGGATTGGATTACAGAGCTATTAAATATGGACCTGTTCCTGCAAACTATGATAAATTGTATGATGAAATTGCTAAAGGAGAGTTTTTAAATAGGGTTCATACAGAGGAAAGAGATTATGAAGGTTCTTTCTTCATTCCTCAGCTAACATTTGACGAATCGCTCTTTGAGATTTCTGAATTGTCGATAATAAATGAAGTTATTAAGAAATTTAAATGGCATTCCGCTAGTGAAATTAAGGAAGTAAGTCATAACGAACTTGCTTGGAAAGGTAATTACGAGGAAAAAAATATAATAAGTTATAAAGATTATGCATTTGTGCTTAAATCATTTTGAATTAAATAGTTATGGAAAATAAAGAACAAAAGGAAGGCGGAAAAGATACTGCCCCTGGCCAAAACAAAGAATATACAATTCTTGTCAATGCAAGAGAGAAAATTTGGTCAGAAAAGGAAATTGATTTCGATGAGGTCATTATTCTAGCATTTGGATCAATTTCTCAAGACCCCAACGTATCTTACACAGTAACTTACAAAAAAGGAGAAAATGAAAAACCAGAAGGGATAATGGTAAAAGGGGATAAAGTTAAAGTTAAAGATGGGATGAGATTCAATGTCACACAAACTAATAGATCATAGTCCTGACCTCAAAAAGCTGAGGGATGAGGGATATGAAATATCCATAAAAGGAAGTCATATACTTGTTAGCAATATACCTTATGTAAATTCAGATAGAAAAGTGAATTTTGGCACTTTGGTATCTGTACTTACAATCGCAGGAGATAAAGCAGGACGGCCGAATAGCCATGTCACCTACTTTCAAGGCGGTCAGCCTTGTAATAAGGACGGCACTGAAATTACTGCCTTAGTTCATGGACAGAATAGAACGGTTTTAGTTGAGGGAATTGAGGTAGACAGATCCTTTTCTAATAAGCCAGTAGAGGGATATTTAAACTACTATGAGAAATTTGTCACCTATATAAATATTATTAGTGGGCCAGCACAGTCAATCAATGGTGCTCTAACTCCGAGAACATTTAAGTTAGTCGATTCTGAAAATTCAAATTCAGAATTCAACTACCCCGATACCAATTCAAGTAGGGCAGGTATAAGTGTGATATCTGCTAAGTTAAAAGAACATAAAATTGGAATAATTGGAATAGGAGGAACTGGTTCATATCTTTTGGATTTCATATCGAAATGCCCTGTAAAAGAAATAAGGATATTTGATAATGATGAGTTTTTACTCCATAATGCATTTCGTGCACCAGGTGCCCCTGAAATAGACGTGCTTAATCAGAAACCAAAAAAAGTGGATTATTTTCAAAGGATATATTCAAGAATGCATTCAAATATAGTTGCTAAATCAAAATACATAATTGAATCAAATTTGAATGAATTAGAAGATTTGGATTTTGTGTTTATATCTATAGATAAAGGCGAATCGAAAAAAATTATAATTGATTATCTAAACAAAAAAAATATTGGCTTTATTGACGTGGGGATAGGCATTGAGATTACAGATGACAACTCATTAATTGGTCTTGTTAGAGTAACGTCGTCTTCTGATGGAAAGATTGAGAAATTGATTTCCAAGGGCAGAATTTCTTTTTCAGAAGGAAATGAGGATGATGAATACGGTCAAAATATTCAAATAGCAGAATTAAATGCTTTGAATGCTTCGCTGGCAATAATTAAATGGAAAAAGATATGTGGTTTTTATTACGATATTGACAAAGAGATGCATAGTCTTTACTCTATAGATGATAATTCAATTATAAATGATGATTATGATTCATAAGTTTGTAGAGCATATGCCTGATGTTCTTGACGAAGGCACTATTTATGTTTCGATACCATTTGAAACTGTTATTCACAAGTGTGCATGTGGCTGTGGGGCTGAAGTAGTGACGCCTTTATCTCCTGCAGAATGGAGTTTAATTTTTGATGGGGAAACAATTTCTCTAAAGCCTTCAATAGGTAGCTGGAGCTTAGAATGCAAATCTCATTACTGGATAAGAAAAAATAAAATTGAGTGGTCATCAAGATGGAGCGAGGATGAAATAGAAATGGTAAAGAATACCGATTTGCAAGCAAAAAAAGATCATTATCAAAATGCAGGGTTAGACCCTATTAAAGATACAGATGACAATTTAGTTGTCGTGTCGAAAAAAGAAAAATCTTTTTGGGATAAAGTGCGTTCAATTTTTTATTCCGAAAAATAAAGTAAATGGACATAAAACCATCATCTGTTCATTTATTTCATAAAATTGGACATATAGATATAAACGGTTTACACACCTTATAATACTAAAAGTTTGAAATGCGTCTCGTAGAGATATTTAAAAACCGTCTTCACGCCCCATAATGTCAATAATCAACTGCAAATCCTCCAAAAATAAGTTTGAAATAGGTGTCTTTGAGACCACAAATAACATCAATAGGCGTTTAATAGGCTGTGAATTTAATGTTCATAGCCTTTTTCTTTTACAGACCTACGAAATATCAAAAAACGTAATTCTACTTCGATCATCAATCCTGCTTTAGCCCTTCAGAATTTGAACAAGATCATCATTGATGTAATATACCTCTTTTCCATCCTTGGCGGGGCTCAAGATCTTTGCAGCAACGAGTTCGCCGAAGTATTTAGTTAATGTGGTTCTAGAGGTAATGCCCAAGATTTCTCCGATGAATTTTGGTTTGATGTAGGGTTGGCTAAAGATCGCCTCATTGACTTCCTTGTTGTACCATTTAATAGTCGCCTTGCCATGGGCAAGTGTCGCTTCCATTTGGTTGAGGATACTTGTGATTAATTGATTGGTCAGCTCTGCTGTTTTCTCTACAGCATCTAGCATGTACATCACCCATGGCTTCCAAGCACCACGTTGGGTAACCCCGCTCAGATGGTGGTAATAGTCGTCCTTGTTGATCATAATGTATTTGGAAAGATAGAGTGCCGGTTGGTCTAATAACCCTTTGTTTACTAGGTATAAAAGATTCAAAATTCTACCTGTTCTTCCGTTAGTAGTTGGACATATAACCACAACGTGTTCATTTTTTTAAAAAAAATGAACACGTTGTGGGAAGGAATAAAGTAAATGGACATAAAACCATCATCTGTTCATTTATTCCTTCAGCCCTGCTATTAACTTGGCCTGTGCCGTCCACAGCCTTATTTTTCCTGTAAGATTAGTGGTCACTATTTGTGTACATTCCTTGTTCCAACTCAATCCCCATAACAGGTCATCAGATTTGCCTGTATAAAGAAGCGCTCCTTTCTTGTTCCAGATCCGAAGTGCATCGCTAGTCGATGCCAATAAAGTGCCTTCTTTATTCCACTGGATATTTCTGTATTCTGCATTGCTTCCGTACAAGGTTTTGATCAGTGTGCCATCTGGTTTCCATAGCTGGATGATGGACTTGATCCCTTCTTTGTCTTGCCCATAATCACCGGTTGCAAAAAACTCGCCCGAAGGATGCCATCTGATCGCTAGTATGCCTGTGTTTTCTTTTCTATGCCTGATTGTTTTTAAGATGTTTCCCGACGTGTCTACAATTCTGATGTCATCGCCACTAACAGCAATTATATCTTTTAAAGGATGCCAATGCAAAGAAAAATAACTATTGTTATCCTCCTTTTTGATTGCTCTCAACAAGTCGCCTTTCAAGCTCCAGATTTTGATCAGGCCATCATTATCAGCGGTTGCCAAAAGTTGCCCATTAAAATTCCAATCAATTCCTCGTGCGCCATCTGTTAATCCTTTTAACCTGATCTGTTTTTTAGTGTCGAGATCCAAGATGCTCGAAGTTTCGTTATGGGTGGCAATGGCCAATACATTATTTTGAGGATGCCAGTTGAGTTGTCTGACCATGCCCTTTAACGGATAATAGCGTATTAGTTTGAGACTTTTGGCATCGTAAATTCTCAAAAGGTTATCATCGCCGCCAACGGCAATTACTTTTCCATTTGGGCTCCATGCAACTGTCCAAAGCAAGGCAGATTTGGGTTGATCTGTAGTAGGATTTATGTCTGGCTGTATCGCCAAGGTAAAGTATGACAAAATAGCTAGAACTAGTTTGATAGTCATGGTGTTAAGCTTGTTTTTAAAAGCGGATTAAACCAAAGATATTAAAATGAGTTTAGTTTGCAGTTCGCAATGTTCAAATTTCACCCCGTATCCTCGGTTTGATTCCTCCATAAGCGTCTAAGCTTTTTTGGCGTACTATAATATATAGCTTTTATTGATTACTTTTATCTTAGAAAATAATCCAAGTATTAATGTCGATAAAATTCACATTTATAAATGTGCCCTCGCTGCTTTTCTTTTTGCTAATATTCTCTACACAATACTCCAAAGCACAGAATATAGAATCAAGTCTTAAAAAGCAATTAAAAAAATATTCCAGCCAGAAAACAGATTTTGATGCAAGACTGAAGACTATAGATCTTGGTAGGGATAGTGTTTCCGTTCCTTCATCATTTAAAAATAAGAGAACTGCATCAAGAGATTCTGATACGGGTGAATTAAGTACAACAAATTTTACAGTATTTTATGACATTGGTAAAATGGCAGGCACTCATATAACTGATCGGAATACTCGTAATTCTTCGTATTTTACTATGGGAACCTATAATGGATATAAAACTTACATAGGCTTACGCAAGGAAGGTGATAAAGATCAACTTATAATTACAATTTGGGAGCCAAATGAAAAAAGCTATATTCTTGCTAACTTTTCGGCTTACGTTAAAAGTAAGAAGGATGTTAAAGATATGATAACCATTGTTATGAACTTTAAACCCAATAAAAAAGTTTAAAATTGGTGTCTTTGCCACCACAAATAAAAAGCCATTCTTCTTTACGAAAAATGGCTTTTTTGTTTCTAATTCTTTACAAAAACCGTAACGGTATTCTAATTGGGTTGGTTTTATTGCAATTCTAGATAGTTGTATTATAAGGTAGAACCTTTGAAAGTTACCTTATTAAATAACAATGCTGAAGGTACTGGCCATTTAAAGGATGATTTAAAATATTTGATTTTTAAGGTGGCTTGTGCATATCTTTGCACACTCTAAAATTTTTGTATGAGAAGACTTTCCTTAATCGTTATATTTTCAATTTTTTATCTTAGTTCTTGCAAAAAGAAAGAAGAAATTCCTCATGATTTTTCAGGTAACTATGTCTCTGGTGGGGTTGCTTCTGTTACAAGAACACAAATGTTTGCATATAATAAAGTGATAACAAATAGGAGCGCTATTGACGATTTTTTCAATAACAATTCATCCGGAAGTATTGGGAATGTTACAGAAAGGATACCCGATGCTAGATTTCACCTTCTTCTGAGGATTGAGGAAAACAAGAAAGCAAAAGTAGATCTTGCCTATGGAGGTTGGCATAACACCCGCAATGATTTAAAATTTGATGGTAATATGGAAATCAATAAAGATAAAGTAATTATTAGGTAACCAAAACCAGATACTAGTTGGATTTTAGGGTGGACAGATAGATACGATACACCACCTATTCCTGTAAAGATGCAGTTTGCTCCTTTAACAACATACAATTATCATGGAGGTTCGGTGGCAGGGGTATACTTAACAGAAAGGATTGGAGCAAATAAATTGATTTTGGTCATAAAAGGTAATGAACTTTATTTACCAGTGTTGGACTTCTTGCAAAAGCAAGTAAGAGGCAATGGTGTATATTGGCGCGGCGAAAGTAACTTTAATGAATTTGGTATAATTAATCCAAATTTACTCTCTAGTGTAAAAATTAGAGATACCGTTGTAGTGCAAGAGTATTTAATTAAACTGGTAAGACAGAATTGATTTTTTAAAACATAATTTGAACTTACCTCTTTAGAATACTGACATATTGTGCACTGCCATTGCCGAAATATGAGCCCACATTTAACCTCTTATCAAGTCGAAAGGAGTAAAAAGGCAATCTTGGAGTGTTGGTTTAATAACCACCTCGTTATAATATATAAAATTGGTCCTTATGCGATAAAATTTGCGCTAGCCTTAATTAATCCGGATATAAAAGGTACTTCGCACGTATAGCCTTAAACTTTTGCAATCCCGGCTCCCAGCTTTTTCTGATGTCTGCTTCTGATACCCCTGCTATAATCTGCTTTCTTAATTGATCCGTACCTATACGCAAATCAAAAGGAGAAACGCCTGTACTGGCTCTTTCCTTACCAAAGAAATTGGCTTTGTCTGGATAAGCGTTATATAGTTCAATTACCCATGATAAATTTAGTTGACGGCTCTTTCGTAAATTGCTTATATCGTAGTTACGAAGGTCGAGACCATAACAAACAGAGTCTTTTTGATTTGGCCGCTCGCTCATTCCGGGAATGCTCACCGGTTTATACGAAAATGAATACTTGCCCTTTAATGCTGGTGCTCCCAAAATGGTAAATGGCATATAAGTTCCTCGGCCTTCATTGATAGCTGTTCCTTCAAACATACATAAGCTCGGGAAAAGCGTCACAGCCTGCTGCGTATTTAAATTTGGTGAGGGATTTATAGGTAACACATACGGCATGTTATGATCATAGTTTGCAACTTTTATTACCTTTATTTTGCATTGCTCTTTAAGATACCCTTCGCCGTTAAGGTATTGCGCAAATTCTCCTATGGTCATACCATGGGTCATAGGCGTATAGTGTATCCCGATGGCCGATTTAAATTTATCATCAGTCATTATTGGCCCGTCTACTACATATGCGTTAGGATTAGGTCTGTCGAGAATTAGTAGTTCTTTGTTATTTTCTGCACAGGCTTCCATCACATACTCAAGCGTATTGATGTTCGTATAATAACGACAGCCCACATCCTGAATATCAAAAACCATTAGGTCGATATCCGCTAGTTGTTCTTTTGTTGGTTTCTCGTTTTTGCCATACAAAGAGATAATTGGAATGCCAGTTTTAGCATCTACCTCATTGCCCACTACGGCTCCATTACTGGCATTTCCTCTAAAACCATGCTCAGGTCCAAACACTTTTACAATTTTAATTCCAAGGCTCACTAAACTATCTACGCTGCTTTTCTTGCCAATAATGGAACTCTGATTTGCAACTAGGCCAATTCGTTTTCCTTTTAGATAAGATAAATATTTTTCAGTCTGGTCGGCACCTGTAATAATTCCCGATTTATTGGATGTACTTTGTTTTGATGATGCAATTTGTGCGGTACATGTAATATTGCTGATTGCTAGCAGCGTTAAAAAAAGTATAGAAGTAAGTCTCGTCATTTTTAGAAGGGTTATAATCTCTTTATTATTGGTGCTATGCAGGATGTTTTCAATACACAAGGGCTAAATTAGTAAATTTGGCTAAAGTATTGGGCATATGCTGCTTGTTTGAAATCATTTTCTCAGAAATAATCTTTTTGTTCAAATTTTCACACACTTTTAAATCTCCGGATAAGAATACCTTGATTCAGTGATTTTTCGTTTATAAATCTTAATGTGGTGATCGAGCCAAGTGGAAAGACCATCGCCCAAAAGCTTGCTTCTATAAGCAAAAAATAGACCTATCTCTTCAGTTTTTTTGGTATTTTAGCTTAACCGCTTAGAAATCAGAAAGACTTTTTCGCTAGCTGTTTAAAGATAATCACATGAAACTTAACTTAAGAGATGAAAACACAGGAGGGGAATTGATTCTTTTCAAAGAAGAGATAGGTTTCGATAGGCTGTTCTTTACCAGAGACCAGTTTAACAAATATTTCACGATTGTGTGGAACCCTTCTGAAAACCAGATTGTTATTATTGACGGCGTTGAGCATGAGTTTCCAGCCAATACCTTGCTTACACTCTTGTTTAACCAGACCTTTAGCTTTGAGAATTCATCTGCACTTGTTGCATGGCAGTTTAACAGGGAATTTTACTGCATCATCGACCACGATAGAGAAGTGAGCTGTGTTGGCTTTTTGTTCAGTAGCACCGATCATCTGTTTATCAAGCTCAATGATCAGGCCCAGAAAAAGCTCATTTTGCTGTCCGAGGTTTTTGCTGAAGAGTTCAATACCCTTGATCATATCCAGAACGAGATGCTTCTGGTATTGCTAAAGAGGTTGATTATCTATGTTACACAACTGGCAAAATTGGGATATGCACCGGTAAAGAAACTTGATGATTCCAGATTCCATACCATAAGGAAGTTCAATCTTTTGGTAGAAGGACATTTCAAGACCGAGCACGCTGTTAGTTTTTATGCCGAACGGCTTTTTAAATCACCCAAGACCCTCTCCAATATCTTTGCAATCTTTAACCACAAGACCCCTTCTCAAATTATACAAGAAAGAATCACGGTTGAAGCCAAAAGACTGTTATGTTATACCGATAGATCTGTAAAGCACATCACATTTGAGCTCGGGTTTGAAGATATATCCTATTTTTCTAATTTTTTTAAAAAAAATAGCGGTTTGTCGCCCTCAGACTTTAGAAATTCGGCAAGAAGTATTAAAGAAGGGAAATAATTACAACAGAACGGGAAATTGGCTAATGGTCTATGCCTGCTTTTCATTGCAACTTTGTATCGTTGATTAAAACTAAAAACCTCAACGATAAATATTATGAAAAAGCAAACATTAAAAAACACTTTGAAAAGCGGCATCATTGCTGCAACAGTAGCTTCGTCAATTTTAATTGGAACAACAGAAGCACATGCTCAAACAGTAAAAAATGTGGTATTGGTACATGGCGCTTTTGCAGATGGATCAGGCTACAAAGGCGTTTATGAATCCCTTACCAAACAAGGCTATCATGTTACAGTTGTACAGAATCCACTTACTTCACTGGAAGATGATGTGGCAGCAACAAAACTGGCATTAGATAATCAGGATGGTCCAGCTATTCTTGTCGGTCATTCTTGGGGCGGCGCGGTGATTACCCAAGCAGGTAACCACCCCAAAGTTGCAGGATTGGTTTACATTGCGGCTTTCCAACCCGACAACGGAGAATCAGCTCTTCAATGGTTTCAGACTGTCGCACCAGCACCCGAAAATGGAGTGTTGCCTCCGAACGAAAAAGGAATCGTTTATTATGACAAAGAAAAATTTCATGCAGGTTTCTGTGCTGATGTAAGCAAAGCTGAAGCTGAGTTTATGTATGCTTCGCAGGGAGCATTCTATGCAAAAGGTTTCATATCCCTTATTACAGATGCTGCATGGAGAAAGAAACCAACTTTTGGTATTGTAGCCACAGACGATAAGAGCATCCAACCAGAGATTCAGCGCAATATGTACAAACGCTCAAATACCAAGGTTACCGAGATTAAAGGTAGTCACGCAGTTTATATCTCCCAGCCCGAAAAAGTGGCAGCGGTAATTGTTAAGGCCGCAAAAGAAGTGTCAGTGAAATAATAAAATATTTTTTAAGATATTTATTATTATAATGCATCTGCAAACTAAAATGGCAGATGCATTTTGTTAATATATAATGATGAACAAAAATACGATGAAAGGAAAAAAAATATTGCTGTGGCTTGGTACACCTATTCTTAGTATAGCGATCGTAGTTTTTCTTCTATTTCAATTTACACCGTGGCCATCAGCGATGTTAATCAGGTATGCCTTTACCAAAGGTGGAAAAGCAATGAATGAAGCATTGGTGAAACATACGCCAAATGGGATAACATTAATAGCCGATCAACAGTATGATCTCAATGATTCGGATGCTTTCTTGGATGTATATTTTCCTAGCACTATAGCCAATAAAGATACCATCTTGCCAGTGATTGTATGGATTCATGGAGGTGGCTGGGTATCGGGTACGAAAAGCGAAATATCAAATTACTATCGAATATTGGCAGCAAAAGGGGTTGTTGTGGTTTCGATCGACTATTCTATTGCTCCCGAAAAGAAGTACCCCACACCAATCGTACAAACCAATGCTGCACTTGCCTTTCTAAAGCAACATGCCAAAAAATTCCATATAAACCCCTCTAGCTTTTTTCTGGCTGGCGATTCGGGCGGTGCCCAAATTGCAGCACAAGTAGCAAACATTATCAGCAATGCAGAGTACAGCCAGTTGATGGGAATATCGCCTAGCATAAACCGCAGCGAATTATCAGGCCTTTTACTTTATTGCGGCCCATACGATGCAGCACTTGCAGATCTTAAAGGCCAGTTTGGTGGGTTTTTAAAAACGGTGTTATGGGCCTACAGTGGTACTAAGGATTTTGAAAAAGACCCAGTATTTAAAAGGGCTTCGGTGATTGACTATATTGATGCGAATTTCCCTCCGGCCTTCATTTCAGTAGGGAATGACGACCCTTTAGCATCACATTCGTTAAACCTTGCCCAGAAGCTAAAGGCTTTAAAAACCCCGATAGATACTCTTTTTTTTACAGCCGACTATAAGCCATTATTGCCACATGAATATCAATTTAATCTTGATGTGGATGCTGGGTACATTGCCTTGGATCGTTCGATGATGTTTGTGAATAAATTTAAAAACTCATTTTAACTATGCCTATTGGCTTGCATAATCCTCCTCATTGCAATTACATATAATTAATAACCGGTCTGTTATTCTAATGAATCATTTGATTATTTATAGCAAAGGAGGTAAGCTGACTTACGCAGTTTATTCCGGTCTTGCGAAATATATTTTTTCGATGAGTTTTTATAGTATGCTCGGAAAGGAATAGTTTTTTTGCGATTTCTGTACTGGTAAGTCCGTTAACGATCAGCTTGATGATTTCTATCTCCCGTTCACTTAAGTTGTAAACTGGGTGTTCGTTTGGTTTTGCAAAATCCTTTATGGTATCAAAGTAGGATTTGTTTTCACTAACCCTGTTTATCGCATCAATTAAATCTCTGCTTCCGCGGCTCTTTAAAAGGCATCCATCGGCGCCTGCTGAAATTAGCTGGTCTATGTACGACTTTTCGGGAAACATCGTTAAAATGATAACTTTGGTTTTGGGATGATACTTTTTAACCCATTCTGTACACTGGATGCCGTTCATTTTAGGCATGTTGATGTCCATAATGATCACATCGGCAGCTCTATTGCCCATCAAATTAATGACGTCTTCGCCGTTTGAGGCTGTTCCAAGGATTGTGATGTGCGGATGGGCTCTGAGTATTTCCTGTAGTCCCTCGACCATCATTGCATGATCATCTACCAGATATATATTTACCTTGTTCATAATTTGATTTCAATAATGAATGTCGTTCCATATTGTGAGGAATCCATGGTGAGTTGTCCATTGATGGCCTGCGTGCGCTTTCGTATGTTCTCCAAGCCCATGCCTATGGGGAGTAGGCGCGTGTCAAAACCTTTTCCATTGTCTTCGTATATTAGCGTAAGCTCGCTTTCGATTTCGGCCAGTTCGAGCCTCACCTTTCCAGCTTGTGCGTGCTTCAGGGTATTGGTAAACAGTTCCTGAATAATCCTATACAGATTCATGGAAACGATATCCTCAATGGGCTGTTTGAGATCGATAATCGAAACAACATCTAATTTCTTCAAGGCATGGATCGACTCGCATAATTGTTCAAGGGCAACCCTTAAACCGAAACCAGAAAGCGTTCGAAGATCTAGCTCATAGGCGAGTTTTCGGATTTCTGTAATCAACTGCAGACTCACCTCATTTACTTTTGAATTTAGTCTCTTTACGTCCTCTATTGAAGTCTCCTTGTGGGCTAGGTCGCTGAAGATGTGCAAGGTTGACATCAGTCCTCCAATATTGTCATGAAGTTCGGCAGCTATTCTTTTTCTTTCTCGTTCCTGTCCCTCAATTACCGCATATGCGGATTTCAACTCGTTTCGCTGCATTAATTCTTCGATCGCTTTATATTCGGCATTCCTTAGGCTAAGCTTGCGCTGATAGCTATAAACAAACCATATAATAGCGATTATCATCGCCAGCATTGAGGAAGTCCCTAATATGAAATAACTTACCTGTGACATAGCGTTCTTGAAAGATAAAAACCATAACAGATTATTCCATTTTTGATGATATTACTTATGCATTGAAATATCCAGGCATTATTGAAAAAGCCTTCCGGTTTTCCTGAAAGAATATCGGTACCCATAAGATAAGTAAAAAGAGAACCTGAAGCGTAAATCAACCATCCACATGTAATCACGAACTGCGGCATTTTTTTTAGTATTATATTATCCTCTTGTTTGTAGATCCTGTAAAAGAAACCCATTCCTAAAAAAAGAATAATTAGTACCGTAAGAGTCCAGGTGTTTGAGTTAAAGTGCAGGTAAATGTCTTGAAAGAAGGTATTTACGGCATAAATCAGGAATAAAGTAGCAATAAAGAATGGATTAGGTTTTTTCTCATTCACTTGCCGGTAGAAAATATATACTGAAATCACCTCCATATAGGCCAGAAGATGGTAAAGGGGCATATTTGGGATATTTTGAATGGCTGTAAATAGCGCAATGAGCTTGATAATTCCGGAAAAGAGAAAAAACAAGCCCAACAGGAGGTAGGGCTTGTTGTGATTTCCCCATCTAAGCCATATCAACGCCGGCATTATTTCTGATATATCGGAAATATTTGAAACTGCAAAACTGATATCCTTGTATGATGGCATTTTTTATTTATTCAAAAAAGTGTCATCTCCGCACTGATTTGGACATGGTCTGGAACCCGAAAGCACTAAATCATCGACAAAGCGGAGAACAGTATGGACATCTTTCCCAGTATCTAAAACGGGCATTAGAATAAGATCTCTGAATTCTCCGTCTATGGGTTTAAGAGGGAAATCAACATCATTTCTTTTCGAAATGCCGTAATAGAATTTAATCGCTGCAATTTTAGGATCTGTAGCGCCTTGTTTGGAATTGAAGATGTCAATATCCAATAGCACCTTTTTTAAGCTATTGATTCCGAACACGTGTCCGAAAATATGAGCATCATCATTTCTCGCTGGGGTTGTTGGATGATTAATGTACTTTCCAAGTGAAATAGCGGCATTTTGTACTGTTATAAACTCTCCTGCATTTGGGAGGTTTATCTTCATTCGGTCGCATTCTATCGAACCGAATTCCGGCGAATTTGTTGTTGTGTTCTCTGACATGGTCGTTTTTTTAAGATGGTTATTTACTATTTGATTTTAGTACAAATTTCTATACTCTATCTGAGCAAAACCATACCACGGTGGGGGTATTTTCGAGAGGTTGGTGAACGGATTGAGCTACGTTAACTTATTGCTTTATAAACTTATACATTTTTTATCAATACCCCAAACAGGATGATAAATACCACTATGGGGGTATTGACTTGCTTACCCAGGGGCTGCAATTTTGATGAAAAAAAATTATGGACTCAATTATTTCTCTCATCACCCTTATTCTAGCCATCAGTTTGGCAGGTGAGCGACTGGTCACGCTAATAAGGACTTTAATTCCAGCTCTGGCTGATGACCCCAATGCTATAAAATCTCCGAAAGCTAAGGCGGAGATAGTAAGGAAATCTATAGTTATGCTGCTCGCTTTTCTTTGCTGCTGGCTAACCGCGTTTATGGTTAAAGATAATATGGAGGTCTCAACCACTTCTGAGTTTGCAAAGTTTCCTTCAGTCTTTCTTGGTTTGTTAGCCAGTGGCGGATCTGCGTTTTGGACGAGCCTTTTAGGCTATACTAAGGCTGCTCGAGATATAAAAGTTCAGCAAAATCAACAGGAGCAAATCAGTACCAACCATAAAAAATCCTCTTGGAACGTATCTCAAACAGAAGAAAGAATAAACGAAGTGATGAGCCGGATTTCGGGTTTGAACGCACCATCATTTTCTGAAACAAGCCCTTCAATAACAAATAGGATATGAGCACAACTGAAATAGCCTTAAATGGCAATAATGGTAATTTGATAGCGAGAATTACCTGCCCTAAATCTCCTCAGGTGTATGTCGGACTGATTTGGCGATATCTTGCTGATGAAACTCTAGATAAAAAATGTGGGGCATATAGAAACAGTCAGCCAGATGTACTGCTTGGTAGTGCTATAGACGTTAAGGATAAACTCTTTTTAGTGCAAGGGGTTGTAATCCATCATAATGAGCAGCTGCCCTCCCCTTATGAAATTGAGGTGACTATACTTCAAGATGGGGTCGAACTAAGTAATGAAGTCCCATCTGATGGAGGGAAGGGAAGTCTTTCAACAAAAGATATTGCTTTTGTGTATCACTTTAAATTTAAATAAGAAAATGAAAAAATATAGTTGTCTCTCTCTCTTGCTTCTCGCTAGTTTTATTTATACAGCGCATGCCCAACAAAGCAAGATTAACGAGCTATTGACTCGTGTAAACTATGGTGTGGCCTCCTCTCCAGCATTTGAGCTTTTGCCAGGTAAGGTGAGTGAGGTAACCCACCTAACTAGCGCTCATGATCTTTACGCGAATTTCAGCACTTTAATTTCTGGTAAAAAGCTAAACTCTGGATTAGCTGTAGACGCAAGGCCTTTTGCTTTTGCTTCGGGTGATCTTGATGCTTATCAGAAAAATTATTTCAGGCGATTGCTATGGAGAACCTCGCTTTCGGTTGGAACTACTCCAGGCAGCGAAAATAAGGAAGATGTTTTCCTCGCCGCTGGATTGCGCTTTACGCTGATAGACCAATCAGATCCAAGAAGCAACAAAGATTATATCGATGAGCTCAGCACGGCTTATCTGAAAGTATTAGAATCTATTCCTCCTAAGCTTGGAGAATCAGCAGCTGACTTACAGAAGCGGATTGATGATGCGGTTGCTAAATCTCCTGAAATTAAAGCGAAAAGAGAAGGGTTTACAAAGAAATATTGGAATGCAACACGTTGGGATCTAGGACTCGGTGTATCGAGCCTAGCTGCAAGCGGATTTTTGAAAACAGATAGTATATTCAAGGATAGATTGGGCGTTTGGTCTGCCTTCTCAACAAAGCTCGGAAAGCACACGCAGTTGGTATTTAGCGGACAAACGTCGGTGGTGAGCCATAAGGCAGACACTACCGAAAGAAATAGGAGTGTTTTAGGTGCCCGAGCCAGGTTCTTTTTCGGCGAGGGTTTTGCGGCCTCTACCGAATACGCACAAATATTCTCGAACTATAAAGATACTCGTCTCAATGAAAACTGGGGACATCTGGCATTAATTTTAGAATTCAAAATCCCCAAACTTGGTGGTTGGGCTAGTATTGCCTATGGTGGCGATGCTACACACCGCACCGAAACTGGAGCGAAATTCTCCTTTAGCTATGCCGTGTACACTGACCGAATATTAAAGAAAAATTAATAGGACAAGATAAACACTCATAATTGGCACTCAAAAACAAACAAACATGATTTTAGAACAATCTTCTGGCGTCTCCCTAAATGACCCAAAATTCGATAGCCTTCTTAGCAATCTGCAGGCTAATATATTAAAGTTTCACGGCAGAAATTTTGCCTATCACCTGTTTTTTTCGCTTGATGGCGAACAGTCGGCAATGGCCAGGTTATGGATATCGGGGTTTGCAAATTCTTCGATAACCAGCTCAAAAAAGCAGCTTGAAGATTCAAAGAACTTTAAATCTGGCAAACTTTTAGATGGTGGAACTGTGTTTACGCTCTCCTTAAGTAATTCAGGTTTTACAAAGCTTAATCTTAGGGATCGACTTCCAGATGATGCTTCTTTTAAGTCAGGGTTGAAAGCGAGTGCAGGTCTTTTGAAAGATGATCCATCTTCTTGGGAAATGGGTTTCAAAGGGGAGATAGATATGCTTATTATTGTTGCAGACGATGATGCAACGAGGGCTAAAACAGCGGCTGATGATGTAATCTCGAAAGTGTTGGGTTTTGCAACGCTACTTCAAAGTCAGCGTGGTAATGTATTAAAGATGACTAATGGCGTAGGTATTGAGCATTTTGGATATGCAGATGGTATTAGTCAGCCGATGTATCTAGCTGACGAAATCAATGGCCAGTCTCGCCCTAGAGCGTGGGATGATGAAACTATACTGGGCAGGCTTCTAGTGAAAGAATTAGGGAATGGTGAGGATGACCTCTTTGGTAGTTATCTGGTTTTTAGAAAGCTAGAGCAGGATGTAAAGGGATTTAAAGATGCAGAGAAGAATCGTGGGCCGCTTGGTATGGGGCTACCCGAAGTTCTTAATTCTTCTGATCAAGCAGATGATGAATTGCCTGGGGCAATGATTGTTGGGCGTTTCGAGAATGGGACACCTGTTAATATGATGGATAACGCTTTTGAACCTAATCCGCATCACCCAACTAACGACTTTTCTTATGAAGGTGATCCAGGATTGAAATGTCCATTTCATGCGCATATTAGATTAATGAATCCAAGAAAAGGCGATCCAGAAACCAACCCAGAACAGCTGCTTACTCACCGGGTTACCAGAAGAGGTATTCCTTATGATGATATGGAACCAAAACGGCTAACGGACGATGAAGGGCTTGCGATTACGGAAGAAATGCTTGAGGCTAAGCCTAAACCATCTGGGGGGGTAGGATTGCTTTTTATGTGTTACCAAAGTTCGATATCAAATGCATTTGAAATCTTGCAAGCGCACTGGTCGCAGGGCAACATAGCCCCATCTCCAACGAATAAAGGGCAAGATAGTATTATTTTGCAGGGGACTGAATTGGAAAGGAAGCTTCCTAAAAAATGGGGAGAAGCAGATCAAGGTGCTTCATTTAAATTTAGTGGATTTGTGAAAATGAAAGGTGGTGAATATTTTTTTACACCGAGTATACATTTTTTAAAACAACTAACGCACACTAGTAGTATCTAAAGGTTAATTCTTTACCTTTACTCTACACTGTAAAAAAATGAAACTTAAATACGCCCTTTTCTTCCTTTTCATCTTCGCTAAAACCCAAGCCCAAACTACTTGGCATAATCCCCTTAAAGCACAATTTCATGTAATACAGGGCCAAGCACAACCGTCATCAATTGGTGCAAGTTTTCAACGCTTGCCAAATACCTTAAAAGACGAAGTAAGACAGCCTGTATGGGCTCTCGCACAAAATACTGCCGGCGAATACATTGAGTTTACCAGTATTGCCAAAAAAATCACCGTTCGTTACCAAGTTAGTGGTGCACTAAATATGCCCCATATGCCCTCAACAGGTGTTAGCGGAGTAGATTTATACACACACAATGAAAAAGGAACATGGGATTGGGCACCAGGTAAATATGTGTTTAAAGATACCATTACATATACCTTCGATAACCTTGCAACCAAACGAGGAAATGTATTCAGACTTTACCTCCCTTTATACAACTCGGTAAAATGGCTCGAGGTTGGAGTTGATCAAGCAGAAGCATTTACCTTTCTCCCCATCAACAACCAAAAGCCAATTGTAGTATATGGCACTTCTATTGCACAGGGCGGTTGTGCGAGCAGGCCAGGTTTGGCATGGCCTTCAATTTTTGGCAGAAAAATAAACCAACCAGTAATTAACCTCGCTTTTTCTGGCAACGGCCGATTGGAAACTCCAATTCTTAATCATATTGCACAAATTGAGGCAAAACTATTTATCCTCGATTGCATGCCTAATCTGGGTTCCAGAAGCTTGTATCCTGAAGAAGAAATTAGAAAACGAGTAAACGAAGCGGTAACTACTTTGCAGAAAAAACAGCCAAATACACCAATTTTGCTGGTAGAACATAGTGGCGGTGGCAACGATCATTTACTAGATACCATTAGGAATAAAGAATTTAAAATCTCAAGCCAACTACTTACCAAAGTTTATCATGAACTCAAAGCAAAAGGGGTTAAAAATATTTACCTCTTAACTACCAAAGAAATCAATATGGGAATCGAATCTACGGTCGATGGCTCACATCCTAACGATATTGGAATGATGGAGCATGCTGTAGCGTTTAAGAAGAAATATAGGGAGATATTTAAGTAGATATTATTTAGCGATCTTGCTTCTACCATCTTAGACAGCTAAGGAAATCTTAGTTTGGCTATACTATTTGTTAAATAAAACGCCAAAGCTTTGCTACTCTAAGATGCCTAAGATGGTGAAAAACACGAAGCCTAACGAATCACACTTCCCTCTTCAAATTTAGCACTTGGCGCTACAAAAGTTAATTTCCCTTCAGAGTCTTCTGCTATTAAGATCATCCCCTGCGAAACAATTCCTTTAATCTCACGTGGCGCTAAATTAACTAATAAGCTTACCTGTTGACCGATTACCTCTTCAGGCTGATAATACTCGGCAATGCCCGAAACTACCGTACGCTCGTCTAAACCAGTGTTTAACGTGAGTTTTAATAATTTCTTTGTTTTCTCTACTTTTTCGGCTGCAGTAATGGTAGCTACACGTATATCCATTGCACCAAAATCATCAAATTGGATGTTTGGTTTGGCAGGGGTAGCTTTTTTATTTGCGGCAATATTTTCAGACTTGCTATTATTTAATTTATCGATTTGCGCTTGTACCGCGTCATCCTCAATTTTTGAGAATAACAAAACAGGCTCATTTAACTGGTGACCACGTTTTAATAAATTTATGCTACCGGCATTGGCCCAAAGGTGACCGCCGTAATTGAGCATTTTCTGTAATTTATCTGCTGTAAATGGTAAAAAAGGTTCGATTAAGATTTCAATATTTGCTGCAATTTGTAAACTGATGTTTAAAATGGTACGCACTCGGTCTTCGTCGGTTTTAATCACTTTCCAAGGCTCTGTATCAGCTAAATATTTATTACCTAAACGTGCCACATTCATCACTTCGCCTAAGGCTTCTCTGAAACGATAATTCTCGATAGAAGCACTTACTTTTGCGGGCGCAGCTGCTAATTCATCAATTACCGCTTGATCGTAATCGGTTAGCTCCATTAACGTTGGAACTTTTCCTTCAAAATACTTATGCGTTAATACGGTAACACGGTTGATGAAATTTCCTAAAATGGCAACTAGCTCATTGTTATTTCTGGCCTGAAAATCTTTCCAAGTAAAATCGTTATCCTTCGTTTCGGGAGCGGTTGCCGTTAATACGTAACGTAACACATCTTGCTGGTCTTTAAATTCAACTAGATATTCATTTAACCAAACAGCCCAGTTTTTTGAAGTCGATATTTTTTGCCCTTCAAGGTTTAAAAATTCATTTGCAGGTACGTTATCGGCTAATATATAATCACCATGTGCCATCAGCATCGCTGGAAAAATAACACAATGAAAAACAATATTATCTTTACCTATAAAGTGTACTAGTTTAGTAGAATCATCTTTCCAATATTCTTCCCAATCACATTTATCGGTTTCAACCTGACGGATATAATACTCTTCGGCTTTAGGATTCCACACGTCGAGCTTAGCGTAGTTGCAAAGCTCTTTTGTTGCCGAAATATAACCTATAGGCGCATCAAACCATACATATAAAACTTTACCATCTGCACCTTTTATTGGCACTTTAACCCCCCAATCTAAATCACGTGTCATCGCCCTTGGTTGCAAACCTGCATTTAACCAGCTTTGGCACTGACCATATACATTTGGTCGCCACTCTTTGTGACTTTCGATATATGCCCTTAACTGAGGCTCAAATTTATCTAAAGGTAAAAACCAGTTTTTAGTTTCCCTACGTACAGGAGGCTCGCCAGATAAGGTCGATTTTGGATTAATTAAATCGGTAGCATTTAACGTACTTCCACAATTCTCGCATTGATCGCCATAGGCATTTTCGTTACCGCATTTAGGGCAAGTACCGGTAATGTAACGATCTGCTAAAAAAGTTTGAGCCTTTTCATCATAGTATTGTTCGGTTACTTCTTCTGTAAAAACACCATCTTTATATAACTTTTCGAAAAAATCTTCGGCTGTTTGATGATGGGTTAATGAAGAAGTACGGTGATAAATATCGAAAGAAACACCAAACTCTTGAAAAGAGTCGCCAATAATTTTATGGTATTTATCGACCACTTCTTGTGGTGTAATGCCTTCTTTTTTCGCTTTCAGCGTAATGGGTACACCATTTTCGTCTGAACCACAAATAAATTTTACATCTTTATTATTCGAACGAAGATAGCGTACATATGTATCGGCAGGTAAATAAACGCCAGCAAGGTGACCAATATGAACAGGGCCATTGGTATAAGGCAAAGCTGCCGTTACAGTATATCTTTTAATTTTATCGTTATCCAAAACTATTTTTTTATTTTGCAAAGATATGAATATACAGCCACCTCACTTAAAAAAAGGAGATAAAATTGCAATTGTTTGTCCTGCTAAAAAATTACCTAAACCGATTGACTGTGCAATTCAAATTTTACAATCATGGGGCTTGGAAGTCGTTGTAGGCGAAACCGTAACCGCAGATTATCATCAGTTTGCCGGAAGTGATGTCTTACGTACGTCAGATTTGCAAAAATATTTAAACGATCCGGAGATAAAAGCGGTTATAGCGGGTAGAGGAGGTTATGGTACCATCCGCATTATTGATGAACTGGATTTTGAAGCATTTAAAGCGGAGCCAAAATGGTTAATTGGCTTTAGTGACATCACCATTTTATTATCACATGCCTTCGCAAAATTAAATACCCAAAGCATACATGCACAAATGCCGTATACCTTCGAAGAAAGTACACCTGAAGCGCTAGCCAGCTTAAAGGGAATTCTTTTTGGCGAAAAGGTAAATTATCAATATAATAGTAACTTTATTAATAAGCTGGGCAAAACTGAAGGCATATTGATTGGCGGAAACTTAACATTGCTAATTGCGGTAGAAGGATCGGTTTCGGAAATGGATTTTACAGATAAAATACTTTTTATAGAGGATGTTGGAGAACACGAATATTCAATAGATCGAATGATGCGCATCTTAAAAAGGAAAGGGAAATTGAGCAAATTAAAGGGCTTAATTGTTGGTGCTTTTAATGAACTTGGAGAAGAAAAAATTCCATTCGGACAAACACCTGAAGAGTTGATTTTGGAATTGGTAAAAGACTATGATTATCCTGTGTGTTTTAATTTCCCAACAGGGCATATAGACGATAATAGAGCAATGGTAGTAGGGGCAAAAGTTTCCTTAACTATAAATGAACATGAAGTTGAATTTAATTATATATAAAAAATGGCAATTTTTGAAAGCTTAGGCAAATACCGTAATACTGGTTTATTAATTATTAGAATAGGTTTAGGCATCATGATGATGATGCATGGTTTTCCGAAACTCTCGGGTGGCGTAGAAACGTGGACTGAAATTGGAGGGAGTATGAAGGTTGTTGGAATCGACTTTTTTCCGATGGGATGGGGGTTTATGGCTGCGGCTACTGAGGCGATTGGAGGTTTATTGTTGCTTTTAGGTCTCTTTTTTAGGCCAGTAAACATTTTATTGGTGTTTACTATGATTATTGCAAGTTTGGTTCATTTATCAGATCCAAAACAAGGAATTATGGATGCTTCGAGCGCTATTGAATTGGGAATCGTGTTTCTAGGACTGTTGTTTTTAGGCCCAGGGAAATATAGCATTGATAAGAAATAAGTATTCCCTCATCCGATGAGACTAAGCATCATGCTTAGTCTCATCGGATGAGGGAATAGATAATTAGTAAGTTTCGCTATCAGGCGGTATGCCGTAATCAATAAATGCTACCTCCTCTTTGGTTTTTGCTTTTTTGCCCGTGAAAAATGATTTAACAATGTTAAAAATTCCGGATAAGCTTTCGGCATCTAATGATTTCCCCACTTTTCCAGAAACGAGTGCCCCAAGTGCTTTGGTGAGTAATCCAGAACCTCTAAAAACAGTACTATTTAATAACATTGGCAGTACGACAGACATAATCTTACTGCTAATGTTTGTTTTTTCGTCGAGCTTTAAGAAACCACTAGGTGTTGCATACTTTTTAATAAGGTTGCCCAAACTAAATTGACTGATATAGGTTTTTGTATCGTCTTTAAGCTGTATACCCCTATGTTTATAATCAGCCTTTAAACGATGTATTTCGCTATGTAATTCTTCTAACGTTCGTATGTTCTTATTTGTCTTCATCGTCGTCGTCTTTATCGGCTACCTTATCGAAGTACTTCCTAATAAACAGATTAACCAAGCGTGGTTCCATAAATTTATCCTTAATCAGATATAAAATAATAGCCAAAATTAGATAAATACCTGCCACACAGCCAAAGCCTCTTGTGTAACTGCCCAAAATATCGGAAAGGAAAAGCGCTAGTGTAAACGTGCCAAATAAAAATGCCAAAATAAAGCAAATAATTACTGCACCATTGGTAATTAAATCTGCAAATATTTTTGCTCCTTTTTCAACAGCCGAAAGCCTTGTATACTCGATACGGGTATCGATATATTCTTTCGCATCTAAAAAAATGGCTTCAATATCTTTTTCTTTGTTTTCTTCCATTAGTTTTTATCCAATAACAATCATTTATATCGCTCAAACGTTTTCCACCTCTGTAGAATACTCATCTTCGGCATCACGTAATTTGCTCTTAATCGAATCAACTACTTTGTCTTTTAAATTGGTTAAGTTATTAATTTCGTCGGCCGCTTTTTCTTTTATCGAGTCACCAAGATCTTTCAGCGATTGACTTAATTTATCTCTTGTTTCGCTACCTTTTTCTGGTGCAAATAATAAACCTAACGCAGCGCCTGCTGCAAAACCTGCTAATAGTGCTATAACTACTTTTGAATTATCGTTCATGATCTTAATTTATGTTAAACAATTTTATTTATAACTCATCGTGCTCCTGAATTGTTTTTATTCGCTCTAATCTTTCTGATGCTTTAGCACTTGCTTCGTAAATGCGAATCAATAGAAAGAAATAAGAAAATAAGAGTGGGCCAAAAACCAACCCCAAAATACCAAATAAAGGGATACCAATAACCACGCCAATTACGGTAATTATGGGGTGAATATTTCCAACTTTTTTGGCAATCATAAATCGAAGCACATTGTCAATATTGATAATCACCACAAAACCAAAGATTAACATGGCCCAGCCTCCAAAATTATTTCCGTTAGCCATTTGAAGTAAAGCTGCCGGAACAAATACTACTGGCGGACCTAAAATGGGTACAAATGAAATAAATGTAGTTATTACACCCCAAAAAACAGGATCGCTGTAGCCCAAAACATAAAAAGATAAACTCACCAACGATCCTTGAACAATTGCAATAAACCCCTGCCCAACTACATTTGCATAGGTTGTATTACGCATTTCTTCTGCAAAACGTCTTGCATTTTGTTCTCTAAATGGCGCATATTTTAGAACAGCATTCTCGAACGATTCTCTTTCAACTAACATAAAGTACAGTAAAAAGTACATGAGTAGCAATCCAAATACAATATTAAATACACCAGAGATTAGAGAAGGGAAAAGCCCCGTTGCCCATGTTCCGGCCTTCTTTAAACCGTCTTCTATCATTTGAGTTGCGCCTTCACTAAACTCGAATAAATGTTTTATCTTGTTAAGCAGGTTGGTAAAGTAAATCTGATCGTTATTTAGCTCTGTTATTTTAGAGATAACCATGCTACTTAGACCGTAAAAGGGAAGAACAATCACCACCAACGAAGTAACTAACAACAAAATTGCTGTAAAACTTCTATTCCATTTTTTAACTTCCGCTAAATGGATATATGCTGGCCGAAGTATCGTATAAAGAACAAGCGTGCTTAAAATTGAACCGAAAATACCTTGTAGAGAATAAGCAATTAAACAACCTAAGGCTATAATAATAACCAGATTGATGTTATTTCGTTGCTTATAACTAAATATAGACATATTAGTGGTCTAGATCTATCGCTTTCATTTTATTGTAAAGCGTTTTACGATCGATATTTAAAACTTTTGCCGCTTTTGTTTTGTTGAAATTTACTTCTCTTAGCACGTTTAAAATAGTGTCATATTCTGCCTCTAGGGCGGCATTTTTAAGGTCGCGCGGTTTGTTAGATTTAGCAATGGTGTTTTCTACTGCAGCTTCAATGGCCGAAGCTTTTGCATACGTAGAAATCTCTAAGGGCAGCGCTTTTAGTTGAATTTCTTCGTTTTCTGTTAATAATGTAGCTCTTCGCACTACATTTTTTAACTCGCGTACATTTCCTGGCCAATTATAAGTTAAAAAGCAATCTTCAACCTCTTGCGAAAAAGAAGAAACCGTTCTATTTAGCTCTTCGTTAGCAATTTTTAGGAAGGTATGCGCAAATACCATAATATCTCTACCTCTTTTACTAATGGGAGGTAAATGGATAGAAAACTCATTAAAACGATGGTATAAATCTTCTCTAAATCTTCCTTTCTGAATAGAATCGCCTAAATTTTCATTAGTTGCAACAATAATCCGTACATCTAAATCAATTTCTTTTGTGCTGCCAATGCGTTTAATTTTTCTTTCTTGTACGGTTCTTAATAATGCTGCTTGAATATCATACGATAAATTTCCAACCTCATCTAAAAATAAAGTACCTCCATTTGCCATTTCGAAATGACCAATTTTGGTATATAAGGCGCCTGTAAATGACCCTTTTTCATGTCCAAAAAACTCACTTCCTGCGAGCTCTTTTGTTAAGGAACCGCAATCCATAGCTACAAAAGGTTTATCTTTTCGCGGACTATTTAAATGTATGGTTTTAGCCACAGATTCTTTGCCTGTTCCACTTTCGCCAGTTAAAATAACACTATAGCTTGTTGGAGCTACTAGCATAATCTGCTTAATCAGGTCTCTTGAGGCCGTACTTTGACCTACAACAAACTCATCGGTTTCGATAAGTTGTTTTGCTCCCTTTTCTTTTTTAGCGCCTGAAGCTATTGGCTCTGAGTCGCTTGCGTTTAAGGCAATTTGGGTTTCGATCGCTTTATTTATGGTGTTTAAAATTTCATCAGGATAAAGCGGCTTCGTAATATAATCGTAAGCACCTAACTTAATGAGTTCAACAGCTAGCTTAATATCAGAATATCCGGTAATGATAATTACTCCAGTTTTTGGGTAATTCTCTTTTATTTTGATTAAGACATCTTTTCCATCTGTATCTTCCAATCGATAATCGCATAATACCAAATCAAACCGCTGTTTGGCAAGATATTCCATGGCA
This sequence comes from Bacteroidota bacterium, assembly GCA_040386095.1. Taxonomy (GTDB): domain Bacteria; phylum Bacteroidota; class Bacteroidia; order Sphingobacteriales; family Sphingobacteriaceae; genus Pedobacter. Next base: position 1,102,222 of record JAZKGD010000001.1, on the reverse strand, counting down.
GAACTGCCACTTGTTGCTGTTTCTACAATAAAAGAATTTCGAGTTAAAAATTTAGATAATAAAAGCCCAATATTTACCTCATCATCTACTATTAGTATTTTCTTCATAATAAGAGTCTAACCGATTATAATAGCTAAATATAACTAAATATTTAGAATGGGCAATGTTCTCTACGTTTTTTGACGATACTAAGAAAGAATTTGACATAAAAAAAGCGCCCAATAAACGACTTAATATTTACCGATAAAATTATTTTCCTTTAAATATTGCTTTTCGTTTTTCTAAAAAGGCAGACACACCTTCTTTAAAATCTTCGGTTTGAAAGCAATTGCCAAATTCTTCAATTTCTACTTCAAAACCGTTTACATTCGGCTTTAAGGATGCATTAATAGCATGTATGGCACTAGCAACCGCTAATGGAGCTCTTTGTTTAATCTTCGCTAAAATGCCTTCAGCTTTACTAATAAGTTCAGCTTGTGGTACTACTTCATTAACTAAACCAATCTGTGCAGCTTTTTCTGCAGTAATCATATCGGCAGTAGCAATCATTTCTATTGCTCTACCTTTTCCTATCAACTGCGTTAAGCGTTGTGTACCGCCATAGCCTGGAATTAAGCCTAAAGTTACTTCTGGCAAACCTAATTTTGCATTTTCTGAAGCAATGCGGATATGACAAGCCATGGCCAATTCTAATCCTCCGCCTAAAGCGAAACCATTAATAGCAGCAACAAATGGCTTAGGGCAATTTGCAATGGCGTCGAAAACACGTTGTTGTCCGCTGCGGCCAAGTTCTTTTCCTTCGGCTAAAGTATAATTTTGAAATTCTGAAATATCGGCTCCAGCCACAAATGCTTTTTCTCCGGCACCGGTTAATAGTACTCCTCTTACTTCGCTATTTTCTGTAGCAAAAGCAATTACATCTGCCAGCTCTTCTAATGTTGCTTTGTTTAAGGCGTTTAATTTCGATTCTCTATTGATGGTTACATAAAGGATGTTTTCCTTTAATTCGGATAGGATATTCTGATAGCTCATTTTAAAAATTTCTATGTTCAACAACCCAATTTTCAATATAGGTAACAATTGTCGCCATTGGCGTACCTGGAGCAAATAACCCACCTACACCAATTTTTTGAAGCTCGACCATGTCTTGCTCTGGAATAATCCCACCTCCTGTTAACAATACATCTGTTAACTGTTTCTCCTTCATGATTTTTACAATTTTAGGGAAAACTGTCATGTGCGCACCCGAAAGAATGGAAATTCCGATGGCGTCTACATCCTCTTGCAGGGCTGTATTAACCACCATTTCTGGCGTTTGACGGAGCCCGGTATAGATTACTTCCATCCCTGCATCTCGCAACGAAGTGGCAATTACTTTTGCCCCTCTATCGTGCCCATCTAAGCCTACTTTTGCTACTAAAACCCTGATCGGCCTGTTGAGTTTTTTGTTCATTCGTCATTTGGTTAATAGTATCATTGGCTCATTTGTTAAATAGTTCATTAGTTTACAACGTTTCAAAAATGAACAATGAGCCAAGTTTTAAGTACGCAGTAAATGTAAATATTTTCATCAGCATATTATTCATTGAAATGTTTTATCATATAAGACATTTAAGGAACATATAAGTTGATCACTTAGCTGATATGGCCTTATATTCCTTTATATGGTTCAATTTGCATCAAATAGGGTTCAAAAACTCGGTTAATTTATTAACTTTGTTGTTCAAAATCTACTATTTATTATGAGTGAAGAAAAATCATTAAACTTTATTGAAGAGCTAATAGAGAATGATTTAAGTACTGGGAAATATGAAACTTTAGTTACCCGTTTTCCGCCAGAACCTAATGGTTATTTGCACATTGGGCATGCTAAAGCCATTTGCCTTAATTTTGGGTTAACCCAAAAATACGGCGGATATACCAATTTGAGATTTGACGATACCAATCCGGTTACCGAAAAAACAGAATATGTAAACAGTCAACAAGAAGACATTCACTGGCTAGGTTTTGAGTGGAAGAACGAATTATATGCATCTGATTATTTTGATCAGCTTCATGCTTTTGCCGTAACCCTAATCGAAAAAGGTTTAGCCTATGTAGATCACAGTACAGCCGAAGAAATTGCCGAGCAAAAAGGCACACCTACCGAACCAGGCACACCGAATGCATATCGCGAACGTAGTGCAGCTGAAAACTTGGCGTTGTTTGCAAGCATGAAAAACGGCGAACTACCTGACGGTGCTTGCATTTTGCGTGCAAAAATTGATTTGGCTAGTACAAACATGCTTATGCGCGACCCTATAATTTATCGTATTAAGCATGCACATCATCACCGCACGGGCGATGCATGGTGCATTTATCCGATGTACGATTTTGCACATGGGCAAAGCGATAGTATCGAAAATATAACGCATTCCATTTGTACATTAGAATATGTATCACATCGTGAACTGTACGATTGGTTTATTGAACAATTGGGTATTTTTCCTTCAAAGCAATATGAATTTGCGAGGTTAAATTTAACCTATACGGTGATGAGCAAGCGTAAATTGCTTCAATTGGTAAATGATGAGTTAGTGAGTGGTTGGGACGATCCGCGGATGCCTACCATTAGTGGTTTACGCCGAAGAGGATACACACCAGATAGCATTAAAGAGTTTTGCGAGCGTATTGGCATTGCAAAAAGAGAAAACCTGATCGAATTAAGCTTACTCGAGTTTTGTATTCGTGAAGATCTGAATAAGCGCGCTACGCGTGTAATGGCGGTATTGGATCCTATTAAATTGGTAATTACCAATTACGAAGCTGGTAATGAAGAAATTTTACTTGGCGAAAACAACCCTGAAGCAGAAGATAAAGGCGGAAGTAGGGAAATTCCATTTAGCAATGAGCTATGGATAGAGCGCGAAGATTTTATGGAAGAACCAGCAAAAAAATGGTTCAGATTAGCCCCAGGTGCAACCGTTCGTTTAAAACATGCCTATATTGTGCAGTGCCATGATTTTAAAAAAGGGCCTGATGGTGAAGTTACAGAAGTACATTGTACCTACATTCCTGAATCGAAAAGCGGAGAAGATACCAGCGGCATTAATGTAAAAGGAACTATCCACTGGGTAAGTGCTGCCCATGCTAAAACGGCTGAAGTACGTTTGTACGATCGTTTGTTTAGTGTAGAATCGCCAGATAGTGAAGAGGGAGATTTTAAAGAATATTTAAATCCGCTAAGTATGCAGGTAATTCGAAATGCTTACATCGAGCCTTATTTGGCAACGGTTAATGAACACCAACCTTATCAGTTTATTCGTAAAGGGTATTTCTGTGTAGATCGGGATTCGACCTCCGATCAATTGATTTTTAATAGAACGGTGGGGCTTAAAGAAGCCTGGAAACCGAAAGCATAGGTTAAACTTCGTAGGTTTTGCGAAGCTATTCAAATCCTTCCCGGTAAATCGGGAGGGATTTTTTTATAATATTTTATCTTTAATATTGATCATCCTATGTATGAAGAAAAGAATTGTAAAAAGAGCTGCTATTGCTATACTCGCCTTAATAGTAATCTTAAACGTATTAGACGTTAAAAATAAAATTGTAATACCAGTTGAACATGCAACATCCTTGAGTTGGGATAAAGATAGTTATTGGGCTTATCCATGTAATTAAAATTATAAGATGAAAAAACATATATACTTTACGATACTACTTATAACGTTCTTATCAGTTAATGATATTTTGGGTCAGAATTTTCCTAAAGCTGGAAGTAATTATCCAAATCCCGAATTAGATAAATTTGTAGGGAATTGGATATGGATAAATAAATCCGATACGGTTTGGTTAAAAACAAAGAAAGAAAATCTAAAATTCTCTGGTAACTTTACGGTAGATGCTTTAATTGGTCATTTCAAACAATTGAAAGGGAAAACTGTTGTTCGTGATAGTTTTAAAACACATAATGAAAAGAAACAGGTTAGAAGTACTGGCTTTTCCGCAGGGATGAATCAATCTGGCAACAAAATTGGGGGCTCACTAAGCGACTATGAGGCTAATAAATTTTATAAAATCGAACTTATTCTAGGCGAAGATCAGAAATCTTTGACGTTTTCTATTCTGACACCTTTGGAGGGGGCAAGAATTGGAACATCCACAAATAGTTCTATACCTAAGAAGATGATATTTATAAAAGTAAAATAATGCAGAAAGTGTAACTTGACTATTCTAAATCCTTTCCGATGTTAAATTGGGAAGGATTTTTATTATAAAAAGTTATTTTACATGCAACAAGACGTTTACAAGCTGGAGCCCTGATTTATATAATAGTTTACTTGATGATAAAATCGATTAGAGCCCTGGATTTATGGAATCTTCTGCCAAATATTAACGTTTCTTCAAGTAAACAATGGATAATTTTAGACCCTCTTGCTGAGCTATTTAGTCAGACCAAAAAATAAACCTAAATGGTGGAAGTGCTCCAAATAGCAAAGGGAAATGTAATTAACAAAAAATGAATAAATTGAAATTAAGAGTTTGGCTTATTGTATTGGCTCTATTGAGCTTATTTACCGGACTTCCAATAAATGGTAATTGGTTTATGGCTTATGGAAATACGTTTGGTGGAATAAACCGTTATATTATTAATCCATATGGAGTTTTTGAATGGACATCATTTTTACAGTGGTTACTTACATTTTTAACGGGTTGCGCTATTCTACTATTCCCTGTCGTTTTTCAAAGAATAAAACACTTTAGAATTGTACTTATAATTATTCCATTACCATTTTTAGTAAATCAAACACATTTATTTCTCCCAATTGTTGTAGTATTTGTGCCATTTATGATTGTCTGGATCATCACTATATTTTTGGCAAAACCCAAACAGAGTTAAGCAACAGATTAATTATATTCACATCCTTCCCGGTAAATCGGGAGGGATTTTTTTTATAATATTTTATCTTTAATATTGATCATCCTATGTATGAAGAAAAGAATTGTAAAAAGAGCTGGGGCTTATCCATGGGGCGAATCTATAGTTCATAAAGGAGTTGATATTTTTGGAGATTTAAATACAAAAACAATCAGGCCTGTTAATACAATTTTATGAAAAAGAAAATAACACTTCTAATAATTCAAGTTGCACTACTTCCATTAGCATTAATGGCTCAAAAAACGCAAAAATTAAATAATAGCGTTAAAATAACTTTAAAAGAAACTGTTCAACCTATGGAAGAGCGAGCGGTTGAAGAATTTGCACAAAAAAATAAAATTGAATATTTGTCTTCATACGAAGGGGTAAAGGATAGGGCGGTTAATATTGTTGATGGAATTATCCTCACTTCCATAAAAATGAATACCACGAAGAAAAAAGACTTAGAATTACTTAAAAAATCGATTGATGCAATCGCCAAAAGTGTTAATGTAACAACTCATAGCTCTAGGATTATTAGTGACCATGGTTATAAGATATTAATAGTTGAAAATAGTACTGAAAACAGAATAAAATTTGATGCCGTTGACAGTACAGGGAAATCTTCGGTATCAGGGATATTAGAATTTAATTCTTCAAAAAGGGACGATGCAAAAGCCCTGTTAAATAATATTATAAGTACTATTAAATTTGACTAGATAGATCTATTGATTGTAGCTCTTTCAATAAAATTTAAGGGGGTGTTATCATAAATCATGATCACCCTCTTTTTTCGTTTAATAGATTCTTGTCTAGGTTTTCTTAGCTCATTTTTTTCGATTCTTTTTGCTTTTAAAATTTTTAATTTGCAGGAGGGAATAAAAAAATTAAAGAAAGTTATCCGTGCCAATACGGATAACCAAATACCGTTTTCTCGGCATGTATTCCTTTAAGCTCTAAATTATTTTTGTTTAATATTTAAATCTTAGACAATTATGATGAACTTAAAAAAAATTGCCTTAGCCGTAATACTTACAGGCTGGGGAATTACTTCTTTTGCACAAACGTATAGCAAAGGCGTCAACTTATTAAATGCCGGTATTGGCCTTGGCGGTGGTTTTGGCACCCCAATAGGATTAAGCTTTGAGCATGGTTTTACCGATAAAATAAGTGGAGGTGTTTATGGTGCTTATGCAAGCGAAAAAGTGCCAACCGGATTCGGTGATTTTAAATACACTTACATTTTAACCGCTGCTCGTGCTTCTTATCATTTCGATTTTGGAGTAGAAAAATTAGACCCTTATTTAGGAGTTATCTTAGGCTATAACATCGCTTCGGCCAAGTGGACAGGTGCAGGCGCTATGCCAGCCAATTCTGCTGGAGGTGTTATTTATGGTGGCCATGCCGGTGCCCGTTATTTCTTCTCCGAAAAAATTGGCCTTTTCGCCGAAGCTGGTTATGGAGTTGGTAGCCTAAACGTTGGGTTAACTTTTAAACTTTAAATTATTGCTCATCCGATGAGCATACTAAGAATGAGAGGTTAGCATCACGCTATATGCGCCCAGTGTGATGGCCTCACTGGATTCGCGTTAAGAAGATCAATGTGATGGACCGAAAGAAATAAAAGCTGTTTGAGCGCAGCGAATTCTTTTATTTCCGGTCCAGAACTTTGATTTTTAGCGAATGCTGTGAAGCCTTGACTTTTGTTAAACTTTGTGTCAAGACAAAGTTTAGAAACTACAAATACTTTTTATACAAATTATACAAAATCAACTTATCAGGCTCAGTTAACGTTTTCTCATTATTTCCAGCCGCAAAGTGTATTTTAAACGCATTTATTGCATTGCCTAAATTGGTAACATTATACCCAATAATTCGCAATGCAGAAGTAGTATCAAAATCTGCAGGAGGTAGTGTTAACACATCATCGTACCAAAAACCGAAGCCCTTTTTAGCCAATGTTTTCCAAGGGAAGTTTTTCGGATCATTTTTACGGCCTGGGGCATAATCTGCGTGACCAATAAAATTAGCAGTTGGAATAGCGTACTTCTTTTTTAATGTAGCCAATACCGAACAAAGGCTATTAATCTGAGCATCTGTCCACGGGTCAGTTGTACCATTATTATCCATCTCTATGCCAATTGAGCAAGAATTCATATCGGTTACCGATCCCCATTTTCCAGCACCTGCATGTTGTGCACGTAGGTAATCATTAACCATTTGGTATACCTTTCCATCTCTACCAATTACATAATGCGCACTGGTTTGAGGTCTTTTTATGGTGAAAGTTTTTAACGTTTGCGCAGTCGAATCCTGTGCCGTATGATGAATAATTACATAGTTTGGCTTACGCATACTCATGTTTACTGTACCAACAAAATGTTGCTCGTTCACTAAAGAATCAATGCTTTGCCCTATCGGTGGACTAGCTTTAATTACTTTCGAAAATTCTTTCGCCATGCGTTTATATTCTTTGTCGCTCGCCGCATATTTAGAGGTAGAGCAGCTACTAAATAGTAAAGTAAAAGCAAACAAAACGTAAACTGTTGATGTTAGTTTTTTATACATCATGTATATTTTAGGATGGAGTTATAATAATTAATTTGTCGCTAATTTAGTATATTGAAAGCATATATAACGCTGACTCTACTAAAAATTTCTTATCTTTATACAATGAACTCTACCAGAAAAATGGCTCTAGTGATAAATCAGGTACGTATGGAAGATGAAGATCAGTTGGATGTTTTGTTCTGGTTGGATAAATTACCATCAGAAAGATTGGCCGAAGTGAGCAGACTGAGAAAGAATTACTTTATCTGGGCTAATGGAGAATTTCCTGCACATATACAAAAGGTTGTACACCGAAGAAAACTATGATTTTTGAGCAGGACTTTATTGATTTTATTGAATTGTTAAATCAACATCAAGTAGAGTATATGATTGTTGGCGCTCATGCACTTGCCTATCATGGTAGGCCTCGGCATACTGGCGATTTAGATATATGGATTAAACCAAGTGTAGAAAATGCCGCCAAAATAATTGCTGTGCTTAATGATTTCGGGTTCGGATCTATTGGCCTAAGCGAGCAAGATTTTTTACGGGAAAATTATGTAACTCAGTTAGGATACCCACCACTGCGAATCGATATTTTAAATTCGATTTCTGGCGTTGAATTTGATGAAGCTTATGCAAATAAGGTTGAGGGTGATGTGGAAGATTTAAGAATTAATTTTATCAACATTCCTGAATTCATTAGAAATAAAGAAGCCTCTGGCAGACAGAAGGACCTTGGCGATATTGCCTCTTTACGTAAGAAAAAATAATAACAACAAACAATTTTTAACCAAATGACGAACTTAGGTAAAAAAAGTATATTATTTATTGGATTATCACTTAGCATTGGGCTTTTTGCATGTAACAATCCTGAGCCAACTACAGCAAAAAAGGAAAGTAAAAAGGCGAACGATACCCTGCAAGATTATGTAGATAGCCGAATTAAGATCTACGAAAAAGTTAAATTAACCACCAATTTAAATCAACTTACTCCTAGCGAGCGTAAAGTATTGCCACTCTTGATTCAGGCAGCAGCCATAATGGACGAGCTGTTTTGGAAACAGGCCTATCCACAGCGTGATAGCTTGCTGAATGTGGTGAAGGATGAGCAAACAAAAGAATTTATTCGGATAAATTATGGCCCATGGGATCGATTAAATGGTGATAAACCATTTGTTGCAGGGATTGGCCCAAAATCAGAAACGGGAACGTTTTATCCGGACAATATGACAAAAGAAGCCCTAGCAAAATCGGATGTAAAGGATAAGTATGGATTATATTCGGTTATCCGCACCGAAAAAAATAAACTAATATCGGTTCCATATCATGTTATTTATGCCGCTGAATTGCAAAAAGCAAGTAATCTGTTAAAACAAGCGGCATTATTAACCGACGATGCTGGGTTTAAAAAATATTTAAACTTAAGAGCAGAAGCACTAGTAACCGATAATTATAAAGCAAGTGATTACGCTTGGTTAGATATGAAAACCAACGGATTAGACATTATTATCGGGCCAATAGAAAACTATGAAGATAAATTGTTAAATGCACGTGCAGCTTTCGAATCGTATGTATTGGTGAAGGATAAAGTGTGGAGTAAACGTTTATCAAAATACGTATCGATGTTACCAGCCTTACAAAAAGGATTACCAGTAGCGGCAGCCTATAAAAAGGAAGTGCCAGGTACCGATTCAGAGCTAAATGCATACGATGTAGTTTACTATGCTGGCGATTGCAATTCTGGTTCTAAAACTATTGCTGTGAACTTACCGAACGACGAAGAAATTCAACAAAAGAAAGGAACACGACGTTCGCAATTAAAGAACGCAATGCGTGCTAAATTTGATAAAATTTTAGTGCCTATAGCGAACGAGTTAATTGATAAAGACCAACAGAAATACATTAAGTTCGATGCATTTTTTTCGAATGTAATGTTTCATGAAGTAGCCCATGGCTTAGGCATAAAAAATACAATTAATGGCAAAGGGACTATCCGCAAAGCGCTACAAGAGCAATTCTCGTGGTTAGAAGAAGGAAAGGCCGATGTTTTAGGCTTATATATGGTTACCGGACTACTTAAAAAAGGCGAATTAGAAGGCGATATTAAAGAATATTATACTACTTACATGGCCGGTATTTTACGTTCGGTTCGTTTTGGAGCATCAAGTGCACATGGCAAGGCAAATATGCAATGTTTCAACTATTTTAAAGAAAATGGCGCATTTGAGAGAACAGCGAGTGGCACCTATCGTGTAAACTTCGAGAAATTTGCAACGGCAATGAATGGCTTAAGTAATGTGATACTCACACTACAAGGAAATGGCAATAAAGCTGCGGTAGAAAAAGCCCAAAAAGAAAAGGGAATAATTGCTGCAGAACTGCAGGCCGATTTAGATCGTTTAAGTAAAAAGGGAATCCCAGTTGATCTAGTTTTTGAACAAGGGTTTGATGTTTTGGGAATGAAATAGAAAAAATTTCAGCATAAAAAAGGCCGCATATTAGTATTATGCGGCCTTTTTTATGGAAAAATAAAATAATTGAAAATTTCTTGTAACCTTTTCAATCTTCTCACCGTCTATACCATAGAAACTAAAAATTAGGGTTTTTTACCCTTTTTAAACTAAGCTGAAATTTTTTTGGACTGAAACCAATGGTGCTCAAGCACCCGGAACTTTTATGCCCTAAATTTTTAACATAAACCAAACAAACAAATGAAGAATTTTTACTTTTTACCCTTTTTTATCCTAGCCCCTTTTTCAATTAGTCTTTCATATGCACAGGAAAAAGTTGTTCAAGGAACCATTAGTGGAGCGTTGGCAGACGAGTTACAGAAACCTATAGACTATGCAACCATTGGGCTTTTTAAAACTGCCGATTCATCTTTAGTAAAAACCACCTTAACTGCCGAAGACGGAAAATTTCAATTCATTGCAGTTAAAGCTGGAAATTATTACCTCAAAATAAACCGAATGGGATTTTCCACCTATAAGGGGAAATCATTTAACTTAAATGAAGATCGGTTAACAGTCGATTTATCCAAAATTAACCTCCAATCTGAAGGAAAGACCTTAAAAGCAGTTAACATCACAGCTGTTAAGCCTTTAATTGAGCGAAGAACTGATAAATTGGTAATGAATGTCGAAAACAGTAGTGTTGCCATTGGATCTACAGCTCTAGAAGTTTTACAAAGGGCCCCGGGTGTTACGGTTGATCAAAATGATAGAATTTCGATGCAAGGAAAGCAAGGTGTATTGATCTTATTAGATGGGAAACAGACGTATATGAGCAGTGCCGATGTTGCAAATCTATTAAGGAATATGCAAAGCGAACAGATAGAGAGTATTGAATTAATTACCAATCCATCTTCAAAATATGACGCTTCTGGAAACTCTGGCATCATTAATATTAAAACAAAAAAGAATAAAAATGGTGGCACTAACGGTAGTTTATCAGCCACAGCTTCGCAAGGAAAAAACTTTAGAGGTAACACCGGCATTAATCTTAACCACCGCAACACTAAAGTAAATGTTTTTGGTAATTACAATTACGGTCATTATAAAAATAATTCATTATTAGAGATTGATCGTATTTCGAACGGTACGCCGGATACCTATTTTATGCAAATTGGTGAGACGGCCAGAAAACGTAGAAACAATAATTTTAAAGCAGGTGCTGATTATTTTATTAACCCTAAAAATACAATTGGATTTTTGATAAATGGGTACTTAAACAACGGTAATGAGACCACAGATAACAACACGCTGATTGGGAAATCGTTTACACAAACAGATTCTTCATTAATTGCAAATTCTACTCAAAAAGAAAAGTATAAAAATCTATCGTATAACCTTAATTATAAGTCTATTTTAGATAGTGCAGGTTCCGAAATCTCGGCCGATTTAGATTATTCGAGGTTCAATGGTAAAGATATTGCGAGATACGAAAATGATTACTTGTTTGCTAATGGCGATCGAATGCGACCATTAAATATCATCAGAAATTCGACGCCAACTCAAATCGATATTAAAGCCTTTAAGATTGATTATAATGTTTCGCTAAGTAAAACCATAAAGCTCGAAGCAGGCGTAAAAAGTAGCTGGGTTAAAACAGATAATAATTTACAGGCCGAAGAGTTCATAAATAATGCTTGGCAAAATGATATCCGCCGGAGTAACCAATTTATTTACGACGAAAATGTAAATGCGGCCTACACAAATATCAATAAGCAATTTAAAAATACAAGTGTTCAGATAGGATTAAGGCTAGAGCAAACCAATTCTACAGGTAACCTAATTACAAATAATGATGTAGTAGAAAGAAGCTATTTAGATCTTTTCCCAACGTTTTTTGTGCAACAAACATTGTCGAAAAACAATCAGGTTGGCTTTTCGTATAGCCGACGAATTGATAGACCTAGCTATGACGCATTAAATCCTTTTGTGTATTATTTAGATCAATACACCTACAATAAAGGTAATCCATTCTTAAAACCACAATACACCCACAACTTTGAAGTTTCGTATACGTTCATGCAAAAATATTTACTATCGCTAAACTATAGCCGTGTAAATGATGTAATTACTCAGGTATTATTACCCGATGAAGAGAAGAAAGCATTGTATCAAACAAACGCCAACCTTGCAAAAAATGTTACTTATGGAGCAAACTTAAATGTGCCAATTAAATTTGCAAAATGGTGGGATATGAACAATAATTTAAATGTATTCCATTTAAGTTTTGAAGCTCCAGATTTAGCCGGACAGGCTTTAAAAACGGGTAAAACCTCTTTCCAATATAAAATGCAAAACAGTTTCACTATTGTGAAAGGCTTTACAGCCGAATTGAGTGGGAATTACGAATCGCCTTTAGATTATGGAACATTGAGCATTGGAAGCAGATATTTCATAGACATGGGCTTGAGCAAATCGTTGCTTAACAAAAAAGCGACTTTAAAATTGGCAATGAGCGATGTGTTTAACACAAATGATCAAAATATAACAAGCGCTTATCCTGGTTTAAAATACGACCTATACCAGAAAAACGACACTCAAATGGGGAGAATCAGTTTTACCTATCGATTTGGGAAAAACGAAATTAAACCTGCTCGTCGCCGATCAATTGGTACGGAAGCGGAGCAAGGTAGGATGAAGAATTAGGCCAGGCTTAATTTTACCATCTCCTCAAAAGCATGTATATCAAATGGTTTTGCCAAATAGTTATCGGCCCCTGCCTGTTCGGCGAGGGCCTTTACATCGTTATTGGCCGAAAAGTAGATCACAGGAATATGCTTTAACAATGGATTGTTTTTTAATTCCTGTGTGGCCTCTACGCCACCAATATCAGGAAGCCAATTGTCCATGAAAATTAAATCGGGCATATAAGCAGTTACTTGTGAAATAATATCATTAGAAGTAGCTGATGTTTTAGTTTCATAACCCGCATCTTCAAGAATTAATTTACATAATTCTAAAATATCGGCATTATCGTCAAAAATAAATACTTTTTTGTTCATCGTATTGAGCGTTTTAAACTAATGAATTAATATAATCGGCCATGTCTTCAACTTTGAGGACTTGGTCTATTTTTACCCTTAAAATTGCCTGTTCGGGCATATATCCAATTGAAGCGGTTGCAGGGTCTTGGGCTAATGCCAATCCTCCATAAGCTTTCACAATTTTTAGCCCGTTTACACCATCGGCATTTGAGCCAGAAAGCAATAAACAAGCTAATTTAGTGGTGTATACTTCGGCGGCCGATTGAAAAGTAACATCAATAGAAGGCCGACTGAAATTTACTTTTTCTGAATAATCTAACGAGAAAGAAAAGTCCTTTTCTATTAACAAATGATAATCAGAAGGGGCAATGTAAATGGTTTTTGCACAAACTTCCTCCTTTTCTTCTATTTCTTTAACTTTTAAAGTTGTTTTAGACGATAAAAGGTCTGCCAGAAGGAAATCAGTCCCTTGTTTTCGGTGTACCACAATAATAATCGGAAAACTTAAATCTGTACGTAAATTAGGTAGCACTTTTAGTAGTACTTCCAAACTTCCGGCAGAGCCCCCAATAACCAATGCTTTACATCCGTTCACCTAATTTCCTCCAAATTTTTTCGCCCTCTAACCGTTTATACTGTTTAGTAATGGGCGAAAAATCAATGGTTTCTTTGGTGCCCAAAGCTAAATAGCCTCTTCTTTCTAAACTATTATCGAAAAGCTGCAATACATTATATTGTAAGCCCCTATCGAAATAAATTAACACATTTCTACATAAAATTAACTGAAATTCGTTAAATGAATGGTCAGAAACTAAATTATGTGTCGAAAAAATAATTTTTGACTTTAATTCTTCATCGAATTTGGCCAAAGAATAGTTGGCACTGTAATAAGTAGAAAATTCTTTTGTGCCGCCAGAAGCAATGTAATTTTCAGAATATTGTTTCATCTGACTTAGTGGGAACATCGCTTGAGCCGCTTTTTCTAATACAACAGGGTTAATATCTGTTGCATATATTAATGATTTATTCAATAGGTTAAGCTCTTTTAACATAATAGCCATAGAATAGGCTTCCTCCCCGGTAGAGCATCCCGCCAACCAAATGCGAATAAATGGATAGGTGCCGAATTGAGGTACTACGGTACTGCGTAAGGTCTTGTAAAATACAGGATCGCGAAACATCTCCGTAACATTAACGGTAATCTGTTCTACAAAGCGTTTAAAATAGACACTATCACTCCCAATCTTATACCTAAACTCAGCAAAACTTACATGCTTATCGAGCCCAAACAATCGCAATATTCTACGTTTTAATGACGCTCTCGAGTAACCCGTAAAATCGTATCCATACTGCTCTAATACGTCTGCAAGCAAAAGCTCAATTTGTTCGTCGTTTATGGCATATTGGTGTGGCACGTTATAAATGTTTATTAATTTGAATAATGAGCTCATCAATATTAATGGGCTTTGAAATATAACCAACCGCACCAGCGGCTAAACACCGCTCTTTATCGCCTACCATGGCTTGTGCTGTAACCGCAATAACAGGTATCTCTTTTAATTTTGGGAGTTCTCTCATTTTGGCCATTGCCTGATAGCCATCCATCTCTGGCATCATCATATCCATTAATACCACCGCAATATCGTTGTCGTCTTCGATTAAGTTAAATCCTTTTTTTGCACTAGTGGCAGATAAACATGCATATTTTTTTGCTTTTAATACGGCCGTTAACGCAAAAATATTCCTATTGTCGTCGTCTATTATTAATATTTTCTTTGGTTTAATATCCATAAATTTTTAAACTTTATCATATAACCATACCCTTAGCAACGAAATTAATTGATCTATATCTACGGGTTTAGAGATATAATCGGATGCGCCAGCGGCAATACATTTTTCTCGATCACCCATCATTGCTTTTGCAGTAACAGCTAAGATTGGCAAATGTTTGTAACGGTTCATTTCTCGAATGGTTCGTGTGGTTTCATAACCGTCTAATTCGGGCATCATCATATCCATTAATACCACATCAACCTTGGGGTTTTCGCCTAGTACGCGTAAGGCTTCTTTGCCATCGGTGGCTGATAAAACCTTCATGTTATGTAACTCTAGCGCCTTAGTGAGCGAAAATATGTTACGTACATCATCGTCGGCAATTAATACCGTTTTATCTTTTAATACCTGATGTAACCCACCTAAATGTTCTAAAGTATCTTGCTCTTTTTTGCCCTTCTCTTCTACTAAATGTAAAAATAAACCTGCTTCATCTAAAATTCGCTGATAGGAATGGGCCGTTTTTACTACAATCGAATCGGCATATTGCTTAATTCTACTTTCTTCTCCTTTTGATAAATTTTTTCCGGTAAATACAATGATGGGCAAATTGGCTAAGCCATCTGTCTTTTTAATAATCTCGAGTGTCTCGTAAGCAGACTTATCGGGTACGCCCATGTCTAGAATTACACAATCTACCTCTTTTCGATGTAAGGCTTCAATGCTTTCATTTACATTGCTAACCACCAAGGCTTGAATATTTGAATTGCTTAAGAAATAGCTTAAAGCCTTGGCATGTTGCTCATTTTCTTCTACAATTAACACTTTTTTAGGGGATCTACTTAAGGCATCTTCTAACTTCTCGAAAATCTGCTTCATGTGCTCTAAGGCAACGGGCTTATTAATAAAATCGACCGCACCTTTAAGTAAGCTTTCTTTTTTTACTTCTAACGACGACATGATATGAACAGGAATGGGTCTTGTTTTTGAGTTTGCTTTTAACTCTTCCATTACTTGCCATCCATCTTTTATAGGTAATTGTATATCTAATAAAATAGCGAGTGGATTAAATAAATTAGCCATTTCTATGCCCACATCACCACGAACTGCTACAATACCTTTATACTTTCTTTTGCGTGTAAAATCTAATAACGTTTTAGCAAAAGCAGTATCATCTTCAATAATTAGGATCACTTTATCGTCGGGCAAAATGTTATCTCTGTCGTCTTCAATATCATTTGGAATATGATCTACCGTAAAGCGCTCGGCAATAGCTTTTGCTAGTTCGGTTAAACGATGTTGCTCTTCTATTTCGTATTGATGGTGTTGTTCTTCTAAAAAGGCTGCATTATCTGCATAATTTATAGGAATGGTTAAGGTAAATTCACTCCCTACACCTTCTGTACTTGTTAATTTTATATCGCCACCAAGCAACTTTGCCAGTTCTTTACTAATGGATAAGCCTAAGCCGGTACCGCCAAACTTGCGGCGTGTAGAACCATCAGCCTGTTGAAAGGCTTGGAAAACTAAATTTAGTTTTTCTGGAGCGATACCAATACCTGTATCATTAACCTTAAATAATAGTGCTTTGTAGGTAAGATTGGTCGATAAACTTAACGTTACTTTTCCTTTCCCTGTAAACTTAAAGGCATTTGATAATAGGTTTTTTAAGATTTGTTCTAAACGCATTTTATCTGTTTCCAATAGTTCGGGCACATCTTTGTCTACCGTAATCTCGAAACTTAGGTTTTTGTCTTTTGCAATCGGATTAAACAATAAACGCAAATCGGTAGTCACTTCACTTACATTTATTTCTTCGATCTCTAATTTCATTTTACCTGATTCGATTTTAGATAGATCTAAAATTTCGTCGATTAAACTTAACAGGCCTTGTCCCGAGCTCTGAATTACCTCTGCATATTCAGTATATTCTTTATCTAGTTCTTCATTGTCGGCCATTAATTTAGAGAGCAACAAAATAGAGTTTAGCGGTGTACGAAGCTCGTGCGACATGTTGGCTAAAAACTCAGATTTATATTTTGTACTGAGTTCTAGTTGCTCTGCTTTCTGCTGAATTTCGACATTTCGTTCTTGGATCGTTTGATTTTTCTCTTCGAGTAGGCTGCTTCGCTCTTCTAGTTCTTGATTGCTTTGGAGCAACTCTTCCTGTTGTACCCTCAATTCTTCTTCAGAAGCTTGAATTTTTTGAGTTTGGGCTTCAAGTTCAGCATTTAAGCCTTCTAACTCGCTATGCTGTGCTTGTAACTCTTCGGCTTGCGCTTGTGTTTCTTCTAAAAATTCTTGAAGTTTTTTACGATTTTGAGCTACATGGATTGCCACTCCAATATTGTTGGAAACACTTTTTAAGAAGTCTAACTTTCGTTGCGGATATGTATTTAGGGTTCCTAATTCGATCACGCCAACCATTAACCCATCGCGCAAAATTGGCACAGCTACAATAGTTTTAGGTTTAGTTTGCCCTGTGGCATAGCTTATGGTAAGGCTGGTATCTGGCAAGTTTTCGAGTAAGATCAATTCTCTCGATTCGAGGCATTGGCCAAGTAAACCTTCGCCTAAGGCAATTTTCGAATCTTCAATCTTATTTAGTGCATAACCTCCAGTTAAATGAAGGTATTTGTCTTCACCCAGCACATATAATGCAGCTACGTGGCTCTTAGTGTGCTCTACAAGCAAATCGAGCATGTCATTGGCCAAAGTTTCAACATCTTTCTCGCCAACCATTTTGTCGTTTAACTTCGCCACTCCCGTTTGCAGCCACTCTTTGTCTTCCAGTTGTTTAAAAGAATATTGTAGCGACTCGGCCATTGTGTTTAATGAACCCGATAAGCTGCCTAAACCATCTTTAGTTACATCGTCTAATCGAGAACTATAATTACCTTTCGAAATTTGGGCAGCGATATCTTGAATGAGCTGAATTCGTTTTGCAGTTTCGTCGTTCAGGTCTTGTAATTTTTGTTGCAGTTTAACTCGTTGATTAAAATCTGAAGAAACTTTTCTATAGAAAAAAATGGTGATGAGTAAAGATAAGACTGCAGCAAAAATGATGAGAAAGGGCGTATAGCCAGCAAAAGTATTCATGTCGGCAGTACGAGTAGCCAGTAGTCGCTTTTCTTCGGCTTGCATTTCCTTAATGATTTGCCTTACCTTATCCATATAGGTTTTTCCTTCTAATAGATAATTTTCTGATACTGTTGCGCCATTTTCTTTAACCTTAATGGTTTTCTCAATAATGGTTAATCTATTATCTAGAATTCCTTTTAAGGTATCAATTTTTTGCTGTTGGAAATCGTTATCAATGGTCGCCTTTTTAATCTTGGCGTACAATTCATTTACTCTTTCTTTGGCTCCGATATAGGGCTCTAAAAAAACTTTATTTCCAGTTAAAAGATAGCCGCGCTGCCCTGTTTCTGCATCCTTTAAATTAGATATCGCATTGTCTAATCCATTTATAACCTCGTTGCTATGTTCAACTAAATCGGCATTTCTAATTAAATTGCTTATGCTGATATAGGAAGCTAATGAACTAAGAATTAATAAAATTAGGGATAAGCCCAGCCCCAAGCGGAGGTTAGTTTTTAAGGATAACTTCATGGAAATGACTTTAATGTTTTATACTTCTGTTTGTAGGTTTATTGGCATGATAAAATAAAATTCAGACCCTTCTTGATAGGTGCTATTTACACCAATATCTCCTCCATGTCTTTTAATAATCTCTGATGAAATATACAGGCCAATTCCTAATCCTTGAAAACGTTGGGAAGTTTCTTCAACCCTGTAAAATTTATCGAATACGCGCTCTAGCTGCTCTGGCAACATTCCAATTCCACAGTCTTTAACTGCAACGTACAATTTTTCGTCTTTTACATGAATGGTAATCGCTATTTCTTCTGTACCAGGTGAATATTTTATCGCATTTGTTAAAAAATTAACGATAACTTGTTCTATCCGCATTTCATCAGCAAAAATCTCACAACCTGCTTTACCTTTCTTTATAATTTTAAAGGTTGGATTAGATTGATGCATAATTTCTATTACATTATCTAATAGTGTATCTATTGCAAAATTCTGCTTGTTGAACTTTAATTTTCCACTTTCAATCTTCGAAATGTCTAGCAAATCGGCTATAAGGCTATTTAATTTATCGAGTTGTATCTGGGCTTTAGCTAAATGCTTTTTTACCGTTTCGGTATCACCTTTTTGAATACTTCTTTCTAAGAGTTGTACGTATCCTTTTACACTTGTTAAAGGTGTTTTGAGCTCGTGGCTAGCAATGCTGATAAATTCATCTTTTTTACGCTCAGCCTCTTTTCGAAATTCAATTTCTGCTAACAACGAATCTTGCATTTCTTTAAGCTTTCGATTTTGCTCGTAAATGTGGTAAAATGTTTTAACCTTTAAGAGAAGGATGTTCATATCAACCGGTTTGGTGATATAATCTAAACCGCCCGAAGAATAGCCTTTTGCAATGAATTTAAATTCAGTATTTGCCGCAGAAAGAAAAATTATTGCAGTTTCTTTTGCCTTACTGTATCCCGAAATTGCTTCTGCAACCTCAAAACCATCCATGCCAGGCATCTGAACATCGAGGATAATTAAAACGTAAGTGTTTTTTAAAACTTTTTTTAGAGCCTCTTCTCCTGAAGCTGCAGTATCTACTTCGAAATTATTTTTTTCGAGAACCTTTTTTAATGAGATCAAGTTCTCGGGGGTGTCATCAACAATAAGGATCATTCTTAAAAATAAGTTAAAAGCATATTTGGCATACTAAGTTATGCCTATAAGAATTGATAACAAATAATATAGCGTATTTGTTTAGGTTATTTTTTAACGATTTGAACTAAAAGTATCCCCCTGTTTAAAATCTCCTGTTTCGAAACCCTTTTTAAACCAATATACACGCTGGGCAGAAGTGCCGTGTGTAAACGAATCGGGAACTACTTCACCCTGTGTTTGCTTTTGTAATTGATCATCGCCAATGGCATTGGCAGCAGTAAGCGCTTCCTCTATATCGCCAGCCTCTAGTCTAAAAAGTTCTAAATTCTGAGCTTTATTTGCCCATAATCCTGCATAAAAATCGGCCTGAAGCTCTAATTTTACAGAGAGTCGATTGTATTCAGTTTTACTTAAAGTTTGTCGCGCTTCCTCCATTTTTTCGGTTAAGCCTAACAAGTTCTGTACATGATGTCCTACTTCGTGAGCAATAACATAGGCTTGTGCAAAATCTCCTGCGGCATTGAAACGATTTTTTAGTTCATCGTAAAAAGAAAGGTCAATGTAAACTTTATGGTCGCCTGGGCAATAAAATGGGCCAACGGCTGCACTTGCATTGCCACATGCAGATTCTACAGCATCGTTAAAAACGGTAATGGTTGGTCGTTCATATTCCAATCCGAGGACTTTAAACTGGGCTATCCAAACAGAATCTGCAGACTCTAAGATGCCAGAAACAAATTTACCTTGAGGGTCGGTTGGAATACCTCGTTTTCCCTCCGCTTGCATGCTTTGACCTGAAGGCATAGATCCAACAAGGCCAGTTAAGTCTTGCCCGAAAAATAAACCTATAATTACAACCAATATACCTATACCGCCGCCAATTTTAAGACCGCCGCCGCTCATCCCTCTTCTATCCTCTATATTCTCACTTCCTTTTCCGAACCACTGCATAATTTTTTGTTTGATTTAAATGATGAACAATTCTTATAGCAAGTTAGTTTTTTTTGCCGGTATTATCCTCATCCGATGAGCAAGACAATTACATAGTCTCATCGGATGAGGATAGAAATTATGAATTAAAAATGCCTATCGCTTTTTCTATTCGTTTTTGCGTTTCATCAACACCCAATAATACCGCTATATCAAAAACACCAGGGCCAAATTTACCGCCAACCAGCATAATTCTAAAGGGTGGCATCAACTCGCCTGGCTTAAATCCTTTAGCTTCTGCTAATGCCTTAAATTGTTCTTCCATTTGTATAGCACTTAAACCAGAAGTTAAGCTCTTCGCAAAATCTTCAAAAAAGGATGCTTTTTCTGAACTCCATTTTGGTTTTACCGCTGCTTCATCATAGTTTAATGGGCTCTGGAAAAAATAACTGCTTTGGGCAACAAAATCACCCAATAAAGTACAACGATCTTTTATTAAATCGATTACTTTTAATAAAAATGCATCGTCAGTAACTTCAATTCCAGCACTTTGTAATTCTCGCTTTACGCTAATCGCCAAACGCTCTGCCGGTTCACGTTTGATCCATTCGTGATTATACCATTTTGCTTTCTCGAAATCGAATTTAGCTCCTGCTTTGCTAATGCGAGCAATCGAAAATAACTCGATCAACTCGGTTAATGAGAATATTTCTTTGTCGGTTCCATCGTTCCACCCTAACATGGCTAAAAGATTAACAAATGCTTCGGGCATGAAGCCTAATTCTTTAAATCCTTTAGTAGTTTCGCCAGTTTTAGGGTCGGTCCAATTTTGCGCATATACCGGAAAACCTAATCTATCGCCATCACGTTTGCTTAATTTTCCATGTCCATCGGGTTTCAAAATTAGTGGCAAATGAGCCCATTGTGGCATTACATCAGCCCAGCCTAAATATTTCCATAATAAGATATGGATCGGTGCCGATGGCAACCACTCTTCGCCTCTAAAAGCATGACTAATTTCCATTGCTTTATCATCAACCACCACCGCTAAGTGATAAGTGGGCATTCCGTCTGCTTTAAGCAAAACTTTATCGTCTACAAGGTTGGTTTCAAAACTAACCTCTCCTCTAATCATGTCGTCGAATACAACAGTTTCGTTTTCGGGGATGAGGATACGAACCACGTGAGGAGTATGCTGAGCCAACAAATCGTTCACTTCATTTTCGTTTAATGTTAATGAATTTCGCATTTGCATACGGGAGGCCTGTCCGTATAAAAAATTAGGGAACTCTTTACGTTTTGCATCTAATTCTTCGGGGGTATCAAAGGCGTAATAAGCATGACCATTGGCAATTAATTGCGCTGCATATTGCTTGTAACTTGCTTTTCGTTCACTTTGGCGATAGGGCCCAAAATTGCCGGGTTGCTGTGGACTTTCATCCGGTGTTATGCCGCACCAATTAAGGCAGTTTACGATATATTCTTCAGCACCTGCAACAAAACGGTTCTGATCGGTATCTTCTACACGCAGAATGAATGTTCCACCATGTTGTTTTGCAAATAAATAATTGAATAATGCCGTTCTAACGCCACCTAAGTGCAAACCACCCGTAGGGCTCGGGGCAAATCTTACTCTAACTTTTTGTTCCATAAATCTTCAAATACTTCAAGTCTGTATTTAAAGACAAAGATATATATATTTTGTTAGGCGTTCAGCGTTTGGCGTAAAGCGGTTTCATTAATCTGTCATGATCCTTCATCCGATGAGCATTGGCGCTCTGTTAGTCTCATCGGATGAAGGATTCCATGCCCGATACTCTTTGCTCCTTGCTTATTATTTTGTAATTTGCCTCTATATCGTATGAACCCATATCAGAAAAAACGCCGCTGGAAATTCTTTTTACTCATTTTTGCCATCGTAATTGGAGGGGCATCTGTTGCCTATACCGATTTCTTTGTAAAAAAAATGGAACGTGAAGAGGCGGCACAGTTTCAATTACATACCAAAGTATTAGATCTACGCATGCGCTGGTCGGCCAGTGATGAGCTTGACGAAGTTTTTCAAACCATGAAGAAAAACACGAAAATAGATGTAATCATTACCAATGAAGACGGGACTATTTGGACATGGGATGGTCTCGATACCACTAAAACTAATTATAGTACAAATACAGACACGAGCAAAGTTTATGATTCATTATATTTTGTTAGGCAGTTAAATACGATGAAGCGTCAGCATAAGCCTGTTCAAATAAATTATGGCGAAGAAAAGAAATCGGTTTATTATAAAGACTCGTTTATTTTAACTCAACTTCGCTTTTTCCCTTATATCCAATTGGGGGTTATCGCTTTATTTATTATGGCAGCGTACGTGGCATTTAGTCAAGCTCGCAGAGCCGAGCAAGATCAGGTTTGGGTAGGTATGGCAAAAGAAACTGCTCACCAATTAGGTACACCAATCTCGTCGCTTATGGCTTGGATAGAGCTTATTAAATCTCGATTTAATGCAGAAGACGATTCTTTAATTGCCGAAATGCAAAATGATATTCATCGCTTAGAAATTATTACAGATCGTTTTTCAAAAATTGGATCAAAACCAATGCTCGAAGACCATGTGGTGTATGCGGTAGTCCAAAACTTTATTGATTATTTTAAAGTTCGAACCTCTGATAAAATTAATTTTGTAATCACTGGAGATAATCAGGTAAGAGCGATGTTAAGCATCCCACTTTTTGATTGGGTAATCGAGAATCTTTTAAAAAATGCAGCAAATGCAATTGATAATGAAGGCACAATTACCGTTAATATTATCGAACATCTAACCAAAGAAGAAGTATTTATCGATATTACCGACACTGGTAGAGGTATACCTAGCTCGAAGTTCGACACGGTGTTCCAACCTGGTTATACCACCAGAAAACGTGGCTGGGGATTGGGTTTATCGCTTACCAAGCGGATTATAGAAAACTACCACAGCGGAAGAATTTTTGTTAAAGATTCGGAAATGGGAAAAGGAACAACCTTTAGAATAATTTTAAAAAGCAGTATAACATATGAACCGACCACAAACACATGAGTATCCCGAATGGGGGCGAGCTTACATCGATCTGGTAGAAGGCGATGTAATTGAAGTGCTAGAGAAACAAATTGTCGACTTTTCAAATCTTTTAAACAATAACATTGATAAAGGAGACTATGCCTATGCGCCAGGAAAATGGACGTTGAAAGAGCTTGTTGGGCATATTATAGATACAGAACGCATTTTTACCTACAGACTAGTATGCTTTGCCAGAGGAGAAAAGGCGCCGTTGCCAGGTTTTGAAGAGGATGACTATGTGGCGAATGCACATTTTAATGATAGAAGCTTAATGAGTTTGGCAGAAGAATTTTCGATAACTAGAAAATCTATTCTTTATTTAGTGAAATCTTTAAATGAGAAGGAATTAGATAATATCGGGACTTCAAATGGTCGAGAAATGAGCGCCAGAGCAGTTGTTTATGCTATTGCCGGTCATTTAATGCATCATACCCGAATTATAAAAGAGCGTTATCTATGATTTGGTTTAAAACCTTTACAACAGAGATGCTAAATAATAGACCCAAAAATCATATTGGAGCATTATTGGGTATAGCGTTTACCGAAATCGGTGATGACTTTGTTTGTGCAACCATGCCTGTTGATGAACGAACGCATCAGCCAGCTGGAATTTTGCATGGGGGAGCATCTGTGGTGCTAGCCGAAACATTGGGAAGTATTGCCTCTTATATGTGCATTGATCCCGAAAAGCATATTGCTGTAGGCTTAGAGGTAAATGCCAATCACATTCGGCCGGTGAGTAGTGGTTTTGTAAAAGGTATTTGTAAACCTTTACATATTGGTGCGAAAACGCAAGTTTGGGAAATTAAAATGTATACCGACAAAGGCAAATTGAATTGCATTAGCAGGTTAACAGTAGCAATCTTACCTAAGCCCCTTGGGGCCTAGGTAAGATTGAACTATTTCTGCTCGTCAAGCCATTTCTTCTCTACAAAGTAAGAAGTAATTAAGCCGATGCCACCGAAAATGCCGATGCATCCGAAATAAATGGCTACTGCTTGGCCTTCTTCTCCATCGGTCATTTCTGATCCGAATGTACCTCTAACGCTAAACATTGCTACTAAAAGGCCAATTCCGAGTCCAACTAACAACAAACCAAATTTTAGGCTTAAGAATGGTTTTGGGGTCGACTTTTGAAGGCCTGGATCGATGCCACGCTCTATCATGGCCATTTTTTCTTTATTCGATAAGTGTCTGATGCCAAAGATCATTGCAAAGGCACCAATGAAAAACGTGATTGCTACTAATTCTCCGCTCATGGTATTTATTTTTTATGGTTAAACATTTGTTTGATTTTCTGAACCTGGGTTCTGTATACTATGACAACAACAAAAAAAATTAGGTTACAGGTGGAGAATGAAAAAATTAACTAATCATTCTAACTAACTTTGATAAAAAATAAAACTTTGCAAAACATTATAGCTAAAATCAATGCTATTTATCCCATAACTGCAATAGAACTTCAACTATTGTTAAAGGCGATGGAGCGCATTGAATTTTCAAAAAACCATATTATTATTAGCTCGGATAAGGTAGAACGTTATTTATATGTTATTGAAAAGGGTATAGCAAGGGCATATAGTAATACCGATAAACAGCAAACTACATTCTGGTTTGGCGAAGAAACAGACTTTATCTTATCGTATAACAGTTATGTTAATCAGCAACCAGGGTATGAAAATATTGAGCTTTTAGAAGATAGTGCCTTATATCGTATTGCGAATTCTACTTTACAAGAACTCTATTTACATCATCTTGGCTTATCAAACTGGGGAAGAAAATTGGCCGAGTTAGAATTAATAAAAACAGAAGAACGGCTCATCAACAGGCAATTTAAAACAGCAGCCGAACGATATCATGAGTTAATTAATAACTCTCCTTCTTTAATTAAAAGAGTACAATTAGGATACATCGCATCCTATTTAGGAATAACGCAAGTTACACTAAGCAGAATTAGAGCAGAATTGAAATAAACATTATTTAACATTTGTTAAATTTTTTACCCTCGCATAGCCGCATTTTTGCAGAAAAAAAATTATGAATTGGATTTATTTGATAATAGCCGGAATACTAGAAATTGGCTTTACAACATGCTTAAAATTATCGAACAACTTTACCAACGTAAAATGGGCAGCTGGCTTTTTTGTTTGCGCTATAATGAGTTTTGTGTTTTTGAACAAAGCCACATTAACCTTGCCTTTGGGTACCGCATATGCTGTGTGGACAGGCATTGGCGCTGTAGGCACAGTACTGGTTGGAATTATCTTTTTTAAAGAGCCCTTTAGCTTCTGGCGGATGTTTTTTATTACCACATTGATCCTTTCTATTTTGGGTTTAAAATTTTTTGCTGAGGGTAAAGCTTAATATTTTGTAACTTGCTGTAACCCGCTATTGATAATTTGCGTCATACCTCTATAGTATGCAACCAAAAGAAACAGATTTAGCTTTAATTACAGCAGTGCTAGCTGGCCAAACTGCAGAATATGCGGTATTGGTGAAACGCCATCAGCGCTTTGTGTTTACTTTAGCTATGCGTTTCGCGAAAAATAGGGAAGATGCCGAAGAAATTGCACAAGATTGTTTTGTAAAGGCTTACCGAGCTTTAGGTACATTTAGGCAAACTTCGAAGTTTACCACTTGGCTGTATGCCATAACGTATACCACGGCAATGACCTTTTTGCGAAAGAAACGCTTAGATACCTCATCTATAAATGATGACGAGCATGTACTGCAAATTGCGAATAGTGGTACTGATTTTGATGCCGATACGGTAGAACGTAAATCAACCTATGCCTACTTAAATCAGGCTATTGATATGCTTTTACCGGATGATGTAGCAATTATAACGCTGTTTTATAAAGGAGAACAAAGTTTAGAAGAAATAGCAACAGCACTAAATATGGAGGCAAATACCGTTAAGGTTAAACTGCACCGTGCAAGGGCGCGTTTAAAAGATAAATTACACTATTTGTTAAAGGATGAAGTTAAGGAATTGATATGAACACGATAGAAGAACAACTTTGGAATTACATTGATGGCAACTGTACACCAGTAGAGAGATTAGAAATTGAAGCTAAATTAGCGGTCAATATCCAGTACCATAGCATTTATCAAGAGCTGCTTAAGGTTAACGATGAGTTAAACAAGTTAGATTTTGAGGAACCCTCAATGTCGTTTACCCGAAATGTAATGGAAAAGGTAAACCTTGAACTTAAACCAGTAGCACTAAAAACTAAAGTAGATAATCGCATTATTTACAGTATAGCCGCATTTTTTGTGCTTTCTTTGGTAGGTATTTTTGGATATGCGTTGGCAACAAGTAACTTCAGTTATACATTCGAAATGCCAAAAATGAACATTACTCTTGATCCAGCTAAGTACATCACACACACATCAATGCTAGTATTCTTATTTGTAGATGTGGTACTCGCTTTAATTTATTTAGATAGCGTGCTAAGAAAAAGAAATTTAACGGCACAAAAAAAGGGAGAAGTATAGCGAAGGACTATTTCTTAAACTTGATCGGTAACGTAACTTGAGTAGTATCCCAAGCCATTATCATATTTGCACCTTCGGTACTCTCAGTAAATACTATTGAAAAAGCTTCAATTGGTTTTTCTAACGTAGTTACAGCAACATCTACACGTGCTACATCTTTAGCCTGGTCGTAGGTAAAAGCCCCCCATCTATCGGTTTGCTTATTTACAATGATAGTCCATTTATCTTTACTTGGAATAGCAAATAAGCTGTATTTACCTGATTTTAGCTTAGTGTTGCCCACCATTACTGTTTTAGCAAAATAAATTTCGGTACTTTCATTTGCACCTAAGCGCCAAACTTTATCGAACTGTTCTAAAACTCCAAAAATGGTTCTGCCCTTACGAGCTGGACGAGAATATAAAACTTTAATAATCGGCATTGAAGCATCTTCCTTTTTAACTTTTGCAGCGTTTGCAGGGTAATAGGCTACGTCTAGTGGACTAGCATCTACTACCGGAAACTTTACTGCGGTAGCAGTTTGAGCATTTGCAATAAAACTAAATAAGGCTAAGGCAATAACCAACGATAATTGCTTCATAATAAAATAATTAGTACTCGCGACCCTTTACAATGTTATTTAAAAACACACCAGCGATGATTAGGCCAACAATTCCTCCTAAGAAGAGATAACCAATATGTAAAGTTACCGCTGCAACTGCTAAAATTCCAGTTAACAAACCAATAACGTACCAAACCCACTCAAAACTATTTTTGTTTTCTTCTGAACTCATTTTTTTAAAATTTGTACCAAAGTTAAAATTTTTATTTTAAAAGTTCATTCACTTTAACAAAGTCATAACCCTCTTTTTTTAAATATTGGATTAATTCGGGTAATCGGTCGTAAAATTTATCAGTCCGTTTAGGGTCGGTGCCAATATGTAATAACAGGATAAAACCATTTAAACCGTGATCATTGTTTTTTGAATAATCTATAATCGATTGATATATTTCAGTTGTGCTGCGGTACGATTTTCCCATCTCGGGGAAGGTATAATCGGCATTAGAACGTGTGCCAGGTGTAAAATTAATCAACTTTAAATCCTTTTCTGTTGTCCAATCTGCGATAGTTTGATTGTACCACTCATAAGGAGGTAAAAAATAAGAGGCATCTTGTTTTTGGATACCGAACTTTTCCATCGCTTTATAATTCGCATTTAAGTCGGCCGAAAATTGAACCTTGCTAACCAATAAACTATCTCTTTTTGTCCAATCGTTATATAATAAATGTGCATCCGAATGGGCTCCCATGTAATTTCCATCTTTCTTTAAAGATTTAATAACCGAAGAAAATGCAGGATTCCGATAAAACCGGCCTGTAAAAAAGAAAGAGGCTTTAGTATTATTTTTTTTCAGTGTAGACTGGATACTATTCCCTCCATCGGCATATTCATCACCAGTAAACACTAAAGCAATCTTTTTTTCGGTTGTTTTGCCGCGAATAATAGCGCCCTGTACTTTCTTCGTTCGCTGAGCGTCATCAGATGATGAATCAAAGGCTGCCAATAAATAAACCAAGGAAGCGGTACCATCCATAGTGGGTTCATTTGTGCTATAATCGCCATAATCATCATGATAAACAGCTAAATCACTCTGAAAATCAGCATATTCATCAGCCTCTGCCAGCTGAATTCCAATTAAATTTTTATATATATTGGTATAAACAGGACCATCAACCAAACCCCCATCAATAGGGTAATTTTTAAGATGTGTAAAGGCCGAATGTGGGTCTACAGGTGTATCTTCCCAATTGGGCAAGCCATACACCATACTTGTTCCCCAAGGATTGCAACCAAATAGCCAATCGAAATTAGCCTGCTCAAGCTCAGCAAAAGCTGTATCACCAGTTAATTGTTTATACCAATAACATTGCATGGTAAACGATACAGTTAAATTATTGCTGCACCAGATAAAGGGAACGCCGCGATAAAAAGCATTTTGTTTTGCTCGATCCCAAACATAATTAATTCCCTCTTTGTAATTTGCAATAAGCTCGGCTTTGGTCGTTGCATTAGTTTGTTTCGCCAATTCGTAATGCCCCAAATTAATAAATGGATACCACTGATAATGTTTTGCTGTATCTGAAATTAACCATGGCGTAATTTTTTCTCTTCTTGAAAAAGCTAAAGCAGAGTCAAGATTTTTTGAGGTAGATTTCCCCTTTTTCTTAATGCTTGCATAGGCTAATTCCATATCATCAACCCAGTTGTCTTCGGCATAAATGTAAGGCGATTTAACCGAGGCTGTTTGTGTTACTCCTCTTTTTTGGTTTGCAAATTTTAATGCACTTTCGGCTTTCTTGCCTAATAAAGCAGCGTAATTTGGGTTTTGCACACTGAATAAAGTAGAACCCAAGCTAAAAGCACTCGTAAATTTTGCTGCGGTAGAGCTCGTCCCTGTGGTATTATTCATGAATTTACCACGTTGTTGGGGTTCGCCATTGATAAAATATAACGGCCGTTCAAAGCCTTTTCCATATTGACTATCTTCTTTCGGAATTCGCATCGAAATATGATCCCGATCATCGGCCAACTGATTGAACATAATTTTATCACTTGGATGCATTTTCAAAAGCCAATCTAACCCCCATTTGGCCTCATCCAATACGTCGGCTACGCCATTAGCGCCCTCTAATCCATTCGATTGCTTCTCATCTTTAAAGGCTTTTGGAAAATCTCTATAGGCCATTAGCAGGTGGTAGGTGGCATTGGCCGATGTTGTGGAGTATTGCAGGTAATCGCTCGCGTCGTGCCAGCCTCCTGAGGCATCGTAGTGTGTGCTATCTTTAATTCCAGCTTTTGCACCATAAATTACAAATCCATCATGAGTATGACAGCTATCTTTTAAGTATGGATTAAATCCACTACGTTGTTGGCGCATATAACGCAAAGCAAAATCGGCAGTATGACGATAAACATCTTCTCCAATAATAATGTCTGGCGACATAATATTGTTTACCCGAATAACATATTTCCCAGGAGTTTTAAATGCAGTGAAGTTAAGTCGTGCAGTAGCGGTAAATGGGCCATATTTACCAAAAGATTGGATTAGGGTAGAAGAAAAAACAACTTTTCCACTTTCCTTACTAACTAGTTCAAATTTTTTGGGTACAGTATTTAGCTTACTTGCCCAAATGGCAACTTTACTCGAAGAGGGTTGATATCCTAATAGGTTTATCCTTACCCAACTGTTATTTGCATCCGTATTAATTTTTGGTATAAACGACGACAGTGAGAATGCAGTCATCAAAAATAGAAATTTTAATATAGCCGATTTCTTCATTATTATTTGTTCAATACCCTATAAAATAAAACAGTCCCGACTTTACGTCGGGACTGTTTTTCCCAAAAAATTAACAATTTTATAAAATTTCGTTAAGAAATTTCATAGATACGTTTAAAAGATTTGTTTAACTAAACCTTTATAGGATACAAGGTACTAACTTATTTCGAATTTTGCAAAAATTGTACGTGTAGTCTTTTTAACACATTTTGTATTATTTTTGTTATTAATACACAATTTACTATCTTATCCCCATGCAAGCACACCAACCTACTAGTCAGCGCGAATCAGTTTTCAATAACGAAGTTATTTCTCGTTTCGAACTTTATAATAGTCTTTTTTTAACGCTACCTTTTTATAAGATAAAAGATACTGGAACATTATTGCCTCTATTTATAAAAAGCTGCGAAGAGGGGGTTAAAAATCATGAAACACCTGCTGAATTAATTGAGCGGTTTTTTGCAAAATATACTGCAAGCACAAATAGTAAGGAAATTACAGATCTGCTCTTTCGATTTATTCAGTATATAGAACGTCAGGTTGTGCTTTTTGATGCAGTGGAAGATGCATCTTTCAATAAACTAAATGTTAAGGACGAGCAAAGTTCGCTGCGTGCATTGTTTCATAAAACAGTAGATAGTAAAGAACTGCACGAAAAGGTTGATAAGCTAATCGAAGATTTTTCGTTGAGATTGGTTTTAACGGCTCACCCAACTCAATTTTATCCGGGGAGTGTATTGGCCATTATTAACGATTTAACTGCAGCTATTAAAATTAACGACATCAGTGTAATTAATCAGTTGTTACAGCAGCTGGGTAAAACACCATTTTTTAATAAGAAATCGCCAACACCGGTTGATGAGGCATTGAGTTTAGCATGGTATTTAGAAAATGTTTTTTACTTCGCTGCCGCCAATATTCAAACTGGAATTAACCAATTGTTAAGCGAATTTCATGTTGATTCGAAAAAGATTATTGAGCTAGGTTTTTGGCCAGGTGGGGATCGTGATGGTAATCCGAATGTAGATCCAGAAACGACTTTACAGGTGTCGAAAATGCTTCGTCAAATTTTATTTAGGTGCTATTATCGTGATTTTAGAAATATTAAACGCCGTATAACCTTTAGAGGGGTAGAAGATACTATGGCTGTTTTACAGGATATTTTATACAAAAATGCATTTGATAGTAATTTAACACCAGAAGATATATCTGAAACATTAATTACGCACCTCGGTCAGATAAAAACTATTCTAATTAACGATCACGATGGTCTTTTTGCAACATTAGTTGATGATTTACAGCGTAAAGTAGAGCTATATCGATGTCATTTTGCATCGCTTGATATTCGTCAAGACAGTAGAATATTGCGCAATGTACATGCCTTTTGCCGCGAACAAAAGCCAATTAGTTCTTTGTTTAGTACAGACTATGACGAGCTATCAGAGCAAGAAAAAATTAAATCGTTGAGCTTTAAAAATGCAAAAATAATTTACGCAACTGAGCCCGATGCATTGATTCACGATGCCCTGCAAACCATTACCGAAATTAAGCAAATGCAAAAGAGCAATGGTGAAATGGCATGTCATCGTTTTATTATAAGCAACTGTCAACAAGCAAGCGATATTTTACAATTGATAGAGCTGTTTTTATGGAACGGTTGGGGGGCTGAAGAGCTCAATGTCGATTTTGTACCCTTGTTTGAAACGGTGAATGATTTATCCGGCGCAGCCGAAATAATGGAAACCCTATATTCTCATCCATTCTATAAAGCCCACTTAGCTCGCCGAGGCGGAAAGCAAGATGTTATGCTCGGTTATTCTGATAGCACTAAAGATGGCGGCTATTTAATGGCGAATTGGTCTATTTTTAAAGCAAAGGTAGCTTTAACAGCAACTGCAGGAAAGCACAATATTCAATTGGCATTTTTCGACGGTCGTGGCGGTCCTCCATCACGCGGTGGTGGAAAAACACATCGTTTTTATGCCGCAATGGGTAAAGAAATTGCCAATAAAAATATTCAATTAACTATTCAAGGGCAAACCATTAGCTCACAGTACGGTTCTATTGATAGCGCCGAGTTTAACATCGAACAACTCATTAACGCAGGTATTTCTACAGGGATGAAAGAAAAACACAATGTGCTTTTGGATGAGGCCAATTTTTCTACTTTAGAACAGATGGCGAATGATAGTTATGATTCCTTTTTGGCTTTAAGAAAACACGATCTGTTTTTACCTTATTTAGAAACGTTGTCGCCATTAAGCTTACTTTCTAAAATCACCATTAGCAGCAGGCCAGTTAAAAGAAATTCTGGAGAAGCCCTAAAGCTTGAAGATTTGAGAGCGATAAGCTTTGTAACGGCATGGAGCCAGCTTAAGCAAAATATACCAGGATTTTATGGTATCGGAACAGCGCTTAAAAACCAAGAAAAAGAAGGGAATTGGGAACAAGTAAGTAAAACCTATCAGCAATCAGGTTATTTTAAAACCATTATCGATAATTGCATGATGTCGATGAGCAAATCTGATTTCTCGATTACCGAATACTTAGCAAAGGATAAAAAATTTGGGGCATTTTGGAAAGTCTTACACGATGAGTTTGAGCTATCAAAAACCATGCTTTTAAAATTGGCAGGTCATAAGGTACTCATGGAAAATTATCCCGTAGAAAAACAATCTATTGCGGTTCGCGAAAAAATTATTCTTCCTTTGGTATTGATCCAGCATTTTGCACTCGAAAAATTGCAGCATCAGGTTACAAACGAGGAGCAACAAGCTTACGAGAAATTGGCAATTCGTACGGTATATGGAATTGTAAATGCAGGAAGAAACTTGGCTTAACTTGAGAATGGTGAATGGGTTGGATTCAAATCTAAACAAACCGTCATTGCGAGGCACGAAGCAATCTCCTCACTCATTTTGCTTTAAGATTGCTTCGTGCCTCGCAATGACGATATCTCTGGTACAAACGTAATAGTGTGTCTTTTTTCACAAAAATTAAAAAATGAATCTTATTTGGACCTATAAAAAATTTGATAATTTAACCACTCGAGAGCTTTACTCTGTTTTACAATTGAGGAATGAAGTTTTTGTGGTCGAACAAAACTGTGCGTATCAAGATATAGATAATAAGGACTTAAAGTCTTTTCATTTAATGGCATTTGACGGAGATATTTTAGCCGCATACTGCAGAGTTCTTCGTCCGGGATTATCTTTTGATGAAGCCAGCATAGGAAGAGTAATTACTGCACCCAGCTATCGTGGAAAAGGGATTGGCATTACGTTAATTGAAAAGGCAATCGAAAAAACCCATCGTGCTTTTGGGGTAAAACCAATTAAAATTGGGGCGCAATTGTACCTTAAAAAATTTTATGAAAGCTTTGGATTTGCTCAAACCAGTGAGGTGTACTTGGAAGATGAAATTGAGCATATCGAGATGATACTTAACGTCTAAACTGTTCTTTTTGTCGTTCTATTTCTGTGCTGGTTCTGGTTTCGTGGATTCCGTCAGCAACCTCAACGCCAAAATCTTTATCTTTTCCTGCGCTATGCATTTGAACACTTTCAATACTATCTATTGATTTATCATATGGGCCTGGGCTGCTCATTAATTTTACAAATACTGGCAAACATTCAAAGAAGATAAATAAGAGACCTATAAAAGTTACCGCAATCGCTGTGGTGGTATCTCTTGTTCCGTCGGCATTAAAACTTAATTGCCCTAGCGCCCAATTGCGATCGGCAAAGCCCGCTATATTACTTAGGCTGTCTAATTGTTTTGATGTATATAGCTTTTCAGTCATTAATCCATCAAACCGTTTACGTCCATCCACAAACTTTTCAAGTGTACGAACATCGCCAACCAAGGTGTCGAGGTTTTGTTCTCGTTGTTTAAGCTCCTGCTCCTTTCTTTTTGCATAGGGCCCGTAACCCATTAAGCCCGATGTTTCGGTGGTTTTATTCCCAAAAATCTCATAATTTAATTTTTGTCGATCAGATTTTATGGTTGCAGATAAAGAATCGCGTTGTTTTTTTAAATCGGTTAACTTGCCAAGTTCAATGGTATATTTTTGATCAAATGCTTTATTGATGGTGTCAATCTTAGCACGTTGGCCATTTAAATAACTAGTTTTTAGGCGTTCCTTTATTTCTTTGTCAAAAATTTTAAGCTCTAATGGTCTAGAAATTACCATTCCAATCATAATTGCCAATAAAATTCGAGGGGTAGCTTGTAGTAATTGCTTATTTGTAGATACGTTTTTGTTAATGCTGGATACAATATATCTATCCATATTAAAAATGGCCAAACCCCATATTATGCCGAAAAGAATAGCGAAAAGCCATGCGAAGTCGCCCCCTTTAAAAACAAAATACATTGCATAACCGCCAGATAAAGCGGCAAATAGGCCCGTAAAGAAGATGGTCGCACCAATGCCTACATATTTATTTTCTTCAGTTGGATGTTTTTCTAAGGTACCTTGATGTATACCGGAGCAGAACCAAAAAAAACGAGAGATTGTATTCATAATGAGGCAATAATAAAGAATTTATTATTAAACGCTCGAAAAATCAAGTTGTTACACTACTACTATAAAAAATAACTTCTCTACGTGTTACTGGGTATATCAAAATACCAATTTAACGGTATTTCAACCGGTGCAATTTTCATCCAATTTTGATAAGGATAAAAAACCACTTTATGCAAAAATTTTTCTTGTTAACAATTGGCATGTGCTTATTTATAAGCATTTCTTTCTCATTTAAATCGGTTGCTCAAAAGCGACCTGTATTAACTGAAGAAGAACAAGTTCAGGAAGCAGTAACAAAAGAGGTAGATGAATTGATAAAAGCGCCTGATTTTTTAAAAAAGAAGAATAAGAAATACAATGGAGTTAAGGGGTATATCATTGTAGACATTGCAGTAGTTCAAAATGGCAAGCTGTCTTCTTTTTTTAAGGTTGATACCGACATTAAAAATATCGATTTCATAGAATACGTTTCAGACCTCCTATTAAAGCAAAAATTTGAATTTAAACTTCCAAAGCAACAGCGCTACAAGATTAGACAGACATTGAATATTGAATAAATAAATTAATAAAAACCATGAACAAAAACGCAATCATTTTAGTACTGCTAATCGCCCTGGGAGGTGGAATAGCAAGGGCCCAAAGTAAAAAGGCGGGCAATTTTAAAACCGTGTGGGAATCAGAATTTGCTAACAAAGCAGATGTAATTTCGATGATCAATCAGGAGGGAACATTTGTTTTAGGAACAGATGGGAATTCTGCAACGGTTTTAAATGCAGAGGGTAAGCAATTGTGGGAAGGCGATTATAAAAAAATCACCACCAACAAAACCAACTCTTCTGAATTTCAATACTATATTAGAAATAAAGATGGGGGTTACTTATTCTTGTTTGATAGTAGAAAACTAGGTACAGATCGAATTGCAGTTTTGGATGTGAAAACAGGTAAAGAGATGTGGAATTCTGAGAATTATCAAAATTTGTTGTCGAAAGATGGCGGCCCAGTAGAAACCGTAAACTATATTAATGAGCTCGATGCATTTATGATTGCTCAAAAAGATGGGTTAAATATGGTAAAGGCAAAAACAGGCGAAAAAATCTGGGAAACAAAATTGTTTAAAGGAAGTATTGGAAAGTATGTTTACGATAAAACCAAGAATGAAATTGTAATGATTAATTACAAGCCCACTGCCTTGGCAGCTCTATTTTCGGGCTTTAAAAACCAGTTGGTAAAGATAAATGCAGCCAATGGAGAAATTTTATGGGATGCTACTTTTAGAGGAACCATCGAGAAAAAATTAATCACAAGAGAAGCATTGGTAAACCTCAACATTATTGGCGGTAAAGTATATCTGTGGCTTGATGGCTTACAATGCTTTAATTTAGATAACGGACAAAAGATTTGGGAAGTGGATTACGAAAACGACATGACCAAAAGCTCGAGCCTTTTAGGAAATAAAAGTCAAAAAGGAATCTATGGAACTTTGGCAGACCCGATTTTTACAGAGGATGCAGTTTACATCGTAATTTTTGCGAACCGAAGCCGCACTAAATATGTAGAAAAACACGACTTGGCAACAGGCAAACTACTTTGGGCTTCAGAAAAGGTTGCAGGTGCTTTCTCCATGCCAAACATTCACCTAGGTAGTGGGAGGGTAATGGTTCAAATTGGTGGAAAAGTTGAAGTTCAAGAAATTGCAACACGCAGATCGTCGAGTGGTGGAATGGAAAAGGAATATAAAATTTATACAGATTACATTGCTCAAAAGAATGGTATTCTTTCGATCGACGATAAAACAGGTCAAACCATATGGCGCTCAGAAAGATTCGATAAACGAATTACAGATATGATTATTCACGAAGATAAAACTGTTTTTGTGGGCGATGGGGATGAATTTTATTCGTACGATATCGCTTCTGGTAAACAATTATTCGATGTAAAGCATAACGATGCAAGAGTTGGAAAAGCAACAGATGTAATTGATTTTGGAACCAATGTAGTGGTGCTTTCAGAGAAAGGTTTAGCGAGTTATAAAAAAGCCGATGGAAAAAGAGTGTACGCAACTGATAAATTGCCTGATGTAGATTTTTTCTATGAAATTGGCGGCAATTATTTTTTACGTAATCAAAAGAACTCAAAAAATGTAATTTACGGAGTAGATATGGCCAATGGAGATATTAAAGGCAAGGTAGAATCGAAAGGTAAGGGCGGAAGTGATCGTTATGGTGATGGAATTGATATTACAGCAGACGGTGAATTTATTTTTGCCTTTAAAGGGAAAAAAGTAGAAAAAATTAAGGTTAACAACTAGTTGTGCAAGCAACATTGTTTATGGTTCGGTTGCAGGCTTGCCTGCAGCCGTTTTTTAATTCCGCGTCATTGCGAGGCACGAAGCAATCTTAAACACAGGTAGTTAATTAGCATTAAGATTGCTTCGTGCCTCGCAATGACGATTTAACATAAAAATTAATAATCTTATGAAAAAAGTTTTCCTCTACTGCTGCTTGGCATTTCCTCTATTTCTTCAAGCTCAACAAGTTCAGTACGCCTCCAAAGTATTGAAATATTCGACAGATTTAGGGGGGAAATTAAATAGCGTAAAACGTATCGTTGGCAAACCCGATGCTTTTCCTCAGGGTGGGCCAAGCGCAAATGCTTGGGTTGCTAAAGATGCCTTAGGAAGTGCATTTGTTGAGGTCGAATTTGAAAAAGCTCAAACAGTAAAACAAATAGCAGTATTCGAAAATTTAAATGCAGGTTGTGTAACTAGAATACAGGTAGGCGATGCTTCAGGAAAACTGCATACGGTAAGTAAAAAAACAGGCGGATATGCACGATGGATAACCTCTTTGCAAACCCAAGGTAATGCCGATCGAGCATATTACTTTAATAAAAAGAGAAGAAAGATTGAAAAGGCTCAAAATGTGGAGAGTAACGCAGATATCGAATATTTTTACCTCGAAACACCCGAAAACAATGTAAAAGTAATGCGAGTAGAATTTAATTTCGGGTTAAAACCAGGCCAAAAACAGATCGATGCTATAGCTATTTCTGATAGCGATACTCCAATACAACCACAAATTAATATAATGGCGGAAGCAGAAAGTCTAACTTCACCAGAAAGGTTAATCTATTCGCCAGATGGTGATTATAATTTAAGCGCAATTTCTGTTTTCGACAATATACTTTACTATACCATTAGTATGTACGAGAAAGCAGGAGAAATACATGCTATTAATTTGGATAAGCCTACAGAGATTATCGATGTAACCAAAAAAATAAGAAATGACAAAAAATTGAACTACATTTTAGGCTATGTTCCAGAAACCAAAATCATGCTTATGGGCAGCGAGAATAAATTTAGATGGGATGATACTGCTTTAGGCTTCGATTTTTTTAAATATAGTGATGGAATTTATACCTACCAAAAACCATTAAAAATTACTGCTTATAGCAATTATGGCGACTATGCAGATGCATTTTTAACCAAAGACGGACAACGGATTATATTCGGAGTAGAATCAGACTTAACAATGGGTGGCTTTGATCTTTATTTTACCCAGCCAAAAGATGAGGTTGTATACGGAATACTTCAAAACATGGGGAAGAGCTTAAATACGGCTGCAGACGAAACTAATCCGTTTTTATTAAGCGATAATAAGACGCTTATTTTTGCAAGCAATGGTTATAGCGGCTATGGCGATTTTGATCTGTATGTAACTACACGATTAGATGATAGCTGGAAAAATTGGTCAGCGCCTAAAAACCTAGGGCAAAAGGTAAATGGACAAAGTTTCGATACCAGTCCTTACTATGATGAAAAAACTGAAACCCTTTATTATGTCTCATTCAGAGAAGGCGTATCAGTAATTTATAAAATTAAAATTCCATTGGTGCAATTAACGAGAACGAAATAAGTGTTTTCTGTATATTTCCTCTAGTAAAAATTACTTTTATATGCCAAGTAATTATATTGCATATAAAAGTAATTTATCTAAGTTTGTAAAAAAGAAAAGCCATGAAAGAGATTTCGGTACAAGAACTAAAGCAAAAAATAGATAATAAAGAAGATTTTCAACTTATTGATGTTAGAGAAACGTTTGAATACGAAACCTCAAACCTTGAAGGAGAAAATATCCCATTGGGAGGTATTTTAATTGAGACCGATAAAATTGCAACAGATAAACCTGTGATTGTGCAATGCCGTAGCGGAAAAAGAAGTGCTGCCGCAATTATGCAATTAGAGCAACTACATGGCTTCGATAATTTATATAACCTTAAAGGTGGGATTTTAGCTTGGCAAGAAGCATTCGATCCAAATATGCCTGTTTACTAATATGGGTAAAAAGATTGCGTTAAATGTATTTTACAATTTAGCTCTTATCTTATCAGTTGTAGGTATGGGTTGGGCTTTTAAAAATGAAAGCTTACTTATTGTAGCTTTTTTTGGGGCTACGTTTACCGCAATACTTTATTTTAAAATTCAGTTAATTAAGACTTTTAGGAAATAAGGGGGGTTAAAATAGCCCCTCCTTAATACCTGTTAATCCAAGTCCAGGTAAATCGTTTAAAACATATCTGCCGTCTTTAAGTTCAGGCGCATCAAAAGGATTGTTTTTAGTTAACCATGGCCCATCTAAATCAGCCCAATCGCAAAGTGGGGCTAAAGCAATTCCAGCTAGCGTAGCAATCGAAGTTTCACTCATACAGCCGATCAAAACTTTCATTCCAAAACTTTTTGCTTTCAAAATCATTTGGTGCCCTTCGTACATGCCACAGCTTTTCATCAATTTTACATTGATGCCATGATAAGCACCTTTTAAACTATCCATATCGGCTAAACGTTGTACTGCCTCATCGGCCAATATAGGTATCGGACTCCGCTCTGTTAACCAAGCATTACCATCGATGTTACTTTTATCCATAGGCTGTTCTATCAGCAATACACCCTGGTCGTGTAACCAATAAATCATATCTATGGCTTTTTTTCTTTCCGACCAGCCCTGATTGGCATCTACAAAAAGAGGCAAATTAGTTACGCTTCGAATGGTTTGAATTAATTCTTTATCGTTATCTCGACCCAATTTCACTTTAATAACTTTAAACGCATCGGCATCTTTAAGTTTTTCTCTAATTACTTCTGGCGTATCAATTCCAACAGTGTACGAGGTGAGAGGCATTTTTGTAGGGTCGGCGCCATAAATCGAATAGCAAGGTTTACCGCTAATTTTACCATGAATATCATTCAATGCAATATCAATAGCTGCTTTTATAGCGGGTTGGCTTGGTGTTAAACGATCTAGATAGCCAATAATAGCTTCAAAATTAAATGGATATTGGATTTGCTGCCAATCTACCAAGCTTAAAAAATGGGCAGCACTCTCATAACTCTCGCCCATATAAGGTACCATACTTGCTTCGCCATAACCAACAATTCCTTCATGTTCAATCTTTAAAAGCATTAATGGAGTGCTGGTACGCGTAAATTTTGAAATCGAAAAGGGGTGTTTTAATTCTAATTCAAATTGCTTGCAACTAATCTTCATAATTTATCGTCTTGTTATTAAAAGGTATTCACTAATTCTTAACGCCATGAAACCAAATTCAAGATTACGGTATTTTATTTATTTATCCATACTAATTGTTGGATGTACCACCGGAAAAAACGCTTTGCAAAAAGGAGATTATGATGCTTCAGTTTCTAAAGCAGTAAACCGTCTGCAAAATGCTCCTCAAAATAAAGAAGCGATTCAGGTTTTAGCATCGGCATATGAACTTTCGTTAACGCAACATCTAAGAAATATTGAAGAGGCGAAAATATCGTCTGATGTATTGCGCTGGGAGTCGATTATTTATGATTATCAACAGCTAAATCAATTGAGCAACGAGATCAATAGCGCTCCAGCGGCGCTTGCTGTAGTGCCAAATCCGAAAAAATTTGTTGCCGAACTTAACGAGAGCAAATTTAAAGCTGCTGAAGTACGTTATGCTTTGGGGGTTAAATTATTAAACGAAGGCAATAAAATTAGTGCTAGAAAAGCATATCAAAATTTTGAAAAGGTACAGTATCTATATGCTAATTATAAAGACACCAAGCAAAAAATGGATGAAGCGTATTGGGCTGCGGTAGTA
Source organism: Bacteroidota bacterium (assembly GCA_040386095.1). Taxonomy (GTDB): domain Bacteria; phylum Bacteroidota; class Bacteroidia; order Sphingobacteriales; family Sphingobacteriaceae; genus Pedobacter. The sequence goes on along the minus strand of JAZKGD010000001.1, from coordinate 1,061,268 downwards.
AAGGTGGTGGTGCAACCAGTTCGGGTAAATAGCAGTTATTATCAATTGAGTAATCAATATTTTCAACAAAAAGTGAGCGAATGGATGAGCGCTTACCAACACAATAAATTTGTACTGTTTTACGATGAGGAACAAGCCTACAAACAAAAAATTGTTCCAGATCAGCTTATGCGCTTACAATTTGATGATTTTGTGGTTGGACAAACCTATGTGAAAGAACGGGTAGAGAAACTAAAAAAAGATAGCGTTAAAATTGGTGAGGGTAGAGGCAATATTCCTGTCTACGGAACTGTAAAAGCAACCTTAAGTATTTTTGATAAAAAAATAGCATCTTCAGGATTATTAGATATGACCGTGATTGATTACAACAGCAACAAAGTTATCCGACAACGTAAATTAGCTGGAACATACGTTTGGGAAGATCAATGGGCAAGTTATAAAGGCGATGATAGGGCACTAAGCAAGTATCAATTGGCGATGAGCAACAGAAAAGAGATGTTACCTCCAGCGCCTGCTGCGTTGTTTGTAGAGCTTACTAAGCCTATCTATAGCCAATTGGTAAGCGAGATCAGTAGTTTTTATGATAATTACTAAATTTCCTCATCCGATGAGCATAGCTCATCGGATGAGGAAATAGACTTTTGACTTTAGGCTGACCAACTTAATGTCTAATTTCGCAGCATCATGAATACTGCATTATATCAACCCTTCAAAAATTTCGATTTTAAAAATCAGCTCTGCTTCTTAAGTGGTGAGAAACCAGTAGAACAAATTCGTGTACTAGCCGATTGGTTAATAGAAATGGCTAATTTAAGTGGCGAAGAACAAATTAAGCTATTGGATGAAAGTATTCGAACCTATAAAAGTTTAACCGTTCCAGCGAATCCTCTGATTTTTTCTGATTCTATTTCCCAGTTGGAGCATAAAATCGAAACAGCTTTTAAAACGGGCTATACAGGGCTAATTGAACTGGAAGAGGTAGACCTATTTAACTGGATTGGCAAGTTAATGTACAGCTTTTTATATATTGAAATGCAGGGTGCGATTAGGCTAAACCAATTAAGTGGTGATGGCATGAACATGTCGCAGGGATTGATGCATAAATTTAGAAACTTGCATACAATGCTTCAAAACATTCACAGGACAGTGGTTTTTGAAGAATTTATACCATGGTCTATCGTTATTGTTCCCTTATCGGATGCAAATACACCGTTTAGTTTCCGCGACGAGATAAATACCCTTACTTTCTCGTTAAAGTTTAAAGACTTTGGCATTATAGCCTGCTTGCAAGATAATGGTACCAATAAACGCTATCATCACGAAATTTTAGATTCTATTAAAGATAAAAAGCTTTCAGAACAACAGTTTGAAGAATTGGCCGCCCGGTTTTTCTATTCAGCTTATTTATTTAACCGCTTGCCAGAATATACCATTATGCCTGTAGAGGGTACAATTTATATTGATGCAATGCCTTTAAAAGGAACACAGAATAAGGCATTGTTCGATGTATGGGCAAATAAAACTTATGGTCAGGTTTTAGAGAATTTTTGGAAACCCTGGGGACATACCTTATTCGAGATCATTAAAGACCCAACTGCACCACTAAGTTATTTTGAAGAACCCTTTTTACCCTCCAATTCCTAATTGCTGAAGAAAGTGAGGGATAATTCCCGGCTTTAAAATTAAGGTGATAATAATTCCGGCTAATGCGCCAAAGAAGTGCGCATCGTGATTGATGTTATCTTTGGCTTGCCTCGACATATAATAACAATACACTAGGTACAATACACCAAAAGCAATTGCCCAAATTCCAAAAGGAATAGGGAAGATTATGAGTTTACTTAACGGATTAAACAAGATGTAGCTAAATACAACTCCACTAACTGCTCCCGATGCTCCTAAACTATGATACCAGAAATGATCTTTGTGTTTCCTAACGGAAGTAATATCTGCCAACACCATGCTTACAACATAAAGGAGGCCAAATTGCCAGTGACCGAGTAACCGTTCTAGCTGAAACGCAAACGCGAAAAAGGTAAACATGTTAAAAAACAAATGCATCCAATCGGCGTGGATTAACCCACTTGTAATAAATGTAAACCACTTTTTCCCTTTAGAAATAGAATAAGGATGCAGCATAAATTTTCCATATAACTGAGGATCGTTAAATGCATAGATACTTGTAATAATGGTAAACAGAAAAATAATCGAAGCTACTGGAGTTTCGTTTAGGTATTGCATCATCTTATTTTAAATTTAGCTTTAAATCTTGTTGCATTCTGCCAATTGGGTAGCGCATAAATGTTTTCTCGTAATAATCGGAATTTTTATAAACGAAATCCAATTGGGCTCTACCACTTTTTGCCATGTCGGGGTTTTTCAATTTCTCTGCCTCTAATTTTTTCTTGAGTTCCGGGTCATTTTTTAAAAGGTCGGCTGCAGTATCTTCAAAAACATAAGAAGAATACCCCTCTTTTTGTCCTAAAATAGAATCGAAAAAGTTCCAGTTAAAAAATGAATCAGTGGCCTGAGGCTCTAGTGTTTCTACAATGTAACGATTGTTCGGTTGGTTAACGTATACCACATAATCTCCTGCAAAAAACTGTACATCCTGCATAATTGGCGTTAAGTTTACAGCAGAATGTTGGTAATGCCCTTCATACGGTCGGGTTCCTGTTTTCATTTCACCTATATAGTACATCTGTAAATTTAGCTTTACGTCGGCTGCTAGCTGCTGCATTTTAACATTATTTAGTTTAAGCAAGCTAATTACTTTTTCCCAAGCTTTCGGAATTACGTAGGCAATAGGTTTCGTAACTGTTATACTAGGCTCAAACTTGTCCCAATACTTTATTTTTTTGGTAAAAGGCTCATTTCTGTCGTAATACAGTCGGTTAACTCCGCTTATCTCGCTAGGTTTTTGTTTGGCTACAAATCCTTTAAATTCAATGCTATCGTATACCGATCTGTTCAATTTCCAATCTAACGGAAAATCTTTTTGTTGTGCAGTAAATTCATCCGCCTTGCGCTTATTTTCTCCAATAATTTTTGCATCGCGCGCAATAATGGTTACGTAAGTGTGCAATAATTTTTGAGTAGACTCAACTCTTTTGTCGAAAGGTTTGAGCATATGGGTTTCGGGCATAAAGCCGATGGTGTTGTGGAGGGCAGCGTAGCCAGTAGAATATCGAGGTGCTTCAATAAAACCTGTAATCCCACCATCGGGCGTTTCGCTCATCGAATTTACATAGGGGATTAGTTCAAACCCCTTTCCTTTCATCTGACTGTACAAATCAGGAACCAACGTTTTAGTGAGGTAACTCGATAAAATGGGATTCAATTTATCCTTTTGCGTAGGGATGAGTGTCATTGTATATTGATAATCAGCCCCGTTACTAGTATGTGTATCTACAAATATTTCGGGCTGCCAAGTGTTAAAAATCTGCTGAAAAGCCTGAGAATTTTTGGAGTCTGTTTTGATAAAATCCCGGTTCAAATCATAATTTTTGCTATTACCTCTAAATCCATAAGCAACAGGGCCATTTTGATTTGCTCTTGATGTACCACTACGGTTGTGACTACCGTCGATATTATAAACGGGAATAATACAGATCACTACATTTTCGGGCAAAGAATTGTTCTTTAGCAGTTCTCTCGCAAACAGCATGCTTGCATCTATTCCTTCGGGTTCGCCTGGGTGAATGCCATTGTTAATTAGTAAAATTCTTTTATTGCTTTTTCTTATAGTGGCAGGATCGAAAACCTTTTGCTTAGATAAAACCAATAAATGTAAAGGCTTCCCGAAATCGGTACTTCCGTAAGTAAATAGTTTCGATTGCTGCGGAAAAGCTTTAGTTAATTGCTCATAAAAAGCAATAGCTTCACTATAGGTTGCGGTCTCTTTTTTTTCGCTACGCTCAAAGGGGGTTAGTTGACCAAATGTTTTTAGGGATAAAAAAAACAAAAGTAGAAAGGCAAGTTGTTTCATAAAAAAATCTGAGTGGCTAATTTAGTTTTTTATCTAAACAAAAATGAAAACTATCTTTTTTGATACAAGTAGCGCCTAGCGATTTAGAAAATTATTTTAATTTTGAAACCATGTTGAGCTATCAAAATAAAGAACAAAACCTTCAAAATAGATTTGTCAGTTATGCTAAAATCGATACGCAATCTGATTCTTCATCGTTAACCTGCCCATCAACCCTAAAGCAAAAAAACTTAGCGAATGTTTTAGTACAGGAGTTAATTGAAATGGGTATTGAAGATGCGCATTGTGATGAATTTGGTTATGTGTACGCCACAATACCTTCAAATACGATAAAACAGGTTCCAGTAATTTGTCTTTGCTCGCATATGGATACCTCTCCCGATTGTAGTGGTGAGCACGTAAAACCAATTATTCATCAAAATTACCAAGGGGAAGATTTGATTTTGCCTGATGATCATTCAATAGTGTTAAGGTTGAGTGAACATAAAGACCTAAGTGCCCAGATTGGGAATGATATTATTACGGCAAGTGGAACTACACTTTTGGGAGCAGATAATAAGGCGGGTTTAGCAGAAATTATGGAAGCCACAGCTTTTTTTATGGCGAATCCAGAAATAAAGCACGGAACTATAAAAATACTATTTACTCCAGATGAAGAAATTGGACGAGGAGTAGATAACGTGGATATTAAAAAATTGGGTGCCGATTTTGGCTATACAATTGATGGTGAAACATTGGGTTCAATTGAGGATGAAACTTTTTCAGCCGATGGCGTAAAGCTAGTTATTAATGGTGTGAGTGCCCACCCTGGTTTTGCGAAAGGTAAAATGGAGAGTGCAATAAAAATTTTGACAGCTATTTTATCGGCCTTGCCTAAAGACAAATTAACTCCCGAAACAACCAACGGAAAGGAAGGGTTTATTCACCCAGTTGGAATTAACGGAAGTGCCGAACAAGCGGAAGCGGAATTTATTATTAGAGATTTTGATGATGAGTTGCTAAAAGCACACGAACTAATTTTAGAGGATGCAGTTAAAAAGATAATGCTTTCCTATCCAAATTCGACTTATGAAATGATAGTAACCAAGCAATACAGAAACATGAAAAAAGTACTGGATCTGTATCCTCAGGTTATTGAATACGGTATTTTGGCGATAGAACGGGCAGGTATAGAGCCAAAAAGAAGGAGTATAAGAGGTGGTACCGATGGTTCACGTTTATCGTTTATAGGTTTGCCATGCCCGAATGTATTTGCTGGTGAACATGCTTTTCATAGCAAGCAGGAGTGGGTTTCGGTGCAGGACATGGAGAAAGCCGTAGAAACGATTATTAATATTGCTTGTATTTGGGAAGAACGGTCGTAAGTCTAGCTAAATACTGATCTTCGTCATCATCAAAAATAATGTCACATTGCCAACCATTTTGGTTTGCGGTTCTAATTAATGTTTCCTGATCTAGGTATAACCAATTGAACCAATTTCCTTTTTGCGCTTTGTATTCATAGCAATAACTTACTTCACCAAAGTAATTGTTTTCTGGTTTTGGGAGTTCATCATATAAATAAGAAATATTGGAGCTATCGAAAAGGAGCTGGCCATTTTTATTAACTAGTGATTTGGCCTGTTGTAAAAAATCTACAAAGCCGACTAAAGTGCCGGTTAAACCAATGCCATTCATTAAGAATAGTAAAGTGTCGTATTTTTCTTTAGTTGAAAAGATGTTTTGGGTAAACGCTTTTTTAACGCCCCGTTGTTTCATAATTTTTACGGCATCGGCCGAAATATCTATGGCGGTAACCTCTATTCCCATTTCTTGTAAAACTAATGCATGGCTCCCTACTCCGGCACCAACATCCAATACTTTTCCATAGCACATGGCAAGAGCCTTATGTTCGAGCATAGGCATTTCTTCTTCTGTTCTAAAAAAAATATCTACAGGCATTTCTTCAGCTTCACCATAAGAATTTTGAAACCATAGAATTTCAGGCGAATTATTTTTATAAAAATCAGTAAGTGCTAAACCAAAAACATCCATCAATCAAAGATACAGATGGCACAGCTTAAACTAAAATCTAGGCTTTAACTTTTGCTAAACTGTTATGAAGTAAGTTGCTTGTAGCACTCAATTTATCTTTCGAAGTGGCAAGTAGATCAGAAAGCCAGTCACTTACTTTTTGTTTTAAGACGTCGTTTTTATCAGATTTTAATGCTAATAAAATGGCCGTGCCTACAGCTGCTCCAGCTAATAATCCCGTTGCTATTTTCATTTGTTTTGTCATGATACATTTGTTAGTGAATTATTAGTAACAATTTTTAATTAGAATTGTTCATTAAGAATGGCTAATTTGTTTTTTTAACTCTCGATGCAAAAACTTTCTTCGCTCAATATTGTTTTATCCATCATTTATGTTTTGGTATATCTAAAGAGTGGAACCTTGCATTCTACCGCAGGGATTTTTATGATTACTGTTTTTAATTGGTTGGCGTTAAGGAGTTTTCAGTTAAATGATTATCGATGGATGATTTGGCATTATTTAATTGCACTTTGGGTAGTTTATTTTGTTGGAACATTAGTTTATGGGGCGATAAATATTCTATCTTCATCAATAGTGTATAACTTTATTAGTGATGACACCATAGTGTATTTGATTATCAACTCTGTTTTCTGTGCGTTGTTGATAATCCAGTTATTAATGTATGCGTATAAAAACTATATAGAATTGAAACTTAATTAAATTTTAATAGCATGAAAAGAATAAACTTAGTTCTCAGTGTCGTTTTGTTATTTGCGGTAGCTTGTAACAGCGAAAAGAAAGGTGCAGGAGAGGATACCACTACAGTAGAAACGTCAGATACTACAGCTAAAGTGGTTGATACAGCTGCAATGAATAAGGCCTGGGCTGATTATATGACACCTGGCGAATCACATCAAATGCTGGCAAAGGCCAATGGAAAATGGGATGCAGAAATATCGTTTTATTATAACCCTGATTCGCCTAGTGTGAATAAGACCGCGTGTGAGAGCAAGATGATTTTGGGAGGTAGGTATCAGCAATCTACCTATACGGGCAGTATAGATGGAATGCCATTTGAAGGAATTAATACGTTGGCTTATGATAATGCAAGGAAGATTTACATTAGTACTTGGGTTGATAACATGGGCACGGGCATTATGTATATGGAGGGTACTTATGATGCGGCAACAAAGATTATGAGTTTGAAAGGTAAGGCTACAGATGTGGTTTCGGGTAAAGACATTGCAGTTCGTGAAGTTTTTAAGATGGTTGATTATACTACACAAACCATGGAAATGTTCGAAACGAGGGATGGCAAAGAAATGAAAACGATGTCGATTTTGTTGAAGAAGAAATAATAAATAAGATTAACATATAGGAAAGCCCAAGTTTAAAATCTTGGGCTTTTTTGCATTTATCAACTTTTTTCTCCCAACTCTTTGCTAATTAAACTATTCTACCTATCTTTGCAGTCCCTAAAAAATGGGGATATTAAATATTTTTTAACAAATTAAATAAAAGCAAGTGAATACGTTAAGTTACAAAACTGTCTCTGCCAATGCAAAAACTGTTAATAAACAGTGGGTTGTTGTTGACGCACAAGGAGAGATTTTGGGGCGCTTGTCTTCTAAAATCGCAATGATTATTAGAGGAAAACACAAGCCAGAGTTTACCCCAAACGTAGACTGCGGTGATAACGTTATCGTTATTAATGCAGACAAGGTAAAATTGACCGGGAATAAATTTACTGAGAAAGAGTATATCTCTTACACAGGTTATCCAGGTGGTCAAAGATTCATTTCTCCAAAAGAGTTAATGGCAAAACACCCTACTCGTGTTATTGAGAAGGCTGTTCGCGGAATGTTACCTAAAAGTCGTTTGGGCAAAAAATTGTACACCAATCTTTTTGTTTACGCAGGTTCAGAGCACCCGCATGCAGCACAATCACCAAAAACCATTACACTTTAATTAAAAGAGAAAAGAAATGTCAGTTACAAACACTTCAGGAAGAAGAAAAACTGCAGTTGCCCGTATCTATTTAAAAGAAGGCAACGGCACCATTACCGTTAACGGTAAAGATCACAAAGTATATTTCCCTACATTACCTCTACAATACATTGTTAACCAATCATTCGAAGTATCTGAATTAACTGGTAAATATGATGTAAATGTAAATGTAAATGGCGGCGGAGTAAAAGGACAAGCAGAAGCAGTTCGTTTAGCTATCGCTAAAGCTATTGTTGAATTAGATGCTGAGAAAAAACCAGCATTGCGTGCTAAAGGGTTAATGACCCGTGATATGCGTATGGTTGAACGTAAGAAACCAGGACGTAAAAAAGCACGTAAGAAATTCCAATTCAGTAAACGTTAATCTTAAAGGAGACAAACACAATGGCAAGAACTACATATCAAGACTTATTGGATGCAGGTGTACACTTTGGTCACCTTACCCGCAAATGGAATCCGAAAATGGCACCATATATTTTTATGGAACGCAATGGGATTCACATTATAGATTTAAATAAAACTTTAACTAAAACTGAAGAAGCTGCAGCAGCGATTAAACAAATCGTAAAATCTGGTCGCAAGATCTTATTTGTGGCAACTAAGAAACAAGCTAAAGAAATCGTTGCTGAACAAGCAAGAAAAGTAAATATGCCTTTCGTAACCGAGCGTTGGTTAGGTGGTATGTTAACTAACTTTGCAACCGTTCGCAAGTCGATTAAAAAGATGGTTACCATCGATAAAATGACGAAAGACGGAACTTATTCTATTCTTTCGAAAAAAGAGCGCTTAATGATCCAACGTGAGCGTATCAAATTGGAAAGTTTATTAGGTGGTATTGCAGATTTAAACCGTTTACCGGCTGCAATTTTCTTAATCGACGTTAAAAAAGAGCATATTGCTGTAGCAGAAGCGATGAAATTAAACATCCCAACTTTTGCAATGGTTGATACTAACTCTGATCCATCAAATATCGATTTCCCAATTCCTGCAAATGATGATGCAACAAAATCAATTTTATTGATTACTGATGTAATTATCAAAGCTATTGAAGAAGGTTTAGATGAGCGTAAACGTGAAAAAGATGAAGAAGCTGAGAAAGAAGCTGTAGCGGTTAAAACTGCTGCTGATGCTCCTGAAGCAGCAGCTACACCTAGAGAAGCTGGCGCTAAAAGACCAACCAAAAAGGAAACCGCTGAGGCAGAAGCTTCATCAGAAGAGTCTACAGAAGGATAGTATAAGTTAAGCGCTAAGCGTTATGCGTTCAAAACGCCTAGCGCCTAACGCTTAACATTTTTCAAAATAAAACACACATAAAAATGTCTACAGTACAAATTACTGCCGCAGATGTAAATAAATTACGCCAACAAACCGGTGCCGGTATGATGGATTGCAAAAAAGCATTAGTAGAAGCCAATGGCGACTTCGAAGCTGCGGTTGATTTATTGCGCAAAAAAGGTCAAAAAGTATCTGCCGCTCGTTCTGGTAATGCTACTTCTGAAGGCCAAGTATTAATCAATGTTTCAGCAGATGGCACAAATGGTAAATTGGTTGCTTTAGCTTGTGAAACTGAGCCAGTTTCTAAAGTTGAAGATTTCCGTAATCTAGCTCAGGCTGTTTTAGCTGCAGCAGTTGCCAACAATCCTGCTTCTGCTGAAGAATTATCAGCGATTACATTGGAAGATGGACGTACAGTTGCTGAAACCATAACTGAACTAACCGGTAAAATCGGAGAGAAAATCGTTATTCAAGAGTACGCAAATATATCTGGTGAAAAAATCGTATCTTATATCCATTCTAATGGTAAAATGGGTGTTTTGGTGGTATTTGAAGGCGCTAATGGCGTAGATATTACTGAAGCCGGTAAAGATGTTGCAATGCAAATTGCTGCAATGAACCCAGTTGCTGTTGATAAAGACGGTGTTGATCCAGCTACTATCGAACGTGAAATCGAAATTGCTAAAGATGTAATTCGTCAAGAAGGTAAACCAGAAGAAATGGTTGAAAAAATCGCTGCTGGTAAATTGAACAAATTCTACAAAGACAGTACTTTGTTAAATCAAGAGTTTGTTAAAGATGGTTCTAAAGACGTTCGTAAATTCTTAGACGAAACTGTTAAAGGATTAACCGTTACTGCTTTCAAACGCGTACAATTAGGTTCTTAAAAAGAATTCATAATCCTAAAATCCTCATCGGATGAGAATAACATTATTATTCTCATCCGATGAGGATTTATTATTTTAAGATTACTTTTTTACCGAATAACTCCCTACCTCTGTCCCATCATCCTTAATCATCTTTACCTTTAATTCACGGCGAGTTGCTGTAACCTTTGTTATGGTTCTAGTTCCCTCTTTTGGTCCGCCACCAATAAATAAGGGATAATTATTTAGTTCTTTTTCTGGTAAATGCACCTTATAGCGATGTGTATGCCCACTCAATACCAAATCTACTTTCCCCTTGTTAATTAAAGGCTCAAAAACTTCAGTACAATGTTTTGGCCCATGCGCATCGCCCGAATGGCGAGGTGGAATATGCATCATCACCACCCTAAAAGGAGCCTTTTTAAATTCCTTACTTTGCATTTCTATCTTAAGCCATTCTGCCTGTTCCAAGCGATAAGCATCAAAATCTACCAAATTAGCATACACAGGATGAGCGTCTTCTTTATCTTCACCACTATCCAATATTACAAATCTAACTGGCCCTAAGGTAAAAGCAAGTTTACCTACGTTTTCAAAATAATTTAAAAACTCATCTCTAAAAACACCTCTCGTTTCATGATTTCCACGTACATAGACAAATGGGATGCTTTTGGCAAAGGTGTCGATGCAAGGTTTCAGCATATGGTCAATAAGTTGTTGCTCATTGGTTTGATAATCGAAAATATCGCCATTAAAAAAGACAAAATCTTGCTCTTCAACTTTTTCTAAACCTAACAAATAAGGAATAGATGCAGGCCTATCATGAATATCATTGAGCATTAGAAAAGAAATTTGCTCTTTCGCAACATTCGCATTCACAAAACTTTCTATACCGCTGTTTAATACGGTTCCGTAAGTTAATTTGTAGGGTTTAAAATCTTTAATTTCATTAGCTACAATTCGGTAATAGTATTTCTGGCCAGCTTTAAGGTTTTTAAGCATAACTTTGCTAATTCTCCCATCTGGACGAAGCCCAAACATCGATTTTCCATAAGCTTTTTGTGTTAACTGCTGTTCATCAACACCGTATTCTACCCAACTATTTGCATCTTTATTGGTTATCCAATGGATAGCCATCGTATTATCAAAAGCAGACTGCAAATAAGGACCAGCAATAATTTTAAACTCCTCGTCACTTTTCTCAACTAGTTCATCTGCTAAACTTAATGATGGCGATAGTAATGTGGCCGCTCCTAATAATGCTCCACCCCTTAAAAAATTACGGCGCTGCATACCAATAGTTTGATCTTCCATTTTTAATAATTTGTTAAAATTTTTAAGCCTAATATAGGGCATTAACATTCTAATTTTAATATAAATCGGTATATTTTTTACATATTTCCTCTATAAAACTATATTTTTCAATGGTAGAGGAGAGAACGATAAATTGCTTTTATATGTCAACTAATTATATTGCATATAAAAAGCAATTTATCTAAGTTTGACCATGCAAACGTTTGATAATTTCAGTTACTTTACGGGTAACGGTGTAAAGCACAACCAATCGATAACGATCAGCAACGGTAAGGTCATTTCAATAGGTAATGCAGATGTAACAGGGGATAATGATTATTTGATTATACCTGGCTTCATCGATTTACAAATTTATGGTACTGCAGGTAAGTTGTTCTCGGCCCAGCCTAGTTTAGAAAGTATAAATCATATTGAAGACGCGCTTCTTATACAGGGGAGTACTGGTTTTTTGATTTGTTTAGCGACCAACACCCCTAAGGTATTCAATGAGTGTATCGAGGTAATTAAAAAACATAGAAGTGAAGCAAGAAATTGCCTAGGCCTACATTTAGAGGGGCCATTTATCAACCCCAAAAAAAGAGGTGCACACGTCGAAGAATTTATTCGTAAGGCGACATTAGATGAAGTTAAAAAGCTATTAGATTTTGCCGACGGAACAGTTAAGATGATGACCCTTGCTCCAGAATTACAAGATGATGATGTAATCGAGTACTTATTAGACAATGATGTTGTGGTTTCATTAGGCCATAGTGAAGCGTCCTTTGAGCAAGCAACCAAAGCATATAACCAGGGTATACAAACTACTACACATTTGTTTAACGCCATGTCGGCCATCCAACATCGAGCACCAGGTATCCCAACAGCTGTATTTAACCATCCTAAGGCAATGTCGAGTATAATTGCAGATGGCCACCATGTAGATTTTGAAGTGGTAAAAATGGCCGCTAAGCTAATGAAGGAACGACTATTTCTCATTACAGATGCTGTTACAGCTTGCAATACTGGTCCATATCAACATCATGCAGTTAACGGGAAATTTGTAATGCCCGATGGAACCCTTTCAGGATCATCGCTAACCATGCTGCAAGCCATACAAAACTGTATTAATCATTGTGACGTATCGATGGTCGATGCGATTAATATGGCTACCCAGTATCCAGCAAAACTGATTAAAAAAGAAATAGGCACAATAGCCAAAGGGGCCGAGGCTAATCTGCTTGTTCTAGATAAAAATTTAAACCTAGAAAAAGTATTTTTCAAAGGAGAGGAAATTAAACTCGATAAAGCATCAGCAATTTAAAAAAACTTGATAATTTTGTCCTTTATGAAATACAAACGGATTTTACTAAAATTAAGTGGCGAGTCGTTAATGGGTGATAAGCAATACGGTATTGATAACGAACGTGTTAAACAGTATGCTGAAGACATTAAAGCAGTTCACGATAAAGGTTTGGAAATAGCTATCGTAATAGGTGGGGGGAATATCTTTAGAGGACTAAGTGCCGAAAAATCGGGTATGGATAGAGCACAAGCCGATTATATGGGGATGTTAGCTACTGTAATTAATAGTATGGCTTTGCAAGATGCATTAGAGAAAGTAGGGTTAAAAACTAGATTATTATCAGCCATTAAAATGGAACAAATTTGCGAGCCCTTTGTACGTAGAAGAGCAGTTCGCCACTTAGAAAAAGGAAGAGTTGTAATTTTTGGCGCTGGAACAGGAAATCCGTACTTCACAACAGACTCTGCGGCTGCCTTAAGAGCAATCGAAATTAATGCAGACGCTGTATTAAAAGGGACACGTGTAGATGGAATTTATACTGCTGATCCAGAGAAAGACCCTGCTGCAGTAAAATACACCCAAATTTCTTTCAAAGAAGTGTATGCTAAAGGTTTAAACGTAATGGATATGACCGCCTTTACGCTTTGTGAAGAAAACAAAGTCCCAATTATTGTATTTGATATGAATAAGCATGGCAATTTTATGAAAATTGCAAATGGAGAAGAAATAGGAACGCTTGTTAGTGGCTAATCTAACCAATTTTTATATTTTTGTATAAATCTTCATACTATGAACGACCTTATAAAGAAACAATTAGAAGATGCCCAAGCTGCAATGGAAAAAGCAATTGCACATTGTGAAGCTGAATTAACTAAAATAAGAGCAGGAAAAGCATCAGCAGGTATGCTTGATGGCATTATGGTAGATTACTATGGCAACCCAACGCCATTAGCGCAAGTAGGTAGCATTAATACGCCAGATGCACGTACTTTAATTATCCAACCTTGGGAAAAACAACTATTGGTTCCAATAGAACGCGCTATTATGGAAGCGAATATTGGTATTAATCCTCAAAACGATGGAGTAATTATTCGTTTAGTTGTACCTCCTTTAACAGAAGAACGCCGTAAAGAATTAGTAAAAAAAGTTAAAGAAGAAGCAGAGCGAGGAAGAATTACGGTTAGAAATATCCGTAAAGATGCGAACGAAAAAATTAAAAAATTGAAAGGCGAAAGTGTTTCAGACGACGAAATTAAGACTGGAGAAGGTGAGGTTCAAAAAATCACCGATGCTTATATCGTTAAAGTCGATAAACACGCAGAAGTGAAAGAAAAAGATATCATGACAATCTAACTTTGACAAACCTCACCTTAATGTAATATAAAAGGGAATGTAGCATAGCTTCATTCCCTTTGTTTATTTTTGAACCCCAAACAAAATAAAAATGAAATTACTGCTCCAATATTTAAAAGCACATAAGGGGATGGTAGCTTTGGCGCTATTCTTAGCGGCAATGAACATCGGTTTTTCGTTAATGGATCCTGCAATTACAGGGAAATTGATGGACAGATACATTACAAAGGCCCATCTTTATCAATCAGATAAGCACGCTTACATTATGGGCGTACTCGAATTAATAGGCTATGCAATCGGAGTAGCCATGATTTCTCGAATTGCCAAAAATTTCCAAGACTATTTTACCAGCATTATCATTCAAAAAGTTGGCGCCAAAATGTATTCCGACGGACTAAAACACTCTCTTGAGCTTCCATATCAAGTATTTGAAGATCAACGAAGTGGAGAAACGCTGTCTATTTTGCAAAAGGTTAGAACAGATAGCGAAAAGTTTATTACCTCATTTATCAGCATACTTTTTATCAGTTTTATTGGCCTGATGTTCGTTATTGTATATTCACTTTCTATCAGTTGGAAAGTGACGTTGGTATATGCGGCCTCTATTCCAATCATAAGTTTTATCAGTTGGTTCTTGAGCAGGAAAATCAAAGTAATCCAACGTTCTATCATCTCAGAAACTACAGCTTTAGCAGGCTCAACTACCGAATCGCTTCGCAATATTGAGTTGGTAAAGAGTTTAGGATTAGCAGATCAGGAAATCGAACGCCTAAATAATACAACATATAAAATTCTAGGATTAGAGCTAAAAAAAGTAAAGTATGTTCGAAGCATGAGCTTTGTGCAAGGAACCACGGTAAATTTGGTTCGTAGTACCATGATTGTAGTGTTATTGATGTTGATTTTTGAAAATAACATTACGCCAGGACAGTATCTTTCATTTTTATTTTATTCTTTTTTCTTATTTGGACCACTACAAGAAATTGGAACTGTAATTTTAGCGTGGCGTGAAGCCGAGGTTTCTTTAGGTAATTTTAAAAGGATTTTAAGTACGCCTATAGAACATAAACCTGAAAATCCTATTGCCGTACAAAAAATTAATAAGTTGGCCTTTGAAAATGTAAGTTTCAAACATCTCTCGGGTAAAACTAATGCCTTAAGCAACATTCATTTTGCAACGCAAGAAGGTGAAACAATCGCTTTTGTTGGTCCATCAGGCTCTGGAAAAACAACTTTGGTGAAACTGTTGGTGGGCTTATACCAACCTATGGAGGGAAAAGTTTCGTATAATCAAATTTCGGGCAAAGAAATCAATTTAAATCTGTTAAGAGAAAAAATTGGCTTTGTAACTCAAGATACTCAGTTATTCTCAGGTACAATTAGAGAGAATTTACTATTTGTTAAACCAGATGCTAGTGATGAAGATTGTATGCGTGTATTGCATCAGGCAGCATGCCAAAACTTATTAGCTCGTGCCGATAAAGGGTTAGATACGGTTATTGGTGAAGGAGGAGTAAAAGTTTCGGGAGGAGAAAAACAACGTTTGTCTATTGCAAGAGCATTGTTGCGCAACCCAGATATTTTGGTGTTTGATGAGGCAACGTCTTCTTTAGACTCATTAACCGAAGAAGAAATTACGGCAACTATCCGCGATGTTTCGGTGTTAACTAGCCATATTACCATTCTAATTGCACACCGTTTATCTACTATTCGTCACGCAGATCGGATTTATGTGTTAGAGAAAGGCCACATTATTGAACAAGGAAAACATGCCGATTTATTAGTAGAAAAGGGATTATATTTTGCTATGTGGAGACAACAAGTTGGCGAAAGATTAGATAATTAGAGCAACCTTTTAATTACTGAAATTTACCACCTAAGAAACCTAAGTTAACCAAGGCAATGATTCGATCTTGCATGTTCTTTGGTGCCTGAGGAGTGAAGTTATCAAGTCGCTTAAGAAACTCCAAAACTAACGTGTTCTTTGGTGCCTGAGGTGGTGAAGTTTAAAGAAAATAACTAGACTTGATCTTTAATCTTTTCTGCTGGTTTTATATCATTTAATGTAAGTGGCAATAAGCTCTTCGTTTTTAGGTAAGTTATAAACACGATTATCAAGGTCATGCTTCCTCCAAAAACGATAGCCGGAACAGTGCGCATCAGTTTTGCAGTTAGTCCCGATTCGAATGCGCCAATTTCATTTGATGAGCCAATAAACATACTATTTACTGCCGAAACCCTGCCACGCATCTGATCTGGCGTGAGCAATTGCATAATGGTTGATCGGATAACAACACTTACACTGTCAAAAGCACCTTCACAGAATAAGAAGAATAAGGTTAAATAAAAACTGGTAGAAAGACCATAGCAAATAATGCTAACGCCGAAACCTGTTACAGCAATTAATAAATTGCGCCATGGTTTATTCATGGGAGGGTATTTGGTCATTACCAACATGGTTAAAACAGAACCAACAGAAGCAGCGGCTCGCATATACCCTGCTCCTTCAGAGCCTACATGCAGGATCTCTATTGCTATAATAGGCAATAAAGCAACCGCACCTCCAAAGAACACGGAGAACAAATCTAAACTTATTGCCGCCAACATCATCTTACTTTTAAACACAAATTGCACACCTTCGGTTAAACTTTTCAGAATACTTTCTTTAGGTATAAATGTTGGTGGATGTGATTTTAGAAATAAAATACAGATTAATGCAATTGCAATAAAACCTGTGATTACAAAATAGGAGTTGGTAATGCCAAAATGAGCATACACTAATCCACCCGTAGCGGGGCCTAAAATGGAAGCTAATTGCCAACTCGAACTGCTCCATGTTGCTCCATTTGGATATAATTTTTTAGGGATAATTTGCCCCATTAATGAAAAGGTTGTCGGACCAAAAAAACCTCTGGCCAAACCAATGCAAAATATCATTGAATATAAGACGGTTAAAAGAGTGCTTGTTGGCAAATGAGCTTGTTTACTGGTGAAGGTTAACATTACCAGCGAACAGATCAATACAGCGGCAAATATTTTAAGAAGGAGTCCTTTTTTTTCGGTCTTGTCGGCCACATAGCCCCCGTATAACGAAATTGATATAGCTGGAATAGCCTCGCATAAACCGATAAAAGCAAGGGCAAGAGGGTCGCGTGTTAAGTCGTAAATATACAGCCCCAAAACAATAGCTTGCATTTGGTAGGCAAAAGTGAAAAAAAAGCGCATGCCCAGGTAAGAGCGGAACTCTCTAAAACGTAATGCAGCAAACGGATCTTTTTTTTCTTCAATAAGCAATTGGTCTTCCAATAGAAATAGTTTCTGGTAAAAATAGGATTTCGTAGCTAAATTAAGGGCTGTGCAGGGTTATTTTTGTAATAATCCAATTTATATTGAAACATTTCACTCATCCTGGCTGCTCTCCATTTTGCTTCATCTGCTTTTACACCGGTAAAATGCGTATCAACGGTTTCGTTAAAGAGGGTAATCCAGGTATCAAAATGCTCTTTTGCAATTGGTAATTTGGCATGTTTTAAGAACGGACTGCCACTATAAGCTTGAACATCTAATAAAATTGTTTGCCAAAAACCATACATTTTTTCTAGATGAATAGGCCATTTATCACCAATAATGCCATTAAAAATAGGAGATAAGAGTTCATTTTCACGAACTCTATTATAAAAATCATCTACTAATAACCTTACATCGTCTAAATTGAGTATATCTGAGTTTTCACTTTGCATATTAGTGTTGCTTCGTACTATCAAATATAAGAGGTTGTAGCTGAGATGCTTTATTTACGATCATAAAATGACCTCCATTTGGTATTTCTATAGCATTTCGAATGTTTTTTATTGGAAAAATTTTATCAGATGTTCCCTGAATATGGATTAAGTTACTTGGATATTCTTCATTTTGCCAATTCATGATTCGATCGATTGCCCAAACCAAAAATTTTGGGCCTGTATCCTTAATTATTTGATGAAGTAAAGCAGATTCTTCTTTGCTGAAATAGTAGTTGGCTGTAAGTTTATTGCTTAAAGTTAAAAACCAAATGGGTGCAATTTTATGAATTTGTAACTTACTCGCGAATTTGAGTTGCCAACTAAATTCACTTTTAGATTTAACACTTGATATAATAATAACTTTTTTAGTAGGAATAACTTTAGAAAGTTCTTGAGCGATAATCCCTCCAAAAGAGAGGCCAATTAAAATTATTTCAAATCTGAGGTCAATTTGCTCAATAAGTTTTTTGCAATAATCAGCTAAACTTTCATTCTTCTTTGGTTCAATCCATTTAATAAATTGATGGTCTATTTGAGATAAATCTAAGAACTTAAAAACCCTTTCGTCGGCACCTAAACCACTAATGAAATATACCATACCGCAAAGCTAGGAAATAATCGAAAACCCTGCGACGTTTTGTCTTTTAAATAACTGCAGTATAAAAAATCCTGATAAGCTTCGTACATATCTTCTGCCTGGTTTATTGCTGATGAAGCCTTTGTTCAGCTTATTCTTATAGGTATGCGTAAATTTTCCCTGCTGGTATAATTGATACGCCGTTTCATCGGTAATTGCCTGAACTTTAGCGCTTCATGTTGTTAAAAATATATTGTTTATCGATTAATAAACCATATTTTGTATTATTATTATTGGTTTAACATATGGATAGCAGCCCACATAAACTTTATAAAGCAATAGCCAGTATTTTCCCGGATCAGTTTGAAGTGCATAAGGTAATTTTTTCGGTTAATGAAATTGCCTACACCTCGCTGCTTCACCAGCATTTTTACGAACCTCTTTTAGCCGATAAAAAAAACCGATTGATCATGGAAATAGCAGCGTATTTATCTGGCTGCGATGAGCATTCAGTTTACAGCTATTGCTACCGCTCCAATCAAACATCACCCGAACATCCAGAGTGGTATATGGCTACAGCCATATTAAAAAAAAGCGGTGAAGGTTTACCCAACGAAATTGTTATTTTTACCTATAATTTGGCGTTACTTGGCGACAGCCGGAAAAGCTTTTATAGGGTGTTAGAAGATGATGTTTTTTTTAAAATGCATTTTAATAAAGTATCATTACTTACCAAAAAGGAAAAGGAGATTATTTCGTTATTAACCTTGGGCAATACCAGTAATCAAATTGCTAATAAACTATTTGTTTCGGTGCATACTGTAAATACACATCGCAAAAATATCAATAGCAAACTTGCTATAAAAAACATAGCAGATATATTGAGAATAGCCGATGTTTTTGAATTAAATAATACCCAGCCTGTGTAATGAGAAGCAATTTAACCTATACGGAGATAAATAATATCAGTGGTCAGCAGGTTTTTACCCTGGAAAGGAAAATACAGAATGGCGAATTTTCAATTGAATCGGTTGGCGATTATTTGCCAGGCAATGTGCTGGTGACAGACTTGAGCAAGCTATCAACCTTGTATATGAATAAGAGCGGTTGTAATATTCTTAAACAGAGTGTAGAAGAGTTAAATGAACTTGGTCCCGAGTATTTTCAACAGTTTTTTGTCCCCGAAGAGATGAACGTTTTCGTATCCACTTATTTAAATATGCAACAGCAGCAGGATGCGTCAGGCATTTATAATTTTGCCCACCGGGTAAAAACAATGAGCGATGAATCTTACAAATGGTATTTCGCTTCAGCAAAACTATTATATACACCTGGGCAGCATGTTTCTGATAAAATGCTGCTTATTGTAAATGAAGTGAATAGCCTGGGTAATATTGCAAAAAAAATAAACAGCGTGCTGGAAGAAAGTGACTGGATGAAAGCCAACTTTAAAAAACTGTGCCGTCTATCAAAGCGTGAAAAAGAAATTTTGGGTTTGCTGGCAAGTGGATATAGCACTGCGCAAATATCAGATGCCTATTGCCTGTCGAAACTTACCGTAAATACCCACCGCCGTAATATTATTCAAAAACTTGAGGTAAAAACCTTTGCCGGACTGTATAAATTTGCAGTAGCATTTGGGCTTTGCTCGTTTTAAAGTATGTAATTCTTCTTTCTTACCTGTATCTAGCCTCCTAGGGTGTAAAAATACCTAATAGTAAGTATTTTATTTCGCTTTTTACCACTATATCTTTAATTGAAGATAAATTTAAAAAACGTATAATGAAACACTTTCTTTTTTCAATTATTGTTCTAACATTTTACTGTCTTCCAACTTCTGCACAAAACGGATTTAAATGGAATTTAAACCCTTATCATGGTTATCCAACGTATGTTGATTTACAAGCTGAGAGTAGAGGTTTTGTAATTGATGATGATAAGGTAACGGTATCTGCTCGCAATCTGTCCAATTCAACAATAACCTGTTATGTGAAATTTACTTTTACAGATTTCTGTGGAAAATCAACTATACAATGGTGGCCGGCAGGAGTTACTTTAAAAAGTGGGGAGAGTACTACTTCGTCATTTGATATTAATACGAAATGTAAAGAGATCAAGAAAGATGGTGATAGGAAAACAGGTATTGCCTCTGTAATGGCAGAAATTACAAATTTTAAGAATTTAACTGAGGAAGCAAATAAAGTAAAAGAGGAAAAGTTAAAAAAAGAGCAATTAATAGCTGAAAATGCAAAAAAGGAGCAAGATAGGATTGCTAAAATGAAAGAGGCAAAAAATACGCAAACTAAGATGGGCAGTGCAGAGGGACAAAAGGCACATAGCAGCTCAACAAATTCCACAAGTGGTACAAAATCTAATAGTTACACTCAAGCCAATACCTCAACCAGCAGCACAGGTAGCAATACCAACAGCGATTTTTGGAACGATAAGCCCGCCACTTCAAAAAACAACAGCCAAGCTGCCGATTCAAAACCAAAGCAACCCACTTCCACAGAGATAATGGCAGGAGTAAAGAAACAGACTGATGATTTTTGGAGTGATAAAAAAGCAAGTGATACCAAAATTGAACAACAAACATCTAACCGGATAAAAAATATTAATGATGCTATAGCAGTTCGGGAATCCAGGGATAACCTGAATGAATCCACATCACTTAAGCAAACTTATGCAACGGTAGAAAGCCTGATGCAGGATTTTAATTTAAAAATGAGCCAGATCAAGAACCAGGTAAATACACTTACCGAAAATAATAAGGCGGAATTTAACAGCCGTGTAGATAATAGTTTTAACGGCCCAAAAGATGCTGGCATTAATGCAGGCCTGAAAATAATTGGAGGAATTGTAAATGATGCTAAAGAAAAAAAGGAAAGAGAATATTACAAAGAGAAATTGGAAAAAGAAAAAAACGAAAAGCTGAAGGAAATAGAAACTACCAAACGACGAATGTTAACCAACGTTCGCCAGCAACTGTTTTCAGAATTTAAAGAAGGTAAGTTACCCTTATCATCGAGCAATATAAATGCCGCTACAGTTTATTTTTTCTTTTACGCTTACGATCCGGCACGTTTAAGTTACGAAGCTCCCACGCTGTATGTTTCAAATGTATTTCCCATTAGTCAGTATAGCGATGGTACCTGGCCATTTAAAGCCAATATACTTAGTGAAATAACCGGTATTTCTCCTTATGAAGAAAGACTCAACGGCTATTATATGAGCGAAGAAGAGGGCAAAGCATTAATGACCGGTATGGTTGACATATTTAAACAAACAGGAGGGAATGTTGAAAGTGTAGCTTATAAAGGTAAATCGGCTACCAGTAGTGGTAAAAGCTCCGAAGATTTTTGGGGTAAAGAAAAAAAAGCTACCAAACCTACAGATGTAAAAACAACTCCTGTTAAAAAAGAAAATTTCTGGAACAATTAATAATCACCATTTATTATGCTAAAAAAGTCATTACTAAGTTTACTTTTCTTACTAGCCATCTGCGCTGTAACATTTGCTCAAAACGATCTTAAGGCCCGGTTGGACTATGATGAAGCGGTAAAAGCTTTTGATGCTAAAAACTATGAGCTCACTTTACAACATGTTGCAAAAGTTGAAGAATTAATGGGCTGGAATCCCAAAACAGGATTTGTAAAAATTCAGGCCATGGATAAGTTGGCCGACTATACTAGCTTGAGTAATCCCATAACCGAAAAACTGAATGAGGCAGTGGTAAGATACCTAGAATATACCAGCAAGCAAAACCCTGACGATGTGGTAATGGACAAATTTAAAGCTGTATATGAAATAAATCAAAAGCTGAAAACAGTGAGGGACGAAATGATTAGTATAACAGAGTATGGAAAAAAATATGCTCAATTTAAAAAGAATATAGATACTTATGCAGCCATGCCTGAGTATATAGAAGCCAATAAAGCAGCAGAAGCAAAAGACTATAAAAAAGCGGTGGAATTGTACAAAAGCATAGATAAGAAGCAAAATCCTTTAGCATACACATCCATTGCCAGGATTGCGCAATATCAAGATAGTTATGGAATAAATATAAACGAAGCAATGCTCTACTATCACAAGGCAATTGAAATGGGCAACTTGAGCCAGATAGAAACGTTGGCAGGTCTATATAGGATGGAAAAAAATAATAAAGTAGAATACTTTAAATGGCTGAAAATTGGCGCTGAGAATGGCTTAGAGAACTGTTACTGGTCATTGGCCCTCTTTTATGAAAATAAGGATTATCAAAAAGCACTGTTTTGGCACACAAAATATGCAGAATTAAATAATACTATGGCGATGACTAAAATTGGTGATTTTTATAAAGAGGGCAAAGGGGTGACCAAATCAGCAACAGAAGCTTTTAAATGGTATTTAAAAGCTGCGAGTTTTACAGAAAAATATGCGGATGGAAGTGGTGTTCGTTATGGGGACGAGGAGGCTATGGTAAATGTAGGGCTCGCTTATCTTTATGGAACAGGTGTAGCCAAAGATGGTACCGAAGGATTTAGGTGGATATTAAAGGCGGCGGAATTGGGATACGACGAAGGTTTGTATCGGGATGTTGCAAACCATTACAAAAATGGTGATGTTGTAGCCAAAAACCTGCCAGAAGCATTTAAATGGTTTGCTAAATCGGCAGAAAATGGCGATGCAAAATCCATGGAGCAATTGGCAATTATGTACAAAATCGGCAGCGGTGTACAGAAGGACAAAAAGCTGGCAGCAGAATGGCAGGCGAAATACGAAGCAGCAAAAAACTAAACAGTTAAAATGAAAAAAAATCCCGCATTCTTAATTTTCCTTTTAATTTTTTTCTTGACGTTAGCAGAGGCTTCAGCCCAAAAGCAAACCCACTACCTCTTTGCCTACACCCAAAAAATGGACAAAGCTATTTGTGGTAATAAGGAATTAATTAAAGACCAAGAGATAGGCCTAACAATTGATGAAGCGGCTACCTATAAAACTAATTACCGAAAAGAATTAAGTACAAAATACAACATCCAAAATAAGTACAACAATACTTTTGTAGAGCTTGTAAAGCCTAACCAGGCAGCTATTTTTTATGAAGGCGAGAAAACCTATAATCCAAAAACTGATGGTTGGGATTGTACCAGCACTTATTATGGTTGTATTATCGCTAATGATATGGCTGCGGCAGAAACAAAATTTGCAGCACTAAAAGCGGAGTATAAAAAGTCGGTATTTAAAGAAATAAAACGTTGGAGTAAGCCTCAAATTGCAGCTATAAAAGCAGAAGATGTGGCAATAGAATGGAAGCAAACACCAAAAGGTATTGTTGCCTATTTTACTAATACTCGAAAAGATATTGCTTTTGATGTTACTATACTAAGCTTTAAGAAACAAAGCAAAGGAGTTAAGCAAAATAATTTTAACGATATGGTGGCTATAGGAAAGCACAAAGTTACCCTACAACCAGGCGAAAAACTCTCCTTAAATTTAAAAGCTGCCGATGGGTTTAATATAGATGCGGTACCTGTGGCGACCACAGAAGAACAAGAAGGATTAATTCAGAAAGGTAAAAATTTACTAAGGCAATATTTAGTAGACCCCAAAAAAGGTGTATATCAAAGAACAGTAGGTACTGGTGTTAGAAGTTAAGATAAAGACCCTTTCTCGTTATTAGAAAAAGCTAACTGATTTTAGGTTTTAAATCATTGCTCTATAAAAATCTAGATATGCCTCATACATATTCTCTGCTTGATTAATAGCAGCAGAAGCGGCAATACCATAAATGCCGGTCGTTAATAGAGGTGCTACATCATCTAGTGTAACTCCGCCTACGGCTAAAATAGGCAGGTGTATGTTTTCGGCGTTTAACTTTTCTACTGCACCAGCATAACCCTTAACACCAAGTAATGGTGAGTTATTAGGTTTCGTTGTCGTTATTTTGAAAGGTCCAAAACCAGCATAGTCAGCTCCTTCTTTTGCTAAGCGTATTAAATTTTCTACTGTATTGGCTGATCCACCTAAGGTATATTCTTCTCCAAGCTGTTTACGAAGAGCGATGAAATCTGCATCCATATCTTCAATGTGAAATCCTTGAATATCTGCTTTCCCCTTTAAGTGAATATGGTTTGTTACGATGAGTGTTGCCCCCCAATCGTCACAAATCTCGGCAATGAGGTTAATTTCTGCTAACAATTCTTCGTCAGTCTTGCTTAAACACCGATATTGAATCCATTTTGCACCAGCTTCACACGCCAATTGCGCTTGCGCTACGTGCGTATATTGTGGAATATCGTGGGTAATAAAATGTAGTTTCTCGATATATTTTTTCATAAATGTATTTATTGCTCATCGGATGAGAATATGCACATGGCTATACTCATCCGATGAGCAAAGTTAAAACTTCAAATTCAAGCTCAACATTAAATTAGTGCCAGATTGTGCGAAATAAAAATTCTCTGTAGTTAATGCTCCGCCACTAAGATAACCGAAAGTATAGCCATTACTTTCATATTTTTTGTTAAGCACATTGTTTACCAGTAACGCAAGATTAACATTTTTAATTCCTTTCATATTCATATTGTAACCTAAACGTGCATTGTTTACCCAATATGCATTTAATTTACGTGAGCTGTTTTCTGTATTATCTAAATATTGCTGTCCAACATGTTTTGATTGCCAGCTTAATGCCAATGATTTAGTAGGGTTATAAATCAATTCGCCAGCTATAATAGAACTTGGAGAGAAAGAAATAGTGGTATTTGTGTAGGTGTTTTCTAATTGCCCGCCATTATCATAATCGTCTATGTATTCTGTAAAGCTCTTAATTTTATTGCGACTTAAGGATGCGTTCCCCAAAACAGAGAATTGATTATTAATGATATAAGTTGCGTCAAGTTCTACACCCATGCGATAGCTATCGGCAACATTTTGACGAAAATATTCTCCTACGTCGTTAATCTTTCCGGTCACCACCAATTGATCTTTATACCACATTCCATATATGTTTATCCCACCCGTTAATTTCGCTTCACTGAATCGATATCCTGCTTCAAAGTTGTTTAATTTCTCGGCTTTCGGTAAAGCACCTGCATTAACATTTATATAATCATCTCTTCCAGGTTCTTTATTTGCTACGCTAAGAGATGCGTAAAGTGTAGAATTGTTAGCTATAAAATAACTTGCACCAATTTTAGGATTAAAAAAGTTTAAGTCATCCTTAACATTGAGCTGATTAATATTTTTATCCGTTCCCAACACATCATAGTAAATACGACGATATTGTAAATCGGCAAAAAGATTTAGTTTTTCTGTAGGATTAAACCCAACCTTTAAGTACGAGTTAAAATCTGTTTTAAATCCATCATTGTCGTAATAATGTCTGTCATTAGATCCATTACTTGCATATTGAGCATAGATAACTTGCCCAAAATGATTCCCTTTATACTCATTATAACCTCCACCCAAAGTAAATTGTAGTTGGCTTGACGATTTATAATTTAATCCATAGGTAAATCCGTAAAAATCATTATCCAACCACCTTCTCCTAACTAAATCTGTTTTGCTAATGGTGGTTCCACCAATCACCACTGGCTGCAATCCATAACTGGTTAATTTTTGTGCTTCTTTAAACTCTTCATAATATCCTCGTCCCGCTGTATAATGCAAAGCGCCATTGAAAGAAAATTTTTCGTTTATTTTTTTTGCATAAAGCAATTGATAGTGATCTTGCCAATAGTTATCGGTTTGATCTTTGTACCTAAAACTATTGTAGGTTCTACTTCCAGCACTTAATAAGTTAGCGGCATCTGCCTGATTTAATGCGTTTCGGGAAATGTAATCATTCATTCCTGCAACATCTCCATTTAAACGCGATTCGGGTATGCCGTTCCAAGCCTGGTATGTTTTTTCGCTGCCAGAAAACACATTAATTCTAAGTAAATCAGTTTTCCCATGGTAAGCGCCAGATAAAAAATACGATTTTAAGTTCGAGGCTGCCCGATCAATAAAACCATCAGATTTTATTCTTGATAAACGGCCATCGAAACTCCATTTATCATTGATTAGTCCAGTACCCACTTTCACAGTATTTTTTAAGGTGTTAAATGAACCATAGGTGTTGTTAAGCTCAGCATACGGTTCAGCTTCACCTGCAGAAGTTTGGATGTTTAAACTTCCACCAAATGCCCCAGCTCCATTTGTTGAGGTACCCACGCCGCGTTGGATTTGAATGTTATCAACTGATGAAGCAAAATCGGGCATATTTACCCAAAATGTGCCTTGGCTTTCGCTATCGTTATATGGAATGCCGTTTAATGTAACATTTATCCTGGTGGCATCGCTTCCGCGGATGCGTATACCAGTGTAGCCAACACCCGCGCCTGCATCTGAAGTAACTACAACTCCTGGTGTATTATCGAGTAAAAAGGGTAGATCCTGCCCGAAATTGTTCTTCGCGATGGTTTCTTTATCAATGTTCTTAAACGTGGCGGCAGCATTTGCTGATGCACGGGTGGCACTAACAATAATTTCATTCGCTAGAAAAGTAATTTGGTTAAGGTTAAAATCTAGTGTAGCATTTGCCTGCAGGTTAATTGTTTTCTCCTCGTTTTGAAATCCTAAAAAACTCGCTACAATTGTATAACTCCCGGCAGGTAAGTTTTTTAGCTCGTAATTTCCGTTTTTGTTGCTTGAAACCGCTGTTGATTTTCCTTTTAAGCGAATTGTTGCTCCTGATAAATTTTTGTTGTTTTCAGATACCGTACCTGAAATGTTGAATTGTGCCATCGTTAGCATCGGGCACAACAAAGCAGCTAAAACTGCCATTTTAAATTTTTTCAATTTGTTTTTTTATTTTAGTTAAACCTGTCGAAAGTAGGGGTACTCCCGACTTTAGTTAAACTCCATAAACCATTCCCTACGCCAGCATTATCTGGATCAGGTGCATCCGATATATAATATATCGAAATGGGTATGTTCTCAGCCCTTATTTGCGTTTTTTACAAAACAAGGCACCCCTTATTGATGATGCAAAGGTAAAGCAAAAGGATTGATAAAAGAGAAAAGTTTTGAAAATAGCTTGTTTGCGCTTATAAATTAACGCTTTAAGAACCCGTCAATGGCATTTATTGTATTTTGTAAACGATTGTCTATCCCTCCCACAACGGTATAATTTGCTTGCAGTATTTTAAGCTCTTTGTGCCAAATACCCATAAAGTGTTGGCGCATATGCGGAAAATCGCGAAGAGGGTCTTCTTGCCAAGGAAGGTCGATATCTAAAAGCACATAAAAATCATACTTTCGTGTTTTTAATGCATCTAAGACTACTGTAGGTGCTGCGCCAAGGATTTCGTCGCTCCAAATTTTTACGGTTAAGAAGGTGGTATCGCAAATTATAAAGTCAGTTTCTGCCATTGCCAAAACTGATTCTTCGAGTGCCACTTGCCCGTGAAACATATTGATTTCGTCTTGTAAGGTGCAGTCTGAGGTTAGTGCAGCACAGTAGTAACGAGCATATTCTGGCACCCAGGGCACGTTATAATGTTTTGCTAGGGCTTGAGAAATAGTTGATTTGCCAGTACTTTCTGGGCCAACAATGGCTATTTTTTTAACGACTTTGTTCACGATAAACTTTTCTCCAATCTAAATAGCCCATGGTTGCAATACCAATATACAAAGCATACATTAAACCTGTGGCATATAAATCTTTAGAAAAATACATGCCTACATAAATTGCATCTACAAAAATCCAAATTAACCAATTTTGCAGCACTTTTCTAGCTAAGAAAATTTGGGCGATTAGGCTACAAGCAGTACAAAAACTGTCAACAAATGGGAATGAGGCATCTGTTTTTTTAAACAATAAAAAGCCCAAAACAATGGTAAATCCAATTACTCCAATGATAGATAGGACTATTTCTTTTTTGGTGATTAAGCTAACTGGTCGAGACTCTTCGGGATTATTTCGTTGTTTGCTCCAAAAATACCAGCCATAAATATTGGTCACAAAGAAATAAACCTGCAGCCCCATATCTGCGTAAAGCTTGGTTTCAAAAAATATAAAAATGTAAATAAGTACACTGATAATGGCAATGGGCCAATTCCAGATATTATTTTTTGCAGCGAGCCAAACACATAAAATTCCAGTGAAAACGCCGAACCATTCTAATATTCCAGTTCCAAATATAAATTGGGTAAGACTTTCTCTGAGGGTATCGATGAGTAACATGGTTCAAAAGTAGGGAATAGTTTTAGAATTGTGTAGTCTCGAATTCGGGACTGGCAAATCACTTTGACAATCTTTAAACTCTGGCAAAGTTAAAATAACGAAATTGCTGACGCTACAGAAACTAGTTTTTCACATTAACTCAAACGCTCAAATTTAGCCCTTTAGCTTAAAATCAAAAAATCCGATAGGGAACAACCCCTACCGGATAATAAACCAAACAAACTATTTATGAAGAATATCCTCAAAGAATGAGGAAGTTTTAAATCAAAACGTGTATTGTATATGTCTAGTACAAGAGTGTTGCCAATAACTCGATATTCCTATCTTCTTGACGTTCTCATGACTTCTTTCTTATTAACAAATAGCATTCCAAAATGTTTTGCAAATCAAATGATCCTTCTGCCTACTAATTAAGTGAACTTAGTCGATAGGTTTTAAGTAAACTGTATTTATTTCTAGACGTTTTTTAAAAGCGTTGTACATATCTTTAATCAATATGAAAGTTATTAATCATTTTTTTAAAACAATCCCGTTATACAAGTGTTCATTTAAGAGCAAGGAGCAACTAAAACAAATTAGATGGAGAAAAACTACGCTTAAATAAATATAAGTTAAACTAAAAATTAATGATTATGAAAAAGGCGAGTTTAAATTTTTTAGCCGTTGCAGCTTTATCAATTGGATTGTTTGCATTTGGCTCGATTAAGGAAGGTGGAATACAAGGAAAAGTAACACCTGCAGAAGGTGCAAAGGAAGTTGTTGCTATTGCAGGAACAGATACGTTGAGGTCGCAAATTAGCAACGGAGCTTTTGTTTTTAGCAATGTAAAAAAAGGAACATATACCGTTTGGGTTAAGGCAAATGCACCATATAAAGACGCAGCAGTAGAAAATGTTGCAGTTGCAGATAGTGCAACAACAGATATTGGTGAAATTAAATTGCTCCAGTAAAGTAATTTGTGTGTGTAAATTATAAAAAAGAGGGCCGCATGTCCTCTTTTTTATTTTAAAAGTCCTATCTTTGCATCCCGACAGATTAGTTGGGATATTTCACATCTTAGTAGCGCATTTCTCCCAAGCTATCGTCAAATTTTGAATTTACTTTAGACTTTTTTAAACCCCCACAATGCCTAAAGATACCTCCATACGCTCAGTTCTTATTATCGGATCAGGCCCTATTATTATTGGCCAAGCCTGCGAGTTTGATTACTCGGGTTCACAAGCTGCCCTATCTTTAAAAGAAGAAGGAATAGCTGTATCTATTATCAATTCTAACCCAGCAACTATCATGACCGATAAAGTTATCGGCGATCATGTATATCTGCGACCGTTAACGTTAGAATCGATTGAGCAAATATTAATAGAACACGCCAATTCCCCAACTTTACCTACTATTGACGCCGTATTGCCAACTATGGGCGGACAGACCGCATTAAACCTTTGTGTAGATGCAGAAGAAAGAGGTTTATGGAAAGCACATAATGTAAGAATTATCGGTGTAGATGTAGCCGCAATTGAAAAAACGGAAAATAGAGAATCATTCCGTCAGCTAATGGTCGACATTGGTGTGGGTGTTGCGCCTTCTAAAATTGCAAATTCATTCTTAGAAGGTAAAGAAGCAGCTCAAGAAATTGGTTATCCATTAGTAATTCGTCCATCGTACACCTTAGGTGGCTCTGGAGGCGGATTTGTACATAAAAAAGAAGAATTCGACGCAGCCTTAAAACGTGGTTTAGAAGCTTCACCAACGCACGAAGTGCTAGTTGAAAAAGCTGTATTGGGATGGAAAGAATATGAATTGGAACTGTTAAGAGACAGCAATGATAATGTAATCATCATCTGCTCGATCGAAAACTTCGACCCAATGGGAATTCATACCGGAGATTCGATTACTGTAGCTCCTGCAATGACATTATCTGATCGTTGCTATCAAGATATGCGTAATCAGGCCATAAAAATGATGCGCGCTATCGGGAATTTTGCAGGTGGATGTAATGTCCAGTTTTCTGTTAATCCTGATAATGACGACATTATTGCCATTGAGATTAACCCTCGTGTATCGCGCTCATCAGCGTTAGCAAGTAAGGCTACAGGTTATCCAATTGCAAAAATTGCTGCCAAATTAGCGATTGGCTATAACCTAGATGAAATAGAAAATCAGATTACTAAAACAACTTCTGCATACTTTGAGCCAACGCTAGATTACGTTATTGTAAAAATCCCACGTTGGAATTTCGATAAATTTAAAGGGGCTAATCCAGAACTTGGCTTACAAATGAAAGCGGTTGGTGAAGTAATGGCTATTGGCCGAAGTTTCATCGAGGCTTTACAGAAAGCATGTCAGAGTTTAGAAATTGGCAGAGCTGGCTTAGGGGCCGACGGAAAACAAAAGAGAAATATTGAAGAAATCATGCATGGCTTGGAACATCCGAGCTGGAATAGGTTGTTCTTGATTAAAGATGCAATGAGCATGGGCGTTCCACTCGAATCTATCCGAAAGGTAACGAAAATAGACAAGTGGTTTTTAGTTCAAATACAAGAAATGGTGAATTTAGAAGTAGAATTAAAACGCTATTCACTAAATAATATTCCTAAAGATTTCTTCTTCAATTTAAAACAAAAAGGATTTTCTGACGAGCAAATTGCATGGGTTTTAGGCAACGTAACCGAAGATGATGTATATAATCGCAGGAAAGAATTAGGCATTAAACGTGTATATAAAATGGTGGACACTTGTGCTGCTGAATTTGCTGCGCAAACCCCATATTTTTACTCTACTTTTGAAGAATCACCTATTCAAATATCCCTATTAGGTAACGAAATACTCTCAACTGGTGATGAGCTGGGAACAAATGAATCCATTTCATCCGACAGGAAAAAAGTAATTGTATTGGGCTCTGGACCAAATCGAATTGGCCAAGGTATTGAGTTCGATTACTCTTGTGTACATGGTTTATTAGCGGCAAAAGAAAGTGGTTTTGAAGCGATTATGATTAATTGTAATCCCGAAACTGTTTCGACCGACTTTAACATGGCTGATAAATTATATTTCGAACCTGTTTTTTGGGAACATGTACGCGAAATAATCGACCTTGAAAATCCAATTGGTGTAATTGTGCAGCTAGGGGGCCAAACCGCCCTTAAAATGGCCGAAAAACTACATGAAAATAACATAAAAATAATTGGTACATCTTATAACGATATGGATGTGGCCGAAGATCGTGGCCGTTTCTCGGATCTGTTAAAAGAGTTAGATATTCCTTACCCAAAATATGGTGTTGCCGAAAATGCTGAAGAAGCAATTGTAGTAGCTAATCAGGTAGGTTATCCCGTTTTGGTTAGACCAAGTTATGTATTGGGTGGACAAGGCATGAGTATC
This sequence comes from Bacteroidota bacterium, assembly GCA_040386095.1. Classification (GTDB taxonomy): domain Bacteria; phylum Bacteroidota; class Bacteroidia; order Sphingobacteriales; family Sphingobacteriaceae; genus Pedobacter. The sequence goes on along the minus strand of JAZKGD010000001.1, from coordinate 1,029,222 downwards.
GTAATTAACGACGAAGATTTAGAAAAAGCTGTTGTGAAGCTATTAGGCGATTTGCCTGGTAATCGTGTACTGATTGATCATTTCTTAGACAGGGCAGAAGAAACCGAATCAGATTCAATTTGTGATGGTACTGATGTACATATTGTTGGTTTAATGGAACATATTGAGCCTGCAGGTATCCACTCTGGCGACTCGTTTGCAGTTTTACCTCCATTTAGCTTATCTGAAAAGGTTATTGCAGACATGGAAGCGTATTCAAAGAAAATAGCAAAAGCTTTAAATGTAATCGGATTATTAAATATTCAGTTTGCGGTTAAAGACGATAAAGTATATGTAATTGAAGCTAACCCACGTGCCTCTCGTACAGTACCTTTCATCGCTAAAGCGTATGATGTGCCTTATATTAACATTGCAGCAAGAATTATGCTTGGGGTTAATAAATTAAGAGATTTTAATATCGTACGTAAGCTAGAGGGATATGCAATTAAAGAACCTGTATTCTCTTTTGATAAATTCCCTGAAGTAACCAAAGAATTAGGGCCAGAAATGAAATCTACAGGAGAATCTATCTATTTCATTAAAGACTTAGAAGATCCATATTTCCGTAAACTATATAAAGATAAGTCGATGTATTTGTCGAAATAAAAAGTAAAAGGCCCTTAACTGCATGTTAAGGGCCTTTTACTTTTTAGGAAGTACCTCGCAATGACGCATTTTTATTATTGTTTCGTCCAAATTCGTGTATTCAAATCCAGTTCCTTGATGATGAGAAACATGAAAGTAAGAATATTCATGTCTGCATCTAATAAATCAGGCTTTAACAAAGTTTTAAATACTGGAGGTTCAAAATAATTATTGTCTAGCGGAAAGGCAATATACACCGACGAGTTAATAAATGATAAAGAAACACAATAGGCTGATCGATTATTAAGTTCGCCAATTTTCTCCATTAGTGATGGTGTTAAAATGTATCTTGCCTCGACCTGATCGGTACTATGGGTCACAAAATTTTTGTTGAAATAATCGCTCTCTAAGTCTACAACTTCTTTATCTCCAAATGAGTAGATGTTCTTTGAGAACCATTTGCCGATTGATGATCCAAAATCTTTTGGGCGAACTACAGTAACCCCATTAAAATTTTTGTTAAAATCTGCCGAAAAAATAATGCCTTTAAGAATGTTGTGCCAATGCACCTGCCTCCCGCTTTTAGTTTGTGTCTCTGTTTTATATTCGGCGTGTACTTCTGCGAAATAGAAGCTAGTTTTTTCATCTTTCCCCTTGATCAGATCTTCCGTATGATAACGGTCTGGTGTTGTAGTAAAGAGTTGTGAATTGATGAATTCTGATTCTGAAACTCCATTTTCATGATCAAAAATTATACTTTGGTTAATTGAAGCTAAAGCAGATCCAATTACTTCTTGTTTAAAGCGAAACTTATACTGTTTAGTGTCATCGCTTATTCGATAAAGGATTACGATACCTGGGATAATTACTGCAGCTCCGATTACCAAAGCAACAATCCCTTGTCCAAAAGAAAAAAGGAAAAATAGAATCACTATGCCTATAATAATAGCAGTCCACCCTTGAAATAGGCTTTTGGTTATTTTTTTTCGTTGGATTTCTAATTCAGCGATTACATTTTCTATCGCTGGAGTAGATTTAAAACCTTCAGTCATTAATTGTTAAAAAGCTCTTTAGCACTAACATTTTCTCGTTCTGCAGCAGCAGTTTCTAAAACAGGTAGGGTTTGATAGCCCAACATTCCGGAAAACATATTTCCAGGAAACATCATTACTGCATTATTATAAGTAGTAACGGCTGCATTATAATTTCGACGCGCAGCGGCTATTTGTTCCTCACTTTCTGTCCAAGTGCTTTGAAGGTTCAAGAAGTTTTGATTTGCCTTTAAATCGGGATAATTTTCTACACTTACCATTAGGCCTTTTACGGCAGTGCCTATTTGAGAATCCAATGCAAGTTTATCGCTTTCACTTACATTTGTTTCAAGTGCTTTACCCCTTAATTCGGTGATCTTGGTTAAGGTATCGCCCTCATATTGCATATATTGTTTAACGGTTTCTACTAAATTGGGAAGTAAGTCGAAACGTTTTTTTAGCATTACATCGATGGCCGAGAACGCATTGGCTACTTGGTTTTTCTTTCCAATTAATGAATTATAGATTCCAATACCGAATATTAATACAGCAATTGCAATGATGATTACAAAGATCATGGTAGGTTAATTTAAGTCTAGGCTAAATATATAAATTTATAAGGAAACAAAAAACCCTGCTCCGGAGAGAGCAGGGATCAATCAATCAATATTAAAAAGGAGAACCTCTTTAATTAGTTCAAAACTACGACTCCTTTTGCTTCAAACACAATTTCTTTTTTAGGTTTTGTAATTTTAGCGATTTCTTCAGCTGATTTTTTTGCATCTTCAGCAAAATGTTTTAGATCTTCTACTGATGTTTCTTTTCTTTCTGCAAAGCCATCAATTACTACTTTTTTACCAGCAATGTCTTTAGGCATAAAAAATGCATAATCTTTAAAGTTTACAAACATTGTTTCTCCATTTGGCATGGCTAAATTCATAAAGCATCCTTTTTTCTGGCAAACTAGTGTAACTACACCTGTAACTTTCATGTCTGCTTTAGTTTTGTCACCTAGTTTAGCGCTAATATCTGCTGTAGTGATTACATCACCTTTTTTAACGCCTTCACCAAATGATTTACCATCAAAAGTGTTTGCATCTTGCGAAAATGCGAATACGCTAATTAAACAAAAGGCAATGGTTAAAATAATCTTGTTCATTGTATTAATTTATTTAAAATGTGTAAGTGGTAAAGTTTCTTTGAAACAAAAATACTAAAATCTTTTAAAAAACCCCACTATCATCCGATAATGGGGCTAATCATCCCTATTGAATTTAACGCTTTGGCTAGTTGACAGCCATGCATTACTATAGATGCAAAAGAGAATCCAATTGCTGTTGTTACTTGTAATGTGTTTAATTACAGGTGTTTAAAATTTGATTAGAAAAGTTGAAGGCTAATAATCACAAATACCCGGGGCAAGCTGAGTAAAAATTTCCATGCTCTTTTAGAGTTTAAATGGTGGTTTTCAGAAATTAACCAAAAAGTAAAGAAAACACCTCTTCAATTTTACTTACCGTGATAATTTTTATCTTGAACTTGTCCAAAACCAAGCCTTTTAGGTTATAATTGGAGATAAATATTTGCTCAAAACCTAGTTTTTCTGCTTCTGAAATCCGCTGTTCAATTCGATTTACGGCCCTAATTTCGCCCGATAGGCCTACTTCTGCAGCAAAGCAGATTTTAGACGAGATAAAAATATCTTCATGAGAAGAAATTATCGCAGCCATAATGGCTAAGTCTATAGCTGGATCTTCAACTTTTATTCCTCCAGCTATATTTAAGAAAACATCTTTTGCACTTAATCTAAACCCACACCTTTTTTCGAGAACAGCCAATAGCATATTCATACGTTTGGTGTCGAAGCCTGTTGCAGACCGCTGGGGCGTGCCATAAGCAGAAACACTAACCAAAGCCTGGGTTTCGATAAGCATTGGCCTGGCGCCCTCTAAAGTGGCTGAAATGGCAATTCCACTTAATTCTTCATCGCGCTGCGAAAGTAGAATTTCGGAGGGGTTAGAAACTTCTCTTAAACCGGTGCTTTGCATGGCATAAATGCCTAATTCTGCGGCAGCACCAAAACGATTTTTAATTGATCGTAGAATTCGGTAAATATGATGTCGGTCTCCTTCAAATTGCAAAACGGTATCCACCATGTGTTCTAAAATTTTCGGACCTGCAATTGTTCCATCTTTAGTGATATGCCCAATTAAAAATACTGGTGTAGCTGTTTCTTTAGCAAATCGTAATAACTCGGCAGTGCACTCTCTTACTTGAGAAACACTTCCTGGGGTAGAATCAATATGGGCAGAATGCAGGGTTTGAATAGAGTCGACGATTACAATTTCTGGCGCAAGCTCTTCAATTTGCTTGAATATATTCTGCGTTGAAGTTTCAGTTAAAATATAGCAGTTCGCTTTCGGATTTGCTGTGATGCGCTCGGCACGCATTTTAATTTGCTGTTCACTTTCTTCTCCCGAAACGTATAAAATTTTTCGTCCAGGAACATTTAGAGCAAGCTGTAGCATTAAGGTTGATTTCCCAATACCAGGCTCGCCTCCAATTAAAATTACAGAGCCGGCAACTAATCCACCGCCCAATACACGGTCGAGCTCTGCATCACCTGTTGCTGTTCTTTCTTCAATTGCGGTTTTAATTTCTTCTACCTTGCTAGGTTTACTCAACCGTTGAGACCCTGAAGTCGATTTCCATGTGGGGATATTACTCGCGCCTTTTTCAATCACTTCCTCAACGAAAGTGTTCCATTGATTACATGAAGGACATTTGCCTAGCCATTTTGCAGATTCATAACCGCAACTCTGACAGAAATATGCTGATTTTGTTTTAGCCAATTGATTTATGTTTTTGATAAGTCCTTAATCTTATTTAAGCACTTCTTTTAATAGGTTATCGAGTTCCATTGTCCCATATTGAGGCTTTAGAATGATTTTCCCTCTTGGATCAATTAAAATCTTGGTTGGATAAGATTTAATTGCAAATAGAGATATCAAATCCTGATACTTGTCTTTTACGTCATTGTTTAATATATTAATCCAGGGTAGTTGATCAGCCTTAATAGCCTTTAACCAGTCTTCTTTACCTTTCTCGCCTTTTTCATACGCAATTCCTATAATCTCAAAGCCTTTATTTTTGTATTTGGCATACAAATCTTTTAAATGTGGATGACTTTCACGACAGGGAACGCACCATGATCCCCAAAAATCAAGCAGCACGTATTTTCCGCGGAAGCTATCTATTCTAATCAAACTATCCTTCCCCGGCACAGAAAAGGACTTCACCATAGTACCTACCGCAGAATTATTGAGGTCAAATAATCTCTTTCTAATTGCTTCAGCATATACGCTGTTTACATTAACTTTCTCGAATGGATGATATAGTTTTTTCAATTTAGTTTCATCATTGATAAAATTTAGTGAAGTATAAATATTGTAAGCAGTTACAAGAGAGCTAGGATAGGTTATTGTTAGGTGTTCAAATTCTTTATCGTTTAACCCTTCAAGGGTAAGAAATTCTTTTTCTTTTACCTGATGGCCGATGGAGTCTTTAGCATTCTTTTTTAAAAATGCTTCTGACATCGCTTTTCTTGCGTTTAATAAATTATTTTTATTCTTTAAATAGTAATTGCTAAGAAGCGTATTGTTTTCGCCACCTTCAATTTTTGCAATTGGCCAATCTTCATAATCAGCGGTTATATTTATTTTTTGACCAGGTTCTACAAAGAATAATAACGACTGGGCAGGAATTGAAGAATTAGCTATTGCATCGAAAATCTTTTTATTGGGGTCACGGGTCACTAATCGAGCGGCAAGGCTTTCTTTGATGTTAACTTTAAAGTCGAAATGACCATTATTTACCAAAGCCGAATCTCTATGAATTTTTGCTCCTTCGTACACGAATAAATAGATTTTACTAGGGGTATAATCTTTTATATATCCCTTTACTTCACAATGTTGAGCCATAGAATGAAGGCTCGATAGGAGAGTTGCCAAAATCAACACTAGTTTCTTCATTGGAATATAATTATTGACTTTTGTTTATATTTTTATTTTGGGCCGATACCATACATCAAATTTAATCATTATTGACAGCATTAAACCAGAAAATTTTGAACATTAAAAAACCCCGATTTTAGGTCGGGGCTTAATATAAATTGATTTAATTAAAGCTTAATCTCTTCATCCTTTGCAGAGAAAAAATGAAACTCTGTTAAGTTGTAAGCTGCAACTGATTTCACCTTAATTCGCTGACCGAATTTAAAGAACCATTTCCATTGTAATGAAATTAATCCTTTTTTGATAAAGGCATCAATATATGGATGCACTGCCAAGGTGATGTTTTTTTCGTTTTGTTCTCTTAAAATATAAGTAAGATTGCTTTCAATATCATCCATTAATACAATACTTGCTTTAATTTCGCCAGTACCATCACAGGTTGGACATTTCTCTACCGTAACAATATTCATTTCTGGTCTTACTCGCTGACGAGTAATTTGAACCAATCCGAATTTGCTTGGTGGCAAAATGGTATGCTTAGCACGATCTAAAAGCATTAACTCACGTAAGTAATCAAAAAGCATTTTCCGATTGGCGGGTTTGTGCATATCGATAAAATCGATTACTACAATACCTCCCATATCTCTTAGTCTTAATTGACGAGCAATTTCTTTTGCCGCTTCTTTATTAACTTGAAGTGCATTTTCTTCTTGATTTTCTTTACTAGCCGTTCTATTGCCACTATTTACATCAATAACGTGTAAAGCTTCAGTATGTTCTACTACTAAATAGGCTCCGCCAGGAAGATTTACCGTTTTGCCAAATGCATTTTTAATTTGCTTTTCTACACTGAAGTGCTCGAATATTGGCTCTTTATGTTTGTACTGCTTTACAATCTTCTCCATTTCGGGAGAAATTTCATGAACATATGAACGAATATCTTCAAAAAGACCAGGATCACTAACATAAACATTGGTGAAATCGGTACTTAAAATATCTCTGATAAGGGTAGACGTACGATCCATCTCTCCCCAAACCCTTTTGGAAGGTTCTGCATCAGGAAGTTTTTTAATAAAACTTTCCCATTTTGAAACAGAATCTAACAAGTCTTTTTGCAATTCGGCAACACCTTTACCTTCTGATACCGTTCTAATGATTACCCCGAAATTTTTGGGCTTAATACTTTCAATAATCTTTTTTAAACGATTACGTTCAGTATTGCTTTTAATCTTCTTCGAAATGGAGATTACATTAGAAAAGGGCACAAGAACAATGTATCTTCCCGCAATAGAAAGATCAGCACTTAGCCTAGGGCCTTTAGTAGAAATGGGTTCTTTAGCAATTTGAACAGGTAGAATCAAATTCTTGCTAACAACTTCGGAAATTTTTCCCGCTTTATTGATGTCAGCCTCTAGCTTCAGATTGTCTAGTAAAGTTCCACTAACTGTGCCGTTGCGCTTAATTTTTGTTAGCTTTATTAAAGATTGAACTTGAGGGCCTAAGTCAAAATAATGCAAAAATGCATCTTTTTCATAACCCACATCAACAAACGCAGCATTTAACCCAGGCATTATTTTTTTTATACGGCCTAAATAAATGTCGCCTACGGCGTAATTGTTGTTAACGTGTTCCTTATGAAGCTCTACAAGTTGTTTGTCTTCAATTAAAGCTATGGTTACTCCCGTAGGAGTTGAATCGATTATTAATTCTTTTACCAAAAGCTACAGATTTTAAGGTAATATTACCTTATTTACACATGGACTAAAAAATATGGAATCCAAAAATAAATGCACTCCTAAGAAAGCATTTATTTTTGGCCACTACAAGATAGGATAGCCTATTTTTTCTTGTGTCTGTTTTTTCTTAAACGTTTTTTACGTTTGTGTGTAGCCATTTTATGTCTTTTTCTTTTTTTACCGCTCGGCATAATTTTAAGTTTTTAATGTTTTTATTAATTCTGTTAATTAACGTTTATTCTTTAACTCAGCAACCTTCTTGTCTACAAAAGTAGAAATAGTGGGACTTGCTGCTATTTTTTTGCTATTTAAATAAGCGTCTATTGCTTCTGTGTTCTTTCCTAAAAATTCGTAGGCTGTTCCCAAATAAAAATAAATCTCTGGAGTTACTTTGCCATTGCTAATCATGCTGTTAAAACGAGTAATCGCCTTGTCGTATTGACCAGATTTGATCGCAAACAAACCTAAATTCGTATTCGCTTTTACATTGTTCGGTTCTTTCTTTACAACATCTAGCAGCATCGTAATTCCAGACATTGGTGCGCCCATCCCATTTACAATGGTAACACCCAAGCCCGTTTTAGCCTCCGTATTGGTAGAATCTAAATCCATTGCTTTTGTAAAGGCGATATTTGCCTTTTGCAACATAATTGGCTTTGCTAAAGTATCCTGAGTATTATCAAATGCCTTTAAAAAACGAGTTCCTGAAGCTAACCAATTCACTAAAATAGGTTCTTTGTTGGCAACAACCTCCAAATACATCGCACTTGGAACGGCTTGCTCAACATCATCCCATTTTTGAGCTAGTTGTTTAGCTTGTGTAACTTGTTCATTGCCAGAGGCATTTTTATACGTGCTTTCTAAGGCTTGGATTTCTTTAGCAAGGGTAGCGCTTATTGATGCCATTCCAATTGTCGAAGCCTCATTAATACTAAATGATGGTTCGCTTGAAGGAGGCATTTGTTTGGCCACTTCTTTTGGCTTAACTAATCCCTTAACATCTCGTGTAAACAAAAATCCAGCAAGAAATAGCATTGCAATAATGATCGTAACTTGTTTTGAACGGACTGAGTTTAACATAATGGAAATAAATTAGGCCTCTGCTTTAGTTTTTTTAGAGTTGTTTTTAACTTTATCAACAAATACTTTTGCTGGTTTAAAGCTAGGAACAAAATGCTCTGGAATAATGATTGCAGTGTTTTTAGAAATATTTCTAGCAGTTTTTTGTGCTCTTTTTTTAACAACGAAACTACCAAATCCTCTTACATAAACATTTTCTCCGCCAATCATACTGTTTTTGATCACTTTGAAAAACGCTTCAACGGTTTCTTGCACGTCTACCTTTTCAATTCCTGTCTTTGTTGATATTTCTGAAATAATATCTGCCTTAGTCATATTTTCTATTTATTAAATTATTGTATGTTATATTATAACTGTTTTGGGGTTGCAAAAGTATTGCTTTTTAATGAGATAGGAAAATAAAAGTTCATTTATTTAACAATTAATACATCATATAATTGCAAGTTTTATGTAAACAAGACCGTCTTCTACTTAAAAAGATGTTTTATCTGGTTAATATTTCTACTAGATTAAAATATTTACATTGTATTTTTGATCTAATGAATTTCCAGAAAAAGATTATCGAGTGGTACCAAATTAATAAAAGAAGTCTCCCCTGGCGAAATACAACAGATGCCTATGTAATTTGGTTATCTGAAATAATCTTGCAACAAACACGAGTTGAGCAGGGCTTACCTTATTTTAATAGATTTTTGGAAAACTTCCCAACCGTTCGCGATTTTGCAAATTCGAGCGAAGATAAAGTGCTTAAACTTTGGCAAGGGTTGGGCTACTATTCAAGGGGTAGAAATATGCTGTTTACCGCCCAACAGGTAATGACAACGCATCATGGTGTATTCCCAACAGCCTATTCAGAACTTATAAAGCTAAAAGGAATTGGTGAGTATACCGCCGCCGCAATATCTTCTTTTTCCGTAAACGAGAATAAAGCCGTTTTAGATGGCAATGTATTTAGGGTACTAGCAAGGTACTTTGGTATAAGCGAGCCGATTAATAGTACTACTGGAAAGAAAATGTTTACAAAATTGGCTCAAGATCTTGTAGAAAGCGAACGAGCGTCTGAGTATAATCAAGCTATAATGGAATTTGGAGCATTGCAATGCAAGCCAAAATCTCCTAGATGTGAGTTTTGCCCTCTTTCAGGCAATTGTTTTGCACTTCATCACCAACAAGTAAACAATTTGCCTGTAAAATTAAAAAAAGGAAAAATTCGTGAAAGATGGTTTAATTATTTCATTGCCACACAGGGTGATGAAATTTTAATAAAGCAACGCCAGCCAGGTGATATATGGCAAAAATTATACGATTTCCCATTAATCGAAACGATTTCGCCTTTAACTTATATAGACCCTGATTTTATAAATCAAGTTAAGAAACAGTTTGGAAATGATGTGATTATTCATCCGATAAGCAAAAAAAAACACTTATTAAGCCACCAAATTATATATGTTCATTTTTTTGTTTTAGAGAATTATATGATTAACTTTAGTCTACATACAGAAATTAAATGGGCTTTAATGGGTGATTTCAAGTCTTTACCACACCCCAAAATTATTGGCGATTTTATTGAACTGTATTTATAAAACTAATCAAATATTTATGTCGGGTATTAACAAAGTTATTTTGGTGGGACATTTGGGTAAAGACCCAGAGGTTCGGCATTTAGAGGGGGGGGTAACCGTAGCTAGTTTTCCTTTGGCTACCTCCGAAACGTACAATAAAGATGGTAAACGGGTAGAGCAAACAGAATGGCATAACATTGTGCTTTGGCGAGGCTTGGCCGAAGTAGCATCAAAATATCTTCAAAAAGGGAAACTGGTATACATAGAAGGAAAGTTAAGAACCCGTTCTTTTGAAGATAAAGAAAAGGTAAAAAAGTATGTAACCGAAGTGGTGGCCGAAAACTTTACTATGCTGGGCAGAAAAAGTGATTTTGAAAATACCCCAGGAAATGATGATGGGGTGCCTAAGGCGGAGGAGGACCATAAAGACTCCGTAGCCGAAACTGGTGAAATGCCATTTTAAATAGGTTAATTGTTTAAATTGGTTAACTGTACAATTAACCAATTTAAACAATTAACCAGTTATTCTACTGTAACAGACTTCGCTAAATTTCGTGGCTGATCTACGTTACATCCTCTTAATACGGCAATATGATAGGATAAGAGCTGTAATGGGATAGTAGCTAAAAGCGGTAAGAAAGCCTCACTAGCATCAGGAATTTCAATGCAATAATCTGCCATTTTTCTTACCTCAACATCACCTTCGGTAACAATGGCAAGTACAATGCCTTTTCTTGCTTTAACTTCCTGAATGTTGCTGATTACTTTCTCATAAGATGAATTTTTAGTTGCAATTACCACTACCGGCATCTCTTCATCTATTAGTGCAATAGGGCCATGTTTCATTTCAGCTGCAGGATAACCTTCGGCATGGATATATGAAATTTCTTTAAGTTTAAGAGCGCCTTCTAAGGCCACTGGGAAACCACTGCCTCTCCCTAAAAATAAACAGTTTCTAGAATCCTTAAATTTCTCAGCAATTTCCTTAATCATATCGTTAGACTTTAAGGCAATTTGGATCTTATCTGGAATGCAATCTAATTCAGTAAGTAATTCAATTAATTTCGAGTTTGTAATTGCACCTTTTTGCTGGGCCATGTAAAAGGCCATAAGCGTAAGCACGGTTACTTGTGCAGTAAACGCTTTCGTAGATGCAACTCCGATCTCAGGACCAGCATGTGTGTACACACCCGCATGAGTAATTCGTGGAATAGATGCGCCCACTACATTGCATACGCCAAAAATTGTTGCTCCTTTTTCTTTGGCCATTTCAATAGCTGCCATTGTATCGGCAGTTTCGCCAGATTGCGATATCGCAATTACTACATCTTTCTCTGTAATAATTGGGTTCCTATATCTGAATTCGGATGCATATTCTACTTCAACAGGAATACGTGCATATTCTTCAATTAAATATTCTCCAACCAAACCGGCATGCCACGATGTTCCACAGGCAACTATTATAATGCGATCTATGTTCTTTAGCTTGTCTACAAACTCTTTTATCCCTCCCAATTGCACTTTGCCTTCTGCAGGATAAATTCTTCCTCTCATGCAATCTCTGATAGATCGGGGCTGCTCGTAAATTTCTTTAAGCATGAAATGATCATATCCTCCTTTTTCGAGCATTTCGAGTTTGAGCTCTAACTCTTGAATGTATGGGCTTTGAACAACATTATCTAAACGTTTAATCAATAACTCGTCGCGCTTTAAAAAGGCGATTTCATTATCATTTAAGTAAATAACATTTTTAGTGTATTCGATAATAGGAGTGGCATCTGAAGCGATAAAATATTCCCCTTTACCTACTCCAATTACCATCGGACTGCCCTTCCTGGCTGCAATTAATTGATCAGGGCGGTCTTGGTCCATAACTACGATGGCGTAAGCACCATTAACTTCAAGTAAAGCCAATCGTACCGCTTCCAATAGGTCTGTATTATCATTTTTATAAACCTCTTCGATGAGGTGAATTAATACTTCAGTATCGGTATCACTATTAAAAATGTGCCCCCTGCTTATTAACTCTTCCTTTAAAGTGGCATAATTTTCTATAATCCCATTATGAATTATAGATAACCGGCCATTGTTTGAGGTGTGAGGATGGGAATTTTTATCGGATGGTGCGCCATGGGTAGCCCAACGGGTATGCCCCATTCCAATTGTACCTAAAAGATTTTGCCCCTCCGCGAAATTTTCTAATTCGATTACTTTGCCGGCTTTTTTATAGATATTTAGATCACCATCGTTAATCAGTGCAATTCCGGCACTATCATACCCCCGATACTCTAATCTTTTTAATCCTTTTATTACGATTGGCCACGCATCTCGAAAACCAATATAGCCTACAATTCCACACATATGTGATTTTTTAATTAAAAAATAAGTCCCTCAAAAGTATTTCTTTTGAGGGACTTATGCAAACGTTTGTGTTGGCTTTAAATGAACTAATTTGCCTTTGTATAATAAAGATTTAATCTCATTGTGCTCTCGCCAGTTGCAGGATTTTTCTTATGGGCTCCGATTACCGATCTTGCGGCACTACTTACCGAAGGTATAGGCATCCATTCGGTAGCTGCATTTGTTGGTATCGGTGCAATGAAAGTGCCGTAATCTTTGGTTTTTTTACTTATGATGTTCTGTATATAAGCTGTAATATTAAATACGTACTGTTTTTTTGTTGGATCAAAATATCCGCCAATTGTTTCTGGGGCATTATTGCCGTTAACTTCGGTTAGTACTCTTTGCTCAGCTATATCATAACGGTAAAGTGCAAGTCGAAGTGCAGGTTCAAAAGGTTTGATATCACTTCCAGTAGCTAAATCAACAACTAATTCTGCTTTATTCACTACGATTTGGCCAGTGCTCGCACTAAATTTCTCTAAACTTGGGAAAGAGATTTTACTCCTTAAACCAACAAGTGGTTGCAGATATGTTACTGCATATTGTTGATTTGGGTTGTTTAATTGTGTTTCTATTGCTGTTCCAGTATAATCATGCTTTACAGATGCCGCAACTCTATTTGAGGTACTCCCTAATAGAAAAATAGCATTTAATGTATCAATGGTAGCGGGAGTGGCAGTTGCATTCGTTTTTCTATAGTACAAGGATAAATTAGAATTCGTACCCGCAAGATCGAAAAACATCATTGCACCATTACCAGAAGGATTGTTTACTTGAACATGAAGCCCTTTAAAGAAATTTTTAAAGAGGGCATCAGATTTTAATACCCCTTCGGGTTGATTAACGATATATTCTTGAATAAAATTATTATCTAATTTAATCCTTAGTTGAGGATTAACTGACTTTAACGTGTCCTTATTTCCAGTCACAATATCGGTTATTTTATATTTGCTCGTTGGGAAAAGTCGACCAGTTTTAGTGCCAATAACTCGGCTATTAGTAGGGTATGTTCTAGAGCTAAGAAATGATTCTTCAGTGTGAAGATTATTTGTTAACTGATTCACATTAACGGTATAAACCTGGGTACTGTCTCCATAAAACTCGCCAGCATAGCTCAAAACCAATACTGCAGAATCAAGAACAGGGGTTGTTCCGAAAGAGTAAGGCCAACTAGGAAGGCCAACGGATAGCGCTATTTTAGCTTCTGTTGTTCCGAAAGTTGGATCTTTTAAAAACCCAAGAGGGTATCTAACCAAAGCGCCAGTGTTAGTGGCATCATCCATTATCGTTCTCGAAGAAATGGTTAAGGTATCAACTAAAGCACCTTCAATAGTGCTATTTGGGTCTATTTCTAGGCCTATAGTAGAAGTATTCTCGCAAGAAGCGAAAAGAAAAAGACTTATCAACAGGGTTAATAAGTCTAGTTTTATAAATTTCATATGTGTTTAATGTTTTCTAAGCTACTGAAACCAATTCTTCATCACAGATTTCTTCATAAAAATTGAAGTAATTCTCGTAATTTTCGGTTAAATTAAAGGCTAAAGTTGGCTTATTAGAATCTTTAACAAATTTTAACACATCATTGTCCACCTTTTCATCGGCAATTACAACCGCATCAGAATGGGTTATCGCACCGATATGCAGGCTGTTACAGTCGGCATTAGCGAACGCTTTAGTGTCTTCTTCTGTCATGCCCTGCATCACTGCCTTTTTGTGTAAATCAGCATTTAATTTCTCAGTAAAGCAATTTTCGTAAACAGAGTAAACCACCTTGGCGTTCTTAAAGGTAGGATCGTTTTTGTATGTTGTTTTGATGTAAGCAGGAACTAAAGAAGTCATCCAGCCATGGCAATGAACAACATCAGGCGCCCAACCTAATTTTTTAACAGTTTCTAATGCGCCTTTACAGAAGAAAATTGTACGTTCGTCGTTATCTGCGTAAAATTTATTCTCCTTATCTCTGAAAATATATTTGCGTTGAAAATAATCTTCATTATCTAAGAAATATACCTGCATGCGCGCCGAAGGAATTGAAGCAACCTTAATGATTAATGGATTGTCGTTATCGTCGATAATAATATTCATTCCCGATAAACGAATTACCTCGTGTAATCTGTTTCTTCGCTCATTAATGTTTCCAAACCTTGGCATCAAGATGCGGATTTCAAATCCTTTTTCTTGCATTGCTTGGGGTAGTTGACGGGTGATTTCTGAAATTTTAGTTAGTTCGAGGAAAGGCGACATCTCGTGTGTAACAATCAGTAGCTTCGTTTTTGCCATCTCCATAGTGTGTATTAAATTATGTTAATTTAAAGATTATCAAGGTGCAAAGGTACGAATAATATTAATAATTATCAATAACTTGTGCAATGGGCTTTGTAAGTTTTAGATTATTGTTCAACTTTGGGCCTTTTATAATTTGTAGTTAATTTGGAAATTGTACACACTATATCGGCATTAAAAGTGCTGTTATCGCCACTAAAAGAGGCGAAATCTAAGGTTGCACTTGTGCCTACAATGGGCGCATTACATAAAGGGCACCTGTCTTTAATTAAAATAGCACAACAACAAGCAGAAGTTGTAGTGTGTAGCATTTTTGTTAACCCTACTCAATTTACTGATCCTAAAGATTTAGAAAAGTATCCACGGCCGCTCGAACACGATATAAAAATGCTTAAGGATGCTGGCTGTAACATCGTATTTATGCCTACAGTTAAAGAAATGTACCCTTCGTTTCCCAATTCAGAAAATTGGCAGATCGATTTAGGCCCTGCAGAATTCTTGCTCGAAGGCGAATTTAGGAAAGGACATTATCAAGGTGTAACTCAAATCGTTAAAAAGCTCTTTGATGCAGTAAGTCCTGATGTTGCATTCTTTGGTCAGAAAGATTTTCAGCAGGTGCTGATGATAAAAAATATGGTCAAATTTTTTAATTTGAATGTTGAAATCATTTCTTGTCCAATTATTCGAGAAGATGATGGACTAGCAATGAGCTCTAGAAATATTCATTTATCGGCTGCCGACAGAAAGAATGCCTTAGTGTTGAGCAGTGCACTGCACTATGTTAAGGATCATATTAACCACACAGATTTAGCCGATCTTCTAGCCCAAGCTAAATTGATGATTCGTAAAACAGATGGGGTTGAGCTCGATTATTTTACTATTGTGGATGGTGATACCTTATTGCCTATAGCAGATAAAAATGCAAAAAATAAAGTGGCTCTTGTAGCGGCCAAAGTTGGAGAAACAAGGTTGATTGATAATATGTTGTTGGTATAGCGTAAAGTGATTTGCGTATTGCGTTCTGGATTTATACAGCATGATTCTTTATTGGGGTTAGGTTAGGCACTTGGAACGCTCACCACTTCACAATTATGACAGTAAACACCTGGAACGCTTATCGCTCAACAAAATGACAGTAAACTGTAAAACTTATTGCTAACTTTGCCGTATGATTATCGAGATTCTAAAATCGAAAATACACCGTGTTAAAGTAACACAGGCAGAATTAAACTACGTTGGCAGCATCACTATTGATGAAGATCTATTAGATGCAGCAAATATTATCCCAAATGAGAAGGTCCAAATTGTAAATAATAACAATGGTGAACGTTTCGAAACCTATGCTATAAAAGGTGAACGCGGTACTGGCACTATTTGTTTAAATGGAGCAACAGCCAGAAAAGTTCAGGTTGGCGATATTTTAATCATTATGTCTTACGGATCTTTACGAATAGAAGAAGCGAAAGCATACAAACCTATCCTTGTTTTTCCTGACGATAATAATAAGCTTTTAAAGTAAAGCGATAGTTAATTTGCTCTATTTTCTTCATCGCTTTTTTTGCTTTCATTAGCTTTATAGGTAGAACTTCCAAAGTTATAGGCAAAGCTGAATACGAGTCTTTGAGGGCCAAAATAATGATAAAAATCATTATCTATTATACTCTTTTCTCTAAAAATAAGCCTTCTTTTAGCAGTGTCGAAAACATTATAAAGCGAAAGTTTGGTGCTGATTCTGTTTTGAAACCATGATTTCTGTAATCCAAAATCAACCCCATACACAGGAGCGAAGTAATATAAACCATTTCCGCTTTTTGATTCGTATGAGTAAGTTAAATCTAATATCCAATTCTTTAAACTAAAGACCTGGCTTCCATTAATTGTGTAGTTGTATACAGGTATTTTATAAGTATTACCGAAATAGGGTGTAAGCTCTTTGTTATAATAAAGGCCAATGTTATGATTCATTCGCCACCACTTGTTAATGTTCAATGGTGTGCTGAACTGTAGATTTGCAAAATTTCTGTAAGGTACGTTCCTTCCTGAAAAAATTAATTCATTTGTTATTGCATTGTATTCAGGATAGCGAGTCATTACATCCGTCTCTCGCCCTGCATTTAATGAGATGTTAAGTGCTTTTAAGCTATAAGACAAAGCCAAAAGATTCGTTGTAGAGGGTTGTAAGTATGGATTGCCAATCCAGTAATGACGAGGGCTATAATAAAAGCGGAATGGGTTTAAAGCCGGGAAAGTTGGTCGTGTTAATCGTCTGCTATAACTGAAATTGAGCTGCTCGCTTTTGTTAATTGCATAAGTAATACTCAGACTTGGTAACCACTTCAAGTATTTCCTTTCGGTAATCCTGTTTAACGTAATTGAATTAGCAACGGTATGGGTATACTCTGCCCTTACGCTTAAGTTATAATTAAATTTATTCGATTGGCCAATATAAGAAAGGTAGCCTGCTGAAATGGATTCTTGGTAATGGAACTGATTGCTGCGATTTGGGTCTAAGCTAAAAACAGCATTGGCCAGTGTGTCATAACGCAAATTGTTTTGAGTAGAGGTATTCGCAAATTTACCCCCAAATTCTAGTTTTCCAATGGCTAGATTTTGAGTGTAATCTGCTTGTAAGGAATGGATTAGAATGTTGTTCCTAGAATTTGTTTTCCAATAATTTTGTAACTCATTAGTAAGGATGTTACGGTTTTGAATGTCTTCTGT
Source organism: Bacteroidota bacterium (assembly GCA_040386095.1). GTDB lineage: Bacteria > Bacteroidota > Bacteroidia > Sphingobacteriales > Sphingobacteriaceae > Pedobacter. Next base: position 1,011,769 of record JAZKGD010000001.1, on the reverse strand, counting down.
TTGTCTATTGTCTACTTGAGCAAAAGCGCTAATTATATGCAGTTCGCTATTTTTAAACTGCGCATCGTAATTTAAACCACCGGCATAGTTATGCTGTTTTGGCAAGGCATTGTTATTACTTCTAATATGTCCAATTGTTTGGTTTAGATTGTTGGTTTGAGTAAGCAAATGATTGCTTGATACGGCACTTCTATCGATTTGGAAAGTGCGGATAAACGCTTCTATATTTTGCCCTTTTTGGAGCTCATAGGCTATTTTTGCCTGTGCATTAAAATTCTGATTGGCAGTAACAGTTCTCGTATCGGTAATCATCGCGTTGGTATTGGCCAAATACTGCAAAGCATGGTATTTATAAAATGTGCTTCCATTAGTATTGCCAAGTTTTAAATCGTATACAAACCGAGATGCTTTATAAACTAGCGACAAATTATTGTCTAACAAGTTATAATTGTTGCGCTGAAACCTTCCGTTGTATATGCCTTTTAAGCCCAATGACTGGTTTCTTTTTAGCTTTACATCTATAATTCCCTGATACTCGCCATCGTATTTTGAGGAAGGCTGGTTAATCATTTCAATAGATTCGACCATATCTGGTGTTAAGCTGCTCAAATAGGTTAGTATTTCATCATTGTTCATGTTTACAGGCTTCCCATCAACAAATAAGGTTGGAGCTGCTCTGCTCGCCATTTGCATGGTTCCATCTTGGTTAACTTGCAGGCCGGGAAGTTTTCGAAATACTTCAAGCAAATTAGGGGCAGACTTGAAAAAAGCATTGTTGGAAACCCCTATTTTTAGCTGACCATTTTGCGTGTTAAAATTAGGTGTTCCTCCTGTAATGGTTACTTCATTGAGCAAATTAGGGTCTTCGGCCATTAAAATGTTCCCCATATCTAAAACCTTTACTGCCCGTTCATTAATTACTACTTCTTTTTCTAGCTTTTTATATCCCATTAAAGCTACCGATAACATGTATTTTCCATTTGGTATTGCAGTAAATTCGAACGCGCCTAAAGTATCGCTATTTGCATACTTAATTGAATTTAGCTGATCTTGATTCGTTAAAACCAAATTGGCAAGAGATATTGCCAGATTGGTTTTGCTATCAATTAGTTTTCCTTTAATGGTTTGTGCCTTTAAAAATAAAGAGGCCAATACGAATAGACATGCTAATAATGTTGATTTCATCTTCCTGTGTTTGGTTTTTATAGAATGAGCCAAAACTAGGGAAGAAGGAGAGAGGATGGGTTCTGATTCTCAGATTTAGGAGTTCGGAATTATAAATTCAAACCTGATAATCCTTCTTTGTAAATGGTAGGCGTAGTATGTTTATGTTTTTTAAAGGCAGTATAAAAAGTAGATTTTGAGTTAAATCCCACTTCATAGCCAATTGCTTCAAGTTTAATTGCATTATCGTTCGCAATCAACTCGCAGGCTGCAGTTATTCGGTATTCGTTAATAAAGGCAGCAAAGCTTTTACCTAGGTTATCATTTAAGAGCTGCGAAAGTTGGTGCCCCGAGATATTGATTTTCTTGGCTAGGTCATTTAACTTGAGATCGGGGTTTTTATAAAGTTCTTGATCTAAAATTATTTTCTGTAATCTTTTAGTTAGGGATACCGCATGCTCATTGGTGATTTTTTTATTGGCATATCTTTCTAGGTCTTGATTGTCTGATAGCATGTTGTTGGTTTTCCTTTTGCTAATGAACAAGAAGGTATTGAGGTAAAGGATAAGTGAAAAAAATAAGGCTCCACTAATGCATGGCCCGTTAAAAAAAGAGAAAATAGATAACTTAAATGAAGCAGGAATTACGATATTTCCAATAAATACAGATAACAATAGTTTCTCTGTTGTAGATATCTTTTCTTCTTTGGTAAAAAATTTGCTAATAACAGGACGGAGTAACCAGCCAGATAGTATGATATAAATGGTTAATTGTGCCGAAATTATTGTACCGATATAGTTATTCCAAATATCTGGGAAATTATCAAAAGGAATAATGATACTGGGGATTATAATCGTAGCACTCCAAAATAGATATGTCCACTTAGGCATAGCTGTAATTTTTGTATCTCGTTTAAGCGCCGATCTAATAAAATAGAAAAGAGAAGGGCCTACAAAAGAGCCTCCCAAAATGCCTATTTCGATATAGAGGCCGGGTAGAGCCGGATAGAAATAAAAAATAAACGATTTGCCGATTTTTAAGCAAAGAGATAAGAGCAAAAGCCCTAAAAAGAAAGAGGAAAGTGATTTTGATTTTTTGAAGAAGAACAGATAAACACTAACAATTAAACCGTTAAATGTGCCTAACGCACTAAAGAAAAATAAGATTTGTTGACCTAGGTTCATTTAACAAAAATAATAATCTTAAGTTAACGATCAGCGTATTACAATAATGATTTTAATTTTTCACCATAAAAATTACTATGGTTGCATAGTAATTTCGAACAGAAACACTAAATTTGTCGGATCTAACCATTTATAAATTATAATTATGTTTTTTGAGTTAAGTGAAGAACAAGTAATGATTCAACAGGCTGCGCGAGATTTTGCACAATTGGAGTTAAAGCCTGGTGTTATTGAAAGAGATGAACATCAAAAATTCCCTACAGAGCAAGTTAAAAAATTGGGCGAGTTAGGTTTTTTAGGGATGATGGTAGATCCAAAGTACAACGGTAGCGGCATGAATGCTGTTTCGTATGTGCTTGTGATGGAAGAGCTTTCGAAGGTTGATGCCTCTGCATCAGTTGTTGTTTCTGTAAACAATTCATTAGTTTGCTACGGTTTAGAAGCCTATGGAAACGAAGCCCAAAAAGAAAAATATTTAAAACCTTTGGCTAGTGGCGAAAAAATCGGCGCTTTTTGCTTGTCAGAGCCCGAAGCTGGTTCTGATGCCACCTCTCAACAAACAATTGCCGAAGATAAAGGTGATTATTATTTGTTAAATGGAACAAAAAATTGGATTACTAACGGAAGTACAGCCAGTACATACTTAGTAATTGCACAAACAGACAAGGCCTTAAGACATAAAGGAATCAACGCTTTTATAGTTGAGAGGGGTATGCCTGGTTTCACGATAGGTCCCAAAGAAAACAAATTGGGTATTCGTGGTTCTGATACACACTCGCTAATGTTTAATGATGTTAAAGTGCCTAAAGAAAATCGCATTGGTGAGGATGGTTTTGGGTTCAAGTTTGCGATGAAGACCTTAGAAGGAGGTAGAATTGGAATTGCCGCACAAGCATTGGGAATTGCGGCTGGGGCATATGAACTAGCATTATCTTATGCTAAAGAACGAAAATCGTTTGGTAAAGCAATTGCCGAACATCAAGCTATTGCTTTTAAGTTGGCCGATATGGCTACGCAAATTGAAGCTGCGAGAATGTTGGTATATAAGGCTGCATGGTTAAAAGATCAAGGCGAATCGTACACGCTAGCAGGTTCTATGGCCAAGCTTTTTGCAAGTAAAGCGGCGATGGATATTACTGTAGAGGCAGTGCAAATACATGGTGGTTATGGTTTTGTTAAAGAATACCATGTAGAAAGGATGATGCGCGACGCAAAGATTACTCAAATTTATGAGGGTACGTCTGAAATACAAAAAATGGTAATTAGCAGGAGTATTTTGGGGAAAGGGTAAAGGGCTTTGCTAATCTTTCTTCACCCCAAAAACAGAATCAAGTAGCATTTTAAGTAAGGCAACCACAATAGCTAAAATTGCTGCGGCTAAAAAGCCAGTAGTATTAAAGCCATCCATTAAATTATCAACCAAGAGTACCATAAGCACAGTAATAATAAAAGAGATTAAGCCTAAGGTTAATACATTTAAAGGGAAAGTAAAGACCCTTAAAATTAGCCCAATGGTTGCATTCGCTACTGCAATTAAAACGGCAGCGATTATGGCACTCAAATATCCATCTACTTGTACACCCGGAACAACATAAGCACCTATTAGCATTGCTAATCCCATTAATAAAATTTCGACTATTAACTTCATAATGTTTAATTTAGTTAAATGTTTAATAACACGTTAAAATTAACCCCCATAATCATTTGTATCTGCTTGTGCTTTTCTTGTAAAAATGGGGCTAACAAATCATTACAGATTAAGTTTTCTACAGATAGTTCAACTGTTCTTATTTCAAATATCGAATCAGCTGCGCTATTACAGCTTAAAAATAACATAAATACTGATACGATGTATCAAAAATTAGTTTCTGTTTTAGCAACGCCGGCCGACGATGATTCGACAAGTATGGAAAGAGAGTGGCCTGGAAAATTAACTATGAAAGAGGATATTGTTGTTTTTAAACCCGATAGCCCATTTTTAAAAGGGAAAACGTATTTGGTCGAGACCCAATTAAACATGTCTTTTGGTGATATAGATCAGGTGATTAAAGGTAAAATGAGGACTACTATGAATTTTCAGCAACAACTGTTGAAGAGATAGGGTTCAATAACCGCAAACTGACTCAAAGTTTTGATTCTCAAAAATATTTCGTACATTTGCACGGTAATGGAGAAAGAAGAGGGGACAGAGTCCCCTCTTTTATTTTACAAAATTTTAGGATATGCAAGTAGAAAAAAGAGTTATTGAACTCGTAGAGGAGAAAATTGCAGACCGCCCTGAACTGTTTTTGGTTGAAGTTAGAATGCTGCCAAATAACAAACTTATTATTCATGTAGATGGCGATCAAGGCATAAGCATACAAGATTGCGCAGCAATTAGCAGGCATGTTGGCTTCCATTTGGAAGAAGAAAATGTACTGGAGAAGGCTTATAATTTAGAAGTTTCATCGCCAGGTGTTGGAGAGCCACTTAAGTTAATTCGTCAGTACTCAAAAAACATAGGCAGAGAAGTAAGTGTTAAGCTCGTAAATGGGGATAAAATAGAAGGAGAGTTACTTTCTGTTGATGAAAATACGATCATTATCGAGGCTAAAGTAAAAGAAAAAGGAAAAAAAGCGCAATTGGTAGAAACCCCAGTTGAGCTAAATAATATAGTAGAAACCAAGGTTTTAATTTCATTTAAATAAAAAAATGAGCAATATTAATTTAATCGATTCATTTCAAGAGTTTAAAGAATTCAAGAATATCGACCGCCCTACAGTAATTAGTGTACTGGAAGAGGTATTTCGCAGTATGTTGCGTAAAAAGTATGGAACAGATGAGAACTGTGATGTAATTGTAAATCCTGACAATGGGGATTTGGAGATTTGGCGTACCAGGAAAGTAATGGAAGACGGTTTTTCGGAAGACGATGACCTAGAGATTGAGCTTGCTGAAGTAAAAGCTTTAGATCCAGATATGGAAGTTGGCGATGATTACATTGAGCAAATTACCTTAGAGAGCTTCGGCCGTAGAGCAATTTTAGCTGCTCGTCAGACCTTAGTTTCAAAAGTTTTGGAATTAGAGAAAGACGAAATCTTCAAAAAATATAAAGACAGAGTAGGCGAAATCGTTACTGGTGAAGTTTATCAAGTTTGGAAAAAGGAAACTTTGGTATTAGACGATGAAGGAAATGAGCTAATGATGCCTAAAACAGAGCAAATTCCGGCCGATTATTTCAAAAAAGGAGATTCAGTACGTGCCGTGATTTCTAAAGTGGATATGGTAAATGCTACTCCTAAGATTATCATTTCAAGAATTGCTCCAGAATTCTTACAGCGCTTGTTCGAAATTGAAGTTCCTGAAATTTTTGATGGTTTAATCACTATCAAGAAAATTGTACGTGAACCAGGAGAGCGTGCTAAAGTTGCAGTAGAATCGTACGACGACAGAATTGATCCAGTAGGAGCATGTGTTGGTATGAAAGGATCACGTATCCACGGTATCGTGAGAGAACTTAAAAATGAAAATATAGATGTAATTAACTTTACTAATAATGTTTCATTATACATCCAACGTGCCTTGAGCCCAGCTAAAATTACCTCTATAAAATTAGATGACACTACAAAACATGCTTCTGTGTACTTAAAACCAGATCAAGTGTCGCTAGCTATTGGTCGTGGAGGTCATAACATTAAATTGGCAGGTAAATTGACGGGATATGAAATCGATGTTTATCGTGAAGCTGGAGAAGAAGATGAGGATGTGGATATCGAAGAATTCTCGGACGAAATTGATAGCTGGATCATCGATGAGTTAAAAGCTATCGGTTGTGATACTGCGAAAAGTGTACTTGCATTATCGGTTGATGAACTGGTAAAACGTACCGACTTAGAAGAGGAAACCATTAAAGAGGTGATTAGCATTTTGCAATCAGAATTTGAATAAACGTGTTATGCTTGAATAAATAAGAATAAACGTTACTTTTGTATATAATTTAGTAAATAATAGGATAATAGATGTCAGACGACAAAGCCATAATTTTATTTAAAGCAGTTAAGGAACTTAACGTAGGAAGCTCGACCATTATTGAGTTCCTCGGTAAGAAAGGCTTTACTGTGGAAAATAAGCCCACTACAAAACTCTCAAAAGAGATGTATGATACATTGCTAAGGGAGTTTCAGGGGGATAAAATCGTAAAAGAAGAAGCCAACCAAATCGTTATAGGTAAAATTCGTCGTGATGAACCTGAAGTAGCTGAGAAAGCTCCTGAAGCGCCTAGAAAAAAACAAGAATTTGAAAACGAAGGTATTTTAATCAAAAATCTTCATTCGTATACACCTCCGGTTGAAAAACCAAAAGAAGAAAAACCTGTTGTTGAAACACCTAAGGTTGAGGAACCGGCTAAAATAGTAACGCCTCCTGTAGAAAAGGAAGAAGAAGGTACTTTACCTGGTGTGAAAATTGTAGGGAAAATAGATCTCAACGATCTGAATGCAAAAACTCGTCCTGTTAAAAAGGAAGAAGCCATACCAGTGGTTGAGGTTAAACCTGTAGAGGTAGTTAAAAAGGAAGAAGCTCCGGTTGTGCCGAAAGTAGAAGCACCTGCACCGGTAGTAGAGAAGCCTATTGAAGTTGTTGCAGAAAAACCTGTTGTTGAAACACCTAAGCCTGTAGAACCAGCTAAAGTGCCAACACCTGTAACGCCGCCAGTTGCCGAAACTCCACCACCAGTAGAAGATGAAGTAATTAAAGCACGTTCGGTTAAATTATCTGGACCAAATATTATTGGTAAAATTGTTTTACCAACAACTCCAGATCGTAGAAACCAACCTGTAGCATCCTCTGCAGGTGATAGCGAGGCAGCAAAACGTAAACGTAAGCGTAAGAAAACGCCAGGTGGGCCAAATGCCCCACAGGGACAAGGAAATCAAGGTCAACAAAGCCAAAGCCAAGCACCGCAGCAAGGTCAAGCCCCTCGCCCAGCAGGTACAGGCGCTCCGGTAGGTAACAGACCCGATTTCAGAAATAACACAAATAATACAGCTGGTGGCCGTCCGAACTTTAGAAATGCCAGACCAGGCGGCGCTGCCCCAGGTGGACCAAAAGAGGAGCCAACAGAAAAAGAAATACAAGATCAGATTAAAGCAACACTTGCTCGTTTAAGTGGCGCAGGTAAATCTGGTAAATTTGCTCAAAGAGCTAAACTTCGTCGCCAGAAGCGTGATGATGTAGCCTTAACAGCAGAAGAAGCAGCAGCAGAAGAGCAATTACAATCTAAAGTATTAAAGGTTACAGAGTTTGTTACGGCAAATGAGTTAGCCAATATGATGGATGTTCCAGTAACGAAAATTATTGGTACGTGTATGAGCTTAGGCATGTTTGTTTCAATTAACCAACGTTTGGATGCCGAAACATTAACCATTGTTGCCGACGAATTTGGTTACGAAATCCAGTTTGTAAAAGCAGACGAAGAGGCCGATAGTGTAATTGAAGAAGAAGATGCACCAGAAGATTTAGAACCTAGGGTTCCGGTGGTAACAATCATGGGTCACGTAGATCATGGTAAAACATCACTACTAGATTATATCCGTAAAGCTAATGTTGTAGCTGGAGAGGCTGGTGGTATTACGCAGCACATTGGTGCGTATAAAGTAACCACAAACTCGGGCAAACAAGTTACCTTCTTAGATACACCAGGTCACGAAGCCTTTACGGCCATGCGTGCTCGTGGTGCTAAAGTTGCCGATATTGCGATTATTGTAATTGCAGCTGATGATGCAGTGATGCCTCAAACAAAAGAAGCAATTAATCATGCACAGGCAGCTGGCGTTCCTTTAGTGTTTGCCTTTACAAAAATTGATAAGCCAGGAGCTAATTCTGATAGGGTAAAAGAACAATTATCGGTAATGAATATTCTGGTAGAAGATTGGGGTGGTAAATTTCAATCGCAAGAAATTTCGAGTAAGAGTGGATTAAATGTAGATTTATTACTAGATAAAGTATTGCTAGAAGCAGAATTATTAGAGCTAAAAGCTAATCCAAATAAACGTGCAACAGGAACAGTAATTGAGGCCACACTCGATAAAGGTCGTGGTATTGTAACTACTGTATTGGTGCAGGCAGGAACACTGAGAGTAGGAGACCCAATTTTAGCAGGTAGCTATAGTGGTAAAGTAAAAGCTTTATTTAACGAACGTGGTGCAAAAGTTGCGGAAGCTGGTCCATCAGTTCCTGTTCAAGTACTCGGTATGCAAGGCGCCCCAACAGCAGGTGATAAATTCAATGCGATGGGTAGTGAGGTTGAAGCTAGAGAGATTGCAAATAAACGTTTACAATTAATGCGCGAGCAGGGTTTACGTACGCAGAAACACATTACATTAGATGAGATTGGTCGTCGTTTAGCGATTGGTAACTTTAAAGAGTTAAACTTAATTGTTAAAGGTGATGTGGATGGTTCAATTGAGGCGCTTGCCGATTCATTATTGAAACTATCTACTGAAGAAATTCAAATCAACATTATTGGTAAAGCGGTAGGTCAGATTTCAGAATCTGATGTATTGTTAGCGTCTGCTTCAGATGCAATCATCATCGGTTTCCAAGTACGCCCTTCGCCAGGTGCACGTAAATTAGCCGAAGCTGAACAAATTGATATTCGTTTATATTCTATTATTTACGATGCCATCAATGAAATTAAAGCGGCAATGGAAGGTATGTTGGCGCCAGAATTTGAAGAGAAAATTGTGGCTAACGTAGAAATCCGCGAAACCTTTAAAATTACGAAGGTGGGAACCATTGCAGGATGTATGGTATTAGATGGTAAGATTACCAGAAATAGCAAAATCCGTATTGTACGTGATGGTGTGGTGGTTTATACTGGAGAGTTAGCTTCATTAAAACGCTTTAAAGACGATGTTAAAGAAGTGTCTAAGGGCTATGAATGTGGATTAAACATCCAGAACTTTAATAACATTGAAGTTGGCGATATTGTTGAAGCTTATGAACAAGTAGAAGTAAAAAGGAAATTATAAACTAATTTTAAATATTTAGAGCGGCTCTTGAGCCGCTTTTTTGTTTAAAAAGTCTTTTCATTAAAAACCAACCTTGTTTTCTTGTCGATATAAGAATCTATAATAACTAATTCGACAGGGATATTATACAGCTCTCCAATTTTCTTCAACTGTAAAAGGTTAAAGCTATCTTTTTTCTTCTCCCATTTTTTGTAGGCAGTTAGGCTAATTTCAAAGGCGTTTGCAACGTATTGTTGGGTAAAGCCCCTTGCATATCTATACCTAATCAAGGTATGTCCAAGATCAATTCTTCTGTTTTTCATAATAGTTAATGTTAGTACAAACTACGAAATTCTACTACAAAATCTGCTATTATTTTTTTTATTTGGTAACTAAAGGTTACTATCTTCTTTTTGCTTAACTATTAGTTTAGTAAAAAAAATATTTATGAAAAATTTAAAAATTCAATCTGCAGGGGTGCTTCTAGCGCTAGCAACTCTGACCTGCATCTTAGGTGGCTGTGAAAAAACGGGCTATTCAAAAAACAACGCGGAAGCTGATGACAAGGGTAAAATTTCGATAAGTCAATCGGAAAGCATATCAAGTGGTGAAGTGGATTTGACAACTCTAAAAACATATTTTGCTAGCCAGATAAACGTAGATGTTGCATTGATTGTGTACAATCCTGAGACAGAAAAGTTTAGTATTGCTGGTATAGATCAAATTAGCAGATCAAGCCTAATTCAAATGTACAATCAAGCTAACTAATTTGTCATTCTTAGAACACGTCAATATGAAACTCTTAAAATTATCAATTATAGTAACTTTAATATTTTTAAGTTACACTAAATCAAGCGCTCAATTTTATTATGGAAATATCAATTATGTAGGGTTAAATCCTAATACTCAGTCATCTGTGACAGTTGCAGCGAATACCTCCACTACAACAATTGGCTTCAAGGTTGGCTATACACGTGAAATAGATTATATATCTGGTGGAACCATATACTTTAAGTCATTCTTAGCCAAGTTTAAACTAACGGTTGCTGGTGTCATGGTATCGCCCGAGTATACAGTCACAGGCTCAGATTTTGGAGCAGGTAATTCCTATGTAGAATTAACTTATAGCATTTCAGTTAATAATTCATTGTTAGTAAATGGACACTATTTAATTGCGCAATGTGCAATGGGGCTTGACAACTATCGGGTGTATTCCGGTTTTAATGTAACTGTAAATAATGCGTTTACCCCGCCCGTTAGTTACAGTGAAGGTAATTTAGTAATGACTAATGATCAAAAAGTTTACAGTATTATGGACGGGTATGCAAGGCATATACAGACCATGGCTACTTTAGCTGGTGTTTACAACTATAATGGATATATAGTGAACTGTAATTGCTCAACATTATCTACTCCTATTGGAACACCAATCGCACCGGATACAAGTCTTTTAATTGACAATAGTAATGGCAAAATGTACTTTAGAGAGGGCACGTATATTAGGCATATTGCAAATGTACCTACCGCAAATAAGTATTATTTCCAAATATATAATAACAACTATATAGTAGCTGTTAATGGTCTTTCTGGATACACTGTTGGACCCCAGATAATCTAACTAGAATTACTTTGTTACCTAAAAAAAGAGCGAACTATCGCTCTTTTTTTTACCTTCGTTATTAAACGTTTTAGACAATTCTATGTCTGAACTACTACCTATGCAAGTCCCTTCCAAGCAGAATTTTGATTTTGTTGATACAATAAGATGCATATCGATGATAGGCATTGTATTTGAGCATTGTTCTGTTTTATGGAATGATGTGTATTCGAACATTGGCGACCGTTTGATACAAGCATCAGTAATGCAGTTTTTTAAGTTCGCCACCATCGCTTTTTTTCTTATTGGTGGATTCCTTATTAATTATAAGTTTTCTGAGTATACTCCGCTGGAATACATTAAAAATAGGTTTAAAAACACCATCGGGCCGTGGGTTTTCTGGATTGCTGTATTGATTATTTTGAATTGTATTCATGCTTACTTTATGTATATTAAATTTGGTGGCGCCCAGGTTGTAGATGGAAATTTCATAGTAAAGCAACTCAATACCATTATATTCTACAGTAGTTTTTGGTTTATCCTTAATTTTTTAATCTGTATTTCTATCCTGCTTATTTTTAAAAAATACCTTTATAAGCTTTGGTTTGGATTAATTTTGGGCATGATTTCCCTATTTTATAGCTTAAATCTTTACTATGGATGGATAGTAACCGAGCATTCAACGGCACTCTTCGGCTTTGTATTCTATTTATGGCTAGGGGTATATATGAATAAGTATTATGACAAGATTTCTGTCTTTATCAACAAAGTTTCTTGGTTTTGGCTCATCATAATAAATTTGGCGTTTTTCGCTTTGGCTGATATAGAGATACTCCAACTTATGGAAAGGGGATCAAAAGATGCATTTAATACGTTAAGAGTTACAAATATCATGTATTCACTGAGCATGTTCGTTTTACTATTAAAAATTGGCCCTTTAAAAGGTCTTCAAACGATTTTAATGCCACGGAAAACAACTTTTGGCATTTACCTATTGCATCAAATTTTAATTATAAGGCTATTATCTGAGATCTTCAGGCCAGGTAAGTTTAATGTGGCTGAAATGAATGTTTTAGAGGCTATTGGATATACCCTAATACGATTTTTAGTGATCTACTTTTTATCGTTTTTAATAGTATCCGTCATTTTAAAAACCAAATTTAGGTGGGCCATTGGTTCAAAATAGTTAATCGAAAAATACAACTGGATACTCTACTGTAGCTATCTCATTCTTTTTAATATACAAATTAAATAAACGTTCTGCCATAAAGCCTATTGCTCTTCTCTGGTATGGATAATCGCTCAATTTAACCGTTGCTTCTAATTCAGTTAAGATGGGAAATAACCATTCGCAATAGTTTATTAAAAAGGCCTTGCTGCCAATAAACATATTAAAGCTGTGTAGTTTCTTAGTGGTTGAAAAATAATCGTCAGCAAAATGAGCATATGCTGGGCTTATCTTTTTGATGGCTTCTTCTAGTAAATACCAATCTTCTCTAATATGATTATAAATGTAGTTGTCTTTTACATTAAAATCATAGAGCTTGGAACTGCCCATGGGAATTGGCTTAGCTATTATTAAGTGGTTGTCATTTAAATGAGATAGAAACTCATTCTTTAATTTTTCAGACCCTATATTATCAAGTTGATCCTTTGTTAAGAGTTTCGGATAAACATCTCTTCTATCTTTTCTGTTAACAGGGATGAACAGCTTCTTTTTTTTAATCGTTTGCGGAAAGCAAAAGTATCTTCTATAGTGACTTAGACCAATAAACTCACTGTTTATTTGGTCTACATTTTTCCAAATCCAATACAATGCAGTTAACTCACAAAATGTGGGGTTTTTTGCTGAAATATTTTCTCCCACATCATCTTTAAGAAAGCCTAAATCGGTTGAGGTTAGTGCTTTTCCAACCTGAATAGGTTTTATAAAATCACAGTTAGGTTTTGGATAGTCCTTATGAAAGACAGAAAAGATAGTAAGGTCGCTATTGCCCATGTAATTCTAATTTTGATTTTTGTAGTGCAGAGGCTAAAACTTGATGCATATCGTAATATTTATATTCTGCTAATCGTCCACCGAAAATTACCTTCGTATGATTGTCGGCCAATTGTTTATATTTCTTAAAAATGGCCGTATTATATTCATCATTAATAGGGTAGTAAGGTTCTTGACCTTTCGAATCGAGTAATGGATACTCTTTCGTGATCACGGTTTTTTCTTGTGTTCCAAACTCAAAATGTTTATGTTCAATAATTCTGGTAAAGCGAGTATCTGCATCAGTAAAATTCATGACGGCATTTCCTTGATAATTTTCCGAATCAATTACTTCAGTTTCAAATCTTAAACTGCGATATTCCAATTCGCCAAACTGGTAATTGAAAAACTCATCTATCTTGCCCGTAAAAACAACTTTATCAGCCAATGCTTCTAATTCTTTTCTTTGAGTAAAGAAGTCGGTGTTCAATCTAACATCAATACCTTTTAATAATCCATCAATTATCTTGTTATAACCACCGATCGGTATGCCCTGATATTTATCATTAAAGTAGTTGTTGTCGTAATTAAACCTAACCGGAAGCCGTTTGATAATAAATGCGGGTAGTTCAGTAGCTTTTCTACCCCATTGTTTTTCGGTATAATGTTTTATCAGTTTCTCGTAGATGTCGGGGCCGACTAATTTTAGCGCCTGTTCCTCTAAATTTTTTGGTTCTTTTATATTCAAGGGAGCAATTTGCTCAGCTATCTTTTTCTTAGCTTCATCAGGTGTTTTAGTTCCCCATAGGCGATAAAAAGTATTCATGTTAAAGGGTAAATTAAATAACTCACCTTTGTAATTGGCAATAGGAGAATTTGTATAACGATTAAATTCCGCAAATTGGTTTACATAGTCCCATAAAGTTTTATCGTTAGTGTGAAAAATATGGGCGCCATACCAATGAACATTAATACCTTCAATGTTTTTACAATAGATATTTCCACCTGCATGCTCACGTTTATCTATAACGAGGCACTTTTTTCCAGCTTTAAAAGCCTCGTGTGCAAATGTAGCAGCAAATAAGCCAGCCCCAACAATTAAATAATCATATTTTTTTTTCTCCATATTCTATTAACAAAGATAATTAATAGGTTTTCGAAAATATTATTTTATAAAGATTAGTTTTGCAACATGATATCCATCATTATTGCATCGGTAAAAAGTGATATGTTAGCTAATGTTAGCGAAAACATAAGCAATACAATTGGTGTCGAATTTGAAATTATCAGTTTTGATAATTCCAATGGAGAAAAGGGTTTATGTGAACTTTACAATCTTGGGGCTAAAAGAGCGAGATATAACAATTTGTGCTTTATGCATGAAGATATTAAAATTAAAACTAATAATTGGGGAAATATAGTGTTAGAGTGCTTTAACAATCGCCCAAAACTAGGAGTTTTGGGAGTTGCTGGTAGTGCTTATAAGTCATTCGCCCCATCGGGATGGGGTATTGGAGGAGAGAGGCATACCGAGTTTTACAACTATATTCAAACCTTTAAAGCTAAAGATAAACCATCGATCCATGCATATTTGAATGTTGCAAATGATGATTTTAAAAATGCAGTTACAGTTGATGGAATGTGGTTTTGTACAACAAAAGAAATTGCAGTAGCCCATCAGTTTGATGAGAATACTTTTAAAAGGTTTCATTGCTATGATTTAGATTATTGTTTAAATGTAGGACAGATATACGATGTAGGAATTACATTCGATATTTTGATTGAACATTTTTCTGAAGGGGGTTACACTAAAGAGTGGTTTTTTGAGACATTGAAGCTTCATAATAAATGGCAATATATGCTGCCAAAATCAACTATTGAGATACCAAGGCGTATTAAATATTTAATCGAAAGAAAAGCCTATTTAATTATATTTTCGAGACTAATTTCATTTAATTTTAATAAAAAATATATCGTTGATTTTTTTGAAGAATATAGAGCGAAATCTAAAATGAGTTTTTGGATGGGTTTTAAACTGAAGTATAAATTAAGTAAGTTATTACGAAAGGCAAATTTATAACTGTATAGTGTAACCTTCTTTTTCAATTTTATCTTTCCAAAAATCTAATTGCTTTTCCCAGGCGTGACACCCAAATGGTAGCTCATAGTTGTTAAGAGAAAATGCGTACTCAGGAAAGGTTTCAATAGAAAATTGAACTGCTCTTTTATAGTTGGGTATATTTAACTTCTTTTTCTGTCTATTAACCTCAACAGACCAGAATATATCTTCATTAAATGCAGGATTTCTAAGATTGATATAATATTCTGCTGTTTTTTTTTTACTAATGCTCAGTTCATGAAATTTTTTAATATTTCTTAAAGAGAATCCCCCATTGCCAACCTTATTAAAAAATTGTTTGCCTCTGGGTAATCCTGCTTTCTTAATATTAAATTTAGTGTAGACATCACTTTTTAATTTTAAGAAAAGTTGATTTAGTGCAGAATTAGTTTTTAATGGCCTTAACCATGGCGCACCTATGTAGTCGTAACCTGCATTAACCCAGTAATTTAGCTTATCTGAAAAAACAAAGGCATCAGGCTGGTAAATGAGCATATAGTTATATGATAAGAATTTTTCATAAAATAGGGTAGACATCATTAGCTTATTATAACCATGGATGTCTTCAAAATACGAGTCATCAAAAGAAATAATGTTTTGGAATGGAAACTCATTTAGCAAAGAAGTTAGATCAAGGCTATTTGGTTTTATCGCACAGATTAGTTGCGTATCAAATATTTTGAAGCATTGCTGTAATGAAATATATTCGAATTTGTTTAAGACATCTTTGTAGAGCGGAACTACAATAACATTCGGTGGTGCCATAAATTGTTATTTAAATAATTTATGAATGCTAAGAAAAAGCCTTCTCGCTTGGTAAAATATATAAACATCATTGGGGAAAATCTCTTTTGTAATTTGTGGCCTATTTTTCTCAAATAAAGAATCTAGATATAACCCAGAAGTTCCCATATCATTAAATTTAACGATTACGATATCTAAGTATTTAAATTTATAGTCACTCTTAAAATACAATATGATGTTAAATAGATAATCAGCAAGTATCTTATATTTAGTCTGATATGTATACTCTTTAAAAACAGCTGAGGGATAAAATATTGTTTGATGATTAATATTTTGTTTGCATAGCATGTATTTGTTGATTTTACCAAATCTGATTTTTTTTCTGTGTAAATAATAGGCGTTGCCATATATTATCTCATTGGTTTGATGAGGACAATTAAAAACATGAGATAACACACTAGGGTCAAATAGTTCATCATCTGCGCCTAAAAAATAAATACGATCGCCAGAACAATTTGTAACAGCTTTATTCATCGCGTCATAAATGCCTGAATCAGCCTCGGAAGAGAAAAATGCAATCCTATCTTTATATTTTTGAATAATCTCAAGAGTGCCATCTGTCGATATTCCGTCCAAAATAACCAACTCGAAATTGGTATAGTCTTGCTCTAAAACGCTCTTAATTGCATTTTCAATTGTATTTACGGCATTTTTTATAACGATAACAATACTAATTTTAGGGTTTAATAAGCTGTTCTCCATTGCTTAGTTACTAAAAGCCTGCATATCTATTAAACGTTTATAAAGCCCATTTTGCGACAGCAATTCGCTATGAGAACCTGTTTCGATCACTTCACCTTTATCGATTACTAAAATGGTATCAGCATGCTGTATAGTGCTTAATCGGTGTGCAATAATAATGGACGTTCTGTTTTGCATCAAGTTATTTAAGGCTTCCTGCACTAATTTTTCTGATTCAGTATCAAGAGCAGATGTAGCTTCATCCAATAGCATTATTGGTGGATTTGCCAAAACTGCCCTTGCGATACAAATTCGTTGCTTTTGTCCGCCTGATAATTTATTCCCCCTATCGCCAACAAAAGTTTGATACCCTTCTTCTGTAGATAGAATAAATTCGTGTGCATTTGCAATTTTAGCGGCAATCATAACCTCTTCTTCTGTTACGCCAGGTTTCCCAAAAGCGATGTTGTTAAATATCGTATCGTTAAATAAAATACTTTCTTGGTTAACAATTCCCATTTGAGCTCTAATGCTTTCTACCGTTAAGTCTTTATAATCATGCCCATCAATTTTTAAACTGCCCGATTTAGGGTCGTGAAAGCGAGGAATTAAATCCATTAATGTGCTCTTCCCACCACCTGATGGGCCAACCAAGGCCACATTACTTCCTTTCTTAACCGTTAAACTAATATTTTTTAGTACTTCCTTATCTCCATAGCTAAACGAAACATTTTCAAAAGTTAACTCCCGTTCAAATTGATTTAAGTCGATAGCATTTGGTTTATTGGTAAGTTCGGGTTTGGTGTCGATTAAATCTAATACACGTTCGCCAGCTGCTATGCCAGTATGTATGCCGCTAAATGAATCGGTTAATGCTTTTATGGGTTGCATAATTTGTGAAAAAGTAGCCAAATACACAATAAATTCATCAGCTTCTAAATCGCCATTGCCATTTAAAATTTCTAACCCCCCGTATAAAAGTATAAATACAACAACCAAAACCCCAAGAGTTTGTGAAACCGGAGATGCTAATTGTTGACGCCTCGCCATTTTACGGTTTAACCCTGAATAAAATTTATTCTCCTCGTTAAATTTTTCTTTTACTCGTAACGTAGCATTAAAAGCCTTGATAATTTTAATTCCACCTAATGCCTCGTCCAAAAAACCAATCATTTTGGCAAATGATTGATGGGATTGGGTAGATTGCTGTTTTAGTCTTTTTACAATTTTACTAATGATAAATCCAGAAATTGGAATAATAAGTAGCGAGAATAGGGTGAGTTTTATGGATATCGAAATAAGAACACCTACAAAAAAAATCAGCTGTACAGGCTCTTTAAAAACCACTTGAAGGGTGTTTGTAACTGAAAATTGAACCACTTGAACATCTGAAGCCACTTTTGAGATAATATCTCCTTTTCGTTCGTTATTGAAATAGCCAACATGTAAGTTCATTACATTTTCAAATACAGATCTCCTTAAATTTAATAAGGTATGTACTCTTAAATCTTCCATATACCTTTGAGAAAAATAACGAAAGAAATTTGCTAGAAATACGGTTGCCACAATAATTGCGCAGATAACTTTTAGTGCAAAAATTCTATCATCTGCAATAATAGGTTCAATATAATTTTCAAACTTTGCTAAAAAATTCCATGAACTGGCTTCTTCAACAACATTAGATGGATTCTTGGTTTTCCCAAGAAATAAGGCTTGCATCAAGGGGCCAAGTAATGTAAAAAGAAATGTATTAAATATGATTGCAAAAAGAGTCGTAATCACATACGGTATTGCAAATTTCTCTATTGGTTTAGCAAAAGATAATAATCTAAAATAGGTCTTCATTAAAAGAGTATAAAGAATCAAAGTTACGTTTTTTGTATAATAGATAGGAGATATGAGTATTGAGATGTGACACAGGATGGATAAAACTCCTTGTGCAAACCCTCCTCGGATGAGGAAATGAGAAAAAATATCGTTATTTGTGTTAAATAGCAAGCCAATGCAAGGTTATCAAAAATTAAAGGAGGAAATAGAAAAAGGTAACTTTAGAGCATTAGCTCGAGGTTTAACTTTTGTTGAGAACGAAATTGGAGATGCATCAGCCTTGCTTAAAAATATTACGATTAACCTACATACCCCTGTAATTGGCATCACGGGCCCTCCGGGAGCTGGCAAAAGTACATTGGTAAATGCCATTATTTCTCACTTTGTGGATAGTGGGAAGAAAATTGCCGTTTTAGCGGTCGACCCAACATCGCCATTTAATTTTGGATCTTTATTAGGTGATCGGATTCGAATGGCTGCACAATTCAATAAACCAAATGTATTTATTCGCTCTGTTGCAACACGAGGTTCTTTGGGAGGCATTTCGGCGAAGACATTAGAGATGGTCGATTTGATTCGTTCGAGTAATTTTGATTTAATTTTAATAGAAACCGTCGGTGTTGGACAGTCAGAAGTAGAAATTGCAGGCCTGGCTGATAAAACTATGGTAGTACTGGTGCCTGAGTCGGGCGATGAGATACAAAATATAAAATCGGGCCTAATGGAAATTGCACAGGCTTTTATAGTGAATAAAGCCGATCGGGAAGGGGCTGCAACCTTTGCTAATACACTTAAAAAGTTAATGAACCAACAACATCAAGATATTCCAATTTTTAAAACGGTTGCTGATAAAAATGAGGGTATTGAGGCAGTATGCAAATGGTTAATCAAGCCCGAGTTTGCAAGTAATGAACGTAGAAAGTTTTTATTGGCCGAAAAGGCATTTAAGATTATTCAGCAAAAACGCACTGCAGATATAGATAAAGTAAAACTAAGACAAGACGTTGTTGAAGCCGCATCGAAACCTGATTTTAATATTTATCGATTTGTTGAGGAACGTTTAATGTTGGGAAGTCTGAAAGTAGAGAAGTCCGAGGACTAAGAGTTCTGCAACATAAAAAACTTTCTGATGCCCAAGTCTGTCTTAAAAAAAGGACTTCACTGTATAACCGATTAGGACAGTTTAATAGGGGTTGCTCTTTTTGTAATTTTAATAGAAATCGCGGTTTTTATTTAAAAATAGCAGATTTTTTATTCCACTATTCTTCTTAAGATTAAGTACATTCGCAAACTTGCACAACCAAATCGAATAAAAAGGTACGCCATTTTTAAGTTTGGAACGGAGTTTGTATAGTATTTTGAGATTATAAAAATTTGTTTAATTTTGTTCTACAAAAAATTATACAATTAATATTTGTTTAACCTTTAAAAAGAAAATTATGAATTATTCTACTTTAAAAAAGGGTGTTGTAGCCTCTTTAGTAGTGTTAATGGGAGCGACATCTCTCGTTAGTGCTCAGGATGCTGCTCCTACTCCTTCCTCGTCTGCCAAAGTATTTGGTGGAAGAGCTCAATACAGAACATGGTCGTTAGGTGTAAATGCTGGTGTTACTACTCCAATCGTTTTATTAGGCGGTAGAAATGACTATACTAACTGGGATGTTAATTTAGGTTATGGTGTATCTGTTCGTAAACAATTAGGTCATGCTTTTGGCTTAGAGGCTAACATTATGAGGTCTACACTTTCTGGTAGCAACAAAGATGCTGCTGGTGGTGTTCAAAATGGTATTAGTAGCTATGAAACTAAACTTGGCTATGCAGCTGATATTAGAGGAGTAGTGAATGTAGCAACTGTTGATTTTTTACGTCGTGAAAATTCAGTTAACTTCATTTTATCTGCTGGTTACGGTTTAGCTGGTTATCAACCAGATGTTACGTTAGCTAACGGAACGGTTCAACAACAAAGACCGCTTGATGGTGATAAATACTATCATGGTGCTTATATTCCAGTAGGTGCAGGTGTTAAATTTAAAATTTCTGATAACGTTTCATTTAACTTAAATTATACCATGAATTTCTTGGATGATTTTAACTTAAATGGTAGTGTTCAAGGTACTAACCCTAACTTTGATAAATGGAGTTATACTTCTGCAGGTTTAGAATTCTCTTTAGGTTCGAAAGCTAAACCTAACTTGGATTGGGTTAACCCACTTGCATTAATGTATGATGAATTAAAAGATCCTTCATTACGTCAAGAAGTTGAAGCATTGAAAAATCGTGTTTCTAACGTTGAGAAATCAATCGAAGACTTGAAAAAAGATACTGATGGTGATGGTGTTGCTGATCAATTTGACAAATGTGCTGGAACTCCTGCTGGAACTAAAGTAGATGGTTCAGGTTGTCCACTTCCTCCTCCACCAGCTCCAGTTGCTCCAGTTGAAGCTGCTGTAGTTGTATCAGGTTGGGAAACTATCCAATTCGAATTCAATAGCTCTGTATTAAAAACTGAAGCATATCCAGTATTAGATAAATTATCTTCAACATTGCGTGAAAACGGTGGTAAAATAACTGCAAAAGGTTATGCTTCAAGCGAAGGTACTGCTGCATACAATTTGAAATTATCTAAAGATAGAGCGAACTCTGTTAAAACATACTTAGTAAACTCTGGCGTTAATTCTAGCCAAGTTACTGCAAAAGGTTTTGGTGAAGCTAATCCAATTGCTTCAAACGATACTGAAGAAGGTCGTATCCAAAATCGTCGTGTAGAAAGCTCAAGAAATTAATCTTTCTAAATCGATAAAAAAATCCCGACAATGCGTCGGGATTTTTTTTTATCCATACATTTCCATATTCTTTTTATATGCTACTCTATTATATTGCATATAAAAAGAATATGTCTAAGTTTGTATATGTATTTTTTTAGGAAAAAGGACCCAACACGGCCAACCAATTTTAATATTAAGGTAATGCATTGGATTAATGCACTCGCCATTTTATTGTTTATTGCTGGCATAACCTGGAAATTGATCCAATGGTTTATAATTAAATAACTAGATGAAGACAATAATCAACACAAAAGATGCCCCAGCTCCAATAGGGCCATACAGTCAGGCCGTAATTGCTAATGGATTTTTATTTGCATCTGGGCAAGTAGCTATCAATCCTGAGAATGGAGCGCTTAACCTCTCGTCAATAGCCGAAGAAACACATCAAGTAATGCGGAATATTAATGCTGTTCTTTTAGAGGCAGAATATGCATTTGAGCACGTTATTAAAACCACGATCTTTTTGTCGGATATGGACTTATTTGCTGCTGTTAATGAAGTATACGGTTCTTACTTTAGTGGTAACTATCCGGCACGCGAAACAGTTGCAGTAAAAGGTTTGCCTAAAGGTGTAAATGTAGAAATCTCAGTAACGGCATTCAAAGGGTAAGATCCATTGAAATCAAAATCTCGTTACCTATTCGCTGCTTTTTTATCAGTTGCCATTTGGGGGTTTTTTTCTATCCCACTTCGAAATTTAAAAGCCTTCCCATCTGAAGAAATATTATATTATCGCATATTTACTTCATTAATTGTAATATGGGTAGCCATTTTTCTATTCAGAAGAAAAAAATTGGTAGACGATATTCGGTACTATAAAGGTGTTTTACCTACCGAGAAAAAGATTATCATTTACCAAATTATCGGAGCAACGATATTGCTGACCCTAAATTGGTATACCTTTATTTATGCAATTAATAATGTAAGTATTAAGTCGGGAGCATTTGCCTATATGGTTTGCCCTTTAATTACGGCATTTGGAGGCTACCTAATTCTTAAAGAAACCCTTACTAAGTTTCAGCTTATTTCTTTAGCTATTGCTTGCATTAGTATTGTAATGTTGGCTACAGGGTCTTTAATTGAAGTAATATGGTCGGTGGTAATTGCAGCATTGTATGCATTCTATTTAATAATTCAACGTAAAATGCAACACTTAGACAAGCTAAATGTACTTGCCCTGCAAATTACACTAGCAGTAGTGTTAATGCTGCCATTTTATTTATATCATCACGAAGGTTTCCCCGAGGGAATTTGGTTTTGGAGTCATATCATTATTATTGCGGCATTATTTACGGTTATTCCATTATTTTTAAGCCTTTATGCATTAATCGGCATCCCTTCTTCTACACTTGGAATTATTATTTATTTAAATCCAATTATCGCCTTTACGGTTGCTGTTTTATATTTTGATGAGAAGATTAGTGGCCATCAATTATTCGCATACCTCTTATTATTATTTGCTGTTTTTCTATTTAATTGGAACTTGATAAAAGATATTTTTACTTTTAAGAGAAAATAACATCACTTGTTTGCTTCAAATTTAGATACTCCGCTGGTATACCTTAAGGGGGTAGGTCCAAAACGTGCAGAACTTTTGCAAAAAGAGTTAGGCATGACAACGTATGAGCAACTTTTAAATCACTATCCCTTTAGATACATTGATCGAACTCGTTTTTATAAAATAAGCGAATTAAGTGAAGACATGCCATTAGTACAGGTTATTGGCAAAGTGAGTACAAAGGATATAATTGGCGACAAACATAAAAGACGAATTGTTGTTAAACTCACAGACGAAACCGGAACTATGGAACTAGTGTGGTTTCAGAGTTTAAAATGGGTAGAAGAGAATATTCTAAGAGGTGGTACATACATCGCCTTTGGGAAGCCGAATTTATTTAATCATAGTTTTAGTATCTCACATCCCGATATGGAAGTATACCCCCGGCAAACAGGAATAACGGGGAACTTAACATTACAACCCATCTATAATTCTACGGAGAAGTTAAAGAAAGGTTTTTTAGATAGTAAAGGCATTCAAAAACTAATTCACCATATCATCGAACTCCATATCAATGAAGTTAGAGAAACGTTGCCCAACTATATTCTTGAAAAGTATAAACTCATTAGCAAAAAGCAAGCACTACAGTACATCCACTTTCCCATCGATACCCGAACACTTCAACAAGCAGAACGCCGATTGAAATTCGAAGAGCTATTTTTTATCCAGTTACAATTATTGCACAATAAGCAATTAAGAAGCCTTAAGTTCAAAGGAGCACTGTTTAATGCGGTAGGAGACAAGATCAACACCTTTTATACTAAAATACTCCCATTCGAGCTAACCAACGCCCAGAAGAGAGTTATTAAAGAAATAAGATTGGATACGCAACGTGGCGTTCAAATGAATAGATTAATACAAGGTGATGTAGGCAGTGGAAAAACGGTTGTTGCTTTGATGAGTATGTTATTAGCTAATGATAATGGCTACCAAGCATGTATGATGGCTCCGACAGAAATATTGGCGAGACAACATTATCATTCTATTGCTTCATTGTTAAAAGACGATTTAGTAAAAGTTGCTATTTTAACTGGCAATACAACAAAAAAACAGCGAACCCTTTTGCATGAACAGCTTGAGGCTGGCGAAATTGATATTTTAGTGGGTACTCATGCATTGATTGAGGATAAAGTAAAATTTAAGAACCTGGGTTTAGTAGTGATCGACGAGCAACATCGATTTGGTGTAGAGCAACGTGCTAAACTTTGGCGAAAGAATGTTATTCCGCCTCACATTTTGGTGATGACAGCCACGCCTATTCCGCGTACGTTGGCTATGACTTTGTATGGCGATTTAGATGTATCTGTAATTGACGAATTACCAATAGGCAGAAAACCGATCGAAACGAAACATTTATTCGAAAGTCAGCGATTACGGATGTTTGGTTTCATGAAACAAGAAATTGCTAAAGGCCGACAGGTGTATGTTGTTTATCCGTTAATTAAAGAGAGTGAAAAATTAGATCTTCTATATTTGGATGCCGGTGTAGAACAATTACGTTATCAATTTCCTTTACCCGATTATCAGATTAGTATTGTGCACGGGCAGATGCGAAACGCTGATAAGCAATACGAAATGCAACAATTTATTGATGGCAAAAGCCAGATTATGGTGGCCACTACGGTAATAGAAGTGGGTGTTAATGTGCCCAATGCTTCGGTAATGATTATCGAAAATGCCGAGCGCTTTGGCTTATCTCAACTTCATCAGTTAAGAGGTAGGGTTGGGCGTGGCGCCGAACAGTCTTTCTGTATTTTAATGTCGGCGGCTAAACTTGGCCCTAACTCTAAATTGCGACTAGAAACGATGGTAAAAACAAATAATGGTTTCGAAATTTCAGAAATAGATTTGCAATTACGAGGGCCGGGCGATATAACCGGTACTCAACAAAGTGGAGTTCTTGAACTTAAAATGGCCAACTTAGCAAAAGATCAGATTATTTTACAAGAAGCCAGGAATACAGTAATCGAATTGTTCGAGCAAGATGCGATGCTAGAAAAGCCAGAAAACGTTTTGCTTAAAAATTATTTAGACAAGCGAACGAGGGCGATTGCTTTTGATAAGATCAGTTAATCCTCTTTCTTTTTCCTTTGGATGAAAAAGAAACAAAAAATCCAAGGCTACGAATCTTAAGTTCGGATAGTACGTTAATTGTTGTCTGCCACAAGAGGGCCATTCCGCCTCAAGGGCTTCATTTGGCCGTCTTGTTTAATTAAGGTTTAAAGGAGTATCGTAAACACAATTAACTACTCTCCTTCCTAAAGTTTCGAGGCCGACTAGCAACGCGCACAACCAAAACGCTTTACGCCAAACACCAGTCGCTTCGCGCTTAGTCTTCATCGCTCCCTGGCAACGAACCTGAACCTGAATATGCTCCTTTTCTGATAATTGGCATCTTTAAGTATTTGAAAAGCTCATCCAAATGCATTAAACTCCCGTTTGTTAAATTGCCCAAGAAAATAACCACAATATCTTTATCTAAATCGCGGATATAAATATGACGGAAACCATGCCACCATCCGGTATGGTAAACCACTTTATCCATTCCCTTGCCATCGAACATTCGCCATCCGTAACCATAATTGAAGTGCCCATTTACCGGCTTATTTCGGCCTTTATACGCCGAATCCAAGCTCTTTTTAGTGAGCAATCGCCCGTTTTTTAAGTACTTATCGTACAAAACTAGATCGTGCAGTGTACTGTAAATCCCTTTATCGCCCACTGGCCCATCTAAAAAGTTTTGAGCTACCGAATAGCGCCAAGTACGATCGTGCCCTACTACATCAACCGGAATTTTGGGATATACAGTAGTAGAATAAACGTGGGTGTTTTTTAGTCCAGCAGGCTTAAAAATGTTCTCCATCATATACTCTGCATAGGTTTTGCCAGTCACTTTTTCGATAATAGCTGCCAAAACCATGTAATTCGAATTATTATAATGAAAACGGTCATTAGGTTTTGTATACCGATTAGGCTTTTTGTCGGCAATTACATTCATTACCTCTTGATTGGAAACTCCTTTCTTCTGATTTCTTTTTTCTTTACGCCAAATATCGTCGATAAAATAAACGTAATTCATCATCCCACTTCGATGGGTTAGTAATAACTCGACGGTTATCCCTTCGTACGGGAAATTAGGGTAGAATTTTTTTACATTATCAGTAAGCTTTAATTTTCCAGCCTCTATTAATTGCATAATGGCTACGCCGGTAAACGTTTTGGTTACCGAGGCCAATTCAAATTCCGAAGAAATTTTTAAGCTATCGCGATGCAAGTAATCTGCCCAGCCTATTGCTTTTTCGTATAGGATTTTTCCTTTTCTAGCGACAAGCATATTGCCATTGAAACCAGATTTTTTGTGAAGATTGTATACAAAATCTGCAATCCAACGATCACCCTTTTTAGGGTCGTATGCTAATAATTTTTTGTCGGCAACATCGTCTGCTTTAACCCTAATCTTTTTATCGGCTTCAGCTTTTTTAGTTTTTTCTTCCTGACTTGAACAAGATGAAATGGTAATGAGAGAGAGCGCGAGTGAAAAGAACAGTAAACGAAAATTCATGAATTAACTATAATCGGGTTTAAAAGGCGAAAAATAAGAATTATTGTCTTTTTAACCGCAAAAGAGTTTTAAACATTTAGGGCATGGAGCATGGAGCGCTTAATAATTGACTTAAGATGGCTTGAGAGTATTTCCTGTTTTAGCGCTAAGAGCTATACTCCAAGACCGCTCCGTGCTCCGTGCCAAACACTACCACGTCAAACGCTCCACGCTCCACGCCAAACGCTATACTTATTCACAATAAATCCTTATTTTTGAAGAAAAATACAATAAACATCATGAGTTTTAGAATAGAACACGATACCATGGGCGAGGTACAAGTGCCTGCTGATAAATACTGGGGTGCACAAACTGAACGTTCACGTAATAACTTTAAAATAGGACCCGAAGGGTCGATGCCGAAAGAAATTATTCATGCTTTCGGATATTTGAAAAAAGCAGCAGCTCAGGCCAACCACGAACTGGGTGTTTTATCAGCCGATAAGGCAGAATGGATTGCAAAAGCGTGTGATGAGATTATTGCAGGTAAGCTAGATGATGAATTTCCATTGGTGATTTGGCAAACCGGTTCTGGAACCCAGAGCAACATGAATGGAAACGAAGTAATTGCGAACCGTGCACATGTAATTAATGGAGGTAATTTGGCTGATGAACAAAAAATACTTCATCCAAATGATGATGTAAATAAATCGCAATCTTCGAACGATACCTACCCAACGGCGATGCATATTGCTGCTTATAAACTAACTGCCGAAAATACAATTCCAGGCCTACAAAAATTGCGTAATACCTTAGCTAAAAAGGTGGAAGAATTTGCGCACATCACGAAGACTGGCCGTACTCACTTTATGGATGCGACTCCGTTAACTTTAGGGCAAGAATTTTCAGGTTATGTACAACAAATTGACAATAGCCTTAGAGCCATTAATAACGCACTGGTAATGGTGGCCGAACTAGCATTGGGCGGTACTGCCGTAGGTACTGGTTTAAATACCCCAAAAGGATACGATGTTTTAGTTGCTAAGAAAATTGCTGATTTAACAGGTTTGCCATTTGTGACTGCTCCTAACAAATTTGAAGCGCTTGCTGCACACGATGCCATGGTCGAATTATCTGGTGCATTAAAACGTACTGCAGTTTCGCTAATGAAAATTGCCAATGATGTAAGAATGCTAAGTTCTGGACCACGTTGCGGAATTGGAGAAATTATTATCCCAGACAACGAACCAGGATCATCGATTATGCCAGGTAAAGTAAACCCAACACAGCCAGAGGCCATGACCATGGTTTGTGCACAGGTAATGGGCAATGATGTGGCCGTTTCTATTGGCGGTGCAACTGGGCATTTTGAGCTGAATGTGTTTAAACCTTTAATTGCGGCTAATGTGTTACAATCGGCCAGGTTAATTGGTGATGCGTGCGTGTCGTTTAACGATAAATGCGCAGAAGGTATTTTGGCAAATGAACCAGAAATTAAAAAACATTTACAAAATTCGTTGATGTTGGTTACGGCATTAAATCCACATGTTGGTTACGAAAATGCTGCAAAAATTGCTAAAAAAGCACATAAGGAAAATAAAACCTTAAAAGAAGCATCTGTAGAATTGGGTTTGTTAACTAGTGAGCAATTCGACGAATGGGTTAAACCTGAAGATATGGTGGGATCATTGAAATAAATTTAATAATGTATTTTAATAAACGAAAACAACTTCTACCTTTTACCTATTGCATTTTTCTGCTTTTAGCTTTTAGCGCTTGCACGAGATTACCCAATGTACAAGGTAACGGTGAAGTGGCTTTGCAAGGGATATGGAATCAAGATAGCATAGCTAATGCCGAGCAGTTATTAAACTATACACAACATAAATTTAAATTCAGCTGCGATTCATTTTATGTCGATTTAACTACGCATTCGAAAGTTAACTATTACGAAGAAGCTTGTTTTAATAAAGGGATTTGGAATGAATATGCCAAAGGAACCTATGTAGTTAGGGGTGATACGCTGTTTCTTACAGGTACGTTTACAAAAGCTAACTACAAGCAAAAGGTTTCTGGCTGTTATCGAAATGGACGTTACTTAAGCAACTTTAAAATTAAATCTACTCGCAAAGACATGCTTGTTTTAGAAGGACTAAACGATCAAAAAGAATGTATATTAACCTTAAAACAGAACATAAACTGTTCGCCTAAAGCACTATAATATGAAAAAAATAATAATGGTACTGGCATTTTTCTGTATGCCTTTTATTGCTAGCGCTTGGGGAGTACTTGGGCATCGAATTGTTGGCGAAGTAGCCAATCAGTATATTAATGCGAAAACTCGCAAAGCTATCCAACAGTTGTTGGGTACCGAGAGTATTGCCATGTCGGCAAATTGGGCCGATTTTATAAAATCAGACACGAGTTATAATTATTTGAGTAATTGGCATTACGTTAATCTGCCCGCTAACTTGTCTAAAACAGATGTGCATACCTTTTTAGATGAGCAAACAGGGCCAAACATTTATAACAAGATAAATGAGATGGTAACTGTGTTAAAAAACTCAAAGAGCACTTTAGCTCAGAAAAAGCTAGCCTTAAGAATGCTTATCCATTTGGTTGGCGATCTTCATCAGCCGATGCATACAGCAAGAAAGGAAGATTTAGGAGGGAATAAGATTACTTTAACCTGGTTTGGAGAGAAATCAAATTTGCATAGGGTATGGGACGAAAGTTTAATCGATTTTCAGCAATTAAGTTACACCGAATATACAAAAGCAATTAATCACCCAACAGTTGCTCAATTTACGACTTGGCAAAAGAGTAGTTTAAAGGACTGTGTTTTCGAATCGTACGAAATTTGTAATAAAATTTATGCTACAGGAATAAAAATCGATGATAAATTAAGCTATAGGTATAATTTCGATTGGATAGAAACTGTTGATCAACAATTGTTAAAAGGAGGTATTCGTTTAGCGAAAATTTTAAACGATATTTATATTTAAAGAATTTGAAGCAGGAAAAGGTTTGAAGATTTTAATAGTTTGCATGGGCAATATTTGTCGCTCGCCTTTAGCCGAGGGCATTATGCGTCACTTAGTGAAAGAACAAAATTTGAATTGGGAAATTGCATCTGCAGGAACAGGTTCTTGGCATGTAGGCAAGGCTCCCGATAGTAGAAGTATAAGCGTTGCAAAAAACTTTGGTTACGATATTTCGATGCAACGTGGGCGGCATTTTACCTCTAATCTATTTAATGAGTACGATCATATTTTTGTAATGGATAAAAATAATTATCGCGAAGTAACTAAACAGGCAAAAAGTGAAACCCAAAAAAATAAGGTAGCTTATTTTTTAGCAGATTATGGCGAAGTAATTGATCCCTATCATCACGACCATTTATTTGAACCTGTTTTTGATGAGATTGAAGCACGTTGTAAGAAGATAATAAAGCAGCTTAGCGTGGGGCGCGGAGAGTATGGCGTTTTGGGTGTTTAAAACGGTATAGACTATTATGAAAGATCTTAAACTTTTTATGATTTTATTGGGCGCCACCCCAAAAGGAAGAAATATAGAACAGCATGATATGTTTTTTGGGATTGCTGCTTCAGTGAAAGATTTATTACCCGAAATGAAGGCGTTTTGGCCAGAAGCAAACGATAAGATTCATATAGATGCCTATAGAATAGTAAATAAAGTTGGCGCTTATAAAGTAGAAGTAATCGCAAAGGCGAATGAAGTTAAGAAAGATCTAACGAGTTTGTTTTTTTTGAATTTAGGAGGTTACAAACAAGGCGAATTTGAAGAGTTACATTATAAAATGTTAGTGGTGGCCAACCAAAAAGCACAAGCGATTAAAGAGGCAAAAGAAACTGCTTTTTATAAGCATACTGGTTTTAAAGGTGCAACTTCACACATCGACGATAAGTTTGGTGTTGACGTGGATGATGTTTTCGAAATCGTAGATATTTTAAGTGTTGAAACAAAAAACCAATATGCTTTGAAATTTTCACTGGCCGATGGTTTACCAGATGATGAATTGGTATTGGGTTACATACCGCTGTCGAAATTATAAGTTAAACTGGCTGTAATTGTGTAGAAATGGCAATTCTATTCCATGCATTTATGGTTACTACCATCATGATTACTTGTGCAATATAGTGCTCGTCGAATATGTCTTTTGCTTTTTTATAAGTTTCGTCGCTCAATCCACCATTTGCGATTAGTGTAATCTCTTCTGTTATAGCCAAAACAACACGTTCTTCTTCCGTATATAACTCGGTTTCTCTCCACGCATTTAATAAATAGATTCTTTGCTCAGTTTCTCCATTCTTGCGTGCATCTTTTGTATGCATATTAATGCAAAAAGCACAACCATTTATTTGTGATGCTCTAATTTTAATAAGCTCTTTATGTGTTTTGGTAAGGTTACTTGTTGCTAAGTAGTTTTCTAAAGCAAGCATTGCTTTATAGCCATTTGGCTCGGTTTGCTCAATGTTGATTCTTTTTTCCATGATTATATTTTTTAATGATGAACAAAGATAAAGAGGGTAGAATTGAAAAAACTTAAGCTAGTTTAAGAAAGAACGAAGTGATAAGAGGTTTGCGTAAAGCGGTTTAATAGTGTTCTCTACTACTCAAGGTAAGCTCCCAGAACGCTTACCGCCATGCGCTAACCTTATAAACCATACTCATCACCTCTTTCTCAGCTCGCTCAAATACTCTGGTGTTATGCCTAAATAGGAGGCTAACATATATTGAGGAATTCGCTGCACAAATTTTGGGAAGAGAGAAACAAAAAGACGATAATTTTCTTCTTTAGAATAATCATAAAAATATTTAAATCTCATTTGAGAGGCTGCGTATGCTCTTTGTGTCATTATCCTGAAATACTTTTCCAGTTGAGGTAATTGCTTAAATAATTCTTCTTGTTTGTGGTGCTCTACTACAAGAACTTCTGAATTTTCTATGGCTTGAATATAAAATTTCGCTTCTGTTTGCATTATAAAACTCATGTAATCTGATAGCCACCAGTTTTCTAACGCGAATTGGGTAATTTGTTCAACTCCCTTCTCATTGATAAAGAACATCCTTAAAAGACCTTTTTCGACAAAATAATTTGCTTTGCATATGTTACCTTCTTGAAGTAGGAATTCCTTCTTTTTAACATGTATTGATTTTATATTACTTGAAAGAAATTTTGTTTCTGCCTCACTAAGAGTAACATGTTTTTTAATGTGGGTTATTAAATTTTGCATAAATATCAAGGCTTATAAAATCTTCATTTTTGATTTCGCAATCTCGCATTGTTCCTTCGTATTTAAAATCAAGCTTATTCAATAAACTTTGGCATTGTTTATTTTCCGATTCTACCATTGCCTCAATTCGATGAAGTTTTACGTGTTCAAATCCGTAAATACAAACTAACTGCAGTGCTTCTTGCATAATTCCTTTGCCCCAATATGCAGGCAGCAACCAAAAGCCTATCTCCGCCTTTTGGTGTATTATGCTTAAATTGTTAAATCCGATGGCGCCGTAAAATTCTTTGCCATCTGAAGAATGGACCGCCCACCAAATGCCAGTGCCCTCTGCCTCTAAATTTTTAAACCACTCTATTTGCAATTTGGTTTCGGCTAAGCTTTTATAATTAACACCATAGTATTTTATAACGTCTGGATCTGATAATCCTTCGAACACCTTTTCGATATCGCTATCTGCAAATTGCTTTAACCAAAGTCTTTCGGTTCTTAAGTTTGGAAAATTCTCTGCCATCTTAATTGCTTAACTCTTCAAATATATCAAAGCTTTTTAGTATCGGAGGCTGTTATATTCCAAAATGCGCTATGAAAAATTAAACTTTTATATTTTGAAGGTGTTATTTAATCAAATCAAAACTTTTAAAACATGGAAACTAGAACAGTAAATGCAGAGATCTTAAACGATCTTATTCAAATTAACAACGATAGAGTTGCCGGTTATGAAAAGGCAATTGAAGAATTAAGAGTTGAAGATAGCGACTTGAAAACTCTTTTTGTAAAAATGATTCGTGAAAGCCATAGGCATAAAATGGCATTAGCAACTGAGGTTCAGGCTTTAGGAGAAGACATTGAAACGGGTACTACTAATTCAGGCAAAATCTATAGAGCTTGGATGGATGTAAAAGCAGTTTTTATAGGACACGATCGTAAAACCGTATTAAATAACTGTGAAGCAGGTGAAGATGCAGCTCAAAGAGCCTATAAAATGGCATTGGCAGAAGAAGGCTTATCTACCTATTTAACAGAGCTAATTACAACTCAAAAAGCCGAATTAAGGATTTCGCACGATGAGATTAAAGCATTAAGAGACAATACCCGGCCATAATAGAAAAGGCCCCTAGCAGGGGCCTTTTCTAGCTTATTTTTTATCCAATTCTTTATCCAAATAATAAGTCACCTTGTGAATAGCATTATCAATCGTATCGCTTAAAATGGTAATGAATGAACCCGATTTAGCGGTTTTAACTAATTTTTTCATCACATCCTCGCCACTATTATTAATCTCGATAGGTATATTAGGTTTTATCTCCTTTAAACCAGTTATTAAAAGGTCGATGAGCTCTTGTTGCTTACGTCCACGCAAATATTTTTCCTGACAAATCACTACTTTATCGAACATTTGTGCTGCAATTCGAGCGGTTTCAATAATATCCTCATCTCTACGATCCCCGGTTCCAGAGATTACGCCAACATGTTCAGTTGCTTCAATCGTTTGGAGATAGGTTTTAATCCCATTAAATCCATCTGGGTTATGTGCAAAATCGACCAATATTTTAAAATCTTTAAATTTAAAGATGTTCATTCTGCCAGGTGTTTGCGCCGCTGATGGGATAAAGGTTTCTAAAGACATTCTAATATCTTCCGTTTTATAGCCCCATAAAAATGTAGTTAACGTAGCGGCCAATACATTCTGGATCATAAAATCTACAGAACCATTAAAAGTTAACGGAATGTGCGTTGCTTTTTCTACCCTAATCTTCCAATCTCCTTTTTTAATGGTTACATAACCATTTTCATAAATTGCAGCGATGCCTCCATTCTTGCAATGTTCTTTAATTGCAGGATTTTTTTCGTCCATGCTAAAGTAGGCGATATTACAATCGGCACTTTGTGCAATTTTTAAGCAATACGAATTATCAGCATTTAACACCGCCCACCCACTTCTTTTCACTGCACCGATTACAACTGCCTTTACACGAGTTAAATCTTCAAGGCTATGGATGTCTGAAATACCCAAATGATCTTCTTGAATATTCGTCACAACACCAATATCGCACTTGTTAAAACCCAAACCAGCACGTAATATTCCACCTCTAGCGGTTTCTAGTACAGCAACCTCTACAGTAGGGTCTTTTAAAATAAACTCTGCACTAAAAGGGCCTGTGGTGTCGCCTTTCATCAACATTGTGTTTTGTACATAGATACCATCAGATGTGGTAAAACCTACTCTGCTGCCATTGTTTTTTACAATATGAGCAATTAAACGAGTGGTGGTGGTTTTTCCATTCGTTCCTGTTACGGCAATGATTGGAATTCTAGCCGATTTCCCTGGCGGATATAGCATATCAATTACCGGAGCTGCTACATTTCGAGGCAAGCCCTCGCTAGGCGCTAAGTGCATTCTAAAACCAGGAGCTGCATTTACTTCCAAAACTACACCGCCATTTTCGGTTAAAGGTTCTGTTAAATTTTGTGCCATAATGTCGATACCACAAATATCTAAACCTACAATTCTAGAAATTCGTTCACAGTTAAACACATTTTGAGGGTGAACCTGATCGGTTACATCAATCGAAGTACCACCAGTACTTAAATTTGCGGTCGACTTCAAATAAACGATTTCTCCTTTTGGGGCAATGGTTTCTAACGTATAGCCCTTTTTCTCTAACAAATCTAAGGTATCACGGTCTACCGTAATCTCAGTAAGGACATTCTCGTGCCCATACCCTCGGCGAGGATCTTCGTTCTCTTTATCAATTAATTGCTGTACGGTATCCTTCCCGTTGCCCTTAATATGCGCTGGAACACGTAGAGCGGCAGCTACCATTTTATGGTCAATTACCAGCACTCTAAAATCGTGGCCTGTGATGAAGCTTTCTACTATGATTCTTCTCGAATATTCTTTTGCATAATGAAAAGCTGCGACAGCTTCTTCTTCATTTTTCACATTAATGGTTGCGCCTTTTCCATGATTACCATCCAATGGTTTAAATACTAAAGGGAAGCCTACTCTTTTTATGGCGTCATATACATCATCTAATGAAGAAGCAGTTACCCCTTTTGCTACAGGAATGGCGGCATCACTAAGTAACCGTTTGGTTTCATCCTTATTCCCTGCAATATCTACTGCAATGCTACTCGTTCTTTCGGTCATGGTAGCTCTAAATCGAACCTGATTTTTGCCATACCCAAGCTGTACCAACGAACTTTTGTTTAATCGTATCCATGGAATGTCTCTTGAAATAGCTTCATCTACAATAGAACCTGTACTTGGTCCTAAGCGCTCGGTTTCTCTCAGTTCTCGCATCCGCTGGATGTCGTGTTCTAAGTCATATTCTTGGTCGTTAATTAGTGCCTCGGCAATACGGACTGCTGATTCTGCTGCATAAACTCCTGCTTTTTCTTCCAAATAGCTAAATACTACATTGTAAATGCCATCGGTTTTAGTTTGTCGTGTTCGGCCAAAACCAGTATCCATCCCTGCCATGGTTTGTATTTCTAAAGCGATGTGCTCAATTACATGCCCCATCCAAGTGCCTTCGTCAACACGCATTAAAAAGCCTCCTGCTTCACCTTTTGAACAGCGATGACTATGTAAACTAGGGATTAATTTCTCTATGCGTTCTCTAAAACCATCAATAACATTCGTTGGCCGCTGCTCTAAATCCTCAAGATCTAAACGCATTTGAATTAATTTTTTTCGGTTAATCGACCAAATGTTTGGGCCTCTTAGAACCTGTATCCCTAATATCTTCATTATTTGTTTTGTTTAAATGATGGTAACGACGGTGTCTGTTTTGAATTGAGATTTGAACCTCAAAGAAAAAATTAAAGTATAAAATTTTTTTGAATTTTTTACTGTCTATTTTCCATTTCCTATCTCAATTTCCTTCTATTATAAATTCTTGCTCAACACAAAATCTCTGGTCAAATGTTAATTAAAGATATAATATTGATAAAAATAATGTTAATTATTAAGCTAATGCCTATATATTTGGCGCAATAGCGAATATCTAAATAAGAAGAATGGCTCCAAAGGGTAAATTAATTATAATAGGTGGTGCAATAAACACAGGAAGTTTTGCCGAAACACAGTTCGGATTGCCACAAAACATGAACTTTTTTGAGCGTGGGATTTTAAAGAGAATAACTACAGAATCAAGTAAGGGAAATGATTCTCGTTTCGAGATTATGACTACGGCATCATTAATTCCTGAGAAAGTAGGCGAAGAATACATTAAAGCTTTTACGCAGTTGGATGTACATGATGTAGGTGTATTAAATATCGGAAGTAGGGAAGAAGCAAATAATCCAGCACATGCCGAACGAATTAAAGCGGCCGATGTAATTATTTTTACTGGTGGCGATCAATTAAGATTATCCTCTATTTTTGGCGGAACAGAAATTCATCGTATTTTATTGGATAAGTATCAAAATACCGAAATCGTAATTGCAGGTACATCAGCCGGTGCAGCAGCAAGTTCAAAAAACATGATTTACCAAGGAAGCAGTAAAGATGCATTGCTTAAGGGTGAGGTAAAAATTACTGGCGGACTAGGTTTTATTGATGGGGTAATCGTCGACACGCATTTTGTACAGCGCGGTAGAATTGGTCGTTTACTATATGCTGCGGCAAGTAATCCAGGTATTTTAGGAATTGGTTTGGGCGAGGATACAGGCTTATATATCCACGAAAACACCATGGAAGCGATTGGCTCGGGAATGGTGATTTTAGTAGACGGACGTAGCATGGCCGATACTAATTTAACCGATGTAGAGATGGGACAACCGGTTTCGATTAAAAACATGATCGTTCATGTAATGTGCGATGGCGATATTTATGACCTAACTAGTCACCAATTGGTTATTCATCACCCAAAGGTAGTACCTACAGAATAGTGTATTGCGTTTAGCGATTAGCGTTTTGAACGCCAAACGCCGTACGCCAAAGAAATGCAACATGAAACTAATTATACATGGCGGATTCATCGGCGAATCGCTAACCAATCCCGAAACCAAGAAAGCGAAACAAGAATCGTTGGGAAGAATTGCTGAAAAGGCATTTTACTATTTAAAAACACACACCGCTTCTGAAACAGTAGTTTTCGCCGTTAGCTTATTGGAAGATGACGAGCTGTTTAATGCAGGACTAGGTTCTCAAATACAGAGTGATGGAAAAGTAAGGTTAAGTGCTTCATTAATGGATGGTCGTACACAGAAATTTAGTGGGGTGATTAATTTAGAGAATGTTCAACATCCTATTCATGTTGCAGAACAGTTGATTAAATATGACGACCGGGTGTTAAGTGGGGAGGGGGCGTTGGCTTTTGCAAGAGAAAATGGCTTCGATTATTTCGATCCGAAAACCACACAGCGTAAATTAGAATATGAAGAAAAACTTAACCTTAAAGATAGAAAAGGTACAGTTGGTTGTGTAGCATTAGACAGTGATGGTACTATCGCTGCTGCCACTTCTACAGGTGGCAAAGGTTTCGAAATCCCTTGTCGCGTAAGTGATTCGGCAACCGTTGCTGGTAACTATGCCAACGAATTTGCAGGCATTTCGTGCACAGGTGTTGGCGAGGATATAGTGAGTGGAGCACTTGCAGCAAAAATTGTAACTCGAGTAACCGATGGCTTTAGTTTGCAAGCAGCTTGCGATAAATCTTTTGCCGAATTGAAAGCTTTTGATGGCTTTGCCGGAGTAATAGGAATCGCATCAACAGGCGAAATTTACCACTGCGATTCTCATCCAACTATGGTTTGGGCATCTTTTGATGTTAATTTACAGGTGTTTAACTAAAATTATTCATATCTTTATATTCCAATAGTCTTTAATGACTATAAATATTTTTATATGAATAAAATCTGCTTAGCACTTTTTTGCTTTTGGATCACTTCAAATGCTCTTGCGCAGTCCAATAATTCGGGCCCTCAAGATGCGCCTTCTTATGGCCCGGCAATTAATGTGGCGGTGTCGAGTTCGGACGAAACTGAAGCGGATATTTTTTTTGCTGATGCAGAGCGTAATGAGCGTAGAGGTGATTTAAATGAAGCTTTAACCCTGTTTGGTAAAGCAGCTTTTGAATACAATAGTGATAAGAAATTTACTAAATATGCAGCCTCATTGTTGAGGATGAGCAATGTTCACCTGTTACTGTTGCACTATACCGAGGCAGAACAAGTGGTCTTAAACGTGGCTTTAAAGACGTACTCCCGTATTGGTAACAAATCTGGCCAAATGGCTTCTTACAATCAGCTTGGTAAAATTTATTTTGGTGCAAATAAGCTTACACAATCGATGTGGTTTTTTACCCAACAGGGGATTTTGGCTCAACAACTTAAAAATAATTCGTCTTACATCGAGTCTATATTGGGAATTGCAACCGTTAAGATTAAAAAAAGAGAATATAGTCTGGCGCTTAAAGACCTCAATAAAGCAGAAACATTAACAAAGTATTTTAAAATTAGCCAATTTAATAGTCAGATTAAATCAAGCAAAGCTACTATTGTTGAAAAGCAAATGGGCAAAAAATTAACCCTTTGAGTGCTTCAATTAAATGTCGAATACGCTCTTCTCCCTATTTTTGTGCTTACTTTTAAGGATACTTCTTCTATCTACTCCCACTTTTGCACAAAAGAATGTACTGTTAGATTCGGCGCAGCATATATTCCGAGCTAACCCCGAAAAAGCGAAAGAAATTTTAAAGCAAGTTAAATTTGAGGCAAATAAGACCAATGATTATTACGCATTAGTGAATGCAGATATTATCATAGGAAATATCGCCTATTTTAGTGGCAAGCATGATCAGGCCTTAAAAATTTACATGGTTGCGCTACGCATTGCAGAGAAGGCAAATCGACACGATTTAATTGCAGGAGTTTGTAATGAGATTGGAACTCTTTTAAAAAAGAATAAATCATTAGCAGAAGCATTAACATACTATACCAGGTCGCTAAAAGAAGCGTCATTAGCAAAAAACAATTCGCTAATTGCCAATGCTTACAATAACATTGGTTTGGTTTACGAAGAAAAGGGAGAATATAAAAAAGCATTGGCCCAATACCAGTTTTCTTTAATTGAATATCGTAAGGTTAAAGAAAAACTAGGCGAATCGTACAGCTTGGAATATATTGGTTATGTGTATTTTTTAATGAAGAATTATTCACTGGCTATCGAAAATCTTGAAAAAAGTTTAGCGCTAAGAAAAGAAATAAACGATAGCTATGGGATTGCCATCTGCATGATCGAGCTAACTGAGGTATATAAAGCCAAAGGCGATTTAATAAGGGCAATCGATTACGGTAAACAAGCCACAGCGTTTAGTAAAAGAATTAATTATCCAGATATGTTGCAGCATGGATATTTGCTCTTATCGAAAATATATGAACAGAACAACACCTATAAAGAGGCCTATTTGGCTCATAAAGATTACGTTTTAGTTAAGGATTCGATATTTAACGCCACAAAAAGTGCCCAAATTAGTGAGCTACAAACCAAGTATGAAACCGAGAAAAAGCAGCAGCAGATTTCTATTTTGAACAAAGAGAACACTATTCAAAAAATAACTATTATAGCAATTGTTGCGGCCTTTTTTGTTAGCGGATTCATTGCCTATTTAATTTATAACCGGTATAAGTTAAAACAAAATGCCCGCTTACATCAAGAAGTAATCTTGCAGCAAGACTTAGCAACTAAGGCAGTTTTACAGGCAGAAGAGAACGAAAGGAAACGAATTAGTGGCGAATTACATGATGGCTTAGGACAACTATTTTCGGCGGTAAAGATGAATCTTTCAGCCTTGGCAGATCATATCCAGTTCGAGGATAATCATGGAGAAGAAATGTTCGAAAAAACAGTATCATTAGTGGATGAAAGCTGTAAAGAAGTACGAGTAATTTCACATCAAATGGCGCCTAACATTTTGCTGAAATCTGGATTGGCAACAGCAGTACGTGATTTTATTGACAAAATAGATTCTAGAAAGCTAAAAATAAATTTGAGTACGTTTGGGTTAAAAGAGCGGTTAGATCAAAACATAGAAACGGTATTGTATAGAGTAATCCAAGAAGCGGTTAATAATGTAATTAAGCATGCAGAAGCGAATACACTCGATATTCAATTGTCTAAAGACAACGAAGGTATAAACGCGATGATCGAAGACAATGGAAAAGGTTTTGATAGTACAGGTTTAGAGAAATTTGAGGGGATTGGATTAAAGAATATTAAAAGTAGAGTTGAATATTTAAAAGGCCAAGTAGATTTTTCTTCTACCCAAGGTGGTGGTACCCTTGTAGCTATCTTTATTCCTTTGTAGATTAGTGAGATGGGACCTATGCCAAAAATAAATTTATTTATCGTTGATGACCATCAGTTAGTTGTAGATGGATTGCGCTCATTACTTAATAATGAAGAGCAGTATACTATTGTTGGCTATAGCAACCAGCCCAAAGAGGTGATTGATATGCTAGAGCATTTAAATGTTGATGTGCTACTTACTGACATTAATATGCCAGAAATGACAGGTGTAGAGCTTACGAGAAATGTAAAGAAGAAATTCCCAAAGATTAGAGTACTTGCTTTATCGATGTTTGGAGAGCGGCAAGTAATTAAGGAGATGATAGACGCCGGCATTTCGGGCTATATTCTTAAAAATGTTGGCAAGCACGAATTACTTGAAGCATTAGATAAACTGGCAAATGGCCAAAACTTTTTTGGTGAAGAAGTAACCAAAGAGCTAATGAAATCGTTCAGAAATGAAGGCGAAGGCTCACATCTAACCAACAGGGAGATCGAGATTATCAGATTGATTGAAAGTGAGTATAGCAATAAACGAATTGCTGATCTTTTATTTATTAGCGAACGCACGGTAGAAACACATCGAAAAAATATTTTCAGGAAAACAGGAACCCAAAGTATTGTTGGCTTATTGAAGTATGCTTACGACCATAAGATTATATAATAAATACGTCTCAATACTAAGCTTGTTAAAAAATAAATTACAAACTTTACAAAAAAGATACACTTAAAAGCTGTATCTTTTTTGTTTATTTAAAAAATTGGTATCATATTGGATGCGGGATTAATAAGAAATGGATTTTAAATTATTCAAAGAGATGTTAAGAAGAGTTTTAATGGTAACCTTTACAGCCGCAGCACTGGCTTGTAGCGCATCACCTGAGGTGCAAAAAATGGTTGACGGGGTGCAGAATATTAAACCAGATGAGCAGCAAAGTTTAGTTTGCAAAGAGCTAGTAGGCTTAATTGAAAATTATAATTACAAAAAGATTAAAATAAATGATTCAATATCGTCTATCGTTTTCGATAGATACATAAAGGCATTAGATCCGTCGAAGTATTATTTCTTAGCGTCTGATATTAAGGAATTCGAAAAATACAGGACTACTTTAGACGATGCCTTCAGAATTGGCGACCTAAGTGGACCATTTTATATCTTTAATGTGTACTTGAAAAGATATAATGAGCGAATTGATTATTCTATTGCTCAAATTGGAAGTAAGTTCGACTTTAACCAAAACGATACGTATGTGTACGACCGAGAAAAAATGCCTTGGATTTCGAACACTATAGCATTAGATGAGGTTTGGAAAAAAAGAGTAAAATACGAGTTAGTTAATTTGAAAATAGCAAGCGCCGATCAAGCAAAAAATCAAGAGACCTTAAAAAAGCGTTACGAGAACTTAAGATCTCAGGCTGCTAAATTTAACAATCAAGATGTATTTCAGATTGTGATGGATTCATTTACAGAGGCTATTGATCCGCACACCAATTATTTTAACCCTCGCAACGCTGAAGTGTTTCAACAAGAAATGTCTAGATCTATTGAAGGAATAGGTGCTACATTGCAGCTTGATAATGAGGTTACAAAAATAATGTCTATTGTTCCAGGTGGACCAGCTTTTAAAAGTAAACAGCTAAATGCAGGCGATCGTATTGTTGCCGTTGCACAAGGAGTGGATGGCGAATTTGAAGATATTGTAGGTTGGAGAATTGACAATGCCGTTTCTAAGATAAAAGGCCCGAAAGGTACAACCGTGAGGTTAAAAGTTATCCCAGTTGGACAAGAATTATCGGCCAAACCAGTAGTGATTACTTTGGTTAGAGAAAAAGTAATTTTGGCAGATCAATCGGCAAAGAAAAGTGTTAAAATTATTCAATCTGATGGCAAACCGTATAAAATAGGAATTATTGATGTGCCTGCTTTTTATGCTGATTTTAAAGCAGCTAATGCTGGTGACCCTAACTATAAAAGCACCACTCGCGATGTGCGCTTATTAATTGATACCTTAAAAAATATCGATAAAGTTGACGCTATTGTAATGGATTTACGTGCAAATGGAGGCGGATCGTTGGTAGAAGCAATTGATTTAACAGGTTTATTTATTGATAAGGGGCCTGTTGTGCAAGTAAAAGATGTAAGAAATGCAGTTGATGTAAGCGAAGATAAAAGTGGAGGAGCGGCATGGAGTGGGCCTTTTGGCGTTCTTATAGACCGTTTGAGTGCTTCGGCATCAGAAATTTTCGCAGGTGCGATTCAAGATTACGGAAGAGGAATTATTATGGGAACTCAAACCTATGGTAAGGGAACGGTACAACATTCGATAGATATGAACAGGCTTTTTGATCAATCGTTTTTAAAGAAAATTTCGGACGCATTAGCTGCTGTAAAACCAAAAGGGACAACCACCGTTACTATTGTAGATGGGAAAAACCAAAAACCTACAACTGTTGTAGATAAAGATGGTATTATTCAGTTTGGACAAATTAATTTAACCATGGGTAAATTTTACCGCGTTAATGGAAGCAGCACTCAACATAAAGGCGTGATTCCTGATATTAATTTCCCATCTGTTTATCCAATGGATAAGATTGGCGAAGATACAGAACCATCGGCCTTGCCATTTGATGTGGTAAAACCATCAAACTATACACCTGTTGCCGACTTAACAGCCATTAAAGCTAATTTGCTAAAACTGCACCAACAACGTATGGCAAGCTCTGTTGATTATAAAGTTTTAGTTGAAGATATTGCAGATGGCAAAAAACGTGATTCTGAAACCACTATTACCTTAAATGAAGCTAAGCTTAAAGCCGAAAGAGATGCAATGGAAGTAAAATCACTTGCAAGAGTAAACCAATTAAGAGCTTCAAAAGGGTTAACCCCTTTGAAAAAGGGTGATAAAATAACTAAAGAAGAAGCGTCTGATTTTGTACAGGAGGAGAGTTTAAAAGTAATGATCGATTTTATGAAAATGAATGGAATGGATCAGAAATTAACGAATGTAAGTCCGACTATAAATAAATAAGGAAATAGAGAATGGGAAATAGATTGGATGCCTAATCGCATGCACTATTTCCTATTTTTTTTTGTAAAATGGAAGCCAATCAAATACTCGATCATTTAATCTACGTTAATTATGAGCTTGCGTTCGATGATATTGATCGATATTTCGAAAAGATAGGATTTCATAACGCAACCAAAGAAGGTTCGATTTTATCTTATGTGAGTAACAACTCAAGTGATTTAAACGGGATAAGTTGGTGTATGATAAATGTTGATAATGCAAAAATCATGAATAGCAACTTTAGAACTACGAAAGAAATTAATTTGGAATCTGTTTTGCAATATGCAAAGACGCATCATGGGTTTACTTTTGACGAAGAAACAGAAGACAACTTGATTTATTCAAAAGAAGATTTACGAATGCACATACGCACGATTAAAACACCGTTATCAGAGTTCAGTAAAATCACCCGTGTATTTTACCTTTTCGACTCTTTACGGAAACCAGTTCATGTAATAACGATGCCACCATCACCTACTACTTAAGCAGCTAATTCTATTCCCTACTTACCACTCAAACCTACTACTTCTTTCCTTCTTTTGCCATTTGCATCGCCATCATTTCTTTCATGGTTCTATTCATGCCTTCGGTTGATCCATCTAAGAATATAACATTCCCATCGCTATTCTCGGCAAATTGCTTTATAGATTCTGTCCACATTGTGAAAAGAATAACAGAGATATCGAGATTAGCTTCTTCCATTTCTAGTGCGGCTTTGGTCATGCCATGGGCTACTTCGGCACGAAACAAAGCAATACCCTGACCACGTAATTGAGCAGCTTCACGCTCGGCTGCAGCAGCAATTTTAATGGCATTCCCATCAGCCTCGGCACCTTTTGTTTTCGTAATTAATAAAGCTTGACCTTCGTTTTCTGCGGCTGCTTTTAAATT
Source organism: Bacteroidota bacterium (assembly GCA_040386095.1). Lineage (GTDB taxonomy): Bacteria > Bacteroidota > Bacteroidia > Sphingobacteriales > Sphingobacteriaceae > Pedobacter. The sequence goes on along the minus strand of JAZKGD010000001.1, from coordinate 967,986 downwards.
GTTAGAAGCTACAACACGACTCATTGAGCGCATAATTTCTTCATCAAAAGTAATATCGTTTAACTGTAGGTCTTGTAAATGATAACCCCAGCTTTCTAGAACTTGATCAATTTGATGCTTCACATGCTCTACAATCTCATTTCTTTGCGCTAGCACATTTGCCTGCTTCTGAGTAGCTACGTACGCCCTGATCGAACCTTCGATGGTACGGATCAAAGCTTGCATCAAGTTAGTAGAGTCTACGAACTTAAATGCTACATTTTTAATGGTCTCCTCATCGTGGTTAATTACCGAATACAATAGCATAGCTTTAAAGTATACATTGGCCTGATCTTGCGTTACCGCTTGGAAAGAAAGCTCTACCGAACGATTTTGAATAGATATTCTGGATTGAATGACTTCAATTAATGGGATTTTTAAACTTAGCCCAGGGCTTAACAGTCTACGATATTTGCCGAAAATGGTAACCACAGCAATAGTGCCCTGCTTAACAGTTACAAAAGAACTGACTAAGATAACGAGTGCAACAAACAGTAAAATTAATGGAACGTAATTGCTCATAATGATTTGGTTTAATGATGTAACCAATATTACTAATAAATTAGGTGGCAAACAAATGCAAGTTCAGGTTGTTATACCCATAAAATCTATTAAAATGAACGTAAAACGTATTTTTGGAACCGTATTAACCCTACTCGGAATTGCTGGGCTAATTTATGCAGGAGTAAGCTTTGTAAATCACAGTGTACAAGTTCGTGAAACAATTGTGATTGGACTTATAGGCATTATCTTTTTTGTTTCGGGAATTGGATTGGTAAGGAATACAAAAGATGAGGCGTAGGGCATGAGAGTTTGCGATAAGCACTAAGCGTTTTGGGCGCTGAAAATTATTTTCCTAATGTGATTTTCCCATTGTCTGAAAACACAAGGATATGGTCTTTAAAATCAATATCGGTTAAATATTTCATTCTTTTAAATGCTGCAAAGGTGGTGTCAATTTGTAACCGGTTAATTTTATCCTGCTTAACAGAGATTACATTTGCCGAGAGAAAATCGCCCTTCCCGTTAAGTTTCAGTTGTAATAATGGAGCAAAACCACTTGGCCCTTTTAAGCTGAACATTCCATAGGTGCAGAAATTACCTAAGCTATAGGCAATAAATTTATTTTTATAAACTTCTACGGCACGCGTTACGTGTGGGCCATGACCTAAAACCACATCAGCCCCCGCATCAATTACACCATGTGAAAAGGCGTAAACATTCCCTCTATTTTCTTTGTAGAAGATTTCCGTTTGGCGGGTAACATGCTCATGATTGGCTCCTTCGGCACCTCCGTGGAAAGAAACCACCACAATATCAACTTGCTTTTTTAACGCTGCAACTAGCATTTTTGCACTATCAATGTTTTTAATAGAAACGGTATTTTCGTTTGGAGCAAAAGCACAAAAAGCATATTTTACATTATCTTTTTCGAAGATGGCAAAAGGTTTATCCAATTGGCCTGCATAATTAATCTGTAGTGAATCTAAAATCTTTGCCGTGTTTTTGCGACCTTTTGCATCAAAATCACCTACGTGATTATTTGCTACACTTAATACATTAAATCCAGCTTTTTTAAAAACTCCAGCATAGCGATCTGGCATTCTAAAAGCATAACAGTTAGCCGGGTTAAGTCCCTTGCATTTATTCGAATTGCCCGAATTTAAAAAACAGCCTTCTAAGTTTCCAAAAACAATATCGCCCTTTAGAAAAGAATCAACCGTGGCAAAACTTTTAACGGCGTCGTCTGGTGGAAGATTAAGTTTGCTTGGGAAGGCTGAGCCTAACATTATGTCGCCTACTGCGGTAATCTGAATGGTATCTTTTATTTTCTTTAGCGAATCAAGGAGCTTTGGTTTTTCAATTACCGCTACCGCTTTATTCTGACAGCTTAACGATATATAAGCCGCAACAATTACGAAGCAAAAAAAACTGAAAAACCTTCTCATAATTATGCATAAAAAAATCCTTCCCAATTTAGCAGGAAGGATTATATATTTTTAATCTTTTACTCTCAACTATTCTTCAATAAAATCTTTCTTTGACGACTCAAGAATTCTTCCACCTTTATAAAAATAACGGCTATAGTAAGGTTCGTTTAAGTTGCTTATTTTAACGCCGCCAGAACTAGAGTGCGCAAAACGGCTATCACCTAAGTAAACACCAACATGAGAAATGCTTCTGCTTTTAATTTTAAAGAAAACTAAATCTCCTTCTTTCAATTCATCTTTCGATAAAGGGTCGGTCATGCTAAAAATATCACGTGAGTTACGTAGTATAGTAGTATTGAATACCTTTTCATAAATGGTTTTGGCAAAGGCCGAACAATCAATTCCTCTTTTTGTGTTTCCGCCAAAGCTATATGGTGTACCAATCCACTCGTAAATAAATTTGTACAATTTTAAATTAGAAGTTGCATTTACAGCTACACCCATTACTTGCGAAAAATATTGTGACGCTAAGTTATCTGGATCTTCTTCTATTTTGTCTTGTTTGGCCTTAGTTTGAGAATATACAGCACTGAAACTGCTTAAGATGATGAGAGTCGAAAACAAAAACTTTTTAATCATGTTATACTGTTAAGTTTGGGTTGTGAAGTACTTACACTTAAACGTACACCACTAGGGCTTATTGTTAGGAAAGCAAAAGTAGGTTATTTGAAAGTGTTATCCAAATGTTTTTCAGCTCATTGTGGTTTTTAACTAAAGAAATCTTCGAATTTTGCCATCAATCTTGCTTTTTTGTACCAGAACTGCAGATTTTTAATTCTTAAAAATATATAAATAATAATGTGTAATTAGTGCACTTGTCAGAATTAAATTTGAAATGAATCTGCCTGTGTAGAATCTTATTTGTTGATTGTTATTTGTGAGGGGTTGAAGTTCGACAACAGTATCACTTTGTTAATATTATAAATAGTAATTTTAACGATAGATTATCACGATTTTAGTGATGAATGTACCGTAAAATACAAGAAAAAAAATTAGATTTGCTCTCGTAAATAAAAATCAATACCACAACATGAGTGCAGTAGAAATAAATAAGGATACCTATTTGAAATGGTTTGAGTCGATGTTGCTGATGCGCAAGTTCGAAGAAAAAACGGGTCAGCTATATGGACAACAAAAAATTCGTGGATTTTGCCACCTGTACATTGGCCAGGAAGCTGTAGTGGCTGGTGCAATTTCGGCAATGGGTCCAGAAGATTCGATGATTACTTCTTACAGAGATCATGCTCATGGATTGGCTTTGGGAATGAGTGCTAATAGTATCATGGCAGAAATGTACGGTAAAATTACAGGATGCTCTAAAGGCAAGGGTGGATCAATGCACATTTTTAGCAAAGAACATCATTTTTATGGCGGACATGGTATTGTAGGCGGCCAAATGCCTTTAGGTGCAGGTATTGCATTCGCAGAAAAATATAAGGGTACCAAAAATGTTAATATTTGTTACATGGGCGATGGCGCAGTTCGTCAGGGAGCCTTAAACGAATCATTTAATATGGCGATGTTATGGAAATTGCCAGTAATTTTTGTGTGTGAGAACAATGGTTATGCAATGGGTACTTCGGTAGAGCGTACCACTAATATGACCGATATTTATAAAATTGGTTTAGGTTTTGATATGCCATGTGCTCCAGTTGATGGAATGGATCCAGTTGCGGTTCATAATGCAATGGACGAAGCGATACAACGCGCACGTAATGGTGAAGGTCCTACTTTCTTAGAGATGAGAACGTATCGTTATAGAGGTCATTCAATGTCAGATCCTGCTAAGTATCGTACAAAAGACGAATTAGAAGAGTATAAAGCAAAAGATCCTATTGAGCAAGTAAGAGAAGTAATTTTAAAAGAAAAATATGCTGATGAAGCTTGGATTACTTCGATTGAAGAGAAGGTAAAAGATATTGTAGATGAATCAGTAAAATTTGCTGAAGAGTCTCCATGGCCAGATGCATCAGAACTTTACAAAGACGTTTATGTTCAAACGGATTACGCTTACCAACAATAATTTTAAACCAAGCATTACATAGATATAAATAAATGGCTGATATAGTTAAAATGCCCAAAATGAGCGATACCATGACCGAAGGGGTGATGGCGAAGTGGCATAAAAAAGTGGGCGATAAGGTAAAAAGCGGTGACGTTTTAGCCGAAGTAGAAACGGATAAAGCTACGATGGACCTAGAGTCGTATTGGGATGGCACATTGTTGTTTGTTGGTGTTGAAGAAGGTAAAGCTGTTCCGGTTGATGCTGTAATTGCAGTTATTGGCAAAGAAGGTGAAGATTATAAAGCAGCATTGGAAGCTGAGTCTGGGAGTGCTGTTAAGGAGTCGGAAAGTCCGAAAGAGACCGAAAGTTCGAAGCCAGAGAGTCCGAAAGCTGAATCTGCGGGTTTAAGTGAAGAAGAGCTAAGTAAAAAAGGGGTAACGGTAATTCGCATGCCTTTACTTAGTGATACCATGACAGAAGGTGTTATCGCCGAATGGCATAAAAAAGTAGGTGATAAAGTAAAAGACGATGATGTTCTAGCTGATGTAGAAACCGATAAGGCTACTATGGAGGTGATGGGATATGCTACAGGAACTTTATTGCATATTGGTGTAAATAAAGGCGAAGCGGCTAAAGTAAATGGAATTATAGCTATTGTTGGTCCGGAGGGTACCGATGTTTCTGCGATTTTAGCTGGGGGTTCTGCACCTGCGAATGTAGAAAGTTCGAAAGTTGAGAGCAAGGAGCAAGCTGCTGAAGAAAGTCCAAAGTCCGATAGTCCGAAAGTTGTTTCTAACTCAAACGGCGGAAGAATTATAGCTTCACCATTAGCTAAAAAAATTGCAAAAGATAAAGGGATAGATTTGTCGCAAGTTGCAGGAAGTGCAGACGGCGGTCGAATTATTAAAAAAGACATTGAAAACTTTAAACCTGCGGCGCAGTCAGAAAGTTCGAAGCCTGTAAGTCAGGGCTCAGGAAGTCCGCAAGAAAAAGCGACTCCATCAATTCCAGTATATATTGGAGAAGAAAAATACACAGAGAAGCCAGTAACACAAATGCGTAAGGTAATCGCTAAGCGTTTAGCTGAAAGCTTATTTACCGCTCCTCATTTCTATTTAACAATGAGCATTGATATGGATGGCGCCATCGCTGCGCGCACCAAAATCAATGAATATGCACCTACAAAAGTTTCGTTTAACGATTTAGTGTTAAAAGCATGTGCAATTGCGCTAAAACAACACCCTAATGTAAATTCATCATGGTTGGGCGATAAAATTCGTTACAATGAACATGTTAATATTGGTGTTGCAGTTGCGGTAGAAGATGGTTTATTAGTGCCAGTTGTTCGCTTTGCTGACGGTAAATCATTGTCGCATATCTCTGCCGAGGTAAAAGATTTTGCACAACGTGCGAAGGCTAAAAAATTGCAGCCTGCAGATTGGGAAGGAAGTACATTTACGATTTCTAACTTAGGTATGTTTGGGATCGACGAGTTTACAGCAATTATTAATCCGCCAGATGCTTGTATATTAGCGGTTGGTGGCATTTCTCAAGTTCCTGTGGTAAAGAATGGCGCGGTTGTGCCTGGTAATGTAATGAAGGTAACCTTAAGCTGCGATCACCGTGTGGTTGATGGAGCTACAGGGTCGGCATTCTTACAAACCTTAAAAGCGTTATTAGAAGAACCAGTTCGATTGCTAGTATAATATTAGCTTTCTCTTAAATAATTTAGCCCCGACTTTACGTCGGGGCTTTTTTGTTTAGTTGGTATAAAAAATGTAAACCCCAGAATCGGAAGTGTTTCCTTTGCTATCCTTCGTAATAACTTTCCAATAGTAGGTGGTGCCTACATTTATGGCAACATCAGGTAACATGCTATCCACTTGATTACTCTTTAATAATACCGGTGTAGTTGTTGTGCCAAAATAAATGTCGTAGTTGGAGATGTCATTATCTACATCACTTCCAGTCCAATCTAATGTTATTTTACCTGCAACAGCGGTAACACGTTGTGCCATTTTTGGGGATACCATTTCTGCCGGGAAAGGAGAATATGAACTTAATGCCTCACCGGCATTGTAAAACTTCCATACGTCGCTCACAGCAGTTGTGGCAATTTTAGAAGATTTAGCCGTTACAAACCATGAGTAAGGTGTGTTTCTGGTTAGCGGTACGGGTAACTCTAAAGCGGTAGTAGTTTGAGTAATAGATACCCCAGTTTCAAGATTCTTTACAGTAATCTCATAAGATTCTGCATGTTGTGATGCAGCCCATTTGAAAACGATAGAACTTGAGGTAGCAGAAATAATAGTGCCGGTTATACAAGCTTCATTATTACTTGGCAACGATAATATCGCCTTAGTAGGCGGTTGTATTTTGGCAGGTTTTTTACAACTTAGTATTGCCAAACATAGTAAGCATAAAATTAAATGGTTCTTCATATAAAAACTATTCTTTAATAAATTTGTGAATTGTTTTTTCATTTTTAGAGGTTAATGTTAAAATGTACAGTCCTCTAGGTAGTTGTGGGAGGTTTAGCGTTATTCTTCCATATTCTACACGTTGGTTGCTGGTTTGTACTAACCTGCCATCAAGCGATAGAATATCAACTTTAATGTTATTTGCCATCGTGCTTCCCATATTTATGTTCAATACATCTTTTACTGGATTAGGGTAAATTAAAATACTATTTGTGGTTAAGAAAGTCTTTTCAACCACCCCTTGGCATGTTTTATCGGTAGAAATTTTAACAAGATTATTCCCTTTTATTAACGGCAATGCGATTTCCTGTTGCGTAGTTGTGATTACTTCACCATTGAGTTCTATCGTATAAGAATTACCCCCCTCGAGTTTTAAGAGTACACTATTGCCATCTTTATTGATGCTAGAGTATACGGCTAGATCTTTGGGTTCTTTTATAATCGCTTCGAAGCACTGTTTATAGGTTGAGCTCCCCGCTACTGTAATACAAATGGAATAAACTCCTGCCTCGAGCCCAGTTAATTGCATTGAAGTGCTAAAAGTTTGTGTGCTATTTTTATTAGTACCGGTTATTACAGCGGTGTAATTTAATGCTTGGGCAGCAGTGATGGTGATGGCCCCATTGTTACTGGTTTTGCAGGTTTCGTCTGTAGATTGAAGTCTAAAATTAGTAGCAGGCAATGAAAATCCAACAACTAATTCTCTATTTACATCGGGTGCAGCATTATAATTTGTATTACCAGGCTGCATTGCGGTAATTAATACATTTCCTTCCGAAACGATATGTATTTGATTGCTCGATACTGTAGCTATATTTGTATTAGCGCTTTTGTAGCTCACAGGAAGGCCAGCGCTTGAGGTGGCCGACACTGTAAAATCGGGATCATTATAATTCTTAAATCCAATTTCTGAGAAGGAGATGGTTTGTTGAGCTTTATTTATGGTTAAACTTCGTACCATATTCGGCGCAACATCATAGGTTAAATTTCCAGGTTGTAATGCGGTAATGTTTACGGTTCCAGCATTTAGTATATGCACTTTTGTGCCTATAATGGAAGCAATCGAAGGGTCGCTACTCATATAGGTTGGCGTAAGCCCAGAACTCGCAGTTGCACCAATTTCAAAGTCTGGGTCTCCAAAAACCTTGTTGGTAAAGGTGTTAAATGTAATTGTTTGTTGAAGTTTGCTAACTGTTAAATTTTGGTTGGCATCTGGAGCAGATGCATATCTAGCATTTCCAACTTGTGAAACTGTAATGATTGTGTTCCCAGCAGCTAGTATGTGAATTTTTGTACCAACAATTAGTGCAACTGCCGGATTACTGCTAGTATAACTTAATGGTAAACCCGAGCTCACCGTTGCACCAATATCGAAGTCTGGATCACCAATTACTTTATTCGGTATGGTGTTAAATGTAATCGTTTGTTGCAATTTATTAACTGTTAAATTTTGGGAGACTTCTGGAGCGGGATCATATGTCGCATTTCCATCTTGTAAAACTGTAATGGTTGTATTACCAGCGGCTAGTATATGAATTTTGTTATCTATAATTGTTGCAACTGCCGGATTACTACTACCGTAGGTTAATGGCAAGTCCGAGCTCGCACTTGCGTTAATCTCGAAGTCCGGGTCGCCAATTACTTTATTCGGTATGGCGTTAAATGTAATCGTTTGTTGCAATTTGTTAACCGTCAAATTTCGGGACACATTTGGAGCAGGGTCATATGCTGTATTACCAACTTGTGAAACAGTAATGGTTGTGTTGCCAGCGGCTAGTACACGAATTTTCGTGCCTACAATTATTGCAACTGCAGGGTTGTTGCTGGTATAGCTTAATGGTAAGCTCGAGCTCACCGTTGCACCAATCTCGAAATCTGAATCACCAATTACTTTATTCGGTATTGGATTAAATGTAATCGTTTGTGATTGTTTGCCTACAGTAAGTAATCTGCCTACGGCAGTTGCAGCGTTGTAATTTGAATTCCCACTTTGAGAAGCGGTTATCGTGGCTGTACCTAATGCAACAACATCTATTTTTCCGCCAACAATGTTGGCTACCAAAGGATCGCTTGTGCTATATGTTACCGCTAATCCAGAACTGGCCGTAGCTCCAGGATCATAATCTGGAGCATTTGTTGCAACAGTTAATAACGGGGGGAACGTAATGGTTTGATTTGCCTTGTTTACGGTTAGTGTAAGATTGATCGTAGGTGCAGCATTAAAATCAGCATTACCTGCCTGACTTGCCGTAATGGTAGAACTACCAGCAGCTAGAATGTGTATTTTATTACCTACAATGGTGGCTACTGTAGGGTTACTGCTCACAATGGTTACAGGTAATGCAGAACTCGCACTAATGTTGTGGTCAAAATCGGCATCGCCAAATGTTCGGGCTTGCCAACCAGGCGCTGTGATGGTTTGACTAGTTTTTGGAATAAAGGTAAAACCTGCAAGCGTAGCAGATCCTGATGCCGTGGTAACCGTAACAGACCCTGTAGTACCAGCGCCCACCGTTGCTGTAATGCTAGTTGGCGATACTACCATAAATGCACTTGCATTTGTTGCGCCAAAACTTACCCCCGAAACATTTGCGAAATTGGTTCCTGTTATAGTTATCGTGGCACCAGCTTTTGCACTAGTAGGCGTAAAGGATGCTATGGTTGGTGCAGCGATACCGGTAGGACAACTACCACTTGGTAAGGCTACCATTGGTAGATAGCAAGTGCTACCTGTTGCAGCAATGGAATAATTCATTACATATTGTGCAGCTTCAAGATTAAATGGATTTAAAGTGCGCTTTACTGCTCCGAGTGCTATACTAGGATGCATGAAATCAGCGGGGTTAAGTACATGCTCCAAACCGTGTCCGTGACCCAGTTCATGTACGGCTACAGTTTCAAAATCATATTGGCTAGATGAAGGAACACCAGTAGTATAGTTGAAAGGCTGACTGTTATTAACCACGATGTCTAATTCTACCGTTTCCCAATTACCAGTGGCACATTTACTTCTCCATGACCTACAATAAGCTAATATGCCAACACCAACTTCACTTGCGGTGCCATATTTCACTATATTTATTCCATCCAAAGCATCAGCATTTATAGCGGTAGGAGTTCCAATGCTCCAGTTCACATTAGTGGCGCATTTCCATGAATTTAACGCTCTTGTAAATGATGCCGCTGCCGCCGCATTACTATTAAAATCTGTACTAAATTGAAAGGTATATCCACCTAAACCATTATGATTTATCATCTTGGAGAGGGTTGAACTGTTATCTGGATTGTAAACGTTTAGAATAGAATATTTAACGGTTATATCGGTGCTCGATAAAATATTAGTTCCATTGGCGAGTTGAACAACAAATCTCCCAGTAGCCGCTTCACTTGGTACACGAACAGTTATTCTTGTGTCAGTCCAGCTTACAATGTCTATTGGGTAAGTAAGTGTATATACTACGGACACAACATCAGGATCGCGAAAAGCAGCTAGTCCTTGTGTCGTTCCAAAACCCGTTCCCTCAATAGTTAAAATGCTGCCGGTTCCTGCAGTAATAGTGGTTGGACTAAAGCTAGTTATAGTTTGTGCAAAAGTAGCATATGAACAAAGTAAAAACAGTGAAGCAACGATGATTTTTTTAAGAAGATTGCTCATGTCAATTTATTTTGAGAGTGCTTTTTTGGACCGTTTTGATGCTCGATTTGGTACGGGTAGTAATTTTTGGGTACACGTCTTTTGAAACGGAGCTATAGGTGTTGAAAGAGTCTTTTGCAGTACCTGTTTTTAAATCGTACTTAATAAAGCCTTGCGCACCAGCATATGCTTTTAATCTGGTGAGACTAGATCTTGCATTTAATTTTGCAGTATTGGCAATAGCCGTGAATACGCCCGCATCACCAACATTTAATTGCAAGGAATGGCTAACTTCCTCCATCATATCTCCAACAATGCCGCCCATGGTAACAATTTCAATTTGTTTTTGGGTAGAAACGCCTTTAAATACTTTATAGATGTTAACCACATTAACCGTATAAATATGGGTTTTATTCTCATCCCAATAGGAGCGTTTGCTAATTACTTCCCCCTCAAAAATTTGAGAAGAATTGTCTATTCGTTGCTCAAGCGATATTGGAATTAATTGCGAAAAAGCAAGATGATAGCTGCTAAGAAAAACAAGTAGCAAACTAAATTTTAAAAGTAAAGTTGAATAGGTAGATTTTTTTTTCATATTTAGATCGTAAATTTCACTCAAATGTTAGCTTTAATTTACTTCTAATCAATCCCCCGTTGGGGTATTTTGAATTGACACTAAATATATTTACGGCGAAGGTTTTTTAATTTCTTTCATCAACGTAATCTGTGGAAAACCGTTTAAAACAAAAGGCCCCGACATTTGTCGAGGCCTTACTATATACCGTTTAAGATTTATTAATCTTTAATGATCTTATGAACAGTTTTAGAATTTCCAATGGTTAACGTAAGCACGTATAAACCTTTGTTTAGTTTAGAAAGATCAACACCCACTTGGCCATATTCAGCTCTATGTTGACTGCTGTGAACCAATCTTCCATCAAGTGCATGAATATCAACCTTAACAGCATTCGACTCGCTTAAACCAGTTGTTATGTTTAATGTACTTTTTACTGGGTTAGGGTAAAGTGAAATAGCATTCGTAGTTAAGAATGTTTTAGTAATTACACCTTGACAAGTTAAGTCTGAAGATATTTTAACAATATTATTTCCTTTTACTAATGGTAGAGAAATCTCTTGCTCTTTAGTTGTAATAACTTGACCATTTAATTCAATTCTATATTGTTCACTACCTTCTAATTTTAAGAGTACAGTATTTCCATCGTTTTTAATGCTCGAATATACAGCTAGATCTTTTGGCTCTTTCACTGTTAAATCAAAACATTGTTTATAATTTGGCTGGCCAGCTACTGTAATACATACATTATATGTTCCAGCCTGCAGGTTATTTACCGCTAACACTGTACTAAATATATAATTGGTAGTTGCTCCATTTACAGTAATCGCTGCAGTATAGTTTAGGGCTTGAACTGCACTAATGTTTATTGCACCATTATTGCTAGTCTTACAGGTCTCATCCGTTGCTTTAACTGTAAAATTACTTACAGGCAGCGTATATACTACATCTAAGGTTTGAGATACTGCAGTTGCTGCATTATAAGTTGCATTACCTAATTGTGAGGCGGTGATTACTGTACTACCAGAACCTACAATGTGTGCCTTGCCAGCAACGATAGTAGCTACTGCGGTATTCGAGCTGCTGTAAGCAACAGCTAAACCTGAGCTTGCAGTTGCATTCAAATCAAAATCTGCATCAGTAGGGGTCTTAAGTGCAATTGCGGGGAACGTAATAGTTTGGTTGGTTTTATTAACTACCAATTGAACCGAAACAGGAATAGCGGCCGCAAAGGTGCTATTACCTACTTGTGTAGCGGTAATGGTAGTTGATCCAACACCCACAACATGAATTTTATTAGCAACAATTGTAGCTACAGTAGGATCTGCACTAGTATAGGTTATTGCTAAGCCCGAACTTGCAGTTGCACCTGGCTCAAAATCGGCACTGGTTAAATCTTTCGCGCTAATAGCTGGGAAAGTAATTGTTTGTGCATTTCCGTCAACCGTTAACGTAACTGATGCTGTTACCGGTGCATAGGTTGCATCACCAGTTTGAGTTGCTGTAATTGTTGTTGTGCCTGCTCCAACAATATGAACCTTGTTTCCAACAATTGTGGCAACAGCTAGATTGCTGCTTGTATACACAATAGGAAGGCTCGTACTAACAGTTGCTCCTGGATCGAAATCGGGATCAGTTAATTTTTTGTTAGCAATTGTACTAAAGGTAATTGTTTGTGACAAACCTCGCACCGTTAATACTTTGTTCACATTGGCAGCCTCATAATTGGCATTTCCAGCTGCAAAAGCAGTAATTGTCGAGTTTCCTAAGCCAACAATGTGGATTTTACCATTCACAATGGTAGCTACACTTGCATTGCTGCTCGCATAGGTAATTGCGGTGCCAGAATTAATAGTAGCCCCTGGATCAAAATCTACATCAGATAGCGATTTTACAGGGATATCTGGGAAGGTAATTGTCTGTATGCCTTTAAGAACAGTAAGCGTTTGATTTACCGTTATCGCAGGATTGTAGTTTAAATCACCAGGTTGTGTAGCTGAAATTAATGTTGTTCCAACACCTGTAATTTGAAGTCGGTTTCCAATTACTGTTGCAACAGATGAATTACTACTGTTATAGAATACGGTTAAACCTGAACTAGAGGAAGCACCTATCACAAAATCTGGATCATTCCTTTGTTTATCTGGAATTGGAGGGAATGTAATGGTTTGATCAGCTTTTGTAACGGTTAATGTTGCAATAGCAGTGGCTGATGAGTACGTTCCATCACCAGCTTGTGTGGCCGTAATTACACTTGTTCCAACTTGATTTACACGAACTCTATTTTCAACAATCGTAGCAACAGATGGATTACTACTTGTAAAGATTAATTCAAGACCAGAGGTAGTTGAAGCTTCTGGAGTAAAATCTGGAGAACCTAGTTGCTTCGTAATTGTTGGATTGAATGTAATAACTTGTGAAGTTCCACTAATGTAAAGTATTCTGCTTACATCAGACGCTGGATTAAAGTCGACATTACCAGCTTGAGAAGCTGTAATAGTTGTGCTTCCTAATCCTACTACATGTATTTTTCCAGCAACTATTGTTGCTACAGCAGTGTTGCTACTTACGTATGTAATTGGAAGACCAGAATTAACGGTAGCTCCTGGATCAAAATCGGCAGTAGCTAATGGTCGCGCTAATAGTGTTGGGAATGAAATACCTTGGAAACCTTTACCAACAGTAATTGATCTACTTACATCAGCTGCGGCATTATAATTAACGTTACCAGCTTGAGAAGCAGTTATTGTTGCAGTACCTACACCAACAACATTTATATTTCCACCTACAATGGTAACAACACTTGGGTCGCTACTTGTGTAAGTAATCGGAAGTCCTGAATTTACAGTTGCTCCCGGTGAAAAAGGTGCAGCCGATGGTATAGTAAGAGGTATTGCGGGGAAGTTAATGATTTGGAAACCTTTACCAACTTCTAGTGTTTGATCAGCACTTGAAGGATTATAATTCGCATTTCCAGGTTGTGATGCTGTAATTATTACGGTACCTATTCCAACAAGATGTACTTTATTAGAAACGATGGTAGCAACAGATGGATCACTAGTAGTATACGTAATTGTTAAACCCGCTGTGGTTGATGCGAAGAGATCAAAGTCGGGATTGTTTAAAATTCTAGATGGTATAGCAGGGAAGAAAATGGTAGGAGTTCCCTTAATAATATTTAAAGTAGTTGATGCACTTGCAGCAGCAAAGTCTACACTTCCAGGTTGTGTTGCTGTAATGGTAGTTGATCCAACACCAACAATATGAATTTGGTTATTTACAATAGTAGCTACCGCTAGGTTACTACTTGAGTAAACAACTGGAAGACCACTATTACTAATCGCACCAGGATTAAAATCTGGCGTATTAAATGGTTTATCTGTTATTGGAGAAAATAAAACGGTTTGAGCAAAATTTCCATTTACGGTAAGTTGTCTAGCTACACTTGTAGCTGCTTCATAACTAGCATCACCCGGTTGTGAGGCCGTAATCGTTGTTGTTCCAGCGGAAACAATGTGAATCATTCCACCTGTAACTGTTGCTACAGCTGGATTACTGCTGGTGTAGATGATAGAAAGCGGCGACGATGTCGAGGCCCCTGTAGCAAAATCAGCATCTCCTATAGTTTTAACAGGTAAAATTGGGAAAGTTATAGTTTGAATTAGCTTAGTTACCGTTAATTGGCGAACAATGCTTTGTGCAGCCGCATACATTCCATCTCCAGCCTGTGAAGCAGTAATACTAGTAGTACCAGTACCTACAACATGTATTTTTCCGGCAACTATAGTAGCTACAGCTGTATTACTACTGGTAAAGGTTATAGGAAGACCAGAGTTTACAGTTGCTCCTGGATCAAAGTCTGCATCGCCAAGTTGTGCATTTGGAAGTACTGGGAAATTAATTGTTTGTGCCAATGAAGATACAATAAGCGTTCTGCTTAAGCTAGCCGGCTCATAATTTGCATCTCCAGCCTGAGAAGATGTAATTGAAGTAGTTCCTAGTCCAACGATGTGAACTAATCTGCCAACAATTATTGCCACAGCAGGATTGCTACTTGTATACATGGTTAATAAACCAGAATTTGAAGTTGATCCTGGATCAAAATCTACATCATTTGGTCCTTTTGGTGGTATAAGTGGGAAGGTGATTACTTGTAATCCTTTGTTTACCGTCAAATTCTGAGCAACATCTGCAGCAGCACTGTAAGAAGCATTTCCAGGTTGAGACGCTGTAATAACAGTAGAACCAGCACCTACAAAGTGAACTAAATTTCCAACAATTGTTGCAACAGCTGTATTGCTACTGGCATATATTGGTGCTAAGCCTGAAGAAGATGTAGCGCCTGGGTTAAAATCGGCATCACTTCTTAATTTGGCTGGCAAAACATTAAACGTAGTGGTTTGAGCCATCTTGTTTACTGTTAAGCTAACAGAAATACTTGTTCCGGCGTAGTTGCTATTTCCTAATTGAGTTGCAGTAATTAACGTAGTTCCTGCTCCAGTAATATGAACTTGGTTTCCTACAATAGTAGCCACTAAAGGGTCGGCACTAGAATAAGTAACTACTAAACCAGAAGAAGCTGTTGCTCCCGGATTAAAATCTGCATCTCCGATGGTTTTTGCAAGAATTGGAGGGAAAGTAATAAATTGCGCAGTTCCGCTAACGGTAAGTTGTTTACTTACGCTTACTGCGGCATTATTATTGGCATCGCCAGGTTGGTCTGCAGTAATCGTTGTGGTTCCTAAACCAACAACGCGTATTAGATTTCCTACAATTGTAGCTACAGCTGGGTTGCTACTTGTATACAATACTGGTAAACCAGAAGATGTTGTTGCTCCGGGATCAAAATCAGGATTGCCTAGCGGTTTTGCGGCAATTTCAGGAAATGTTATGGTTTGGTTGGCTTTTGTGATGGTTAACACTTGGGTTACATCAGCTGCTGCATTATAATCACCGTTACCTCCTTGCGAAGCAGTAATAGTGGTAGAACCAGCACCTGTAATGTGAATTTTATTGGCAACAATAGTGGCTACAGCTAGATTACTACTTGCATAGATAACAGGTAAATTAGAACTGGCTACACCTAGTGGGTCATAATCGGGTGTATTAAAAGTTCGTGTAGAAGTAGAGTTCAGTAAAATATTCTGATTCGCTTTGGCTACAGTTAATGTAGTAGAAGCGCTTGCAGCTTGATATGTTGGGGTACCTAATTGATGAGCGGTAATGGTAGATGTTCCTACCCCTATAATGCGTATCGTTGTTGAACTAACGATGGTGGCAACAGCTGGATTACTACTAGTATAATAACTAATTTGTAAGCCAGAACTAGCTGTAGCGCTTGGCATAAAAAGAGGATCAAGAAATGTTTTATTAATTGGTGCGAAAGTGATGGTTTGTGTATTCGGACTTATACTAAGCATTCGAGTTCGACTCGTTGCAGCATTAAAATTAGCATTACCAGGCTGAGAAGCAGTTATATTGGTTGTTCCTAATCCTACAACGTGCACTTGATTAGCAACAATAGTTGCTACAGCAGGGTTGCTACTGGTATAAACTACTGCTAAGTTAGAATTAGAAGAGGCTCCGGGATCAAAATCTCCAGAAGAAAGAGATTTCGCAGGCATCTCAGGAAAACTTATGTCCTGAAATCCTTTTACAAAGCTTATTGTTACCACCAAATCAGGAGCGGGTAAATAAGTTCCATTACCTGGTTGAGACATGGTAAGTACAAATGAACCCACGCCAACTGGACGGATTTTATTGCCAACAATGGTGGCAACTGCTGGATTGTTAGAAGAGTACATAACAGGCAATCCAGAGGAAGCGTAAATTACAGGACTAAGATCGAAATCGGTAGTTGAAAAATAATAAGTAGTAGCATATGGGCCAGTGGCAACAATTGACTGATTCGTTGTTTGGGCTTTAACAACTTGCGGAAATGCAAGAGTTAGTACACAAAGCATACTTAATATATACGGTTTTAAAATATTTTTAAACATCATCGTAGTGTTAAGGTTGATAGTAGGTATTAAAATGGATTTGTCTTAAACTAGTTGGTATAAAAAACATGAATTCCAGAATCGGAAGTGTTTCCTTTGTTATCTCTTGTAATAACTTTCCAATAGTAGGTGGTGCCTGCGGTTACCGTTACATCTGGCAATGCGCTATCCACATTGGCTGCTTTTAATAGCGCTGGAGTGGCTGTTGTGCCTAAATAAATGTCGTAATTTAAGATGTCGTTATCCACATCACTACCGGTCCAATCTAAACTAATTTTGCCAGCTACCGGAGTAATACGAGCAGCCATTTTAGGAGTTACCATATCGGCTGGGAAAGGAGCAAAAGCACTAGTTGCTTCACCCACGTTGTAAAATTTCCAAGTGTCACTTACTGCTGGTGGTGCAACTTTTGAAGTCTTAGCTGTTACAGACCATGAGTATGGCATATTTCTAGCTAAGGTTACAGTTAATTCTAAAGCTGTAGTGGTTTGGGTGGTGATTACACCGCTCTCAAGGTTTTTTATGGTAAGTTCATAAGATTCTGCATTTTGGGAAGCAGCCCATTTAAATACAATTGAACTTAACGTTGGAGAGATAGGAGCTCCGGTTGTACAAGCTTCGTTGTTTGCAGGAAGCGATAATACTGCTTTTGTAGGGGGGTCGATTACTTTAACGGGTTTCTTACAGCTTAATACTGCTAAACATAATAAGAATAAAAGTAGATGTTTCTTCATGTGGTATCGATTAAAATGTATGGTCTTTGCGCTAATTTCCAACAATAATAAGCAATTATTTTCAAAATATTTATCTGTATAAAATAAAATACAAAAGAAAACGTTGCCCAAAGGGGTTAAAATAACTAATATTATAGGCGAATGTAACTAGAAAGTTAGGTAAATGTTAATTTTACAATAATTAGTTAGTTCGATTATAGCGAAGTGTTGGTGAGCTTTGGCAACTTGACAGGCGCTGTAGATGTAGCCGTTAAGCAGGATGATGCAGGGCTGCATTTTAGTTGGAAAAGTAATTCAGAGCCCCATCTTGTGCCAGCGATGATCAAGTGATGCTGCTCGCTTATAGTCCTAACGATGGGCCTGCAGAGATGATATTGAGTGGAGTGAGGCGAAAAGCAGGATATGAAACCTTGGCTTGGGATAGATTTAAGGAAGGCCAAGAAATCCATACCTGGATTACGTTTATATCTGATGATAGGCAACAAATTTCGGCGAGTACTTATGTGGGGGAAATTAGCGTATAGCTAGCCATTGTTACAGAAGAATCCTCGCCAATTGAGAAAGCTAGTTTCATGCAGAATATGTTATTTGTTACCTTCCTTTATTATATTTCCATATTTGTCTAGTTCAGTTTTACAATTAGTGCATGTATTTCCACCGTATAGAATTTGGTTAATGTTTTTAGGGATTCTAATTTGTGGCTGTTTAGTTTGGCAAACGGGACAATATACAGTACTCAAATTGATGCCAAATTTTGAGGCTGAATTACTTTTCCTTTTAAGAATAATTATTACAACAACAATGATAATTATATAAAGGATCATTGTTGCAATCGGAAAACTTGAAATTTCTTGAATATTCCCAATTTGTTCTGGTGATCCATCTATCTTCAGAGATTTTAAGAAATCATCCTTGTTTTTATTTACGAAAGAGTCGACCTTTCCATAAGTGAATACATAATTAATGCCATTCAAGCAAAGAATTATTGACTCTGCATTTTGTGTGCTAGAGTTTAAATCGGTATATTTCAGTTTATAAGCTACAAATTTACCTAAGTGTATTTCGACAGAATCTTTAAAGATGAAGCCCTTTTTATTCATGCTTCTAATTTGACTAGCTATAGTTTGATTATAAATTCTTTTTAAACTGTCCAAGTCGGGTGGGAGATTGTTTATTTCTTTGTCCTCCGATAAAAAAGACTGCCTAAATACAGCATATGAATTTGTTTTATCATTAGCATAAAATGCCTTCAATATAACACTGGTTTCATTAAAATTTTGAGTTTTTACTTCACCAGGAATATTGATCGATATATTACTGTCAATTCGGGTCTGCGCAAATAGACTTAATGAGAAGATAATATGAAATAGGATTACAATGAGAGAACGTTTCATGATTGTATTTTTATCGTTTTATTTGGGTTTTGGGTTGTGCGCATAGATGTAAAATTAACATTCTGGGGCTTTACCAGTTGGTGAGCTTACATTAAATTTCTCGCCAATTTTAGCCACTCCTGTTGGTGGCAGGCAATGAAAGTCTGCTGATTGGATGTTAATTACTTTTACCTACATTTTTCTTGAATATCAAACAAAAGGCTTCGTCAGGTTTTCCGTATAGTTTTTCGTAGCTATTCAGGCCATTGAGGTAATCATTCAATTGTTTATTTGTTAATGTTGTCGTTAGTTGCAAATCGGCAATTTTAAATGGAAACTGGTTCTGGTTTGGATTGGGTGTGTGCAAGTATAATGCATCGCTATAGCTGTCAAAATCCAATAGTATAGAATATAATTGAAAGTCGGTCTTCAATTTTTTTGTCTCTTCAACGAGTAAATCAAAATGTCTGAATAACTTGTTTAGATGAGGTTTTCTTTTTTAAAGCTATAGTTGCCGTATCCTTTCCGGTCAAAATGTAGATGCCATCTGTCAAACCAAGTCTCTGGATTATTGAAATCAAGCCATCCCGTCGTTTTTTGAAGATCGTTTTTGACGGCAAGGTTTTTATAATATCGCCTAAGCCCTTGATTTTTTTAATTCCGTTCATTTATATTGTTTTCTGCAACGCTAAATTACAAATATTGGTTTGCTTAGTTGGATTTCATCATTTGGGTAGTTGCATATGAACTATGTATTTATGCACTCAGGCTTGCCATTAACGTTGCGTAGAATGCGAAGTGGCAAATTTTCAGCGCAAAACCGATGTTAATGCCTTCGTTGTTTTTCTTTCGATGTATTTTGTCAGCTTTTCGTACTCCATTTTCTTAATAAAGTTCTCCATATAATAATAGTCTGGTTGTCCTTTTTTGTCAATAGGTAATAATATTTTTTGTCTTTTAATTCTACCTGTTCCCATTTTGTAACCATAGCCATACTTTTCTTTTTGACCTGTGATTATTCGTGAAATAAATTTACCAACAAAAGGCGATTTGTTTTTCAAACGCAATTTTCTACAGTCGTTTGAAAACAATGCTTTATAATTATGATAGAATGAGTAACCAACAGAACCATTTCTGTTTACTGATAAACAGTTTTCTTCTAATGTTTCATTTGTGTTTCCAACAAAATATCCTATTCCATTATTGTTTGCAGTAGCTGAAACATAAGGAGTGTTTCCTTTTATTCTCTCTGCTTCATAGATGTCTCTACCTGAAACAATTTGTGCAATATCTTCAATGAAAAACTCGCCCCATTCTTTTAGTTTTAGATTTTCTACTTCAACAAAGTTTTTAACTTGTTCAATTCTTTTTGCAATGTATTGATGAAATTTTGAAACCTTCTCATTCTCTATATGTCGCATATAACGCTCCATAAAGTCATAATCAGGCTCTCCTTTTGAGTTTGTAGGAAGAATTATTTTTTCTCGCTGAATTCTCTTGTCGTTTATTTCTCTATTGAAACTATATTTTTCACCTAGTCTTTTAGATATGCTTGAAATGAATAAATATACATATTTAGTAAACTCTTTGTTTTCAAGCTTTGTGATATGGTCGCTTGCGACAAAATCAAATGGTTGATAGAAAGTTGCACCAACACTACCACTATTTGCGAGAGTTAAACACTTTTTAAAGCTTCTTACATTTTCGGTATTGTTAATAAAACCATCAACGCCATTATTTACACCAGACGAAGAAATATAAGGCTTAGTACCAACAATGTGGTCGTTTTTTTTCAAACGTTTTCCTCTTTGAATTTCGGGAAAAATTTCGTTTAAATTAAACTCACTCCATTGAACATCTTTTAGATCCATTTTATTAAATTATTAATTTTCAAATAGATTTTCTTTGCCTTGCATAATCATATTAAATTCAAAAGTTAGATAATCTGCAATAGTTTTTTCAAAGTCTTCTACTTCTGGAATTTCATCATTGAAATAATAAAACGAGTGCAACCATTCATCTTCGGCTTCAATATTAGTTTTTACACAAAATTTTGTTTCTGCTTCAATTCGGTCAAACCAAACGTCTAGTAAATGTTGTTTTTTGTCTTTAGCCTGAATAGTTTCAACAAGACCACGATGTTTTTGAACTTCAAATCCATCTTTTTCAAAATTTATGAACTTTACCTTCTTTTCCTTGTAATGTGGAATACCGGCCGTAAAAACTGCAATACAAGGATTTGTTCCAACTCCATAAAACGAATTTTTGTTTAGTGAAATAACCCCATCTAAAGTGTGGCTTTTTAAAATGTTATTTTTTATGGCTTGTTCCTCTTTACTTTTCCCTGTCATTGACGATTGAGGTACAATTACAACTACTTTTCCATCTGGGACAATAGAATTAAGTAAATGTTCAGTAAAATTGATCTCGTATAAATTAGTATTATTTTTGCTCCCCATTGAATATGGTGGGTTCATCATTCCCACGGTACACCCTTTTTCCTGTAAAACCGAAGGATTATATTTTAAAAAATCTTCTTGTTCGAGATTACTTTTTCCATCGCCACGTAAAATCATATTTGTGGTGGCAATAGTAAACATATAAGGTTGTAATTCTAAACCATGTAATTGGTTTTTTCTAATATTTCTTTGTTCTTCTGGATTATCAGTTTTTTGCAACATATCGTGCATTGATGATATTAGAAAACCTGCTGTTCCACAACAGGGGTCTAAAACCTTATCAGTGAATTTTAGTTCAACCAAATCGCAAAATAATTCGGTAATATGTTTTGGTGTAAGTACAATGCCTAAAGATTGCCCGTCCCCACCAGAATACGACATAAATTCTCCATAAAATCTGCCCAAATAGTCTTCAGCGGACTGTATATATTTAATGTTTTTATAAATGTTCTCGTATAAAAACTCTGTAAAGTGTTTTAAAGGCGTTTTCTTTAAATATTCATTTTCTTCATTAATTGCTTTAGTATCTTTTATTACCAAAAACTGACTAAGTAATTTATCCTTTTTTACTTGAGGTGAAACATTAGCTCTTTTTAAGTTTTTTTCAATAGCTTCATAAATTTTTTCGCCATCAGTAGTTGTTTGGTCACCGATAAGACTATCAATACTGAAACCTTTATGTTCCATTTCTCTTAACGCCAAAAGAATACCTGAAACTATAAGTGGTTTGTCTTTGTCTTGAATACTACCATAATTTCGTAAATCATCGTGTAGATTTTTGGCATCTCTTAGAATTTCTTCGGTTGTTTTGTCTTCGGGTGTCTGTTCTTTGAGTATGTTTTTTGTGTAGTATTCGTCAATATTTTTTTCATTGAAAAGTGTAAACGTTTCTACATCATCAAGCTCTTTATAACCTCCTCTTTCATCTATGAAAATTGGAGTTATTTTGTGCCTTTTTTCGTTTCCTGAAACTCCAAAAACTATGAATTTTTTATAAGTAGTATTTTGTGCTAAATGCTTTCCGTAGAACAAAGCACCATTTACAGCGTAATTTTTCACACTTGTAATTTCGTTACAAATCACGTCTTTTTCGTTTCGCTTGATGTGAAGTGAAACATCGGCTTTATTTTCAATGATTAAAACAAAATCTTTAACTAATCCACAGTATTCAGGGAAACCAACTTTTCCTGTGCCTGCTTTTGAAGCTGATTTTAAAGCGTTGTCAATGTCTTTAATGTTACTTCCTTGCGGATGCAAGTCAACATTTGCTTCTTTCAGCATTTCATAAACCCACAAATCTGTTAATACTTCTCTTTTTGCCATTTATGTGCTCAAGTTATAAAACATTTTTACTAGTTGGTAAAGTTAAGTTTTTTTAACTATTGTGCCTTTCAAAATGCTTCCAAATTTCAACCGTCCATTTTCAGCGCGAATGTTGATGGTTGCACGGTCGCTTTATAATGAGGCATAACGTTCGGCGGCTTTGTCTTTACTTTGTAAAAGTATAAAAATAGCAACTTACTCAAAGGAAAGCTGATTATTGAGTTGGAGAAAGAAAATTAAGTTAAGATGCCGGGCAGTTTTGTTCGATATCTTAAAATAAAAACTGAACGGTTTGCGCCGTGAGGGGTATGCGCCTAGAATTACTGCTAACGCCCCGAGGCTTTGCGCAAGTTGGCGGCTACGTTTATTTATTATTCAATACAACATTTAGAAGAAGATTATCCGCCAATTTCGCAAAGAACCACTGTTAGGTGATGTAATTTATAGGAATGTTAAATCTATTCGTTTGTTCAGTCCCATTTCAAAAATGCGTATTAGAGTAGAAAGTTGGATATTGCCCTTTGCATTTTCGATTTTAGAAATATAACTTTTCTTGGCCCCTGTTCTTTCTGCAAGTTGTTCCTGGGTAATTTTAGCTTCTTTTCTAGCGTCTTTCAGCATTTCGCTGATAATGAACATCTGCGAATTTTCTTCGTATTTGTTTCTTGTTTCAGTTCCTATTTTTCCATGTTCAACTTCGATCAGTTGATCAAAGGTCTGTATGCCGTTATATTTTTTCATTTCCGTTATTTTTTGATTCCAAAATATTCATTCATTAAGCGCAAAGCTTTTTCAAGTTCATTATTTGGTGTTTTTTGGGTTTTCTTATGGAAACCGTTAAATAGCACAACTAATTTTCCTTTATCAAAGCAGCAGAATATTCTATAGATGTTTGATTAAAAGATAACAATTAGCAAGTTTTGGTGGAATATTTTTGAATCATGCTTCTGCATCACGTCAGAAATTATAGCACCTAACGCCCCGGGGCTTTACCTTTAAATAATTTAGTTACCTCAAAAACGTAAGAAGTGTAAATATTAACTTTCATATCATCCCAATACGAAGCATGACTAACAACCTTTCCTTCAAAAATTGTAGTAGATTTCTCAATACGCTGTTCTAACGAAATAGGGATTAACTGCGCAAATGCAGTATGTGTGAAAGATAGAAAAAGAACTAATCCCAAAGTTCGTAAAGCAAACTTGGTTTTAGTAGGATGTGAGAGCATAGATGTACTAGATATTTAGTTGTTGAAGATACTTGAATTCTTTAAAAAAGAAAGAATTTTTTTACATTTTCCATCTTCCATCATTCTTTTTGTACTTTTGCCACCATGTCTATTACCAAGCCAAGTTTACCAAAAGGGACCAGAGATTTTTCGCCACAAGAAATGGTGAAACGTAATTATATTTTTGAAACAATTAAAACGGTTTTCAAAAAATATGGCTATGCCGAAATACAAACACCTAGCATGGAAAACTTGGGTACACTAACCGGTAAATATGGTGACGAAGGAGATAAATTAATCTTTAAGATTTTAAATTCTGGAGATTTTTTGAGTAAGGTGGATGCAGAATTACTTGCTACTCGCAATTCGTCGCTCACCACAAGTAAAATTTCTGAAAAAGCGCTTCGTTACGATTTAACAGTACCTTTTGCCCGTTATGTAGTGATGCACCAGAGCGAAATTTCTTTTCCTTTTAAACGGTTTCAGGTACAACCAGTTTGGCGCGCCGATAGACCGCAAAAAGGCAGATACAGAGAGTTTTATCAATGCGATGCTGATGTAGTTGGCTCACCTTCACTATTAAATGAGGCCGAATTTGTACTTATCTATCACGAAGCATTGAGCAAATTAGGGCTTAAAGATTTTGATATTAAACTAAACAACCGCAAAATCTTATCCGGCATTGCCGAAATTATCGGAAAGCCTGAATTAATCGTTGATATGACTGTTGCAATCGACAAACTGGATAAAATTGGCTTCGAAGGAGTTACCAAAGAACTGATAGAAAGAGGCTTTACTGAAGCTGATATTTACAAATTGGAGCCGGTAATTATGTTAAAGGGTTCCAATGTTGAAAAGCTGGAAAGTTTAAAGATTGTTTTAGCTTCATCAGCAATAGGCTTAAAAGGAATTGAAGAAATAGAAACAGTGTTTGAGTATATAGAACAACTCCACGCTCCACGCCCCACGCCATACGCACAGCTCGATATAACCCTTGCTCGTGGATTAAACTATTATACAGGATGTATTTTTGAAGTGAAAACCAACGAAGTAGCAATGGGAAGTATTGGTGGTGGTGGCCGATATGATGACTTAACAGGGATGTTTGGACTAAAAGATTTAACTGGCGTTGGAATTTCTTTTGGTGCAGACAGAATTTACGATGTGTTAGAAGAACTCGACCTTTTTCCAGCCTCTGCAGCACAGGGTACAAAGGTATTAATCAGTAATTTTGATGAAGCTGCCGAGAAATATGCATTGCCTTTACTGCAAAAACTAAGAAATGCAAATGTAGCAACCGAGTTATATCCATCAGCCGCTAAGCTGAAAAAACAAATGAGCTATGCCGATGCTAAAAATATTCCCTTTGTGATTTTAATTGGAGATGAAGAGATGAAGAGTGGATTGTTAACGTTTAAAGATATGCAAAGTGGGGTGCAACAATCGTTAGCTATCGAGATAATTATTGAAAAACTTAGCTAATTACCGCTTAAAGACTTTTAAAATAAGGTTAAAATGGACACCTCTCTTTTGGTGTTCTCCCCAGGCAGTTTTCAAATCATCGTATACAAAATCAATCGGATTCTTGTCGTTTTTTCTTAAGTAGTGTTGTAAGGACGACCATGTTTCTAAGTAACCAATTAACTCATCGAAATGCCAATTGGTGTGCATGGAGAGAGTCGGACTTTCAATCTCCTGAAATGGAAATGGGATAGTGAGATAGCCATCTTCGATATGCTTCCGCTCAACATCCCAATAGGAACCTAAAATATCTTCATATAAATAGAAAATCAGTTGATCAATTTCGGGATTGATCTTCATTAAATCGTAGCCAAATGCAGCAAATATGCCATTTGGTTTAAGTACACGGCTTACTTCAGTGAAGAATTCATTAAAATTAAACCAATGTATGGCTTGTGCAACGGTAATGAGGTCAAATTTACTGTCTTCAAAGCTAGTGTGTTCTGCACTTTCAACCTTGTAATGGATATTTGAGAGTTGTGGGGCTTCTTTTAACTGCGCACCACTGATGTCTGTAGCATAAACGTTGTTGAACTGTTTTGCTAATTCGACCGCAACCTGACCATTCCCCGTGGCGCAATCCCAGGCGCTATGTTTTTGATCAACATGAGCGATCAAAAAATCGTACAAATCTTTAGGATAAGTGGGCCTGAACTTAGCGTACTTAGAAGATTGTGCCGAAAAATTATCTTTCATGTTAAGAAGATTAACCTTTCGCCATAAAGCTATCCAAATTCTTCATTGCCTGAGCTGAAACTTTTTTATTTAGAAAACTTGCCCAGCCGAATAAGAAGCCAGTTAAGCCTAAAGCCTGTTTAGCCCAGGTATGAAAGTTAAAACTATCAGTATGTCTACTAATCTTTCCATTTTCGATTTCAAATGTAGCATCGATGCGATTAATCACCTTTTTTCCTGTGCCAGAAAATGTGTAAAAAGCATCCCAATGTGCCTTGGCGCTATTTTCAGTTGCTGAAATATCTTTAAACTCTAAATGAAAATCTTTTCCTTTTACGATTAACATTTGCCACATTGCTTTAACCTGGTCGGCATTTAAGTTTTTAAATACGGCATCACTAAAAGTTGCAGTGTCTGCATAACAATCTTGCATGCCTTTAAAATCTTTGTTTTTAAAGCAGGTATAAAAATGACGAATTAGTTGTTCGTTAGCGTTCATAGATATGTTTTCCCTTCTAATATTCCTTCGATTTTATCTAAGAGGTCATCAATATCAAAAGGCTTGGCTAAAAAACCATTTGGTATGTGCTCTCCGTGTTGGATGTTTTCGGCTGTATATTTTGCAGAAATCATTAAAACTGCAATATTTTTAGTTGCTGGGTTAGTTCGAATTTGGGTTAATAACTCCCGACCATCGGCATCTGGCAGCATAATATCCAATATCATCATGTCGGGTTTAAATGCATCGATGTGTTGCATCATATCCGCACTCTTATTTAGCCCCGCAACTTTATAAGCTTCGCTTTGAAGAATTAGTGTAATTACGTCCAAAATAGCATGATTATCTTCAATAACTAAGATATTCTTATAACGTTTAGCTTGTTTTGTCAAGGCTTGAGGGGTTTAATTTAGATTCAAATATATTTTATACAATGATAATTTAAACTTACTACTTTTATCAGAAATAAGACATAAATTTATTGTCAGATAAAGCTATTTGAAAACAAAAGAGGTATAAATTAAGTTTTAATTAAAAAAACAAATGAAGAGACACGCAACAGCCATTTGGAATGGTACCGGAAAAGATGGTAATGGAACGTTAACCACACAAAGTGGAACATTAACGGCTACACAATATTCGTTCAAAAGCCGTTTTGAAGAGGGGGTGGGAACAAACCCTGAAGAACTTGTAGCCGCAGCACATAGTGGATGTTTTTCGATGAAATTAAGTTTTAATATTTCTGCTGAAAATATCACTCCAGAAGAAATTGTTACAAAAGCAATAGTTAACTTAAATCCCGAAAAAGGAGAAATTACAAATATTCATTTAGAAGTTAAAGTAAAAGCCCCTGGCTTATCGAAAGCAAAATTCGATGAATTAGTTGCAGATGCAAAAGCGAATTGCCCAATTTCTAAACTGGTAAATGCAGAGATTTCAATTGATGCCGAGTTAATTGTATAATCCTTTTGCCACATAAGGAATATAATTTCACAATTTTTAACAATAAAAGGCTTTAATTATCATTAACTTTGAGTTCCGCTAAATGTGGACTGATTTAATGTTATGAAGAAAATTTTTTTATTGACGCTATTGCTTTGCATTGGCAAAGTCTCTTTTTCCCAAAATGTAATTAGCTTATTCAACAAAGCGAATAACTTTTTCTATTATATGGAAACTGGAAAGTTTGATACTGCTCATATGTATTTTGATGTAGCAGAGCAAGCCAAAGTTTCGCCTGAAAATCTAAAACAGATTTGGGCAAATATTAAATCAAAACTTGGAGATGTTAAATCTTTAGACGCAATACAAAGTAAGGTACAGGGCGAATTTTTTGCCGTAACAGTTGAAGGGAAATTCGAAAAAGATAACCAAAACTTTATACTCGGATTTAACAAAGCCGAAATGTTGGTAGGCCTCTATATGCCTCCAAAATTGGCCACATATGCTTTGCCCAGTTATGCAGATACTACAAAATATCAAGAGAAATCTATATACTTAAATACGAAAGGTCATCAGTTAGCCGCAGTGGTTACCACCCCAAAGAATATAAGTAGTTTTCCGATGGTGGTTTTGGTACATGGCTCTGGTCCTAGCGATATGGACGAAACTATTGGTACAAACAAACCATTTAAGGACCTAGCGATTGGTTTAGCAGCAAAGGGTATTGGTACCATTCGTTATGTAAAACGTACATTGTTATATGCAAATGAGTTTAACAAAGCGTTTACCATAAAAGAAGAAGTAACGGATGATGCATTAGCAGCTATCACATCTGCTAAAGCGATTAAAGGTGCAGATCCTAAAAATATCTATCTATTTGGCCATAGTTTAGGCGGGATGTTGGCGCCTCAACTAGCCACCTTAGCTCCAGATTTAAATGGAATTATTTTGGCCGCCGCCCCAGCTAGAAAGTTGACAGATATTATTGTTGAACAAAATAAATATTATTTTAGCCTTGCTAAAGACACAACACAAGCCGGAAAGAAACAACTCGATACTATCTTAACGGATGTTGACAGAAGTAGAATAACTCAACTTGGGAACATTAAAGCAGATTCGGTGATTATTGGCTTGCCAGCTTCGTACTGGGTAAATTTAAACGCGTATGATCAAGTAGCCACCGCAAAAAAATTGAATAAGAGAATATTTGTTGTCCAAGGTGGAAATGATTTTCAAGTTTCACAACAAGATTATAACTTATGGGAGGCAGCATTGAATAAAAAGAAAAATGTAAGTCTAAAATATTATCCAGAGTTAAATCACTTGCTTACAACTCAAACCGAAAAAGGAACTGCTGCGCAATACCAAGTGCCTGCAAATGTTTCTGAAAAACTAATCGAAGACCTTGCTTTGTGGATTAAAGGACAGCCTATAACGAAGTAATCTTTCTTTTTACCACCTGAGACACCCTAGCATTTAAAATTTTGGTATCTTGGGTGGTGAATATCAAGAAGTTCGTTCTGCTTGTAATTCTCCCTAAAATTCCGTACCTTTGCACAAAAATTGTTTCCCTGTTGCTTTTGTGATATTAACTTGCAAGCCTTTCATAAACAATAACATATAAAAAAGTTTATGAAAAAAGTTGGAGATTACAGAAAAATTTTAGGCGTTACAAAGGCTACCGAGTTAAAAGAAATTAAGAGCATCTATAGGGGCTTAATGAAAGATTGGCATCCTGATAAGTTTTCTGAAAGTGTAGAAAGCCAACAAGCGGCCGAAGCTAAGAGCAAAGAAATTATCGAAGCATATACTTTTTTAGTGAGCATTGCACCCGAAACATTAGAACATGCTAAAGAAGAGTACGTTCAAACCACAACTTTATCTAATATCCAAGATTTTCAGTTTAAAGATCAAATTCTACGTATCGATTTTTTTGATGGCAGCGGCTACGAGTATTTCGACGTGCCTAGAGCCATCTATATTAAGTTGGTAAATGCCGATTCGCCAGGAAGATTTGCAAGACGACACATTTTTAACGAATATCCTTACAGAAATGTGAGTAAGTTGGCCATGGCCTAGCTAAAACAAAACCTTCCATTCGTATTTTAGTACAGCAGGCACTACAACACTTTCTATCTGTTTCCAATCTAATAACTCTTGTATAAATTCTGGTTTTTCAAATCCCGAATCAATGCAAGCCTGCATATAGAAGTCTGACCTGGTTGGATGTGTTGGAGCAACACCGTGATAAATTAATCCGAAAGTTTTTTTATGCAAAATGGCTTTTGTTAAGCCGATACAATCGTGTAAGTGGATTAAATTTATCGGTGCTAATCCATTCGAAATCCCCACCTTGCCTGCAAAGTGCCTTGCTAAATTTCTATTGGGCCCTATCAATCCGCCAAAGCGAATAATAGTAGTTGTAAAATGGCTACTTTGCCTTAAGAGAGTTTCTGCAGTAAGTAGCGATTTTCCAACCTCGCTAGTGGGTTGTGGAACGGTATTTTCATCAACTATAAAATTCCCATCTTGATAAATGCCCGTCGAACTTATAAAAATCACCTGATTAAACTCCATCAAGCTAATACGCTTAATTTGATCAACATAACTCATCAAATCATTCTCTCTTTTTCTAGGTGGGATGCTTATAATGAGCACATCGCAGATAAAGAATTCGGTATCGAATTGATCAGTATCGCTAGCTAAATTGATCAGATAAGGTTCAATACCTATTTCTTTTAATGAAGCTAACTTCTGCGGGTTAGTGGTCGATCCCTTAACAAGGTATCCATCGGCCAATAAAGCCTGCGCTACGGCTAAACCATACCAGCCACAACCTAAAATACTTATTGTCTCTTTCTTCATTTTAAGGGTAGACCAAGATAAGCACTATAATAGATTGTAACACTATTACATGTAGTCTTGATTTTTTGATGACAAACAGAATTTGTTTTTTGCTAAAATTGAGTAAGATATACTTATTTTTAACCTGAAAACTAAATAACAAAAAATATGAACTCAATAATCAAATCAGCAGTATTACTTTTTGTGGTACTAGGCTTACAGACCGAAAGTAAGGCTCAAGGCGTTAAAATGCCTGCGGCAAGTAGCGGGCAAACCGTAATTCAAGAATTTGGATTAGGAAAAATTACTTTAACCTATTCGCGTCCAAGTATGAAGGGGCGTAAAATATTCGGTGCTTTAGAACCTTATGATAAAGTTTGGCGTACCGGAGCAAACTCTGCAACCGTAATTAAATTTAGTGACGATGTAACCATCGAAGGGAAAGACATTCCTGCAGGTGAGTACGGCTTATTTACTATTCCTAACAAAAGTGAATGGACGGTTATTTTGAGCAAAACCTCAAAAACATGGGGCGCATATACCTATAACGAAGCCGATGATTTTGCACGTTTTAAAGTTAAGCCAATGGCGATGAAAGAAAAGATGGAAACGTTTACTATTCAATTTGCTAATGTAAAACCAACCTCTGCTCAACTTCAAATCTTATGGGAAAATACTGCAGTTGCTGTTAATCTAACTACATCTGTTGACGCCAAAGTAATGGCGAGCATTGATGCAGCAATGAAAACAGATAAAAAACCGTATTTTCAGGCAGCACAATATTATTTCGAAAATGGCAAAGATTTAGCAACCGCTTTAAGCTGGATGAATGAAGCCGAAAAGGCAGATCCAAAAGCACCATGGGTAAAATTATGGAAAGGCCGTGTTCAATTAAAAATGGGCGATATAGCGGGTGCACAAACAACAGCATTAGCTGGTGTTACGGTGGCTACAGAAAGTAAAAACGAGGAATATATTCGCTTAAATACCCAATTATTGAAGGAAGCGACTAATCAAGCTAAAGCAAGCGTTCCAGGACCAAATACTACTACTAAAACAGTAACGCGTACAGAAACTAGAATTGAAGCTAGACCAAGAAATTAAAATTATTAATTAATCTACTACTTTGACAAACTTTTAAAGTTTGTCAAAGTTAATATCAACGATAGTATCACCACCAATAAACAGCCAATTACGTTGAGCCATAAATAGGCAACCACTTCAGTAAAGCCACAAATACAAACAATTACTTCGGCTAAAATAGCAGCCATAAATACCGCTTTTGCACCAACATTTTTTAAGTAAAAGGCAACCACAAATACTCCCAAAATGGTTCCATAAATAAAGGAGCCTAATATATTTACAGCCTCTAAAAGATTGCCGATTTTACTGGTAAACAAGGCCATAAGGATACATACAATGCCCCAAATTATCGTTGCCCAACGAGAAGCCGCTACATATTGTTTATCGGTAGCCTCCTTATTGATTAATCTTTTGTAAATATCAATTACACTGGTCGACGCCAAAGAGTTTAATGCACTTGCTGTTGACCCCATTGAAGCTAAAAAGATAATGGCAATTAATAAACCAATTAATCCCTTAGGTAGATACTCGGTAACGAAACTTAAAAAGATGTAATTATTGTCATTTACGGCTGCATTTTCATCATTTTTAAGCATTAAACCGGTTAGTTCGGCACGAATAGTTTTGGTAGCTAGATCGGCTTCTTTAACGGCAATCCGTTGCACATCAATGGCTCCCTTATTATCAGCCGTTAAAGCCTGTTCGAGTTTAATTACTTCTTTTCTTTTATTTTCAAAAACAGCATTATAATCAGCGTTTATTTTTTTTAGTTCTGCTTTATATGGGCTCTTTTCTAATTTGTTTAACTCATAGCTGTTGAAAAATAAAGGAGCTTTATTGTATTGATAAAAAGTAAAAACAAGCACGCCAATAAGTAAAATCAAGAATTGCATTGGTATTTTAACCAGTCCATTCATCATTAAACCCAGTCGACTTTGATTTACGGAAGCCCCTGTGAGGTATCTGCCTACCTGACTTTGGTCGGTGCCAAAATAAGAGAGCTGCAAGAAAAAGCCGCCAATTAAGCCGCTCCAAACCGTATATGGATTGTTCCAGTCGAAGCTAAAATCGATGGCATTTGTTCGGCCCATTTTACCTGCAATGGCAATTGCTTTGCCGAAACCAACATTGCCAGGCAATAAATGAACCACTAAAATACCTGCAGCAAACAATCCACAAAAGATAATGCTCATTTGTAGAAGTTGAGTATACGAAACTGCTTTCGTTCCACCATAAACGGTATAAAAAACGACTAACCCACCAATAAAAAGTGTGGTATAGGTGGTGTCGATATTAAGGATGGTTGATAAGATAATAGAGGGGGCATAAATGGTAATCCCTGTTGATAACCCTCTTTGAATAAGAAATAAAAAGGCAGTTAAAGCTCTTGTGTTTAGGTCGAACCGTTGCTCTAAATATTCATACGCAGTATATACTTTAAGTCGATGAAAAATAGGTACAAAAGTGATGCAAAGTACAATCATCGCCAATGGCAAGCCAAAATAAAATTGAACGAAGCTCATGCCCGAAGAGTAGGCTAAACCTGGGGCCGATAGAAAGGTAATTGCACTTGCCTGTGTAGCCATCACCGAAAGACAAACCGTATACCATGGTAAACTTTGATTTCCCAATAAGTACGAGTCCATACTTTGAGCACCCCTACTTTTGTAAACGCCGTAACCTACAATAGCGAGTAGGGTAGTGATTAAAACAGCCCAGTCAATATAACTCATGCGAAATAATTAGTAAAGGCGTAAAATAAAGCAATCAACACTACCAACCATATCACTAGCCATAGATAAAATTGTTGAAATCCCTTTTTTTTCATGCTAAGGTTTTGTGGCTAATAAATTTGCAAATAAGCGGTAGGCTCCAGGTACACCTGCTGGCAATTCTCTAAAAAAAACTAATGAAGTATATACAAATTTCCCTTTTCCATAATCGCCAATCAGTAATGATCCATCTGCAGAAGTTTCACCTGTATCATTCATCCCTAATATAGTGGTGTATTTTGGGTCGATGTCTGTTGCAAAATAAAGTCCACGTTCTTGTACCCAGCCTTCAAAATCTTTCTCGGTTATTTTGTTTGGATAATTTAATGAAGCATGTTGAGGGGTTAGAAAATTAACTTTAGCATCTTCTTCGGTTACTCTTTTATTGGCTAACTTAAATGGGTAAGGACCAATATTTTGAGTTTTTAAACCGTTATTTACATTGTACTGGATTAATAACGTTCCGCCATTTTGTACATAACTTAATAGTTTTGGTTGCATTGTTTTAACCTCTTCGCTAATGTTATATAAACGAACACCCGTAACAATGGCATCGTAAGCTGAAAGATCGTTTGTTAAAATTTGCGATGGCGTTAAATGGGTAACCTCATATCCAATTTGTTTTAAGGCGTCGGCCACTAAATCTCCTGCGCCATCGATGTACGCAATACGTTTTCCAGCAATTTTTAAATCAATTTTTTCTACTCTTGCTACGGCTTGTGGGAAGATCGTAATATTTGGGATATGATCGTAATTTATGGTCTTTAAGCCTTTATCACTTAAGCTTCCATTTGTGTTTACCTGTAAAACAAGATTTCCACTGTTTGTTTCATTGCTTGGGGTTACGCTAAAGCTGACGGTTTGCTCGTCTCCCTTTTTAGTTAGATTAAAATCTATTTTTTCGGGACTGCTTTTCCACCCTTTTGGGAGCTGGGCAGTAACAGAACCGCTACTCTGTATGCCAAAATTTTTAAGCTGAACAGTTATTATTTTAGGGGTATTGTCGGTAAAGATGTAGGCCTTATCACTTAGCGTTGCCGTAACTCGAGGAGCCAATACCAATGGTTGGTACTTTTCACCCTTGATGGGGTCGGTTGATTTGTAAACAATTGGGCTATTTAATTCAATTATTTGATCATTTACGGTTAGCTGAAGGTGTACACTTAATGGATTTGGATTCTCTGGATAGCCAACGAGCGATTGTGTTTCGATCGCAAATTGCCCAATTGGGTGATTTTTTTTGAGCCAATAGGGTTGGGTACTTTCGCTAGCTGCAACTTTATAATCGATATTGATTAGCTTATTAGGTTGGATAGCAATCGATTTTTGATTTGCAAGGGCTAGTGAAAGTGATAAATTTGCTTTGGTTCTTACCATAGCTTGAATTCTTACTGGGATTGAATCGCCAACCGCATAGGTGCGTTCGGCCGTATTTGCTTCGAGCCAAACACCTGCACAAGCTAAAATTAGTTCGTCTAGAAGTATATTGTTTTTGAGTTCCTTTTTTAATTTTAACAAATTTGGTAGGGATTGCCATGGTGCATTTGCTTTATAATTGGACTGGATTTCGGTTAGCAGAGATTCGGCTTTTGGGTTACCTATAGCCATATTTATACCATCAAAAAGTGATGTTTTTGCAGGTTCGCCAGCTAGGTGACTAAAATATTCGACCGCTTCACCTCGTTGTAATGTGGATCCAAAGCCTTGGCTTTTGTGATTTGTTCTACTAATTGCTGCAATTTCGCCGTAACCTTTGCCTAATAAGGGGTTGAATAGACCTACGTCCAATTTAAGCTGGTCGGTAGCTGTAGTATTAGTCCCTCCGAAATTAAAGGTATTCCACACTATGCGTTTTGCTTGCCAAATGCTAACATATTTAAGCTGTTCTGGAAACCGTTTTGGATCGGCTGCCGCATAAAAAGCTTCTTTAGCAAGTATAGCTGAGCCCGAATGATGCCCGTGACCTGCTCTTGAATCTTCCGGAAAACGCGTAATAATTACATCAGGTTTAAAGTTGCGGATTACCCAAACTACATCAGCTAAAATTTGTTCCTTACCCCAAATCTTAAAGCTCTCGTCAGAAGTTTTAGAAAAACCAAAGTCGTTTGCTCGGGTAAAAAACTGTTCGGCACCATCAACTTTTCTCGCGGCAAGCAATTCTTGTGTGCGTATTAAGCCTAATAGCTCGGCTTGCTCATTGCCAATTAAATTCTGACCACCATCGCCCCGAGTTAATGATAAATATCCTGTTTTTACTTTTACTTCTTTTGCCAAGTAGGCTAATAGACGCGTGTTTTCATCATCAGGGTGAGCTGCAATATAGAGCGCGCTCCCTTTAACACTTAATTTTTCGAGACCGATAGCAATTTCGCTAGCGTTTAATTGTTGCATTTGAGCTTTCAGGAGCACCGGAAAGCATAAACAGGTAAGTAGAAAGTAAAAACGAGTGTTCATAACAGGGTTTGGTGGACTAAAATAAGGAAAATTTAACAAACACAATGCGTTAAGCGATAGGCGATAAGCGTACCAGACGCTCAGGGCCCTACGCTAAACTCTTTTTTCATACCTTTGTCGTAATTTTTACGTTATCATTACATGAAGAAATTATTTCTGCTTACCCTTTCTGCACTTATCCTTACCAGCTGTGGCATCAATAAACAAGCCCAACAGATTAAAGCACTGGAACAGTGTGAATATAAATTTATAAGCGCAAGTAACTTAACGGTTGCAGGAACGGATATTAAAAAAATAATCGACCAACAATCTATCAATATAGCTGGTTTGCCTGCATTAGCATTGGGGCTTTTACGTCAAGATGTGCCGCTTAAGGCAACTTTGAATGTAGAGATTACAAACCCGTCTACTAATTTGGCGGCTATTAATAACTTCGATTATATTATTCTTATCAATAAGCAGGAAATTGCTAACGGGGTAGTAGAGCAAGTTGTGCAAATTGAACCGGGACAAAAAATACAAGTTCCTGTGCAACTAAATGCAAATATTTATCAATTTATAAGTAATGGCAAAACGCTCGAAGACATTAGTAAATTCTTATCAGGTGCTTCTAAAGGGGTAACTGAAGTAGGGTTGGTAACCATCAAAATTAAGCCCTCTATCCGTGTAGGAAATGAATTGGTTAAGTACCCAGGCTTTATCACTATCGATAAAGAAGTAAGCAACAAGATTCTATTGTAGCTAGGCCTGTTTCGTCACATTTATGTTAAGGTTTGTCACATTTTATAACATGCTGCGTCATGGTTGTAGAATTTAGCTCACATGCTATATTCTTTATACGAAATGTTTCGTACATTCGAATGCTAGATAACCCAACAAACAATTTATGAAGAAAGTAGTACTTAGCCTTATTTTAACCTTTTCAATCGCAACCGCTTTTGCCCAAAAAGGAAACATTAGCGGAATTTTATTAGATAGTGCCGACCAAAAAAAGACACTGAATTATGCCACAATATCTGTTTTTAAGGTTGGAGATAGCGTGCTAACTACCTATAAATTATCAGATGATAAGGGGGTATTTAAAGTTCCAAACCTACAATTAAATGTAAATTATCGTCTAATAATCAATGCTTGGCAATACAAAGTGCTTCGAAAAGAAGTGATGTTGAGCTCAACGTTACCTGAGTTAAATTTGGGGAAGCTATTGCTATCTGTATCCCCTACTGCATTAAATGAAGTAGAGATAATGGGCGAACGTCCGCCAATTATTGTTCGTAAAGATACCATCGAATTTAATGCCGAATCTTTTAAAACATTGCCAAGTGCTGTAGTCGAGGATCTATTGAAAAAGCTTCCTGGTGTAGAAATTGCAGCCGATGGATCTATTCAGGTAAACGGGAAAGCAGTGAGTAAAATTTTGGTAGATGGGAAAGAGTTCTTTGGTGGCGATCAACAAATTGCTACTAAAAATCTCCCGGCTAATATTATCGATAAAGTGCAGTTATCTGACGATCCCGAGGCTAAACGCAGAGATCCGGATATTGTAGCTGGTAATGTTCCTCAAATCATTAACCTAAAACTGAAAAAGGCGATTAAGAGTGGTGCTTTCGGAAAAATATATGCTGGAGGTGGCCCACGAGATCTTTTTGAAGGTGGCGGTATTATGAATTTCTTTAGGGATACTACACAAGTAAGTATTCTGGGATATGGCAATAATGTAAACAAACCTGGTTTTAACATGAGCGATATCATGCGTATTGGCGGGTTTTCGAGAACCGGCGTCAACTCTATGATGATGAATAGCGAAGGTGGGTTTGCCCTAAATGGCATTTCATTTGGAGGAGCCATGTCTGGGGGCGTACAACAATCGGCAGGTGCCGGTGCAAATTTTAATACCCTTACCAAAAAAGGCATAAAAATTAATGGCAAATATTTTCTTGGCTATAGTGATAATTTCTTAAATCAACTAACCGACGTTGAGCAAACGTTGGGCAGCAACAAACTCTTTACCAATTCTAAGTCGGTACAAACCAATATAAGTTATAGTCACAACTTAGGCGCCAGAATAGAAGCTAAGCTCGATAGCTTAACCAGGTTAACAATAGAGCCGAGCTTATCTATTGGTATCGCGAATAACCGCGGCGACTTACGAACAACTAGTATTGGTTTAGGTAATGAACCTGTAAACAATGGTAGTAATATTTCTAGATTAAAAGGCAATGACACACAATACAACTTATCGTCGAGCCTTTGGAAAGATTTTAAAAAAGCAGGCCGCTCTTTGAACCTTACTTTAAATGTAAGTAAGAGAGATAATTTAACAGATAATTTCAACCTAGCGCAGAACAATTATTTCAATCCCGTATCAAGTGTTACTTTAGATCAGCTAAGAGATAACAACATCTATAATTTTAACCTAAATTTTAATGGCAATTATACCGAACCACTAAGCAAGGTATTAAGTTTAAATATTGCTACAAATAGCAATTATATCGATAACGAAAATGCGCTAGCTACATTTTATAAAGACCCCAATAATCAAGCGTATAACATAGCTGTCCCTTCTTTAAGTGAAACGGTTATGCAAAGCGGCTATAAAACGAATAATAGGGCTAGTTTGAGATGGAAAGTGAACAAGGATTTAAATATTCAACCGGGGGTAGTTTTTAATACGATCGATTTAGAAAACAAGTTCGAAAACAGCTCCAATTTTGAGCAACATTTTACTTTCTTTGCACCTCAACTTAACATTAGGTACAAAGATTTAAATCTAAACTATACTCCATCTTTTAGAGAACCCGACATTCGATATATCCAGCCGGTTGCCAATAACACCAACCCTTTATTTGTCCAAAATGGCAATCCAAATTTACGCCCATCTAAAACACATCAAGTTAATTTAAACATTTACAAATATGACATCAAAAGAACGTTGAGTTATAACGCTTATTTAGGTGGAAGTATTCAAAATGATGGTGTAATTATGGCGAGAGAGGTGAGCAGCAATGGTAAGCAAACTTCTACTCCGATAAATGAAGATGGTATTTGGCAATTCCATGCTAATGGCAATTTGTCGAAAGATTTTAAGAACACTAAAAGACAATTTACAGTTAATACAGGCTTCTGGTCTAACTATAACCGTAGTGTTGTAAGTGTAGATGACATCAAAAGCTATACCGATAATTTTACCATTGGCCCAAGATTGGGAGGAAGAATTAACTTGAACGATAAGATAGAATTTAGCGAATCGTATAGCATCGCATTTAGCAAAAGCATATATTCTGATACATATTTTGAAAAAATTAATTATCAAACGCACAGTAGTGATAGTGAGCTGATTGTTCGCCTACCAAAAAAAGTAGTTTGGGAAACTACGTATCGCTTACAGTACAATACACGATCAGTAGGGGGAGCGAATCCCAACGTTCAAATTTGGAATGCTGCGGTAACTCTTCTTTTTATGAAAAGCGACAGATTACAGCTAAAATGTGCCATTAACGATATTTTAAATACCAATACCAGAAGATATTTAAATATCAATGAAAATACCTTAAGAGATGTTAGAACTTATAACCTTGGTCGCCATGGACTAGTAACCTTAACCTACAATATTCAAAATTTTGGTGGTAAAGTTGGCGGAAGAGAAACGATGTTTAGATTTTAACATCTATTTAACGCAAAGAGCACGGAGTTTTCGCAAAGTACCACAAAGACAGAAATGTAATCCTTCGTACTCTTTGCGAATCTCTTATTTTTCTTTGCGTTAAAATAAGCACCATGCAATTTAATTATGCTATTTTAGTACAGCTAATTGCATCGTTATGAAATTATTTAATACAATAATCTGCTGTCTCCTCTTTACCATCACAACATCCGCTTTTGCGCAAAAAGATACCTATGTACAGTTAAAAGGAAAACTCAAAGGCTTTAATAATCAGGTTCAGATTGAAGATATGTCTGAATTTCAATACCTGTGGCCCCCAACAGCAACTCGTATGATTGTGCCAGACTCGCTAGGTAATTTTAGCATCAAATTTAAAGTTAGCGAAGCAAATTATTTTCGATTGGGGCGTAATCAACTTTACCTTTCTCCTAACGATAATTTGGAAGTGTATATTGATTACAGCGACCCTCGAAAAGCAACTTTTAACGGCATTGGTGCCGAAGCAAATACATATCTCAAAAATACACCCTTTCCGAAAGGTGGGTCTTTTATAGAGGCTGGTAAAAATATTAAAAATACACCAGAAGAAACCATTACTACTGTAGAAGAAATGGCTTCAGCTCGAGGTAAAGAACTAGCCACAGTAACTAAAATTACCCCAGAATTTAGGCGATTGGAAACTGCACGTATTAAGGCTGATTTAGTAAACAGCCTTTTTAGCGGAGAAACCTATTCAGTAATGAAATTTAAACTTAAAGGGGAAGAGGAAAAAGCGTTTACTGAAAAATATATGAATTCGATTGCAGCGAAGGTAAAAACATGTAGTAAAGACTTTATCGACCCTAGTTTGATGAAGTTAGTGGTATATCGCGACATTGCTGAAGAGGTAATCGCCCATGGCGGAAAACCAGCAGATGTAGAAAAAATAAAAGAATTTTATACTGTAAGTACAATCGTACGAAATATGCAAAAGCAGAGCGATAAACAATTACTTGCCCCCTTTAAGGCTGAAATCACTCAGTTAAAAGTGCCTAACTATAAAGCTGCAGTTTCTCAAATGCACAATTATTTAATGGCATTTGGTAAAGGAGATACAGCAGTAGATTTTATGGCAATAAACCAAAATGGGAAAAAGATAAATCTAAGTAGTTTAAAGGGGAAAGTAATTTATGTAGATCTTTGGGCTACTTGGTGTGGACCCTGCATGGTAGAAATGCCGAGCTACGAAAAGTTGAAACAAAAATATGCGGCTAATCCCGATGTTGTTTTTGTTTCTTTATCGATTGATGACAGTGAGGCTCTCTGGAAGAACAGCATTGCACAACGCAAGGCAGATGGTCTTCAATGGCTAATTAATCGCTCAAAATTACAAGCATATACTATTGTTGGTATTCCACGAAGCTTACTGATAGATAGAAATTTTAAAATGGTAAGCATGGCTGCTCCGATGCCATCAGATGCTGCGGCAATTAAAGAAATTGATAAATTACTTTAAAGAAATGTTGAATTATATGGATGTTTATAATGGGTAAAATAAAATATCTGTATTTACTACTATTTGTATTTATTTATTCCTGTAATGAAAGGGTAAAAGAAGAAGCAAATATCGTAAATGATATTACTCAGCTTAATCCTATTAAAGTACGCGCTATTATTACACCAACATCCGTTGATGAAATTAAAGCCGCTGTAAAACATCACAAAGGGCCAATCTCTATTGGAGGAGGGAGATTTAGCATGGGCGGACAAACAGCCACTTCTCAAGCACTTCAGCTCGATATGAGAAAGTTCAATCAAATTGTTGCTTTTTCAAAAGAAAGGAGAGAAATAACAGTACAATCGGGGATTAGATGGAGAGAATTGATTCAATTCATTGATAAATATGATTTGTCTGTTAAGGTAATGCAGAGCTACTCGAACTTTACAGTAGGGGGCTCGTTAAGCGTTAATGTTCATGGCCGATATGTGGGCGAAGGTGCTATTATTTCTACCGTTAAGCAAATTAAAATGGTTTTAGCTAATGGAGATGTGGTGATGGTAAGTCCAACTTTGAATAAAGAACTATTCGCAGCCGTGGTTGGTGGCTATGGAGGGTTAGGGGTTATTGCCGAAATTACACTAGAGTTAACTAATAATAGCAGAATTGAACGGCTTGATACTATAATGAACCTCTCTAGTTATGCCAGTTACTTTCAAAAATCAATACGCAATAATGAAGAAATTATTTTCCACAATACTGTAATCTACCCCAATTCTTACCGCTATGTTAGAGCTATTTCACATGTAAAAACAACGAAAGGCCTAACGTTAAAAAGTAGATTAAAACCTATAAACAAAAAGCTGTTTCTAAATCGTTTAGCATTACGTTTAGTTTCAGGCTCATCTTTCGGGAAATGGATAAGAAGATCAGTTATGGACCCGATTTTTTATGCCAAAAATCAAGTTGCATGGCGAAATTATGAAGCTACTTATGATGTGAATGAGCTCGATCCGGGTTCGAGAAAAAAAGAGACCTACGTGTTACAAGAATATTTTATCCCGATTGCACAATTTGATAAATTTTATCCTAAAATGGTAAATATTTTCAAGAAGCATGAAGTTAACGTAATGAACGTTTCTATTCGACACGCGGTAAAAGATAGTTTATCTGCAATGGCTTGGGCAAAAGAGGAAGTATTTGCATTTGTAATTTACTATAAGCAAGGCGTCTCTATTAAAGACAATGCAAAGGTTAAAAGTTGGACAAATGAATTAATAAATGCTTCTTTATCGGTTAATGGGTCTTATTACTTACCCTACCAAATCATCGCTACCCCACAACAATTCAATAAGGCATATCCAAATGCAAAGCAGTTTTTTAAACTAAAAAAGAAATACGATCCTGATTATAAATTTAGAAATCAGTTATTTGATGCCTATTATAAAGACTAATATCTGCTAATCATTACCCCCAATACCACTGCAATACAACCTAAAATCACGCTGGCAATGGTATAGGTAATCAGCATAGTGTAATTCTGACTCTGCCATAAAGAAATATTCTCTGCTGCAAATGTAGAAAAGGTAGTGTATCCGCCACAAAATCCTGTAATTAATAGAAATTGTAGGTTCTGATTTCCGTTTTTACCGAAATAGCCCATTAAAACGCCAATTAATAAGCACCCCAAAACATTGGTAATAAAAGTTGCTAATGGAAAAGTAGCGGTGTAATATTTGGCCGTTAAAAGCGAGGTTGCATAGCGAAGCATACTGCCTAATGCACCACCTAAACCCACAAATAAAAATTGTTTAATCATCAGCTTCATTTGCCCTCATCGGATGAGCGCTTATGCTCATCCGATGAGGAAATATTATTTTAAACCTAAACGATGCTTCCTCAAAGTATCTTTTGCAATATCATATCCTGCATCTGCATGACGGATAACACCCATCGCTGGATCGTTATGCAATACCCTTTTAATACGAACTGCAGCATCGGCTGTACCATCAGCAACAATAACCATCCCAGCATGGATCGAATAACCAATTCCCACCCCACCACCATGATGTAAGGATACCCAGCTTGCGCCACCTGCGGTATTAATTAACGCATTTAAAATAGGCCAATCGGCTACTGCATCCGAACCATCTAGCATGGCTTCGGTTTCACGGTTTGGTGAAGCTACCGAGCCTGTATCTAAGTGATCTCGACCAATTGCAATCGGTGCCTTTACTTTTCCATCGGCCACTAACTTGTTAAATGC
Organism: Bacteroidota bacterium; assembly: GCA_040386095.1. Lineage (GTDB taxonomy): Bacteria > Bacteroidota > Bacteroidia > Sphingobacteriales > Sphingobacteriaceae > Pedobacter. The sequence goes on along the minus strand of JAZKGD010000001.1, from coordinate 924,950 downwards.
TAAACCTGCTTTCTCACGTTCGCCTTGGCCCAACCAACAAATACGCGCTGGCAAACCTTGAAAAGCAATGCGTTCTTGTGCCATGGTGATCCATTGTCGTAAACTTTCATTTTCTGGAAATAGTTCGAGTATTAGCTTATCCGTTTCATAAATATCTTGAGGATCACCACTTAAAGCTGCCCATCGAAATGGCCCCTTACCTTCACAAAATAACGGACGAATGTAAGCAGGCACAAAACCCGGGAAATCGAATGCATTTTTTACTCCGGCTTCTAAAGCTCTTCCACGAAGGTTATTGCCATAATCGAATGTAATTGCACCACGTTTCTGAAGCGCTAACATTTGGGTTACATGCTTTGCCATCGTTGTATACGATTGTTTGGTATACTCCTCAGGATCATTGGTCCTTAATGCACTTGCTTCTTCTACACTTAATCCTTCAGGGAAATAGCCAATTAATGGATCATGTGCCGAAGTTTGATCGGTTAAAGTATCGGGTGTAATGTTACGATCTATTAAACGCTGCAAAAGCTCAACGGCATTACACACTACGCCTATCGAGATGGCTTTGTTTTCGTTTTTGTATTGCACAGCTCTATCGATTGCTTCGTCGATGTTGTACGCTATTTCGTCGATATACCTGGTTTCTAAACGTTTTTTTATTCGCCATTCTTCCACATCCGCCGCTAGGCAAACGCCTTGGTTCATGGTAATTGCTAAAGGTTGGGCGCCCCCCATGCCGCCTAAACCTGCGGTTACGTTTAGCGTTCCTTTTAAATTACTTTGGAAGTGTTTTTTGGCTAAGGCCGAATAGGTTTCATAAGTGCCCTGCACTATCCCTTGCGAGCCAATATAAATCCACGAACCAGCAGTCATCTGGCCATACATCATCAATCCCTTATCTTCCAATTCATCAAAATGTTGTTGGGTAGCCCATTTCGGAACCAATTGCGAATTAGAGATCAATACCCTTGGAGCATCTTTATGGGTAGGTAAAACGCCTACGGGTTTGCCCGATTGAATCAATAAAGTTTCATCGTCTTCAAGATTTTGTAGGGCTTTGATAATCAGGCTTAACGCTTCTTTGTTACGAGCAGCCTTTCCTCGGCCTCCATATACAATTAAATCTTCAGGTCGTTCGGCAACCTCTGGATCAAGATTGTTTAATAACATTCTTAATGCAGCTTCTTGAATCCAACCTTTACAGGTTAATTGGGTTCCATTTGGGGTTTGTTTGATGGATAAATCTAGGGTGTTTGTGGTCATATCAACGCAATGTTACAATTCCAAATGTATGAAATTTATGTTATTTGCTTAGGTTTGTTACTGAAATTGAAAATTAAGCGTTCACATATCAACCAAATCCTAACGGTGATGATGCTATGGGTTTTTTCCCTTGCCATTACGCCATGGAGTGCTTTGCACCATCACGCCGATTCGCATGAGAGGCCAGCAGAGAAACATTGTACGCATAAACTTCACCTTAAAACCCCGCAAGAGAATTGCTTGATATGTAAGGCACATTTCGAAAAAAATTATACACTTTCCGAACAATTAACAGTTACCTATTTGGAGAGTACGTTACTAAAAAGGGTTGTTCTTGCTCCTTCAAGTGCATATACGGCTCTAATCTCTACCTCGCTCAGAGGCCCACCACTGTCTTCATAGTTTTCTTAGTATTTCATAAGTATAATCGCTTATGACCCGTCTAGTATTTACTATAAATAAATAATTATGAAGAAATTACACCTTTTACTGGTGATGTTATTAGCAATTAATTTTGTTAATCCTTTGTTTGCTAATAATTTAGCAGAAATTAAAGGAAAAGTTACGGATGCTCAAACCAAGGAGCCATTAAGTGGAGCTACTGTTTATATATCCGATTTAAAAGCAACTGCAATTAGTAATGAAAATGGAGAATTCTTAATCAAAAATATCCCGTCAAAAGGGAAATTTTTGGTCGAGGTACGTTATGTAGGCTATAAGACAACTTCCCAATTGGTAGATCTTACTAACTTACAAAGTCTTAATTTTATACTCGAACCTTCGGTAATCGAAAGTGCCGAAGTGGTAATTACCGGTACGCCATTTAGCTCAAATAATAAAACAAATAGTTTAGCTGTGGTATCGGTTAACCGTGAAAAATTAGCACAAGCTGCTGGAACTAATTTGGTTGATGCAATTTCAAAAGTGCCGGGCGTTTCGCAAATAACTACAGGAGGGGCCATTTCTAAACCATCTATTCGTGGCCTAGGTTACAACAGAGTATTAACAATTGTTGATGGAGCAAGAGAGGAAGGCCAGCAATGGGGCGATGAACATGGGGTTCAAATTGATCAGTTCGCTGCCGCAAGGGTCGAGATTTTAAAAGGTCCGGCAAGTTTATTATATGGTTCTGATGCCTTAGGTGGAGTAATTAATATTATTGATGATTTTGTTCCGGCTGCAGGCGATTTTAATGGGAATTTCACCACCAATTACGCTACCAATAATGGCTTATCGGCCTCATCATTAATGCTGCAAGGCAATAACGACGGTTTCGTTTATCGCGGCCGTGTTTCGTACAAAAACGCCTATGGTTTTGGTTACAATGGGAAAACAGTCCCTAATGCTGGTTTTAATGAGATAAATACGAGTGCAATGATAGGTTTAAATAAAGCGTGGGGCTACACACATCTTAACCTTTCGAGATTTAATACTAATGTGGGTTTAGTTGAAGAAGGCCCTGATGGAGATGGAAATTTTGTAGATGAAAATGGAAATGTAATCAGCAAAGCCGATGCGCGAACCCGTAAACTTGCCCTTCCTTATCAAAATATTAATCACTATCGTGCTGCTTTAAATAGTAATATTTTATTGGGAGGCGGACAATTAAAAAGCACGTTTGCTTTTCAAAAGAACATCCGTAAAGAGTTTGAAGAAAGCAAAGATGCACCGGGCTTACACCTCGACCTTAACTCGTATACCTATGATGTAAAGTATTCATTTGCTAATAAAGGGGTGTGGGAGCCAACTATTGGTTTGCAAGGGATGTATCAAACCAATGCAAACATTGGGGATGAATATTTGATTCCAGATTACAACAGCAATAACATTGGTGTTTTTGGATACTTAAAACGTAATTTTAATAAAGGAGCAGTTAATTTTGGTTTGCGTTACGATTACAAAAATGTAAATGGAAAAGATTTACTTGAGGATGGCGAACACGTGTTTTCGGCCTTCGAGAATAGTTTTTCTAATGTTTCAGGATCTTTAGGTTTAGCATACGAATTGGCAAAAAACTTGGTGTTTAGAGCCAATGCGGGATCAGGTTTTAGGGCACCAAATATTGCCGAACTAGGTGCAAATGGTAGGCATGAAGGTACATTTAGATTCGAAATTGGAAATAGTAACTTAAAACAAGAAACCAGTTTGCAATTTGATTTGGGTTTGGAATATACCGCAGAAAAAATAACCTTCGGATTAAATGCCTATAGTAACCGCATTTATAATTACATCTATCCCGGGAATTTTAATAATGAAACTACGCCGTTTACAGACGAAGAAGGTTTAACTACCATTTTACCAGTATATCGTTTTGTGCAAACTGATGCTAGTTTAGTGGGAGGGGAGGCATCGATCGATTTTCATTTGATTAAAGCGATACATTTCGAGAATACGTTTTCGTATGTAAAGGGAACAAATAGGGCGAACGATTCGGCCTTACCTTTCATTCCTGCAGCAAGTTTAAATAACGAATTACGTTTTGAACCAATCATTAAAGGGTTAAATGATAGTTTCTTTAAAATCGGTTTAACCAATGTGTTTAAACAAGATCGGTTTGATAGCTTTGAAACACAAACCAATGGTTATACTTTACTAGATGCAGGTATTGGAACCGCATTTAAAGTTAAAAATGGTAAAGTGAATGTATGGATTACGGGTCAGAACTTAAGTGATAAACTTTATTATAACCATTTGAGTAGGTATAAGCCAGTAGGAATTTATAATCAAGGCCGAAATGTGAGTTTCGGGATTAACGTACCGTTTTAGTAGTTAGATGTGAGATGATTTTTCATAATAAGGGATATGCGATTTGCGGATCGGCCTCGAATCTTAAGGAGGAGAATAGTTAATTGTAATTACGATACTTGTTCTTTACGGCAATTAAGAAAGATGGAGAAGTGGAGCCCCTTCGGCGAAACGGCTCATCTTTCGGCTAAGGAAACAATTAACGTATTACCCGAACTTAAGATTCGCAGCCTTGATCTTTTGTTTCTTTTCTATCAAAAGAAAAGAAAACAATCCCTCGGCTACCAGCCGAATCAAAATTTATTTTCAAATAAATTTGGTAGTTCCAAAATCTCACCATACTTTAGTGTATTATTTAACTAATACAGTAGAGCATGATTAAAATCAACAACCTAAATTTTGGTTACAGCAAAGGCAAACTGTTATTCAAAAATATGAGCATGCAATTAAGCGCAGGTCATATTTATGGCTTACTAGGAAAGAACGGCGCTGGCAAATCGAGTTTATTAAAAAACCTAGCCGGATTGGTATACGCCGAAAGTGGAACCATGGATGTATTTGGTTACAATCCAGCTAAGCGACAACCATCCCTATTACAACAGGTTTGTTTTATCCCTGAAGAATTTTATTTGCCGTCGGTAAAAATAGATGCCTTTGTAAAAGCAAATGCAGCCTTTTATCCAAATTTTGATCATCCGTATTTCACAGCGCTACTGGCAGAGTTCGACATACCCGTTGCACAGAAATTGATCAACATGAGCTACGGACAAAAGAAAAAAGTAATCATTGCCTTTGGTTTAGCCACGCAGGCCAGATTGATAATTATGGATGAGCCCACAAACGGTTTAGATATTCCATCGAAAGCACAATTCCGTAAAATTATGGCCTCGGCTATGACCGACGATCGTTGCATTATCATTTCGACCCACCAGGTGCGTGATTTAGATAATTTAATTGATACCGTAATTATGCTCGACGAAAGTAGTATTGCTTTAAAAGCATCGGTTGATGAAATTACCAATAAATTATGCTTTAAGCGTGTAAAAGAGTTAGACGAAACCGTAATCTATTCAGAGCCCTCGTTAGCTGGTTATAACGTTGTGATGCCAAACTATCATAACGAAGATAGCAAGCTCGATATTGAACTGCTGTTTAATGCAGTATTGGCCGAGAAAAGTAAACTAAAACCAATTTTTAACTAAAAAGAAACAAAGATGAACAACACATTTAGTATACAACGTTTTAGTCTATTGTTGAAGAGACAGTGGCTAGAATTTGGGAAAATTTACCTGATTAGTTTGGTAGTAGTTTTAGGCGTGCTCCTTGCATTTTATTTTGGAAGTCTATGGTCGGTTTTAAGAGAAGAAACGCCATTCCGCAGTCGTGATTTAAATTTTAGAGAACCTTTATTCTTAATGTTCGGCTTTTTATTTATTAGCGTTATTGCAAGTAATTATTTTGCACATTTAGGACAAAAACCAAAAGCTATTATCGATTTAATGATACCAGCCTCTACATTTGAGAAATTTTTAACCGGTATTTTCTTTACTACGATATTAAGCACGGCTAGTTTTCTTCTTTTATTTTATTTAACAGACCTTGCTTTTGTTGGTAAACTTCGAGGGATCTTTAACGATAATGAGTTAAATAATATGCAATATTTCTTCACAAAAAATACGGCAGATCTGTTTGTGCCGATTTATTGGGTTCCATTTTTTGTAACCAGTATCTTTCTGCTGGGCTCTGTTTATTTCGAAAAATTTCATTACATCAAAACCGCTATTTGCGTGATGATTTTCTCGGGCATATGGGCTGCGATTATTGCAAAATCTAATAAATTATTGTTTGAAGGTAGAATTCCAATCGATTATGATAACGCAAAACATGTGTTTAATGAAAGGAGCACAGCAGAGATTTTGGCATCGCTAATATTAATTGTCCTCACCCTAATTTTTTGGACCATTACGTATGTTCGCCTTAAAGAAAAAGAGGTTTAATTTTAAACGGTATAGATATGGAATTTAGAGATAATAAGGCAATATACCTTCAAATAGCAGAATACGTTTGTGAACATATTTTGCTCGAAAAATGGAAAACCGACGATAAAGTGCCATCGGTAAGAGAGCTAGCCGTTGAGTTGGAAGTTAATCCAAATACAGTAATGCGTACCTACGAATTACTACAAAGCAGAAATATAATCACTAATAAAAGAGGGGTAGGTTTTTTTGTCGCCGATCAAGCCCAGACGCATGTAAAAAGCTATAGAAAAACGCAATTTATGGACGATGAGCTACCCGTAGTTTTCAGAAATGTGTATTTGCTAAACATTGGATTTGATGAGTTGGAAACCCGATATAACACTTTTGTTAAAGAAAATTTTAATCCTTAAGAACATGAAGAAGAGTAATAAAATATTAATCGCATTTGCATCTGCGCTAATTTTAATTCCATTATTGGGAATGATTTATGTGTCGCAAGTAAAATATAAGCCAGGTTCTTATTCAGATGTGCAAGACGTTGCTACGAAATCCGAACAGCATTTTAGTACGCCTACAGAAAACATGGAAAGCAAAGCCATAGCTACAGCATTCTCGTCTGTAAATATTGAGGATGCTAAACAGTTAGGCATCTATATCAACTTTGTTAAGGATGAAAATCATGGCATAAAAGTTCCTAAAAAATTAAAGGACTCGATCAACTTTAATGTTGACGCAAATGGTCAATTACAGATTAGGTTTAATATGAAGCAAATGGAACATAATCGTCACTATATTACAGTAATTGTTTATAGTAAAGATCTTAAGCAAGTAAACATTGCCAATGCGAACGATTTATTTCTCGATGCAACAGCCGATTCGATTCAGCTAAATGTGAGAAAATCGGGTAGTGTTTCCTTAAATAAAGACGTAACCCTAAATGCATTGCAAATTACTACAGAAGAGGTTAAGGAAGTGTCTGTAAATAAAATTGCAGTAAAATCATTAAATGTTAAATTGAATGGGGCTAATTTTGATACCAGCGAAAGTTCTTACGACAACCTATCCATTACCGCAACGGGAGAATCTGAAATCAAAATAAATGGTTCAGATAATGATAAAAAATATTTCATCAAGAATCTATTTATCAATACACTACATGCGGCCGATTTTAAACTTGAAAATATAAAAGTTGAAAAATGTTCAGGCAGTTTCTCTGATCAAACCAAGGTGCAAATGCCAGCAGTTAACTTGAATCAGATGTATAAGAAATAAATTTTGCTCATCGGATGAGTGCTTCCTCTCATCCGATGAGCATTGTTCTCATAAACTCAACACTCGCTTTAATATCTTTTGATAATATCCGATCCGCCTCATTAAACGAAACTACTTTACGATATTCACTTACTAATTTTTCAATCTTTTCTGATGATTTTTCTGGTCTTCTTAATTCTAGTGCTTGGGTGGCTGTTAACAGCTCTATAGCCAAAATCCGTTCTACATTTTCACAAATGCGTAGGCATTTTGTTGCGGCGTTCGCTCCCATACTTACGTGATCTTCTTGTCCGTTACTGCTCACAATACTATCTATCGAAGCAGGTGTACACAATTGTTTATTTTCACTTGCAATAGAGGCTGCTGTATATTGACTAATCATTAAGCCCGAGTTTAACCCTGCATTTTTCACCAAGAAAGGTGGTAAACCACGCGAACCAGAAATTAATTGGAAAGTTCTTCGCTCTGAAATCGAGCCTAATTCGGCCAGTGCTAAGCCTAAAAAATCTAAGGTTAAAGCCAACGGTTGTCCGTGAAAATTCCCTGCCGAGATAATCAAATCTTCATCCGGAAAAACATTTGGATTATCAGTTACCGAATTCATCTCGGTCTCGAAAACAGACTGAATGTAATTAATGCTATCCTTACTTGCTCCATGCACTTGCGGTACACAACGGAATGAATATGGATCTTGAGTTTGTTTGTCTTTCTTTGCAATTAACTCACTTCCTTCTAACCACTTTGAAATATTTGCTGCGGTTGCTATCTGGCCTTGGTGAGGTCTGATAATATGACTTAAATTTAAAAAAGGGTCTATCCTACAGTTAAACGCATCAATCGAAATGGCTGCAATTAAATCGGCCCATGCCGAAAATCGTTGTGCACTTACTAAGCAAAAAGCGCCATACGCACTCATAAATTGGGTGCCATTAATTAGGGCTAAACCTTCTTTGCTTTGCAATAGGAGCGGCTGCCAATTTAATTCTTTATAAAGCTCGACCGTACTAATTTTACGTTCTTTATACCATACTTCACCTTCACCAATTAAGGGCAAAGCCAAGTGGGCTAAAGGTGCTAAATCGCCCGATGCGCCCAATGAACCTTGTGTATAAATAACAGGTAATATATCGTGGTTGTAAAAATCGACTAAACGTTGAACAGTAGCTAAAGCAATCGCCGAATGGCCGTAGCTTAACGACTGGATTTTTAACAAAAGCATTAGTTTTACAATCGGTAGTGGTACTTCTTGTCCGGTACCACAGGCGTGAGATAGCAAAAGATTATGCTGTAACTGTGTTAAATTCTCTTTATCTATTTTTATATGTTGTAGATAACCAAAGCCAGTATTTATCCCATAAATTGGATCTTCATTTGTACTTAATTTATCGTCTAAATACGTGCGGCATTTTTGAATTCGCTCAATAGCAAGCGTCGATAATTTTATTTTTGAAATATCTTTTAGTACGGAAAGTGATAATTGCCCTGAGCCGATTTCGTAAACTGTCATGTATTTTTATTTGGTGCCGCAAAAGTAGGAATAATAGATGAAACCTAGTCTTCTAGAATTTCAAGTTGTGCCAAGATGTCCTCTTCCGAAATGGGATAGGCTACATTATTCACTATATTTTGATAAACTGCTTCAAATATACCCATATAGTCTCCTTTTTCTGATGGTACAATGCTAGCGGTTCTTCCTCCGTTTTCGGTTACTAAAGTTAGTCGCCCAGCATCTGCTGGATTTTCGATTCCATAATCTACATTGGTTGGTTTCATGTTATTTAGCAATTGGGCTTCTTGAACATCGGCATGGTTTTTACTGAACGACCCCACCATTCCGTTCAAAATGAAAGCATCCTTTATGTCGGCCACTAACATACTTGCTGTTAAAAACACATTTAAATCGTTCGGATAGCTCAAATGGATCATAAAATAATCATCGACCTGTGTGTTTGCCCGATGTTTAGCTAGTGTTTTATGGAATTTTTGAGGCTTCCCAAATAAACTAATGGCTTGGTCTAATAAGTGCGGCCCTAAATCGTATACTAGCCCACTTGCCTCATAAGGTTCTTCTTTAAAAAATTTCGGACTAATCTCATTTCGGTAGCGATCATATCGAAAATAAACTTCTACTAATCGGCCTAATTGCCCACTATCAATTACGTTTTTTACCGCATTGAATCCGCTATCGTAACGTCTATTTTGATAAACCAAAGCTTTTTTACCCACGCTTTTAGCTAAGGCAAAAAGTTCTTTTGCTTGTGCGGATGTTGCCGTAAATGGCTTCTCTACCAAAATATGCTTTCCAGCTTTTAGGGCCTGTTTTGCATATTCGTAATGGGTAAAATTTGGTGTGTTAATGATTATCAAATCAATTTCATCATCCGTAATTAATTCATCTATGCTATTATAGCTTATGATGGAAGGATAATCAGTCGATGCTAATTTTCGATTACGTTCGGTTATACCACGTAAATTAAAACCTGGGTGTGCATCAATAAAAGGAGCGTGAAATACCTTTCCAGACATTCCGAAAGCGAGTAGGCCTGTGTTGATTTTAGTGTTCATTTAACAAAGCTAAAAAAACTTGGAGTATATTTGTTGCATGAAGCCAGCAGAAATACATGCCAAATGGAAACTTTTACAAGATAAGATTGCTGTAGAATTTGATTCTGACATACCCGATTTAAAGGTAATTTTATTTTTAATAGGTGTTCAGGAACTGGGGAAGGGCCCGGGTAAATACAGCAAGCGGCAAAAGGAAGAACTTATGCACATTGCTACCTGCAGGTTATTGAGCGAAATGGGTTTTTATGAGCTCGAAGGTTTAGATCAAGATGGATGGCCACATTGGAAACTCATTAAGCCAGTTCCTTCATACGCGTTAATGGAACAAGAGCTGTTACTTAAAGGATTGGCAATTACTTATTTTGAGGATATTTATTCTTAGCAGGGTGTTCTAGATTTAGCGTCTGGCGTAAAGCGGTTTGTTTTTTGTTCCTAAGTGTCCAGAACGCTCAGCGCCAATCGCTAAACACTCAGCCCAAACGCAAAAGCCCCAATGTAAATTAATTACATCAGAGCTTTACATTTATAAGTAGATATAAAATTCTTTAGGCTATTATCCTTTAGAAGCAGCTTCTTTTTTCAATTGATCATTTGCAACGATAACAATCTCAACTCTTCTATTTTCGGCTCTACCTGCATCGGTTGCATTATCGCCAATTGGCTCTGCAAAACCTTTACCAATAGTTAATAGACGTGAGCTTGGTACACCTTGCGAAACTGCATAAGCTTTAACAGCAGCTGCTCTTCTTTCAGATAAACCCATGTTATATTCTTCAGTACCACGGCTATCGGTATGGCCAATAACTTTAATATCGGTTCCTGGATATTGATTTAATGAACTAGCTAAAGATTGAATATTAGTTTTTGCTGCATCTTTTAAAGCAAATTTATCGAAGTCGAATAAGATACCACTATCAAATTTTACTATAATACCTTCACCTTCTCTAATTACTTCGGCATTTGGAATAGCATTTTGAATTTCTGCTGCTTGTTTATCCATCCGTTTTCCAATAAAACCACCTGCCGTACCACCAACTGCTGCACCTATGATAGCACCTACTGCAGTATTACCAGCTTTTTTACCAATAATTCCGCCAATTACCCCTCCGGCTGCTGCACCAATTCCAACACCTTTTTGAGTTTTAGTTAAACTGTCGCAACCTGTAAAGGCCATGGCACCTACTGAAAAAGCAATACTAAGTGTGGCTATTTTGAATTTTGAGTTCATCATTTCTTTATATTTTAGTTTATTATGATATATTCTATTCAAAGCGAATGCCAGTTTTAAAAAAAGCAGTAATGTAAAAGGTAAATCGCTGAATAACTGATGTCTATATATGTATAGATTTTGTCTATACTACAATTGGGGTATAAAAAATGGTCGTTTTTACACCAATATTAGTGTGCAAAAATGACCATTTTACTATACAATTGTTACAAAATACGAATCCTAATTTTCTTACTCAGAAAAATATGCTTCTAACTCCTTTAATGTATTTTCGTCGGTATAAAAATCTTTAATAATCAAACCTCTTTCTAGCAAAATAATACGATCACAAACATCAGTTACATGGTTTAAATCGTGGCTCGAAATTAAAGTGGTAAGCCTTTCGGTGGTCTTTAAAGATTTTAATAATGATTTAAGTCTGATTTGAGTAGTTGGATCTAAATTGGCAAAGGGCTCGTCTAATACCAATAGTTCTGGTTTTTGCATTAAAGCAGCGGCAATTCCGACTTTGTTCTGATTCCCTTTCGAGAAATCGCGAATGTATTTGCCACTATTTAGAATTTCACCATTGAAGAATTCTTCATACTTTTTTAAATAATCGCCCACATCGGCTACACTTAAATTATGCAAGCCCCCAATAAAGATAAAATACTCTTCTGGCGTTAGGTAATCTATTAAAAACCCCTCATCTAAATAAGATGCGGTGTACTCTTTCCAATGATCGTTATTCGCAACATTTTTATCTTTCGATAAAATCTCTCCACTATTCGGTCTAATTAAATCCAGTAACATTCTGAAAAGTGTGGTTTTACCTGCGCCATTGTTACCAACTAAGCCAATGGTTTCGCCAGCACGAATAGTTAATCGATCAATGTTAACTACGGTTTTAGTGCCATAGGTTTTCGTTAATTCTTTAATTTCTAACATAAATTATTCTCTAAAGCCTTCGGCTATTTTATATCTTTTTTCAATAAATTTTTTGGTGAGGAAATTAACCCAAAAGTTACGCATCAAAAGCATAGCGAATCCGAAACCTCCTAAAACGGCTAAGCCAATATAGGGTTTGTTTAATATCCCAAAAGGAGCATAAATTAAAATAGGTATCAAGAGGTAGGGTATTGTTATTATAAATTGTGATGCTCCTATGCCTTGCCAATTAAAAGTTGCACTAGTAGCAAGGTCAAGTCTTTTATAGTTAAATGTAGCAAAATAGAGCACAATTACGCTCCCAAAACCTATGGTGTATAAATAGGCTGCCAAGTGTAGTAATAATAATTTTAGACTAATGAAGGCATAAAAGGTAGTGAGAATGACAACAATAGTTGATGAAATGTTAAATAAGAGAAATTTAGATTTGATAAAATTCTTAAAGTCCATTTTATTAGCTAGCAGACCGTCGAAATGGGTGCTTTGCCATGCAAACATGAATTGCCCGTATAAGAGAAGAGTACTCGAAGTTACAAAAACAGCTGCAAATAATATTTTTCCGAAGGCATCTTTGTTAAGCAACTCTGGTTGATAAAAAATAAATCCATACCCTAAAAAGAAGATGCTCATTATTGCAGTACTACGGGGGCGTTTATGCCGTAAAATTAATTTTAATTCTAAGGCAGCCAATTCTCCAATTCTTCCAAAGCGATTTAAAAATGCGTAATCTGTACTGCCTTTTTTCACATCTTTTGTACTCAATTCTTCTGTATAAAGGTTAAGCCTTAAAAAGTTGGAATTTAGGGTGTAAATGAACACAGCAGCCAAAGGAAAAACTAACGCTAAGAAAGGAATTTGTGTAATTTTAACAAATACGAAATTAGAGGCATCTCTTACCGATATTATTTTATAGTAATCTAGCGCTGCTAAAGCGATAATTATAGCCATTCCTACTCCGAAATAAGCAATATTACTAATCGCTTTTCGCTTTAGATATAAAACCAAATAATTATTAAAAAGAGTTAGTGCAATTACCGATAAAATATACGTCAAGGCAGTAAGTGCGCCAAAAGTTGGTCCAATCTTCATCACGCTAAATGGAATGAACACAAAGAGTGGAAAGAAATTAAATACCGTAAATAGCGATTTTATATTTAGGAAATTAACGATCGTTTTTTTGCTGATATTAAGATGTAAATAGGGTACAATACTTAAGGTTGGTAATTCTTGCGCTTGTGTACGAATGGCTAAATCGAACAAGAAATAATATAAAATGAAACCGTTAAAAATGGTAATTGAATTAGCGCCTGGAAACGCTTTTTCAATTAAAAACTTCATTCCGAACCCAACCAATACAGCAATTGCTAAAAAGTAGAGCATAAAGAACCCCAGTAAAATCTGTGCAGCGATACTGCCGCCTCTATTTCGGCTGCGCCAAAAATCTTTCCACTGTTGATTTAAAAAAGTTGATAGCATTGTTTTAAGATATATAATGGCATAATTATTTTTCGATCTCCGACATTATTTTTTTTCTTCCTAAATCGTACTCTTCTTGAGTAATCAACTTTTCTTCAAACATTTTCTTTAATTCACGAAGTTTATCAGCTTTTGATTTCGTGACAACAGGTTGAGATTGCTGCACAGTAGTTTGTTTTGGGCCGTTGGCAGATGGAACTAATTCATAAGTACGTTCTGGTTTATATTTCATTGTCCATAAAAATGGGACTAAAACCAAGACGCCACCAATAATTGCACCCACATCAGCTTGTTCATTTCTAGAAAAAGCAGTGTTAAAAGGCTCAAAACCTTCTTTCTCTAACTTAACTGTGGTAATGCTACCTACAATTTTTGTGTCTTCATGAGCATAAGGAGTTGTACCTACGGATTCTCCATTTAGATAAACCTTTGCGCCACTTGGATTCGATTGAATTAATGTTTTACTGGAGCAGCTGGCGAAAAGGATAGTTCCTGCCAGAATTAATGCTGTCGTTTTTGGGATAATTTGTTTTTTCATTTGTATTGTGTGTGGTATCGTATTTATGTGTTAGTATTTGTATTTGTCTTTCCAATTTTGTTTTAGTTTCTCTCTCAATTTTTCTTCTGCAGGATTTTTTCCTGGGTCGTACAATTTTGTGCCACTTAGCTGCTCCGGAAAATATTCCTGTGGCGAGAAATTTCCCTCATACCCATGTGAGTATTGATAATTTTTGCCGTAATCTAAATTCTTCATCAACTTTGTTGGCGCATTACGGATATGTAATGGGACTGGTAAATTACCAGTTTGTTTCACCAATGCTTGTGCTTTATTTATCGCCTCGTACGATGCATTGCTCTTAGGCGATGAGGCTAAGTAGGTTACGCATTGTGATAAAATTATCCTCGCCTCTGGATACCCGATTACATTTACAGCTGTAAAGCAATTATTCGCTAAAAGTAGGGCATTCGGATTGGCATTTCCAATGTCTTCAGACGATAAAATCAATAACCTTCTGGCAATAAATAGAGGGTCTTCACCACCTTCAATCATCCTGGCCAACCAATATACTGCTGCATTGGGATCGCTACCGCGGATCGATTTAATAAAGGCAGAAATAATATCATAGTGCTGTTCTCCGGCTTTATCGTACAAAGCAAGGTTTTGCTGTGCATGGTTAAGCACATTCTCGTTCGTTAACGTAATTTCATTTCCGCCAATGCCATTTATAGCAATCTCGAGTACATTGAGCAACTTTCTGGCGTCACCTCCCGACAAACGAATCAAGGCTTCATGTTCTTCGATTTTGATTTTTTTCTCTTTTAAAACGACATCTTTTTCTATTGCTGATTGTAAAAGCCCAATTAATTCATCCTCGTTTAAACCTTGCAAGATGTAAACCTGACACCTCGAAAGTAAAGCGGATATGACTTCGAACGATGGATTTTCCGTTGTTGCACCTATTAAGGTAACTAATCCACGCTCTACGGCGCCTAATAAACTATCTTGTTGTGATTTGCTAAAACGATGAATCTCGTCGATAAATAGGATGGGCAAGCCTAAAAAACTGTCTTTTAATGCAGCGGCTTTATCAATTACTTCTCGAATATCTTTAACACCTGAATTAATAGCACTTAAATTAAAAAAAGGTCGATCGAGGCTCTGCGAAATGATGTACGCTAAAGTTGTTTTACCTACTCCGGGAGGCCCCCAAAAGATCATAGAGGGTAATTGACTGCTTTCAATTGCTTTGCGCAGTACCGCATCTTTACCAACCAAATGCTTTTGCCCAACATATTCGTCCAAATTTTGAGGGCGCATCCGTTCGGCTAATGGCGGTAGGTTTTGCATAGCCTAAAGATAGGAAATTTGAGGGGAAGATTAAATATTTTGTTTGGCGCTGAGCATTTCGAGCTGAGTGTTTTGGATATTTAGGGGATTGGGGACAAGAAAAAACCGCTTTACGCCAAACGCTTAGCCCTCCGCTGTCTTCACCTTCTTCTTAAAAAACTTCTTCTTTTTAGGATAGGGTTTACGCTCGGGCATAGCATCGGCTGATGGCGCTTCTCCTAAATGTTCAGGCAATGGCATACGATCAATCTGTCGCTCAATTAATTTTTCGATGTTCGAAAGTTTCCGTTTGTCTTTATTGTTAACTAAGGTAATGGCTGTTCCCTTTGTTTCGGCTCTGGCCGTTCTTCCGATACGGTGGATATAATCTTCAGGGTCGTGTGGAGCATCAAAATTAATTACTAAATCTATCCCTGTTACATCAATTCCTCTGCTTAAAACATCCGTTCCAATTAATACATCTAGTTTGCTATTCTTAAAATCGAGCATAATCGCTTCGCGTTCTTTCTGCTCCAAATCGCTATGGAAAGCAGCAGCTTTTAGCCCTATTTTTTTGAATACCTTGCCTAGTTCTTTCACTTTCTCTTTTCGGCCAGCAAATACGATAATGCGTTTGTAGGTGGCCGATTTAAGCATATCTGTAAGCAAGGGTACTTTTTGCTCGTCGTGAATGAGGTAAACTTGTTGACTAATGCCCTCTGCAGGTTTAGAAATAGCTAAACTTATTTGCTCAGGTTCTTGTAATAAGGTTGCTGCCAATTTTCTAATTTTTGGCGGCATGGTAGCAGAAAACATCACCGTTTGACGGTTTTTTGGTAAATAGCCTACAATTTTTATAATGTCGTCATAAAAACCCATATCTAACATTCGGTCTGCTTCATCTAAAACTAAATAATGCAATTGGTCCATTTTTAATAAACCAGACGAAAGATGTGCAATTAAGCGCCCTGGAGTAGCAATAATAATATCTACACCTTCACGCATCGAACGTTTCTGTTGTTCGTAAGCAACGCCATCACCTCCTCCAAAAACAGTTAGCGAACTAATATTAGTGAAATAAGATAGTGCCTCTACTTGCAAATCAATTTGCTGAGCAAGCTCTCTAGTTGGGGTAAGTATTAGTGTTGTATTGTGCCTATCGTGATTTTCGGTAAGCATATTCATGATCGGCAATAAAAAAGCACCAGTTTTCCCGGTTCCAGTTTGTGCACATGCGATAAGGTCTTTTTTAGCTAAAATAAGCGGAATGGCTTGTTGTTGTATCGGCGTAGCGTTCTTAAAACCCATGGCCAGTAAACCCTCTAAAAGTTCGGGGTTAAAATTAAAATCTTTAAAATCCAATGTTTATTGTTGTAAAATACTGTGTAAAAGTACCTTAAATTAAGGCGAAAAGCAAATATACATCATTCTGGTTGCTCAAAACACAATTTAGCCGGCTTATTAGATTGACATTACTTTTATCGAAGAATTTCTATAGTGTAGAAAGCAAAGTTTCTAGAAAAATTAACTATTTCTTCGTGTCTGCATAGCCAAAAACTTTCTGTAATAGAGATGTAGAGCGTGCACCAATATTATCTCTAATTTTTAACTCCTCTAATGCTACTTGATAAAACATGCCATCAATCGCTTTTTGTGCCACATAGTTCGATAGATTAGTATTTACAGGCTTAACCAATGGTATTTTGTTATATGCAGCGGCAGCATCACTCCAATATTTGGTTGCGCCTACTTTACTCAAACTTGTAGTAATTACAGGTTCAAATCTTTGTAAAAGCTGAGCAGTGGTTACCCGTTTAAAATAAGCTGTTGCCGCATCTTTATTTCCTAGCAAAATATTGGTTGCATCGGCAATGGTCATTTGCTTAATGGCAGAAATAAAGATGGGCTTCGCTTCTTTCGCGGCATCCTCGGCCGCACGATTTATGCTTAAAATTACATTATCAGCTAAGGAGTTTAATCCGATACTTCGTAACGTTTTTTCTACTTTTTGCGCTTCAGGCGGAAATAAAATTTTAACAGCCAGGTTACCTAAAAATCCATCTTTAGCAGAAAGTTGATCGGCACCTTGTGAGGTGCCAATCTCTAAAGCTTGTTTTAAACCTGCGCCAATTTCTAAGACAGTAGGATTACCATTGGTTGGGATTTGTTTTAAAATACTTCCAATTTTGTTTTGACTTTGCACATCACAACTACTTAAAGTGGTAAGCGCAACAACTAATATATAAACACTACTCTTTTTAATCATCCTATTGCGTTCTATTTTTCTTTAGCAATAGTAAGCAAATCTCTTGCCATTAGTGCGGTTGATTTTGCCAATTTTAAAAATTCTGAGCGATAGCCTTCTTTATCATTGCCTAAAGCACCACTAGCCAGCTCAATTAATTGGTTATAACTGCTATTCTGCTTAAAATCCGAATCACGTAAAAGCATCCCGAATTCGGCAACTGCAGCAGCAAACCTAAAATTGTCGCTGGTTTTGTTTTGTACGTTGTCCATCACTGGTTTTTGTATGCTCTTACTGGTGCTCGCATCTGGTTTTTTGTAACGCAATTTAATCGTTAACATTTCATTGCCTTGGTATGAATTTTCTGACTTTGGTGCTTTTTGATATTTTAACTCGTCTACCGCACCCGAAAAACTGCTTTTTATACCTATTGGAATTATCTCATATAGCGCAGTTACCGTGTGACCAGCGCCCATTTCTCCGGCATCTTTTAAGTCGTCGTTAAAGTCTTCATCTTTAAGCATTCTGTTTTCATATCCAATTAATCGATAGGCTTGCACTTTTGCCGGATTAAATTCGATCTGCAATTTCACATCTTTAGCAACAGTAAAAAGTGTGCCCCCAAATTCATTAATCAATACTTTACGGGCTTCGTTAATGTTGTCGATATAGGCATAATTCCCATTTCCTTTATTGGCTAAGATTTCCATTTTACTGTCTTTATAATTGCCCATTCCATAACCCAAAACAGTTAAAAATATTCCACTTTTACGCTTCTCTTCAATTAAGCTTTCCATATCTTTATCACTACTAGCACCTACATTAAAATCGCCATCGGTAGCTAAAATAATTCGATTATTACCGCCTTTGATAAAATTTTCGCCAGCTACTTTATATGCCAATTGTATTCCTGCACCTCCGGCTGTCGAACCCCCAGCTTGTAATTTATTTAAGGCGTCTTTAATGGTTGCTTTTTCATCACCTGCGGTTGATGGTAAAACTAATCCAGAATGGCCAGCGTATACCACAATGGCAACCTTGTCTTTTGCTCTAAGCTGATCAGTTAATAGTTTAAAGGAAGAAACTAATAAGGGTAATCTATTTGGAGCATTCATTGAGCCCGAAACATCTATTAAGAAAACCAAATTTGATGCAGGTAAGTTGTCGGTGTTTATTGTTTTTGCTTTTAGGCCAATTTTAACCAATCGATGTTGAGTATTCCAGGGTGCTGGGGCCAATTCTGTTTCAATATGTACTGGGTCGTTCCCGGTGGGTTGAGCATAATCATAATCGAAATAATTGATCATTTCTTCTATTCGAATAGCATCTTTTGGAGGTAAACTGCCATTGTTTATAAATCTGCGTACATTACTATAAGAGGCTGCGTCTACATCAATAGAAAAGGTAGATAAAGGGTTTTTGCTCACTTTATGGAAAGTATTTTCGGTAATTCCAGTATAGCTTTCGTTCTCTTGACTTTGTTTAATTCGAACGCCGGCCACTTTTCCTGCTAAGGCATTGTAACCCATGCCTATTGGAGGCGATTGCAAATTTTGAACAGTCGAATGTTGAACTCTTTTTGTACCATAAGCTCCGACAATTACTACTTCTTCGAGTTTGGCGTGATTGGATTTAAGTTTAACTATAATGTGCTTTTGTTTAGCCACCTTTATAGTTTGGCTGATGTACCCGATAAAAGAAATTGTTATTTCGGTATCCGCATCTGATACGTGTAGCGTAAATTTTCCATCGCTGTCGGTTATCGCTGTTTTGTTGCTTGGCGAGCTTTTTATATGTACACCTGGGATTGCTTTTCCATCAGCATTGCTTATTATTTGCCCAGTTAGTGTACGTAAGGTAGTTGCTTTTAAATTTATAAAAATGAATAGGAATAAAATGGAGGTCAATAATTTCTTCATGGTTAGGTTTATTTAAGTGAATAAATGAATACAGTTTTTAACTTGATGTAAGGTTTATCAGATTTCCATACCCTTATCGAGAAATATTTTTTATACTTGAGCAAATTATTCGGAAAAGCCCAATTTTGAAGTTTATAAAAAACACGTCTAAGACCAATACGCAAGACGACCTTGCACTCATTGCCATTTATCAACAAAGTGGTGATTTGGAGGTGTTGGGTGTGCTTTATAATCGATACATGCACTTGGTTTTTGGGGTGTGCTTTAACTACTTTAAAGACGAAGAACAGAGTAAAGATGCCGTGATGCAGATTTTTGAAGAGTTGGTAGTTAAGTTAAAAGTGCATCAGGTTCAGAACTTTAAAAGTTGGCTGCACGTGCTTTCACGTAATCATTGCCTAATGGCTTTACGCAAATCTTCTAAAAATCCGACAGTATCTTTAGAAGATAATTTTGTGGAAAACAACGATTTTGTGCATCTTGATATCGATGATGCAAAAGAGACGCAGTTAACTGTGATGGAGAAGTGTATGGAAACGTTACCAGAAGAGCAACGAAAGAGTGTAGACTTGTTTTATTTACAAGAGAAGTGCTATAAGGAAGTTGCCGATATTACCGGATATGATATGCTAAAAGTGAAGAGTTATATCCAAAATGGAAAGCGGAATTTGAAAATTTGCATAGAAAAAAACAGTGAACAATAACGATTGGTTAGATATAGATGTATTGGAAGATTACCTAGATGGTAAGCTTGATGCAAAAGCTATGCACCGCATAGAGCGACTTTCGCTCGAAGATCCTTTTGTGGCTGAAGCTTTGGCAGGCTTAAGTTTATCACCAAAAAGAGTGCAATCATTATCTCTTTTGCAAAAGCAATTGCAAGATCGGATTGCCCAAAAACCAGTACAAGAAAAGCGTTGGCAAATTACATCACAACGATTGAGTATTGCAGCAGCTTCGGCTGTACTTTTTGTAACGGTAAGTTTGTTGTTCTGGATGAGAGAAAGTAATAATCGTGAACAATTGGCAGCTAGCACTCCTAAAAAAGTGGAAGCCGTAATCGCACCAGTCGAAACAACCGAAACCCCTAAAATTGATGTAGAAAAGGTAATCGCCGACTCAAAGGGAACTACTTATGCAAGTAATTCAAGAAAAACAACGAAATCTGCTGTAAAGCCTGCTGCTTCTGTTATAGCTGCAGCTCCTACTGTTGCAGGTAATGAGCCAAATGTGAATGAAGGAGTATCTCTGCAATCAATCGAAGTTCAAAAAAAGAATGAAGTGTTAGATAAAAGTTTTTCTTCGGCATTAGCAGGAAAAGTGGCCGGCGTACAAATTAATCGGAATTTGATAAGGGGAACAGTTTATGGTGAAGATAAAGTGCCAATTCCAGGAGCCTCGATTAAATTAAAAGGTGCCTCGAACAGTGCAATAACAGATGGTAAAGGCGAGTTTAATTTAATGCTTGATAGCCTATTAAAAAATCCAAAATTAAGTGTGGCATTTATTGGTTATGTACCAAAAGAAGTGAGTGTTAAAAAGGATCAAAATCTTGCTATCGAGTTAAAAGCAGATAATACTGCTTTAAATGAGGTAGTGATAACCGGCGCTGGAACAAAACAAGCCAATAATCCTCTTGCTTCTAAATTATTTATACGGCCAGAGCCAGCAGATGGTTGGGGTAAATTTGAAGAGTATGTGCTTAACAATAATAAATTGCTTATCGATAAAAAGGTAACCGGAAGGTATGTTACTATAAATTTTGATATAGACAAAGACGGTAAACCGATTAATATTAAAGCAGCAAAAAGATTTGAAACCGTACCTGTACAAACCGAGGCTGAAGAAAAAGAAGCAATCCGCTTAGTTCAGGAAGGGCCAAAATGGATTTTACCATCAACTAGAGAATCTTCATCAACATCAACTTTTGTGAATATTAGATTTTAATGTACAAGAACCCACAATTCGAAGAAAAGGATTTTGAGAAGGTTTTGGCCTTTATGCAAGCGCATTCTTTTATTACCCTAATTGGTTATGATGGCGATTATCCGGTGGCTACTCAAATTCCAGTAAAGATTGAACAGCGTGATGGTGAAGTTTACCTTATCGGTCACGTGATGAAAAAGACAGACCATCATCTAGCGTATGCTAAAAATGAAAAGGTGTTGGCTTTATTTACGGGTGCTCACGCTTATATCAGTGCTTCGGTTTATCAAGATCCAGCAGTTGCATCAACCTGGAATTATAGCTCGGTACAAGCTAAAGGAACAATAAGGTTATTGGATAATGAAGAAACGAAAGAAGTAATTAAAGAATTAACCAATCGTTACGAAGACCCAACTACCAGTAAGGCAGCTTTTCATCACATGAGTGAAGATTATATCGAGAAAAACCTTAAAGCGATTAGCGGGTTTGAAATCTTAATTCAAAACATTGCAAGTGCTTTTAAGTTAAGTCAAAATCATCCCGCAGTAAATAGATCCAATATTATTAATCAGTTATCGAAAAGCGACGATGCGAATGATCAGCAAGTTGCAGACGATATGAAAAGGCTGTAGTATTGCGTCTTACAAAAAGAAACTTAGTATATAATAAATAATCGCTGCTAGCAACGCCGAAATAGGAATAGTTAATACCCAAGCCCAAATCAATTTTATAGTTACGCCCCATTTTACAGCAGAAACACCTTTAGTTAACCCTGAGCCAATAATAGAACCTGTAATGGTATGTGTGGTACTTACCGGAATTTTTAAATGTTCGGTAAAATAAAGGGTTAAAGCTCCAGCAGTTTCGGCAGTAACGCCTTCAAATGGAGTTACTTTTGTGATTTTTGAACCCATTGTTTTTACAATCTTCCATCCGCCACTTAACGTTCCGGCTGCAATAGCGCTATAACACGCCAAAGGAATCCATGCAGGCATTAGGCCTGCGATTTCTTCCCCATTTGGTCCTTTAGAAGGCAGAGCAACGTGTAGCCAAGTAGGTAAACTTTCCATCGGCACACCACTGGTGTGGATGTAAACTACAACGGCTGCGGCAATAATTCCCATTACTTTTTGCGAATCGTTACCTCCGTGCCCTAAGCTAAATGAAGCAGAAGATAGCAACTGCATTTTTCGTAGCCATGCGGTAGACTGAGTTTGATTTAAACTGCTAAAAATTAAACAGAAAAAGCTAATAGACAATATAATAAACCCAACTAATAACCATTTAATATTATGAGATTCTAAGAGCACACTCCACAAATGAGACTCAAAGCGAGGCTCTTTAATTTCACTATAGAAAAGCATTTGGTCGTGTACAAACCAAATGGTTGCAATGATTAATGTGGTTGTAAATACTTTTGGCCAAATGCTTTTTTTCGAAGAATGAAGGAGCCAAATTGAAATGAAGTACGAAACAATTGCACCTACAAATGGGGCAATTACAATGAAACCAATAATTACTAAAACACCCGTTGGCATTTCACCTACTTTACCTTCTTTATACCAATTTACTACGTTTATGCCTGCATGAGCGATTGCTGCACCAGCAAAACCTCCAATTAGAGTGTGCGATGAGCTCGAAGGAATTCCGAACCACCACGTAAATAAATTCCATATTATAGCAGCAATAACGCCGGCCAGAATTACAACTAAGTTAATTTCCATGGTATGGGCAGTTTTTGCAACTGTATCGGCAACACCAAAACCAAATACCCAATACGCTAAAAAATTAAAGAATGCCGCCCATACAACGGCTTGAAAAGGGGTAAGTACTTTTGTAGCAACAATTGTTGCAATGGCATTGGCAGCATCATGAAAACCATTGATATAATCGAAAACAAGCGCTAAACCAATAATTACCAGAAGGAGGGTTAAAGTCATGTTTTTGTAGCTTAAGCGTTTTTAACCAAAATAGATTCTAATACGTTAGCTGCATCTTCACATTTGTCTGTCGCAATTTCTAGCGTTTGTAAAATCTCTTTTTGTTTAATTAATTCTATAGCATTGGTTTCGAATTCAAATAAACGTGCAATGGCTAAATTGCATACATAATCTGCTTGGTTTTCGGCGCTGTTAATTCTAACACATGCATCGGCAATTACGCGGATGTTCTTGAAACTTCTTAATTCTTTGATCGCTTTTTCAAGGTCACCACACATCTCTACTAAAAGCTCAGCTAATTTAATCATGGCATCGCCAATATTAGTTACGTGATACAGCTCGATGTTTCCTGCCGAAGCATGGATGTAATCGGCAATATCATCAATTGCGCTGGCAAGTGTGTGAATGTCTTCGCGATCAAATGGGGTGATAAAATTCTTACTTAATTCGATAAAAATGGTATGGGTAATATCGTCGCCAACATGCTCAAGTCGCTCAACTTCTTTAATGGCTTCTTTTCTTTTTTCCATGTCGTTTGTAGTTACGACCACTAATAAAGCCTCAGCAATTTTTAAAACATTGCTACCTGCTTGTTCAAACAGGGGTTGGAATTTTTTGTCTTTAGGTGTAAAGAAGCTAAAAATACTATTCATATATTGATCTAAAATAAGATATGATGCAAAGCTACAATTGCAATGTTAAGTTAATGTTAACAAACTGATGAAGTTTTTAAACTTCATCAGTTTGTTGTTACGTGTTCTGCGTTTGGTGTGAAGCGTTTTGGGCGCTTACTAGTTTGGTTCCCTATACATTATGAACGCTCACCGCTTTACGCCTGACGCTCAGCCTTTCGCTAGTGTAAACGCAAACGTAGTTCCAATATTTGGTGTGCTACGAACCGAAATAGTTTGTTGATGGGCTTCTAATATATGTTTTACAATGGCCAAGCCTAAGCCAGTTCCACCTTCTTTTCGAGAACGATGCGAATCGATTCGGTAAAAACGTTCAAATAAACGGGTAAGATGCTTTTCCTCTATTCCGATGCCATCATCCGTAACTTCTATTAAATATTGATCGTGCAATTCGAAGATTTTAATGGCGGTAGATCCATTCTCGTTTCCGTATTTAATAGAATTTTGGAGGAGGTTGATTAAGATTTGCCTCACTTTTTCGCGATCGGCACTTACGAGTGTAGGGGCAGTATATTTTTCTTTAAATGATAATTTGATGTTATGGCTGGTTGCACTGTCTTCCAAGCCGTCCATCACTTCTTTTGCTAAAGGTACAAAATCAAATTTCTCATAGTTTATAGGCATCTCACCAGTTTCTAGTTTCGAAATCGAGTCGAGGTCGTTAATGAGATAACTTAGGCGCTCTACATTATTTTCGGCCTTTTTTAAGAATTTCATCGCCATTTCTGGGTCGTCGGTTAGGCAATCTTGCAAGGTTTCGATATATCCTTGAATGGCAAAAAGAGGGGTTTTAAACTCGTGTGAAACGTTGGATAAGAACTCTTTTCTAAATTGTTCCTGTTTTTTGAGTAAATCTATTTCTCTCTTTTTAGCGCCTGCCCATTCTTTTACTTCTTGTTCTACATCACCAATGGGGTCGGAACTTTTATATTCTCCTATGGCTTCCTTTAAATCTTTTCCCAACTTAAGGTTATGAATTAACTTGTAAATAAGTTTAATTTTAGTGTAAATGTACTTTTCTAATAAGTAATAAAACACCAAAAAACTGGTCACAAAAGAAACTCCAAAAGAAATAATTAAATAATACCAACTTCCTTGAAAGTGGAAATTAACTAATCCGATAGAAAGGCCAACGGCAAGTGCCGTAATTAAAACAAGTACACTTAGCTTCATGAAGCTAATTTACGATTTTTAGATTAAGTTAAGGTTAAGCGTTGAATGAATAGCAGATTGCTCAATTTGCACTATGTCGATAATTGCCTGTTGAAAGGCTAGACCTTTTTTAAAAAATCATCAGCAGGCAGCCGGCTAAAGGCTTTTTTGTATACCTTGGCGAAATAGCTAGGCTTTCCATAGCTTAACTCATAAGCTACTTCGCTGATGGTGTTAAATTCGCCACTTTTTAAAAGTACTTGGCCCAACAGTAGTTTTTCATTTAAAAAAAAGCTATTCGGACTAGCCTTAAATAGCTTTTTAAATACTTTATTGTATCGAGAGATCGACATGCCCGCCATCGCCGCTAAAAAATCGACACCAGGAAATGCTTCCAAAAGCTGCCCCATCAGGTAGTCTTCTGTATGTAATACCTGGGCAGTTTCTGCTTCTGATAACCGTGCCAGTACAGCTGGTCCGCGTTCGTGCATGCGTTGTATGAGATAACCGAATGCTTGCAGTGCTGTTCCTTTTAAACTTAGTTCAAAAGATGGGTCGTCGTAGCTTAGGTCTTTTAACTTAAGCAGTGCAAGTCTGGTATGACTACCTATATGACTGTAAAAAAAGATGTTGTTCTTTTTTAGGTCAAAGGCTTTTTCACCCATCTGAAATGGAATACTGCCATGCAAGTGCTTTTTTAATAATTGTTTGGAAATAAGTAACCTGAAAGAGTACATCCGCTCTGAAACTGGTGGGGTATATGTGCTTTTTAAAGCTGCATCCACTAGGGCCATTCCTAATTTAGCATGGTAGCCTACTTTATGCTTCGTTCCGCTTACCTGATGGATGCTGATTTCATCACTTAAGTCGTAATACGCAATACAAAACGCTTCTTTACTTCCAATTTTGGTAAACTCAACGCTGGTTTGGAAGGTGAGATCAACAATAAGCACCATTAATCCGGGCATAACTTCCATAAAATAAGAACCACCATGGGCAATGTGATCAGGAAATATTAATTGACGAGGATTGATTAGTCTGGCGCCTAACTGATCAATAAAATCCTGTCTCCAGCCGACGCCCATCGTCATGGTATGTGAAAATTCTTTTTTTACACTCACTACAATTGGCTTATATAATCTTTGGGCAATACGCCAAAATGGGTTTTAAATGCTTCTGTTAGATGCGAGGCACTAGCAAAGTTGAGCTTATCGGCTACTTCGCCAATTGTGTATTCTCCTGCTGCAAGCAGCTCCCGAGCCAATTCAAGTTTGTTGTTTAGAAAAAAGGAATTAGGGGTAAAGCCCGTGATCTTTTTATAGTGCTTCTTATATTTTGTTTCAGACATGCAGGCGTTGGCTGCAAGAGCGGTTATGCCTGGAAAAACTCCTGCAACATCTTTCACCAAGTCTGATTGAGAAGCCATGATTAAGTTTATATCCGAACTACTCAGTTTTCCGATTACAATCTCGCGTTTTATTAAATGGTCTAGATAATTACTCAATAGGTTATAAACGGTAGCTCCAAGAAATAGATCAAAGGCTATACTTCCATGAGCAATTTTGCGAAATTCATTGATGATGTGCCAGCTGGTGCCACTCATATGATCGTAATGAATGATTGTATTCTGTTTTTCATCAAAGATGCGGTCTAGCACTTCCTTCAACATGCCCGTTTTAGCTAGGTATTCCCGAAGCATCTGTTTTTTCACAAAAATAGAGATGTTGTAAGATTTGCTTCCGGCTTTTACGAGGTAATCTAAGTCGAGCTGCGCATCTACAATAGCCAAGTTATAGTTCCACCTGCCAATGGAACGAGAAACCTCGTCCATAATATGAATAGACTCTCCTTCGGTAAGGTTAAAGTATATGCCTGCGAAATCAGTTTTGGTATTACGTAATTTAAACAGTACATCCTGATGGTAGGTTACATCGGCCAATAAAACGGTGATGTCTTCATTTATAGAAAGCACATAACGTGTTCCGGTATGGATAGTGTCGGGTACAATGGTATAGTTTCCTTCCACATAACCACCCATAGCGGCAGCCATCTCTTCTACCCAATGCGTTTCTACCCCAAATGGATGGGTCACCTCTTTCATAAATTTAAATATAGCTGAATTTATAAAAAAATAACGATTGGCCTTAATCTGGTATTTTAAAACAGGATCGTGGCCTTTATACTTTAGTGCTGCCAGTACCTTTGTATCATAATAAATAACAAATGTTTAACTCTTAAAAAAAATTATGAAAACGAATTTAAAAACTGTAATCGCAATATTTGCATTAGCCCTTCCAATTTTATTTACAGCTTGTAAAAAAGACAATGTTGAACCTCAGCCAAATAATGAGATTACTTCCGTAAAATTTTCATTTACTGGGACAAAGAATATTGAAAAAATAGCAAGTGTTGATCTTTCAAAAGCAAAATCAGTAAAAATAGATTATACCATTGCCGATGGCAGCAACCAAGTCCAAATAATTAAGCAGGCCGAATTGGCTGTTACTGGTGATAATGTTAAAGTAAGCACTATTGATCAAAAAGTATTTACTGTGAAAGGTGGAAGTACTATTAACGTTCAGTCGGCCATTCTTTTAGATGCCAGTGGAAAAATTATTGCAACCATTGCTGGTCCTGATTCTTTTAAAGCTGAAACACCAATGGGAAGTGTGCTTATGGAACGTGCTTATCCAGTATCAGGTTTGGAAAAATAATATTCGAATAGATTAAATTTCGAATCAGTAAGCCGTGCGCTAGGAAGTACATCCTGCCGCACGGCTTTTATATTTAATCTATTTTTTTCCTTCCCATTCTCCATAAAACTGCTCCAAATAGTTCAGCATAAACTGATGGCGTTCTAAAGCAATTGCCTTTCCAGCCTCGGTATTCATGGTATCCTTTAAAAGCAATAATTTCTCGTAAAAATGATTGATGGTAGGGGCGGTTGTATTTTTATAGCTTTCTTTTGAATGATTTTCTATTGGTTTTATCGCCGGATCGTACAAAACCCTATTTTTAAATCCACCATACGTAAACGCTCTGGCAATGCCAATAGCACCAATGGCATCTAAGCGATCGGCATCTTGTACAATTTGCATTTCTTTTGAAGTAAAACCGCCTTTATCAAAGCTGTTTTTGAATGACATGTTTTGGATAATCAATTTAACATGATCAATAACTTGACGATCTACATTAATCGACTCTAAAAATGCTTCGGCTTTGTTGGGTCCTATTTCTTCGTTGCCATTATTGAATTTTGGATCGGCAATGTCGTGCAATAAAGCAGCAAATGAAACCACTTGTTCATCGCCACTTTCAGTAATATTAATGGTTAAAGCAGTTTTATATACGCGTTCAATGTGAAACCAATCGTGGCCAACTTCTGCGTTGGCTAGGGTTAATTTCACAAAATTAATGGTTTGTTGAAGGGAATGTTGCATACCCACAAAGGTACCTTGAATTACTTACGGCGCCTAAATTTTTCTTCATCAAATTCGAGAAGTTCCATAACAACAACTTCTAAGATAATGGCAATGTGGAAAAGTCGATCTAATGTTATTTTACTATAGCCCAATTCAATTTTGCTATAGGCATTTTGTGAAATCTCCAACTTAGCTGCTAAATAGTCTTGTGTATAATTTCTATACTCTCTAACTTTTCGAATATTACCAGCCACCGCCCTCATCTCTAATTTTAATTTCTCTTTCATAAAGTAAAATCAATGATCTTACTTTAATAACGAAAAAGGAGTATAGATAGTTTTAAAAATTCACTATTTATACTTGTGATGCCTTGGGCCTATCTTCTTCAGATCTTCTACTGCCATCGTATAATTCGTATTCGAGCATCCTGCAATCTAATTTTCCGTTATAGAATTCGATTTTCTTATCCGCTTTTAAGCCGATTTTTTTGGCCAAATCGGGGTTTCCAGTAAAGATATAGCCAAAATAGCCTTTGCATTTCTTTTTCATGAAATCGCCAATGCGTTTATAAGTTAACTCTAACTTACTATGCACACCTAAGCGTTCGCCATATTCTGGATTAAAAATCACCACACCTTTACCGCCTTCGGGTACATCGGTGTCTTCAAAATCGCATACTTCGAAGGTAATTAATGTATCTACTCCGGCTGTTTTTGCATTTCTACGACTTACATCAATAGCGTCTTCAGAAATATCTGTCGCAATAATTTGTAGGTCAGCATTTTTGATCACTTGATCTTTTAATATTCGTCGCTCTGCAAAAAATACTTCCTCATCATAGCCCAATATATGCATAAAACCATAGTTCATCCTAAATAAACCGGGGCGGCGATTAGTGGCGATTAATGCGGCTTCGATGGCTAAAGTTCCAGAACCGCACATCGGGTTAATGAATGGCGATTTTTGATCCCAGGCACTTGCCAATACTGCACTTGCTGCTAAAGCTTCTAACATTGGGGCTTTACCGGGTATCTTGCGGTAGCCGTGTTTAGCTAAGGTTTCGCCACTTGTGTCGATAAATATATCCGCTTCGTCGTCTTTCCAATATAAATGGATTACCGTTTTGTTGGCATCCGCACCAGAATTGGGGCGGATATTTTTCTTTTCCCTAAATCGATCTACAATCGCATCTTTTACTTTTAAATTCGCAAATAGAGGGGTAGTAATAGTTGGGTTGTCAACATTTGATGTAACCGAGAAATAACCAGCAAAATCGATTAATTCTTCCCATTCCATGGCCGCTAAAGCGGTGTACAGCTCGTCGGGTGTGTTTGCTTTAAAACTATTGATGCAATATAAAATCTGGCTGGCACAGCGTAAATTTAAGTTCAGCTTAATACATTCGGTAAGGGTGATATTTAATTCAACACCTGTTGGAAAAGAGCGTTCAATCTCATAGCCTAAAGCGGTAACTTCATCTTGTAAATAAGGCGAGAGCCTTTTATTGCAGGTAATAATTACCTTGCTTTTGGTTTCGAAAACTTGCATCATAGTGGGGTAAAGATACCGATAAACTTTGTAAATTCTTTGTTTAGCGTGCGGCGTTGAGCGCTGAGCGTTCGGTATGCATATGCATGGTGATTAAGCATCCAAGTCTTGCTGCTCGATACTTGCTACTTGGTACTCCCTAATGTGGAAAACTTACTTAATTTCTATATCGAATTCTCAAGAAAAATTTAGAGATTTGATTGAAGACGAAATTACAAGCATTGATATGGAAATTAAAGGAAAAGTGCACGAAGTTGGTGCATTACAACAAGTAAGTGAAACGTTTAAAAAACGTGATTTAATTATAGAATACGCAGAAAACCCTACTTACCCGGAGTACATCAGGTTCGAGGCTTTACAAGATAAAACAGCTTTGTTCGATTCGTTAAAACAAGGTGATGAGGTAGAAGTTTCTTTCAATTTACGCGGCAGACCGTGGACAAATAAAGAAGGAGTAACCTCATATTTTAACAGTTTAGTAGTTTGGCGTTTAACAGCATTAACAAATACTGCCGGCGCTGCTGCGGCACCACAATATGCACCACCAGTTGATTTGAATGCAGCTGCTGGCGAGGAAGATGATCTTCCATTTTAAGACCTTTTTAGGTAAAACAAATTTAGGCAATGCCGTTTCTGAATAGGAACGGCATTTTTTTTGCAAAACGAAAATCTCTGTTGCTTTTTGGGGATCAAGCGATAAGGCTGGGGAGTGTTTGCGCGGTGTGTATATTAAACCATATCAGGAATTCAAGGAAATATCAGTGACGGAGGCCTTAAATGGCCTTGAATTATATGGTTTAATAATTCGAGTGTAGCCATTTGAAGATTAGCAGTTGCTCCCCAATTTTTCCGCTTGATCTCAATGTTGTTAACCAGCCTTTTATTTATGAAGACAAGTAAAACAGATAAGGGAATGGCCCTAGTTTGACGGGATATGAATACGGTTACATTGGACTTGGGTTGGACTTAGGTTGGACTTGCCTTGGACTTGAATTGGATCTGTAATGAAAAAGGAACTGTTTTATAGCTACTTTTAAATAAGAAGGTTAACGTTTAGCTAAAATACAAAAAAAAAGCAATTCATGCAAACTTGAGTCCGGAATTAATTTGATTTAAAAATTAATTCCCGTTTTAACCTGTTGCAGGATTGCTTCTAACCAGCTTCTTCGATTAAACAGCTATGGGTTACACGTGTTAAAAAGTGTTAAAACAAAGCTTTTTCTTTATTAATCAACTATTTTTGAATAAAATAACATGACCTAAAACTCATGATAGCTTCATTGCCCTTAAAAGGCAAACTATATATTAATGAAAACTGGAAGTCTTTGGATCATTACCGCCCTCATGACACTGGCCTTGCTAGGTGTCTTTGTAATGCAATTGTATTACATCAAGGAGTCGTATAAGCTAAAATCCGAACTTTTTGATCAAAATGTAAATACAGCCTTAAATGCCGTAGTTTATAAAGTGCAAAAGAAAAATGCTTTTGTACAGATCAATAAAAAAGGCAACGAAATTCAGATCAAGAAAGAAAGCGGAATTAAAAGCCAGATGGATGCGATCATTGCCTTTAAACTTAAGTTTAAGGAAAATGAAAATCTGCGGAAGTTTAAGCAAGAGCAGCAGGCTTATGACTATTTAAATTTTCAAGATAGCGCAATAAAAGCTACATTTAATTCTCCTTTTATGATTACGGAAGGGCAGTATAGATTATACGCTAACGGTAAGCCGAAAGACCTCGGAGAAATACAAGATATTAGAGATCTTAATGGCAAACGTGTTAAATTGAATGTTATCATACACATTCCCCAAATTAAACAAGATTTAGAAATTCGCAACTTACCTGATACTATAAGATATTTCGCATTTAGCCCTCAAGATTTTTTTCCAACATTTGTTGGTTTCCCTTCTAGAGACCCCGATTTAATGGCGAAATTTAAGATTGAAGATGCAAAGGCAGAGCGAAAATACCAAATGGAATTAAACGAACTGTATGCAGATACGCTTAGTTTGTATGGAGATGAGAGCTTAAAATTGGTGCAAGATGTGGCTAGTGAAATGAACGACCCTAACATCCCCCTAAAGGAAAGAATGCCTTCGAAAGAATTTTTAGATACTTTAATTAAAAGAGAACTCCTTAGTAAAGACATTACGTTAGATTATGGCTGTTGGATTACGCCCGTACGTGATAAGAAGAATGTGATCTATCAGAACGTATCAAATGCGGCCATTTTACCAAATGCAGATAATGTATACGAACACAGTTTGTTTAGTAATGATTTAATCCGCGATCCAGGCATGCTATATGTTAGTTTCCCAGATAAAAACTCAGCTATTTTAGAAAATCTATTCGCTACACTGGCCTCTTCAGTAGCACTTTTATTGGTGCTGATTTTCATATTTGCGTACACCATTTATGCAATCATCAAGCAGAAAAAACTTTCGGAGATGAAAACAGATTTCATCAATAACATGACACACGAGTTTAAAACCCCTGTAGCCACTATCATGATTGCGAGCGAGGCCTTAAAAGATCCAGAAGTAGTGAACGATGGGGGCAGAATAGGCAGATTGGCAGGTATTATTTATGATGAAAATGTGCGATTAGGCAATCATATTGAACGCGTGTTAAATGTGGCTAGGTTGGATAAAGAAGAGCTAAAACTGGATTTAAATCCGGTAGATTTAAATGATTTGATTAGCGCAGTGGTTGATAGCATGGATTTGCAATTAAAGAAAAAGGAAGCCATCGTAACACTAAATCTGACAGCCAATCCAGCTATTATGATGAGCGATGAGCTACACCTCTCGAACGTAATTTATAATTTGATTGATAATGCCAATAAATATAGTAGCGATGCACCCCGAATAAGTATCAGCACAAAAAATACAGCTAGATATATACACCTAACTGTGGCCGATGAGGGTATTGGAATGACAAAGGATGATACAAAACGTATATTTGATCAATTCTATAGAGTGCCTACAGGTAATTTACATGATGTGAAAGGATTTGGCCTCGGTTTAAATTATGTTCAAGATATTGTTACCAAAATGGGCGGAAACATTAAGGTAAATAGTGAAAAGGATAAAGGGACAACTTTCGAAATCACACTGCCATTTAAACATAGCAATTAAAAATATGAAGAAGATCTTATTGGTTGAAGATGATCCTAATTTGGGCTTATTATTACAAGATTACCTGCAATTAAAAGGCAAGTTTGACGTGGTGTTATGTACCGATGGAGAAGAGGGGCTAAAAACTTTTAGCAAGCATAGTTTCGATCTTTGTATTTTAGATGTAATGATGCCTAAGAAAGATGGCTTCACCTTAGGCAAGGAGATTAGAAAAGCCAATGAGCATATTCCTATTATTTTTGCTACTGCAAAAGCCATGATAGAAGATAAAGCCTCAGCATACGATTTGGGAGGCGATGATTACATTACCAAGCCCTTTCGAATAGAGGAGTTGCTGTTAAGGATAAACGCACTGTTGAAACGTGTTTCGAAAGACAATACAACGGCCGAACCTGTGCAAACTCAATTTGAAATAGGAAGATATACATTTGATTATACCACTCAATTGATCCATTTTAATGGGCAACAACAGAAGTTATCGACCAAAGAGGCAGAGCTTTTACAATTGCTTTGCATCAAGAAAAATACGGTGCTTACCAGAGAAGAAGCGCTTTTGAGCATCTGGCACGACGATAATTATTTTAACGGACGAAGTATGGATGTTTTTTTAAGTAAGCTCAGGAAATACCTAAGAGAGGATCCTAAAGTAGAGATCCTCAATGTGCATGGTAAAGGGTATAAGTTGTTGGTAAACTAGTTTTGCGTAAAGCGTTATGCGCTTAGCGTTCTTTATGCATACTGGTTTGGTGCGCAGTACGCTCCACGCCAAGCGCTATAACATAAACCCCTTCAGCGTATCTTTTCCATTATCTCCCCAATCTTTTAAGGCTGATTTAAGAATACTAAATAATCCGGTGTTACTTACTGCTTTGCCTTTAACTGGGATTTTTAGTTTATCTTCTGTAATAGGCGTTTCAGTAACCTTAGTGGCAAACCATGTGATATGTTCGTATGGTAAAGCTACACCTAAGATCATACCGGGTAAACCAGTAAACGATTCTGGTCCACCCGAAACTGGAATTAAATCGGTATAAAAAGCAACTACATAAACTGAATCCATAATTAATGCATTTGCTCGTCTGCAGTCATAGCCAGCTATATTACGAACCTCATCGGTAATTTTCCAATTAATTTTGCGCGTACTATCTTTTACTAGATATAATTCTTCAAATACTTTCTTCTGACTAGTGCTTGTCATGGCGGCGGTATTGGTATGTATAGTGTTATATTGTTCAACGCCAGGATGATCGCCAAAGAAATTGTTTTGCTGCACAGGGGCCTCGATAGGTGTAAATAAGGTTTGGTCTTTTCCAAAGGTAAGCGTGCTTTTTAAGCTTCTGAACTGGGGATTACTCTTTTGATATTGTTCAAATATTTGAGTGTACCAAGTTTGCGTAGGGTATTTTTTTATCAATGCCTTAATTAAGGCATACATGTTCACTCTTTTCTCAAATTCTATCGTCCCCTGAGTAGGGAAATGCTTGTTCTGTGCAGATGCCACTGTTACAAAACCTAACAATAAGGCAATAACTATGATTTTATATGTCTTCATATTTTCCGTTGAATTATTTTTTAACACCGCCCATTTTATTAAAATCCCAGATAAGCGAGTACATAAAATATCGCTTAATGGTTACAGAACTAGATTGAGTTAGCATATTTTCGCTAACAGATCGACTAAATCCAACATTCTGATTTAATAAATCATTTGCAGTGATGGTCATTCTTAAATTTTCTGCTTTCATGAATTTCTTTGTGATAGTAGAATTGATGATTGTTCGTTCAAATCTTTTTAATTGAGCTGTTTGTGCAGCTCTTTCATACCTCACCTCAGAGCCAATTTCTACTTTTCCCGGTAAAAATATCCTGACATTTCCGGAGCCATTAAAGCCCCAGCCGTTATTATTTGTAGCTCGTTGAAGCGATGATTGTTGAATGCTATAGGTAGGACCGAAATACGCGTAAAACTCATATTTCTTTTCTTTACTCTTGTTTAAGTTAAGGTTAATGTCGTAAGAAGCTCTTGTGTTCTCACTTAAGCGATTGTTAATATAATTATAACTGGTTCCTCCATACGCATTTACCCCTAAACCTACGTTCATGTCAATAAACTTAAATTTGCGTTCAAAATCGGTATAGATGTTATAACTAAAAGGGGTCTTATTCGTCAAGTTTATAGATTTCGAAGTGGTAACACCTGCTGCATCCGTAACTCTGTCGCTAACAATGGCATTTGAGGTAAAGTTATAATTTCCACTGATGTAGATTTGCTGGCTAGTTAATACTTTATATGAATTGAAACTTAGATTGAAACTATTGGTATAGGAAGGACTTATGTTAGGGTTTCCTTCTGGGCGGTTTAGTGGGTCGTTATTATTTAACACGGGTTGAAGTTGAGCTACACTAGGTTGAGAAGTTCGTCCATTATAACTTACTCTCAGCGATTTTTGGGTCGAAAACCGGTATTGATAACTTGCCTGCGGAATCCAATTTAAAAAGTTTCTATTGTACTCGGTCTTTTTAACTACATCGAATTGATTATAACTTACATTATTAACTTGAGTGCCCCAAAATAATGTTGATTTTTTAGCTCTATAATTAAATGAAGCCCCTCCTTGATTAGAGAATTGATCTACTTCGAAATGATTGCTGAATGTTGTGTCTAAAATATCGTACTTTCCTGGAGCTGAGGCATTGAACGATTTGCGTTCGGCATCGCTACTATTTAAGCCAACAGCGTAATTTACCACTAGCGAAAGTTTAGGGCTAATAGGCTCCGTATACGTAGTTTTTGCGCTTGAGGATGAAGTAAAAGTGTTTGAAATTTTAAATTGATCTGTAAGTTCAGAGCGATCAAATGCACCACTAGGTTTATAAAAATCATTTTTCGAATTTAAGAACCCCTCTATATCATTATTATTGATTATTTGATTAACGTTTAATGAAAATGTACGGCCTTTCTTTTTTAATTGTTTGGTGTAAAATGCCGTTGCATTAAAGTTCTGATCTTTTCCATTATTAGATAAGAGACGAGAACTGGTATTAGCTAAGGTATTATCACCTCGATTACTTCTGGTTGAAAACCTATTTTCGGTTTCGTTTTCCTTGTTACCACCAATAATTGTTATTTTAAGGTTTGAAGTTGTATCTAATTTAACTTGATAAATAGCATCAAAATTTTGTCTGATCATGTAATTATTAGTGTTTTCATCCGAATTGCTGTTAATTAATCCTGTTGGCAAATTATTTTGTTCCAGCCTATTTTTTGTTCCTTCAACCCTTAAACTTCCAAGCCTGTAATTTGCATTGATAGATTGTTTGTCGCTATTCCACTTCGTGTCGTAATGAACTCCCGAATTGAATGCTGTAGGAATACCCTCTCCATAATATCTTCCTCCCCACGAATCTAAATCACCACCGCCGCCGCCAAATACTGCAATTCCGCCACCATCCATAAATTCAATGTTTTGGCTAGAGGCTCCTAATCGCTCGGAATCTCTATAATCTAAGCCAGTTTTTCCATTGTTGCCAAGTACTCCATAAACTGAGAATTTTTGTTTGGCTTTAAATGCATTGAACATGGCTTGGCCTTGATAAAATTCATCTGAGCCGCCGCCAAGTTCAGCTTTTCCGAAATAGCCGTTTTTCTTATCTTCCTTTAATTTAATATTAATAGTTTGCGTTTTTGCACCATCGTCTATGCCTGTAAATGCTGCTTGGTCGCTGCTTTTCTCGTATAGCTGAACCTTATCAACCATGTCGGCACGCAGGTTTTTAGTAACCAAAGTAGGATCGTCACCAAAAAACTCTTCCCCGTCTACTAAAATTTTTGGAACAGTTTTTCCTTGTGCAGTTATCTTTCCATCTTTATCTATCTGTATACCGGGCATCTTTTTCAAAAGATCTTCTACCTTATCATTAGGCTGTATAGTATAGCTAGCCGCATTAAATTCGGTAGTATCACCTTTAATTTTTATGGCAGCGGCTTGGCCTTTAATAATTACCTCATTTAATAAGGTAGCTTTAAGCCTCATGTTAATATTTTTAAAATTGAGGCTTGGATTTGTAGCGTCTAACTTAAACTGATATACATAATCTGCATATTCAGGATAAGTGAGCAATAGAATAAAATTTCCGGCACGCATTTGTTGAATGTCGAAATCGCCGCTTTGGGCTGCGCGGGTAAATTTGTAAAGCGTAGAGTCTTTTGCGTTAAGAATACTAATGGTGGCGTTACGGAGTTTAACATTGGCTGTAGAATCTGCAACATTACCTTTTACTTGAAAAGAATTTTGAGCAAATAGATACGTACAGCAAAGACATAAAAAGAACGCTAAGCTTAATTTCTTCATTTAGTTTTGTTTGGTTCCCTAATATATAACTAATGTTTTAATACTAAAAATTTAGTTAATAAAATTTAACATTTGATAACAAACTTTAACATTTGTTACATTCCCTCATTAGCCTAAGTTTACGTATAAAGAAGAGAAAATAAATGAGGGTTAATCAGATTTTGCTTAAACTATATTTTTGATCAAAAATGTGCCATTTCCCTCAAAAAATGTATATTGGGCGGCGAGCGACTAAGGGTAAATTATGCTAAACGAATCTGAAAGCCAACAGCCTGCACAGATGGCTGCAAAGTTTATTAATTTAACTTCCCGACATATTTTCTTAACTGGAAAAGCGGGTACGGGTAAAACTACGTTCTTACGAAATTTAATTTCTTTAACACATAAAAAGGCAGTAATTGTTGCTCCAACGGGTATTGCTGCTATTAATGCTGCAGGGGTAACCATTCACTCACTTTTTCAATTGCCATTTGGGATGTATTTGCCACGAAATCCGACGGCAGAGTTAGCTACGGCCAACCAGCATTACAACACCCCAAAATCAATCATCAGGCATTTAAACATGAATGCAACCAAGCGTCGAATTTTATTAGATGTAGAGTTGTTAATTATCGACGAAGTAAGTATGCTTAGAGCCGATTTGCTCGATGCTATTGATATGGTACTTCGTTATGTTCGGAAAAATAATACGTCGAGTTTTGGCGGTGTACAAGTCTTATTTATTGGTGATTTGCATCAACTTCCGCCAGTGGTAAAGCAAGATGAATGGAGCTTATTAAGTGGTTTTTATAAAAGTATTTATTTCTTTGATGCTTTAGCTTTAGCACAGGAACCGCCAGTATATATCGAACTTGAAAAAATTTATCGACAAGCTGATGAAGTTTTTATCCATTTGTTAAACAATTTAAGAAACAATCAGACAACAGCACAAGATGTTGCCCTATTACAAAAATATTATCGGGCAAATTTTAAACCAGATCTGAGTGAGAATTACATCACGCTAACCACCCATAATCAGAAAGCCGATACACTTAATAAAACGAGTTTAGAAGACTTAAAAGGGAAAAGCTTTTTTTATCGCGCAACGATCGATAAGGAGTTCCCTGAATCTGCCTATCCAGCAGAAAAATCATTAGAATTAAAAGTAGGTGCACAGGTAATGTTTATTAAGAATGACCCTACCGGAGAACAGCGCTTTTTTAATGGGAAAATTGCTGTAGTGGTTTCGTTAAGCGACGAGGTGATTAAGGTAAAGGCCGATGGGTCTGATCAAACGATATGGATTGAGAAATTTGTATGGAAAAATATTCGATATACTACTAACAAAGTAACCAATGAAATTGAAGAAGAGCTAATCGGAACATTTACGCAGTTTCCATTAAAATTAGCTTGGGCAATTACCGTTCATAAAAGTCAGGGTCTAACTTTTGATAAGGCTATTGTTGATTTGGGGGATGCCTTTGCACCCGGACAAATTTATGTGGCCCTATCCCGCTTACGCACATTAGATGGATTAATATTAACTTCCCAGCTTTCTGGAAGAACTATTCGGCAAGATCCTAATGTGAGTCACTTCGCCAAAACAAAAGAACAACAGGAAAATCTGGAACTGCAAATTAAAAAAGAAAGCGATGCTTTTTTAAAGAATTACCTTTTACAAAGTTTCGATTTTAGAACGCTCGATAATTATGTTTTTGAGCATGTTTTTAGCTACACTAAAGATGAGAAAAGGTCGACAAAGCAGAAACATTTATCATGGGTGGTTAAGCTACAGCAAGAATTGATTGCATTAAAAGCAAATGCTGATAAGTTTTTGAAGCAAATTGAGCGTTTATCACTTGTAATTAGCGAAGAAAGTTTAAAATTACGTTTGGAAAGAACTGCTGCGGCCGAAAATTATTTTAACCCTCAATTTGAGAAAATAAGTAATTCTATTTTTGAGCTAATCGAGATAGTGAAAATGGAAAAGCAAACCAAAGAATACTTGGTAGAATTGCTCGAAATGGAAGCCATGTTTTATGAGCAGTTTAAGAAAATGAGAAAGTCGAAGGCTATGTTGGAAGCTAACCTAACCGGCCAGGAACTTACCAAAGAAAGTTTAGTAAGTTTATTCAAGGAAGCTAAAAGAGCCGAACAAATTCAAAAAGCATATCAATTACCAAATAATGAAGAACTGGGTTCGAAAACTAGAGCTCAAAAGAAAGAAAAGGCATCCAAAGCCCCCAAAGAAGACACGAAAGATGTTACTTTAAAGTTGATAAATAGTGGAAAAACACCTGAAGAAATAGCAAAAGAACGTAAAATGACCTTGGGCACAATTGAAGGGCATATCGCCTATTTTGTGGCTAAGCAAGAGCTGGATCCAAAATTGTTTATGGCTGCGAAGAAGTTAACGGCCATGTTAGCAGCGATTGACGAATTAAAATCCATTAAACTTAACGATTTACGCGATCATTTAGGGAGGGGATATTCTTACAGCGAAATAAAAATTGCTGTAGCTGCGTATTTGGCGGAAGGAAATTAAGTTATAACCCCTTCAAATACCTTTTCAGCTGGCCCGCATAAAAAGATGTTCGTAAATTCTTGCCCATCATAATCAAATTTGATATTGATTTTGCCACCTAAAACCTCAATTGCCGTTTCAATATGCCCTGTTTGATGCAAATGTTTTGCCATAGAGAGTGCAACAGCTGTAACTCCAGTACCACAGGCATAGGTTTCGTCTTCTACGCCACGTTCAAAGGTGCGCACAAATAAATGATCGCCTTTGTCTTCTACAAAGTTTACATTAATACCATTCTCTTTATAGGTTGCGTTATTACGAATGTTTTTTCCAACAGTAAACACATCGAGCTCTTTCAAATTAACCACCTCCTCAACATAATGCGGCGAGCCAGTGTTTAGTACATACGCATTTCCATCTTTGCTAATGTGGTTAACGTTAATCATTTGTAAATCTACCCAATTGCCTTCTGCTGAAATTTTGGCATAATGTGGGCCATCAACTGCCAAAAAATTAGTTTCACTGTCAATAATTCCAAGATGCTTTGCAAAGGCAACAATGCAACGTCCGCCATTTCCGCACATGCTTCCCAAATTCCCATCGGCATTGTAGTATACCATTTCAAAATCAAAGTCGGTATGGTTCAATAGAAACATCAAACCATCGGCCCCAATGCCAAACCTACGGTCGCAATAATGCTTAACGAGCGTATTATCAATGTTTTTTAAATCGCTAGTACGATGGTCAATTAAAATAAAATCGTTTCCTGCACCTTGGTACTTATGAAATTGAATGTTCATTTTATTTTATAAATTTTAATGGCTCGAGTTCGTGAAATAATTGGTTAATTTTATTTTAACATTTTTTAACACAAAAACAGATGTATTAACCATGCAAATATCGTTTATATGGTATTAAATTTGAGTAAATCTTTTTAAAAAAGTAAATAATATATAAAACATGAAAAAAATAGGATTAATAGTGTTTGCTGCATTCTTAGGAGGTGCAGTTGCAATTGGCGCTTATAAACTATTAGAGCGCAACAATGATGGTTTTTCGTTAACCGAAAAGCAAAACATGATGTTTGCCAATAACCCAATTAAAATTTCATCAACAGGTGCGCCTGATTTTGTTCAGGCAGCAGCATCAGTTTCGCCAGCAGTGGTTCATATAAAAACTACCTATGGTGCTAATGCTTCAGCAGATGTTCAAAGTGGTGGTGGATTCGAAGATTTGTTTGATTTCTTTGGCGGCGGTGGTAGAAGAAGCAATGTGCCAAGAGCGGCTTCTGGGTCGGGCGTGATTTTAACGGCCGACGGTTATATAGTAACAAATAATCACGTAGTAGACAAAGCTGATAAAATTGAAGTGGTGTTATCAAACCGACGTAAAGTTATGGCAAAAGTAATTGGTAAGGATCCAAATACAGATTTAGCCTTAATTAAGGTTGATGTTGCCGGATTACCTTTCGTGAAAATGGGCAATTCAGATAACGTTCAAATTGGTGAGTGGGTATTGGCTGTAGGGTTTCCATTAGATTTGCAGACTACGGTAACTGCCGGTATTGTAAGTGCTAAAGCGCGTGATATTGGTATTTTGAGAAGAGAGCAGCAAGGATATACGCGCGAAGAGTTGATGGAAATGCAACGTACAGGAGTTAGGCCTGAGCGCCCAGCAAGTACTGCAATCGAATCGTTTATTCAAACGGATGCCGCTATTAACCCAGGAAATAGTGGTGGAGCTTTAGTAAATGCTAACGGTGAGCTAATTGGAATTAATTCGGCAATTGCTTCGCAAACCGGAAGAAATGAAGGGTATGGGTTCGCTATTC
Source organism: Bacteroidota bacterium (assembly GCA_040386095.1). GTDB lineage: Bacteria > Bacteroidota > Bacteroidia > Sphingobacteriales > Sphingobacteriaceae > Pedobacter. The sequence goes on along the minus strand of JAZKGD010000001.1, from coordinate 882,996 downwards.
CTGTTAACTTAGCAAAAAAAATCTTAGAAGATTTTAAAAAATTTGGTAGTGTACAACGTGGCTATATTGGAGTAAACTTTGTGGCCTTAGATGCTGATCAAGCAGAGCGATTGAATATTAAAGATATTAATGGACTTTATGTAAATGATGTTTCGCCAAATGGGGCTGCAGCTGCTGCTGGGATCAAGGAAGGCGATATCATTAAAAAAGTTGAAGGTGTAGAAATTTATGACTCGCCAGATCTACAAGAGAAAATTGGTCGTTTACGCCCTGGTGATAAAGTTTCATTGGCTGTTTTGAAAACAGATGGTTCGGTGAAAAACATGGTGGTAACACTTAAAGGTGAAAGTAGTGTAAGCTTAGCTTCTTCTAAAAAAACTGCAGCAGTAGTTCCAACAGGAACTACAGTAGATAAGCTTGGAGCAAGTTTTGCGCCTGCCTCTGCAGCTGTAAAAGCAAAATATAAAGTTACAAGTGGAGTAGAGGTTACCCATGTAGTGCCAGGTCAACTATTTGATTATTTTGATGTAACAAAAGGTTTGCTCATCACAACTATCAATGGAAAACCCGTAAATAACTCTGCTGAAGTTGAGAAAGCTTTAGCTACATCTGGAAATGGAAAAACAACCATTGCCGGTTATGGTGAGAACGGAGCATATACTTTTTCGTTTAATTAAAAATTAGATTACTTGTTAATATGAAGGGACGGCAATTTTTGTCGTCCTTTTTTGTATATAAAGTTTCTAAATCTCAACCGCTTTACGCTCCATGCTCCATGCCTTTTTCTTAGAACGTTTCTAAATAACCACTTTCTCATGATTTTGTATTTGGTATTCCTATTTTAAATCATATTTTAAATACTTTTGTAACAACTGAATAAAAAATAAAAGCTAATGGGTAGTATTGCAAATGCTTTTTCCTCATCCATAGGAAAAAAACTAATAATGGGCATCACAGGCCTTTTTTTAATCTCTTTTTTGGTTGTTCATTGTTTTTTAAACTGCTTTGTATTTATACCGGATGGCGGATTAATGTTTAATATCGGGGCTCATTTTATGGCTACCAATTGGATTATCCGTGCGATGGAAGTGGTGTTAATGGCAGGTTTATTATTGCACATTGTACAGGGCGCACGGTTAACATTCCAAAACCAAGCAGCCAGACCAGTTAAATATGCTTACAATGATGGCAATGCAAATAGTAAATGGTACTCAAGATCGATGGGATTATTGGGAACGTTGTTGCTTATTTTCTTGGTTGTACACTTGTCTCAATTTTGGGTAGTATCTCGTTTTACAGGTATTCCATCAGTTGATGCAAATGGTCATGAAGATTTATACGCAGTAATGAAAGAAACTTTCAAGGAACTTTGGGTGGTTATTTTATATGTACTATCAATGATTTCATTAGGTTACCACTTGTTACATGGTTTTGCTTCAACTTTTCAAACTATGGGTTGGAATCATAAAAAGTACACGCCTATAATTAAAGCAATTGGTGTGGGTTTCTCTATCATCATCCCTTTGTTGTTTGCCGCAATGCCTGTTTGGATCTACTTAGGTCTTTAAAATAATTTTGAACGAATAAAGCTAAATATAATGTCAGCAATAAATTCAAATATACCAGAAGGAGAATTAACGAGTAAGTGGACGAAATTTAAATCGTCTGTTCCCTTAGTTAACCCTTCAAACAAAAGAACGCTAGAAGTAATTATTGTGGGTTCTGGATTAGCTGGAGCATCAGCCGCTGCTACTTTGGCCGAAATGGGCTATAAAGTAAAATGCTTTTGTTTTCAGGATTCTCCACGAAGAGCACACTCTATTGCTGCTCAAGGAGGGATTAATGCCGCAAAAAACTACCAAAATGATGGCGATAGTACCTATCGCTTATTTTACGATACAATTAAGGGTGGCGATTATCGCGCACGCGAAGCAAACGTTCACCGTTTAGCAGAGGTAAGTGCAAACATTATTGATCAGTGTGTAGCTCAAGGTGTTCCTTTGGCACGCGAATATGGAGGTTTGCTAGATAACCGTTCATTCGGAGGTACCCAAGTACAACGTACATTTTATGCAGCTGGTCAAACTGGCCAACAGCTATTATTAGGGGCATATTCTGCTCTCGAACGCCAAATTGGAATGGGTAAAGTAGAGATGTTTACTCGTCACGAAATGCTCGAAGTGGTTAAAATTGACGGCAAAGCACGTGGTATCATTGCACGTAATTTAATTACAGGCGAGCTGGAACGTCATTTCGGTCATGCAGTGGTTTTAGGTACTGGTGGTTACGGAAACGTATTCTATCTTTCTACCAATGCTATGGGAAGTAATGTTACTGCAGCTTGGAAAGCAAATAAGCAAGGTGCATTTTTTGCAAATCCTTGTTATACACAAATTCACCCAACATGTATTCCGGTTTCGGGCGATCACCAGTCTAAGTTAACCCTAATGTCTGAATCGTTACGTAACGACGGACGTATTTGGGTGCCTAAAAAGAAAGACGATACCCGTAAGGCTTCAGATATTCCAGAAGAGGAAAGAGATTATTATTTAGAACGTCGTTATCCTGCTTTTGGTAACCTTGTTCCGCGTGATGTAGCTTCGAGAGCAGCCAAAGAACGTTGTGATGCAGGATATGGTGTAGGCTCATCTAAATTGGCAGTTTATCTTGATTTTAAAGCAAATACCGAACGCTATGGTAAAATAGAGGCTTCTAAGGCAGGTAATCACCATCCAGATAAAGAAACCTGTATGCGTTTAGGTACAGAGGTAGTGAAAGAAAAATATGGTAACCTGTTCGATATGTATGCGCAGATTACTGGAGAGAACCCTTACGAAACGCCAATGCGTATCTATCCAGCGGTTCACTATACCATGGGCGGTTTATGGGTTGATTATAACTTGATGACAACTGTTCCGGGTTTATATTGCACCGGAGAAGCCAATTTCTCTGATCACGGGGCTAACCGCTTAGGTGCATCAGCGTTGATGCAAGGTTTAGCTGATGGTTATTTTGTATTGCCATATACCATTGGAGCTTATTTGTCGAAAGAAATTTCGGTAAAAGCAATTCCAACAGATCATCCAGCATTTGCTGAAGCAGAAGCTAAAGCGAAAGGGATTTTAGATACTTTAATAGGAATTAAAGGAACAAAATCGGTAGATTATTTCCACAAAAAATTAGGTTTAATTATGTGGGAGAAATGTGGAATGGCCCGTAATGTTGAAGGATTAACATCGGCAATAGCAGAAATTCAGCAATTGAAAAAAGATTTTTGGAGTGATGTTCGTGTTCCAGGAGAAGCGAATGAATATAACCCAGAATTAGAAAAAGCAGGTCGTGTTGCCGATTTTATCGAGTTAGGTGAGTTGATGTGTATAGACGCATTAAATCGTAACGAGAGCTGTGGTGGTCACTTCCGTGAAGAATATCAAACCGAAGAAGGCGAAGCATTACGTGATGATGAAAACTACGCTTACGTAGCCGCTTGGGAGAATAAAGGAGACGGAACTTTTGAGCTTCACAAGGAAGAACTGAAGTTTGAAAATATTAAAATAGCACAAAGAAGTTATAAATAGTGAAGCGGGTAGCGCTGAGCGTTAAGCGACTAAAACGCCATACGCAAAACGCCATACGCAAAACTCAATACTAGAAATATGAGTACAGGTAACATGAACTTAACGCTAAAGGTTTGGCGTCAGAAGAACACAAAAGCTAAAGGAGCTATGGTAGACTATAAAGTGTCTAACATTTCGCCAGATATGTCTTTCTTAGAGATGTTCGATGTTTTAAACGAAGATTTAATTACCAAAGGTGATGAACCTATTGTATTTGATCACGATTGCCGTGAAGGGATTTGTGGAATGTGCTCTATGTTTATTAATGGTCGTCCGCACGGACCAAAAGATGCCGTTACCACTTGTCAATTGCACATGCGTTCGTTTAAAGATGGAGACACCATTGTGGTCGAACCATGGCGCGCAAAGGCCTTCCCTGTAATTAAAGATTTAACGGTAGATAGATCAGCGTTTGACCGTGTTATTGCTGCTGGAGGCTTTATTTCGGTAAACACGGGCAATGCACAAGATGCTAACAATCTTCCGATACCAAAATCACAGGCCGATGCTGCATTTGAAGCTGCTGCCTGTATAGGCTGTGGAGCTTGTGTGGCCACGTGTAAAAATGCTTCAGCGATGTTATTTGTTTCGGCTAAAATTTCTCAATTGGCTTTATTGCCTCAAGGACAACCTGAGCGCTATAAACGTGTACAAAATATGGTGGCACAAATGGATGCAGAAGGATTTGGGAACTGTACAAATACCGGAGCGTGTGAAGCTGAGTGCCCGAAAGGAATCTCTTTAGAGAACATCGCACGTATGAACCGCGATTATTTAACAGCTAAATTTATTAGTGAAGAAGAAGGGTAAGAAATAACGCTGAGCGTTATGCGATAGGCGTTTTGTTCGCCAAACGCCAGGTGCCAAACGCTTAACTAAAAAAAAAATGTCAAACTGAGCTTGTCGAAGTTTGTTTTTATACGATAATTTTACTAGATTTAAATGTCCGAGACAGAGGAGATATTAAACAAAAAACCCCGACCATTTAGGTTGGGGTTTTTTGTGAGTATTAAAAGAGCATTATTTCTTCATTGCAAACTTAACAGGTAGGTTATATTTTACGCGAACAGGCGTTCCATTTTGTGTTCCAGGGTTCCAACGCTTGCTTAATTTTATTACCCTAACGGCTTCTTCATCTAGGTCAGAACCTAATTTTCGATCCCCTGTTTTTACATCTGTTAAGGAGCCGTCAGTTTCAATAATAAAGCTCACGTTAACCGTTCCTTGTATTTTATTTTCGATAGCTGCTTTAGGATAAGTTATGTTCTTGCTTAACGCTTCATAAAACTTGGCCATACCACCCGGGTAGGTAGGAGGTGTTTCCATCGATACATGGCTATAAATGGTTTTATCGCCCTCATCTTTTGAAATTTTGGTAGCAGCGGTTGGAGTTGTGTTTACTGCGACTGTTTGTTTCGGTCGATTTGGCATCGCAAATTTAACTGGAAGGTTATACTTTACCCGAACAGGGCTCCCATTTAGTAGTCCTGGATTCCAATGTTTAGATACTTTCATTGCTCTAATCGCTTCTTCTTCCAGCCCGTATCCTAGTTTATTGCCCTCTGTTTTAATATCAGCTAATGAACCATCTTTTTCGACCATAAACGACACATTTGTTGTTCCCTGGACATTATTTTCTGAGGCTATTGCCGGGTATTTTATAGTGCTTCCCAGGAATTCATAAAATTTGGCCATACCACCCGGATATGATGGTGGGTTTTTTAACGATACATGATCGTAAACTTTATCATCCTGCGCATAGGTAATATTTACGCATAAGTTAAGCAGTATCATCGCAAATAGCGATGAATAAATACATCTTTTCATCTGTTTAGGGTTTAGTATAAGGTTCTATTTTTTAGTCTTTAGTGGTGCTTGCTTTTTGGTTGTGATTACGATTACACCATTTATTGCATCTGGGCCATATTGTGCTATTGCCGAAGCATTTTTAAGTATATGTAAAGATTCGATCTTATTCGGCTCAACGTCTAATATACCGCCATCACCTAAAATATTTCCATCTACAACATACATTGGGCTTTTACCAATTGTGCTTGTTCCTCGTAAAATAATTCGTGCCCCATCTCCATTTATTACAGGCGGTGTTTCAATAGGTTTTTTACTCGTAATGATCATAACACCATTCTCGGCTTCTTTACCATATGATGCAACTGCCGAAGCATCTTTAAGTAGGGTAATTGATGAGATTTCATTAGGGTCTAGTTCGCTAATATCACTGTTTGATATCTTTCCATCGAGTACTAAAAGTGGGGTCTTGTCAACGGTTCCATACCCTCTGATGATAATCGACTGCTTATTAGGAGCATTGTTTTTTTGCTGAGCAATAATCGGCACGTATCCTAACACATGAATCGTATTTAAAGCGGTAAAACCAATTGGCATTTTTGCGCTTTCATTTTGTATTGTGCTATTGGCACCTTGAAGTCTGAAAGATACCTTTAATGCATATTTCCCCTCTTTTATGGTTTTAAATTGAGGATAAGCCATTAAGCTATTTAAAACAGAAATGTCGCAACCGTTTCCAAGTTCGGTTTGTACATTAACATTTTTTAAACTTCCTTGCGTAACGGTAAATGTAATGATACTATTCCCTTGGTGGTTTTCTACACGCGCAGTTGCGGGATACTCGATTTTTTGTGCTAGATAAGTGTAGAAATTACCCCAATTATCGGTATAGTTTGCTTTAGTCTTAACGGTGGTACATAGCAATACTACAGCTACAGAAATAAAAAGAAATCTTTTCATAATATTATTTTTTGCTAGTAATTAGTTAAAGATCTGGGTCCGTGTTTTTAGTCGTAATTACAATTGCCCCATTTGCAGCTTGTTTACCATAGAGTGCAATGGCGCTTGCATCTTTAAGTATGTTTATACTTTCTATGTTGTCTGCTTTTAAATCGTTGAAAGAATGCAGATCTTCTTTTTTACCATCTATAATGTAAACTACATTTGATTTTTCATTTACGTTGATGCCACGTAATGTAACGGCAGGCTTTCTGTCTGTTGTACGAGGTTTTATACTTGCCATTTCATTTGGCATAGTAAATCGAATTGGAATATTGTATTTAACACGTGCGGGTTTGCCATTTTGCATTCCTGGATTCCAACGTTTAGATAGTTTCATTGCTCTAACGGCCTCCTCGTCGGTACCATAACCAAGCTTTCTGCCTTCTGTTTTAATGTCGCTAAGTGTTCCATCCTTTTCAACGGTAAAAGAAACATGTACCGTGCCTTGAATATTGTTTTCTGCAGCAGGTATAGGATATTTAATGGTGTTGCCCAATAAGGTATACAATCTTGCAATACCGCCCGGATATGCGGGTGGGTTAGTCATTGTAACGTGATTATATATGATATTGTCTTCAGCATTTTCTTCTTTTTTTGGTGATGGTGATACGTATCCAGAAATAGTAATTTTTGGCAATTCGTTATACCCAGTTGGTGCTTCGTTGGCAATAGCCTCTTCTTTACTACTTAGTTGATCTAATTTAAAAGCGGTTACAAAACTGTATTTTCCATCTTCTGCAGGGAGTTCCTTTGTAAAAGCCAAAATACTTGCTTTTACTTCTTCTTCGGTATCGTAACCTAAATGCCCAATTACATCTAAATTATTAATTTTACCAGTTTCAATGTTAAAATTAACACGAATATTGCCCTGAACATTATGGCTTATCGCTTCTTTAGGATACATGATTTTGCCTGATAAGAAGGTGTAAAAATTATCCCAATCTTTACGTAATAATTTCGGTTCATTATCTTGAGCCTTGTCGTTCGAGATTGGCATTGGTGCAATTTCTACAGCTACTATTCGTAGTGGGGCTTCTATAGCTTCACTTACAGCGTTCTTAATATTGTTTAATGGGATTTGGTCAGAAACAGCAATTAAACTATCACTTTTGCGAATAGTTGCAGATGATAAAATTAAAGTCAACGCAAATAAGGGAACAAATAAACCATATTTTAAAATGGCAGTTTTTTTAGAACGTTGCTTATGCAACATGAAAATTCTTTTCTTAATTAAAGATTTAGTAAAAAAACCATTGGTTAAATCGCTGGGTCTAGCACCAAAGGCCTGACTTAACAAGAGAAGAGAATACAACTCTTTATCGCCTTGAAATTTCGCTGCGGCTTCGTCTGCTAAAAACTCGTGTATGTTTTTAACAGTATGCTTATAAGCATAAATAATAGGGTTAAACCAAGTAAAAATAGCTAAAAACTCAAAAAACAAAACATCAATGGTATGTTTTTGTTTAATATGAATTTCTTCATGTAAGTCTATCGTTTCTGGCTCTGGCACATCCTCTGCAATAACTTTCCTATTAAGAAATGAAAAAGCCACACCCTTATTAACATTGTAGAACATTTTTTGTACTGCGATTAACTGATAGATAAATCGACAGATAAAAAATAAAATTCCACACACATATATTGCTACAATAAAATTGCCCCAGTTAAATTTCTCTGCAATTGGATTCATTACACCTGCTTGCGTTACAAAAAAGCTTAACTGATCTACACCTGTATATACTTGTTGAGCAACGGGTTGAGTAGTTAACCACTCGAAGCGTAAAAAGGGAATAGCTAAAGATAGCACGCCCGAGGCAATTAAATAAATCCTGTTTAAGACGAAATAGGTTTCTTTATCTAATAGCAATTTATAAAAGCAGAAAAATACAACCAGATAAATATTTACCTGTAGCAAATAATGCGCCCAACTCATTTTGGTCTATTTTTGAATTTATTAATCATTTTTAAAATTTCATCCACATCACTTAAATCGAGTTTTTCTTCTTTTACGAAGAAAGAAAACATGCTTTCAACAGAATTTTCGAAATAATTGCCTAATAATTTCTCTGTTGCATGTCGTTTATATTCCTCGCGACTAATAAGTGGATGATATTTATGCGCTTTGCCAAATGCCTCGTGACCGATAAAACCTTTAACTTCTAGTATCCTAATAATGGTTGAAACGGTGTTGTAAGCGGGTTTGGGTTCAGGCAAATAATCCATTACTTCTTTTACGAATGAATTTTCTAATTGCCATACAATTTGCATGATTTGTTCCTCTGCCTTTGTTAAATCTTTAATTTCCATGATAATTGTGTTTTTTTGTTATTGTGAGCGTTTTTTGAAAAATTGGTGTGATTATTTGAGTAATTTAAGCAAATAATTAATATAAACTTAAAACTAATATTTTAGTTTTTATAATTTTTTTACAAATATTTTTTTAGTATCTATAAAATTAATCAAATATAATATGAGGATAGCCTTTCATGGTGCCGCTAGGACGGTTACTGGTAGTAAACATCTTATCACTTTAGCGAATGGAATCCAAATTTTGTTAGATTGTGGTTTATTTCAGGGAATGGGACGTGCTACAGACGGATTAAATAACGATTTTGGTTTCGATCCCTCCAAAGTAAACTATCTTGTGCTTTCTCATGCTCATATTGATCATTGTGGTTTGCTACCTCGTTTAGTAGCAAAGGGCTTTACTGGAGTTATTTTCTGTACACCTGCAACAATGGATTTGGCAAGAATTTTAATGCTCGATTCGGCTAAAATACAAATGCAAGATAGTGAGTTTTCAAATAAACATTTAAGGCCTGGGGAAGAAGAAGAAAAACCTTTGTATACAGATCAAGATGCAATTAAAGCAGTTGGTCTAATGAAAGTGGTAGCTTATGGGGAATCATATCGAATACAGGATGATATTTTTTTAAAATTCACCGATGCAGGACATATTTTAGGAAGTGCTGCAGTACATTTAACTCTTATCGAAAACGGCAAAGAAACGAAGCTAACCTACAGCGGTGATGTTGGTCGTTATGGCGATATGTTGCTTAAGAGTCCAGAAGTTTTTGATCAAGCAGATTATATCTTGCTCGAATCTACGTATGGAGATTCGCTACATAAAGATTTAGAACCTATTGAAAAGCGACTGCTCGAAATTATAAATTACACCTGCAAGGTAAAAAAAGGCAAAGTAATCATTCCGGCATTTAGTGTTGGTCGCACACAAGAATTGTTATACGCATTAAATGGCTTAGAATTAAAGCATCAACTTCCAGATGTTGCATATTATGTAGATAGCCCACTTTCGGCACAAGCTACTGCTGTATTGAAAAAACATACTGAAGTGTATAATCAAAATGTGATGAAAGTGTTAGCGGTTGATCATGATATTTTTGCATTTAAAGGCCTTAAATTTATAGAAAGCACGGAAGAATCAAAGTCTTTGAATGCTGATCCCCGTCCTTGTGTTATCATTTCTTCATCGGGTATGGCCGAAGGCGGAAGGGTTAGGCATCATATTAAAAATAATATTAGTAATTCAAAAAATACCATTTTAATGGTGGGCTATTGCGAGCCTTCTTCTTTGGGAGGAAGATTAATTGCTGGGCAAAAAGTAGTAGAAATTTTCCGTGAAGACTACGAAGTTAAAGCTGAGGTACAGTCTATCAGATCCATGAGCGCGCATGGCGATTATGAAGATTTATTGCGTTTTTTATCCTGTCAAGACCCGGCTAAGGTAAAGCGATTGTTTCTGGTGCATGGAGAGTATGAGGTACAACAAACATTTGCGCATCGATTAAAAGAAAAAGGTTTTAACAATGTATCGATTCCGTCGCAGCATGAAGAGTTTGAGTTGAGGGGGTAATTTTTTAAAAAAAGCCATCCTTTTGAGATGGCTTTTTGTGCTATTATGTTAAATGAATTACTGACGTGGAGGAGCAGGTGTAGGCATTGCTTTACGTGGCAATTTCTCTGCACGCTCTGAAGTATGGTATACAAATGAAGCAACAATTGTTGCCGATTTTTTCAAATCATCTTCTACTAAACGATCAAATGTATCCATGTTCGAGTGGTGTGTACGTGTATTGTAATCCATCGGGTCTTGAATAAACTGGAAACCAGGTAAGCCAACACCGTCAAAAGCTTGGTGGTCGGTACCTCCGGTATTTCCAACATTAATTGTTTTAGCACCTAAATCTGCAAAAGGAGATAACCAGGCTTGGAAAATGTCTCTTACTGCTGGATTGCTTTGCAAATATACCCCACGAATGGTTCCGGTACCATTATCTAAATTGTAATAAGCACTTAATTTTTCATGCTCTGCCTTTGGTTTCATATCTGCAGGATCTGCAAAATGTTCTTTTACATATCCTCTTGATCCGAATAAACCTTGCTCTTCTGAACTCCATAATGCAATGCGAATAGTACGTTTTGGTTTAAAGTCTATCGCTTTTAAAATACGCATCGCTTCTATCATTACTGTTGCACCTGCCGCATTATCCGTTGCTCCAGTTCCCGAATGCCACGAATCGTAGTGGCCTCCTAACATTACAATTTCACTTTTTAATGTAGGGTCAGTTCCCGGGATTTCTGCAACCACATTATATCCTTTAGGGTCTTTGTCATAAAATGAAGTTTTGATATCAGCTTCTACTTCTACTTTCTCGCCACCTCTTAATAAACGTAACATATGTAGATAGTCTTCAGCTAACATCTCTAATTCTGGGTTAACAGGTTTAGCATCTAACTTGTATGAAGCACCATTGCTGGTAAAAAATGTGCCATAGCTGCCTCTACTAGCCATAGTAATCTTTAAGCCAATTTTTTCTGCTAATAGCATACTATCGATTGCAAGACGCACTGCTTGAATTCTTCTCATGTTCACAGCCATGGCTTGATTACCACCTGGGCGACCAAAGCGACCTGCACCTGGAGCTTGTAATGTAGCCGTATCCATTTTAGATAATTGCTCATCGGTATAACGAACTACATCTGGAGTATATGAATTTTTTAATGGCTGAATTAAAACTGATTCGATCATTACAATTTTACCTGCCAATTTCCCTTTGTATTTTGCTAAATCTGTAATTGTATCTGCTTTGATTAGAATTACTTCCGATTTAATTGGTCCTTTTGTTCCCGGAGTCCAAGCTTTTGGTGAAGCAATCATTGCATGGTAATATGGAAGAGTGGTTGCCGCATAGTATTTATCAACCTGCCAACCTTTACCAAAATCGCCCCATGCTTCTAATTTCACATTTTTAAGGCCCATTTCGGTAAAATATTTAACTGCCCAATCTTGTGCTCTTTTTAAGCCGGGCGAGTTCGATAAACGTGGACCAGAAACATCGGTGATATGGTAGGCAATATTCATTGCCTTGGATTTTTCTAAGCCTTCGGTTCTGATTTTTTGTACAATTGCCGAATTTATAGGCTCTTGTGCAAAAGCAGAAAAGCATAAGCCCAAGGCCAATGCACTAAAAGTAAATGATTTCATCATAATTTATTGGTTTTATAGTTTAAGTAACGTTATTGTTGGTGAATTTACAGGTAATGCGAATTATTCGTACCTTTCTATTCATATTTTTACACATATTGTTTATGATTAAGTTTAAATCGCTCCCTATTTTATTCTTTTTTTTAGCCTTTTATAATTTTAACCTCTTTGCGCAGAAAATTGAGGTTAAAGATTCGAACATCAGCAACTTGCTGAATGAAGTTTCAGCTCCAAATTTAGAAACACTGGTAAGAAAATTGGTTTCCTTTCAAACCAGGCATACCTTAAGCGATACTACAAGTAAAACTACAGGAATTGGAGCAGCTAGAACCTGGATAAAGTCTGAATTTGAAAAGTATAGCGCCAGCAGCGGCGGAAGATTGCAAGTAAGCTACGACACATTTACGCAACCTGCTGATGGAAGAAGAATAACAGCACCAGTAGTGCTAAAAAATGTAATGGCCATTTTACCAGGTACAGACCCTAACGATAAAAGAATGTTAATGCTATCAGGTCATTACGATTCGAGGGTTACCGATGTAATGAATGTTAAGGATTTTTCGCCTGGAGCAAATGATGATGCATCCGGCGTAGCTGCCGTAATGGAGATGTGTCGCATAATGAGCAAGCAAAAATTTAGTGCAACTTTAGTTTTTGTGGCTATGGTGGGCGAAGAGCAAGGATTATATGGTGCTACCAATTTGGCAAAGCGGGCAAAAGCAGAGGGCTGGAATGTTCACTTACTGATGAATAATGATATTGTAGGCAATTCGTACGGCATGGAAACCGATATTAAAGATAATAAAAGTGTTCGTGTCTTTAGTGAGGGGGGAATAACAGGTGCCGAAAATGATGGAAACGCTCGTCAAGCTGCTCGATATATTAAAGAGGTTGCAGAGCGCTATGTAGATCAACTCGAAGTTAAATTGATTTACCGTAAAGATCGTTATTTAAGGGGAGGTGATCATACGCCATTTTCTACAGCTGGTTTTACAGCGGTTCGTATAACGGAAATGAATGAAGATTTTAATCGCCAGCATCAAGATGTGAGAATCGAGAATGGCTTTAAATTTGGCGACTTACCTGAATACGTAGATTATACCTATTTGCAAAAAGTAACACGGATGAATTTATCTGTAATGGCAAACCTGGCTTGGTCGTGCCAAGAACCAGAAAATGTAGTAATTTTAACCTCGGGCCTAACCAATAAAACGGCTTTAAAATGGGAAGTGCCAAAAGGGAAAACACCAGCAGGTTATTATGTGTTAATGCGTGAAACGAGTAGTCCATTTTGGGAACGCAAATTTTTTGTAAAAACGAATTCAGCGAGTTTGGCATATTCGAAAGATAATTACTTTTTTGGGGTACAATCTGTTGATGAAACTGGACACGAAAGTTTGGTGATTATCCCAAAACCGGGGAGGTAGGGAATGATAACACAGATTTCTCTATTAATTCCTATTTCCAGTTTTTGCTTGTCTTGTACCTTGGTTTTCTTTTAAATTTAATTTATAAATTATAGATAAACGGTAGCGAGCAGCATTCGGATTATTCATTTGCATGATAGAATAACCTGGGCCAGTGGTAGTAGTTTCAAACTTTCGGAGGTTAAATAGATTAGTCACATCAAATAAGGTCGTTAATTTGTCTTTTAATAAGGTTTTGCTTGCTCCAAGATCAAAATTATGTATTGTAGATGTTTTGCTCTGTGCATTACGTTGCGCTCCAGTGAAGTTATATCGGGCCTGAAGACTTAATTTTTTAGGCAACTTTACTTGTGTGCCTATCCTGCTCGTTAAAATATTTCCTGAATAATTAAAATCTTGATTGGCGTAAAATCCTTTTTGCGTAAAGCGATAAGTATTAGCTTCCATGCTTAATTGTAAAAAAGGATAGGGGTTATACAAAGTAGAGAGTTCTAATCCGCTACGAATCTCCCTGTCGATATTTATTGGAGTTGTAATGAATATATTCCTACTATTTCTATACGTGTAATCTTGGATAATTTCTTTATTGTTTTGATAATATAAAGATGCATTAAGGGTGAATTTGCTCCAATTTTTTAAGAAGCCAAGTTCCATTACATCAGCATAGGATGGGTTTAGAGTTGGATTTCCTACATATTGCGAGTTGAAATCGGTTAATTCATTAAAGGGGTATAAGGAGAACAGTGAAGGTCTATTGATCCGTTTGCTATAATTTGCTTGAAGCGTTGTATGGCTATTAAGTGGATATGTTAAACTAACTGTTGGAAAGAACTTGATATAGCTTTTATCGCTGTTAAATGTGCCAATTTTATCGGTTAATCCAATTTTTGTGAGCTCTGTTCTAAATCCAAATTGATAGGATATTTTACTTAATACGTTGTTAAACTGAGCATAAGCACTCCCTATTAATTCATTATAAACGATTTGATTATTAATGCTGTCGACTATCTCCCAAATCGAATTATCTTGTTGTTCTGCTTTAAACCTACTTGTTACACTTCGTTTTTCTGCTTTTAGTCCGAATTCAAGATTAGAGATACTATCTAAGGGCTGTACAAAATCTGTTTGCAACATAAAATCTTTACTTGCACCAATTGAGCTTGTTCGAATGCTAGGAAATGCTGTTTGTGAAGGCCAAGATTTTTGCATAGCTAAATTCCAGTCCTTATCACTATCCCAAAAATCGTACTGCATATCGATGGTGTACTTTTTGTTTGCTTGGTTAAAAGTTTTGGTATAATTAAACTCGAGTTGATTATAATTTCTTTTTTCCCATGATTCGCCATTGCGCAAAAATGTACTGTCTAAACTTTTCCCTAATTTTCTATAATCGTATGTCAAATTTGTTTTATCGCGATCGTTTGTTGTTTTATTTAAAAATGCTGCGGTAATTGTATTGTGGTTGTTGATTAAAAAGTCTCCTCCAAAATATAACATCTTTGCATCGTCGTGCCTGTTTTCATCTTGTTTTTTATCGAGTAGACTAAAATTGCCTGCATCATTTGTAGATTGATTAGAGGTATATAGACCAACATAGTCAGAATACCGAACGCCATAAGTAGAAAACAGATTAATTTTATCAGATTTATAATTTAAGCTTGGTGTAATCCGGGTTTCATTTGGTACGCCACCTACCAAACTCAACTGGCCATTCCACCCCGATTTTTTATTTTTCTTTAAGATAATATTGATGATTCCTGCCGATCCTGCAGCATCATAACGAGATGAAGGATTTGCAATTATCTCTACCCGTTCAATTTGGTCTGCCGGTAATTGATCTAAAGCATTGGCTTGTGTAAAGCCCGATCGACGGCCATTAATCAGCACTAAAACATTGTTATTGCCTCTTAAGCTTACGCCACCAGTAGGACTTACGCTTACTGAGGGAACGGCATTAAGTAGCTCTAAGGCAGACCCTGTTTGTGATAAAACATCTTTTCCAACTTGGAATATCTTCTTGTCTAGCTTTAAACTTATAGCCAGTTGGCTTCCAGAAATCACAACTTCATTTAAGAGTTTAGCATCTGGCTCAAGAAATACGGTCCCGAGATTTAAGTTTCGCTGATGAAAGGATATAGACTTAGTTTGATATCCAATCAAACTAAAGTTAATGATTAAACTATCTAACGAAGTAATGGCCAATTTAAATGCACCTTTTTCATCTGTAATAGTAGTTGCAGGTAATGAAGATCGATTTTTAGTGCTAACGGTTACATAAGCAACTGGTGCTTTAGATTGCGAGTCTTGAACAATTCCACTTATAGTTTTTACTTCTTGTGCACTGCCAATTAAACAATTTATCAATATAATGGTAATACTTAAAATTTTTTTCATGATGCAAGTTTAGTCGTCAAAAAGCTCATTAGTATCGAAAACCATCTGAACGTCTCTATATCCTTTTGAAATGCACTTTTCTATATATTCTATCGCTTATCTTTGGTAAATGAGAGTATACCTTTTTCTTTTTATAACAATTTGTAGTCTGTCTTCTTGCAGGCCAGAAATTAACTTTAAAGATGATACGCCAGTGTATAAAGCGGGTAATAATGAATTGTGGGCAAAAAAGGATTTTAATGATATTGGTTGGGCAACAGAGCGTGGAGATACTAAAAACAATATTTTTTGGGTAAGAACAAAAGTAGAGTTAATAAAAAAACCAATAAAGCAACTGGGTATAAAAATTGAAGCTTTTGGTGCTTTTGATGTGTATTGGGACGGGAAATTTATTGGTAGAAATGGTCAAATTACAAGGCATGATCAAGCAGAGATTCCAGGAATGGCAACAAGTTATTTTAGTGTACCCGATTCATTAGCTCAAATAGGGAGCCATGTAGTTGCTCTCCGAGCTTCACAATCTTATTTGTCTGACTTTCAGCGGAATATATCTGTTGGACTTAGCACTTACGAAAGTTTACTTAAAACGCCTTTAATTATTACCTCATTTATGAATTTGATGGCCGGGGCTTTTTTAATCGCTGCCATTTATTATCTTTTTTTATACATAAACAGCAGGTCAAAACAATATACTGTTTTAATTTTTGCCGTAATCTGTTTTTTGTTTTTTGCACTACTTATTCTAGAGTACATCAAATATTATATAGATATACCTTATACACGTTTCTTCTTACGATTAGAGTTTATAGGTTGGTTAACTTTTGCCCTCTCTATGTTAGTGCCGTTATATTTTGCTATTCAATTTAAGTTTAAATGGAAGAAAATAATGATGAGTTTACTCTTTGCCTCATTGGTAACTACCTACATTTTAAACTTTGGGCATTATGATATTACGGCTATTTACTATAGTTACACCATGTGGATTTTCTCCATGATAGTTGTTATGATTGCCATTTATCAAAAAGAGAAAGGTGCTATAATTGTATTGATAGGTTTACTTTTAAGGGTATTAATTAATCAATACCTATTTTACGACTTTAGCTTATTCATCAGCTTTTGCATTATTGTATTGTGTATGCTCTATCTAAACACTATTCAAATGAAAGTGATAGAAGAGGGATACCAATCATCATTATTACTTTCTTCGAAGCTGCAATTAGAGTTAATTAAAAAGAACATCCAGCCTCATTTTATAAAAAATACACTTACTTCTTTAATCGATTGGGTAGAGGAATCGCCAAAAGAGGGAGTAGCTTTTATTCAAGCACTAGCTGATGAATTTGATATTTTAAATTCAATTGCTGAACAAACTTTAATTCCAATTAGGCAAGAGATTGAGCTTTGTAAGAAACATTTAATGGTGATGCAGTTTCGTAAAGAAATTAATTATAAATGGGAAGAAGAGGGGATAGATGAAGATGAATTTATTCCGCCAGCAATATTACATACATTACTCGAAAATGGAATTACACACAGTGCCGCAAAGGCTGATGGAAGTTTAAAGTTTAAGTTAAGTTTTTCTCATGGCGATAAATACAAATGCTATACATTCGAGACCATCGCAAATAATAGATCCAAAATTGCAAGCAGACCCGGAGGGAACGGTTTTCTCTATATCAAGTCTCGATTAGCCGAAAGCTATGGAGATTCCTGGGAATTTACTTCAAACGAAAATGAAGAAGGTTGGTTAACGAGCATTAAAATTTATACTAAATGAGAATATTAATTATTGAGGATGAAGCTAGAATTGCAAAGAGGCTGCAAAGAATGGCGCATAATTTCTTCGAGCAAACCTCCACAATTGTGATATGCGATTCGTTGCAAAAGGGATTAATGCACATTGAGCGTAATCAGATTGATCTTTTGTTATTGGATTTAAATTTGAATGGCGAAAATGGGTTTGAATTTTTAGAATCAGTTGTTGCAAATTCTTTTCCTACTATTATCGTTTCAGCCTATGCAGAAAAGGCAATTATGGCATTCGAATATGGAGTTCTCGATTTCGTGCCAAAGCCCTTTAGCGAAATTAGACTGTTTCAAGCCTTTAAACGGATAACAACAAGTGTAAAAATTGCGGATCAAAATCTAAAATTTCTAGCTATAAAAAAATCTGGAAACATTAAATTAATTGACATTAGAGATTTACATTTTATTAAAGGCGCCGGAATTTATAGCGAACTCCATTTGCAGAATGGAACACAAGAGCTACATGATAAAAGCTTAGAAGCGCTAGAGCAACTGTTGCCAAAATCTTTTGAACGTATTCATAAATCGTACATCGTGTCTTTAGAATTAACAGAGAAAATAATAATTGAATCTGGGAGCAAATATAATTTATTGCTTAAAACTGGGACTGTATTGCCTATCGGACGGTCGAGGTATAAGACGATAAAAGAGAAGGTTATTTAATCGTTTTCTTCGCTACAATAAAGTACCCAATAACAAATATTACCGCTCCGCAAATTAAACTGTTGTAAATTCCTTGATCAAATACAATCATTTTATTGATATCGCCCTTGGTAGCCATAATTTTGGTAACGGTAAGGTTCGGATAAGCATAAGGTAAATAATCTACATACTTCCAGTTTACACTAGCGGTGATAATCCCCATAATGGTCATTAAAAACCCTATTCCGAAAGGTTTTAAGAAATCAGACCAAATAAGGTTCATCAAAAACTGGATAGAAATGATACCGATTGAGCTTAAGAATAATTTGCTAAAAACTTTAATAATTATTGTATTTGGATTGTAATCTCCAAATTCTAATTGGGGTTTAATGAGTTGTATAACATGACCAGAGCCGATAATGAATACCGTAAATAAAAGCATCGTTATAAAAGTTAGAAATACGATGTAGATATATTTACTAGTGTAAATAGATAGTTTGGGTAGCGGTAAAGAAAACAAACTTTTCCAGGTATCGCCTTTGTATTCCATATTGGTGATGGCATAGGTGTTGTAAATTACGAGCACAGGTAATAATAAAACGCCCATTACGCCTAAAATAGCAGAAATATACCTAAACCATAAAACCGCTGCAGGGTCGTTTGCTAATTTTGTAGCTTGACTAATAAAGCCCCAGCTCATTAATACACAAATAAGTAAAGGAAGTAAAATTGCACTCCAAAATGCGAGGGTTTTTCTCGACTTATAAAATTCGGAGCTTAGTGAAACAAATAGTGAGCGCATGGTTAATTTTTTGAAGTGATGTCTAAAAATAAATTTTCGAGGTCTTTTCTTTCTGTACCGATGGTATATACCTTAATACCATTTTGAACCAATAAGGTATTGATGTTGGCCATATCTTCCTTGCTTTTAAAGGCGATGGTAATCACATTCTCTTTTTGGTGAAGAATTTCGGCGATTTCGGCTAGCAATGCTGCTGTTTTTTCGGCGTTATCTGTTTCTATTTTTATAGTTGGTTTCGAGAGATCATGCAAATCGTTTATCGTGCCTTGAAATAAAAGTTCACCTTTATTGATGATCCCAACATGGGTTGCAGTTCTTTCAATTTCGGCTAATAAATGGCTCGATACCAGTATGGTTTTATTATGCTTAGTGGTCAGGTCAATCATCAAATTCCTAATTTCGATAATGCCATTCGGGTCTAATCCATTAGTTGGCTCATCTAATAATAGTAACTCAGGGTCAGATACCAAAGCCAAAGCAATACCTAAACGTTGTTTCATTCCTAATGAATATTTGCCAGCTTTTTTATCGGCAGCATCGGTTAATCCAACTAGGTTTAGCATTTCGGCTACTTTGGTTTTTTTGATTCCTAAAAGTAAACAGCGGTTCACCAAGTTTTCTTTGCCAGATAGATGTCCGTAAATGGCCGGCTGCTCTACTAAAGCACCCATCCGTTTTAAACTGGCTATTCTATTGGTATTAATATCTTTTCCAAAAATGAAAACCTGATCGCTAGGAGATTTTAACAGGTTTAGCAAAATCTTTATCGTGGTGGTTTTCCCTGCGCCATTTGGCCCTAAGAAGCCATAAATGCTTCCTTTAGGAACTTGCAGCGATAAGTTTTTAACTACGGTTTGGGTACCGAAGTTATACGTTAAACCTACGGTTTCAATAGCCAGACTGCTCATCTTACTTTAAAATTGCAGTGGTAGCTTTAATAATTGAACCTGTAGCTGATGGAGCAGTTTTTAAGGCTACTTCTTCGGTTTGATTTGTGCTGATATTTGCAGTAGCAAATGCCAATACGAACATCATAAATACAGGAACTAATAAGAGGATAAATGGCGAAACGTTTGATAACTTCTTCATGGTCTTTTATTTTTTTGTGTTGTGGTTCTTCGGTTGTTTTGTTTTGTTGAACAAATAGAATAATTAAATAAAACATGCTAAAATGTTTTAGACCAAGTGCATTTTATTATAGATAAACGGGTAAAATGACTAGTTTTATAGCTCGTTGCCAGATTTTGCCATTTGGTAGAAAAAAAATGCCAGTTGGTCGAAAGTAACAGTTTTAAACACTAACAATAGTTACTTTGGAGGGTCATAAAGGCATTGTTTAATTTTATAATATAATGAAAAGCAAAGGCGCATTAATAGTAAATCTTTTATTCTGGCTAACGATAGGTACCATTATAGGTTTGAATATATTCGAGTCGAAGGCTAAAATGAACTGGTTTCATTTACTTGTAGACTTTGGGTTCTTTGGAATAATTAATGTCTCATTATTTTTTATTAATTCGCTGATTTTAATTCCAGATGTTATTAAGAAACGTCAAAAACCTTGGCTTTATCTTTTCTTAATTATTGGACTAATTGGGATAACAGTGATTCTTAAATTGGGAATAGCAATAATGTATCCCGAAATTGTTTTGGAATATAAACATGATGGAGAAATTGTTCGGACTAGTTATCTTGGTTATATTATTAAATGTTTCTTCATTTCAGGCTTTTTTGTGGTAGTAAGTTCTCTACTAAAATTTGCTACAGATTGGTTTTCAAACGAGCGCATCCAACGCAGTTTAGAAAGCCAGAAAAAAGATATGGAATTACAATTTTTAAAATCACAGTTAAATCCTCACTTTTTATTTAACTCTTTAAATAATATCTATTCTTTAGCCTATCAAAAATCGGAAAAAACTGCAGACGCTATTTTAAAGCTTTCGGAAATTATGCGGTACATGATTTATGAAAGTAACGATAGCTGGGTTGCATTAAGTAAAGAAGTAGAATATGTACAGAGCTATATTGAACTGCAAAAATTAAGGTTTAAAGATGGAGCTGCTGTAGAATTAACCTTAAATGGTGAAATAGATAATCAGCATATAGTGCCTTTGATTTTAATTTCTTTCGTCGAAAATGCATTTAAACATGGGGTTGCCAATGATCCTGAAGATCCTATCCGCATCAATATTATTGCCAATCAGAAAATTTTGCATTTCAGCATTACCAATAAAAAAAGTAAAACCAACAAAGATGCGATGGGGGGTGTTGGGTTAAACAATGTTGAGCGAAGATTACAATTATTATATCCCGATCGATATAAATTAAATATTGTAAATTCGGCTACTCATTATACAAGTGAATTGATGTTAGATATATGATATTAAAATGTATTGCTGTTGATGACGAGCCACTAGCGCTCGATATTATTGAAGATTATGTTTCTAAAGTTCCATTTTTAGAATTGGTTAAACGTACAGAAAATGCTATCGAAGCATTACAACTAGTGCAGGCTGGGGGTATTGATCTTGTTTTTTTAGATATTCAAATGCCCGATTTAACAGGGATTCAGTTTCTAAAAATCGCAAGCGGTAAAGCAAATTATATTTTAACGACCGCCTATTCACAGTATGCACTAGAAAGCTATGATCTGAATGTTTCTGATTATTTATTAAAGCCTATTGCATTTGATCGTTTTTATAAAGCAGTAGAGAAAGTGCGAAATCAGATGCAAAAGGAAGAAGTGGCAACACCAGTAGTAGTAGAGCCTGTACAAAATGCTTCCACCTCGCCATCAGCCTCTGTTCAAGATTTTATTTTCGTTAAAACGGAACATAAAATTCAAAAAATCCAACTAGATGATATTTTATACATTGAAGGCCTAAAAGATTATATCTCTATTTTTACGAAAAACGAAAGGGTAATTACGCTTCAAAACATGAAAAAAATGGAAGAAACTTTACCTAAAGGAGAATTTATACGAGTACATAAATCATATATTATTTCGTTAGATAAGATAGAGAGTATTGAGCGGAGCCGAATTTCAATTACAGGTAAAATTATCCCGATAGGCGACACGTATAGAGATGAGTTTTTTAAACTGATTGATGGGAAGAATATTTAATTAGTTGCCAAGGGCTTTACCGTATACCCTAGCATTTTTAATGCTTTAATCAAACCATCTTTGCCAATCAAATGGCCTGCTCCAACAGCAATAAATAAACTTTGATTTTGCATAAAAGCAGGTAATTGAGCCATCCATTTTACATTTCTGTTCTTTAACAGCTGATCAAGCTCTTCTTGCGTATAGTCTTCGGAGGTTGTAAAGAGTTTTTCTAGTTCTTCAAGATTTTGTGTAATATAATTAGCATACAATTTTTGCCCATCTTTTTTGTTTTTTTCTTCATTTATCACGCTTTTTAGGAGCAATTCTTTTTGCCTTTCCAAGCTATTTCCAAATAGAATAGCTGCTTGCTCTTCGAGGGCTTCTAAGCCAATTACTTTTTTCCCATTCGTTTTGCCATAATCTTGAAAGAACTGGTCGAGTTGTGGATTAGTTGGACTAATTGTTTTGGGTGCTGTAAATTGCATCATCGTCATTTGTATCGCAACTGGCTTCATCGAATTAAACAGTTTAAGATCGTAACCTGAAATCTTCTTCAAATAGTTAGCTACCAATTGATATTGATCAGTGGTTAATAATTTATCTAGAAAATTATCCTTCATAACCATATAAGGCATTAATTTCATCGCCATACTGCTATCAATAATAAGCTCTCCTGCAATAACATCGACCATGCTTAATTTTGTTTGAAGAACTTTCATAGTGTCAATAAAATCTTTCCCTGCAAAATGATAAGTGCCAAATAGATAAGAATTCTTTTTTAGCCCATTTCCAGAAATTTCCCATAGAAGAGAGTTCTCCTCCTTTTTTAGTTGGGCTTTACCGCTTAGGGAGATGCTTAAAAAGCCGATTAATAGATAAACTGCGATCCTCATTTGGTTTGGTTTAGTTTTGCTCGTATTGCATTTTCTGCTGCGAGCGTAATTTCTTCAGCATTTTTATCCGTTTTATCAATGGGTGTTAAAACCGTCCACCTAATCGCATTTCCAATGCCGAGTGGAAGCTGGCCATAACGTATTATTTTCCAAGAATTTTCTATGGCAACAGGCACTACTAAAGCATTGGGTACCACTTTTAATAAGGTAGCAATACCACCAACGTGGAAAGATTTTAGCTGTCCATCTTTTGCACGAGTCCCTTCTGCAAAAATCACTGTGCTCCAATTATTTTCTTTCATCCTACGGCCTAGTTTTATCAGTTCAGAAACCGCTTGCTTGCTGTCTTTTCGATCTATATTGGCACCACCACCATATTTTAAATTAAAGGAGATAGAAGGAATTCCTTTGGTGAGCTCAATTTTAGAAATAAATTTAGGGTGATACTTCCGTAAGTTCAAAATCAACCCAGGAATATCGTACATGCTTTGGTGATTGGAAACGAAAATAATAGGTTGGTTTAAAGGTAGATTTTCGTGATTTACAAACTTAACTGAATTAAAAAGAAGGGCATTGCAATAGGTTAAAAAGAAATTTAATACATCTACCGAAATTTTATGTGCTTTATATCCAAAAAACCTATAACAAATCCACTGTATCGGGTGAAAAATGCAAAGAAATAAAAAGAAAAAAAAGTGAAATAACGCCCCAAAAAAGTAACCTAAAATCTTGCTCATGTTAAATTTTTCCTTGTTCAATTAATATTTTTGTTTTTAAAATACCAGCAACGCTCATGCTATCTGTAATCTCTCCAGTCATTACCATGTGGTAGGCTTCCTCAAAAGGTAATTGGCGAACTACTAATTCTTCGGTTTCTTCTGGCGAGGATACACCCATTTCTAAATTTTGTGCAACATAAATTATCGCCAGTTCATCACTCACCGAATTAGAAAGATGCATTCTTTGAATTTCGGTAAAGGTTGACGCTTGAATGCCCGTTTCTTCTTGTAACTCTCTTTTTGCACTAACAAGAGGGTCGATATGTAGGGGGCCTCCACCTTCGGGAATCTCCCAGCTGTATGCTTTTAACGGAAAACGATATTGCCCCACAAGCCAGGTATTGTAATTTGAATCGAGCACAACTATTCCAATGGCAATATTTTTAAAATGAACTTCACCGTAAATTCCTTGTCCACCAGTTGGATTAATTACTTGATGTTCAGTTAATTTAATCCAGGTATTATCGTAAATCTGGTCGCTCTTTAAAACTTTCCAAGGGTTGTTCGTATGCATGGTGCAAGATAAGAATTTTGAGAGGGAGTACAAAGAGCTATGCAACTCCAAGCCCCATGCCTCACATCAAACAATATTTCCATTTGTAAAAGATTAAAAGTAGCTTTGCCGCTAGAAATGAAACACTTTGTTGCCATATCGCTTGTATTTTTTAGCTTAACGCAGCTTGCAAAAGCAGAGCGCGCTGAGGGGCTTCGGTTATTAACTGAAGGCTATTGTAACCAGCAACAGGTTTCTGTGCAAAAGTTTACGCAAAATACAACGCCATCAAACGATGAGCAAAGTACCTACTTTTTAACCTCTAGTGAACTTGCCTTAATAGGAGCGCTATCTGAAGCAAAAGCTACAAAATACAGCTTACAAGATCAAAATGTAAGCGATTTAATCGTAGTTGGAAAGCCAAATAACAATAGTCCTTAGTTTCTCCCATGCTATTAACATAGCGCCTTTTTATGCTTTTATGCCCTATACAACTGTCAAATTGACTTAAATAGTTAATGGCTTGGTTGTTGTAAATTAAACATTTTTGAATTTTAAATTATAATTATAAATACCCATGTTAGGATTTTTAACCAAGATATTTGGAAGTAAGTCGGAACGAGATATTAAGGTTTTACAACCAATCGTTTTGCAGATCAATGAAGAATACGCAAAACTTTCGTCTTTAAGTAACGACGAATTACGTCATAAAACAATAGAATTTAAAGAGGCCATTGCTGCGGCAGTGGCCGATATTGATGCTAAAGTTGCTTCAACTAAGGAGAAAGCTGAAGATTCAGCATTGTCATTGCCAGAAAAAACAGCTTTATACGATGAAGTAGATGCATTGGCAAAAGAACGTGATGTAGAGCTCGAAAAGGCATTACAGCAGATTTTGCCACAAGCGTTTGCAGTTATAAAAGAAACTTCGCGCAGATTAAGCGAAAATGAAACACTTGAAGTTACTGCTACCGCATATGATAGGGATTACGCAGCTCGTAAAAACAATGTTAAAATTGTTGGCGATAAAGCATTATGGGCTAATAAATGGGAAGCTGCAGGTACTGAAGTTTTATGGAATATGGTGCACTATGATGTGCAATTGATAGGCGGTATGGTTTTACATGGTGGTAAAATTGCTGAAATGGCCACTGGAGAGGGTAAAACCTTGGTAAGTACGTTGCCTGCCTATTTAAATGCGCTTGCCGGACAAGGGGTGCATATTGTAACAGTAAACGATTACCTAGCACGTCGTGACTCGGAGTGGAATGGGCCATTATTTGAGTTCCATGGTTTAAGGGTTGATTGTATAGATAAGCATCAACCAAACTCGCAGGAGCGTAGAAATGCATATTTAGCAGACATTACTTATGGAACCAATAATGAATTTGGTTTCGATTATCTGCGTGACAATATGTCGCAAACTCCAAACGAATTGGTGCAGCGTAAACTTCATTTTGCAATGGTTGATGAGGTCGATTCAGTATTAATTGATGATGCGCGTACCCCTTTAATTATTTCTGGTCCAGTTCCATTTGGTGATCAACACGAATTTCATGAGTTAAAACCACGGATCGAGCGTTTGGTAAATGCACAAAGAACTTACATTACTCAAGCTTTAAATGAGGCTAAAAAGTTAATAAATGATGGTAAAACAGGTACCGAAGAAGGCGAAGGTGGTTTAGCACTTTTGCGTGCACATCGTGGTTTGCCCAAGAACAAAGCATTAATCAAGTTTTTAAGTGAGAGTGGCGTTCGACAAACGTTGCTTAAAACAGAACATCATTATATGGCCGATCAATCGAAGAATATGCCTAAGGTAGATTCGGCTTTGTTTTTCTACATTGATGAAAAAAATAATCAAGTAGAGTTAACCGAAAAAGGGATTGAATTAATTACGCAACAGGGTGAAGATCCAAGTTTCTTTATATTGCCCGATGTTGGGACTGAAATTGCTGAGATTGAAAAATCATCCTTAACTGGTGAAGAAAAAGTTGCCCAAAAAGATAGCTTGATGCGCGATTACGCGGTAAAGGCGGAGCGTATTCATTCGGTAAACCAGTTACTAAAGGCCTACACGTTATTCGAAATCGATGTTGAATACATCATTGATGAAGGAAAAATTAAGATTGTAGACGAACAAACCGGTCGTATTATGGATGGGCGTCGCTACTCTGATGGCTTACACCAAGCAATTGAAGCGAAAGAGAATGTGAAGGTAGAAGATGCTTCACAAACCTATGCAACAGTTACTTTGCAGAACTTTTTCAGAATGTACCACAAGCTTTGCGGTATGACAGGTACCGCCACTACTGAAGCAGGCGAGTTTTGGTCTATTTATAAGTTGGATGTAGTAGAAATACCTACCAATAGAGTAATGGCGAGAAAAGATCATCAAGATTATGTGTATCGTACTATTCGCGAAAAATACAATGCGGTTTCAGAAGAGATTGTAAAATTAACAGAAGCTGGCCGACCAGTATTGGTGGGTACAACTTCTGTTGAAATTTCGGAATTATTAAGTCGTATGCTTAAGCTAAGAGGCATTAAACACAATGTGCTGAATGCTAAAATGCATCAAAAAGAAGCAGATATTGTTGCTGAAGCTGGTAAAGCAGGTACCGTAACCATTGCTACGAATATGGCTGGTCGTGGTACAGATATTAAGCTTGGAGAAGGTGTTAAAGATGCTGGAGGTTTAGCTATTATTGGTACCGAGCGTCACGAATCTCGACGCGTAGATAGACAATTACGTGGTCGTGCAGGTCGCCAAGGAGATCCAGGTACCTCACAATTCTTTGTGTCGTTAGAAGATAATTTGATGCGTTTATTCGGCTCAGAACGTATCTCTAATATTATGGTAAAGATGGGAATTGAGGATGGGGAAGTTATTCAGCATTCGATGATTACCAATTCGATTGAGCGTGCACAAAAGAAAGTAGAAGAAAACAACTTTGGTGTACGTAAGCGTTTGTTAGAATACGACGATGTGATGAACTCACAACGTACGGTAATTTATGCAAAACGTAAAAATGCTTTGTTTGGCGATCGATTAGATGTAGACATGAACAACATGGTGTTTGATGTAGTTGAGGATGTGGTAACTGAATATAAAGAGCTATCGAATTATGAAGGCTTCAAACTCGAGGTTATTCGTAATTTTTCATCAGACACTGCTATAACGGAAGAAGAATTTAACTCTAAGAATATTCATCATTTAACTGATCGTTTATTTGACGAGGTAACTGATTTTTATGCCCGTAAATCTGACGGCATTATGAAACAGTCTATGCACGTTTTAAAACAAGTTTTTGAAGAGCGTGGCGAGCAAATTGAGCAGGTAATTGTTCCATTTACAGATGGTATGCGTTTTATTAACGTGACAGTGGATTTGAGAAAAGCAATTGCAAATAACGGTCGTGAAGTAACCAAAGCCTTCGAAAAAACAATTATTTTAGCATTGATAGACGATAGCTGGAAAGAGCATTTACGTGAAATGGATGAGTTAAAGCAGTCGGTTCAGAATGCGGTTTACGAGCAAAAAGACCCATTGATTATTTATAAAATGGAGGCCTTTAACTTATTTAAAAGCATGTTAAATGTGGTGAATAAAGAAGTGGTTGGATTTTTATATAAAGGTAATATTCCTGTTCAACAAGATGCTGATGATGTAAGAGAAGCGAGAGCACCTAAACGTGAGCAAGCTAAATTACGTACATCGAAACCAGAATATGGACAGGCCGTAAGTACGGGTGCTAATATGCCAATGGAAGATACCAGGGAACTTATGCCTCAGCAACCTATCCGAAAAGAAGCAACAGTAGGAAGAAATGAACCCTGTCCATGCGGTAGTGGTAAAAAGTTTAAAAACTGCCACGGAGCGAACGGGTAACGTGAAATGAAAGACCTTAGCGAAAGTTAAGGTCTTTTTTTTGCACTAAAATTAATCGTGCGATTCCACAAGAAATAGCCAGCGAACAAGCAACATTGAATAGCACCAAAAAGCTAAAATAATAAAACAGTTGACCATGAATTTGTATTCCCCATCAATTATGTCGATTTTTGCCGGTAATGAGAAAGCTATCACTTTTTATTTTAATCTTGTTTATGGCAACGGTATCTTTTGCGCAAACAAAAGGTAAAGTAACCATTATTAAAGACCCTTTAATTGATAGTTTAATTGCAAAACGCATTGAACTCAATACAAAAAAACCAACAACCACAAATCCAACAACACCTGTAATTGTATCCCAAATGGGATATAGGGTTCAAATTTTTTATGGTTTAGATCGTCGTGAAACCTTTAGTGAACAGGCTAGATTTAAAACTTTGTATCCTCGAATACAAAGTTATATCACTTATAAAGAACCTAATTATTATTTAAGGGTCGGCGATTTCAGAACACGTTTGGAAGCTCAGAATTTACTTAATGAGCTAAAGTCAAATTTTCCTACCCTCTTTATTTTTAGGGAGAAAATTAATGCACCAAATTTAGATTCAGGTAATAAGTAGATGATTATTCGATTAACCAACAAGAAATGAAGAACAAAATACAAGAACTATCAGCTAAAATATATAACGACGTAGTAGGCTACCGCCAACACATCCATGCCAATCCAGAATTATCTTTTAAAGAATTTCAAACATCGCTGTTCATTAAAGAAAAGTTAACCGCCTGGGGAATTGAGTTTAAAGAAATGGCAAACACAGGAGTTGTTGGTCTAATTAAAGGAGAATTACCGTCCGACCAAATCATTGCTCTGCGTGCCGATATGGACGCTTTGCCGATACTTGAAGCCAACGATAAGCCCTATAAATCTAAAAATGAAGGCGTGATGCATGCTTGCGGTCACGATGTACACAGTTCATCACTTTTAGGAACAGCTTTTATATTGAATGAGCTAAAGGCGGAATTTGGCGGGACAATTAAATTGGTTTTTCAACCTGCAGAAGAACTTTTGCCTGGGGGTGCAAGTATCATGATTAAAGAGGGCGTATTAGAAAACCCAAAACCTCATGCCATGGTTGGTCAGCACGTAATGCCGCTTATTGAAACTGGGAAAGTTGGTTTCCGTTCTGGTATTTATATGGCTTCGACAGACGAATTGTATGTTACTGTACACGGTAAGGGTGGACATGGTGCCCAACCACATCAAAATATAGATCCAGTTTTAATCACTGCACATATCCTTGTTGCATTACAACAAATTGTAAGCAGAAATGCCGATCCACGTTTGCCCTCTGTACTTTCGTTTGGAAAGGTTAATGCTAATGGTGCAACCAACATTATACCAAATGAGGTTAAACTAGAGGGTACATTTAGAACATTGAATGAAGATTGGCGTAACGAAGCCCATCGTTTAATGAAGAAGATGGCAGAAGGTATTGCTGAAAGTATGGGAGGGTCTTGCGATTTTAACATCATGCGTGGCTATCCATTCTTAATTAATGAGGAAAAACTTACTGCAAATGCTATTGCTTATGCTCAAGATTACCTAGGCGAAGAGAATGTAATCGATTTGGATATTTGGATGGCTGCTGAAGATTTTGCCTATTATTCTCAAGTTACAGATGCTTGTTTTTATAGATTGGGAACTGGAAATACAGCTAAAGGCACTACGTATTCGGTGCATACACCTAATTTTGATATTGATGAAGATGCATTGAAAACATCAACCGGGTTAATGGCTTACATTGCCTTAAAGCAGTTAGGTAACTAAGGAAAGCTGTTGGGCATAATTATTGCAATACCTACACGATGAAGAAAACAATTTTATTGCTATTATTTTCTGTTTTTTTCTTGGTCGCTAAAAGTCAGGAAATTTCTCGATTTAACCCAGATACTATTAGAACCATTCGGCTTGATTCTGCTGTAAATATTGTAGGTAAGAAATTCGGGATCGAAACATTTATACAAGCAATTATTAACGATACCAGTTTTTATCAGGCTTTTAGAAATATGAAGAAGTATAGCTTCATTGCCGAAAATAGAATTTATACCTATGATAAAAAGAACAAGATCGATGGTAAGGTTTACCGTAAAATAAAGCACAATAATAATGGGCCTTATAAAATGGAATACTTGGTAAAGGAAGATAATGGAAAAATCTACAAGAAAAACGGAAAGTACCAGCTATACACTGTTGAGATGTTCGACTATATCTTTATGAATGCTTATAATACGGATTTTGTTCCAAATGCACCACAAAGTGATGGTAAAGGTGGTGGGTCTAATGAAAGCTATAAAGACAAATTAAAAACTTTAATTTTTAATCCGGGTAGACCAATAAAAGGGTTGCCATTTATCGGTAGTAAAACACAAATTTTTACTGCAAATATGCGCCAGTTTTATGATTATTCATTTTATAGCGCAACGTACTTAGATTCGATTCCCGTTTATCGTTTTAAGGTTGCGGTAAAACCAGAATTAAGCAACTGGACAAAAGATGGTTTAATGATTAAGGAGTTGGTAACCATTTTTGATAAACGGAATTTCGAAATTTTAGGGCGGTACGTAGACATGAAATATAGCAATATGCTATTCGATTTTGATGTGCAAATGAACATCGAAATGAGTTATTTTGGCGAGGATAAACTACCCACTAAAATTACCTACCAAGGGAATTGGGACTACCCTTTAAAGAAAGAAGAACGCGCAAGTTTTTTAGTGGTTCATAAAGATTATAAGCTTGGAAAAGGCAAGTAATTTGTGATTTTTAGTATCTTAGAAAATCTTTTAAAATGGTAGCAATGAGGTTATTTTCTCGCACATCTTTTTGTTTTTTTTGTGCTAGTCTTTTTTTTTCGGGAGTAAAACTAAATGCGCAAGTTTTAACTTCTAAACAAATAGATAGTGTTGCAGAGCAAACACTTCGCACATTTGATGTGCCAGGGATTGCAGTAGCGATAATTAAAGATGGAAAAGTAATTCATGCCAAGGGCTATGGAGTACGATCCATTAAAACCAATTTAAAGGTAGATGAAAATACGCTATTTGGCATTGCATCAAATACTAAGGCCTTTACAACAGCCGCTTTGGGGATGCTGGTTGATGAAAAGAAAATAACATGGGATACAAAAGTAGTCGACGTAATACCAACATTTAGGCTGTATGATTCTTATGTAACAAGCGAGTTTACTATTAGAGATTTGATTACTCACCGTAGTGGATTAGGATTAGGAGCCGGTGATTTAATGATTTGGCCCGATTCGTCAATTGTAAGTAAAACGAACATTATTCACAATTTGCGTTTCCTCAAACCAGTTTCAGGTTTTAGGTCTAAATTTGACTACGATAATTTATTATATATTGTTGCAGGAGAAGTAATCGAAAGTGTTTCAGGATTGAAATATGAAGATTTTATCGAAACGAAAATGATGTTGCCTTTAGGCATGAACAAAAGCGCTACCTCATTTAATCGCCTTAAAGACAAAACGAATATAATAGATGCACACGCACCAGTAAATGGGAAAATTGTTGCTATTCCTAAAGATTTTACAGAGGCAAGCAATGCAGCAGGGGGTATTAATACGAGTATTGCAGATCTAAGTAAATGGGTTAAAATGCAATTGGATGGGGGAAAACATGGGGATAATCTGAGCAAAACATTATTTAGTAAAAGCATTCAAAATCAGATGTGGACATTGCAAACCGTTATCCCAGGAACGAATCCTACTTACAACTCTCATTTTTTTGGTTATGGAATGGGATGGTTTTTAACAGACGAAAGTGGGTATTTAGTAGCTGAACATACTGGCGGTTTGGCTGGAATGGTAAGCGAAGTTACGCTAGTACCCGAACTGAAGCTTGGTATTATTGTATTAACCAATCAACAAGTTGGGGAAGCTTTTACCTCAATAACCAACACTATCAAAGATGGATATTACGGTGTTAAAAAAAGAGATTGGATTAATCGTCTTCAAACCGAACGGTTACAGTATCAAAAGGAAGCAAAAACAATCGTCGATAAAATATGGGTATCCATTAATGTGGAACAATCGTCTACGGCAAAACTTGATCTTAAAAATTATTTAGGTATTTTTAATGACGAGTGGTTTGGTAAAGTTACGATAAGTGAAATGAATGGTAAAATGCATTTCCAAGCTAAAAATTCACCAAAACTTCGTGGAGATATGATGTATTATAAAGGCAATACTTTTATCGTAAAATGGTATGACCGCAGTTTGGATGCAGATGCTTTTGTGAATTTTACATTAAATAATGAAGCTAAAGCCGACGGATTTAAAATGGCAGCCATTTCTCCTCTCACCGATTTTAGTTTCGACTTTCAAGATCTAGATTTTAAACTGATTAATAAAAATAACTAATTGTAAAATGAAGAATTATATTAAACTAAGCTGTTTTTTAGTCGCAGCCACACTATTAATTTTAGGAACAGCAATGCAAAAGAAAGCAAAGAAAGTGATCTTTTTTGGAGACTCGATTACGCAAGCCGGAGTTCAAGGCAATGGGTATATTAATTTACTGAAAAAGCAACTCGATCCAACACAATATGAATTAATTGGTGCAGGAATTGGGGGTAATAAGGTATACGATCTATACCTACGCATGGAAGATGATGTGTTAAATAAGAAGCCCGATTTAGTGTTTATTTATGTGGGCATTAATGATGTTTGGCATAAGTTAGGTGCTAAAACTGGAACGGATTACGATAAATATCTAAAATTTTATCAAGCATTAATCAATAAAATCCAAGCCAATGGCAGTAAAGTTGTACTCTGTACACCAACCGTAATTGGCGAGAAAAAAGACGGCACCAACGAGGTAGATGCCGATCTGAATAAATATGCTACTGGAGTAAGAGAATTGGCTACAAAAAACAATCTTCCGCTTTGTGACCTCAGAAAAGCATTTATGGATTACGAAGCAGCAAATAATACCGAGGATAAAGAAAAAGGAGTGCTAACTACAGATAGAGTACATTTAAACGACGCTGGAAATAAGTTGGTAGCTGATACCATGTTACCTTTTGTTAAATAATCCTAATAATCCAAGTAGATGATTAACCGTGAAACGATAGACAAAATTATGGAGACTGCCCGAATTGAGGAGGTAGTTGGTGATTTTGTACATCTAAAAAAACGCGGAACGAGCTTAATTGGGAACTGCCCTTTTCATGGCGAAAAAACACCTTCATTTCATGTTTCAGTAAGTAAAGGGATATATAAATGCTTTGGTTGCGGTAAAGGAGGAGATTCTGTACGCTTTGTAATGGAGCACGAAAAGTACTCCTACCCTGAAGCACTTAAATTTCTTGCACAAAAATACAATATAGAGGTCGAAGAAACAGTTGAAACGGTTCAAGATGTAGAGGCGCAAAACGCACGAGAAAGCCTTTACATCGTATCTCAGTTTGCTGCAAGTTATTTTGAAGATCAGCTGTGGAATAGTGCCGAAGGTAAGGCCATTGGATTGAGCTATTTTAAGGAAAGAGGGTTTAGAGAAGACATTCTTAAAAAGTTTAATTTGGGCTATTCGCCCGATGTTTGGGATGCCTTAACACAAGATGCGATTAAGAATAAACATGCCGAAGAATACCTTGAGAAAACCGGATTAGCCATTAGAAATGATAAGGGCAAACTGTACGACCGCTTTCGGGGTCGAGTAATGTTTCCCATTCATAATTTTACGGGTAGGGTAATCGGTTTTGGGGGTAGGACCTTAAAAACGGATAAAAATGTTCCCAAATATGTGAATTCACCCGAAAGTGATATTTATCATAAATCGAACGTTTTATACGGTTTATTTCATGCAAAAAAGGCTATACGTGATACCGATAACTGTTACTTAGTTGAGGGCTATGCTGATGTATTATCCGTTCATCAAGCACACATCGAAAATGTGGTAGCCTCTTCTGGGACTTCATTAACGATTGAACAAATTCGTTTAATTGGTCGATTTACGCAAAACGTAACCATTTTATACGATGGAGATGCTGCAGGAATAAAAGCCTCTTTACGTGGTTTGGATATGATTTTGGAGGAAGGACTTAACGTAAAGGTAGTTTCTTTCCCTGCAGGTGACGATCCCGATTCGTACATGCATAAAGTAGGTGCTGGAGCATTTAAAACGTATATCGAAGATAACCGACAAGATTTTATCTTATACAAAGCCAATATATTATTAGCCGAAGCAGGAAAAGACCCCATTAAACGTGCTGGTATTATTCGAGATATTGTAGAAAGCATTGCCAAAATACCCGATAATATTAAAGCTTCAGTTTTTATCCGCGAATGCAGCCGCTTGCTAGAAGTAGAAGAAAGGATATTGCTCTCCGAATTAAACACGATGCGCGCTGCGAAGCTAAAAAAGAGCAGCAGCACGTCTACTCGTCAGCCACAGCACCAAGATCTTCCTCCAGATAATTTATTTGCAGACGATGCGC
Source organism: Bacteroidota bacterium (assembly GCA_040386095.1). Classification (GTDB taxonomy): domain Bacteria; phylum Bacteroidota; class Bacteroidia; order Sphingobacteriales; family Sphingobacteriaceae; genus Pedobacter. The sequence continues at coordinate 848,317 of JAZKGD010000001.1, read as the reverse complement.
CCATAGCAGCGATTGAGACAGCAGCTAATGACGAATTACAAGAGCAAGAAATTGTACGTTTATTATTGGCTTTTGGCCACGAGTTGGTAAGTTGGGACAAAATTGATAACATGTATATCGGGTCGTTTATTATGCAAAACCTTACCGATGTAACTTTCGAAAACGCACTGTGTAAAAGAATTATTGATCATTACCGAATAGAGATTGAGAACGGACAATTACCAACGGCCAATCATTTTATTAAAAGTGAAGATCGAGATATTGCCGATTTAGCCATCACACTTTCTACCTCACCTTATACCTTAAGTGAAAATTGGTATAATAAGCATAATATCTATGTGAGAGATGAAACCGTAAACTTGAAGGCAACCATTTTGGGGGGATTGTATCATCTTAAAAAGCGAAAAGTAGACCGTATTTTGTTAGACTTGCTGAAGGAAATTAAAGCAGAAAACGATGCTACAAATCAAGAAATACTGATGCAGCGCTATGCTTTTATTAAAAATGTAGAAAAGGAGATTTCTAGGTTTTTGGGGTCTGTTATTGTGAAATAGATATGGCGCAACATAACGATTTGGGCGTTATCGGGGAGCGAATGGCAAAAGAGTTTTTGATCCAAAGAGGCTATGAAATTTTAGATGAGAATTGGGTATATGAGCGAGCCGAAATAGACTTGATCGCTTATTTAAATAAAACAATTGTATTTGTCGAAGTAAAGACTAGAACTTCTATCGATTTTGGTTTGCCAGAAGATTTTGTAAACAAAGGAAAGCGGGAGCGAATGGCAAATGCCGCTGATGAATATATTGAGCTAATGAGCCATGAAGGAGAAGTTCGTTTTGATATTATTTCTGTACTATTCACTAAAAATAACCACACTATAAAACACATTGAAGATGCATTTTGGCCAGTATAAACTTAAATTAATTGTAGTAATCGCACTATTGCTAGTCTTGTCGGGTTGTAAGAATACCGATTCATTTATGCTTAGCTTTAAGTCGCCAGAGCCCGGCCAAACGGTAAAAATTGGCGATGAAATTGATATTAGCATAGACATCCCTGCTACTGTTTCTTTACAGTCCATTAACTATTTGCTTGACGGTAAATTAATTTCTACAAAGCAAGATGCTAAACCAATTAAATTGCCTACAAAAGATTTAAAATTAGGTTATCGGTTAATTACAGCCATTGTAGCACACGATGATCAGATTGATACAATTACAACTAATATTGTCTTAACATCGGATATAAAACCAGAAGATATTGCCTATAAGGTGATAAAAATCTTCCCTCATGATACAAGTGCCTACACACAGGGTTTGAGCTATGTAGACGGAAAATTATTGGAAAGTACTGGACAACTGGATAAATCTCTCCTTAAGTGGGTAGATTTAAATTCTGGTAAAACGTTACAGCAAACAAAACTCGATGCTCAATATTTTGGAGAAGGAAGCTTAAAGATCGGAAACAAGATTATTATGCTTACTTGGCTACAAAATATAGGTTTAGTTTTTGATGCTAACACCCTCAAACAATTAGGTACATTTCCTTATGAAAAAAGTAAAGAGGGATGGGGATTAGCATTTGATGGAAAGCAAATCTTAAGAACAGATGGCAGCAACCGTATATGGATGATGAATAAGGAAACCTATAAAGAAGAAGGTTATATTGAGGTTTATGATGATGCCGGGGAAGTAAAAAGCCTAAACGAAATAGAATATATTAATGGAAAAATTTATGCCAATGTTTATTTAACGAATAAAATTGTAGTCATTAATCCTACATCTGGTAAAGTAGAGGCAACGATAGATTTATCGGCCTTGGTGCCTAAAAATTTTTTTAAAGTTGAAGAAGAGGGAAATAATGTGCTAAACGGCATTGCTTGGGATGCTGCTGGGAAACGCTTATTTGTTACAGGTAAAAAGTGGCCTAAACTTTATCAAATAGATTTAAGAAGTTATTAAAATTTCGTAAGCCTAAACACCTTTCTTTGGCTCTGCTAAATACCCATTATACGTTATCGATTGTTTATTATTACTACTTATAATTAGCGTAGCATAGCCATTTTCGGTAATGGTTAAATTCATTCGAACACTTTCTTTAGTGTCTTTTGGATTGATACTAATTTGCCATCCACCTTTTTTACGTAGCTTACTTTCATAAGAGAACTTGGTCGATGTGAATTTGTACCCTGATTCGTCGCGACCAATTGGTGCACTAAATGATCTGCCATAATAAGGAAGATAGGCGACTAAACTATCGGCAGTAATACGCACATCGTAATTTTCGCCATTTAAATTTATAGCTCCCCCACCATTTGCACCAGGCATCCTGCTTAAAATATTATTTATCTCGGTACTATTCATCGGCATTGCTGTAGAAGCAATAAATGTAAAATGTTTTGCTTCTACAATTCGTTTCGTAGTGGCTTTATCGGTTTGTGCATTTACACTGAATGAAACAATTGTAAATAGCATTAAAAATAATCTTTTCATAATTTTAAACTCTTAACTATTAAACACTAAAAATAGCAAATAGTTTAATTTGGAGGAGCCTAAATTCACGACTCCTCCTTTTGCAAATTAAGATACAGTTGCGGTTAGTGTAGTACCCGATAGTGATAAGGGGTATACTTTTAATGTACTTGTGGTTCCGCCATCATTTGGTTGTTTAAGTACAGCGCCGGCTGCAGTGTATTGTGAACTATGTAATGCACATTGAATAAGATTGCTCGCCGCAATCCAGTTTAAAGTACCTCCTTGATGTGGACAAGTTGCCTGAGTAGCCGTAAAAGAGCTTGTTGCATTTCCAGCAGCTAAGCGAACAAATAATACGCCGCTTACTGCAATAAACGATCCAATGGTTAATAATTGAGAAGCCAAATCTACATTTGCTGTGGTTCCAGCTGGCGGACCTCCACCACCTGGGGATGGAGTCGGATCATCCGATTTACTTCCTCCACAACCAGACATGCAACTTCCTGTGCATATTAAGGCTACACCTAGCCCTAATGATTTAATAAATTCGTTACGTTCCATAATTTAGTTTTTTAATAAATAGTTGATTTTGTATCAGGATTTTTATTTTTTGATTTGAAAAGGCTAAAGTTCCTCGAAATGGTAAATCCAAAGCGTACACCTCCTTCTTCCCATGATTTTTTGGTGCTTGGAATAAAACTATTTTCGTTAATGTATTCTGAATTCATAAAATTAAGTGAGAAGATATGCCCCCCGGTTTCAATTTCTAACCCAATTCCAAGAGGGTTATACAATTCGGCAACTAAATCATTCCTAGATAGTTCATTTACCAACGTATATTCGGCAACAAAAGACAAGCGTTTATTCAGCTTTAACCTTCCGGCAAAACCCACACTAAGCAAATTTTCAGGATCGACAGATCCAAGAGTTTTAGATCGTATTAACACTGCTGGCATTACTTGGAATGAGAAACTTGATGAAAATTTTCTGGAAAGGATAGGTTGAATCAAATAGGTTAACCTATCGCTATAATTAACAAATTCATTAGCAGCAAAAGGCTCTCTGGCAACTAGGCCCATTTGTGCAAAAAGTGTTAGGTTCAATGGCATTCCATCTGTTTTTTGCTGCAATAATTTTTGCTTCACTAAAAGATTAAATAGCTCATCGTGCTTACTTCTACCAATTCCAATGGTTAATTTATCTGTAACACCATAATCAAATCCAATAAACAAATCAGAAGCTACATCTAAGCCCCATAAGGTATGTGAATTGCCAAACTCACCGCCTATATCACCAAAGTGATGGCGAATCCTAAAGTCGAGGTCTCGTTTTTTCTGCGTTTCGGTAGATTGTGATAAAACAATATGGGTGGCTTTAAAGGTCGCTTCCACTTTGTTAAACTTTTGGTCTTTACTGAGTGAGTTTAATAACGAATCGACCTCTTGTGCGCTTGCTCTCATAGCCAATACAGCAGATATGAGCAGGAGAAAAATAAATAGTTTGGTTTTATTCATGGTGATTTAGTTTAGAGGGGTTAAGTTGCCTTGAACTTTTACTTGTATAATTTCGGCGATTTTAGTGAACATTAAGCTTGGGATTTTTATCTGATGTTCGACGCATGCAACATTAAACGTACTACTAATGCTCACAACCTTGTTTTTAATGATGATTTTTCCAGTTATAATTCTTGCTTTTTCTACACCATGTACTAGCAATGTTCCTTTTACGGTTACAGGATACTCTCCATCTTTTGACCAGTCTATTTTCGGCTCAATTACACCTTTAAATTTGGCCAGCGGAAATTTATCACTCTCCATGTAATTTTCATTAAAGTGCTCTTGCATCAGCTTTTTATCAAATTCGAGACTTTTAATTGCCACTTGAAGTGTAATCTCTTGCTTTTGAGCAGCCAATACTGCAACTCCAGTATAACTTGCTGCTTTAATATCTTCAATTGGAGTAGAAGAAAAAATAGTAGTCTTGATGGTCTTTCCTGTATATGTTTGTCCACTTGCATATTGCACTAAAGCAAGGCAGCAAAACAGCGCTAAAAGGAGCTTATTTTTTTTTACTGAGTTCATAATTTATTTTTAAAGAAATCCCACTCGATTTTAAAGGCACACTTCCTTCGCCAATTCCACTTATTGGAATTTTAACGTAGGGTTCTAGCCCCAAAGCAAATTTTTTATTTTTTAATTTAATATTGTAAGTAGCAGATAAGTCGATTACGCTTAAGTAATGTTGATTTGCATTTTTTTCTTCTAAAAAGCGATCCTTACGGCCAGAAGCGGCTGTATAGATGAATCTATAATTCTCTTTTAGCATAATATAGCTCGAAAGACCTGCATTTATATTGATGCTATTTTTATGATTGCCACCAATGGTATAAGAAGCACGCAATGGAATTTCGAGCACTTTACAAGACGCATCTATACCCGTAATTAGGTACATTGTATTTGGATTGTTAAATGTATAATCATACCCCTTCGCTTCATAGTTTTTTGAACCATAATTTATGCCTGTTTGCACACTTAATTTACTGCTTATTGGTACATTAACACCTATTCCTATTGCCATGCCACTTTTGCCCCCAATTGCGTTTTCGGTAGAGTTAAAATCTGGGCCAACATTAATAGAAAGTGAAATGGGTTTTGGTTTTCGAGGTAAATTGATCTTCTCGTCAATAAGAGTTTCTACGAGTTCCTGATTTTTTGGTGCTGAAGTAGGCGTAAAAGAAGAGCTTTGAGTAAGGATTGGATCTTGAGCTACGACTTGGTTTTGACCTATAGTATAATTGTTAGTCGCAATAGTTTGATTCGTATTAACAGTTTCAGTTTTTGGGCTAGTTTGAGGATTTGAGCTAAATACTGCGTTTTTTGATGATAAACTGCCTTCTTTTTTGTCTTTTGATATGGAAGATGCCATTTTGGAGGTATTGTCGGCTAAATATTCGTTAGTAGATGGCAAATCGCTAGATTTCTTAATTTCTCCTTCGATTTTTCTTTCAGCTTTTTTAACAGATTTCACATCCCCTGCTGGCATTTTTTTATCGGCCATTAAATAGATTCCAATGCCAACAGAAAGAAAGACTAAAAGAATACTTGCATTTCTATAAAATACAAAGCGATCCCTTTTACGTAACTTTTTCTCCATTTTAAGCCACGATTCCTCTTCATATTCAAGATAACCTTCTTTTATCCGGTTCTTGAAAATTTGATCAAAATCTTTATCGTCCAACTCTTTCATTCTTAATGATTGATACTGTGTTTAACAGTCATTTTGTTCTCAGCTAACATCTTTTTTAAATTTTCTCTAGCCTTAAATAAATTAGACTTAGAGGTGCCTACTGAGATTTGTAATACTTCGGAAATTTCTTCATGCGTATATCCATCTATTGCAAATAGGTTAAAAACGGTTCGGTATGCAGAGGAAAGTTTTTGTACCAACTTAATTAAATCTTCATAATTGATATTGGAAAGAATATTTTCTCTGTCTTCAACCTGATGTTGTTCATTTAGCTCTTCCATTTCTAGTTGTTTAATTCGTTTTCTATACTGGTCAATAGCTGTATTAATCATAATCGTACTTAACCAACTGTTAAATGATTGTTGTGATTGGTATCGTGCTATATGTATAAAGACTTTCATGAAACCATCATTAACCACTTCTACAGCCTCATCCTTATTTTTCGAATAACGCAAACAGATCCGAAGTGCATAACCATAATAAAGCTTATAGAGCTCCTTCTGGCTCTTTCGATCCTTTTTTACGCAGCCTTCGATTAACTTAGGGTTTAGCAAAATTTACAATGAGTTTAGTTTTTTATATAGGTACGGTAAATTGGTGCACACGGTTGCCTATACCTTAAGAAATTTAAGGATAAATTATGGCAAACAGTTGATGTTTCGTTAAAAGTGTATTGAATGAACTAATTTATCTCCAATCCTTATACTGATTAATCAACCCATTTGTAGACGAATCATGCGAGCGTACAGGTTCGTTGGAGCTAAGTTCAGGTTGTATTTTTTGAGCCAATTGCTTACCTAATTCAACTCCCCATTGATCGAAACTGAAGATATTCCAAATTACACCCTGCACAAATATTTTATGCTCGTACATTGCAATAAGGCTGCCTAGGCTAAAGGGAGTAACTTTTTTTAACAAGATCGAATTGGTTGGTCTATTGCCATCAAAAACTTTAAACGGAGCAAGTTCGGTGATTTGACTTTCGGACTTTCCAGATTCTCTTAACTCTTTTACTACCTCTTCTTCGCTTTTGCCATTCATTAAAGCTTCGGTTTGTGCAAAGAAATTAGACAATAAAATAGGGTGATGATTGCCTAAAGGATTTAAGCTTTGTGCCGGGGCGATAAAATCGCATGGGATTAGTCGAGTGCCTTGATGAATTAATTGATAAAAAGCATGTTGACCGTTAGTGCCAGGTTCGCCCCAAATAATTGGTCCAGTTTCGTAATCAACGGCATTTCCATTTCGGTCAATGTGTTTACCGTTACTCTCCATATCACCTTGTTGAAAATAAGCAGCAAAACGATGTAAATATTGATCGTAAGGTAAAATAGCTTGCGTTTCGGCATTAAAAAAGTTGATGTACCAAATCCCTAATAAACCTAGAATAACAGGAATATTTTCTTCAAAAGGTGTTTTTTCGAAATGTTGATCGGTAGCATGTGCGCCAGCCAAAAGTTGCTTAAAATTATCAAATCCTATACCTAAAGAAATCGATAAACCAATAGCGCTCCATAACGAATAACGGCCACCTACCCAATCCCAAAACTCGAACATATTTTCGGTATCAATCCCAAAAGCCGATACATCTTTGGCGTTGGTAGATAAGGCTGCAAAATGTTTAGCAATATCTTCGGTTTTAGCCCCACTTTCTAAGAACCATGCTCTTGCGCTATGGGCGTTGGTCATGGTTTCTTGAGTAGTAAAAGTTTTTGAAGCCACTAAAAATAAAGTGGTTTCTGGGTTTATTGTTTTTAAGACTTCCGCCAGATGTGTACCATCTATATTCGAAACGAAATGTAAGTTTAAATGTGTTTTATAAGCTTTTAGGCCCTCAGTTACCATTACTGGTCCTAAATCAGATCCGCCGATGCCAATATTTACAATGTCGGTGATCGGTTTGTCAGTATAACCTTTCCAATCGCCAGAAATGATAGCGTTGCTAAATTTCTCCATTTTAGCTAAAACAGCATTTACTTCGGGCATTACATCTTTACCTTCAACCAGAATTGGTGTATTACTTTGGTTGCGCAGGGCAATGTGTAATACCGGTCGATCTTCGGTTTGGTTAATTTTATCGCCATTATACATGGCCTTAATGGCATCATCCAATTTACATTCTTTAGCCAACTGAACAAGCAATGCCAGGGTTGTGGAATCGATTCTATTTTTAGAAAAATCGAATAATATGTCTTCAAAAAGAATAGAAAATTTCTTAAAACGATCGGCATCTTCAACAAATAACTGTTTAAGATCGGTTTCGTTAATAGTGATGAAATGATCAGTTAGGTATTTATAGGCAGCGGTGGTGGTGAAATCTATTTTAGGAAGCATAGTCGAATGTTTGTCGAGTAAAAATACAAAAAAGTCACATAGTTTGTTGCTATGCGACTTTAATGTTTAAGAGTTAATTCTACTTCAACGGGGTAGGTGCATTGGTGTCTTTGATAAATAGAAAGGCATCGAATAATTTATTCAAGTTGCTTTTGTCATAAGTAGATGCGTCGCTGTTGGTGCCGAAGCCTATAAATCGTAGTGGTTTTATGGTTTGCTTAAATTTGGTTGTTGAAGTTGAAAAATAGAAATTAGGCACGCCAGTTGCACTAAATAGTTCTTCCCACGAGTCTTTTATTGGTTTTTCTAGGGTGTTGGTTATCATTGGGTTGCTATTGGTTGGTCTTTTATCAACTGTACCAGCAAAGGTGCCATTTGCAGTTCCTGTACCTAGTGCAAAGTAATTATTAGGAAATAATTTAAGTAAATAATCTCCAGTACCGCCAACAGCACCACCGTAGATTTTTACTTTTCCTAAATGTGCATTGTGCGCCCAAACAATCATTTTATCATTCGAACCTTTTAAAATTAAAGCTGCATTATGTGCCATAAGACTATCGCGCTCTGCTTCTTCAACCATCCCATAAAATGGTGCAAAACCTTGTTTTAAATTAGCCAATGCCAACTGGGCTTCAGCCTTTAATAGTGTTGGGAAATTAGAGCTTTGAACTTGTTTTTCGAGCGAATCTGTAGTTACATATCCTTTTTTACTTCCAGCTAATACCGCTTTCATATTTGCTTTATAGGCTTTATCATTCATTCCAATCCATGCTTCATCCTGAAGAGCCGCTGCTTTTAATAGCCCATTTGCTGCAGATAACATTGCCTGGTTGTTAGCTTTTGCTAATACTGCCAATAACATGTCTACATCTGGCTTTAACAATGGGTAGTCGATACCACTAATGATTACCTTTTTCTTGTGGTCTGCATTATATTTTTTTACCCAAGCCAACATTTCTTTGGTTTCTTCATTTTGCCATATACTCATTAAATGATTTTTCATAAGCGTATTTAAGTTATTGGTTGTGCTTAATTGTTGGTTTAATAACCATACATCACTTAAGTCATTTTCGAAAGCGATATAAGTAAAGCCATAATCTTCTATCAGTATGCGGCTAATCCAAAATCTTATTTTATAAAATTCTGCTGTACCATGAGTTCCTTCGCCCAAGCCAACTACTTTTTTAGCACCCATTTGTTTAATTAGAGGAGCAACCGCCACTTTAAAAGCTTTATAGTTTGTAGTGGAGAAAGCACTGATTTCTTTTTTGCCGATGGTGATAGCATTCTCTTTCGCTACTTGTTGCTGAGCTGAGGCTGTGTTGATGTTGAATAAAATAGTCGCTGCGATGGCGATTCCTGATAATAGATTTGGTTTCATTTGTGTTTATTTTTTTACAAATGAAAGGAGAATAAAGCCGTTTATTAATTAATATTCGACCAGTTGAGGCGGATGCGCTATCAAATTAAACTGGTTTATTTTAGTCGGGGAAAAAGGGATGTTTGTCGAAACAGATTAAGAAAAACCGATAATTAGTGCGAAGTTTGGATTGTGTTAAAAAAATCATCCATTACCTTTCCAAAAGTATTTGAACTGCTCATTTGGCTGTTCTATGTGTGCATATATAAATATTCCTATTATTTAGAGCAAAGCAGATTGCCCCATGTACCCAACAATGATTTTCCTTACTTAGAAATCTGTTTGTATAGCATCTGTTCTACGCTTTACCTTATCCCGTATTACAAATGGGCGGTTCCACGGTTATTGTATCTTAAAAAATATGGTTGGATATTTTTGCTCAGTGTGGTGTATTTCGTATTCCTAACTACCCTAAGTAATATGGGAGTATCTTGGATGTTTGCAAAGTTTACCACGGGTATGCCCTCACATCGATTCTTTGTTTCGGGCTATAGTGGGTTTTTTATGAATTGGAATATGATATTAACAGATGCCATCGCTTTTTTATGTATTGCTTTTTCTAGATTCTCTTATACAAATGAAGTTCAACGGCATAAAATAGAAACGGATCATCTTCATCTACAGCTTAATCTATTAAAGAATCAATTACAACCACATTTTTTATTTAATACGCTAAATAGTTTATATGGAATGAGCCTTACCGGTTCAAAAGATACATCTAGGTTTATCTTGTTGCTATCGCAAATGATGCAATATATTTTATACGATTGCGACCAGGAAGAAGTAGAGCTAAGAGAAGAATTGGATTTTTTACAAGGATATTTTGAGATAGAGCAAAAAAAATTTCCCAATGCTAAAATAGTTTTAGAGATGCCACTAGTTATTCCTCCATTAAAGATCCCACCGTTGTTATTTTTGCCATTAGTAGAAAATAGCTTTAAGCATGGTAAACATAAGCTAGAAAATGATGCTGGTGTTTTTGCCGAATTGCTTTTTGAAGAGGGGACGATGATCTTTAGAATTGAGAACGAAATGTTGCCGTCTATTCCTTTAACGCTAAAAAATAAGCGTGGTGGAATTGGGCTAAGCAATACCAAAAAACGATTAGAATTGTATTATCCTAATAGATACGAACTCTTGTTAACAGAAAAGGACAATAAATTTATTGCAGAACTAAAAATTAAATCATGATGAAGTGTGTGATATTAGATGACGAGCCACTTGCCCACCAGGTGCTTGAGCATTACATTATGGAAACCCCAGGATTTACACTGGTTTCGAAATTTAGAAATGCAGTAGAGGCCTACGAATACCTAGGTAAAAATAAAGTGGATTTGCTATTTCTTGATATTGAGATGCCATTAATTAATGGGGTTAGCTTTTTGCAAGCCTTACCTAATGCGCCTCAAACTATTTTTACAACAGCCTATAAAAAATACGCTTTTGAAGGTTTTGAGCTAAACGCAGTAGATTACTTGCTCAAACCTTTCTCTTATGAGAGATTTATCAAGGCCATTCAGAAGGTTCAAAAAATAGAGGGTATCGATTCAATAACCAATACCTTAATCATCAAGGATAAAGACGGCATGTTGAATCTTAAACAACAAGATATCTTATATGTTGAAGGTTGTAAAGACTATATAAAGATTATTACGGCAGATAAAGTATATATAATTTATCATACTTTAAAAGGGATTCTCGAAAGATTGAACCTTTCTATATTTGTACAGGCGCATAAATCTTTTCTTGTTAATAAGATGCATGTGTCTAGAATTGTTCAAGATCAGCTTATTATTGGCACTCAGACCATTATTCCGATTGGGAAATCATATAAGAAGGAGTTGATGTTACACCTGGATATGTAAACAACACATTAAAATTTCATTATATTAGCTTCATAACCATAACACAAATCATATACTGATGAAGAAATTATTGCTTTCAAGCGTTTTAATCGCTCCTTTGTTTTTGTTTGCACAAAGCAATTTAAAAACCGAAGCCGCAAAAAAAGCGGATGCACTTACAGACAAGGTAATTGCATGGCGTAGAGATTTTCATCAACATCCAGAACTTGGAAATTTAGAAACACGTACCGCTCGTATTGTGGCCGAACATTTAAAAAGTTTGGGCATTGCAGTAAAAACAGGAGTTGCTAAAACGGGAGTAGTAGGTATTTTGATAGGTGGCAAACCGGGTCCGGTGATAGCTTTAAGGGCCGATATGGATGCTTTGCCTGTAACTGAACGTGTGCCTTTGCCTTTTGCATCGAAAGTTAAAACTATGTATAACGGACAAGAGGTTGGTGTAATGCACGCTTGTGGACACGATTCGCATGTAGCCATGCTGATGGGCGTAGCCGAAGTATTGGCAGCAATGAAGAAGGATTTAGCTGGAACGGTGAAATTTATTTTTCAACCAGCAGAAGAAGGTGTGCCTGTTGGTGAAGAAGGTGGAGCAGAGCTAATGGTAAAAGAAGGTGTTTTAGAGAATCCTAAAGTTGAGGTTATTTTTGGCCTTCATATTAACTCCCAAACACCGCTCGGCGATCTTAATTATCGCCCAGGAGGTACAATGGCTGCAGTAAACGATATGAAAATTACGGTTACCGGAAAACAAGCACATGGTGCTTACCCATGGAGCAGTATTGATCCGATTGTAGTGGCGGCTCAAATTGTAAACAATTTACAAACCATTGTGAGTAGAAATTTAAATATTACCGAAAACCCTGGTGTAGTAACCATTGGTTCGATACAAGGTGGTGTTCGCTCGAATATAATTCCCGAGAAAGTAGAAATGTTGGGTACCGTACGTAATTTTAGCGCAGCGGATGAGAAAATGTTTATTGAGCGTATTAAAACGATTGCTAGTAAAACCGCCGAGGCAGCTGGCGCACAAGCCGAGGTGCTAATCCCATATAGCTCACATTATCCAGTAACGTTTAATGACATTGCTTTAACCGAAAAAATGTTGCCAAGTTTAAAATTTACCGCAGGTGGCGAAAATGTGAAATTAAAACCACCAGTAACCGGAGCGGAAGATTTCTCGTTTTATCAAGAGAAAGTACCTGGTTTATTCTTCTTTTTAGGAGCCATGCCAAAAGGTGGAGATCCTTTAAAAACAGCATCACATCATACCCCAGATTTTTTCTTAGACGAAAGCAGCTTTAACTTGGGCGTAAAATCGCTAATAAATTTAACATTGGATTATATGGCGATGAAGAAATAAGGGGGTGTTCGGCGTAGAGCGTTAAGCGTTTTGAGTGCACAGCACAAAACACCATGCGCCGAACGCAAAACGAATTTCTTATATTTGCCCTATGACTAAAGAAAATCTAGAAGATTTAAGGGACAGGGTAACGTCGCTGAGGAGGTATCTTTGACGTCGATGAGTTAATTTACCAGATCGGCGAAGAAGAAAAAATGACATTAGATCCCAATTTTTGGGATAATCCGAAAAAGGCCGAAAGCATATTGGCCACAATTAGCAGTAAAAAAAAATGGACTGAAGGATTCTTAAAGGCAGATGCTGCTGTTGAGGATACAGCTGTGCTTTTAGATTTTTTTCAATCTGGCGATGCTAGTGAGATAGAAGTAGACGAGCAATACATGATTGCTATTAAAGAGGTTGAAGATCTGGAGCTTAAAAACATGCTTAAGACTAAGGAAGATCAGTTGAATGCAGTAATGCAGATTACGGCTGGCGCAGGAGGTACTGAAAGCTGTGATTGGGCTTCGATGTTGTTACGGATGTATTTGATGTGGGCAGAGAAAAATGGCTATAAAGTAACCGAACAAGATTATGCGGAGGGTGAGGTAGCAGGAGTGAAGTCGGTAACCATCGAAATTGCAGGAGAATTTGCATACGGATATTTAAAGGGGGAGAATGGGGTACATCGCTTGGTGCGCATTTCGCCATTCGATTCGAATGCTCGACGACATACTTCTTTTGCTTCGGTGTATGTTTATCCCTTAGTTGATGATACCATTCAGATTGATATTAACCCTGCCGATATAGAATTCGAAACGTTTAGAGCAGGTGGTGCTGGTGGACAAAATGTAAATAAAGTAGAAACGGCTGTGCGATTATATCATAAACCCTCTGGTATTATCATTAAAAATCAGGAATCGAGATCGCAGTTGCAGAATAAAGAAAATGCATTAAGGTTGCTTAAGTCACAGCTATATGAGATTGAGCAACGAAAAAGAGCAGAAGCTTCGGCAGAGGTAGAGGGTGCAAAGAAGAAAATAGAATGGGGCTCGCAAATTAGAAGTTATGTGCTCGACGATCGAAGAGTAAAAGACCATCGAACGAATTATCAAACATCTAATCCTCAGGCAGTACTTGACGGTGATATTAATGAATTTTTGAAAGCCTATTTAATGGAGTTTTAAAGAAGTTCGCGTATTGGGATGTGAGATTTGAGATTGGGCCATGTAACAGGATTAGATAGTTCTAGTTTTTGAATGAACGATTAATTATCTTACATTTAGCCCTAAAGGCATAAAAATAATAACAAGATGAAACAAATTTTAGTTTTAGTATTTTTTCTAAATATAATGATAGGTGATGTTATTGCGCAAGAGATTATTCCATTGTATGGCACAAAAATTCCTGGTTCAAAAACAGCGTCTGATTATAAAGAAGAAGTCGTAACTGGAACCGATGGCGTATCGAGAGTAAGTAAAGTTACCGACCCAACCTTAACGGTTTATTTACCTGTAAAAGGAAAATCGAATGGAGCAGCTGTAATTATTTGCCCAGGTGGCGGTTATGGTATTTTAGCATTCGATAAGGAAGGCACAAAGGTGGCCGAGAAGTTTGCAGAAATTGGTGTCACCGCTTTTGTATTAAAATACCGTTTACCAAGCGATCTTATTATGGAAGATAAATCGATGGGGCCGCTGCAAGATGCTTTGCAAGCCATTTATCTGGTTCGTAAAAATGCAAGTATTTGGGGGGTTAACGTGAACAAAATTGGGGTGATGGGCTTTTCGGCTGGTGGGCATTTAGCGGCAAGCTTAACTGTTCATTACAATGATATGAAAATCCAAAACCAAGAAAATATTAGCTTAAGGCCAGATTTTTCTATTTTAATTTATCCTGTAATTAGTTTTGGAACGGTTACCCATGCAGGCTCAGTAAAGAATTTAATTGGTGAGGCACCTACACAAACTCAACGCACTTATTTCTCGACCCAAAATTATGTTAATGCCACCACACCACCTACTTTTTTGGTGCATGCCAATAATGATATCACTGTTCCAGTAAAAAATAGTATCTTATTTAATGAGGCACTCGTAAAATTTAAGGTGCCAGCCGAAATGCATATTTATCAAAGTGGCGGACATGGGTTTGGTTTAAAAGGAACCTGGTTCGAAACGATGAAGAATTGGATGGAAATGAATAAATTTTTTAACTAACTCTTCACGGCCAGTTGCCCACAGGCTGCATCAATATCTTTTCCTCTGCTGCGGCGGATATTTGTATTTACACCTTGTCCCCTTAAATAAGTAGCAAAAGCATCAATTTTATCACCATCTGCATTGATAAAATCGGCAAACTGGATTGGATTATATTCGATCAAGTTAACCTTACAAGGTACATGCTTGCAGAATTTGGCCAATTCCATTGCATCTTGAATTTCATCATTAAAATTGTTAAAAACGATGTACTCGTAGGTAACCGGGTTTTTGGTTTTCTGGAAGTAATATTTTAAAGCTTCGGCCAATGCCTTTAAAGAATTATGCTCTGTAATTGGCATAATTTCGTGTCTTTTTATATCATTTGCAGCATGTAAAGAGAGAGCCAGATTAAATTTAGCACCATCATCACCCAATTTCTTGATCATTTTAGCAATCCCAGCGGTTGAAACCGTGATGCGTTTATACGACATGTTTAATCCATCGGGAGCCGTAATGCGTTCGATAGATTTTAATACGTTTGCATAGTTAAGTAAAGGTTCGCCCATGCCCATATATACAATGTTGGTAAGGGGAATATTATAGTTCTTTTTAGCCTGTTGGTCTATTAAAACCACCTGATCGTAGATCTCGTCGGCATTTAAATTACGTTTGCGATCCATGTACCCAGTAGCACAAAATTTGCAAGTTAAACTACACCCTACTTGTGAACTCACGCAAGCGGTCATTCGTTCTTCTGTTGGAATTAAGACGCCTTCAACTATATTGCCATCGTATAAGCGGAAAGCATTTTTAATCGTATGATCGTTACTAAACTGTGCATTGTTAATCTCAACAACGTTGATAGCATAATGGTCGTCTAGCTTCTTGCGTAGATCTTTAGAGAGGTTGCTCATTTCCTCAAAGTTTCGGGCAGATTTTTCCCAAAGCCATTGATATACTTGTTTTGCTCGATAAGCTGGTTCTTTCATTTCAGTGAAATGTTGTTGCAGCTGAGGCAAATCTAGGGAACGAATATCTATTTTATTAAGGTTGGCCATTAGTGCAAAGATATAGAAAAAGGTTAACTGATTGAATCGGTTAATCGGTTAATTGTTCTAAGCACTGGTTCTGATTAATTGCTCCGGTTACAATTGTTCAAATTATGGACTATTTCGGCTAAGTATTTCTAAGAATAGCTTTCTTTAGTGAATTTAATTTATTTGTCAACTCATCGAGTTTCAATCGAAAAAAAATGTATTCTTCTTCACTAATATACCTAAGGTCAAAAGCACCAATAATGTGATTTATGGTTTCAATTGCACTTGCATAAGCCATAGTAATATAATGAGCTTTATCCTTCGCGGTAATCCTACCAGATCCTTCAGCTAAACAATCCCCAATACTACTAGAAGATCTTTTAATCTGGCTAGTTAACCCAAAAATTTCTTCCTTAGGGAACTGTTTTGTTAAAGAGTAAATGTCTTTTCGAAACAATCTAGCTAATTATATATTTTGTTTAGTAGGAAGATTTTATTTAAACACGTAGAATTAAAATTATAATTGATGTTAACACAGGTATCCTTAGGATGCTAAACAATTAACCGATTTAAACAAATAAACAGTTAACCAAAATTACTTTCTTTTCGGACTACGTGTTCTTGCTGCCGGTGCGCCTTGCTTGCCATTTGATGGGCGAGTTGGGCGTTTACTTGGCCCGTTCGTTTTAAACCAATCGTTTGCAGCAGCATTTGTTTTATGCCCACCACCGCTCGATTTTGAAGCACCTTTTGGTGCGGCTTGCTCCTTGCCTCTTGCTGATTTATCTTTAGCAAAGCGTTGTGCAGGTCGTTCTTCTTTTTCTCGAGTAGGTTTTTTGGTAACCTGTTTCGGAGTTGCAGGTTTTTCGGAACTTGATTTTGCAATCATTTTAAAAATTTCTGCTTGCTCTTGCTCAGTTAATTCTCTCCAATCGCCCACAGGAAGTCCTTTAACACTAATGTTCATAATGCGAACACGTTCTAATTTGGTTACTTCGTACTCAAAATGCTCACACATTCTACGAATTTGACGATTTAAACCCTGAATTAATGTAATCTTGAAAACGAAAGGACTTTCTTTAGTAACCTTACATTTTTTGGTCATAATGCCCAACACTGGAACACCTTTGCTCATCCCAGCTATAAACTGGTCTGTAATGGGTTTATTTACAGTAACGATATACTCCTTTTCGTGATTATTACCCGCTCTTAAGATCTTATTTACTAAATCGCCATTGTTGGTTAAGAAAATTAACCCCTGAGAATCTTTATCTAGCCTTCCAATTGGAAAAACACGCTCACTATGGTTTACATGATCTACAATGTTGCCTTTAACATTCGACTCTGTAGTACTTGTAATCCCTACAGGCTTATTATAGGCTAAGAGAATAGTGTTTTCGGCTTGTGCAGGTTCAATGGTATTCCCATTTACAGTTACTACATCACCAAAGAACACTTTATCTCCAACTTTAGCTTTACGCCCATTAATTAGCACTTGGCCTAGCTCAATATACCGATCAGCTGCTCTTCTAGAGCATAAACCGCTTTCACTTATGTATTTGTTTAATCGTGTTGTTGAGTCAGACATTGAGTAGAATTATTAAATAATTCACAAAGTTAACATTTTAAGACATCTATACATTACAACTGCATAGAAACATAGACCCATCGTAATAAACTTGATGTGCCTATGTGAAAATGGTCTAAAAACTTTGGTCATCCGCGCTCGGTCCATAACTACCCGGAATGGGAATGTTTAATAAGCGTAAATAAACACCCAATTGTGCTCTATGGTGTATAGTCTGGCTGTAAGCATGACGAATGGTTTCATATTTCGTCATGGTTGCATAAATTTCGTCGCCACTACGTAAAACCCATTTACCTGTTAGGTCTTCTTCTTTAGCCTGCATCAAACTTTCTTTACCCTCTTCATAGTTTTTTTCAAATACTGCTAAAATTTCTGCTGCATTTTCTACTGCAACTGGCTCATATGGGGCAGTGGCAAAATCAAGCTCTTCCGTTTTTAATGCCATTGAAATCCAAGAGGGTAACTCGGCAATATGCGTCGATAAAGATTTCATTTTCATGCTTTTTTCGTGCGGCGCCCAATCTAGCTTATCAGCGGGTACAAGGGCTAACATTTTACGGGTAACTTGAGCCTCACGCTCTAATTCGGTCAATAATAATTCAATAATGTTCATGTCTCTTTGTTTTTATAGTACAAAGAAAACGAGCGCTACTGACAACCCTATGTCAGTGCCTAAAAATTTACTGGCAACATTTTCATATAGTCATTAACAAGCATATGATCGGTTTTTCGAAAAGGGATTTCGGTACACTTTACATGGATAATATTATTGAGTTTAAAATCGCGATATTCTTTTCTGAGATGGCACCAGCCAATTAGATGCCAACTAAACGCATAGAAGATAAGTCCGATGGGTTCAACTTCGCGTTTGCTAACTTCTTCTTTATTGTTTTTATAATCTATTTCGATAATGCATTTAGCCGAAATCGCATTTTGAAGGACAGAAAGGTATTCGAAATCGTTTTTTAATCGCTCGGGCAATTGAAGCTTAATGTGTTCGTTCAAGGATTCTAATTTATCTTTTTGAGCGGTTCGAAGTACATTTTTTACTTTGTTTAATGCCGAAGTATAATGGGTAAGAATCGACTTATCTGCAAACCCTTCTAAAAACCGCTCCATTAATAGTAATGCATTGGCTTCTTCTGAATTAAACGAAACAGGTGGCAAAAAGTACCCCTGAATAATGAAATAACCTTTGTTAGGCTCAAAACTAAGTGGGATTCCCTGCTCGCCGAGCGCCTTTATATCCCGATAAACGGTACGAATACTGATGCCATATTGTTCGGCAATTCGCTCGGCCGATGTATATTTTTTAGATTGTAGTAGGATTAAAATTCCAAATAGCCGATCAATGCGGTTCATAATGATAAATGAGGTAATCAGGATAAAATTAATAAAAAATCTATTGTTCAGTTTATATTGGTAAGATAGTTGAGGTGCTTTGTTAGAATGTTTATCTTTTTTTGAAATAAATGACCATTTCTTCTCAAAAACCCTTTATTCAAGCTACAAAAGGAAAGGTCGTTATTGGCTTTTTATTTGCATGTTTTGCTTTATTAACCGCATGGGGTACAAGTAAGTTCGTTTTTAAAGAGATGTTGGTTACGGTCGAAAAGCTTTCGGCCCCAAATGATAAGCTTAAGATTGTGAATGAGCTGTCGCAAAAAATTTCAAGATTAGATCAGTTGCAGCGTGACCATCCCTCTAACCTATCTGGGAATAGTTTTATTAAGGAAACCAGATATTTAAGAAAAAAGCTGGATACCTTATCCAATTTATATACGAATGATTCTGCACAGCTTGGCAGAATAAAATCTATTAAGAAGCTATTATCTGATCGAGATAATCAATTTGTGAAATATCTAGAAGTTAGAGAAACATTAATAAATACTGAATCATTTTCAGATGAGGTGAAGAAGTTAAATGAGCTAGTTTCTCAACGAACAAGACAGTCGGATAGTGCGGTTTTAACTAGTGAAACGGCAACATCAACTAAAACGTTAATCCCAGAAGAGGAAAGAGGGACAAAGGGCTTTTTGAATAGGCTCTTTGGGAAAAAGAAGGCCGACGTTTATAAAATTATAAATGAAGAAATTAAGATCAAAAGGGATACGTTTAATGCGGCTGTTGAAGATAGCATTATGAAAGGAATTGAGGGGTCTTTGCAAACCATAGAGCTTGAGCAGCAGCAAAAAAGCGCAAAATTTTTAAAGCGTGAGGCCGTTTTAGCCAATTCAAGTAATGCATTAACTAAACAGATGCTAAACATACTGCGAGAAGTAGAAGCAGAGGTTTTAGCACAAATTAATTTAAATGGTTCAGCTGCTAAAAAAGTAGTAAACGCAGGAGTTGTTCAGATTACAGTAATTATTATTGCTTTCTTTTTAATCACTTTAGTTTTAGTGTATTTGATCCTAACTGATATTACCAAGAGTAACAAATATAGAAAAGCATTGGAATTGGCTAAAGAAGAGGCCGAGTATCATGGAAAAGCAAAGCAACGGTTTCTCTCGAACATGAGCCACGAAATAAGAACCCCTTTGCAATCTATTTTGGGCTATTCAGAAATCATCACACATCAGAAAAATCCCGAAAAGAAAGATGTAAATGCTATTTATCAGTCGGCCGTTCACCTTCTTCAAATTGTAAATGAAATATTAGACTATAGTCGTATCATTTCTGGAGAGTTTAGCTTTAACAACCAGGTTTTTTCGATTCGAAAAGTTCTTGATGAAGTTGTTGCAGTGATGCTTCCCCTTGCCGAGCAAAAATCAATAAAGTTAATGACCGACTTTAATTTGGGAGATAAAGACGATGTTGTTGGAGATGCGTTTCGTTTAAAGCAAGTTCTGTTTAATTTATTGGGTAATGCAATAAAATTTACATTTAAGGGGCATATATGTTTACGTGTTTCTTGTAAACAGCTTGAAAGTGATTTGCATTTCACTTTTACAGTTGAAGATACTGGCATAGGCTTTTCGGAGGCTCATAGAGAGCAGATTTTTAATGAATTTGAACAGGTTGATAGCTTGGCTCAGCCTATCATTAATCAGAATGGGACAGGTCTTGGACTAGCGATTGTAAAATCGCTAGTCGATAACCAACATGGTCGAATACATGTGAAAAGCGAGGTTAATGTGGGCACAACATTTACGGTGTATTTAAAATATGGCTGTGCTGATGAACTGCGACCTCAATTTATCGATCTGGCGAACAATCCAATAGATTATATTGGAAAAGTATGGGTTATAGACGATGATAAACTAATATTGGATCTTTGCGGACTTATTTTCGAAAAGTATAAAATTCCCTATAAAAGTTTCAATAATGAGAACGAAATTCTGAATGAAGCACCAGACGACCACTTAAAATATGTGCTAATTGATATGCGACTTCCAAAAATGTCGGGACTTGAATTAGGGAAAAGACTCATGGAAAAAATGCCCTCCACTGTGAAATTTTATGCAATAACAGCGCAAGTTTTGCCCGATGAGCAAGCAGCAATTTGGGAGCAAGGATTTAATGGGATCATTACAAAACCATTTAGTGCAGCCGACTTGCTTTCTATCTTTGGGACATCATCCATACCAAAGGATTCGTTAAACCTAGATCGAAATTTAATAGAGAAAATGACTTTTGGCGATAAGCAAATACAAAAAAAAATAATAAAGCGTTTTAAGAATGATTGCGAAGGGGATATTTTAATTTTAAAAAAATATATAAAAGAAGATAATTTTACTGCTGCTCGGTTAATTCTTCACCGCCTTGCAGGAAGACTTGCTCAGATGGGTTCTAAAACCCTGGCCGCCAGATTTAGAGAAATGGAAATTTTAATTGACCAAAACAAATCAATTAACGAAAAACACCAGCGAGATATAAACGTATTATTAATTAATTTAGAGGAGCTATTAATGATAGTTGAAGACGAATATTAAGTTATTCCGTATCGTTCCATTTTACTGTAGAGGGTTTTTCGATCGATGTTTAGTAGCTTGGCCGCCTGAGATTTATTGTACTTTACTTTAATCAGCATTTCTATTATTAATGCCTTTTCATTGGTTTCATTTATCGCCTTCAAGTCGGAAGAATTAAGAGGTGGAGATTGATAAATGGCTATCCTCATTTCGTCTGGTAAAGCATCGATGGTAGCCAAATTACCTGGGCTAAGTAGAACCATTCGCTTAATCACATTGTTAAGTTCACGTAAATTACCTGGCCAATCGTATTTTAAGAGCATAGATTTTGCATCATCTGCAATACTTTTAACATTTCGTTGCAACGCTACATTCGATAATTCTACAAAATGATTGATAAATAATTCTAGATCTTTTCCTCTGTCACGAAGTGGGGGCAATTGAATTTTGAATTCGTTAATACGATGATACAGATCTTCTCTAAAATCACCTTGTTGTACGCTTTTAACCAAATCGTCGTTGGTTGCTACAATAATTCTTACATCAACAGCAATTTGTTTAGTGCTACCTAAAGGTTGTATTATTCTTTCTTGTAAGGCGCGTAATAGTTTAATTTGAACTTCATAACTTAAATTTCCGATTTCATCTAAAAACAACGTTCCCCCATTTGCCATTTCAAATTGTCCTTTTTTATCAGCTATAGCACCTGTAAAAGCCCCTTTAACATGACCAAATAATTCGCTTGCAGCTAAATCTTTGGATAGGGAGCCACAATCTATAGCAATAAATGGTTTAGTTTTTCTCTTGCTCTGTAAATGAAGTGTTCTTGCAGCATATTCCTTACCTGTTCCACTCTCGCCCTGAATAATAACCGACATATCTGTTGGGGCTACTAGGCTAATGTATTCATATAATTTATCAGCAACAGCACTTTTGCCCTTAATGAAAGAATTGGACTCGATGGGTTCTTCTATTTTTGATAAAGAATGCTTGATAACCATTAACAGCTCGTCTGGATTAACAGGTTTTGTAATGTAATCAAAAGCACCGAGCTGCATAGATTTTACTGCAGTACGAACATCATTAAAACTGGTCATGATAATTACAGGAATATTTATTCCTTTCTCTCTTACTGTTCTTAAAACATCTAATCCAGTACCATCGGGCAAACGGTAATCGATAAGTAAGAGATCAAACTCTTGCTGGTCTAAAATTTTAATCGATTGTTGAACGGTTACCACAGTTTGCAATTGATGATGGTTTTTCGTTAAAAAAACATCAAGTAATTCGGCAAATGTGGTGTCATCTTCAATTATCAGTATCTTAGCCATATAGCAAAAATAACAAAAGCCAGATAAATTTCTGGCTTTTGTTCTACACACACAAAATGGTATTGCTTATTCAACCGGCTTACCGTCTTTATCAAATTTTAGTGAGCCAGCTTCTTCTTCCTTTTTCACATCTACTTGGAAATAGGATTTATTGCCGTCTTTAACGCTAAATGCAGCGGTTGGAGTCCAAGCTTTGTAAGGATCTGTTTTTAAAGTAGCTTTTATTGCGTCTGGAAGCTCTTCTAATTTAATTGGAGTTTTAACAAGAGTATCTTGAATAGTAACAATTTCAATTTTGTTTTTTACCTCACTAGCATTAGCTGCTGTAAATCCAGCAAATGCAAAAAATGCTGCCGATAGAATTAATTTTTTCATAATTTTTTATTTAAAATTTAGTTGTGAATTAATACAAAGCCTATTGGTAAAACAGTGCCAAAAGCTAATTTTATATTTATTTGTTTGATTTGCAGGTTATTAATATTTGTTCTAGATTTTTAATATGTGGAATTTCTCCACAATGTGTTGCTTGATTGGCCAAACGAGCTGCCTATTTCACTTCTCGTCAGAATATCCGTTCTTTGCATCATGATTACCTACATCTCTGCAGATCTAATTTACCCTGTAACTTCACCGCCACTAAAAAATGGGGTAATTGGAGTAAATGAAAATGGTAGTATCCACTCGATTTTAACACAAGCGCAAGCCCAAGATAGAGGAGATATAACCCATTTCAATGGCGCTTTAGTGCCGGGTTTTATAAATACGCATTGCCATTTAGAGTTATCGCACCTGCGTGATAAAATTGCTGAAAAAACTGGATTAACTAATTTTATTAAATCAATCTTAGGATTGAGGCAACAGCCAGATGAGGAAGTAATCGCAGCTATGCAAAAGGCAGATGATGAAATGTTTACAAATGGCATTGTTGCCGTAGGCGATATTTCGAATGTTCTCATCTCTAAAGAAGTTAAATTACAGAGCAAAATTTATTACCAAACGTTTATTGAAGTATTCGGATTTAACAGACCTTCGGCACCTATTATTGCTACAGGGATGGAATTAAAAAATGATTTTTCGCCCTTAAAATCATCAATTGTTCCCCATGCATCTTATTCGGTATCTAGCGAACTTTTCGCAGAAATTAATAAGTTGACAACAAAAAATGATATTCAGTCTATCCACAATCAAGAAACGATTGCAGAAAATGAACTTTTTGAAACGGGTACAGGTAAATTCGCCGAGTTTTTTGCCGATCTTGGGATTGCACAAAGTGATGCCCACCAATCTAGAGAAAACTCAATGCGTTATTACCTGCCACAAATGCCAAAAGAGGTAAATACGCTTTTAGTACACAATACATTTAGCGACAAGGCTGATGTAGATTTTGCCAAAACTAGGCACCAACACTTATATTGGTGTTTATGTCCTAATGCTAACCTTTATATTGAAGATAATTTACCTAATGTTGAGCTATTAAAAAATGAGGCGGTGAAAATTACCCTTGGAACGGATAGTTTAGCAAGCAATCATCTGTTAAGTATTTTAGCAGAGATGCAAACCTTGCAAAACCATAAGAGTATTCCGTTCGAAGAATCATTAAAATGGGCAACAATAAACGGAGCGGAGTTTTTAGGGATTGAAGCGGAGTATGGAAGTTTAAGTGTAGGGAAGAAACCAGGGATAAACCTTATTCAATTAGGAACAGATCAAAAAATCGAAGATTTAAAAGTTAAAAGAATAGCCTGAGTTATTTTATGAATCCAATTTGTAAACTCTTTAACATAAAATACCCTATCATTCAGGCAGGAATGGTATGGTGCAGTGGCTGGAAATTAGCAGCTGCGGTTTCGAATGCTGGCGGATTGGGCATTATCGGCGCAGGTTCGATGTATCCAGACGTACTCAGAACGCACATCCAGAAATGTAAAAAAGCTACCTCACATCCTTTTGCAGTAAATGTCCCTTTGCTTTATCCCAATGTGGAAGAAATAATGGAGATTTTAGTAGCAGAAGGAGTGAAAATTGTATTTACATCGGCCGGTAATCCGGCAACATGGACCAGTTTTTTAAAGGAAAAGGGAATAATAGTAGTGCACGTAATTGCGAACACTAAATTTGCATTAAAAGCTGAGGCTTGTGGAGCTGATGCGATAGTTGCAGAAGGATTTGAGGCTGGTGGACATAATGGAAGAGAAGAAACCACAACATTATGTTTAATTCCAATGATTAAAGCAGTAGTTAAGATACCGGTTATCGCAGCAGGTGGCATTGCCAGTGGAAAGGCCATGTTAGCAACCATGGCTTTAGGCGCCGATGCGGTTCAAATTGGTTCTGCTTTTGCAGTGGCTGAAGAATCTTCTGCTCATCCAAACTTTAAAAGCAGAATTTTGAATGCAACGGAAGGCGATACTAAATTGAGAATGAAAAAATTGGTTCCAGTTCGTTTGCTTAAGAATGAGTTTGCCGATACCATTGCTCAAGCTGAAGCTGAAGGAGCAAACATGTCACAATTGGTCGAGATCTTAGGCCGGGCCCGAGCAAAATTAGGAATGTTTGAAGGGGATATGGCGCAAGGTGAACTGGAAATTGGCCAAATATCAGCCATGCTGGATGAAATTAAACCAGCTGCGAAAATTTTAACCGAAATTTGGGAAGAGTTTTTGAAAGAAAAGAAGGCATTGGAAAGGTTAGCGTTTTAAATTACACCAGAAAATGAAACACATCAACATAAAAGTAACAGGCAAAGTACAGGGTGTATTTTTTAGAGCGAGTACTAAGGCGGTGGCCGATCAAATGGGTATAAAAGGTTTGGTTAAAAATGAAAAGGACGGTTCGGTTTATATTGAAGCCGAAGGCAATGAAACTATCTTATCTATGTTTTTAGAGTGGTGCAATGAAGGGCCCGATAAATCTGTTGTAGAAAATGTTGCCGTAGAAGATGGAGAAGTAAAAAATTATCGCAACTTTGAAGTGATTAAAAAGAATTTACTTTGGTAATTTGAGCGCTTCATGCAAGACGCTTCACGCAAAACGTATAAATGTCTGTATTAAAAAAATTTCTTGGACAAACCGCAATTTATGGCATTAGTACCGTATTGTCGAGGTTGTTTAACTTTATCTTAACTCCCATTTATACCAAAGTTTACGCCAAAAGTGTTTACGGGATATTTACCAATATGTATGCGAATGCCTCTTTAGTAAACGCTATTTTGGCATTTGGGATGGAAAGCACTTATTTTCGGTATCTTAATAAGCATGAGGACAAAAAACAAGAGGTGTATAACAATTCTTTTTTTTGCATTGCTTTTATCGCTACACTTTTTTTAATTACAGGTTTAGTTTTCTCGGGTTCAATTGCATCCTATCTAGCTTCTAATGTTTCAGAGGTAAAGGATTATAAACAGTACGTTGCATTTTTTCTATGGATTTTGTTTGTGGATGCGATTTGTGTTATTCCGTTTGCAAAGTTACGTGCCGATAATAAGGCAATTAAATACAGCATTGCTAAGTTTTTAAATATTGGCTGTTTTGTGGGTTTTAACCTGATTTTCATTTTTGTTTTACCGGCAATCCTAAAAAATAATTGGATGGGTGCCGATTGGCTTTCGTCGTGGTATCGACATCAGTGGATTGGCTATGTGTTTCTTTCGAACTTAATTGCCAGCTTAGTCACATTTGTATTTTTACTGCCCGAGTTTTTGAAGCTGCAGTTGAAGTTTGATCGCCCACTTTTTAGTTCTATGTTTTCGTATAGTTGGCCAATATTAATTGCCAATCTTTCTTTTATTGTAAACGAAAACCTTGATAAAATTGTGCTTAAGTGGTTGTTGCCAGCAAATGTTGCTGATGGTGAAGTAGGAATATACGGTGCAGTTTGTAAAATTGCAATTTTCTTAAGCATCTTTATCACTGCTTTCAGACTTGGTGCCGAACCTTTCTTTTTTAGCCACGCCAAAAACGAAAATGCAAAAAAAACATACGCAACTATTTTACATTATTTTGTAATTGCACTTGCCTTAATTTTTGTGGGTTTAATCGCCAATATCGAAATCTTAAAACATTTTATTAGTAGAGATAACGACCAGATGGCCGAGTATTGGGTGGGTTTGCCAGCTGTTCCATTTCTACTTTTTGGGTACGTTTGCTTAGGAATTTATATGAATCTTTCGGTTTGGTATCGCTTATCCGATCAAACTCGTTTTGGTTTGTATATCTCGATAGTGGGTGCAAGTATCACCATTGTGTTAAACTTTGTACTTATTCCCAGATACAGTTACATGGGCTCGGCATGGGTAAGTATGGGGGCTTATTTTGTAATGATGGTGCTTTCTTATGTTTTAGGACAAAAATATTACCCTATTCCTTATAATCTGAAAAGAATTTTTGCTTATTTGGTTGTTTCAACAGTAATTGTATTCTCGTCGTTCTTCCTTTTTGATCGAAATATTTATATCGGAAATGGAATGCTTATTGCTTTTTTAGCAGGAATTGTTTATTTTGAGAAGGATGATTTAATGCGGATTTTGAAGAGGTCATGAAATATAAAATTATCTTAATCATATTATTGTGTCATACGCTGGTATATGCCCAGGATCCCTCTTCAACAAAAGTGAGGGATAGCAACATCGTGAAAGAGCTATTTTTTACGGGCCTTAAAGAAAAAATGCTCGAAAACTATGTGAATGCGAGTGTAAATTTTAATAAGATACTCGAGTTGGATTCAAAAAACGATGCTGCATTTTTTGAATTGGCAACTGTAAATTTTCGGCAAAATAAACTACTTGAATCAGAGATTGCGATAAAAAAGGCAATTAATATAAATCCTCAAAATACTTGGTATTATAAACTTCAATCAGAAATTTATAAGCGAAATGGGAATATGGATGCCTTAATTCCTGTTTTTAACAAGTTAATTGAATTATTGCCTGAGAACGAAGATTTCTACTTTGATCGCGCAAATGCACTATTCTTATCCGGCAAGGCCGACGAGGCCCTGAAAGCCTACGCGCTAATTGAGCAAAAATTTGGGAGCTCTACCGCATTAGCCGCAGCTGTGCAAAGAATTAAAATTCAAAGTAGTGAAGCGCCTTCAACTACTGCAATCGAAAAAATGCTATCCGAAAACCCAACAGATGTAAAAAATCATTTATACTTAAGCGGGGTGCTTTTAGAAAAAGGAAAAAAGGATGAGGCTTTAGCCCTTTTACAAAAAGCTAAAGTTTTGGCAACTGATAGCTATGAAATTGATTTAGCTATGGCTGATATTTATCAATCGCAGCGTAAAAATGAATTGGAAATTGTATCGCTGAGAGCCGCGTTTGCTCATCCGGCGATGCCTGTAGAGAATAAAATAAAGATTGTGAGTACAATGCTGCCGCGATTTAATAATGCTTTAGTGGTAAAAGATGCGACTGAATTAACTCAAATTGCCCTAAAAATTCACCCAAATGATTCGAAGTTGATGATCTTGTACGGAGACGTACTTTATCAGCAAGGAAATTTAGCCGTAGCTAAAGAGCAGTATCAAGCGGTATTAAAAATTTCTGAACAATTTTATCAGGCTTGGGAAAAACTATTGGCCATGCAAACACTAATGGGCCAATATATAGAAGCCATTAAAACAGGTGAAGATGCCTTAGCTATCTACCCAAATCAGGCCATTTTATATTATTATCGTGCTTTTGCGCTCCACAGAAATGGGCAAAATGCTGAAGCAGGTATCGAGATTAAATCAGCGTTGTTGCTTGATGGTGATGATGTTAAATTAAAGGCAATGATTTTTGCTTTACAAGCCGAAGTGTTAATTGACCAGCAAAAACTAAAAGAGGCCGACCAAGCATTTGATAAATCGATTGCATTAGAGCCTAATAACTATTTAACCCTAAGCAATTATGCTTATTATTTAGCGTTAAGAAATCATGACTTAAGTAAGGCCGAGTTGTTGGCTGCCAAAGCGGCTACAGCACTTCCAAAAAATGCGTCAATAGCAGACACATATGCTTTTGTATTGTTTAAGTTAGAAAAATACGAACTGGCAAAAACATGGATAGAGCGAGCACTTCAAAACAATGAAGTCTCAAATCCTGTTTATTTAGAGCATTACGGTGATATTCTTTTTTCTAAAGGAGAAAAAGAAGCGGCATTGTTACAATGGCAAAAGGCCAAGCAGGCTGGAAATGATTCGGATAAATTAATTAAGAAAATAAATGAGAAAAAATATATCAAATAGGTTGGTGTTGCTTTTATTCGTATTGGCTGCTTTTGGCTGTAAACCTAAAAAGATTATTGTAGCTCCCCCTGTTAATCCTGTAAAAGTAGACGTTATTCTCGACAAAAAGCCCGAAAACCTGAGTATGCTAAGAGGAAAGGACCTTTCGTTTAACACCTTATCGCTAAAAGGAAAAGCAAGTTTAAATGTAAATGGCAATGAAACTAATGTAACCATGCTTATTCGGATGGAGAAGGATAAAAAAATATGGGTTAGTGTTACTGCCATTGCTGGAATAGAGGTGGTTAGAGCGGTAATTACACCAGATAGTTTATGGTTGAGAAATAATATAGAGAAAACGTATGCAAGGAAACCTTTCAGTTATATTTATGGATTTACCAATAAACAGATTAATTTTAAGTTATTACAATCTGTATTTGCAGGAAATACTATGACCGACTTCATGAAAGTGAGTTCTGATTTGACTCAAGAAAATGGTGTTTGGGTATTGAGTGGGTTCTCTAATAATCTAGCTTATCGAAGTGTATTTAATACCTTACTAAAAATAAATGAAACCAGTTTAAATGATGCAAAGTCGGCACAAGCTTTTAAAGTAACTTATGGTAGTTATACGCCACTAAATTCGGCATTGTTCCCATCGAGCTTAAAAATAAATTCGATGTCGCGCCAAAAAAAGATCGATGTAGATATCAATTTCACAAAAATAGACATTAACATTCCAGTCGATTTTCCGTTCACTGTACCTAAAAGTTATGAGCTAATCAAGTAATTTTTATATTTTTGATGCAATGAAGTTAAAAAAACTAATCCTTTCCCTGCTATTTATAGCGCTGAGCACCACTGTTTTTGCCCAATCGATGGAGCAATTAAAAAGAAACAAGGAAGCATTGGATAGGCAAATTGAACTTG
This sequence comes from Bacteroidota bacterium, assembly GCA_040386095.1. Classification (GTDB taxonomy): domain Bacteria; phylum Bacteroidota; class Bacteroidia; order Sphingobacteriales; family Sphingobacteriaceae; genus Pedobacter. Next base: position 818,430 of record JAZKGD010000001.1, on the reverse strand, counting down.
CTCAAAAGAATTTAAATAAAACAGTTAATGGTAAAAAATTAACGCTTACGCAGATAAATACCATCAAAGCGCAAGTTCGATTGATGCAACAAAAAATTTCGACAATTAACTCGGAAATGAAGAATCTGGATAACCAGATTAATGAGAATACTGGCAAAGTTCACAATTTGCAAGGCCGTTTAGCAGATTTAAAAAAGGAATATGCAGGAATGATCCGATTTGCACAGCGCAACCGAAATTCGTACGATAAAATGATGTTTATTTTTGCATCTAGCGATTTTAATCAAGCCTATAAGCGGATTAAATATTTACAACAATTTGGGCAATACCGAAAAAAACAGGCTGCATATATACAAGGTACAGAGAAAGAACTTAGCGATAAAATTGTAATTCTTGACAAGAACTTAAGGAGTAAAAGTAATTTATTAAAAGAACAGGTAGGCGAGAAATCGAAACTCGATAAAAAGAAAAACGAGCAATCGGTGGTGCTAAATCAGCTGAGTAAACAAGAAAAGCAAATTTCTCAAGATATTCAGAAGAAAAGAAGAGAGCAGGATGCGATAAATAAGAAAATTAGAGCAGAGTTTCAACGAATCCTTGCGTTAGAGCGTAAAAGGGAAGAAGACAGGCTTAAAGAAGAACAGAGAATTGCAGTTGCTAAAGCAAAAGCCGAAAATAGACCAATCCCAGTTGCTCCAGTAGCAAAAGCTAAAACAAATTCAGAGTTATTAAGAGCCACCCCAGAGGCCGCTAGGCTTTCTGATGCTTTCGAAAGTAACAGAGGAAGTTTACCTGCTCCGGTGTCTAATGGGTACATCACAGTACATTACGGGAAGTATATGGTGGATCAGGCATCTGCGACAAACGAAGGTGTTACCTATCAAACTAGTGAAGGAGCAGGGGTTAGATCTGTATTTAATGGTACTGTAACTAAAATATATCCCATTATGGGTAAATATAATGTGCTGATTCGTCATGGTGAATATTTTACAATTTATCAGAACTTGAAGAGTGTGAGCGTAGCGGAGGGGCAAAAGGTGACAACCAAGCAAACGATTGGTACGGCAGCCCTTAATGACGGTGTAGCTGAAGTCGGATTTCAGATTAATAAGGGAGGTACCTCTTTCCAGAATCCAGAAAGTTGGTTAGCAAAGTAAACTAATAGGCGTAGAAATTGTCTATATTTGTATAAAATTGATTAGAGAATGTACCAGGGCGTAATATTAGAGTTTTTAAACATGGGCGGAGGGGAGATTGCCCTCATTATGGTGGCCGTACTTTTGTTATTTGGAGGTAAAAAATTACCAGAATTGGCAAGAGGACTAGGAAAAGGAATACGCGAATTTAAAGATGCATCTGAAGGTGTAAAAAGAGAAATCCATCGGAACATAAATTCCGTAACTACAGAAGTAGACGAGGCAAAAGAAGAATTAAATCATAGCGAATACCATCACCCAACAGAAGATCAACAACTGCAATCGACCGCAGATGAAGAATATAATCATACCGAAGCAGGAGGGCAACCTTTTGAAGGAAATGAAACCATTGAACAGAATCCTCATCATGTAATAGATGAGCAAAAACCTGAAAAAGGAAAAGAATCACATATTGAATAAAGATTTTAATTAAAATATCATGACACAACCAACAATTTTAATCGGTGGACTAGGCGCTGGAGAAATTACCTTAATTGTTTTAGCACTATTGCTATTATTTGGAGGTAAAAAAATTCCTGAATTAATGCGTGGTTTAGGAAAAGGAATGAAAGAGTTTAAAGACGGAAAAGATGGCATCGAATCCGATACAAAAACAACTACAACCAACGATAACAAGCCGGTTTAATCGCTTTAATATTAAGTTTTGAAGAAATATACCTCTTTAGCAGAGATACAAGGAAAACTTACGCAAAAACAACTCAAGCTACAGGATGTACTTTCCTACTACTTTGATCAAATAGAAAAGAACAAACACCTCAATGCTTTTAATGAGGTGTTTTTTGATTCTGCCACCCAACAGGCAAATACAATTCAGCAAAAGATAGAAAATGGAACTGCCGGTAAATTGGCAGGAATGGTAATTGGTATTAAAGATAATATCTGCTATAAAGATCACGCTGTTTCGGCTTCTTCTAAAATGTTGGAAGGCTTTGCCTCACCCTATTCCTCAACTATTGTTAAACGTTTGTTGCAGGAAGATGCGATAATTATTGGTCGACTAAATTGCGATGAATTTGCCATGGGAGGCTCTAACGAGACTTCCTATTATGGTCCAGTTAAAAATGCAGCAGATGTAGAACGAGTGGCCGGAGGTTCGTCTGGGGGCTCGGCTGTGGCTGTACAGGCCGATTTATGCTTAGCTGCCTTAGGCACGGATACTGGCGGTTCGGTTCGGCAACCCGCAGCATTTTGTGGCTGTATAGGCTTTAAGCCAACCTATGGGCGTATTTCGAGGTATGGAGTTATTGCTTATGCTTCTTCTTTTGATCAAGTGGGTACTTTAACCTCATCGGTTAGTGATGCTGCCTTATTAATGGAAGTTTTAGCAGGTGCTGATGAAGAAGATAGTACTGTTTCTTCGTTGCCCGTTCCTTCGTACAGTAAATTTATCACGCAGGGCGGAAAAAAGAAAATCGCCGTATTAGAAGAAACGATAAACAATAAAGCGCTAGATTCCGAAATTAAGCAGTCTATTTTAGCTGCAATAGAAAAATTAAAAAATCAAGGCCATATCATCGAATATGTGTCGTTTGATTTGTTAGACTACCTCGTTCCAGCCTATTACGTATTAACAACAGCCGAAGCATCTTCAAATCTTTCTCGCTACGATGGTGTACATTTCGGGTATCGGAATAAAGACGCAAAAAATTTAACCAGTTTGTATAAACTTTCAAGAGCTGAGGGTTTTGGCGAGGAAGTTAAACGTAGAATTTTACTCGGTACTTTTGTGTTAAGTGCAGGATATTACGATGCATATTATCAAAAAGCACAAAAAGTACGTAGACTGATCAGAGAAAAAGTAGAAAGCCTGCTTCAGAATTACGATATGCTGATTAGTCCTGTTACCCCAACGCCAGCCTTTAAAATGGGCGAAAATATGCAAGATCCTTTGGTGATGTACATGGCCGATATTTATACCGTTTTAGCATCACTAGCAGGTATTCCGGCCGTAGCACTGCCATTGGGCAATAATGCAGCGGGTTTACCGTTAAGTATCCAGTTAATGACCAAACATTTTAACGAACAAGAACTACTCAATTTATCGTATAGTTTTTTAAACGAAGCCGAGTAAAATCCGTTTTTTTAAGCCTATGAAGAAATTTGTACTTTCCTTATGTTGTGTGTTGGCATCAGCTGCAGTATGGGCACAGGCACAGTTAAAAATTAAAAGCATAGATTCTATTTCTGCTCAACAAGACTCGGCAGCAGTACCCACAATTAACACCATTGGTTTCTATAACTATAATTTCACGCATAAAAACAGATTAGATTCTATTCAAAAAACGGTTCCACTGCCCTACAATGAGTATGTTCAAAATTTTATTGCTATTTATAGCAAGCAAAAAGATAAGATGGGCAAAATGTTAGGGTTGTCTAATTATTACTTCCCAATTTTCGAAAAAGCACTGGTATCTTATTCTATTCCTACAGAGATAAAATATCTTTCAATTATCGAATCATCGTTAAACCCACACGCTATTTCGCGTGTAGGTGCTACAGGCTTATGGCAATTTATGTTTGGCACTGCAAAGGCATATGGCTTAAATATGGATAATTTTGTAGACGAACGTAAAGATCCCATTCAGGCAAGTTATGCTGCTGCAGCCTATTTTAGAGATGCGTACGACGAATTGGGCGATTGGTTATTAGCCATCGCTGCATATAATTGTGGTAAAGGCAATGTAACCAGAGCAATCGAAAAAGCCGATTCCCGAGATTTTTGGGAAATAAGAAGGTTCCTTCCCAAAGAAACCCGAGATTATGTACCCGCTTTTATAGCCGCTTTATATGTAATGAATTATGCCGATAAGCACGATATTAAAATACAAAATTCAAACCTTCACCAAAAAACAGATACCGTTCATGTGAATCACTTTGTGGCATTGGCCGATATAGCAAAGGTATTAAATATAGAAGAAACGGTGCTGCTAAACTTAAACCCATCCTATAAAAAGAAAATTGTTAACGGGACTACACTTTTGCCAAAACGTATCATTTTACCAAGTGTAGATCAAAATAAATACATTCAATTATATGATGTGCTTAACAACGATATAGAGGTGTCGCAAGAAATAATCTTAGCTTCTACAGACGATGTTCGAGAACTAAGAAAGAAATTACCTGCTAAAAACACATCAAAAACTACCTATCATAAAGTGGGAACAGGGCAAAATTTAAGTAGCATTGCCGATAAGTACGGTGTTGAAGTGCAAGATTTAAAAGTTTGGAATGCATTAAAAGGCACCACGATTATTCCCGGACAAAAACTTAAAATTTACAATGCAAGCACTGCTTTAAAGGAAGTAGCAGCTAAACCAAAAACTAAATATATCACCTACAAAGTTAAAGCTGGTGATACCTTATCCGGCATAGCCGAAAAATTTGATGGTGCAACAGTAGCTAATATTAAAAAAGTAAACGGTTTAAGAAAAACTGTTTTGCAGCCCGGAATGCTGCTTAAGATTTAAATTTAGCCTTACGAAGTCTTAAGACTTCGTAAGGCTAAAGGATATTACAACTTCACTGTTGCCATTACTGGAAAATGATCTGAAGGATATTTACCAAAATAAGTATCCGTTAAAATACCCCATCTTGTTGCCGAAAATTGTTTCGACATAAAAATGTGATCAATTACGCCCATTCCTCTAGGCGTACGAAATCCATTACTCGATGAATTATTTTGGTAAGGAAATTTTACATCTAAATAAGCATCTTTAACAATACCAGAATTTGCAATGGTTTGATACCATTCACTTTCACGCACACCATTTAAGTCGCCCGTTAATAAAACAGCTTCGTTTCCTGCAATTTCTTTTATTTTTTGTACCATTAGTTTGCCACTTTCTTTACGCGCAATTACGCCTTGGTGATCAAAGTGTACATTAAATAAATAGAACTTTTTCTTGCTATCGGTATTTTCTAAATATACCCATGAGCAAATACGGTTGCAACAGGTAGCATCCCAACCTTTACCAGGGATGTTTGGCGTTGCCGATAACCAGAAATCACCACTTTTAAGGAGCTTAAATTTATCCTTTTTATAATAAATAACGGAGTGTTCTCCAGCCTCTTTACCATCATCTCTGCCTTTTCCATATCTTGCATATTCAGGTAGTGCAGCACTCATATCGTCTATTTGATTCTTTAACCCTTCTTGGACTCCAAAAACATCAAAATCATGGAATCGGATAAGGTTAGTCGCTATTGGCGCTCTATTTACCCAAAGATTACCTGAGTCTCTTGGATTATCGTATCGAATATTAAAAGTAGCCACATTAAATGACTGTGCATTTACAGTTGTTAAAACTGCAAAAAGCAATGCAAACGTTAGCAAAAATTTGAATTTCATTTTATAATATTTTAGTATGAGTTAATATTTTATTTTACCAGCCTGGATTTTGACCAAGCTTAGGGTTTCTTACCAAATCGGCTTGTGGTATAGGATAATAGTACTGTTTATCATTCCACTTTCTCGAGATTTCATTCATCCAGATTAATTCTCCACTTGACCCATTCTTTAATAACTGCGAATTGGTTTTACCACTTACCTGGCTCGACACATCCACATAGGTAACCCCCGCTACTGCAGGCGAAGGTTTAGCGCCTTGATAAAAAGCCACATCTAATATACCATCTTCATTTAAATCCATTGGAGTATTAAGTGATGGAACATAAAAGCCATTCCATTCCATTTGCATCAACTCGCCTCTTTTCCATCTTAATAAATCACTAAAACGAAGGCCTTCTAAGCTAAGCTCGATACCTCTTTCTCGTCTTACTTCTAAGATGGTAGGATCAGAAATGCCAGGAAAATAGTTTGCTACTAAATATGGGTCTGCATTGGTTGGCTTTGTGCTTAGTCCGGCTGTAATGCCTGCTCTCGAGCGCAAAGTTCCAATAGTTGCTGCCCATTCAGTATCTGTAAGCGTACCCAATTCGGCTTTCGCTTCTGCATAATTTAATAAAACTTCGGCATAGCGAAACAATGAGATAGAGTTGGTATTTAGTGCTCCTGCATCATAATACATATCGTCTAATGTCCATTTTATTGGTTGATAACCTGTAAAAGTATAGGAGAAAACCGGGGGTGCTGGAACCTGCGCACCGCCACTTATCCTTTTGTAACTGCCTAAACGAATGGTTTGTTTTAACCTAAGATCCCTGTCTTTTACTTCGTCTTTAAACAACATCGTTTTATAGTCGGGATTATTGGTATAAGGTGTTCCATCAAGATTTAAATACGTATTGATGAAGGTTCTGGTAAAGCTTGCTTTTGCGCCATAAGTGCCGCTGGTCCACCACCAATTTGCCTCATTTAATACGTTTAAAGTAAGGTCGCATATAGAAGATAACATTACCTCAGTGGCAACTGGGGCCGTACCGGTAAATACCTGGCGATACGAATTTCCTGCCCCACCTGCGGTGTTTATGGTGTAGGTTCTCTTGTCCATTACTTCTTTTGCAGCTGTGGCGGCATGATTAAGCCATGTTGGTGCAGTGCTTTGAAGATTTAAAGCAGTGTGATATTTTCTAAATGTTCCTTCAAATAAGCAGATGCGCGACTTCAGTGCTAAGGCCACGTCTTTGGTGATGGTGCTTCTCGAAGGGTCATTTGTGGTTTTAATATTGGCGGCAGCATAATTTAGGTCGGCCAATACCGAATCCATTACTAGAGTGCGTGGGTCGCGACCGCTATATAGTGCTTCATCAGATACATCCAAAGGCTTACCGATCCAGGGCACATCTCCAAATCTTTTTACCTTTTCGAAATAAAAATAGGCTCTAAAGAATTTGGCTAAACCAATGTAGTTTCTTCTGGCTTCGGCCGAAACTTTAGGGTCGGTACAGTTTACAATAAAATAGTTTAAGTTTCTAAGGTCTGTCCATCCCCATCCCGAACTTAGGTTTGGTGCGAAAACACCTTCTTGAACAAAGGAAGGTACTGATTTAACTGCTAAATAATCGGACATAGCATCTAAACTGGTCGAGTTTCCTGGAAGTATGGTATAAAAGGAATTGGCATATAATTGCAAACCACTTTCACTTCCAAAAACTGCCGATTTTGAAGCGGTCGACTGAGGTTCTTGATCTAGCTTCTCGCATGCAGAAGCGAACAAGACGATAACGATAAGCCACAAATTTTGTAATTTCATGAGATTATATTTAAAGATTTTATTAATAAGACAAGCTTAAACCAAGAGAAAAACTCTTTAACAACGGATAGTTGTATCCATCTCCATTTGAACTACCTGGGTTAAAACCTTGATCGGCAGGTACTGCGTTTTCAACATCCAAGGTTTTAGTAATTTTATAAAGAGGTGAGTAGGTAAACAAGTTCTCTCCAGAAAAATAAATTCTGGCATTGGTTGCTTTAATTTTCGAGATCCATTTTGCGGGAAGATTGTACCCAACTTGAATGTTTTTCATTCGAATGTAAGCTACATTTTGAAGGTATCTTGTTTGTGCTACGCCCAAAGTTCTATTCGTATTGCTAGAGGCAGCTCTAGACATGGTTCTAGGAAAATACGCATTGGTGTTTTCTGGTGTCCACATATTGCCTAAATGAAATGTAGGAATATTGTTGTACGGTCTATTGTATTGCCCCCAGAAGAACTCGGCTTCTGTACTTGGATACCAATCTTGTTTGCCTACACCTTGAAAGAAGCTAGAAAAAAAGAAATTATTCCAGTTCGCACCAAGGTTTATACCATAGGTGTATCTGGCTGCACTGTTACCTATAATTTTTCTGTCGCCAGGATTATTTACGCTATTGGTTCCTACGTTAATAAAGCCATCGTTATTAATGTCTTTTAGCTTAATATCTCCAGGGTACCATATATTGGTTGGCGAAGCCCTCATTTGAGGCGATTGTTTAGCATGAGAATCGATATCAGCTTGATCTATAAAAAAACCTTCCGTGGTATAACCCCAAATTTCACCTACTTTTTGTCCAACATAATAGTCTGAAAGCAACTTGTCGGGATTATTATATTTAGTGATAATTGAAGAATTATCAGCCAATGTTACCCTAACATTGTAATTAAATGGCTTCGACATTACTTTAAATTTATCTTCCCACGCCAGTGAAAGCTCCCAACCTTTAGTTTCCAAGTCGGCATAATTACCCCGTGGCACACTAGCACCAAATACAGCCGGAACGCTTAGTCCAACTGTAAACATATCAGTGGTTTTACGAATGTAAGCATCACCCGTAAAACTTAAACGACCCGAAAGCATCGAAAGGTCGAGACCAATATTACTTGTAGTTGCGGTTTCCCAGGTAATTCCCTCTGGTAATACGCCGGGCTGACCAGTTCTTTGAGGTCTAACTCCATTTAAGATAATGCCAGATTGCGAGATTGAGAAGTTTTCTTGGTATACATACGAATTGATATTACCATTACCAAGCGAACCATAAGATGCTCTAATTTTTAGGTCGGTTATGAACTTCGGAGATACTTTCCAGAACGACTCCTTTGCTACTCTCCATCCTGCAGAAAAGGAAGGGAAAAATCCATAACGTTGGTCGGCCGGGAATTTCGAAGACCCATCATAACGTGCGTTTACCTCAACTAAATAGCGGTCTTTAAAAGCATAGTTTAGTCGAGAAAATCCACCTAAAATGTTCCATCTTTCGTAACCGCCACCAGTAGTAATTGCCTGGCCTAATGCTAAATTTAGATCGTCTGCGCCTTCATAAATTACACCATTGCGTTGCGCTGCTAATCGTTCGTACGTAGATTGCTCATAGTTGTAACCGGCCATCAATTTTAAATAATGCACACCAGCAAAAGTGTTCTCATATTCTGTGAAAATGTTATTAGCGAGATATTGTGTCTCTCTTCTGTCGAATAATAGATCGTTTGTGGTGGTGCCTACAAAAGCGGTAATTCCTTTAAAGTTGCTATATGGAACCTGTACTCTTTTTTGTTCGGTATTGTTATTGGTGTTTCTAAAGGTAAAATCACCATTTATTCTAAACTTATTATTAAAAAATGTAGAAGCAAAACCAGTTGTATTTCTAAATATTTGTCGTTTGCTATCTACTCCATTCTTTCCATACCAATAATCACCAACGGTATAAACCGACGAAAAAGATAAGGTTCCGTCTGGGTTAAACATGGGTGAAGTAGGGTGTCCCTCGTCGGCAATATTACGCCAAACACCTCCTCCTTCGCCAACATTCATTGGTGTGTGGTAAGACATTACAGAGAAATCGGCGTTATTATCAATTTTTAACCAAGGAAATACTTGAACAGAACCTCTTGCCCTAAAATTTTTCATGTCGTAATCGTCTGAATTGTACTTAAACAATCCATCTTGTTTTTGATAGCGACCAGAAATCAAATAAGATAATTTTTCACTACTTCCAGTAATCGAGAGATTATGTTCGTTTGCAGCATTACTCTTTTTATACAACTCTTTATACCAATCGGTACTTGTATAATATACATATTCGCCAGTAACAGGGTCTACCTCTATTTCGTTATACGGTTGTCCTGATTCTGCTCTTCGCTTAAATTCGTTTAGGTATGCTTGAGAAAACTTTTGTGTTTTATTGGCATTTTGTGGAAAAGAACCATCACCATTTACAAAAGCTTCGGCAAACATTTTTGCCCATGTATACCCATCGGTTACAAATTCTGGAATTTGCAAGGGGCTTTTTGAAGCGAAGTTAGTGGCATAGTTTACGGAAGTCTTACCACCTACAGGTTTTTTTGTGGTGATAAGTACAACACCAAAAACGGCTCTCGCTCCATATATTGAAGACGATGCCGCATCTTTAAGCATGGTAACGGTTTGAACATCGTTTGGGTTCAATAAACTAGGGTCGCCCTCTACACCATCTATTAATATTAAAGCGCTACCCCCTTGCCCAATTGACGTTGTGCCTCTGATGTTATAACTTGGGGCCTGTGTTGGTCTACCATCCATCATTTTAATATTTAAATTTGGCATAACACCTTGAAGCCCTTGAGTTAAATTAGGGATAGGTCTGTTTTCTAATGATTTAGAAGTAACCTGATCTACAGCTCCCGTTAAATTCTCCTTTTTTTGAGTACCATAACCAACGATGATTACCTCATTTAGTTTTTTCGAATCTTCAGGTAATAACTTAATTTGTTTTTCAGTACGCTCGCCAGATTTTATCACCACACCTGCTAGTCGCTGCGATTGATAAGCCATAAGTGTTACTAATAACGTATACGATCCAGGAGCTACATTGAATGTAAAAGCACCATCTATTCCGCTACGTGTGGTTTGATTTGTGCCTTCAATTTTAATGTTTACACCTGCTAGTGGCCCACCTAATTCGTCGGTTATTTTTCCAGTAATCTGACCAGGATCTACGGTTTGTACATAATTAGTATTTGTATTGGCCCAAGATGTAGTTGGACTAAAGAGAAGTACGGCTTGTAAAAAAAATAACAAACCCATAAAGAAATGTTGTAAATTTAATTGCATATTTTTGAATACTTAGTGATTAAATATTTTGCTTGCTGAGTTCGGTAAGAAGGGGGCTCAATCCATAATCTTACCGAAAGAACTGGCTCTGCTTCAGAACCAGTTCTTTATTTATTTTTACGATGTACTAAATCATTTTACTATATTTTGGTGAAAGCTTCTTAACTCGATCTCACAAAAGTATTGGCGCAATATGAAGTGAATATTAAATCGATAAAAAGGATGAGTGCAAGTTTTAGGAAGTAAAACTTACGAAGTTTAAAAAACTTCGTAAGTTTGCCCGTTATCAAAAAGTATTTTATGAGTAAAACAAATAGAAAACAAGACGCTTTAGATTACCATTCGCAAGGGCGGCCAGGTAAAATTCAAGTTGTACCTACTAAACCCTATTCTTCACAAAGAGATTTAACGTTAGCATATTCGCCAGGCGTTGCTGAGCCTTGCTTAAAAATTGCAGAAAATAAAGACGATGTATATAAATATACTGCCAAAGGCAATTTGGTAGCAGTTATTAGCAATGGAACAGCAGTTTTAGGCTTGGGCGATATAGGCCCAGAAGCAGGAAAACCTGTTATGGAGGGCAAAGGCTTATTGTTTAAAATATTTGCTGATATTGATGTGTTCGATCTTGAACTCGACACTAAAAATGTAGACGATTTTGTAAAAATTGTAAAAGCCTTAGAGCCCACTTTTGGCGGTGTTAACTTAGAAGATATTAAAGCACCCGAGTGCTTTGAAATTGAACGTCGTTTAAAAGAGGAGATGAACATTCCTGTAATGCACGACGATCAGCATGGTACAGCTATTATCTCTGCTGCTGCATTGTTAAATGCTTGTGATTTACAAAAGAAAAAGATTGATAAAGTTAAAATTGTAGTAAACGGGGCTGGTGCTGCGGCAATATCGTGCTCTCGCTTATACGTTTCTTTAGGCGCAAAAAAGGAAAATATCGTAATGTGCGATAGAAGTGGGGTAATTCGTAGCGATAGAGAAAACCTAGATGCAATAAAGAAAGAATTTATTACGACCAGAAATTTAAATACACTGGAAGAGGCCATGAAAGATTCGGATGTATTTATTGGACTTTCATCGGCAGATTGCGTAACCGTTGAGATGTTAAAATCGATGGCAAAAAATCCAATTGTGTTTGCAATGGCCAACCCAAATCCAGAGATTGCTTATGATTTGGCGATAAGCTCCCGTAAAGATTTGATTATGGCTACCGGTAGATCTGACTATCCAAATCAAGTAAATAATGTGCTCGGTTTCCCTTATATTTTTAGAGGAGCTTTAGATGTTAGAGCAACCAGTATTAACGAGGAAATGAAAATTGCTGCGGTTCGTGCAATTGCCGATTTGGCTAGAAAAACAGTGCCTGAAGCCGTAAATATGGCATATAACGAGCGTAATATTAAGTTTGGTAAAGAATATATCATTCCAAAGCCAATGGATTTTCGCTTAATGACCAATGTATCGATGGCTGTAGCTAAAGCGGCAATTGATTCGGGTGTAGCACGTAAAAAGATTACCGATTGGGATGCCTATGCCGAAGAATTGAAGCGTAGGCTGGGTATGGACGATTCGATTATGCGTGCCATTACCAATAAAGCAAAATCGGCGCCAAAACGTGTAGTTTTTGCCGAGGCAGATAATTATAAGATTTTAAAAGCAGCTCAAATTGTTAAAGATGATAACATTGCTATCCCTATTTTATTAGGAAACAAAGAAATTATCCAACAAATTATTGCAGAAAATGCGTTAGATCTGGAGGGTGTTAAAATTATTGAGCCAGCTTTAGAGCCCGAACGTATGAAAAAATATGCCGATTCATTGTACAAGAAAAGGCAACGTAGGGGAGTAACCTTATTTGAAGCGAATAAATTATTGAGGGATCGAAATTATTTCGGTGCATCAATGGTCGAGTTTGGTGAGGCCGATGCTATGATCTCTGGGTTAACAAAGAATTATGTATCGACTATAAAACCTGCTTTACAGGTTATTGGTACAGAAGAGGGTGTAAATCGCGTGGCCGGAATGTACATGATGATGACCGAGAAAGGACCTGTGTTTTTTGGAGATACTACTGTTAACGTAGATCCAACTGCTCAAGAACTAGTAGATTTAACGCTATTGCTCGAAAAATCAGTACGCAAATTTAATATTCAGCCTCGTATTGCATTATTGTCGTATTCTAATTTTGGCTCAAACGAAGGTACCGTTCCTGAAAAGGTAAGAGAAGCCGTTAAAATATTGCACGAGCAACACCCAAATATTGTAGTAGATGGCGATATGCAAGGTAATTTCGCGATAAACAATGCGTTGCTCAGAGAAAATTTTCCATTTAGTAGATTGGCCGACGAGCCTGCAAATACACTCGTATTTCCTAATTTAGAATCGGGAAATATTGCGTATAAGCTTTTACAAGAATTAGGCGGAGCTGAAGCAGTTGGTCCAATTTTATTAGGCTTGAAGAAACCAGTTCACATTGTGCAGCTCGGAAGTTCAGTTCGTGAAATTGTAAATATGGTTACCATAGCGGTGCTAGATGTGCAAGCAAAAGCAGAAGATGCAGCACCAACAAAAAGAAGAGGTATTTTAAATCGAATAGCTAAAAAGTAACGAAATTATGTTTGCATATATTGATGGGAAACTAACCTTTAAGTGCCCTACTTACGTTGTTGTTGAAGCAGGTGGTGTGGGTTACCATATTAATATATCGCTAAACACCTATTCGGCTTTAGCGAATACCGAACATTGCAAAATATATACATGGCTACATGTAAAGGAAGACGCTCATACCTTATATGGCTTTGCCGATGAAGGAGAGCGTCGTCTTTTCTTGCACTTGATCTCGGTTTCGGGCATTGGGCCAACCACGTGTAGAATGATGCTTTCGTCTATTACACCCGTTGAAATACAAAATGCAATTATTAAGGCTGATGTAGCTTTAATACAACAAATTAAAGGTATTGGAGCGAAATCTGCACAACGGATTATACTCGAATTACAAGATAAATTAAAAAAAGAGGGGCCAGATTCATTAATATCTATGCCACTACACAATACCACGCGAGACGAAGCGTTATCTGCATTAATTATGCTTGGATTTGGAAAGCAAGTGGCAGAAAAGGCAATTGATAATGCAATAAAAAATGCAGGTCAAGACCTAACAGTTGAGCAAATGATTAAAGTTGCATTAAAGAATTTATAAACGTTTGCCTTTGAGAAATAAAACTACGCTACTAGTTATTTTACTCTTTACTTTTATTGGGAAAACTGCCTTTTCGCAAGTAGTACCTGTAAAAGAAGCCACGGATACGCTCAAAAATTCCTTTAACCTGCGCGAAAAAAAGCAACTGGGCTTCCGAAATTTTGTTAATCCCTTTTTACAATATCCAACCAATGTGAAAAGAGAGGTAGAGTATGATGCAAAAAATCAGCGTTATATCATTACTGAAAAAATTGGAGATCGCTTATTTTCCGTACCACAATATTTAACGGTAGAACAGTACCTGCGCTTAGTAAATAGCGAAATTAAACGCGAAAACTGGCGTTTATATTCCAATGCTGAAATTGCTGAGGTAAGAAAAACGGGCATCATTCCGCCTGTAAAAATAAATAGCCGTGTTTTTGAAAAAATATTTGGTGGCACTACTATCGATATACAACCTCGTGGTGAAGCTGAACTCACCTTTTTAGGCCGTGTAAATAAGAACGAAAATCCGCTTTTTAATGAACGCCAGCGGGTACAAAGCAATTTCGATTTTAATCAACGTATACAGATGGATGTTTTAGGTAACATCGGTACCAAGATGAAGATCAAAATGAACTACAATACTGAGGCGCAATTTGATTTCGAAAATCAAGTTAAACTCGATTATACGGGCGGTGCTGATGATATTATAAAGAAAATTGAGGCCGGTAATGTAAGCTTGCCTTTAAATGGAACCTTAATAAGCGGAACACAATCGTTATTTGGTATAAAGACCCAATTACAGTTGGGTAAACTTGATATTACATCGGTTTTTAGTCAGCAAAAATCCCAATCAAGAGAGTTAAAGATTAATAATGGAGCACAACAGAACGAATTTTCGGTTAGTGGCTCTTCATATGAAGTTAATAGGCATTATTTTTTAGCAAAATACTTTAGAGATAATTACAATCGTGCTTTAAGCAATCCACCAACGGTTCTTTCGGGCATATTAATTACAAAGATTGAAGTTTGGATTACCAATAAAACTGGAAATACTCAAGATTCAAGAGATGTTTTAGGGTTTTTAGATTTAGGAGAAAATACGCCCTATAATACAGCACAAATTACAGGAGGACGCTCGGTTTTACCTTCGGGCTTTAGTAACCCAACATTTCCAACGCCATCTAATAACTTATTGAGTAACCTTCCAGCAGGTGCGAGGTTAACCAATTCGAACGATGTAATTAACTACTTTCAGGCAAATGGAGGTACCGATAACTTTGGAAAATTAACCTACGCCAGAAAATTGACTGAAAGGGAGTTTAACTTTCAACCTCAATTAGGATATATATCTTTAACCAACCCTTTAAATGGAGATGAAGTATTGGCGGTTTCCTATCGTTATACCTATAATGGTGTTGAGTATCAGGTTGGCGAGTTTTCGGCCGACATACCCCCTACGGATGCATCTTTAGGCCAGATAACGCCAAAAGTTTTGTTTGCAAAGTTGTTAAAAAATGAAACCATCAAAACCAATTTACCAACATGGGATTTGATGATGAAAAATATTTATTCGATTAACGGTTATCAGATCAGTCCCCAAAATTTTAAGCTAGATATTTTTAGGATCGACGATAAAACAGGTGTAGAAATGCCGCTGATGCGAGAAGGCGTTAACACTATTGGTAAACAATACATTGCACTTACTAGTCTCGATCAGTTAAATCAACAAAAGGAACGTAAGCCAGATGGTGTTTTCGATTTTGAAGCCGAAAATAAACCTTTTGCACCAACTAACAACTATAGCAATAACCAGAACCCATCTTCTTTTCCAAATGCAAGTGGTGCTGGTTTAAGCAATTTGGTAAACAACACCAATAATGGATATGTTACCATCGATGCCTTAAATGGGAAGTTGATTTTTCCGGTAATAGAGCCTTTTGGAAAGGATCTTCAAGCCAAGTTTAATTTGCCTTCAGAACAAGTGTTGGCCGATAAGTATGGATATCCTCAATTGTATGATTCGGTGCAATTGGTGGCGCAACAACTTTTTAGTAATAAAGATTTATATCGAATTAAGGGGACATATCAATCTGATATTTCATCTTCATTCCCTTTAAATGCAATTAACGTAACTGAGGGCTCGGTTAAGGTTTTTGCCGGTACTATTCCTCTGCAAGAAGGAGCCGATTTTACGGTAGACTATCAGGGTGGGATGGTAAATATTATCAATCCTGCATTATTAACTTCTGGGCAGCCCATTCGGATCACTACAGAAAACACCGAAATGTTTGGTTTGCAACAGCGTTCATTGTTTGGCACACGACTAGATTATCGAGTAAATAAGAAGTTGAATTTAGGCGGTACATTCATGAATCTCAGCGAAAAACCTTTAACTCAAAAGGTAAATTATATGGAAGAACCTATTTCCAATTCGATTTTGGGTTTGGATGTTAATTACAGCTCTCCATCTCGCTTCTTAACTAAGTTAATTGATAAAATCCCGTTTATTTCTACTAAAGCACCTTCTACTATTACTTTTTCTGGAGAATATGCAAAACTTATTCCTGGGCACCCCAAAGCAATTAATGCTGCTGGCGAAAGAGGGGGGTCGAGTTATCTGGATGATTTCGAAGCTTCTCGCCAATTGATTGATTTAAAAAGCGTAATGCCATGGCAATTGTCGGGCACACCGCAGTTATTTTCGGAAGCGCAATTGGTAGATAACCTAGCGTATGGCTATAATCGGGCAAAGATTGCTTTTTATAATATCGACCCCACCTTTTATAATCGGACAGGTGTTTCTGCACTGCCAAGCAGTGTACGAAATGATAAAAATGAGCAATCTAACCACTATGTGCGAGAAATTATTGAACAAGAAGTATTTCCGTATAAAGAAACGAGTGTTGGTCAGTCGATCTTATTACCTACCCTCGATATTGCCTACTACCCTTCTATTCGGGGGCCATATAACTATACACCTAACGGATTTAATCAAGATGGAACGCTGCTAAACCCAAGGACCCGTTGGGGAGGTTTGATGCGAAAAATTGACGTAAATGATTTCGAATCACAAAATATCGAATACATTGAGCTGTGGGTAATGGATCCATTTATGTATAAAACAGGCTCTGCAGGTGGTGATTTATATTTTAACATTGGAAATATATCAGAAGATATTTTAAAAGACGGACGGAAATCGCTCGAAAATGCGCTTCCAGCCAATGAGGATCCTTCAAAGTACGATGAAACCAATTGGGGGAGAGTGGCAAAGTTGCAACCTGTTATTCAAGCTTTTGATAATGATCCTGCTGCACGAAAAGCACAAGATGTGGGCTTAGATGGATTGTCGAATGCAAATGAAAAGGTAAAATTTGCAGCACTTATTGCTCAAATTAAAGCACAGCTTAACCCTGGCGCTGCGCAAGCTTTTGAAAACGATCCTTCTTCAGACGACTATTCTTATTTTAGGGGAGGTGCCTTAGACCAAATGAATGCGGGCATTTTAAAACGTTATATGAATTATAACGGTCCCGAAGGAAACTCTAAAACTTCACAACAATCGCGTGATGAACTCGGCCTCGAAAATTCGGCTTCTACCTCGCTTCCTGATGGTGAAGATGTGAATAGGGATAATAACATGACCCAATCTGACGAGTATTTTCAGTATAAAATATCAATGCGCCCTGGTGATTTAGCCGTAGGGCAGAACTTTGTAACCGATAAAGTCGTTTCACAAGTAAAGTTGGCCAACGGGCAAACTCAAAATGCAACCTGGTACCAAATCCGCATCCCTTTGGCGCAGTATCAACAAAAAATAGGCAGTATTCAGGATTTTAAATCCATCCGCTTTTTTAGAATGTTCATGACTAATTTCTCGGATACTACGATATTACGCTTTGCCAAAATACAATTGGTAAAGGGCGAATGGCGTAGGTATAATACAAAGAACGAAAGTAGCCAAGTTATTGTAGACCCTTCTTTAGTGCCAGCAAATTCAGATAACTCGACCATTGAAGTGGCGACTGTAAATATTGAAGAAAATGGGAAAAGATTGCCAATTCCATATGTAGTTCCACCAGGTATCTTAAGAGAGCGCGATTTTAGTAATTACCGTGGCGATACCCGTCAGAACGAACAATCGCTATCTGTAATTGTAAAAAATTTAAGAGATGGATATGGAAGGGCTGCGTTTAAAACAGCTATAAATGATTTCAGATCCTATAAGCGCCTCGAAATGTATGTGCATTTGGAAGCCATTGGAAGCGACGATTTAAGAGATGGTGAATTAGCTGCTTTTTTAAGAATAGGAACAGATAATCAGGATAACTATTACGAGTATAATATGCCTTTGAAGGTTACCACAGGTGGAACTTCAGATCCGTTTGCGATATGGCCTGATGAAAATAAGATGGACATCCAGCTGGAGCTGTTTCAAAAAGCAAAAGTTGCTAGAAATAATGCTAGAACCAGTGCAGGTATGCCTTGGCCTATCAATATTCCTTTTAATTATAGCGATGGCAGGAATACGATTATTGTAAAAGGACAACCCGATATGAGTAAGATTAGGGTGTATATGTTGGGTTTAAAAAATCCACTGCGTAACGCTGCTTCCCCTGCTGGCGACGATGGGTTAGAAAAAAGAGGAGAGGTTTGGTTTAATGAGCTTAGATTAACAGAATTCGATGAGCGTGGTGGATGGGCAGCAACCGCAAGAATGAATGCAAAGTTGGCCGATTTTGCCGACCTTAATGTTTCTGGAAGTAAATCGACCATAGGCTTTGGTTCATTAGAGAAAAAGGTGAGTGAACGTAACCGTGCTGATAATACCTTCTTTGATGTTTCATCGAGTTTTGAACTGGGTAAGTTCTTGCCTCAAAGATCGGGGATTAAAATTCCAATGTATGTAAGCTATTCGACACAAGTTCTTACTCCACAGTTCGACCCTCGTACACCAGATGTAGAATTAAAACAGGCTTTAGACGGATCAACAAAAGCACAACGCGATTCGATCCTTAATTTTGCACAAGATTATACAACGCGTAGTAGTATCAATTTTACCAATGTTCGAAAAGAAAGAGCAACTACCGATACTAAATATAGGTTGTGGGATATTGAGAATTTTAACGTTTCGTATGCTCAAACTAGATATGCACATCGCGACTTTATTAACGAAAATAGTTTTCAGCAAACCTATCGGGGTTCCATTGGCTATAATTATACCGGAACACCAAAAAATTATCAACCTTTTAATAAACTTATTAAATCGAATGTGCTAAAGCTGTTAAAGGATTTTAACTTTAGTTTATTGCCAAGTTCAGTTAACTTTAGGTTAGACCTTGATCGTTTTTATTCTGAAAATACCCTACGAGATAATGATCCAAATAATTTCTTGCCCATTAACACTACATTTAATAAGAATTTCTTAATGTCGCGTGTGTATGGGATTGCTTGGAATTTAACCAACTCCCTTAGCCTTGATTTCGACGCTACAAATTATTCGATCATTGATGAGCCAGATGGACGAATAGAGGGGCTAAAAAGGGATACTTTATGGCAAAATTTGAAGCGATTGGGGCGAACTACAGATTACAGCCATAATGTAAATTTAACCTATAAACTACCAATCGATAAAATTCCAGGCTTAGATTGGGTGTCTGTATCAACCACTTATGGGTCTACCTTTAATTGGCAAACCGAGCCGCTTTCTACGTTGCGTGATCCAAATATTAATTTAGGCAACACCATTCAAAACTCGAGGATCGTTCAAGTTAATCCGGTTCTTAATTTAGTTGGCCTTTATAGCAAACTTGGTTTTGTAAGAAGAAGCTTAAATTCTCCCGATTCGGCGCGTAGTTTTTCTGACGGATTAATTGGCTTACTAACCAGCATACGGAATGTAAAAGTATCGTTTTTGCAAAACAAGGGGACATTTTTGCCCGGATATATGCCTAAAACTTCTTATTTTGGAATTGATGATGTAACAGGAGCCCCAGGCCTAGGCTTTGTTTTTGGCGGCCAAACCGATTTAAGAGAAAGAGCCATAGCAAACGGTTGGCTTACGCGCGACGAGTTGCAAACTCAATTGTACATTAATACCCTACGAGAAGAGCTACAGATTACGAGTACTATTGAGCCGATAAGAGATCTTCGGATTACTTTAAGTGCAGCCCGAAACAAAAATTTAAACTATTCTACCAATTTTAAATACGATAATAGCATTAGTAATTTCCGAAATTTGAGTCCAACCACTACGGGCGATTATAGCGTTTCGTTTATTACACTTCGCACAGCTTTTAGCGATAAAAACGGCAGTACCATGTCTAACTTGTTCAATCAATTTATGAGCAACAGACAAACCATTTCGGTCAGGTTAGGGCTTTTAAATCCGAACTCGAATGGTGCCACCAATGGTTTTGCCGAAGGGTATAATAAAGATGCACAAGATGTGGTGATTTCTTCGTTTATTGCAGCCTATACAGGCAAGGATGCAAGTTCATCGAGTTTAAATAGTTTGCCGAAAATACCATTGCCAAATTGGCAAATCACCTACGAGGGTTTAACTAAAATTCCTTTTATCGGAGAGCGGTTCTCGGCCTTTAGCATTAAACATAATTATTTCTCTTTGTACAGTGTAAATGGTTTTAACAGTTTATTAAAATACCAAGAAACCAATGGCTATGTAAGCAGTAAAGATGTAAATAATAATTTCCTTCCTGAATATCAGTTTGCACAAGTTAGTATATCCGAACGTTTTGCGCCTCTGATAGGAGTAGATACTCGATTACGGAATAACCTTAATGCCAGTGTAGAGATTAATCGCACCCGTTTGCTGGCTTTAAGTTTGGCGAATAGTCAACTGGCCCAGCTTTCAGAAAATAACTTGGTGTTTAAAATAGGTTATCGAACTGCTAAGTTCAGATTCCCATTTGGTTGGTTTAGTGGACTTCGGTTAGATAATAATATGGACTTTAATTTAGATGTTTCTGTTAGGGATGCTAAAACGGTAATTTATAGAGCGGATGTTGCAGAGGCGGAAGTATCATCAGGACAAAAAAATATCACGTTAAGACCAAGTGTAGATTATGTATTGAACCAACGGTTTAACTTAAAATTATTCTACGATTCGAATATCACGAAGCCTTATACATCGCAATCATTTAATACTTCGTTTACTAATTTTGGGTTTAGTTTGAGGGTAACGTTGAATTAGATTTGCATCATGCCCATTCTCATCCGATGAGGGATTATAAAAAAAATAATTGTAAATTTGTCTCACAAACAAATATTCAAACAGATATGAATTTTCCATCAGAATTAAAATACACCAAAGACCACGAATGGGTTAAAGTTGAAGGTAACCAAGCAACTATTGGCATTACAGATTTTGCTCAACGTGAGTTAGGCGATATTGTTTACATTGATATCAATAGTGTAGGTTCGGAAGTTGCAAAAGAAGAAGTTTTTGGTACAGTTGAAGCTGTAAAAACAGTTTCAGATTTGTTTATGCCAGTAACTGCTACTGTTGCAGAAATTAACTCTTTATTAAACGATAGCCCTGAACTAGTAAATAACGACCCTTACGGTGATGGATGGATGGTAAAAGTTACCTTATCTGATGTGTCTGAAGTAGATGGTTTGCTAAGTGCCGACGAATACAAAGCCTTGGTAGGCGCATAAGATGAATAATCTTAAAGCGCTAAAATACCAGCGATGGGCCATAATTTGGTCTGTCATTATTTTAGTGCTTTGCAATATCGAATTACCAGAAGGTAGTGGTACAGAAGGGTTTTTCTTTAGTGGTTTTGATAAATTAGCACATTTGGGCTTTTTCTATGTATTAACCATTTTACTTTTTTACGGCAAAATTAACTTTCAGCATAATTATAGTTTTAGATCATTAACCATTTTTAAAATCATCTTGATTTCGGCAACGTTAGGCGGAGGGATAGAGTTTTTACAATGGAAGATTTTTACCTATAGATCTGCAGAGTGGTGGGATTTTGGCTGCGATATGATTGGCTCATTAATGGGTGTATTTAGCTACGTGTTATTACACCGGTCAAATTACAATGAGCAAAGGGTTTAATTCAAATAAAAAACCACACAACTTACGGCTCTTGTAACGACAAAGTTAGTTGTATTTAAAATGTTACCCATATTTTAACAACCCTGAACAAACTTTTTAACAGTACGTTAGTCTGATAGGGTAACTTTACAAAATTATTATTTTAAAATGAAGACACTAATACAAAAATCAATACTTATTGCGCTCTTATTCGTAAGCTATACAGTAGCTGCCCAGACCAAAGCAGGTACAGTGAGTGGCAAAGTATTAAATGGGAAGGATAAAACTGCACTAGAATACGCGTCAATAGCGGTTAAAAAATTATCTGGCGATTCGGCAGTTGTAGGAGTAGGTTCTACTACCCAAACAGGTGCTTTTTCAGTTGCAAACTTGCCCGTAGGAAGATATAGATTATTCGTAGCCTATTTGGGTTTGAAATCGATTAATAAAGATTTCGAATTAACAGCAACAGCACCTGGGATTGACTTTGGTAGCTTAATAATGGAAGATACGGGTGTAGATTTACAAACTGTAGAGGTTAAAGGAGATATACCCCCAGTAAAAGTTAAAAAAGATACCTTAGAATTTAATGCAGCCGCGTTTAAAGTAAAAGAAAATGCGGTAGTAGAAGATGTGTTAAAGAAATTACCAGGTGTTGAGGTTTCTAAAGATGGAACGATTACTGCACAAGGAGAAACCATTAAAAAAGTTAGAGTAGATGGTAAAGATTTTATGGGGAACGACCCCTTATTGGCAACCAGAAACTTACCTGCAGATATGATCGATAAAATTCAGATTATTGATGATATGTCTGATCAATCGAAATTTAGTGGTGTTGATGATGGTAATCGTGAGAAAATTATCAATATCACTACTCGTCAAGATAAGAAAAACGGGTTCTTTGGTAACAGTACTTTAGGATACGGAACTGACGATCATTACGAGGTTAATATAAATGTAAATAAATTCAAAAACGACGAGCAGATGTCGGTGATTGGCCAATTTAATAATATCAATAAGCAGAACTTTGGCGGTGGCGGTGGCGGTGGTCGTGGTGGTATGAATTTTGGCGGTGGTGGACCTCAAAGAGGTATTACTACTACCAACATGGGTGGTATTAACTATGCAAATATCTACAAGAATGGTACCCAATTTAACGCGAGTTATAACTTCAATAAAACATCTTTATATAATTTAGAAAATAGCTTCACGCAGAATTTATTGGGTAGCAATACAACCACTAATAAAGAAGATTATGAAAATACGACTGATCGTTTAAATCATCGATTAAACTTTACACTTGATACTAAATTGGATTCTACTATTTCATTTAGAATACAGCCAAACCTAACGTTTAGCGAAACTGAAACTAATAGTTTAACGAACTACGAAAGAGTTGCGTTAAACGGTACAACGGTAGGTAGACAGGGTTATATTACCACCTCATCGGCTCCATCGTTAAGTAATAACTTGTTGTTACGTAAGAAATTTCAGCGTAGAGGACGTACATTATCTTTAAACGTAAATACGAGTATCAACAATAGTGATGCTGAAAATTATTTAGATAGAACGGAGACTTTAACTATAACCGGTGGTCCTGGTAGTGTGATCATCGATAATCAATTAAATGATCAGGCTACGAAGTCTATTTCAAATACAGCAAGATTAGTATATACAGAGCCATTATCTAAAACATTAAGCTTGGAATTAAATTATCAAAATGGTTACTCATTTGATAACCAAGATAGACAGGTTTACGATTACAACCCTGTAACCGGGCGTTACGATGTTTTAAACTCATTGTTTACCAATGATTTTGAGAACACAACTTTTACCAATAGTGTAGGATTTAGTTTTAACAAAAACGAAAAGAAATATAACTGGAATGTTGGAATGGGGGTTCAAAATACCGATCAACAACGTTTCAATCAAACCGATAATTCTTCGTTCGGTCGTAACTTCGTTAATTTAACACCAAGTGCTCAGTTTAGATATAATTTTAGTCAGAGCAAAAGACTAAGAATAAACTATAACGGACGTACTGCTCAACCATCAATTAATCAAATTGCACCTATTTTTGATAATACCAATGCGCAGTTTTTCCCTATCGGAAATCAGGATCTTAAACCATCATTTACCAATAGTTTAAACGTATTTTATAATAATTTCGATTTTGCAAACTTCCGTACCTTTATAATAGGTGGATTTTTCTCGCAACAATTTAATGCATTTGCAATGCAATCTGCACTAATCACTGATGAAACGGATGATAATTATGGTAAAATAAGTCAAAAATATGTTAATGTTGATGGAAACTTTAATGCTTCAGTGTTTGGTACTATTAGTCAGCCGATTATTAAAGGCAACAAATTAGCAGCCCAAATTGATTTAAGAGGTAGCTATGCGAAGGGAGTTGGATTTGTAAGGAACGATACCGGTTTCATTGAGAATATTACCAACAGCTATTCCATTACAAATGGTTACAAGTTAACATCTAACTTTGACAAGTTCGATTTAATTGCAGGTGTTTCTGGTACAATGAATAGAGATACTTATTCAGCTAACAGCGGAAATAATGCAAAATATTATACTATTTCTCCAAACATTGATATCAGCTATATGTTCCCTGGAAATATCCGTTTACAAAGTGATTTAACATATAATAAGCTTACTGGAAGAGGAGCGGGTTTTGATACTGAATATACTTTGGTTAACGCTTACATCAGCCGTCAGTTCTTTAAAAACAGAGGAACCTTTAAGCTTTCAGTAAATGATTTGCTAGATCAAAATACAGGTATCATTCGAAGTGGTGGTGCAAACGCCATTCAAGATTTGAGATTTAATGTATTGAAACGTTACTATATGTTCTCATTTACTTATTCATTAAATAGAGTAGCTGGAAGAACAATGGGTTCTCCACAACCAGGGCAAGGTGGCCCACAAAGAACTATGAGAATGGGCGGAATGGGATTCTAATTTAACTATTTATCGCTTTTTTAGAAGAGGTTGCCTACAAATGTGGGCAACCTTTTTTTTTTGATAAATCGAAACATCCAATACCTCCCCTCATCGGATGAGCATACTCTCATAATCCCTCATCGGATGAGCAAAGTACAGTAAACTTGACTAAATTGTAAAGTAAATTTGACATTTACTTGCTGAATTTGCGTTAACGATTGCAGCGGCATCCCCCAATTGTTCATTGGGGATATAGCGGAAAGCGTGTTTAAACGCCCAAGAACCGATCAATAATAATCTTTAAGCAAATGCTCATCCGATGAGACCGGACATCATGCTATGCTCATCGGATGAGCAAGTTAAATTGTGCGCTCATCGGATGAGGCTAGAATTTTAACATTAATTAACTAAAAAAATAGTTGTTAATCTACTAAGAATTTAGTTTATTTGTTTACCTAAACAAACTAATCCATGAAACTCTTCTTATCAATCGCCCTTGCATTGCTATTAACAGTAAGTTTATCAGTAAATGCTCAACAAAAAACAGGCTCTTTAAAAGGAAAAGCTGTTGACCAAAAAACGAAGAAACCAGTTGAATTTGCTTCATTTGCAATCAAGAATGTAAAAGATTCGACAGTTACCGCAATGGGAGCCACTACTCCCGAAGGTGTTTTTACAGCAAAGGGTTTAGCCTTAGGGCAATATAAGTTCTACATGGCCATTATCGGTTATAAGCCTATCCTTAAACTATTTGAAATAACTCCAGAGAAATTGGCAATAGACTTTGGCGATATCACGATGGAAGAATCGGCCATTACCCTAAATAGCGTATTAATTCAGGGCGATTTGCTTCCCATGATCATCAAAAAAGACACCATAGAGTTTAATGCAGACGCGTTTAAAACTCAGGCAGACGCAAGTTTAGAAGATGCTCTAAAAACAATGCCAGGAATGGAAGTAGATAAAGATGGAGGCATTACCTTTAATGGGAGGAAAATAGATCGTGTATTGGTAGGAGGAAAAGACTTTTTTGGAAATGACCCAAAAACTGCGACACAGAATTTGCCTAAAGACATTATCAAAAAAATTCAGGTGATAGAAAAGAAAACAGATGATGCGATTTTTAAAGGCATAGATGATGGTAAACGCGAAAATATATTGAATGTGGAGTTAAAGGACGACAAAAAGAAAGGGGTTTTTGGCAATATAGCCGCCGGTAAAGCAGGGGGTAGTTTATATGATGCTTCGATTAATATTAACAGATTTAACGACAAACGCCAATTCTCGATCATCAGTATGGCCAATAACATTAATCGAACAAGTTTCTCCTTTAACGATTTAAATGACTTTTTAGGGGGCGATATATTTGGGTCGGGTATGGTAACCAGTGTTAGGGTTGATGGTGGCGGAGGTATATCAGTTGGCATAGGTGACAATGATTTTTCTTTTGGTGGCGGCGGTGGTGGCATTAACGATAATAAAGGAATAGGGGTAAATTTTAACGACGAATGGGGTAAAAATCCAAAATATCCTACTAAGATTTCAGCAAATTATATGGGCAATCGTAATTATGGTATTCGCGAAAGTTTAAGTAGCCGATTAAACCTATTAGGCTCAGACAGTTATTTTAACGACCGCGACAATGATGCTACTACAACCTCGATGCGTCACCGTGTGAGCATGCGTTTAGACCTTCCTATCGATTCGATGAATAAATTGCAAATCTCTCCGAATTTTGGGTTTAGTAGCAGCGATGCGCAAAATGCTTCCATTTTTAGCTCCTATACCGAAAATACGCAACAGATTATCAATAAAGGAAACTCTTTAAATTCGAATGATAGTAAATCACCTGGCTTTGGTGCACGTGTTTTGTACAATAGAAAATTTACTAAAAAAGGGAGAAGTTTTTCGATGACCGCAAATGGAAATTTTAGCAATTCGGTTTTAGATGGGTTAAATCTTTCGAACGTTACCATCAACAACGCTAATGGAGTACCTTCAACTAAACTTTTAAATCAGCTTATAGACCAAGCTGGCGATATGAATAACTATGGATTATCTGCAGATTTCTCTGAAGCCGTAGGGAAAAAAATAAATCTGTCTGCCAATTATGGCTATAGCAAAAGAGAAGATGTTATTGAAAGAATTGTGTACGATTACAATTTAGGTACTACTCGATATGATTTGATTAATAACGACTTATCTCGTAATCTTCAGAATTTTAATGAAACCCACAATGTTGGTTTGAGATTTACGTACAGACCTACCGATAAAGTAACATTTACATTAAATAGTAGTCAAAAACATGTGACCCTAGAAGGGAAAGATGTAGTGAATAATAGAAATATTGCCAGTGAATATGTATTATTTGAGCCTAATTTTTCTCTGTCTTACAAAATTAATAAAGTATCGAGTTTATCGGCCAATGGTAGCAGATACAACAACACACCAAGTGTTTCACAATTACAACCGTTAACCGATAATTCTAATCAGCTATTTATTACAACAGGTAACCCGAGATTAAGGCCGTCGGCTGAAAACAATTTTTCGGTGAACTATAATCGTTTTAATCCAACTTCTGCAAGTAGTATTAATGCTGGTTTAAGTTTTAACAATAGCGAAAATAGAATCATTAATAATTCAATTCTTGACCCAAAAACAGGTATTCAAACTACTTTTTATGATAATATTGACGGAGCATTTAGCTTTAGTGCGAGATTGGGGGGGAGTTTTAAGATTAAGAGTTTAGGATTAACCTTTAATCCAAATGTAAGTATGGCTGGTGGTAAAAATGTTTCCTTTCTGAATACCAAAAAGGTATCGTCGAATACGAGAACCTTTGGTTTTGGTACCACTGTAAATTATGCAGTGGGTTCTGATTTGCAGTTTTCGAACCGTGTAAACGTAAACTTAAGAGAAGTTGCTTACAATTATAATAACTTGGCCACACAAAACTTTACCTCTGTTTTTAATAATTTAAGTTTAAATGCAGCTTTGCCTTACGATTTGCGATTTATTTTAACTAGTAATGTAACTTTTAATGCTAATGTTGCTTTAGGCGCTAATAACAATACCATACATACCGCAAACGTGAGTATGGAGAAGATGTTCCTTAAAAAATCATTAAGCTTAAAAGCGTCGGTATCTGATGTGTTTAACAATAGCCGTAACACATCGAGGGTGGCTAGCGATACCTATATCTTGGAGAGTGTAAACTTAGGCATGAATAGGTATTTTTTAATGAGTTTAACGTATCGCATTAAGAAATTTGGAGCTAAAACAACACCGAATCCATTTAGTGTGATTTTTAATTAGTTTGTTGGTTCAATCGTTCAATCGTTCATGCCCTCATCCGATGAGCATAGGTAATGCATATGCTCATCGGATGAGGGCTAGTGTTAAGCACCCAAAACGCTAACCGCCGAACACTCAACGCCCCTCGTCACTATTTGGATTTAATATAAATAAAGGGTAAATTGCGCAAAAAAAATAACCTGAGCATGAAGCTATCGCAATTAAAAGCAGGAGAACAAGGTACCATTGTAGCCTTTACAGATTTAGAAATGTCGGTAAAGTTAATGGAAATGGGCTGTTTACCAGGCGAGGTGGTAGAGGTAGAGCGTTTTGCTCCAATGGGCGATCCGATGGCTATTCGCGTAGCAGGTTATCAGCTTTGCTTGCGTAAAAATGAAGCTTCAGTAATTATAATTGAATAAGATTTGGCGGATATTAGAATTGCATTAGTTGGTAATCCCAATACCGGAAAATCTACCCTCTTTAACCTATTAACGGGGTTAAATCAAAAAATTGGAAATTTCCCGGGCATAACAGTCGACAAGAAAATAGGTTTTTGCAAACTTAATTCTGGCAAAACAGCCGAAATTGTAGATTTGCCAGGTACTTATAGCCTTTACCCTAAAAGTAAGGATGAAAGCATTGTTTTTCAGGTTTTGGCTGATAAAACTAACAGCAGTCACCCGAATGCAGTAGTACTCGTTGCCGATGCTACAAACTTGCGTCGTAACCTTTTATTGTACTCGCAAGTAGCCGATTTAGGCTTGCCGATATTGCTGGTGTTAAACATGACCGACTTGGCAAAAAAAGAAGGCATTAACATCAACGTCGATAAATTAGCGCAACGCTTAGGCATTCAGGTAGTGGCCATTTCTGCCCGAGGTAGCGAAGGAATAGAGAAGTTAAGAGCAGCCATTTCAAATATTACTTTAATTAGCACACAGGTTAAAAGCGTTGATGTAACCCTTTTTGCGGCTGATGCTATTGCCGCAATTAAAACAAAAATTAATACTGATAATGATTATTATGCCTTGCAAGTGCTGCATCAGCACGAGCATTTAGATTTCTTTACCCCTCAAGAACAAGAAGAAATTGAAGCCATAGAAAAGGCAAATCATTTCGATTCCAATACCCTGCAAGCGGCCGAAACAGTTGCGCGCTATCGCCATTTAAGTGCCGTTTTAACCGAGGTGGTGGTTGATTTAGGGGCCGAAAAAAAGTTTCAAGTAACCGATAAACTCGATTCGATACTTACCCATAAAGTATGGGGCTTTGCCATTTTTATCGGCATACTTTTCCTAATTTTCAATGCCATTTTTGCTTGGGCTACTTATCCGATGGATTTGATTGACGGGGCTTTTGGCTGGCTTACTCAACAAGGTCACGATCATTTGCCTGCAGGTTTGCTCACCGATTTAGTATTAGATGGGGTAGTGGCTGGTTTAGGTGGTATTGTGATCTTTGTTCCGCAGATTGCGATTTTATTTGCTTTTATCTCCATATTGGAAGATACAGGATACATGGCACGTGTTACTTTTCTGATGGATAAAATCATGAGCAAAGTTGGGTTAAGTGGGAAATCGGTTGTTCCGATGATCGGCGGTTTAGCCTGTGCGGTACCTTCTATTATGGCGGCTCGTAATATCGAAAGCTGGAAGGATAGGATGATTACTATCATGGTTACCCCGTTGGTAAGTTGCTCGGCACGACTACCGGTTTATATTTTAATTATTTCGTTAATTATCCCGAACGAACGTATTTTCGGTGTCATCAACAAACAAGGTTTGGCCTTAATGGCCATGTATTTAATTGGATTGGTGGCTGCGGTAGTAGTGGCTTGGGTAATGAAATTTATCCTTAAAGCAAGAGAGCGCTCTTATTTTATCATGGAGTTGCCCGTATATCGAATGCCGAGATGGAAGAATGTGTTTTTAACGGTTTACGAAAAATCAAAAACCTTCATTTTCGAAGCTGGAAAGGTAATTATTGCCATTTCAATTGTATTATGGGTAATGGCATCTTTTGGTCCAGGTGATCGATTCGAAAATATCGATAAAAAGTATGCAACTACGCTAATAGATACGACTCAAAATACCGAACATATTCAAAGTTTAATTAGCAGCGAAAAACTAGAAAATTCATATGTGGGTATTCTAGGCCATTGGATTGAACCTGCCATTAGACCTTTAGGCTACGATTGGAAGATAGGGATTGCCTTAATTACGTCGTTTGCTGCCCGTGAAGCTTTTGTAGGTACCATGGCAACCATTTACAGTGTTGATGGGGGTGATGAAGATACAGACACCATTAGAGAGCGTATGGCGGCTTCAACAAATAGTAAAACAGGTTTACCGGTATATTCTTTTGCGACCGGCATATCGCTGATGTTATTTTATGCTTTTGCCATGCAGTGCATGAGTACGGTTGCGGTGGTGTATCGTGAAACCAAATCGTGGAAATGGCCAATGATCCAGCTGGTGTATATGACGGCTTTAGCTTACGTGGCGGCTTTGGTGGCGTATCAGTTGCTTGTTTAGTATTGCGTATTGAGATTGGGTACATATCCTAGAAATTTCTTAATTTTACTTGAGCGTCATTGCGAGGCACGAAGCAATCTACTAGCAGAATTAAGTACTGAGATTGCTTCGTACCTCGCAATGACGACTACATCGTAGCAATGGACAAAACTCACATTTTAGCACAGTACATGCCAGCTTCAGCAGCGCCTATTATTGCGAAGTGGATCGATTATTTTCAGTGCGAATTTAAGATTTCGAAAAACCGAAGTACCAAGCTTGGCGATTACAGGCATCCATTTAAAGAGAACGGGCATAAGATTTCGGTAAATAATGATTTAAATCCCTACGCTTTTTTAGTTACTACCGTTCACGAATTTGCACACTTGTTAACTTGGAACGATCATAAAAATAAAGCAAAGCCACACGGTTTGGAATGGAAACAGAACTTCAAAAGAATGATGAAGCCTTTTTTCGACCTGCAGGTTTTTCCGCCAGAAATTCAGCAAACTATCGTAACTTATCTCAATAACCCTGCAGCCTCAAGCTGTACCGATTTAAGCTTAGCCAGAGCATTAAAGAAGTACGACATTGCTATGCATACCACTCGGGTTGAAGAATTGCCCTCAGATGCTGTTTTCACCTTGAAAGACGGGCGAAAGTTCAAAAAAGGAGAGCGCATGCGAAAACGTTATCGATGTTTGTGCTTAGATAATGGAAATATTTATCTTTTTAATCCTTTAGCAGAAGTATTATTGGAGACAGGGAGTTAATAGCGTATTAATTTTCGATCACTGGTACATAAACTGCTTCTCGATCAATAATTTCCCATTTAAAGGTCAATTTTTTATCCTTAAATAGTATAGGATAATTTAACAAGCTATCAATAAAACCATCTTTTTCTTTTACTAAAATACTAGCAGTATAACTATTTGGTTCTTTACTTCTTAGTGTGATATATCGAGTGTCGGGATAGGTACGAATACTCTCGAAAACCATATTGAATTTATCGGTGCCATTTAATACATTTTTTAAAGAAATCACATTATCTAAATAGCTTTTGTCGGGGGTAGTATTTTCGCTTAAAGGAATGTCAATAAATGCTAATGTATTGAGCGCAGCGGCTGATACTGCTGTTCGCCCATCTTTTTTAAATACAGTATGGTTACGCATGTAGGTTCGTTCATCCTTAAAAGCGACACTCTCCTCATTAGCCAGTTCATTGCTCGATTGGTATAAAATTAGGCTATCGTTCCTGAAATAATATTTCTTTATACTGTTGCTCTCGGCTCCATTATAGGCATGTTCTATAAAGAGCGAAGCGCCATACTTTTCGACATAAAAAGATAGGTCGCCAAGCATGTATACCAAGCTTTGACTTTTCGAAAACTGGTTTAGGTTTTTATCAATGGAGTCTTTATAACTTAGAATAGATTTCGAAGTAAGATCGGTTGTCTTATTTTCGTCGCTGAGGTTAGCTTGTGGATGATCGGTTTTGAATGGGTTGCAACTAAATAGTGTAGTCGAAATAAGCCCTAGTATTAAAAAAGTACACGTTTTCATAGCCTTATTTTAAATGTCTGTATCTTATTTAAGATAAGGCTATTATCGTGCCAATGAGGTTATTTCCTGCATAGAAAGGTGTATTTCCTGCGTAGAAAGGATAATGTTCTAAAATGAAACTTAATACTTAAGAATATTTATTAATTTACAATACCTAAAAAACATCAGCATGAATAATTACAAATGCATTATTATAGATGATGAACCTCATGCCATTGAGGGTCTTGAAGCCTATATTGCAACGATGCCAGAGTTGGAAGTAATTAAAATCTATAGTGATCCTCTAATGGCGCTTAAGGAAATTCCAAAATTACCTGATGTCGATATTATCTTCTTAGATGTAGACATGCCTATGATAAGTGGGTTAGAATTGGCAAAAGAAATCAGAAGTAAGACAAATAAATTGATTTTTACAACTGGCCATACTGCATATGCATATGAGGCATTTGAATCGCAAGCCGATGCATATTTATTAAAACCATATAGCCTAGGTAAATTTGTAATTACTATAAATAAATTGTTCCCAGACCAAAAAGTAGAGGAAAACGGATTGCATTCAGTTAATGATGACGAAAATCGAGATTACTTCTTTGTAAAAGCAAAGCTTGAAACGACTACAATGGTAAAAATTCGGTTTGATGATGTGGTATTTGTAGAAAGTAAAGAACATAACCTCAATATTTTCACTTCAAATGGAGTATTTACTACTTATATGTCGCTCAGCGATATTTCGAAAACACTTTTTATGCATTCACAGTTTATCCAACCTCATCGAAGTTATATTGTGAACGAGAATCACATCGAGTCGATTGCTGGTGGTAGCATTAAGATGATCAATAAGAAAGAAATAACCATCGGAGATTATTATCGTAAGAATTTTAATGATTTTATACAGGTAAGAGCAATAAAAGGGACAAAGAAGTAACCTTGTCCCTTTAAAGAATTTACCTGTTAAACATACCAGTTGTATTGCTAGTTGTAGTAATTGATGTAATGGTTGGTTCTGTGTCGCTTAGCCATTTTGTGCTAACATAAGCAGGACTCTTGAATTTAACAAGGGTGTTACTCTTGATTTTGAATTTTTTCTGTTTCATAATGTTTAGATTTTTTATGAAACTTAGTAGATGATTTTAATCTTGCGAAAAATTTTACATAGAACGATATGAAACCTGCACAGAACGGCTTTTTTAAGAGATTTTCAACTATGGGATTTCTGAAAAGGAATAAGTTCCATTTCTTAGTTTGGGTTTTATTTGTCTTTTGGGAAACTATAGTTGTTGGAATATTGCTTAATAACTTTGGTAATGGCTCCTTATTTATAGCACATTATTCTGTAATTATTGGTTTATTCTATTTTCAATCTGAATGGCTTTTACCCTTTGTGGTTAAGAGAGATAGATTAGATTTTTTACGTGTCTCGTTCGCTTTATTATTTCAGTTAATATTGTACACCTTCTCTCATTTCCTTGCCGATGTTATATTAATGCACTTGAAATTGGTTCCCTTTAAGGCAAATTATGGTTTTGATTACCAATTTATAGTACGAAACCTATATCGCGGAATTTTTTTCATGGGGTTTTCTACTGGTTATTATTTTCTAAAACACTACAGTCTAGAAAGAAAGCACACAGTAGAGCTAGAAAAAGAACAGCTAAATGCTATCATCAAGCAAAAGAGTACTGAGCAAGAGCTGTTTAAAGCGAAGAATGCCTTTTTAAAAGCGCAAATTAATCCTCATTTTTTATTCAATACCTTAAACTTTATTTATAATAAAGTAAGGGTTTCTTCTCCAGAGGCAGCCGATGCAGTACTTTCTCTTTCAGAAATGATGCGCTATGCGATCACATCTGATGAGCATGGAGGATCTATTAAATTGGAAGATGAAATGGAGCAGGCTATTAATTTGATCAGCTTGTTTAAAATAAGAAAAAACCAGCCACTTTATCTAAAAGTAGAATTTGCCGAAAACACCAAGCATTTGCCCTTTATACCTTTGGTATTACTTACCCTCGCCGAAAATATGTTTAAGCATGGGCAACTTCATGAACCAAATCAGGAAGCCACACTTAAGGTGTACATAGAGAATCAATTTCTATGCTTCGAAAGTCATAACCTTAGTCAACCTCAGAAAAGCAATCGATCACATACAGGTTTAGAAAATATTAAACAAAGGCTCATCTATGCTTATGGCGAACAAGTGCAATTCGAATATTCAACAAACGCTGATCACTATTTTATGCTGAAGCTGGGTGTGCCACTTGAGCAATTAAACAAGCCTGTTCTTTAAGCAATTGTTTATATATAAACTGATAACAAATAGCTTCTTGCAAGCGCTGATGATCGTTAAACATACGATTTATGTGCATATGTATTAAATCGGCCAACATTTTCGATTTTTCTGTCTCACTACACTGCATAAAAATAATATTAGCTTGATTTTCTAGCATTTTGAAACCAAAAACTTGTTCTTTATCATTTTTAAGTTGATTATAGGTTTGGTTAATTTTTTTGAAGCCATTTTTGTCGATACTAAATTCATCTGAGAATGCTTCGGTTATTTGCTTTACAAAGTGCAAACGATCTTTAAATAATGGAAAACAAATACTGGAAATCTGATTTATAAAGTATATCGTTTGTTGATAGCATTTGTTTTTATCAGGCATTTTAGCAAGTGCTGAAAGTACATATTTACTGTCGAGGTGAAAGAATTGCTCCACATTGGTTATTCTTAAGGCACCGTACCTTGCGATTTCGCGGTGATAAGTTTTTAACGCTACTTCACTCACTATTCCCTGAGCAATAGGAGTTGTTAATAATGCATTAAAAAGATCGATGATACAAGATCGTTTAGTTAATTCTTTTACCTGTAAACGGAACCGAATATGTTTTCCCTGTTCGTTGTATCTAATAAAAAACCATTTCTTAATATCAGTTTTATGAACTTTTAGAAGCTGAAAAATTTGTTGGTGAAGTAAATTATTACTCTTGCTGGGATGAATGAAAATTTCGAAGTACAGCCATGCCGACGCTGGTAAATACTGTGCAGCAATAGGAATTTTATGGGTAATGGATAAAGCCCTAGTTGATGTTATCTCACTATAGATTTGTTGCTTATGACTATAATTAATCACAAACTCGGCATTATATTTTTTGCCATTTTGATCAGTTACTGTAGCTTCTTCATCAATAAGTGCTTCTGATAGGTAAATTGGTCTATCGTCTTGTTGTTTGCAATAGTTAAACAATGCATTAAGGTCGTTTGTTAAATTGGGATTAAAACAGAGTGTTTGATCAGAAATCCCGGTTTTAATGAAGAAAGTGATGTTTTTTTGATTTAACCAAGTCGATAGTTCTGTTAGACAGTCTTCGAGGTTCTTATTTTTTTGCTGATAGAGAGATTTCGGAATTAACCATTTGGCAGGAGATAGTATTACCTTTTTGTACCTTACCTGTGGATAATGATTTAAGCCCGGAAGGTAAGTTTGAATATCGAAAGTTAAATTCGACTGAATGGATTGATGTTGGAGATCGCACAAAAATCGATAAACAGCTAGGTCAGATCTAGTGTAGTTATAGGCAGAAGCTAATCGAGGGATTAGCCGTTTTCCTAATTTTTTAGATCTTAAAACAATTTCATCACCCCTTACCGCAACCATTATATCGTTAAAATCTAAGGGACTTGCTTTGCACGACCAAGTTAAAATGGGCAATTCGTATTTATAACAGCTTTTCCTTCTGTTTACATTATCGATGTGTGTTTCGGCTTGATAGGAGATATCGAAAAAAAGAACATTTGGATTCGCATTTTGCTCTAGTGCGGCAATTTCTTTGCAGTGTGTTTCTAATGCTAGATTTCCTAAAGTAAAACGACCAAATAAGGAGTTTGCGGTACATCCACCCGCATGTGCAATAACAGGTTGATGTTTATAAAAATGGCAAAGCACACTTAATGTATTGGGCAGCATTTGTTCTTTTTGGGGCACTGATTCGAACTCTTCTAGCGCAATGGGTTGGTTTTCTATTAATCTATTCATCAAAAACTGATGCAAGGCTGTGTAGGAAATAGTTTGAGATAAAGTTTTTTTACTAGCGGATTTTATTAGCTGTTCGATGAGTTGATCGGCGTGTTCAAATTGAGCTAAACCACCATAGCCAGTGCCTAATTCTGGATCCATTACAAGGGCCAATGGAACTTCCTGATGTTCGAACTTTTTAAGAAATGCAGTTTTAAAGTTTTGTAAGTCTGAATTTTGTGATTTCGGTAGCTGTTGTGCTAAAAAATTTAATGCTTCGGCTATTTCTTCCGTTTTGGAATGATTTAAGGAACCATTTAACCATTTTCGTTCAGCTAGAATATAGGGTTCTCGCTCATCGGCAAGAGGCAATTTTAATCGCGAAAAGTAATCCTCTCCTGTAATGTTTGCAGTTTTGTTGGTGTGGAGTAATTGGAGCTGTAAGAGTTGAAGAATTAAATTTTTGCATTGTTTTTTATTGAGTTTCCATTCAGATTTCATAAACTCAAAAAGACCTATTTTGCTTCTTTTGCTGCTACAAAATTGAATTAGGCTTTTCAATTCAGGAAATATGGTAACAGATGCCAATTCAAATTCGCCGTTGCTTAAACGGAGATAACGGATTTCAGTATCGGTACAATATGCTGATGTATTGGTATATAATATCTCGCAGTCTTTAAATATAGTTTCTTCATTTGGGTATAAGTGTTCTTTTTTCGACCAGTTAGTAAACTGATGGTTTATCATTCTGGCTTCAATTTTCACATCTATATTTTCATTGCTTAAAGGAACTAAGCTATAGCTGGCAAAACTTGCAAAAGGAGTGGCTCGGTATTTGGCTCGATTAAAATACTTCCAAATGGTAAACTGAATTTTTTCGGGCAAGCTACTAATTTGATGAGCATCAGTATTACTAATTTGTGCATAAAATGATGGAGAGGCCATTCGAATTTTCTCTTTTAACGCTGGCCAAACTACAATTAGATCATCGTAGATGGAAAATGCGGGTACTCTGCAGAGGCTTAGGTTTAAAGCGTTTAACTTCATAGGTATGATACGTTAATGTTTGATTCCTCAAATATTGAAATTTTATTGATTAATTAATATAATGTACATGTTTACAGTGTTTTAATGAAAATTATAGACAAAAAGTATACGTGCTGTTTAGAAGAAAATTTCCGTTTTATGAAGGAAAATTACCTGTTCGTGCGGTAAATCATCCTTTCTGTGCTGAAGGTTTGTAACTAATTTTTTCGGACTTAATTTAGAGGGATTAATTCGAAAAAAATGAAGAACTTATTTCGTACACCACCTCATACCACTGATCATGCATTACATACGTTACTAAAAACCCTGAAGGTTAAAGTAACCAAAACAAGTTGTAATGAATGTGTACAAAACCACCCTGATTATCCCAGCTTAATGGCAATTGGAGGTTGTTTAACTGATATGGGAGTAGAAAATCATACTTATCTTTTAGATAAAGAAACCTATAAAGATGGGCTTCTATTCCCTTTCGTGGCACACTTCCCAGAAAGGGGAGGGCGATTTTTACTGGTAACTGCTATAGAAGGCAAGCAGATTTTTTATAGCGACGAGCTAACTCATAATGGAATACTTGGTGAAGAAGAGTTTTTGAAACGCTGGGATGGTATTGCTTTACATGCCGAACCGACTACCGAAAGTGGAGAGGTAGAGTATGCACAGAATAGGTTTAAAGAATTTCTAAAGTCACTTATGGCTCCACTCGCAATTTTATCCTTAATCCTTCTGCTTTATTTAACATTAGCAAATCAAGCTATTCACTGGAATGTTTTGGCATTAAGCGGATTAAAGTTAATCGGTATTGGCATTAGTATACTACTGCTCATGCAAAGCTTAAATGCGAATAACCCATTTATTAAAAATTTATGTACTTTGAATGGTAAAAACGATTGTAATGCCATTTTAAAATCTGATGCTGCTAAAATAACGAGTTGGCTCACGTGGAGTGAGGTTGGTTTCTTTTATTTTACTGGAAGTTTTTTAACGTTGCTATTCGACCCTACATCTTTACCACTTTTAGCTTGGCTAAACCTATGTGCCTTGCCTTACACCATCTATTCTATCTCTTACCAATACCGAAATAAAAATTGGTGTGTTTTGTGCAGTGCAGTGCAAGTGCTGCTGGTATTAGAAGCAATTACTTTTTTAAGCTCCCAGAACTACGAACTTTTAGCCTTTCCTACTTTTGCACTAACTGCGCTCGCGTGTTTTCTTGTTCCAGTACTTACTTGGGCTTTCTTAAAACCATTTTTTACAGATGCTAGTCAGATTAAATCGGTAAAGCAGCAACTTAAGAAGTTTAAATACAATAGCGAATTGTTTAATCAAGCATTAACAAACCAGCCTAGATATGCAATTCCTGATGAACTTATGCCGGTTGTATTAGGTAATCCAAATGCAGAAACCACTATAACCATGGTAAGTAATCCTTTCTGCGGTCCCTGTGCTAAAGCCCACGAAACATTAGATCAATGGTTAAAAACTAGAGATGATATAAAGATTAAAGTCATATTTACCACCTCCAATCATGATGATGACGAGAAAACCAAGGTTTCGAGACATGTTTCGGCATTAAGTTTACTCAATGATGCCAAGCTTTTAGAAAATGCTTTAAATGATTGGTACCGTCAGGGGGATAAAAAGTATGAGGCCTGGGCCAAAAGATATCCTATAGCGTTTAATGGGGAAATGAATAAAGTTACTGAGAAGCAAAAAGAATGGTGCAGTATGGCAGAGATTTCATCAACTCCAACCATTTTAGTGAATGGTTATAAGCTGCCAGATCCCTATCGCTTAGAAGATATTAAGTATCTAGTAGAATAAGTTTTCCTTTTGGAATTTTTTATTAAAAACCTTGTACAGAAGCATAATACAGTTGCAAATGGATTATGCCAACCAGCATGATGTTGTAAAAAGCCTGCCGTTTTATGTTTTTACGTGGTAAAAAAACAATTTGAACCAAAATTAAAATTTAACAAATGAAAAAAGTAAATTTACTCAGCAGAGCTGAGATGAGAAAAGTAATGGGGGGTAATCCACCTATTGGAGGAGGTGAAGGCGGAAGGTGTGTAGCTTATTGCTGCCCAACAGAGGGGTCATGCTCATCGGCAACAGGTACATCAACTTCATTCAGTTGTACCTCAAATGAAGATTGTCAATCAGCAATAATTTCGGGCGGAGGGACTTGTTCTTCAGGATTTTATGTAGCGGCCTTATGTAAATAGAGTTTATTGGGAGGTGAACTCCCAATAATTTCTTAAACTTAAAACTATGAGAATCTATATTATACTTTATTTGAGTTTTTCATACTTTCAGATAAGCGCTCAACCCATTAAATTTATTAATTCTGCTAAATCTTGGAATGAGGTACTCCAAAAAGCTAAAATATTAAAAAAACCGATTTTTGTTGATATATATACCACTTGGTGTGGTCCATGCAAAAAAATGGATCAAGAAGTGTTTGCTAATAAAGATGTAGGTAGCTTTTATAATCTTAATTTCTTAAATGTAAAAATTGATGCAGAAAAAGGTTGGGGAAAGCAATTTATAAAAGAGAATCAGGTAAATAGTTATCCTACCTATATTTATTTCGATGAAAAAGGCAATACTTTATCGAGATCATTAGGGTATATGCCAAAGGAAATATTTGTTAAACAAGGACAACGCGCCTTTTTAACTTTTAAAAGTAAAACTCAAATCATAAATCAAGGGGGAAAACTTGATAGTATTTATAATTCAAAAAACTATAATGTAGATTTTCTTTATAAATACATTAAATTTCAAGGTAAAATTAGGCCTAATAGGTGTGAACTAATAGAAGAGTATCTAGCTAAAGTTCCAAAAAATAGGTTGGTTTCAGACTCGGTTATGAATTTAATCTATTTAGAAGCTGGGAGTTGTTTAATTAAGCCAGAAAGTAAGCTATTAAATACACTATTTCATAATTATAAAAATTACCCCATTAAATCCTCATCATTTCAAAGTCCATACAATATTTTGATTTCGAAGTTGTTGCAAGTGATTGATAGTGCGAGTACTAAAAATTCACAGTTGATTGCAGAAAATTTAATTAACAAAGTTAGCGATAGTTTATATGTGAATGTTGCTTCACGAAATCGTCAACTAAACTATTTTAAAGCTCTTTATTTTCATAGGATAGGGGATAAAAAGAGGTTCATTGAACAGTTTAATGTTTTTTGTGAAGAAAATATCGCTAATGTTGATACAGCCGTGCTTTATAAAAATGATATAATGGATTTGAAAGAATTTTTTAGAATTGAAAAATCTAAAGGCTTAAAGGAAGAAGAAACCCAACTAAAAGGAAGAATATACAGTGAGGCATTGCAAATAACAACTGGTTTTATAACATTACATAGGATTTATAAAAGCGAGTATAGAGATACAGCAATAGAGACCAAAATGAAAATTTGGGTAGATAAATGTCTTTTATTATACAGTAAAAACCCCATATATGTGCGTCCTATTTACATGAATTCTTTAAGTAAAATGAAATAGATACTACTCCCAATCTACCGGTAACCGTTGGTATTGGGAAGAAATAGGCCAAATTGGTAGACTTGTTCCTTGTTCAACTTTAACCCTATTATATTTGATCAATTAACTCCTGCTATGATAGTGGAAGGTGCGTTTA
Source organism: Bacteroidota bacterium (assembly GCA_040386095.1). Taxonomy (GTDB): domain Bacteria; phylum Bacteroidota; class Bacteroidia; order Sphingobacteriales; family Sphingobacteriaceae; genus Pedobacter. The sequence continues at coordinate 777,447 of JAZKGD010000001.1, read as the reverse complement.
ATCTTTTTTCAGTTCGCCTCAAGAGCTCTGAAACTGGGATTCGGATAAAAAAGTTAATTGACGATAAATCTGCTCACAAAAAATGGCTTGAGACGATTGAAAGTGATAAAATGAGTTCATTTATTAATCTATTTAATGGAAATGACATATCTGGTTTAGCTAAGGAATTAAAAATTACCACCATCCCTGCGAATTATTTAGTCGACTCGGAAGGAAGGATCATTGCCACAAATTTACGGGGCGAACAACTTCAGCTTAAATTAAAGGAGCTTATTCCTTAGCATCCATTTTAATTAGTCCCCTATGCTAATTGTTTGGAAGGTTGCCATTTTAATGATAACTTAAACTCATTATTTATTTAAAGGCTCTAAATTGAAAAAATTCCCCTTCTATAAACAACCCGATCAAATGGACTGCGGTCCTACCTGCCTCCGCATGATTGCCAAACACTATGGGAAAAATTTTAGCCTGCAACGATTACGCGAAATCTCAGGCATTAACCGAGAAGGTGTTTCCTTATTAGGCATTAGCGAAGCTGCAGAAAAAATAGGCTTCCGCACCATGGGAAGTAGGTTAACCATCGAACAGTTGAGTGAGCTCGAACTCCCTGCCATTTTACATTGGAACCAAAACCACTTTGTGGTACTCTATAAAATAAAAAGAGGTATTTACTATATAGCCGATCCTGGTAAAGGGTTGATTGAATTTACCCTAGCAGAACTCAAGCAACGCTGGCTAAGCACTGAGGATTTTGGAATCGCTTTAATTTTATCCCCAACACCTGCACTGCATACACAAGAAGGCGATAAAACCGAAGCATTAAACTGGGGCTATTTATTACAGTATTTATATCGCTACAAGAAACTAGTGGTTCAGCTTTTTGTAGGCCTGGGCGTTGGAAGTTTGCTGCAGCTCATTATCCCCTTCCTCACCCAATCTATTGTAGATGTTGGGATAAACACAAGGAACCTTAATTTTATTTACATTATTCTAATCGCTCAAACCATGTTGTTTCTGGGGCGGATGAGTGTAGATTTTATACGTTCGTGGATTTTACTCCATATCAGCACCCGGATTAACATTTCGATTCTTACCGATTTTTTGATCAAGCTGATGAAATTGCCCATGAGCTTTTTCGATACCAAGATGACGGGCGATATTATGCAGCGGATGAGCGATCAGAAACGGATCGAATCGTTTTTAACCGGCCCCACGCTCAATATTATATTCTCGCTATTTAATCTGATTATTTTCACGGGCGTACTGGCCTATTATAATGTAAACATCTTCTTTATATTTTTACTCAGCTCGGTGCTATATTCGCTTTGGGTGATCGCTTTCCTGAAAAAAAGAAGGGAGCTAGATTTTAAACGATTCGATATCTCATCCAAGAACCAGAGTAGCGTAGTACAGCTTATTGGCGGCATGCAAGAGATCAAACTCAACAATTGCGAGCAACAAAAACGTTGGGAATGGGAGCATCTGCAAGCCGGGCTATTTAAGTTTAGTGTAAAGAGCTTATCTTTAAACCAAATCCAACAATCGGGCGCCTTCTTCATTAACGAAGGAAAGAATATTCTGATTACCTTTTTAGTGGCCAAAGCGGTTATCGACGGACAGCTAACCTTGGGTGGCATGATGGCTATTCAGTACATTGTAGGGCAGGTAAATAGCCCTATAGAGCAAATGTTAAGTTTTATACAGCAATTGCAGGATGCGAAGATTAGTTTAGAGCGCTTAAACGAAATTCACCAGATGGAGGATGAAGAGCCTGTAGATAAAACCTTTTTGAATGAACTGCCCAGTCTTAAAACCATTTGTCTTAATCAATTAAGTTTTACCTATCCAGGTGCCGGGAATGAACCGGTATTAAAAGGCATCGACTTAATTATCCCCGAAGGTAAAACAACAGCCATTGTTGGCATGAGTGGAAGTGGAAAAACAACTATTTTAAAACTGTTATTACGGTTTTACACACCTCAAAAAGGAGAAATAAAGGTTGGCGCTACCTATATCGATCAAATTGGCTATCGCTACTGGCGAGGCCAGTGTGGTATAGTAATGCAAGATGGCTTTATCTTTTCGGATACCATAGCTCGAAATATTGCTGTGGCTGATGAACATCCAAATATGGCAAAATTGCAACACGCCATAAAGATGGCGAATATTGGTGATTTTGTCGATGGCTTACCTCTAGGATTGAAGACCAAAATAGGGGCGGAGGGCAATGGAATTAGTCAGGGCCAAAAACAACGGATTTTGATTGCAAGAGCCGTGTATAAAGACCCCGAATATATCTTTTTTGACGAGGCAACAAATTCGCTCGATGCCAACAATGAAAGTGTAATTATGAACAATCTGGAAGAATTTTTTAAGGGTAGGACGGTTGTAGTCGTGGCGCATCGTTTAAGTACGGTTAAAAATGCAGATAACATTGTGGTGTTGGATAAAGGGGTGATTATTGAACAGGGAACACATGCCGAGCTTACTAAAAGCAAAGGCGAGTATTATAATTTGGTGAAGAATCAGTTAGAATTGGGGAATTAGATATGCCAACAGAAGAAACCTTTCGCAATAGCGAAGAAATACAAGAAATTATTACAGCTGTGCCTTCGTGGATATTAAGAAGGGGAATTTTCTTGATCCTAGTAGTGCTACTTTCTATCGTTTTACTTTCTGCCTTTATTCGCTATCCCGATGTAGTAAAAACGTCATTAAAAATAAATTCGTTAAACTCCCCTAAAGGTGCAATTGCGCATCAATCGGGCAAACTGGTTAAACTATTGGTTCGCGAGAATGAACACGTTACAGCAAAACAACCCCTTGCGTTTATAGAGAGTACGGGTAAACACGAAGACGTAATGGCTTTGGGCAATACCTTAAATCATTTAAACAAGTTATTAAATACTTCGCAGCCCATCACTGCTCAAGATATTGTGGGTAAAGATTTGAATCTGGGCGAATTGCAAGGAAATTATCAATCTTTTTATCAAGCCTACTTACAGTTTGTAAACACGCAAAACGGCGGATTGTATGTAACACAAAAAGGGTATTTAGAAAAGGATTTGGATGAGATCAAGAAACTGCAAAATCAGATTCACCAACAAAAACAAATTCAAGAGCAAGAGTTTGCCAACGCGCAAGAAGAATACGAGGCTTATCGCAAATTGAAAAACAAGAATGTAATTTCGAATAGCGAGTTTAAGCAACAAGAAAATAAATACCTTTCGAGCAAATACCCCCTGCAGCAAACGGCTACTGCACTATTAAATAATAATAGTAGTTACATGGCCAAACAAAAAGAAATTGCAACACTCAACAACACTATCCGCGAAGAACAAGCCAAATTTGGGCAGGCCTTAAATGCCATGATTACCGAAACCAATAGTTGGCTGATGAAATATGTAATTTTTTCGCCCTTGGCCGGTAGCGTAGGTTATGCTGGTATTTTGCAAGAAAACCAGAATGTAGCTGTTAATCAGGAATTGTTTATCATTAACCCTGGTAATACCAATTTTTTTGGAGAGGTTCAAATCCCGCAATACAATATGGGCAAGGTGAAATTGGGGCAGCGCACACTCATTAAATTGCGAAGTTACCCGTTTGAAGAGTATGGGATTATTAATGGGAAGATTAGCTACATTACCGATGTAGCACTAAAAGATAGTGTATTCATTGCAAAGATCGATTTCGGGAAATTCGAACAGAAGAATCCCGACAACCCAATTGTATTAAAACCAGGCATGCAGGCCGATGCAGAAATTATAACCAAAGAAAGTTCATTATTGCAGCGGTTTTTAAGGAATATAACGAAGATGATGAATAGTGGAGGATAAGGAGTATAATAGAAATAGCTATGCGATCAACAATAAAATTTGCATTAACTGCCTTCATTATTTTAAGCACCTTTGTTTTAAAGGCTCAAACTGATGCTGGCGATACATACCCAAAGGTAAGATTAAACCTAACGAATGCGGCTGGAAGCAAAATGAAGCTCCTTCAGTTTGTAGGTGCTAAAGTAGTCGTTGTAGATTCAGCTACGCTTAACAACACCAATGGTAGCATAGAACTTAAAGGCTGGCCAATCAATGAAGAGCTACAATTTCAGCTCGTTATGCAAGACAAGGACCAGAAAATGTTTGTACTTTATCCAGTGCTTGATAATCATTCAGTCGCAGAAATTTACATGGATTTTAGCGTTATTGGGGGCAAAGATACTTATCTCGACAAATTCCGTTATGAAAACTCTCCGTCTAGCGTTGACTGGAACAATATGATGCACTTTCCTGCTAAATGGAAAAAGGCGAAATATGGTTTAGAAACCCAATTCAAAAGTGCAATTACCCCTACTATCAAAAGCGAAATCGACTCCCTTTCGAATTTGATCAAGGACTACAGGGTGGCGTTGCTCAAAAGTACCAAGAGCGCGGCAACGATTTACACCGGACTTAACCTATTGAAATTTGACTATAGCGATGAAGATTTCGGGGAACTGTTAAAAGACATTTTGGGAAGATTTCCACAGTCAGAAGTGGTGAAAAATAAGGTAAACTGGTTCATCGACACTAAAAATTATATTCCTCCTACTGGAGAAGTGTTAGCTATCGGCGTTCAAGCAGTTGATTTTAGTTTCATCACCGACAAGGGAGCTACACAAAAATTAAGTAGTTACAAAGGGAATTACATACTTCTTGATTTCTGGGCAAGCTGGTGCAAGCCTTGCAGAGAAGAATCTCCCTTCCTGAAACAGGCATACTTAAAATATGGGAAAAAGGGATTTAAGATTGTCCAGGTCTCGATAGATAACCTCTCTGATGAACAAAAATGGAGAACAGCTATTGTAAAAGATGGCACGCAGCCGTTTGTACATACTCGGAAAGACAAAAATGATTTGTTGATAAAGCAGTATAAAGTTACGGCTATCCCTGTAAACTACCTGGTAGATCCGAGTGGTAAAATTGTAGCTAGCAACCTTAGGGGAGAAGCGCTAGATGCAAAACTCAAGGAAATCTTTCGGTAGATCTAATACCCTAACAACTTCTCTACCATTTCTCCTAACCGTTTCTTCGCTAAAAAATCGTCTTCCAATACTTTACTCATCGGTATAGCAGTGTCTAAGCTCGCACAGCGCATTACAGGGGCGTCTAAATGCGCAAAGCAATGTTCGCCTATCCAAGCAGCTACTTCGGCGCCAAAACCGCTGCTAAGGGTGTCTTCGTGCAAAATTAAAACTCTGCCACTGGCTTTTACTGCCGCTTTTACGGTTTCTTTATCCCAAGGTTGCAAACTTACTAGGTCAACCAAGGTTGCAGATAGCCCGGGGTTTTCTTTTAAATATTCTAAGGCCCAATGTACCCCTAATCCATAAGTGATAATGGTTAGCTGCTCGCCATTTTTTAATACATTGGCTTTTCCAATCTCAACTGTATAATAACCCTCTGGCACAACACCCAATAAGCTGCGGTACAAATATTTATGCTCAAAATACATCACCGGGTTCGGATCTTCGATGGCGGCAATTAACAACCCTTTTGCATCATACGGAAATGCCGGATAAACTACTTTTAACCCTGGAGTTTTAGTAAACCAGGCTTCATTGCTTTGTGAGTGAAAGGGGCCTGCTCCTGTACCTGCGCCTGTAGGCATCCTGATTACTACATCGGCCTTTTCGCCCCAACGATAATGTGTTTTTGCTAAATTATTTACTATTTGATTAAAGCCACAGGTTACAAAATCAGCAAATTGCATTTCCATCACTGCTTTGTAGCCATTTATCGATAAACCTAAAGCTGCACCTACAATGGCCGATTCGCAAATCGGGGTGTTGCGTACTCTAGCTTTGCCAAATTCGCTTACAAACCCATCGGTAATTTTAAAGGCACCGCCATATTCGGCAACGTCTTGACCCATAATTACTAAGTTGTCAAAACGCTTCATCCCTTCGCGTAAACCATCTGTTATTGCATCTAAATAGCGTTTTTCTGTTTGCTCATCCGATGAGGGCACAACTTCTTGCTGATAAGGATAATACATATCGGCCAGTTCAACTTTTTTATCAGCTTGCGGTTCTTCTTCGCCAAATGCAGCTTCAACTTCCCATTCTATTTCTTTCTTTATTTCGGTTTTAATATTCGGAATGAGGTCGTCGTTTAATATGTTTTGTTCAATTAAATAAGCTTCAAAATTCTTTACCGGATCTTTAACTGCCCATTCATCAAACAGGTGTTGAGGTACATATTTAACACCAGATGCTTCTTCGTGGCCACGCATTCTGAAGGTTAAGCATTCTACTAAAACCGGTCGGGGGTTAACTCTTATATCTTTTGCAATTTGATCTAAAGTATCGTATACTTCCAGAATGTTATTTCCATCTAGTTGATGCCCTTCTACGCCATAACCTATTGCACGATCTACCAAATGTTTACAGTTAAATTGCTCATTTATTGGTGTAGATAAACCATAACCATTGTTTTCTATTAAAAAAATGACTGGTAAATTCCACACGGCAGCTACATTAATCGCCTCATGAAAATCGCCTTCACTGGTAGCTCCTTCGCCTGTAAAAACTAAGGTTGCTTTTGGTTGTTTCGCAATTAAATCGGCCAGTGCAATACCATCGGCTAAGGCCATTTGCGGACCTAAATGCGAAATCATGCCAATAATTTTATAGTCTTGCGTACCAAAATGGAATGAACGATCACGGCCTTTGGTAAAACCTGATAGTTTTCCTTGCCATTGTGCCATTAGCTTTTTTAGTGGAATATTCCTACTGGTAAATACCCCAAGGTTTCGATGCATAGGCAAGATATATTCATCAGCCTGCATAGCTAACGTACTGCCTACGGCGATTGCTTCTTGTCCTATACCCGAAAACCATTTTCCAATTCGACCCTGACGTAAAAGAATTAACATCTTTTCTTCTACCATACGAGGGTAGAGCAATTTTTTATAGAGTTCTAGTAAAAATTGATCGTCTTTATCTTTTCTGTCGAATTGCATTTGGTTAGTATTGAGTAGTTAGTATTGTGTATTGAGATTGGGTGGCTATCGTTAAGACTCTGAATTTCTTTTACCCTCTTCCCATTGCTTAGCGAAAGATTTCGGGGCAATTTCGGGCATCGATCGGTATTTTCCCCAACTTTTCTTAAAGAATTTTTTGAGGAAGAAGTTCTTTGTTTTTCCACCGAAGAAATCCATTAAAGACCGTTTTTGCATCCCTTTTTTCCATAAACTCCATCCAATGCCTTCCATTTTTGTGTTTTCGTTTCCACTAGCCGCATCTCTGCGATTTAAAAGCAACATTTTATGAATATCTATTTTAACTGGACAAACCTCTGAGCATTTTCCGCATAGGCTTGATGCATAGCTAAGATGTTTAAACTCTTGCATGCCCTTAAAATGAGGGGTGATAATCGAGCCAATTGGCCCACTATATGTGGTATTATAGGTATGACCACCTATGTTTTTATAAACCGGACAGGCATTTAAACAGGCACCACAACGAATGCAATACAGCGCTTGGCGTTGATCTTTTTGTGCTAAAAGGTTGGTACGGCCATTATCTAAAAGGATTACATACATTTCTTCTGGTCCGTCGGTTTCATTGGCCTGACGTGGACCGCTTAAAATAGTGTTGTAAACCGTTAAGTTTTGTCCCGTGCCATGACTGGCTAACAGTGGCCAAAACAAATCGAGATCTGCAATGGATGGGATAATTTTTTCGATCCCAACAATGGCAATATGTACTTTTGGGAAAGTGGTACATAAACGTGCATTTCCTTCATTTTCGGTTAAAGCAATGCTACCTGTATCAGCGATTAAAAAATTACCACCAGAAATGCCAATATCGGCATCAAGATATTTTTGACGCAGTAATTCTCTTGCCTTTTGAGTTAATTGTTGTGGAGTAGCATCAACAGGGGTGCCAAATTTTTCGTGAAACAATTGTGCAATTTCCTCTTTGCTCAAATGCATGGCAGGCGTTACAATGTGATAAGGCTTTTGGCCTAAGAGTTGAACAATGTATTCTCCTAAGTCGCTCTCTAGTGATTCGATATCGTGTTTTTCGAGAAATTCATTCAGGTGGATTTCTTCGGTCGTCATCGATTTTGATTTGATTACCGTTTTCCCATTTCTTTTTTGGATGATATTTAGAATTTCACGCTGTGCTTCTTCAACATCATTTGCCCAAATTACTTTACCACCTCTTTTTATGAAATTAGCTTCAAACTCGGGTAAAAACTTATCTAAGTTCTCCATCACACGCCATTTGGTAACATGTGCTTTTTTCTTTGAAGCTTCTAAATTTTCGAATTTAGATAAACCTCTCTCAACTGCAGCGTTATATTTCCCGATGTTATGGTTAATGGTTTTGCGGTGAGGCATATCAAATGCTTTTTCATCGGCTTTTACCAAAAATTCTTCTGCAATAGTAGTCATGTTCAAATATAGGAGAAAATGTGGGGAGGTCAAAGGTAAATGTTGAGCGTATGGCGTTTGGCGCCTAGCGTTCGGGGTATTTAAATTCTTCATCCGATGAGCATTTGCATCTTGTCGATACTCATCGGATGAAGAAGGGGCAAAAAAAATCCCGATAACATTATGTTATCGGGATTTTTTGCTTGGTTTACTTACGCTTAACGCTCAGCGCCAAACGCTCGTCGATGCTATTTCGCTTTTGGCGTACCGTCGTCGTTTTTATTCACAACTGGGCGATTTGCACCATTTGCTAATTCCCATGCGGTGAAATATACTAATTGTGATCTTTTTGCTAACATTGGGAAATCGATTTTGCTTACTTCATCTCCTGGTTGGTGATAATCTTTATGCACACCATTGAAATAGAAAATTACAGGAATACCGAATTTAGCAAAGTTATAGTGATCTGAACGGTAATAGAAACGGTTTGGGTCTGTACGGTTATTGTATTTCTCGTCTAAAGTGATATTTACATAATCAGTATTTGCTTTTTTACCAATACGGTCTAAATCGTCGCTAAGCATATTAGAACCAATGATATAAACGAAATCGTTATTACCCGGACGGTCATCATCGCCACGGCCAATCATATCAATATTTAAATTGGTTATTGTGTTTGCAATTGGGAAAATTGGATGCTCAGCATACCATTCAGAACCTAATAGTCCTTTTTCTTCACCAACAACGGTCATAAATAAGATACTTCTTTTAGGACCATTTCCTGCTTTTTTAGCTTTAGAAAACGCTTCTGCAAGCATCAGTACACCTGTTGTGCCCGAGCCATCATCATCAGCGCCATTCATAACTTTATCTTTCGCATTTGGATCTTTTACTAAACCTTCGTGATCATAGTGGCTGGTTACTACTAACACTTCATGTTTTAATTTAGGATCAGAGCCTTCTAAGAAACCTAAAACATTTTCACCACGTTGTGGCGTTTCTTTTTTCTGAGCTGAAGCAGCAATTGCAGTGGTTGCAGTTAAAGAAGAAGGCTTACCACTTTCAGTAATTTTTTTAGCTAATGCTTCTACTGTAGTGTTGCTAGCTTTTAAAATTTCATTTGCTGTTGCAGGAGAAATGGTGATGCTAGTTAATGGAGCTGCTCTTTGAGGGGTAGTAGCCGCTGCAGGAGCATCTTTCTTTAACATAATCCTTCCAAGCGTGCTATTTACTTTTGAATACTCAGGTACATTATCAAAGTTCATGTCTACAATTAACACTGCTTTCGGTTTAGCTTTGTTAATGTTAACCATCATTCGTTGTCTAGCCATCATTGCTGCGCGAGGATTAACCTCAGCATCTGTAGTTTTAACCGTTGGATCGCCAGCAGAAAAGATCATTATTATTTTTCCTTCTGCATTAACACCTGCGAAATCATCATACCCTTCTTTAGTAAGGCCATAACCTGCAAAAACAACTTCGCTACCATCTAACGCTAATCCTGCGTTAGGTACACTTCCGTTTGCGATAACAAAATCTTTATAAAGCTGTTTCGCTTTTCCATTAACTGAGAATGATGACGAACTAATATCATTGGTTATTAGGCCTACTTTCTGAAAATACGGATCAGAGCCTTCTTTTACAGGGCCCTTTAAGCCAAAACTTTTAAATTGTTTTTTGATGTACTCTGCGGCCATCCATGCGCCTTTTTTGCCAGTTTCTCTACCTTCATACTCATCAGAAGCTAGTATAGAAAGGTGGTCATAACCTCTATCTTTGGTAATGGTTTTGCTAAATTTTATAGCGTTTTGGTCTTGCGCTACTGCACTCAGGCTTAGTAATACCGCTAAGCCGGTGTATAGTATTGGTCTTTTTATCATATTGGTTTTATTAGGGGTATAAGTTAGCAGGATATTTTGTTTACTCTATTTCCATGTCTTCCACCTTCAAAGTCGGTACTTAAAAAAGTATCGACCATTTCTTTCGCTAAATCTGTAGAAACAAATCTGGCAGGAATACAAATTATATTCGCATTATTATGCTGTCTAGCTAAAGAAGCTAGTTCATTTTGCCAGCAAATTGCAGCCCTGATGTGCTGATGCTTGTTTGCAGTAATGGCCACGCCATTCGCGCTTCCACATACCAATACACCGAAATCAAATTCTTTGCTTTCTACAGCTGAAGCTACAGGGTGGGCAAAGTCTGGATAATCGACTGAATCGAGAGAATAGGTACCAAAGTCTTTAATTTCGTGAGCCGTTAAATACTCCTTTAACAGTTCTTTATACTCGAAACCAGCATGGTCTGCACCAATTGCAATTTTTAACTTTTTATTTGTTGACATTTCTCAAATTTATGTAGAATAATGAAGATTATGCGTAAAGTTTTTGTTGCGCTTAATTCTTGTAAAACTCTTTCTCTGCTATTAATTTTTTCTTCTGAATGTTAGCCGAAATCATAATACTTAACTCATATAACAAGAATAAAGGTAGCGCTACAATTAACATGGTATATGGATCGGCAGTTGGGGTTACAATGGCTGCGATTACAAGAATTAACACGGCTGCATAGCGTCTGCTTTTTCTCATAAATTGAGGAGTCATTACACCAAGTTTAGAAAGGATGTAAATCACTACGGGCAATTGAAAAATTATACCTGTTCCGATGGTAAGCGTTAATACAGTAGAGAGGTACGAATCGATCTGAAAGGTATTTTCAATATCAGGACTTACCGTGAAATTAATTAAGAAGTTAACAGACATTGGGCAAATGATATAATACCCAAATAGTACGCCTATAATAAATAGTAGAGAAGCGAAAGCAACAAATCCACTTGCCGATTTTCTTTCGGCTTCTAAAAGGGCAGGCTTAATAAACAACCAAACTTCGAATAATATATAAGGTACACCCAGCATTAGACCAGCTACAATACTCGAGTTCATGAGTAGTGTAAATTGACCTGCCATTTGGGTATTAATGATTTTGGCTTTGATTTCCGTGATACAAAAATCTTGAGGAATTACATTTGGGAAGAGCTCTACCAGCTTACACATCATTCTGTAGGTCCAAAAATTTGGATCTTTTGGCGCCATAATTATGCTATGCCAAATAAAGTCGGAGAAGTAAAAAGCCCCACAGGTAAAAAGGGTAACTACAGCGAGTGCTCTTAATAAATGCTTACGTAGAATGTCTATATGGTCAAAAAAAGACATTTCTGCCTCTAAGCTCTTTCCTTTATTTTTAATAGAATCGATTAGATCCTTAGTTTTATTGTCGCTCATTGATGCTAGTTAGTAAACAAAAATACCATTCTATTTGATATAGAATGGTATTTACGAGTTAAATATAAAAAAAGATGAGTTTATTCTGAAAATTCGAACGTCTCCATAAACTTAGTAGTAAAATTACCTGCTCTAAAGTTCGGGTCTTTCATCAATTTTAAGTGGAATGGGATGGTTGTTTTAACCCCCTCAATTACAAATTCACTTAAGGCACGTTCCATGGTGCAAATGGCTTCTTCACGCGTTTGCGCTACACAAATCAATTTTGCGATCATCGAATCGTAGTTTGATGGAATTTGATAACCTGCATACACATGCGTATCTACACGTACACCATGCCCACCTGGTGAATGGAAATTAGTGATTTTACCTGGTGAAGGTCTGAAATTATTAAATGGATCTTCAGCGTTAATACGGCATTCGATCGCATGCATATTTGGCACATAATTATTTCCAGAAATAGGAATTCCGGCGGCCACTTTAATTTGCTCTTTAATTAAATCGAAGTTAATTACTTCTTCTGTTACCGGATGTTCTACCTGAATACGGGTATTCATTTCCATGAAATAGAAGTTACGATGCTTGTCGACCAAAAATTCTACTGTTCCTGCACCTTCATAACTTACTGCAAGTGCGCCTTTAATGGCAGCAATACCCATTTTCTCTCTTAATTCGGGAGTCATAAATGGAGATGGTGCTTCTTCAACTAGCTTTTGATGGCGACGTTGGATAGAGCAATCTCTTTCTGATAGGTGACATGCTTTACCATATTGATCGCCAATAATTTGGATCTCGATATGACGTGGGTCTTCAATATACTTTTCTAAATAAAGACCATCGTTGCCGAAAGCGGCACCCGATTCCTGACGAGCACTATCCCATGCGTTTTCAAATTCTTCGTCTTTCCAAACAATACGCATACCTCGACCACCGCCACCAGCTGTTGCTTTTAAGATAACGGGATAGCCCATTTCTTTGGCGATTTTTATCCCATCCTTTACGCTTTCTAACAAGCCTTCGGAACCTGGAATAGTGGGTACGCCTGCAATTTTCATGGTTTCTTTAGCAGAGGCTTTATCGCCCATGCCATTGATTTGCTCAGGGGTAGCGCCAATAAATTTAATTCCATAATCGCGACAAACCGACGAAAATTTAGCATTTTCTGAAAGGAAGCCATAGCCAGGGTGAATGGCATCGGCATTGGTTAATTCGGCTGCAGAAATAATATTGGGAATACTTAAATATGAATCTTTACTGGGTGGTGGGCCAATACATACAGCCTCATCAGCAAAGCGCACATGCAAACTTTCCCTATCGGCAGTAGAATAAACAGCAACCGTTTTAATGCCCATTTCTTTACAGGTACGGATAATACGCAAAGCGATTTCGCCCCTGTTAGCAATTAATATTTTTTTAAACATAGATTTTAAATTAGCTAATTAGCTAATTGGCTAATTAAATGGGTTCTACTAAGAATAAAGGTTGGTCGTACTCAACAGGTGATGCATTATCTACCAATACTTTAACGATACGGCCAGATACTTCGCTTTCGATTTCGTTAAATAATTTCATGGCTTCGATGATGCAAATTACTTTGCCTGTTGCAATTTCGTCGCCAACATTTGCAAATGAAGGTTTATCTGGACTTGATGAGCGGTAAAATGTACCAATCATTGGCGACTTAATGGTAATGTATTTTGAAGTATCTTCAGCTTCTGGAGATGCAGTGCTTTTAATTTCTACTGCTGGTGCTGCCTGTGGTACAGGCTGTGCTGCTACTGGCGCAGGCAAGGCTGCATTTACATAAACTGGTGCTTGGTTAGTTTTAATGGTAATTTTGAAGTTTTCTTGCTCAATTGCAACTTCATTTACCCCCGACCGAGAAACAAATTTAATGAGTTCCTGAATTTGTTTGATATCCATATTAAAAAAATTGGTGTCTTATGAATTAACTAAGTTATTATTTTTTTTGGTTTTTTGATTTGGTTGTTTGGTTTTTTGGGTGTTTCGTTTTTTAGTCCTAGATTTTAATCTAACCACCAAACCAACTAAACAACCAATTAACTAGTATAGGCCCATTTCAAGTAAACTGATCCCCAGGTAAAGCCTCCGCCAAATGCGGCTAAGATTAAATTATCACCTTTTTTGAGTTTACTTTCCCATTCCCATAAACAAAGAGGAATAGTTCCGTTGGTAGTGTTTCCGTAACGTTCGATATTGATCATTACTTTATCTGAATCCAAGCCCATTCTCGATGCCGTAGCATCTATAATTCGTTTATTTGCTTGGTGTGGTACTAACCAGGTTACATCATCAGAGGTTAATTGGTTGCGTTCCATAATTTCGGCAGCCACATCGGCCATGTTGGTTACGGCAAATTTAAATACAGCCTGACCTTCTTGGTGTACCACGTGTTCGTTATTGGCTACGGTTTCGGCACTTGCTGGACGAGCAGACCCACCCGCTTTTTGTCCGAGGTAATTTCTACCCGAACCATCGCTACGTAAAATAGAATCTTGAACGCCTAAGCCTTCTTCATTCGGCTCAAGTAAAACTGCACCACAGCCATCACCAAATATAATACAGGTAGTACGATCTTGGTAGTTGATAATCGACGACATTTTATCGCCTCCTACAACCAATACTTTTTTATGTTTTCCCGACTCGATAAATTGAGCGCCGGTTGATAATCCAAATATAAATCCCGAGCAAGCAGCCTGTAAATCGTAACCCCAGGCGTTTTTTGCGCCTATTTTGTCGGCCAAAACATTTGCTGATGCTGGAAATGGATAATCTGGTGTAGTAGTACAGAAAATAATCAATTCAATTTCTTCGGCACCAATGCCTCTTTTTTTAAGTAAACCATTTACAGCTTCGACTGCCATATCTGAAGTACCTAAGCCTTCTCCTTTTAATACTCTCCGCTCTTTAATGCCAGTTCTGGAAGTGATCCATTCATCAGATGTATCGACTATGGTTTCCAGTTCTTTATTCGTCATGATATAGTCTGGGACATAACCATTAACTGCAGTAATAGCAGCGTGAATTTTGTTCATTTTTATTTGATTTTAATTATTGGAATGCAGCTTGTATTTTACCCACCAATCCGGTATTTATCATATCTCGGGATTGGAAAATCATATTTTTAATAGCTTCAGGGCTTGATATTCCGTGACCAATTAGAACTGGTGCATTTACACCTAAAACTGGGCTCCCGCCATAGTTTTCATAGTTAAAACGATCAAAAAACTCATCCTTTAAACCTTTTTTAATGGTTAATACATAAAATGATTCAGCTAGTTTAAGCATGATATTTCCTGTAAATCCATCGCAAACAATTACATCGGCTTTTTCGTTAAACAAATCTCTCCCTTCCACATTACCTACAAAATTAAAGAGTTGCTTTTCTTTCATTAAGCGGTGACTAGCCAAAGCAATCATATTTCCCTTTTCGTCTTCCTCACCAATATTCATTAATGCTACTTTTGGATTTTCGATTTGCATGATGTTTTCTGCATACATGCTACCTAAAACGCCAAATTCTAATAAATTGTCTGGCTTGCAATCTGCATTAGCACCTACATCTAACAGTAAACCGGTGCCCCCTTTTAATTTGGGTACAATAGTACATAGGCATGGCCTAGAGATGCCTGGAACAGGTTTTACGCTAAATACAGCACCAACAAGCATAGCGCCAGAGTTACCTGCGCTTGCAAATGAATCTATTTTTCCTTCTTTTAGTAATTGGAAACCTACAGCGATGCTTGAATTAGGTTTTTGTAGAATTGCCTTGGTGGCATGTTCGCCCATACCAATAACCTCATCGGTATGATGATATTCGAAGTGATCAGGGTTGAATCCCTGCTCCAAAAGTAGAGGTTTAATCTGCTGGGTATCTCCGATTAGCACAATATGCTCATCAGAATTGAGGGATTTATGAGCAGCTATTGCTCCCAAAACGATTGCTTTGGGAGCATAGTCTCCGCCCATTATATCGAGACCTATTTTCATAGTAAAAATCTTTCGTGTATAAACGTTGGTTCGAAGTTAACCTTAAACCAATGGAAACACAAAAATTTTCTTAGAAAATTAACCTAGTGAAGTGTTTTCTATAACTAATTTACCGTTGTAGTATAAGTTACCATCAACATTATATGCATGATGAGGAACATGTACAGCGCCAGTAGTTTGGCAAGTTGCCAAAGAAGGTGCTACAGCTTTGTAGTGTGTTCTTCTTTTATCTCTTCTTTGTTTCGAAATCTTGCGTTTTGGATGTGCCATTGCTGTTTATTTAATTATTATTTTAATTTTTTTAATGCCGCCCAACGAGGGTCGTCATTTTGTTCTTCTTCTTTTTCTGCGCTTCCACTGGCTAACTTAGTTAAGGTTGCTATCATTTCTTGATCGCACGCTTTGCCAACTTGTTCGCATTTGTTAATGTAAGGTATCGCTACTGTAATGAATTCGTAAATTAATTCCGAAACATCGATAGCACTTTCCTTTTTATTTAGCACGATAATCTCTAAATCATCGCTCTCTAAGTTGTCCTCAGCAAACTTTACAATCTGCCTTTCATTTATTTCAATAGGTTGAGAAAATTCAGCCAAACATTTATCACAGTTCAATTGTAGCGTTCCTTTAATGTGGAAATGTAAAATCAACATCGTTTCTTGTTTGTCAAGGTCGACTATTGCTTTTAAAGCCCCATCTTTCACTAAAGAGTACTCAAATGCATCAAAAAAGCTCTTATCAATCTCAAACTCAAATTGATGTTTGCCCAATTTTAAGCCTGTAAACGGGATTGAAAATTGTTTTAATGCCTTCAATTGTAACTAAATTTTAGCCTGCAAAGGTAAGAATAATTTTATTAAAATGAAATGTTTTTTGGAAAAAAGGATGGAGTTCTTATTGTTTACTTTTTAGCTGCTCCATCATTTGCTTCATCAGTTCATTCTTTTTTTCGGGACTCATGTTTTTATATGGATTGCCTTTGCTTTCTGTATAGCCTGACGGGATTTTAAATAATGAAGCACTTAAAGGTTTAGTCTCATACTTCTTAAGTTCCATAGTTAACTTTGGTGTTGTAGTTCCAGGGTTAAAATAAACCGTTTTTACCACCATCCCAGAAATTCCTTTCTTTTCCAGCTCATCAGCTAATTTTTTATCAAGATTGGTTTGGCCATTTTCAATAGGTAGCTTAAACGCAGGTAAGTCCTTAGTATTCCATACATCAAAGGATTTGTCTTTGCTCTTTACTCTTATGCGAGTACAATTATATTTCCCAACTTTTTCCTTACCTATTACCGTTATGCTATAGTTTGTTAAAATTTGCTTTCTTTTCGGTTTTATTGTTTTCGTATAAGATTTGGTTAATGAATTGAAAACGGTAACTTCATCTGGATTATTTTTAAGAATTAAGCTAGTCGTGGTAAGCTTCATCTTGCTCATGTCTATGTACAAATCCACCCTTGCATCACCCTGCTTTAAATATATCTTAGTATCTATTGCTCTTCCATTTTTGTCTTTTGTAGAATATTCGATATATATGTCTTCTGCAACTGCAGGTTTAGAAAAAATACAGACTAAAAATAACGAGATTATAAAAGTTAAATTTCTTTTCATAGGTATTGAGCTAATTCGCGTCATCTTTTACATCGGCAGCGGTTTCGATAATTTTCCCACCCGAACGGAGTTGATTGCTGAGTAAACTTTCTTGTTCTCTACGGTGTTTCACAATGTGTACAGCAGCAAATAACGCTTCCATAAATGAAGTTGGATCGGCTATGCCCTTGCCTGCAATGTCGTAACCTGTACCATGATCTGGCGAAGTACGTACAAACTTTAATCCTGCTGTATAGTTTACACCCGTTTCAAATGCAATAGTTTTAAATGGAATCAGACCTTGATCGTGATACATGGCTAAAACAGTGTCGAATTGCTTGTAAGTTCCATTGCCAAAGAAACCATCGGCAGAATAGGGTCCAAAACAAATAATGCCTTTATCGAATGCTTCTTGTATAGCTGGACTAATAATTTCTAGTTCTTCTTTGCCTAAAAGACCATTATCACTTGCGTGTGGATTTAGGCCAAGTACTGCAATTTTAGGTTTTTCGATCCAAAAATCTTTCTTTAAACTATCGTTAATTAATTGAAGCTTTTTTACAATTTTTTCTTTCGTGATTGATTTTGGAACATCTAATACAGGGATGTGCCCCGTAACTACTCCAACACGCAAATCTTCGCTAATCAAGAACATTAACACATCTTTACTTCCGCTACGTTCTTGTAAATATTCGGTGTGGCCGGGAAAGGTAAAGGTGTCTGACTGAATGTTTTGCTTGTTAATTGGTGCTGTTACCAAAGCATCAATCGCGCCGCTTACTAAATCGTTGGTTGCTCTTTCTAATGAAATTAATGCATACTTTCCGCCAATTTCAGTGCTTTTTCCAAGTTCAATTTTTACATCTTCTTCCCAACAGTTAATCATATTCGCTTTTCGCGGATTAGCTTGATCGGCTTGAGAAATCACATTGAACATAAAATCACTCATATGTAATGCTTTTCTATGAAACGAAGAGACCTTTGTATTGCCATAAACAATAGGGATACAGTAATCCAATACACGGCTTTCGGATAACGTTTTTAAAATTACCTCTAAACCAATACCATTTACATCGCCTATGCTTATGCCTATTTTAACTTTATCGCTCATGCTGAATTGAGAATTTTGTGCAAATTAAGGAATTATTTTTTACCATTGTAAATTTTACCACTCAAGACACCCAAGAAAACGCAAGTCTTAGGTGTCTTGGGGTTCTAAGGTGGTGAAAAATGGGACAGTATGGAATTAAGTCTTAACTTTGCGCTAATGAGTTTAGTTAAAGCGAAAAAACATTTAGGTCAACACTTTTTAACCGACAAAAAAATTGCCGAGAAAATTGTGAATGGCTTAATCCACACCGATCAATATAGTCAAGTGCTAGAAGTAGGTCCGGGAATGGGGATTCTTTCCGATATTTTATTGGGAAGGGCCGACTTGGAAACATTTTTAATTGATATAGATGTTGAATCAGTTGCCTTTTTAGCTGCAAAATATCCCCAGTTGGGTGAGCGACTAATTAGTGGCGATTTCTTAAAACTTAACCTGACTTCTATTTTTCCTGGGAAGTTTGCAATAATTGGTAATTTCCCTTACAATATTTCATCACAAATTTTATTCAAAATTCTTGAACATAAAGATCAAGTGGTCGAAATGGTAGGCATGTTTCAAAAGGAAGTAGCCGAACGCTGCGCTTCAAAAGAAGGTTCAAAAGAATATGGTATCTTAAGTGTATTAATTCAAGCTTATTATGATATTGAATATTTGTTTACAGTTAAGCCAGGCACCTTTAATCCGCCTCCAAAAGTAAATTCGGGCGTTATTCGTTTAAGTAGAAATAAAATGGAAACGTTGCCGTGCGACGAGAAATTATTCTGGCGAGCAGTAAAAGGTGGCTTTAATCAACGCCGAAAAACCTTACGAAACGCTTTATCAGGTACCATACCAAAAGATAAAATGGATAATCATGTGTTTTTTGATAAACGAGCAGAGCAATTGTCTGTGGCTGATTTCATTACGCTAACACAGCACTTAAGCAAGTTGACGCAACCTTAAATCATTTATTATCGTCTGCTTATGATGAGGAAATTAATTTTACTTTTATTAGCATTCATTATTATACAAAATGCAAATGCCCAAGAGCAACAAAACATTGCAGATTTAGACGCGCTTTATAAAGCGATACAGAAAGTGCCTTCTTTTAAAGCACAGCTTAAAAACGACCATACGTATCACCAACTTTACGAAACTCTCCGAAATGATTTGAAATCAAAAGATGATTTCTTTATTTATCAGCAGTTGCTGAAGCTCATATATCCTTTAAAAGACAATCATTTGGGTTTATATCGAAAACCAGATTCGGCCTATAAATTTGATTATTTTAAGCCAACTCTAAATAGCAATGAGTTAGAACGGAAATATGTTGGGGCACCGATAAACAGCATTGTAGGTAGTTACTATTCGCTTAGTGGAAAAAATAAGGCGGTAGTTTATGAGCAGTCGCCAGGAGTTTTTTATCTGCAAAACCTAAGTACAGGAATTGTTGAAGCTATTTTAAAGCAAACAGATTCAAGTCGTTTCGAAGCCATCCGATTTTTGAATTCACCAACTCCCTATGTGCTTTACCGAAATGTGAGATTTAGGAATGGCCGGATTGATGATTTGCGTTATCAAAAAGTAGTGGGTACAACTTATAACGAGTTAAGTAAGGGCAGCGATAATTTCGAGTATAAAGCGTTAGAAAAAGACATAGGATACTTAAGATTAAGTAGTTTTGCTGCTAGCAATACCAATGTAAAAAAGGCAACCGATTTTTTCAATCAAATTAAATCGCAAATTTCGGTGCCAAATTTAATTGTCGATGTTAGAAATAACGGTGGTGGTGCCTATAAAACGTCACAGCAATTTATTAACTTTTTGAAAAGCTATAAAGGTCACGTTTATGTTCTCCATAATGGATTTAGTGTAAGCAATGCCGAGCAATTTGTGATCAGCCTGAAAGGTCGAAAAAACATCACCACTATAGGTGAAACTACGAAGGGAACCATCACTTATGGAAGCAATTATGGTAAAACCATTTTGTTGCCCAGCGGTCGTTTCTTGTTTTATCCTACCGATATGGGGGGCTCTGCCAGAGATTTAAAACATGAAGATATTGGTGTTGAGCCTGATGTGAAATTAGATCCATTGACTGGTGATTGGATTATTCAGGTCAAAGAATATATAAAAGGGAAAATTTGATGAGTAAAAAGATTTTAATAGTTGATGATTTGCATCCGGCATTTGCCGAAAAAGCTAGAGCGCTTGGATTTGAAGTAGACGACAAACCCCTAATTAACAGGGCAGAAACCTTAGCCATTATTACTAATTATGTTGGCATTGCCGTTCGTACAAAGTTTCGGATTGATAAACAATTACTTGATGCCGCACCACTTTTAAAGTTTGTTGCAAGAGCCGGAGCAGGGCTTGATAATATTGATGAAGTTGAGGCGAAAGAAAAAAATATTCAATTAATTAATGCGCCAGAGGGTAATTGTGATGCTGTTGGCGAGCATGCTATTGGTTTGTTGTTGTCGCTAATGAATAATTTTCGCAAAGCGGATGAAGAGATTAGACGGGGGATTTGGGATAGAGAGGGCAATAGAGGCTACGAATTAAAAGGTAAGGTGGTAGGTTTAATTGGCTATGGTTTTATGGGTCAAAGTTTTGCTAAGAAATTATCGGGTTTTGGTGTCAAAATTATTGCCTATGATAAGTACAAAACGGGCTTCTCTGATGATTATGTTCGAGAAGTTAGTATGGAGGAGATTGTAAAACATAGCGATGTATTAAGTTTACATATTCCACTCACTGCAGAAACCAAACAAATGGTAAATGACGAGTATTTATTCCATTTCAAAAAGCCTCTGTTTTTTATCAATACGGCTAGGGGCGAAATTGTGAATACCACTGCTGTACTTTCGCAGCTAAAAAAAGGTAAACTACTTGGAGCTGGTTTAGATGTGCTCGAAACCGAAAAATTCCCATCATTGAGAGAACAACCTTGGTTCGATGAATTAATAGAGAGTGGCCGAGTTATTTTAACCCCTCATGTTGCTGGATGGACCTTTGATTCGTACCGTAAAATTTCTGAAGTTTTGGCGCAAAAATTAGTGGAAATGAAATTATAATTCTTTAAATTAGCAAAGAGTAAAAGAGCATGAGGCTCAGGGCTCGGAGCGAGGAGTTCATGATTTGTATTTGATCTTCGAAAGCTCCGTGCTCCGTGCAAAATACCAAAGCAAAATCTCAATACTAAGCACATGGCAAAAGAACATCAATATAAAACCAATTTAGTTTGGGCAGGTAATAAAGGGTCGGGCACGATGGATTATCGTTCATATGATCGTGATTTTGTGGTGTCTATTGAAAATAAACAACCTATTTCAGGTTCGTCTGACTCGGTTTTTTTGGGCGACAAAACCAAGTATAACCCAGAAGATTTGTTGCTATCTTCCATTTCATCTTGCCATATGTTGTGGTATCTACATCTTTGTTCAAAAAATGATATTGTAGTAATGGAATATAAAGATAATGCTGTTGGTACAATGATTGAAAATGCAGATGGCAGTGGGCAGTTTAAAGAAGTGCTATTACAACCTGAGGTATTGATTTCGAAGAAGGAGCAAATTGAACTCGCCAATACCTTGCACGAAGAAGCCAATAAGATGTGTTTCATTGCAAATTCATTGAATTTTCCTGTTAAACATTCGCCTATTTGTAAGGGGAGTCAGTAATTTGGTTCATTTCGTTTTTTACATGATTATAGGTTCTGCTTATTGCTCCACGCCAAACTAACGTATTTTCCATCCTTGTATAGTAATTTTACCACAAATATTTGCTTTTGTAAGAATAGCCTTATATCTTCGTTTTAAGTGAAGCAAGACTATGTAGGCTAATAACCGATGTAGTCTTGTTTGTTTTTTATAGGATTTTATAAAATAATAGAGCGATGACAGAGGTAACGTATTATACCCAAGAAGGGTTAGACAAACTAAAAGAAGAAGTACATTATTTAAAAACAACTGGCCGTCAGCTAATTTCGAAACAAATTGCTGAGGCTAGAGATAAAGGTGATCTTTCTGAGAACGCCGAATACGATGCAGCTAAAGAGGCCCAGGGTTTACATGAGGCAAAAATCTCTAAGTTAGATGCTACCTTATCTAGCGCCCGACTTATAGACGAGTCGAAACTTGACTTAACAAAAGTGTTAGCATTATCAATCGTTAAGATAAAAAACCTTAAGAATGGAGCAACCATGAGCTATCAATTGGTTGCCGAAAGCGAGGCCGATTTAAAAACAGGGAAAATATCTGTAAAATCGCCAATTGCACAAGGTTTACTAGGTAAATCGGTGGGCGATACAACCGAAATACAAGTGCCAGCAGGCAAAGTTGAGTTCGAAATTTTAGAAATATCACGATAAGCGTAGCGTGTTTGGCGTAAGGTGTTCTGAACGCTTAACGCCAAACGCTCCACGACAAATAAAGTAAAGATGAGTATATTTTCGAAAATTGTAAGTGGAGAAATTCCCTCACATAAAGTTGCTGAAACAGAAGATTTTTTAGCTTTTTTAGATGTTAGTCCTTTGGTAATGGGCCATGTATTAGTTATTCCCAAGAAGGAGGTCGACTATATTTTTGAAATGGATGATGAACTTTACATGGGTTTAACATTATTTGCTAAACGAGTAGCAAAAGGATTAAAAGAAGCCTTTCCATGTAAGAAGGTAGGTGTAGCAGTAATCGGACTGGAAGTGCCTCATGCGCATATTCATTTAATACCGATGAACAATGTTAGCGATATGAATTTTGCAAAAGAAAAATTAAAACCCTCACAAGAGGAATTGGCAGAAGCTGCTGCGAAAATTAAAGCGGTGTTGTAAAAAGCGATAAGCGTTTAGTTATTTTAGCTTTTCATTATTTTGATGACGATCGGTATCACGAATTGTTTTTTTCTCTAAATTTTTGATAAGAGCTTCATTCAGATCTATTCCGGTTTGATTGGCTAAACAGATAAGCACAAACAACACATCGGCCATTTCGTCGGCCAAATTTACCTCTTCATCGCTTTTCTTGAACGATTGCTCGCCATATTTGCGCGACATAATTCGAGCAACTTCACCAACTTCTTCCATTAAAATAGCAGTGTTGGTTAGTTCGTTAAAATAGCGAATGCCAGTGGTTTTGATCCAGTGATCTACTCGCTCTTGAGCTTGTTCTATAGTCATGCTTATTGTTTTAAATTTGCTTTTAGCTTGGCTTCGTTAATGATTATCCTTGTCTTTCGTGTCCATTATAATCGTAACTGGACCATCATTTAGCAAACTAATTTTCATATCCGCGCCAAAAATACCACATTGTATCTCTTTGTTAATGAGGGCAGATAGTTGTTTTATCATTTCTTCGTACATAGGAATAGCTTTATCTGGTCTTGCTGCTCTCGTAAAACCAGGCCTATTCCCTTTCTTTGTAACAGCAAACAAGGTAAACTGACTGATTAATAAAATATTGCCATCAATATCAGCCAAAGCCTTATTCATTAATCCATTTTCGTCGTTAAAAACACGCATATTGGCAATTTTTTGGGCCAACCATGTCAAGTCTTCTTGGGAATCGGCATCCTCAATCCCTAAAAGCACTAAAAAGCCATTGCCGATTTCGCCAGTAACTTTATGGTCTACCGTACAGCTTGCTTGTGTTACACGTTGTAGTATTGCTCTCATTTTAGTTTTTGGTTGGTTTGTTTTTAGTTTGTTGGGCAAGGTTTATGCATACTTTTTGATCTAAACACCTAAACAACAAACCATCTAACGAACAACTAAGCGCGCGTATCATTCCCGTGGTACATACTTAAATAGCTTTCGTATCTACTTATTTCAATTTCGTTATTCTCTACGGCCTTCAGTACAGCGCAGCCAGGTTCGTTAATATGCCTGCAATTGTTAAACTTACATTGGTTTAAACGTTCACGCATTTCTACAAAATAATGGCTCAGCTCTTCAGGTTTAATATCGAATATGCCTAATTCACGAATTCCGGGTGTATCGATTAGGTAGCCTCCAAATGGTAAGGTGTGCATTTCTGCAAAGGTTGTGGTATGTTGCCCCTTATCACTCCAATCAGATATTTCGCCAGTTTTAATTTCGAAACCTGGTAATAGTGCATTAATTAAGCTCGATTTACCTACGCCCGAATGTCCTGAAAATAACGTGATATTGTCTTTTAACAACGCTTTTATCTGATCAATATTTGTTCCTTTTAAAGCCGAAACTTCATAACATGGATAGCCTATTTTTTCATAAATGGATTTGTATTCGGCTAAAATCTCTAGTCCTTGTGTGCTAAAAAGATCTAATTTATTAAACACCAAACACGTTGGGATACTATAGGCTTCTGAGGTGACTAAAAAACGATCAATAAAGCCTAGCGATGTTCTGGGAGAAGCCAGGGTAACGATTAGAAAAGCCTGATCTAAATTAGCGGCTATAATTTGAGCTTGTTTAGAGAGGTTAATCGATTTGCGAATGATGTAATTTTTACGGTCGTGCAGCGTGTCTATTACACCGGTCTGCGCATTCGGCTCTAGCTCAAACTCAACTTTATCGCCAACAGCAATGGGGTTGGTAGTTTGAATACCTTGAATCCTAAATTTGCCTTTTATTCGGCAATCGTAGTTCTTGCCATTTTCGGCATACACTTGATACCAGCTTCCGGTAGATTTGATAACTAATCCTTGCATATAAGGGGGTAAAGGTAGTAATATGATTACACAGATTAAACAGCGCATGGAAATTATCGATACTTTATGTGCGTACTTGCAGCCAGTTACAAAAGTTGTGTCGCTGCTATTGTCTATATTTAGGATTAGTTTAATAGTGGTCAAGTGTAAAAGTTTGCAAGAATTTTTGCTTTAACTTTAAGTTAACATCATTCGCTGTGCTCTATTTAAATTTTAGCTTATTGTTTTGGGCTGATGATTTTTTGAATAGCTTATTTTATTTTAAGATTCTCCGAGAATTTCATAAAGTGACAAATCTTGAGGTGCTGATGATCATTCAAATCCTTTTTAAGGACTATTATGGGCTATTGGAGGGCATATTAAGCTATAGCTGATCTTTTTTAATAAAATCATTTTTGATTAACCTAGAGACTTCTTTTATCTCTTTTGTTAAATTGAAAATGGTTGTAGTGTGGTCGAGGAGAGTCCGAGGAACCTTCGATGATTCTTCGCTTAAAGCCACTTTTAGCGAACGTTCCTCGAACACTGACCGAACAAACCTCGAACAAAGTCGCCGGCAGTCTCGAAGGATTCTTCACTATCTTTTTGAAAAATTTTCTGTTAACTATAAATTAATTTCAATTTTTTGAAAGTAATTCTAAGGAGAAGGAATTATAAATTTATTTACGTGTCTACAGCTTGAATGTTAAAAAGCCGTTTCACGCAATTTTTATACCTGTTCACGCAGGAAATCTACCTGTCTGCGCCATTTGTTTGTAACTATTTTTTTAGGCTTTAATTTAGGGGGTATTAAACAGGAGAAAAATGAAGCATTTATTTAGTTCATCACTACATACCACAGACCATGCACTATATACATTATTAAAGGCGCTAAAGGTTAAAGTGATTTTTACAACTCGTAACGATGTAAGTAATGAACCCGATTAAACTGAATGAAGATATGAATTTAGTAATCGAGAAACAAAACGCATGGTTTGATTTGACCAAGATTAAAGTTACGCCAACGATTTTAATTGATGGTTATCAACTACTAGACCCCTATAAATTAGAAGATATTAAGCATTTATTGCCTTAGTATTCATTTAAGATTTTGTACAAAAGCACAATACAGTTGCAAATGAATTGTGCCAACCAAGTATAGATGTTGTAAAACCCATGCCGTTTTATGTTTTTACGTGGTAAAAAAGCAATTAACCAAAATCAGAATTAATAAGATGAAAAAAGTAAATTTACTCAGTATAGCTGAGATGAAGAAAGTAATGGGAGGGAATGCACCAGCAAGTAATTGCGATCACTTGACAGGCATGGATAACTCAATATGTAGGTATAATAATTGCATGTCTGGATGGAGCAATGATACGCACCCAGAAGAAGAAGTGCAGATGCAAATAAATTGGTGCTGTGCTTTGTCAAGTGCTTGTTAAAATCCTTAAACAGATGGCGATATAGTCGCCATCTTAAAATAAAACAAAAATGAAAAAATTACTGATTATCTTGTTATGTACCCTATGCATTGATACAATTGCGCAGCAAAAACCATTTAAAATAGATGGTGAAGTAATTGGAGCTGATACTTTTAAATATGTTTATGCATTTGATAATGAAATCAAATTACTGAAAGGAGTAGAAATAAAAGATGGCAAATTTTTATTAGAAGGAACTTATAATCCAGTTCATCGCTTTGGCGCACAAGCATCTGCGGCACTCGTATTTAGTAACAATAATAATGTTAATAATATCTTGAACGACAGTCCACTATCTTATCGAAATCCCCAAAGCTGCCGAGTTATAATGGAAGAAAAAATTAACCTTATTTATGATACCAATAAAAAGCGTTTTTTACTTGATGGTGGCTCAATGAACAAAGTGCAAAATAATTTTGAATTAATCAGAAGTGTTTATCTAAAAAGTATTGATAGTGCAGTTATTAGTCGTATTAAAAATAATATTGGCGATAGAGAACAGAAGACTGTCGATGAACTTCGATTTTTTAATGAGATGACTGATCAGGTTGTTAAGGTTATTAAAGAACATCCAGATTCAGAAGCTTCATTAAAAAACATGATTGTAGTAATAGTGAATCAATCAATTCCAGCTGCAAAAGTAGAAAAGACATTTAATTTGTTATCAGATCGGTTAAAGAAATCAGAATATGGAATTCATGTGAGAAAAAACGTAGATAGGAGAATTTCAGATGAAAAACAGCTTGTAAATCCACCTTATACAGTTGGCATGAAGCTACCTTATTTTGAAATTTTGAACACTGAAAATAAATTAGTTAAAAGTACTACTGCTTTCGGGAAATACACTTTAGTAGACTTTTGGGCAACTTGGTGCGTTCCATGTAGGCAAGAAACCCCAAATTTAATTATAGCACATAAAAAATTTAAGGGCAAAGGATTTAAGATAGTTGCTATTTCAATTGATGAGAAAAATGCTCATAAAAAATGGCTTGAGGTTATTGATAGTGATAAGATGAATGAGTTTGTTAATTTATTTAACGGAAATGATCTATCTGGTTTAGCTAAGGAATTAAAGATTACTGCTATCCCAGCAAATTTTTTAGTGGATTCGACCGGAAGGATTGTTGCGGTTAACCTACGAGGAGAAGAACTCCAAAACAAGCTAAAGGAACTACTTCCTTAATACTCTTCTCTGCAAATATTGTTTTATCATATAAAATACCCTTTCTGCGCAGGAAATGATCCGTTCTGTGAAAAAAATTAGGAGCGTTATCATTTTGTTGGTAACATAACTTTTGACGATCATGTGCAAAAGTTGTGGGCTATAAAAGAAATTTATCATTCTGGATCTGTTGAACTAATTTAAGGGTAGGCGAAAAGAAATATAAATTTCTTTTAAAGTTTTTCGTTATGATCTGTTTCTTCT
Organism: Bacteroidota bacterium; assembly: GCA_040386095.1. Classification (GTDB taxonomy): domain Bacteria; phylum Bacteroidota; class Bacteroidia; order Sphingobacteriales; family Sphingobacteriaceae; genus Pedobacter. Next base: position 749,481 of record JAZKGD010000001.1, on the reverse strand, counting down.
TGAAGAGGAAGGTTTTTGTATTTTTTTTAAAATAATACTTGACATTGTAAAAAATATTCACCTACTTAGCGGTGTAGAAAATACACTAAGAACGAAGATGATTTTTAACAATACGATTATTACCATTATTACATCAACAACAGGCATAGGTCTGATGGGGAAACGCTAGTGGTATAATTTAAACACAACATACAAAGCGCTCCCGACAAAATCGGGAGCGCTTTTTTTTTAACTTAAAAATAATGAAAAGCTAAGATGAACTAGTGATGCACAATTTGAAAGTTTTGAAACAGCATCACGTACTCCATGTTACAATTAAAAACAACAACTAATCAATATGAATATTTTAAAATTTGGTGGTACTTCGGTAGGTTCGATAGCAAGTATAAGCGCTTTGCTAAACATTTTGGAAAAGGAACAACAAAAGGCAGAGAAACCTGTAATTGTGTTGTCGGCAATGAGCGGAGTAACCAACTTGCTTACTTCAATGGCCGAAAAAGCAGCATTGGGGCACGATTATAACAAAGAGCTAAAGGCTATAGAAGATCGTCATTTTGAAGTAATTAGGGGCTTATTACCCGCTGCAGCGCAGAATCCTGTATTAACCAAATTAAAACTCTATTTTAATGAGCTTGAAGAACTTTTGCAAGCTATTTACAATTTGCAAGAGTTAAGCTTACAAGCAAAAGATTTAGTTTTAAGTTATGGCGAGCGTTGTTCTACGTTTATGGTTTGCCATATCGCCAAACAGAAATTTCCTGACTCGGTATTTGCCGATGCGGTTCAATTTATTAAAACCGATAGCAATTTCGGTCAGGCAAAAATAGACATGCAGCTAACCGATTTTTTGGTGAGAGATTTCTACCAAACGCATGAAGGTAAAATGCTTTTTGTAACTGGATTTATAGCTAGTAACGACGCACAACGAGTAACCACCTTAGGTAGAGGAGGGAGCGATTATACTGCTGCAATTTTAGGCTCTGCATTAAATGCAAGCGAAATTCAAATTTGGACCGATGTAAACGGGATGATGACTGCTGATCCGAGAATGGTTAAAAAAGCATTTTCTTTACCCGAATTGAGTTATATCGAAGCGATGGAGCTGTCGTATTTTGGGGCAAAAGTAATTTATCCGCCCACCATGACTCCAGCGTTTTTAAAGAAAATCCCAATCGTTATTAAAAATACTTTTGATGTAGATTTCGAAGGAACTTACATCCGCCATGGTGCGAAACCATCCGCTTTACCCATAAAAGGAATATCGTCTATTGATGAAATTAGCATCATTAACCTTGCTGGAAGTGGCATGGTAGGAAAAGCTGGGTTTAGTGGCCGGTTATTCTCTCTTTTATCGCGCGAGCAAATTAATATTGTTTTAATTACACAATCATCTTCAGAGCATAGCATCACGTTTGCGGTTAAACCAGATGATGCGATAAGAGCAGTTGCACTAATTTCGAAAGAGTTCGATCTTGAACTTCAAGCGAAGAAATTAGATGTTCCAGAGGTAGAAAATGGGCTGTCGGTTTTAGCAATAGTGGGCGAGAATATGAAACGTACACCAGGTATTTCAGGAAAATTATTCCACGCATTAGGCAGAAATGGAGTAAACGTTCACGCTATTGCACAGGGCTCATCAGAATATAATATCTCTGTAATTATAGCTAAAACAGATTTGTCGAAAGCGATTAACGCAGTACATGATGCTTTTTATGCCGAATTGAATAAAACCCTCCACATTTTTTGCTTAGGCACAGGAAATATTGGGAAAACCTTGTTCAAACAGTTGTTGGTTCAAATGCCATTTTTAGCAAAAAATAACGATTTGCAGGTAAAAGTAATGGGTATAAGTAATACTAGAAAAATGCTTTTATCTCCCAATGGTATTGCACTAGAGCAATGGGAAGAAACCTTAGATTTAAATGGAATGCAGGCTAATTTAGCTGAATTTGTAGCTCAAATGAAAGCGATGAATTTGCCAAATTGTGTTTTTGTAGACAATACTGCAAGTCCAATGCCAGTACCTTTTTATCAAGGTATTTTTGAAGCAAGCATTTCGGTAGTTACTTGCAACAAAATTGGCAATTCGGCCAGTTTCGACCAGTATAAAACCTTTAAAGATACCGCTCGAAAATACGGGGTAGACTTTTACTATGAAACCAATGTAGGAGCAGGTTTGCCGATTATACGAACTTTAAAAGACTTAATGATGAGTGGAGATAAGGTGGCAAGAATAGAAGCCATATTATCGGGTACTATTTCTTATATTTTTAATCATTTTAAAGGTGATGCAGCGTTTCATGAAATTGTGAAGGAAGCGCAAGAAAAAGGGTATACTGAACCTGATCCGCGCGATGATTTAAATGGGAAAGATTTTATGCGCAAAATGCTAATTTTAGCTCGCGATGCAGGATACGCCTTCGAAGAAAAAGATGTTAGCATTGAAAGTATGCTACCGGATGCCTGTTTACAAGCACCAACTGTGGAAGAATTTTATAAACAGTTGGAGGTAAACGCAGGGTATTTTACAGCGTTGAAAACAGAAGCAGAAAATCAAAAAAAGGTGCTCCGATACATTGGTAAATTAGAGGGTGGTAAAGCGTCGATTACCTTGCAAATGGTTGATGAAAACCATCCGTTCTATATGCTTTCGGGCAGTGATAACATTATCTCGTTTACTACCGATCGTTATAAAGAGAGGCCGTTAGTGGTAAAAGGGCCTGGCGCTGGTGCTGAAGTAACCGCTGCAGGTGTTTTTGCAGATATTATTAATGTTGGGGGAGATAAAGGGTAGGGAATTTAGCCCTCATCGGATGAGCATCTGCATCATGTCGATACTCATCCGATGAGGAAAACAAAAGATAAAATGAAAGAAATAAAAGTTTTTGCTCCTGCTACCGTTGCCAATGTGGTTTGTGGTTTTGATGTACTTGGTTTTGCTGTAAATGAACCTGGCGATGAGGTTACAATGCGATTGGTTGATGAACCTGGGGTGCGTTTAGTAAAGATTACTGGTGATGACGGCAGACTACCATTAGATTCGGCTAAGAATACTGTAAGCGCAAGTGTACAGTATTATTTAAAACACTTAAACCGACCAGACATTGGAGTAGAGATAGAACTACTTAAAAAAATGCCTATTGGAAGTGGATTAGGGTCAAGTTCGGCAAGTACCGTTGCAGGCTTGTTTGCTATTAATCAACTAATGGGAAATGTATTAAGTGCTAAAGAGCTTGTTCCGTTTGCCATGAAGGGGGAAGAACTAGCTTGCGGTTATGGTCACGCCGATAATGTTGCACCAGCTCTAATGGGTGGATTTGTATTGATCCGTAGCTACGAACCATTAGATATCGTTGCTTTACCCACACCTTCAAATTTATTTGCAGCCATTGTTTATCCCGAGGTTGATGTGCCTACAAAAGATGCTAGGCAGATGATTAGATCGAAAGTTTTACTGAAAGATGCCGTTACTCAATGGGGTAATGTGGCTGGTTTGGTAAGCGGTCTTTTCTTAAATGATATTGATTTGGTTGGTCGAAGCATGAAAGATGTGCTGATTGAACCTGTACGTTCTATATTGATTCCTGGGTTTGAAACCTTACGTTCACTTGCGATGGAAAATGGAGCGGTGGGCTTTGGGATTTCGGGCTCGGGTCCGTCTGTTTTTGCCTTAACCAAAGATGAGGAAACGGCAAAGAAAATAACAGCTGCACAACAACAATATTTAACAAAATTAAAAATTAATAGTAATGTTTATGTTTCGTCGGTTAATGCCGAGGGACCAAGGGTTATTTAGTATTGCATAGAATAAAAATAAACATTTATAAGATTGTCCCAATACCCTATACTAACAAAATGAAATTATACAGTACCAACAATAAAGCACTTCGAGTTTCTTTTAAGGAAGCGGTTTTTAATAGCATGCCTCAAGACAAGGGCTTGTATATGCCTATTGAAATCCCTAGACTTGATCAAAAATTTATCGATACTATTGAACATTATTCTTTGCCAGAAATTGCATATCAAATTGCATCAACGCTGTTAGATGATGATATTTCTGATGAAGATTTAAAGGCATTAGTTGAAGATGCCGTAAATTTTGATGCACCAGTTGTAAAATTGGATTCCGAAACTTTTGTGCTCGAATTATTCCATGGCCCTTCGTTAGCGTTCAAAGATTTTGGTGCTCGATTTATGAGTCGTGTAATGGCTTATTTTTTAAAAGATGGCGAACAACTGTTAGATGTTTTGGTGGCTACATCGGGCGATACTGGTGGTGCGGTAGCACTTGGGTTTTTAGGCGTGCCGAATACGCGAGTTACTATTCTTTTTCCAAAGGGAAAAGTGAGCGAGATACAACGATTGCAATTAACCACAAATGGTAAAAATATTAGAGCGATTGCAATTGATGGGACGTTCGACGATTGCCAATCACTGGTAAAGCAAGCATTTGCAGATGAAGAATTGAATGTGAAGCTTCGACTAACATCGGCCAATTCCATTAATATTGCGCGATTAATTCCGCAAACGTTTTATTATTTTAATGCCTACGCTCAATTAAAAAGAGGAGGGTTTAATAACGTGGTGCTCTCTGTTCCAAGTGGCAATTTCGGAAACATTGGCGCAGGTTTATTAGCATATAAAATGGGTTTACCTGTTCAGCAATTTATTGCAGCAACAAATGCGAATGATACGGTTCCTCGATTTTTGGAAACGGGGGCATATGAAACGAGACCTTCGGTACAAACCCATGCCAATGCAATGGATGTTGGGGCACCAAGTAATTGGGTGCGTATTATGGATATGTTTAATGAAGATCGATCTACAATTCGTGAATTAGTAAAAGCGTATCGTTTTACAGATGAGGAGACCCTTGAAGGTGTGGCTGAAATTTATAGTAAGTTTAGTTATGTTGCTTGTCCGCATACCGCAATTGCCTATTTAGCAACAAAGGCTTTTGCTGTAGAAAACCCGAATTCGGATGTAGCTCATGTGTTCTTGTCTACCGCTCATTCGTGTAAATTTCCTAATTTTTTATCGGTAGAGCAGTCATTGCCAGAGCAAGTAAGGTCGCTTCACCAAAAGGAAGAAGTTTATTCCGAGTTAGGGAAAGATTTTGGAGGGTTTAAGGGGTATTTATTATCGGCCGGGGGCTCCAGCCGATAATATTTTTTATTAATTATTTAGCGCCTTTACTTTTTAATGCACTAATTTCAGCCTTCAGCGCTTCAATTTGTTGCTGTTGCTCTTTTATACTTCCCACTAACATTGGGATTAGCATTTCATAATCTACTTTTTGAACTACAGCAGTTTTATTGGTATTCTTGCCTTCGTTGTAATTTAATTGCTGATTAATAACTAATCTAGGATTAATCTTTGCTACTTCTTCAACATTAAACCCACTTTGAGTAGATTTTAACTGTAGTTTTTCGAGCCAATTTTTATCGTAACTAAAATTTACAGGTTCAAGTTTTACGATTGTTGCCAATGAATTAGTAATTGGTTCAATCTTAGATTGTTTAATCGATTGTGCGTTTACCTTTACGGTGAACCCAATTATAGCAATAGCTATAAGTGAAAGTGTTCTGTTCATATTAAAATTTATGGATTTGAATTTAAAAATTTGGATGCGATATATGTTACCCTAAGTCTGGAGGAGGGGTATTTGGGGAGGGCCAAAATTTGAGCAGCCAAAATTCAGTTTCTCCTAAAGTTTTAACTGAAGCATCATTCAATGCTAAAGGTAGTTCGAATGCTACTTCTTGGATATAGAAAGGGTGATTTGATTCGCTTGATTTTTCATCACTTTCGGTGCCCTTTTCAGAAAAACTTTCGGCATATATTTTTGGTGATGCTGCAAACTGGTTGAATACAGTGAAGCTGCTAAAACTTATGCAAATGCCAACGCTTAGCACTAAAAACCAGAACTTTCTTGTTTTCAAGTCTTTCATACCCCGCAAAAATAAAATTTTGCAGCTATTTTATTGCCATTAGCATGTAATAACGGAAAGATAATTAAAAAATAGCCCTAGCTATTTGCTTTGTTTGCTCTGGTCGGCCCATGGTATAAAAATGGAGTACTGGAGCGCCAAATTCGATCAGCTCTTTACATTGTTTAATCATAGCTTCGGTTCCTATTTCTTTTGCTTCGGCATTATTTTTTGCATGCGATAGGGCGTCCGTTAAATCGTCTGGTAAGTCGATATGGAAAATTTTCGGTAAAACATTTAATTGAGAAAGGGTACTTATTGGCTTTAATCCCGGTATAATTGGTACATTAATGCCGTTTTCTCTACACTTTTTAACGAAGTCAAAATATTTTTGATTGTCGAAAAACATCTGGGTTACAATAAATTCGGCGCCCATATCCACTTTTTGCTTCAAAAATTTAAAATCGGCATTTAGGTTTGGAGCTTCAAAATGTTTTTCAGGATAACCAGCTACACCAATACAAAAATCACTTTTAAAGGTCTCTATGTCTTCGTGCAGAAATTTCCCGTTGTTATGATTTTTAATATGTTGAATTAAATCTGTAGCATAGCAATGACCACCAGTAGTGGGGATAAAAGAACTATCAGCTGCCCGTGCATCGCCCCTTAATGCTAAAACGTTATCAATCCCTAAAAACTGAAGATCAATCAGTGCATTCTCTGTTTCTTCTTTTGTAAAACCGCCACAAATTAAATGTGGAACGGCATCAATTTTATACTTATGAATAATTGCTGCGCATATGGCAATGGTGCCAGGGCGTTTACGATATGAAACTTTTTGCAGCAAACCATTTCCTTGGTCTTTGTAGATATAATCTTCACGCAACGAGGTTACATCGATAAAGGGAGGGTTGAATTCTAAAAGCGGATCAATAGCATCGTAAATCCATTGGATGCTCTGCCCCTTTATTGGTGGTAAAAGTTCGAATGAGAATAACGTCTTTTTAGATTCTTTTATATGTTGGGTGATTTTCATTTTAGCTAATTAGTTTGCTGGTTGTTTGGTTGTTGGTTTTTTGGATTGTTGAGCCAATGTATCTTATATAGCCATTTATTAGTTTGCCCAAAATCTCGATTTCAGTGAGGCAAATATTTAGTTGTTCATCAGAAATAATTGAAATATCTTTTGAGATATAGAGCTGTGTTTCTAGTTCATAAAGAGATCCTCTGGCTATAGTTAAAAAATGAATAGTCTCCTTGGCGTGTTGTCTACCACTTCCTTCAGCGATATTAGAAGGAACAGAAATTGCACACCTTCTTAATTGGGAGGTTAGACCATAAATTTCTTCTTTTGGAAATTTGGCTGTAAGCAAATAAATATGAGAGGCAAATGTTCTCGCCTTTTTCCAAACTTCTAATTCTGTATATTTTTGATATGCCATGTTCTAATAACGACTACCCATTAACCATCTTATCTAAAAATCTAATTAACCAAACAACCAACAATCTCAATACGCCAAATTAGGGCTTAGCCATCTCTCTGCTTCCTCCAAATCCATCCCTTTTCTGGTCGAATAATCTTCTACTTGCTCTTTGGTAATCTTTCCTAATCCAAAATAACGCGACTCAGGGTGGGAGAAATAAAAGCCACTAACGGCTGCGGTAGGATACATGGCATAGCTTTCTGTAATCTTCAGGCCAATTCTATCTTCTGCATCCAATAGTGCAAATAAAGTTCCCTTTTCGGTATGCTCTGGACAGGCAGGGTAGCCAGGTGCTGGACGAATCCCTTGGTACTGTTCTTTAATGAGTTCTTCATTAGTAAATTGTTCAGTTTTGGCATAGCCCCAGTATTCTTTGCGCACAATTTCATGCAATTTTTCGGCAAAAGCCTCAGCTAATCGATCGGCAAGTGCTTTTGCCATAATGCTGTTGTAATCGTCATAGTTCTTCTCAAATTCGGCAACCAGTTCATCACATCCAATGCCGGTAGTTACTGCAAAGCCACCAAAATAATCAGGTACGCCACTTTCCTTTGGGGCAATAAAATCTGACAGGGCATAATACGGTTGTCCATCAACCTTTTCAGCTTGTTGGCGCAAAGTATGTATCCGTACTTTTTTAGCGGTGCCATTTTTTAATTTTTCGTCTGCTTTTAAAGTGTTGCTATCTACTTCGAGTTCAATATCATCGCCAATTGCATTTGCAGGCCAGAAACCGAATACTGCCTTTGCAGTTAATAATTTCTCGTTTACAATGTGGTTCAACAGCACTTGTGCATCGTCGAACAATTTCTTGGCTTCATTGCCAACAAATTTATCATCGAATATTTTCGGATAGCTTCCACGAAGCTCCCAGGTATGGAAAAACGGTGTCCAATCGATATAAGGAACCAGTTCGGCTAAAGGATAATCTTCAAAAACCTTTGTTCCAATAAATGCAGGTGCTGGTGCAACTTGCTTTAAATCGATTTTGAAACTATTTTCTCTTGCTTCCTCAATTGTTTTATAGCGTTTATCTGATCGTTTATTTAAATGTGCTTCTCGCGCTTTATCGTATTCTGCTCTAATTCCAGCAACATACTCTCCTTTTGTTTCTGGATTCATTAGTGTACTACATACCGTTACACTTCGCGAGGCATCTAAAACATGGATTGCTGGTCCCGAATAGTTTGGCGCTACTTTAACAGCTGCATGAATACGAGAGGTGGTTGCTCCGCCAATAATTAACGGAATAGTAAAACCTTCACGTTCCATTTCCTTGGCAAAATGTACCATTTCATCAAGCGAAGGGGTAATTAGTCCGCTTAAACCGATAATATCGGCGTTGATCTCTCTTGCTTTCTTAATAATTTCTTGGGCAGGCACCATTACGCCCATGTCTACGATTTCGAAGTTGTTACAGGCTAAAACTACGCCTACAATATTCTTTCCAATATCGTGCACATCACCTTTTACGGTGGCCATCAATACGCGGCCTGCTGATGAGCTCTGATTTTGATCGGGGTTATCTAGTTTTTCTTGTTCGATAAATGGAAGGAGGTAAGCTACTGCTTTCTTCATCACCCTGGCCGATTTTACCACTTGTGGCAAGAACATTTTTCCTGCTCCAAAAAGGTCGCCTACAATGTTCATTCCATCCATTAACGGGCCTTCGATTACCTGAATTGGGCGAGGATATTTTTGTCGGGCCTCTTCTACATCATCATCAAGATATTCTACAATTCCTTTTACCAACGAATGAGATAATCTTTCTTCTACTGTTCCCTTGCGCCACTCTTCGTCTCTCACAATTTCTTTGCCCTTGCTTTTAATGGTGTCGGCGTATTCTACCAAACGTTCGGTAGCATCGTCGCGTCGGTTAAGTAGCACATCTTCTACACGTTCCAATAATTCGGGCGGTATTTCTTGATATACTTCCAGCATCCCGGCATTTACGATGCCCATATCTAATCCTGCTTGTATAGCGTGATATAAAAAGGCAGAGTGCATGGCCTCGCGAACAGTATTATTTCCTCTAAAAGAGAACGAAATGTTCGAAACTCCACCACTTACTTTGGCATAAGGCAGGTTTTCTTTTATCCACCGTGTGGCATTAATAAAATCTACGGCATAATTATTATGTTCTTCGAGCCCAGTAGCAACGGTTAAAATGTTAGGGTCGAAAATAATATCTTGTGGGGGGAAGCCAATTTCGCTCACCAAAATATCATAGCTTCTTTTGCAGATTTCGGTACGGCGTTCAAAATTATCGGCCTGACCTTTTTCATCGAATGCCATTACCACTACGGCAGCGCCATACTGCATAATCTTTTGAGCACTTTCTCTAAACTTATCTTCACCTTCTTTTAAGGAAATAGAATTTACTATTCCTTTACCCTGCATACATTTTAGGCCATTTTCGATTACGCTCCATTTGGATGAATCGACCATGATGGGTAGTTTGGCGATGTCAGGTTCAGAGGCGATTAAGTTTAAGAACTTAGTCATGGCAGCTTCCGAATCGAGCATTCCCTCGTCCATGTTTACATCGATAATTTGTGCGCCACCTTCTACCTGTTGTAAGGCAACGGCTAACGCAGCTTCATAATCTCCACCTAAAATAAGCTTCGAAAATTTTGGAGAACCGGTGATGTTTGTCCGCTCACCTATGTTCACAAAAATGCTTTCTGGGGTAATGGTAACAGGTTCTAATCCACTTAGGCGCAGATAGGGTGTAATAACGGGTATTTTTCGAGGCTCAGTTTTTTTAGCCTTCTCGGCGATGCAACCAATGTGTTCAGGTGTAGTGCCGCAACAACCACCTACAATATTTACAAAGCCCGAGTTGATGAAATCGTCCACTAAGTGAGCAGTTTCATGTGGCATTTCATCGTAGGCACCAAATTCGTTAGGCAAACCGGCATTTGGATAGGCAGAAACATAGCATCCCGCTTTTGCGGCTAATTCTTCGATGTGGGGACGCATTTCTTTAGCGCCTAAAGCACAGTTAAAACCGATGCTTAGTGGGTTGGCGTGACTAACAGAATTTAAAAAAGCTTCAGCCGTTTGCCCAGATAAGGTGCGGCCGGAAGCATCGGTAATGGTGCCCGAAATCATGATCTCTAGCTTTCTACCAATTACTTCCTCATATTTTTTGATGGCTACAATGGCCACTTTTGCATTTAGTGTATCGAAAATGGTTTCGATTAGGATTACATCAGCACCACCATCAACCAAACCACGTACTTGCTCGTAATAGGCAGCCTCAAGTTCGTCGAAATAAATGGCTCTAAAACCTGGGTCGTTAACATCGGGCGACATAGAAAGCGTACGATTTGTTGGGCCAACTGCTCCTGCCACAAAGCATTTGCGATTGGGGTTGGCCTCCATGAATTCGGTAACTGCCTCTTTGGCCACTTTAGCGCCTTCAAAGCTCATCTCGTACGAGAGGTCTTCCATTTGGTAATCGGCCATCGAAATGCGCTGGGTACTGAAGGTATTGGTTTCGATAATATCGGCCCCAGCTTGTAAGTATTCGAGGTGGATTGCTTTGATAATATCAGGCCGGGTAATGTTCAGCAGATCGTTATTTCCTTTTACATCACAGGGGTGATTTTTAAAGCGTTCGCCCCTAAAATCATCTTCGGTTAGCGTGTATCGCTGAATCATGGTACCCATTGCACCATCTATAATTAAAATACGTTTTTGTAGTTCTTCTCTAATATCCATTTTTTTAGTTGTTTAGGTGTTTGGGTGTTTGGATGTTTAGATTTAAATTAACCAAGCAACAAACAAACTAACCAACCAACTAACTAATAAAGGCTTATTCAAAAAGTGGGAACAGATTATCTTCCTAAACTTATCTTTACCCGATAAATCGGGATAGAATGTAGCACCTTGTTAGCACAGGTTGCTAAGACATCGCTGGGTCTAATCCCTCCGCCTTTCTTTATAAGCAGTACAAAAATGCAACAAAGCCTTGTCAATTCCAAAAATATGGCGTCAATAACCAAATAAAATTACAAAGGCCATGCAAATGTGCACGGCCTTCGGTATTATGTTTGGTGTTAGACGTCTTGCGTAGGGCGATATGAAATGCTAATCGCTACATGCGCTCAGTACAATTATTTTCTGCTTCCGAAAATTTGTAAGAGATAGATAAAGATATTAATGAAATCGAGGTACAATGTTAATGCAGCCATCAGTACTAGTTTTTTGGTATCAGCTGCTGCAATTTCACCACCATTTTCCTCGATGCCCATTCCAATTCTTTTAATTTTTTGCACATCGTACGCTGTTAATGCTGTAAAAATTGCTACTCCAGCAAAGCTTAGAATGTAATACATTGTCGGGCTGTTTAAAAACATATTAATAACCGATGCGATAATTAATCCAACAACACCTATCATCAAGATAGGGCCAAATTTGCTTAAATCAACATTTGTAGTATATCCTAAGAAAGCCATAACGCCAAAAATTCCAGCTGCTCCCGCAAAACAGGCAGCAACCGATTCTCCGGTGTATCTGTGTAATATATAACTTAAACTTACACCAAGAAGTAGTGAAAATAGAATGAAGACACCTAGTAAGGCTCCATAAGATAAGCGACTAAACCCAGCACCCATCACTAAAACTAAAGCTAGTGGAGAAAACATAGCTACGTAGCCTAAGCCAGTCCTTCCACCTGTTATAGGATTTGTTAATAATCCAGAAGCTTCTGGTGTGTTCATAAGAAATGCGGCAATACCGGAAAGGCTCAACGCTACAAACATCCATAAAAAAACGTTTGCAAAAAACTTTTTAGAAACACTGTTTTCTTGTACAAAAACGCTGTTGTCTTGATATTGATAATTTTGTTGTTCCATATTTGATTTGTAAAATAATATATAAAAATACGTAATTAGTTTAATCTTTTTGTCAGCAGTTCTTCAACTTTTTTAAAGAACTGAGTGGGCTTTAGCTTACGCCAATGCAGATCATCGAGCTCGCCGCCAAAATTAATATAATAGTCGATGCTGCTATCTCTGAATTCACGAATCACATGCTCGTTAAAGTTAACACCCACAATCCAGCCTTCTTCTACGTCCTGAAACCACTCTTCATAATAACTATCGTCTGATGAATGATAGTTCAATACATTTTCGCCAATGAGGATAAATTTGTTAATGCCTTCATCAATCATCAGCTCAATAATCTCACGTTTTAAAAACATGATATCGTTATTAATGGCATCGTTCCATTCGCCCATGAGCTCTATAATGGTGTATTGCCTATGGTAATCGGTGTATAAAACTTTAATGTAAAGCGTATTTGATCCAAATGCATCCCATTGGGGGTGAATGAGGTAATTGTAGAGCTGTTTATCGTAATAAAATTCAGAGTATTCGGTGTTGTAAAAAGGCGACCGTTCATCTTCAGCAGCTATATAATCATCTCTCCAAAGATAAAAAGGTTCGATTTCGTGCATTTACTAGTTGTTTGGTTTTTTAGTTTTTCGGATGTTTAGTTTTTTATTTGGTTTTTCTATTCACCTGCCTAAAAAACCAACAACGAAGCAACTAAACACCTATCCTTTAGATGCTTCAACGGCTTTACGCACACTTCCATATTTATTCAATAAATCTGCAGCATGATCGTGGTCGATGTTCAGTTCTTTCATCACCATTTGGGTGCCTCGATCTACCAATTTATGATTAGTTAACTGCATATCGACCATTTTATTGCCCTTTACGCGGCCTAATCTAATCATCACTGTTGTGCTCAGCATATTAAGCACTAGTTTTTGTGCGGTACCCGATTTCATTCGTGTAGAACCGGTTAAAAACTCGGGGCCTACTACTACTTCTACTGGATAATCTGATTCGGCAACAATAGGGCCACCATGATTACAAATAATGCAACCAGTTAGAATACCATGTTTACGGGCAGTGTTTAAACCGCCAATAACATACGGCGTAGTGCCTGAAGCCGCTAAACCAACTAGTGAATCTTTTTCGTTGATATTGTATTCTTGTAAATCGACCCAAGCCTGTTCAGCATCGTCTTCGGCAAACTCTACTGCTTTTCTAATTGCGGTATCACCACCTGCAATGATACCTACTACTCGGTCAAAGGTTACGCCGAATGTAGGAGGGCATTCTGATGCATCAACCACACCTAAACGACCACTAGTTCCTGCTCCGATGTAAAATAATCTTCCGCCGGCAATCATTTTTTCGGCAACGGCCGATGCTAATTTCTCGATCTGTGGCAGTGCTTTTTCTACTGCTAGTGGAACAATTTTATCTTCAGTATTAATTCCTTCCAAAATCTCCATAACCGACATTTTATCGATGTCGTTATACTTAGATTCTTGCTCGGTTACTCTATTCATTTGTACGTGTTTATTGTTTTTCACAATCATACGGAATACGCCATGTTTCTTAATTTGTGCTTTTGTGTACACGGCTATTTCATAGACTTGGTTTGTGTGTTAAAGTTCGTTAATTTCTGCTAAAACAGGAAATAATTCGAATAAATCCTTGCAATTTTAGAGAGAAGATTACACCTCTCCAAATATTTACATAAAAATATTAAAAAAACGGCTCTGTTATTTAATTAACAGCCTAAAATTCATAACTTTGTGTGGCCTTCTACAGATGAAAAAAATCACTCGCCATAATCTCCTTATTGCTTTAACCTATTCAGTTACTTTAATAGGAGGGATGTATTTGGGCTATAAATTCTTAAAAGATCAAGGTTTTAAGATCGAGGGGAAAAGTCGTTATGCCAATAATAACAATCAAAAAGTAGAAGATATTATCCATATCATCAATAAAAACTATGTTGATGATGTAAATGCAGATAGTTTACAGCATTTACCAATCGACAGTTTGTTGCATCAATTAGATCCTCACAGTATTTATTTGCCGCCAACCAAGGCTTTTGAAATGGCCGAAACTTTGGAAGGGAATTTTGAGGGTATTGGAGTCGAATATTACATCCTAAACGATACTTTATTAGTAACCAATGTGCTAAAAGATGGTCCAGCTTTTTTTGGAGGATTAAAACAAGGCGATAAAATTTTAAAGATTGATAGCACAATAGTAAGTGGAAGATCATTGCCTAGATCAGAAATGACGGGTAAAATTAGAGGGAAAAAAGGTACGGCAGTTCAATTAACGATTACGAGACAGGGCATGGTCTTGCCAACGCTGTTAAGTATTAAAAGAGGTAGGGTAGACGTAAGTAGCATCGACGCAGCTTATATGCTTAATTTCGAAACCGCTTATGTGCGTATCAGTAAGTTTGGAGCAAATACAGATAGAGATTTTGTAGACATTATACGAGGATTAAAATCTAAAGGAATGCGCAAATTAATGCTCGATTTACGCGATAATGGGGGTGGTTATGTGAGTGCAGCAACGGGCTTAGCTAATCAGTTTCTGCAAGAAAATAGATTAATTGTTTATACCGAAGGAAAGCATGAGCCACGTACTGATTATTTTACCACTGGTGGCGGTGAGTTTGAACAAGGCAAACTTGCTGTGCTAATTAACGAAAATTCTGCATCGGCTAGCGAAATTTTTGCAGGTGCTATGCAAGACTTAGATCGAGGTATTATTGTTGGTAGGCGTTCATTTGGCAAAGGCTTGGTACAAGAGCAATTTCCATTTGAAGATGGTTCGGCTTTAAATTTAACTATAGCCCGTTATTATACCCCATTGGGGCGGAGTATTCAGAAATCCTATAAAAAGGGTTTTTCGGCTTATCAACATGAGATCGAAGATCGATTAAACGATGGCGAATTAACTGCTCGAAATGTGCGGGCAAAAGATAGCTTACAAAAGGGAACTTCCTTTGTAACGGCTGCCGGCAAAAAAGTATTTAGCGGTGGTGGTATACAGCCCGATATTTATGTGAAGCTCGACACCTTAGGTTATAATAAGTTTTATGCAAACTTGGTTACCAAAAAGATATTGATCGATTTTGTGTTCAATGTATTGGCCGATCGATATACACCTACCTATTTGGCTCAAAATTTAGGAAGCTTTACCATGAGTGACGCCGATTTTAAGGATTTGCTAAGTTATATTCAATCAAAAAATGTTAAAGTTGAACCAAAACAATTAGCAGCATCCAAATCGATTATTTATAATGATGTTAAAGTGATGCTATGCAAATATCATCTAGGAGATATTGGTTATTATAAAGCGATCAATTTAACCGATCCGGTGGTGAGAACGGCGTTAGCAAGTTTGCAATAAGGAGTCGGAGGCTTTTAAATTATACTTTTATTTCAAAAAGCTGTAAACTAATTCCCTCGTAGTGTTTAGGTAACCCACTATCTGCTTTAATTTTAATAATACCGGCATCCGAAAATCCGAAGCTTTTGTAATAACCGATTAACTTTTCATTATCGGCCCAGGTATCCATCCGCACAAATTGTAAGTTATTGGCTTTAGTGAAATCGATGGCCCATTTGGTAATGTATTTAACAAAACCTAAGCCTCTAAAATCGGGATGAGTTACAATGCGATGCATGTAAATAGAAGGTATTAAATCCCTTTCTTCCCAGATTTGAGGGTCGTTAAATGTAACTGCAAAAATACAACCTATCACTCCGTCTACTAAGATTTTGTATTGCCTTTTTTCAGTTATTTCCTGCCTTATCAATACTTCATCGAAACCTTGCCAATGTTTATCAGATACTTTTTTCTGATGGGCCACAGCATGATCATAAAATTTAAAAATAGTAGCAAGGTCTTCCGAATTGCTATTTATAATTTGAATAGTTGGAGTCATTGGCTGATGATGGTTGTTTACTTCTGCCTGAAATAAATCTGTATTGGTACACCTGAGAAATCGAAATGTTCACGCAATTTGTTTTCTATAAAACGCTTATACGGCTCTTTGATGTATTGGGGTAGGTTGCAGAAAAAGGCAAACATAGGTGAGGTTGCATTAATCTGGGTAATATATTTAACTTTTATGTATTTCCCCTTAAGCGCTGGTGGTGGATAATTCTCTATGATAGGCAACATTACATCGTTTAACTTCGAAGTAGGGATTTTCTTGCTACGATTTTTGTTTACTTCTAGTGCAGTTTCTATCGTCTTAAAAATACGTTGTTTATTCAACACCGATATAAAAACAATAGGCACATCGGTAAATGGTTGTAATTTGTGGCGAATTTGATCTTCGAATTCTTTAATGGTTTTATTGTTCTTTTCAATTAAATCCCATTTATTTACTAGAATAACAATTCCTTTTTTGTTTTTCTCTGCTAAATGGAAAATATTCACGTCTTGCGACTCCAGTCCATCTTCTGCATCAATCATTAACATCACTACATCAGCCTCTTCTAGGGCCTTAATGGTGCGCATTACCGAATAAAACTCGATGTTCTCTTTAACCTTTGTTTTTTTACGTAAACCAGCAGTGTCGATAAACATAAATTCGTGACCAAATTGGTTGTAATGAATGTGGATCGAATCGCGTGTAGTGCCTGCAATTGGCGTTACGATGTTACGATCTTTACCAATTAGTGCATTAATTAAGGAAGATTTTCCAACGTTAGGGCGACCAACAATTGTAATTTTTGGCAAGGAATTTTCTTCTTCTGGAATATCTTCAAAATGAGTGATTACTTCGTCTAAAAGCTCACCAGTTCCCGAGCCTGTCATTGACGAGATGGTATAAATCTCGCCCAAACCGAAGCCATAAAACACAGTAGCATCGTTTTCTAGTTGGTGATTATCCACTTTGTTTACTACGATGAATACGGGTTTTTTGCTACGGCGTAAAAGTTGTGCAATGTCGTCGTCTAAGTCGGTGATGCCTGTAGTTACATCAACCATAAACAATAATACTGTTGCTTCTTCGATTGCAATCACTACCTGCTCGCGAATAGCAGCTTCAAAAACATCTTCCGAATTGGCAACGTAGCCGCCAGTATCAATTACGGTAAATTCTCTGTTGGTCCACTCGGCTTTGCCATAATGCCTATCGCGGGTTACACCGCTAAAATCATCAACAATAGCTTTGCGACTTTCGGTTAAGCGGTTAAAAAGGGTGGATTTGCCTACGTTTGGTCTTCCGACGATTGCGATGATATTGCTCATGGTGCTGTATTGTTGGAACGTTTTAAAGTTAAAACGCTGTAATGTTTACCTAAATATCTCATAATTGAGAGTGTAAACATTTCCTAAACATTTTGACTGTCAACTATTAAGCCCTTTTTGTAAGGGAGTGCAAAGGTAAGCTAAATTATTGGAAAATTAAGGTTAAATTGGTTTTTGTTCTTAGTTAATCGCCCTAACGATAGCGTTATGCAAAGGAATGAACTAATGACAATGAACTGATTTTTATTAACTATCGTATCCAAAACTCTTTAAGTAGTTCTTTTTGCTACGCCAATCGGGTAGTACTTTTACGAAAGTTTCGAGAAATACTTTAGTGTCTAAAAATTTTTCGATGTCTTTTCGGGCTTCCATGCCTACTTTTTTAAGCATTGCTCCACCTGTGCCGATTAAAATATTTTTTTGGGAATCGCGTTCTACCACAATCTCTGCGGTAATGCGCACCATTGGTCCGCTTTTACTTTGTTCTTCTTTAAAAGAGGTAACGATTACTTCGGTACTATAGGGGATTTCTTTTTTGTAATTGAAAAATATTTTCTCGCGGATAATTTCAGAAACAAAGAAGCGCTGACTGCGATCGGTTAACTCTTCTTTATCGTAATAGGCAGGGTGTTCGGGAATATTTTCCAAAATCATTGGTAAAATACCCTCTAAGTTGTATTTATGTAGCGCCGAGATGGCGTAGATATGTTTAGGATTTAATTTTTCTTGCCAGTATGCAAACTTCTCATCCACTTGTTCTTGCGTAGCATTATCAATTTTATTTAAAAGTACAACCAAGGGGATTTGGGTGTTGGTTATTTTTTCGAGCACATCATTTTCGTCGTGCTTCTCGTGAATATCGGTTACAAAGAGGATTAGATCGGCATCACTAAGCGCTCCATTTACTGCGGTCATCATCGAATCTTGTAATCCATAGAGCGGTTTAATGATGCCGGGCGTGTCTGAAAAAACAATTTGGAACTCTTCTTCGTTTACTATTCCAAGAATACGATGACGTGTAGTTTGGGCTTTTGGGGTAATGATAGAAAGCTTTTCACCTACTAAGGCGTTCATGAGGGTAGATTTACCCACATTTGGTTTACCAATTATGCTTACAAAACCTGCTTTATGCGACATAAAAATATTTTTTAAAATAAATTTGTAATGCAAAGAAACGAATTATATCTTTGCATTCCAATTCGGAGGAAGAGTTAAGGATTTAACAAAACCTACAAATTGTATAAAGTGCGGGGTGGAGCAGTTGGTAGCTCGTCGGGCTCATAACCCGAAGGTCATCAGTTCGAGTCTGGTCCCCGCTACCAAAGAAGTTGAAATGACACTTCTTATTTTTAATGGCCCGTTCGTCTAGGGGTGAGGACGCCAGATTTTCATTCTGGAAACAGGGGTTCGATTCCCCTACGGGCTACAAGTATTATCAACAAAACATTCAAAAGGCTGTAAATCTTAAATTTACAGCCTTTTTTGTTTTCGGCGACTACCACTTTATTCACCAGTTCGCATAATTCAAGTCAGTAGTCTGATACAATAAAAATTACTCACTGCAACCCCTCAGAAAACGAGGGGTTGCCTAAGGAAACTCAATCCTTATAATAAAACTTCTTGATACTACTTTCTTCGACTTTTCCTTCCTCAGTTACCCTATAAGAAATCACAAATTCTAAAAGCGACTTATCATTATACTCATTGCGATAAAGCATCTTTGCCATTTCCTCATCCTTCTCAGGATGCATCATTTTCGTTTCAATAATGTTGTCCTGGTTGTCAATTCTATCAATCGTAAGGTTAACTCTTTGCAGCTTAGCAGTTGTCATATACTGCGCATTAAATATTGAAATAGCCCATTCCAAATTGTCTCGTTTTAGCTGATCGTGCATGCTCACCAGATCATAGTGCCCCATCACCATATCCACGTCCGGAATGAGGAAATGTTTCATAGTTCGTTCACTTCCTTTACGAATCGTTTCTTCTATTTTATATAGATGAAGTTTTGAATCATACCTGCCATAATACTCAGTTTTTTCTAGTTCATTTTTCGCATTATAGAAAAATTTCTTTTCTGAGGACAAATAGAGACTTTCCTTATGCTTGAGAAATTTTTGTTCTTCTGATAATAGATTATGTTGATGATGATATGAATAATTAATTTGATCAGAAAACTGATCATTTATGAATGTTGCTTTTGATAGCATGGTCTTGCCCTGATAGGTAAAATTAACTTTGGTAACAATACCATCTACAGAGACTGATGTCTCCGAAACTTTCATGCCATTCTGATAGGTGTAATTATGAGAATAGGTTACCATATCCTCGTCCCGGTAATTTTCAGCAACCAGTACTCCCTTTTCATACTTAAAATCCTGAACAGATGATGCTTCCTCTATCGAATACCAATCCGTTTTGCCCAATACCGTATGCCCATGGGAAGTAAAATGAGCATAAGCCTTCGTGCCGTTTTTATATTTAATCAAACGATAGTTTTCTCCTGTGTATTCATGTACACCTAATTGGCCATGCTCCTTCCCGTCGGCCTTACTTACGTCTAAGGTTCCGATAATCTGTTGCTTGTCATTGTAAAATATTTCTTTGCTGTACTGGGAATACTCGTCGCGGTAAATTTCTTTAGTGAGAGGCATAATATTATATATATATCTAATTGTTAATTTAAATATACATAAAACAATGAGCCTGTCTAATAAATAATGAGATTGCAAAGAATCTATATTTGAATTAGCCCTAAAAATCTTCATTCTCGAACGGTCACCTTCTTCCAGCTCTGGATAATCAAGGTATGGCCTGTTAGTTTTTTTATCAATCCACAAATCATATAGCCAACTAGTCGTTATTTTATTGGCTTTGCTCATAGGTAGGCCCATAAATGCTTGGTACCTTATTTCCAGTTGCACGTAGATAAACAATGATTTCTCCACGATGGTGATAAATATGATTAAATAGAAACCCACGCAACACGATCCTTCTTGGCAGCGGACCGAGAACAACTTTTTCGCCAGCTTTCATGATCCAATCTTCTTGTAGTTTTTGCTCGGTAAGAGATTGAAATGCAGTTCTAGCTTTTTCTACATTACTTTCAAAAAGAGCTAGGGTAGCCTTAATATCGTTGGTATCTCCACGCTCCAGATGATCGGCAGTTATATCGTAAACATCCATGTTAAACGTGCCTACATACCAATAATAAATGGTGGCAATATGTTGAGCAAGTTCACCCATGGTCCACGAAATTTCGGATGGTTTATAACCAAGATCTTTTTCAGGAATGGCCTGCAATAACTTACGGGTATTGTTTACTTCGTTTTCAAATTCTTGTATCAGGTACTGTAACATGATGTTATGATATTAAGATGGTTTAACAAATAGCATGGGCAATATGTTTACCACAAAGAAAATGTATTAAATAATCTTCAATCGTTCTTCTTCCAAATCAATTTGGTATAACTGCCGACGAATGATTTCTTCATCTATTTTTGGATCTTTATTCAGTTCTGTAAGAAATTGCCGCTGGCTTTCGAGCATCTCAATGAATAAGGATTTAGTTCTTTCATTCATCCAATCGTCGTCTGCAGCTTTGGTTTTTTCTTCCCAATGATGTAATATTTTCTCCATTGTTTTACGATCGTGTAGCTCATTTTCATATTTGTTTTTTAGAAATTGATGAATATGTTCCCGTAGTTTTTGTTTTATTCTTAAACTGATTTCGGCCTCTGGTTCTTCTTTAAGTAGCACAAATAACTGAGTTCGTTTAATTAGATAAGGAAGCGTAAGTCCTTGCACAACTAAAGTGAGTAATATTACCACAAAAGTGATAAACAAAATCAAGTTTCTATGCGGAAAAGCAGCACCATTATCTAGTGTTACGGGAATAGCAAGGGCAGCAGCAAGTGATACCACGCCACGCATACCTGTCCAGCCTAATAGAAGAGGCATCAGCAATGTTCTTTTATTTGATGTACTTCGAGGTGCTACACTCGGCCTAAATATCATTGTGGTAACCAATGCAGCATAGGAACTAATAATTCTTGCTAAAACCAAAACTAAGGTTACCAACATACCATAGCCTATTGCTGTGTTTAGTGGAATGCCATTCGCTGCTAATCCCGCCGTAATCTCTGGCAGTTCGAGTCCTATAATTAAAAAAACGATGCCGTTAAGTATAAACACAAAACTCTCCCATACACTATATCCTTTAATACGGCTAGTACTATTTAAAAAAGCTAATCTTTTGGTCGACATCAGCAAGCCACCTGCTACCACAGCTAATACACCAGAACTATGAAATTGTTCGGCTATCCAATACATAAAATAAGGTTCGATAAGCGTGAGTGCAATATCAGAAGGGGCATCTGTTGGCAATCGTTTATGCGCCTGAATAAATAGCCATCCTAATAGCAAGCCGAAGCCAATTCCTCCAATAACCATCCACAAGAAAGTTATCGAAGCATCTTGCCATATGAATTGGCCAGTGCCTACTGCTACCAAAGCAAAACGGAAGATGATAAGTGAAGAAGCATCATTCAACAAACTTTCTCCTTCTAAAATGGCCGATGTTGACTTTGGAATTTTTACAAATTTCATAATCGCTCCTGTACTTACCGCATCAGGCGGAGAAACTATTCCACCTAATAAGAAACCAAGTGCAAGTGTAAAGCCCGGTATAAAATGATTAACAGTTACTGCCACAGATAAGGCAGTGAAAAATACAACCAGAAAAGCAAAACTGCTAATGATACGCCACCATTTCTTCATCTCTTTAAAAGAAATAGACCATGCTGCTTCAAATAATAGCGGTGGTAGAAAGATAAAAAAGATAAGGTCTGGATTGATCTTTACAACCGGCAAACCGGGAATAAAACTTATAACTAGGCCTCCACCAACCAATAAAATAGGATAGGCAATTCTAAGCTTAGTTGCTAACATTTGCAACAACACAATGGCGGTAACCATTGCCAATAAAAAAGGTAAGATGCTGTGCATTCGGTTATTTTATTTCAACCTTTCTAAATACGACCATCTGTTTAATCAACGCCAAGGGCAGAGGTTTGTCATGTAGAAGATGGATGGCAGATTTAGTTACGGTATATCCTTTTAATTCGGTATCAAAATTTTTTAAAAATGCTTCACTCCAAGGACTTGATAGCGAAATGTGCTTTGTATAAGCAGAATAATAGATCAGAAATTTTTTACCGATTTTAAAAGCTGGAATCTGATAGCTAATTACTTCTTCTGCCTCAGGAGCAACCTCTTTAATGAGTTGCCTAATGTGTTGCATCCTTTGTTGTGCTTCTTGCGGGAAAACATTATGGTATTCATCAATGGATTTGTAGTCTGTTTTTGCCATGCGTCTTACTCATTTTTATTTACTAAAATAATAAAAAACTGTGGTTTAAATATTTTTTATAAAAACACTTTGAAATTCAAAGTGTTTTTGCTTAACTTTGTTATTCAAAGTACTTTTATTTAGTATTAAAAAATTAACAACATGAATAGTAAAACTGCATTCACAACGCTGCTAATAATCACAATGCTTACAACAAGCTATGCACAAACGTTTAACCAAATAAAACTCGACCAGTATTTTGATCGGCTAGCTGAAAAAAATAAGGCAATGGGCACGCTAGTAATCTCAAAAGATGGAAATGTTCTTTACACCCGCTCTATCGGCTATGGCCAAATCAGCGAAACCGTAAAGAAGCCATTAACAGCTGAAAGCAGATACCGGATTGCCTCTGTTACCAAAATGTACACGGCTGTAATGATCCTTCAACTGGTAGATGAAAAAAAAGTAAAGCTAACGGATACACTGGCTAAATTCTTTCCCCAATTAGATAACGCTAACAAAATTACCATTGCAGATATCCTCGCACATCGAAGTGGGATTCACGATGCACTTCAAGATCCGAATATACGTCGTCGGTTAAAAACAGAACCGATCACCAAAGACGAACTCATCGCCATCATCGCCGAAGGAAAATCTGATTTTGAGCCTGGTACCAAACACGCCTATAGCAATTCTGGCTATGCCGTTTTAGGGCTTATTATTGAAAAATTAACTAATAAACCCTATGCAGGGGCACTAAGGGATAGAATTACTTCAAAGATTGGGCTTGCGGACACTTATGTTGCAAGCGGAAACATCGATGTGAATAAAAACGAGGCCCTCACGTACAGATACATTGGCGGTTGGAAACAGGAACCCGAAACACACCCAAGCAACCTTTTCGGTGGAGGAGCTATTGTTTCGACCCCTCGTGATATGGCAAAATTTATTTACTCGCTGTTTAACCTAAAACTAATTTCAAGAGAGAATCTGGAACATATGAAAACGATAAAAGAAGGAGATGGGTTTGGAATGGAACCGTTTCAATTTGCAAATCGAACTTTTTATGGCCATACCGGTGGAGGTGATAACTATGGTGCATGGCTCGCCTATATGCCCGAAGAAAAACTGGCGATTGCCTATACTACCAACGCAAAGGTTTATCCGGTAGGAGAAATTATGAAAGGCATTACAGATATTTATTATGGTAAACCATTTGAAATTCCAACTTTCGAAGCAATAGCCATTAGCACAGAAGTATTAGACCAATATGTAGGTGTGTATGCAACCACTGCAGCACCCGTTAAGTTTACGGTAACTAGAAATGGTACAACACTTTATATTCAGCCGCCAGGTCAATCGGCCGCTCCACTCGAAGCAACAGCTCAAAATAAATTTAAAATCGAAGGTACTAACGGTGTAACTTTTGAATTCGATGCAGCAAAAAAACAGATGATCATGAAGCGAGCTGGTGTTGAACGAATATTTACAAAAGAGAATTAACAAAAACAATAAACTTAAATGTAAAAGCTCATGAAAATTTCAAGGATAAGCTTTATTTTCCTCTTCCTCCTTTTTGCATTTGCCTTTCTTTTTGGCACCACTTTGCTTTTAGATCAGCCGCCCGAGTCGTTACTCGGGTCGCAAGGGCAAGGAGCGTGGAAAGCTACCATTTCTACAATACTAT
This sequence comes from Bacteroidota bacterium, assembly GCA_040386095.1. Lineage (GTDB taxonomy): Bacteria > Bacteroidota > Bacteroidia > Sphingobacteriales > Sphingobacteriaceae > Pedobacter. The sequence continues at coordinate 724,930 of JAZKGD010000001.1, read as the reverse complement.
CGCCTATAAAAGTTGTTTTGATTGGGCCATTACTACCGTTTATTAATTTTTTGAAGCAAGATCCAGATACACCACCGCCATTTTTTTTAATCGGTTTTACATGCTATTGGAGTATACTTGCACTAAGTATACATTATTGCTTTAGCAAAATAAAGCATGCTTAAACTATATTCTTAATTAATTCTTAGTGCATTTTTCTGAAAAAGAAGTAGCTTTAGATTTTGTAAATAGCTTAAACTATTATGCGTCTAAATCATCTTCTTTCCGGTCTTTTTTTACTCCTATCTACGACCATCGCTTCGGCTCAGAAACCAGCTTCAAAAGCTTCTTTTAAAGTAGACTACGAGAAATTCACCTTGCCTAACGGACTCCAGGTTATCTTTCATATCGACCGCTCTGACCCCGTAGTAGCCGTTTCATTAACAGCCCATGTAGGTTCTGCACGCGAAAAACCTGGTCGCACAGGCTTTGCTCACTTGTTTGAGCACCTTTTGTTCCTCGAATCAGAAAATCTTGGTAAAGGTGGGTTGGATAAAATGACCGCTAGGATTGGAGGTTCTGGAGCTAATGGATCTACGAACACAGATCGCACTAATTATCTGCAAACCGTTCCGAATGATGCATTAGAAAAAATGCTTTGGGCCGAAGCTGATAAGCTGGGCTGGTTCATCAACACTGTTACCGAGCCTGTTTTAGCAAAAGAAAAACAAGTAGTTAAAAATGAAAAACGTCAGAGTTACGATAATAATCCATATGGACATACTTCATATGTGATTGATAAACATATCTTTCCTGCTGATCACCCTTATAACTGGCAGGTTATAGGCTCTTTAGAAGATTTGCAAAATGCCACACTACCCGATGTTAAAGAATTTTTTAAAAGATGGTATGTACCAAATAATGTAACCTTGGTGGTAGCTGGAGATTTTGATAAAGTCCAAGCTAAGCAGTGGGTACAAAAATATTTCAACGAAATAAATAGAGGTGAAGCTATACCACCCCTTGCCAAACGCCCTGGTGTGGTTAAAGAAACCATTAAATTATACCATGAAGATAATTTTGCCAGATTACCCGAACTTACCATGGCATGGGTAGCCGTAGAAGATTATCATCCCGATTCATATCCGCTTCAAGTACTAGCTCAGTACCTAACCGATGGTAAAAAAGCACCTTTTTACAAGGTATTGGTCGAAGACAAGAAACTAAGCTCAAACGTTAGTATGTACAATAGCACGGCAGAACTAGCCGGACAAATGCAGTTGTCTATCCGAGCTTTTGCTGGTAAAGATCTCGATGATGTTGCCAAAGCCGTAAATGAGGCCTTCGCAAAATTTGAGAAAGAGGGGATTTCAGACAAAGATTTAAGTCGCATTAAAGCGGGATTGGAAACTAGGTTCTACAATTCACTTTCTAGCGTATTGGGCAAAGGAAGCCAATTAGCACAATATAATATTTTTGCAGGTGATCCTGGCTTTATCGAAAAGGATCTTAATAACACACTAGCAGTTACAACTGCCGATGTGATGAGGGTGTATCAGAAATACATCAAAAGCAAAAATTATGTTGCAACCAGCTTTGTGCCGAAAGGGCAGCTTGCATTGGCGTTAGAAGGATCAGTAAAAGCTGAAGTGGTTGAAGAAGCCATTGTGCAAGGAGCAGAAGAAAAGATCGACGCTTCTGCGAATGCTACATACAAGGCTACTCCGTCTAGTTTCGACCGTAGCAAAGAACCACCTTATGGTAAAGCTCCTGAAGTTAAAACTCCAGTGGTTTGGACAGACAAGTTGGCCAATGGTTTGCGTTTGTATGGTATCGAAAATACTGAAGTGCCACTCGTACAATTTGATTTGGGAATGGATGGAGGAATGATGCTGGAAGATATAAATAAAGTTGGGGTATCTAACCTAATGGCCAAAATGATGATGCAAGGAACACGTACTAAAACCCCCGAACAACTCGAAGATGCCATCGAGCAATTAGGAGCAAGTATAAATTTCTCTGCTACTACCGAAGATCTTCGCGTGCGAGTAACTACTTTGGCTAGAAACTATCCGGCTACATTGGCGCTGCTTAAAGAAATGTTACTCGAACCCCGTTGGGATGCAAAAGAATTTGATTTGCTGAAACAAGGAACGATTAGCCAAATTCGTCAACAAGAAGCAAATCCAGGGTCGATTGCACAAAATTACTACAACCAATTACTTTATGGGAAGGATAACATCCGCTCTAAAAATAATATAGGTACTCTCGAAAGTGTAAATGCAATTACGCTCGACGATCTTAAAGCATTTTATGCTAAAAGTGTATCACCATCTGTCGCCCGTATGCATGTGGTTGGTTCGCTAAATAAGTCGACCATTAATAGCTCTTTAGCCCCGCTTGTTGCTAGTTGGAAGAGTAAAACCGTAAACATTCCTACCTCGAGTGTTCCAATAGCACCAACAAAATCGCAAGTCTATTTTTACGATGTACCCGATGCAAAACAATCGGTTATCCGCTTCGGATATCCTGCACTTGCAGCTATTGATAAAGATTATTACCCTGCAACGGTTATGAATTATATTCTAGGCGGCGGCGGTTTCGCGTCACAACTTACCCAACAATTACGCGAAGGGAAAGGATATACATACGGCATAGGTTCGAACTTTTCGGGGTCGAATAGCGTTGGTCCATTTACCATTTCTAGTAATGTAAGAACTAATGTAACCTTAGAATCGGCTCAAGCAGTAAAAGAAATACTGCAGAATTATGGCAAGAACTACAGTGATAAGGACCTGGAAACGACTAAAGGGTTTTTAATTAAGAGTAACGCACGTGCCTTTGAAACTGCTGGGTCGAAATTAGGTATGCTCGAGAATATTAGTAAGTATGGCTGGAAACCAGATTATGTAAAAGAAAGGGAAGAAGTCGTTAAAAACATGAGTATTTCACAAATTAATAGCCTTTCGAATAAATATCTTGATGTAAATAAAATGATTTGGTTAATTGTTGGAGATGCTAAAACACAATTGCCACGTTTAACAGCGCTAGGTTTTGGTGAGCCGATTTTACTTAATACAAATCGCTAGCGACTATTTCGGGTAACGTAATTATCTAACGCCATAATCTCTTTTTTATAGCTTACGGGTAAAATTGCATTTTTTAATATCGATTTTACCCGTATAAGGCTACTAAGCTTGTATAAATTAAGCATAATTCTTGCAAACGGGTTGTTTTCTAAGCCTAACAATTTATTCACGCCTGATGGCACAAGTAAAATTTGTGATTGCTTTAATACCATGTACCTAAACCAGCCCAAGTGCTTACGGTATTGTGTGTACAAATCGATCGTAAAGGAGCCATTTATTAAGTTTTCTGCTAACGCTGTAGCTCGCATAACCTGCCATTCGTTAAACGTAATTGGCAAATCTTTAATGCCCATGCGACTGCCCATTCTATAAAATACATTAAATACTTCCTCCTTTTCTGCTGCATTTAACTTTCGTTCCAAAAGCTCGAATGAGCGTATCGAATAATCAATTAACATGTACAACACATCGCGGTAGGCCCAGTCTGGAATGTTTTTTCCACGCTGATCTTCTACTCCTTTATGTATGGACGAAATTTTATCAATAGCGAACATTGCATCGTCGTATTCGGCAAACACAATTTGCCTTGCATACGAAACTGTCGAAAATAAACGCTTCAGCGGATCTGCAGGTAAACGCCCTGTAAAATAAAGCCAGTCTACCGCCTTATTTAAAGCAAATTCTGCAGAAGCTCCTGCAAATATTAACAAAATAGTATCTCCACTTCCCCAAATCTGGCGAACAATAGAATGTTTGGCTACAAAATATTTCATACGTTCTTTCCCTCAAAATGCCTTGAAAAGATTTTCAAGGTGCAATTCAAAAAATAATTTCAAATTATCTATTGCAAATGTAAAACTAATATTTAACTTTGAAAAAAAAAGTACTTTTAAATGAAAGAAGAAAAGGACTATATTAAGGATATCGCGGCGATACGTACCATGATGGAACGTACGTCTAAATTCCTCTCGCTCTCAGGCTGGTCGGGTATAATGGCTGGTATTTATGCCCTAGGGGGCGCTTGGATAGCCAACTCGTTTTTTTATTTTAATCCGAGCAACATTTCGTATACTGATGATACCCTTATCGAGCTTATTGGTCTTGCTCTTGTTGTATTGGTACTTACCCTAGGCACAGCGATTCTTCTTTCTTATCGGAAAGCCATTAAACGGAACGAAAAGATTTGGAATTCTACAGCAAAGCACATGTTAATTAGCATGGCTACCCCGCTGGTAGTGGGAGGGTTGCTTATTCTTATCATGATTGCTCATGGTTTAATTGGATTGATTGCTCCTTTTACGCTTATATTTTACGGCTTAGCGATGTACAATGCCAGTAAGTTTACCTATTCAGAAATGAAAGTGTTAGGTCTTATGGAGATTGCTCTTGGCCTCTTTAGCGCATACTTTATTAACTACGGCTTGCTATGTTGGGCAATAGGATTTGGGGTACTACATATTATTACAGGTGTTTATCTTCATTATAAATACGAAAGGTGAAGTTAGCTATAGAAGGATTTCATAAGGCTTTCGAAAGCAGGATTAGGCTGGGCATTATGTCGGCCTTGGCAGTGAACGAAAAGCTGAGCTTTAACGAATTGAAAGAATATCTCGATCTTACCGATGGAAATTTGGCAAGCCATGTGAAAGCTATTGAAAAAGATGGCTTTATTGCGGTGAGTAAATCATTTGTAGGGCGTAAACCACATACGAGTTACTTTATCACTAAAGAAGGAATAAGTGCATTTAATGATCACTTAAAGGCGCTCGAGAATTTAATTAAATTAAAAAAATAAAGGGAATAGTGACCTTTTTTTTATAACTACACTTTGAAAAACAAAGTTCTTTTATAAGCTAACAATTCAAAAAATAAAAACCAAAATGTCATGACAACAGTACAAAATCACACCTCACAAACGATCCACAGTGGCTCACTCACAAAAAGAATGATCCAGGGAGCAATTATCGGTCTAGTATTAATCTCTGCCTTCTTAATCAGCACGGGCTCTGGCAAACCCGAGTGGGGAAACTGGTGGATGATTAAACCACTTCTTATGCAGCCGTTTGCAGGTGCTGTGGGTGGTGCAGTTTATTATTATTTTGACGAAATTCGTTTTAAGGGTGGATGGAATCGGATTATCGCCGATATACTTAGCCTCGTAATTTTTATCGTAGGGATGTGGATGGGCTCTGTTTTAGGACTGAACGGTACGTATTGGAATTAACCAAAAAACAAACAAAAAATGAAAGATCAAATACAAAGCAATCTCGAGCAACCGGCGCAGCTCGAAAAATTGTACAGAAATGATAAAGTCGGTTTTAAACGGGCATTTAATTCTTTATATCCCGAAATAAAAGATAGCACCCTAGCTGGATATTGGAAGGAACGCTTAAATTTTACTAGCGACGAGATTTCGTGGGGCAGCCGCAATGAGTTAATTTTTATAATTATTGCCTCACTTTTGGCCGGACTAATTGCAAAATTACCTGCAATCTTTTCTATAAACGAAGACTTTTTTTACCCTCGAAACATAGGTTTTATCGTATTCCCAATGCTTGCAACCTACTTTGCTTGGAAAAATAAACTTGCAGAAGGTAAAGCCACCATTTTAGCTGGAATAATGATTATCGGGTTAATTTTTATCAACCTATTGCCTGATGATAAAAAGAGTGACACCTTGGTTTTATCATGTATACACTTGGCGCTATTCCTGTGGTCTTTATTGGGCGTAGCTTTTGTAGGTGGTGTGCAAAATGATGGAGAAAAACGACTTGGTTTTCTTAAATACAACGGTGATCTAGTGGTAATGAGCACCCTTATTTTAATTGCAGGTGGAATTATGAGTGCAATAACCATTGGGCTCTTCTCGCTAATCGGTTTCGATATTGCTGAAAAATATATGCAAAATGTAGGCGTATTTGGCTTGGCTGCAGCGCCGATGGTAGGCACTTATCTTACCCAAACCAACCCGCAATTAGTAGGAAAAGTATCGCCAGTAATCGCCAAAATATTTAGTCCGCTCGTACTAGTAATGCTTATTGTATACGTAGGAGCGATTATGTATTCGGGTAAAAATCCCTATAACGATCGCGAATTTCTTTTAATTTTTAATGGATTGTTGGTTGGCGTAATGGCCCTCATTTTCTTTTCAATTGCAGGAACATCCGAAACCGCTAAAAACAGAACTCAAGTAGGAATACTGCTTGCGCTTTCTATCGTAACCATCCTTGTTAATGGTGTAGCACTTTCGGCCATTATATTTCGTATTACGGAGTATGGCATTACACCAAATAGAGCTGCGGTTTTGGGAGGAAACATCCTTATTCTTATTAATTTGATACTAGTTACCATCCAATTGTTTAAGTTCTTTTCGAAAAAAACTGACCTTACAACTGTTGGAAGATCCATTGCCTGGTACCTGCCTGTGTATTGTGTTTGGACCATTATTGTAACCTTTATTTTTCCGTTCCTTTTCGGATTTAAATAAGACAAAGCATTCCCTCATCGGATGAGCTTAAAGCAAACTCATCCGATGAGGGAATATTATTTTTTTAAAAAAATGGTTCTTTTTTTTGTGAACTAAAAAAACTTATGTACCTTTGCCGCATCAAATTTTAAAAGTGATGTCGTCAAATAAAATTATTTTAAGAAACGATCAAATCGAATTAATCGAAGAATTGGCAAATGTACACGAGCGAATCGGTATGCCGCCTGCCATGTCTAAGATTTTAGGCTTGTTAGCCATATCTGATGAGACTGAGCTTACCTTCGATCAAATTAAAGACACATTAGAACTAAGTAAAAGTGCAGTGAGCCAGGCGCTTAATCACCTTCTTATGTCTAAAAGACTTAGTTATAAAACAAAAATTGGCGACCGTAAACGTTATTTTCATTTGCGAATAGTTGATTGGGATATACACATATTAGAACAGTTTGAAGGAGTATCATCGCTGATTACTGTGTTTAAAAAAATAATTGCAAACCGCCCGGCAGAAACGGTAGAGTTTAATCAGAATTTAGAACAAATGACAAATTTTCTTTCCTTAGTGCACAGTCAGGTGATTGCTTTGCATCAAAAAATTGAGAAGAAGAAAAGCTAATTTTTTTGCCTATCTGGTTCTTTATTTACAGAACTAACTAATTGTAACTATTAAAATATAACAACATCAATATCAGTAATTTGGAAGTAAAAGAATATATAGTAATCGAAACGGATAAGCTTTTCTCGAGATACGGCTTTAAAAGTGTAACGATGGATGATATTGCTAAACATTTGGGGATATCTAAAAGAACCATTTATCAGCATTTTGCTGATAAAGATGAGTTAGTAAATGTGCTTATTGATGAGAAACTTGATGCCTATGATGATGAGCTTAAAGCGTATGCCGAGGAAGGTGTGAATGCAGTACAAGAAGTGTTTTTAGGAATTGCCCACTTAGACGAATGGTTAAACACTTTAAATGCAAAGCTATTTTATGATTTGCAAAAATATCATCCTAATGCCTGGCTTAAATTTAAAAATTTTAAAGAAAAGTGCCTAACTGCTTGGATTGTCGATAATATAAAAAGAGGTATACAAGAAGGGGTTTACAGGAGTGAGGTTAATGTTGATATTTTAACACAATTACGCTTAGAGCAGGGCAATATTATTTTTGGCTACGACGATAGGTACACAAAACATAAATATACCATCACGGAGGTGATGATAGAAATTACTCAACATTTTCTTTACGGGATTTGTAACATGAAAGGAAAATTACTCATTGAACACTATAAAGAACAATTATTAAATAATAACTATAAAAATTAATTAGTAACACCATAAAATGAAATCGAGAATAAAAATAGTTAAGCTGATGCTTATCGTATTAGGGATAAATTTTATTCCTCAGTTTGTACTAGCCCAACAAAAAATCACCTTAAGTGATGCACTAACTTTTGCGCTACAAAACAACACTAAAATCCGCAAGTCGAGATTAGACATTGAAGGCGGAAAGTACAAAGTTGAAGAAGTAAGGTCGCAAGCGTTGCCTCAACTTACCGGTACTTCAGGTTTAACCTATAATCCAATTATTGGTCAACAAGTTGTCGACTTTGGAGGGCAATTACAAACGCTCAAATTTGGACAAAAATGGAATTCTACTGCAGGTATCCAACTTTCGCAACAATTATTTAACCAACAGGTTTTTACGGGCTTGCAGGCTGCACGATCGAGTGAAGAATATTATAATCTAACCGCGCAGTTAACTGAAGAGCAAATTATTGAGCTGGTTGCTAATAATTACTATCAAGTTTTGGTAAACAGACAACAACTAACGGTAATCGACAATAACATTAAAAATGTAAAAGTTGTTGAGAAAATTATTTCAAATCAATATCAAAATGGCTTGGCTAAAAAGATTGATGTAGATCGGATTAAGGTTAATCTCACTAACTTGGAAACCCAACGTGAGCAAACCTTAAATGGAATTACCCAGCTCGAAAATCAATTAAAATTTTCGATGGGTATGCCCGTAAACAATCCTATTATTTTGCCTGAAACAGAGCTTACCGAAGTAACGCAATTGCCTCAATTTACAGATTCGATTGCTTTAGCTAACAGAACCGAGATTAAGTTGCTAGATAATCAGGATAAGTTATTAGCGCTGCAACGTAAAGCCTATGTTGCCGAATACTATCCAAGTTTAGCATTGTCTGGAAACTATACTTACTCGAGTCAAAGTGGTGGCTTCGATTTCTTAAGTTCGAATAACAGCGCCATTGGTTTTGGCTCATCGGCAGTAGGCCTAACCTTAAAAGTGCCAATTTTTAACGGGTTTTTGACCCGCTCAAAAGTCCGCCAAGCTGATGTAAACATCAAAAAAGCACAGCAAGATAGGGTAGAAACTAAGAACTCCTTAAATATGGAGTATGAAAATGCCAAAATTCAATTGAGAAACAGCCTAAATACGATTACTTCGCAGAAGAAAAATGTGGATTTAGCGCAAGAAATCTACCACAGTACACAAAACAATTACAATAACGGATTGGCAACATTAACCGATTTGTTAGATACTGAAACATCGCTTACCCAAGCTCAAAATAGCTATACACAAGCATTATTGAACTATAAAATAGCTGAAATACAATTAATTAAATCAAACGGAAATATTAAATCGCTCGTAAAATAAACACTATAATGAAAAAAGCAATCATCGTCATCATCGTAATCGCTGCATCTCTGGGTGCAATCGCATATGTTTTAACCAATAACAAAAAGAAAAACCAAGAAAAAACGACTTTCATCGCACAGGGCGGAGGAGCAGTTGCTGTTCGAATAGCAAAAGTGGAGAAAAAAGTAGTTGATATTGATTTTAGTGCCAATGGAAACTTTATTCCAAAACAAGAGTTGAACTTTTTATCTGAAAATGCGGGTCGTGTATCTGCCATTTATGTAGATGAGGGTGCTACAGTTCGAAAAGGACAGGTTTTAGCCCGTATTGATGCAGAAATTATTAATACTGATAGAGAAACTGCCGAAGCAACTTATCAGAATGCGGTAAAAGATGAAACTAGATATAAAAACGCCTTTGCTACTGGTGGTGTAACGCAACAGCAATTAGATCAGGCAAAATTAAGTACACAAAATGCAAAATTGCGTTTACAGGCATCACAAAGAAGAGTGAGTGATGCGAACATCAAATCTCCAATTAATGGTATTGTAAATAAAAGATACATTGAAGTTGGTGCTTTTGTAACTGCTCAGGGTACAGAATTATTCGAACTAGTTGATGTTTCGAGGTTAAAATTGAAAGTAAACGTGAACGAGTCGCAGGTAGCCAGCCTTAAAATTGGAGATCAAATAAACATTAACTCTTCGGTATTTCCGAACGAGAAATTTACTGGAAAAGTTTCTTTCATCGCAGTGAAAGCTGATGGAACATTAAATTTCCCAATCGAAATTGAGGTAGCGAACAATGCCAAAAACAGTTTAAAAGCAGGTATGTATGGTACGGCAGTATTTAATTTCCCCAAGCAAGCACCTAGTATTTTAATTCCTCGTACATCTTTTGTTGGAAGTGTGAGTAGCAATCAAGTTTTTGTATTGGATCATACAAACAATACTTCGAAACTTCGTAAAGTGGTTTCTGGACGAATTTTAGGTGAAAGTGTAGAAATACTTGAAGGCTTAAAAGAAGGAGAAACGGTAATTACTAGCGGTCAGATTAACTTAACCGAAGGTACTGCAATTAGCATCGTAAAATAAGTCTCCATACTAATTATTAAAACAAATTTCATACTGATGAAAATAACAGATATATCCATAAAAAGGCCCTCTTTGGTAATTGTAGTTTTTACTGCGCTTACTTTACTGGGGCTCCTAAGCTACTTTTCATTGGGCTACGAATTACTTCCAAAATTCTCTCCCAACGTAGTTTCAATTGCTACTATTTATCCGGGTGCCTCTCCAAATGAGGTAGAAAACACCGTGACCAAAAAAATCGAGGATGCGGTATCTTCGATGGAAAACATTAAAAAAATAAATGCCGTTTCATTCGAAAGCTTATCAACCGTTACCATTACGTTAACCGATAAGGCAAACATAGATGTGGCCTTAAACGATGCACAACGTAAAGTAAATGCTATTCTTTCTCAGCTACCAGAGGATGTTAAAACACCCTCGTTAAGTAAATTCTCTTTAGACGATATGCCGGTAATCACGATGTCGGCCTCTGCAAATATGGATGATGTTACTTTTTATGATTTGATCGATAAGCGTATTGCTCCGGTTATTTCGAGGGTAACAGGTATTGCTCAAGTAAATTTAATTGGTGGTTCTGAGCGCGAAATTAAAGTTTCATTAGATGCCGATAAACTACAGGGATATAACCTCGCTGTACCACAAGTACAACAATTAATTTTAAGCTCCAATTTGGATTTCCCTACTGGAAGTGTGAAGACTGAAAATCAAGACGTATTAATTCGTTTGTCGGGTAAATACGCCAATATTGAAGAATTAAGGAACTTAGTGCTAACCACTTCAAAAACGGGTGCTCAAATCCGCTTGCGTGATGTTGCCGATGTACAGGATGCACAAAAAGAAACCGAAAAACTAGCTCGTATTGATAGAAAGAGTGCGATTGCCATCCAAATTATTAAACAAAGTGATGCCAATGCAGTAGAGGTAAGTAAGGGCGTAAAAGCAATCATTACAAAACTAGAAAATGAATATTCGGCAGAAAAACTGAACATTAAAATTGCGAACGATAGTTCGGTGTTTACACTTGAATCGGCCGATGCCGTTATCCACGACTTAATTCTAGCTGTTGTTTTAGTAGCCTTTGTAATGTTGTTTTTCTTGCACAGTTTACGTAATGCGTTAATTGTAATGGTATCTATTCCTGCATCCTTAATTGCAACATTTATTGGGATTAGCTTATTGGGCTATACCTTAAACTTAATGTCGTTACTAGGGCTATCGCTCGTAGTAGGTATTTTGGTTGATGATGCAATTGTGGTACTTGAAAACATCCAACGCCATATGGAAATGGGTAAAAACAAGGTTAGGGCTGCTTCTGATGCCACTCGAGAAATCGGTTTTACAGTAGTTTCGATTACGCTTGTAATTGTGGTTGTATTTTTCCCAATCGCAATAAGTTCAGGGTTAGTTTCTAATATTTTGCGTCAATTTTGTGTGGTGGTAATTATTGCAACCATGCTTTCCTTATTGGCGTCGTTTACGATTGTGCCTTTGCTTTTCTCTAGATACGGAAAATTAGAGCGCATTGAAGGTAAAAATGCCTTCGGTCGTTTTATTCTCTGGTTCGAAAAGCAATTGAAGAAATTTACGCTTTGGATTACCGACATCTTAACCTGGTCGCTTAACCATAAACGACGTACAATTGCGGCGGTAGTCGTTTTATTTGTCGCCTCTATGTGGTTAGCAGTGGCTGGATTTATTGGTTCTGAGTTTTTTCCGAAGTCGGATAAAGGGGAGTTCTTGATGCAAATTGAATTACCGAAAGACGCATCATTAGAACAAACTAATTTTTATACGCAAAGAGCTGAAGCTTTTTTAGATAAGCAGCCAGAAATTATGCAAATGATTACCACTGTTGGTCAATCAAGTGGCGATATGGGCGGAACTCAGGCAACAGCTTATAAATCAGAAATCAATATTAAATTGGTCGAAAAAGCCGAACGAGGCGGTGTTTCTTCCGATATTATTGCAACGAAAATGAGCCGTGCATTAGCTAAAGAATTGGTAGGTGCAAAAGTTAAAACAGTTCCAATCAGTATCTTAGGTACAGCAGAAAATGCACCTATTCAACTCGTTGTAATGGGGTCGAATTTAGATAGTGCATTGAAATATGCCGAAGGGGCCCAGAAAGTTTTAGCAGCGATACCTGGAGCAACAGAAATTAAACTTTCGGTAGAAAAAGGTACGCCAGAAGTGAACGTAAAAGTAGATAGAGATAAGATGTCGGCGGTTGGCTTAACCTTGCAAACTGTAGGTGCTACGATGCAAACTGCTTTTGCTGGGAATACTGATGGTAAATACCGTAGCGGCGAATACGAATACGATATCAACATCCAATATCAAGATTTCAATAGAAAAAATATTGATGATGTTCGAAATCTGGCCTTTGTAAATTCTGCAGGTGCGGTGATTAAATTATCACAATTTGCAACGATTACAGAAGGTTCAGGTCCAAGTCAGCTAGAACGTTTAAATAAATCGACTTCAGTTTCGGTTAAAGCGCAATCTATCGGCAGACCAACAGGTACCGTAGTGGCCGAATTTCAAGAGAAATTAGTGAAGCTACAGGAAGAAGGTAAATTAAAAGCACCAGTTGGTGTGAGTTATACTTGGGCCGGAGATCAAGAAAATCAGTCTGAAGGTTTTGGTACTTTAGGAATAGCCTTATTAGCCTCTGTTATTTTGGTTTATTTAATTATGGTAGGTCTTTACGATAGTTTTGTTTATCCTTTGGTGGTGATGTTCTCCTTGCCGCTTGCCTTAATTGGTGCTTTTTTGGCGCTAGCCTTAACCAACAATTCGATTGGTATTTTTACCATTTTAGGATTTATTATGCTGATGGGCTTGGTGGCGAAGAATGCGATTATATTGGTCGATTTTACGAACCACATGAAAGCCGAAGGAAAATCGACAATTGAGGCATTAATTTTATCGAACCATGCACGTTTACGTCCGATTTTAATGACTACCATCGCCATGATTTTTGGTATGCTTCCAATTGCATTAGCAAGTGGGGCAGGTGCCGAATGGAAAAATGGTTTAGCTTGGGTTATTGTAGGCGGATTAACAAGTTCGTTATTTTTAACCTTAATTGTTGTGCCTGTTGTGTACTTAATTTTCGATATTATTTTGGAGAAATTAGGTTTCAACAAAAAAGGCAAAACCATCGATGAATTGATGGTAGAGCCTTATGTGCACAAAGATGTTCATGAATATGATTTAGAACATTAGAATTTAAGCACTTTGATAAACTTTTACAGTTTGTCAAAGTGCTTAATTAAATGCTGCTCATAGCGATTTAGATCACTTTGAATAGCAGCATTTTTTTCCACATCGTGAAAATGCAAACTCTCTAGTGGCTTCATTCCGGTAAAAGCGTTCATCCGGTGGAAACCGAATAAAGGACCTTCATCCACGCTGTGTTCATTAAAAAACTCGCCGGGTAAGGTAAAAGCGGTGGATGGCGCATTCCACGAGGTAGTTACCATGTATTTTTTGCCCTGCAACATCCCCCCAGTTCCATAGTTTATAGCCGGATTCGCTGATGATCTGCCATCGCTATGGTAAATACCTTTTTGATGCCCCTCTGTAAATACAACGTCGATGTATTTCTTAAAATCGTGAGGAACTTGGAACCACCAAATTGGGGTATGATAAATTACTACATCGGCCCAAACGTAATTTTCAACTTCTTGTTTGGGGTCATACGCCTCATTAATATCGGTAGATCGAACTTCAAATCCGCTTTTTAATGCGAAAAATGTTTTAGTGGCGTTAAATATAGTGTGATTGAAACGACCTCCAGAATGGCCAAATTTTTGTCCGCCGTTAATGATAAATATTTTCATGTTATTATTTTTAAACACTGCAAATTTACACGCGGCATTTATCTAATTAAAATAATATAAATCATACATTTGTATCATAATTATAATAGATGGTAAATTTAGAATGGTTCAGAACGTTTAAAGCAATTTATGAAACAGGCACATTAACGGGAGCAGCCGAAGCCTTGTATGTTTCTCAGCCAGGAGTGAGCTTGCATTTGAGCGCGTTAGAGGCTCATGTGGGGTATAAACTTTTCGATCGTTCTTCGCGCAAGATGGTATCTACCGAACGCGGAAAGCTGCTGTATAATTTCATACTCGAGCCCTTAGTAAAGCTAGAAAAAGCGGAACAGCACTTTCATAAAAGTAACGAAAAAGAAAAGCCAACAATCAGCATAGGAATGTGCTTCGAAACCTTTCAATTTACATTAGAATCTTACCTCCCAAGTTTACCTTTTAATGTGATTATTAAATTTGGTGATTACCCCGAAATGCTTAAAGACCTTGATAACGGTATTTTAGATCTCATTATTACCCCCAGAAAGGGAGAAGAAAAGAGCTTAGTATTTAAACCTTTTTTTAAGGAGCGGATTGTGGTTATTGCAGGCTCTCAAACTCCGTTAGATGAATTTAATGACTTAAAAAATCAAAACAATCCAATACTATTGCATCAATGGCTACTTAAACAAACTTGGTACGGTACAACTGCAGATATGGAACATTTGAGAAAGTTCTGGCATCATAATTTTGGCAAGCGACCCGATTTTAAACCCAATTATATTGTGCCTAATATGAGCTCCATTATTCGTTGTTTAAGTGGAGGAACAGGGGTAGCAATTATTCCAGATTTTCTTTCAAAGAAAGAGCGTGAAGCCGGTAATATTAAGATGTTATGGGATGGCCTTACACCGATAGAGAACACACTTTATTTCGGTACACGAAAGAAAACCATGTATGCGGGAGAAATCAAGCAGGTAGAAGATATATTTGTGAAGGAAATGGTAGGATAATGTTATAATTTTAGCAAATGAATCACGTATTAGATAACCCAATTTATCATTCATTAAATTCGGCACACCAGCAATTCTCAATGGGTGCAAACGATGTGAACTATTATCAATCAGATATTGCTCCTTTTGCGGGATTAAAAGACAACTCTTTGGCGAACTTGGAGGCACTTTTCGAGTGTAGCGAATTAGAAAGCACATTTGTTGTTTTTACACCAGTTGCTTACGAAATTCCTGAGCGTTGGAAATTACTTACGCAGATCAATATGTTTCAGATGGTGTATGCGCATGCCGATGCTCCAAGTGGTGATGAAAGTAACTTTGAAGATTTAAATGAGCAGCATGTTGCCGAGATGATTGATCTGGTGAAATTAACAGAGCCAGGCCCTTTCAGAACCAATACCATTGCTCTGGGCAATTATACTGGTGTGTTTAAAGCTGGAAAATTAGTGTCAATGGCTGGGCATCGCTTTCATCCAACACCTTATATCGAGATCAGTGCAGTATGTACCCATCCTGATCATTTAGGGAATGGATATGCATATCAGCTGTTACGCGAACAGATTAGACGAGTTTTGAATAAAAGTCAAATCCCTTTTCTGCATGTGAGAAATGATAATGTAGCTGCAGTTAAGTTGTATCAAAAATTAGGTTTTGCGATTCGAACAGATATGATTGCGTATGTTTTGCAGAAATTAGATTAAATTTATCCATGCGTCAAAAATTCTTCTTAATTGTTTTCTTTTTGTTTTTAGTGATGGGCCTTCACGCTCAGCAAAGTTCTGCCGAAATAGAACGTGTTTGGGAAAATTATAACCAATACCACGAATCATCTATTAAGACCAGGTTGTTTAAGCATAACGATTTACTGCCTTTATTAGAAAAACACGTTAAATCTAATTTGTTGATAAACGAAATAATTGGCGAGTCGGTAGATAAAAGGAGTATTCATCATTTAACAGCAGGCAAAGGCAAAACAAAGGTGTTATTATGGTCGCAAATGCATGGCGATGAGGCCACTGCTACTATGGCTTTATTTGATTTATTTAATTTTTTATCTGCAAACGATCAATTTAATTCGTTAAGAAATAAGTTGTTGTCACAGCTCGAACTGCATTTTGTACCTATGCTTAATCCAGATGGAGCACAAGTGTGGACTCGCAGAAATAGTATGAACATCGATTTAAATCGCGATGCAAAAAACTTGGCCACGCCAGAAGCGAGGGCATTGATGAATTTGGGGAAACAGCTAAACCCTGAATTTGGTTTTAATCTGCACGATCAAAGTACTTTATATGCTGCTGGGAAGAACACTAAAAATCCTGCAACCATTTCTTTTTTAGCGCCAGCCTATAATACGGCGAAAGAAATGAACCCTGTACGCACAAAAGCAGTACAACTTATTGCATCGATTAACAAGACTATTCAAACTAAAATTCCGGGTCAAGTGGCCAAATATAACGATACACACGATTCTACCTGTTTTGGTGATACCTTCCAGGGGATGGGAATTTCTACGATTTTAATCGAATCGGGTGGCTATTTAAATGACCCAGATAAACAATTTATTAGGAAAGTTAATTTTTATGGTTTATTAACTGCGTTAGATGCCATTGCTTCGGGAACATATGCCGATGTAGCCGCAGAAAATTATTGGGCGCTTCCAAATAATAGTCGGAATTTGCACGATGTAATTGTTCGTAAGGTAAGTTTGGGAAATGCTAAAGTCGACATTGGCGTTAACCGAAATCAACGTATAAGCGCTGATTTTTTAACCATGCAGTATGCAGGTTCAATTGTAAAAATTGCTGGACTCGATAGTGCTTATGCGTATCAAGAAGTTGATGCTGACGGACTGCAACTATTAAACGGAAGGGTTAAGACACTTAAAAAAGCTAAATGGGAAAAATTATCCCCTGATCAAGAGTTAAAATTGATTAAAAAAGGATATCTATTTGTAAAGTGGAAGAATGAAACATCACCTGTTGGCGTGATAGTAGATAGGGCATTAAATTTAACCAATGCCAAAATTGTTGATGAACTAAAGGTTGCTACTCCTGCTAATTTTATTCTGGCAAAAGGTAAAAGGCCTGTTTATGCAGTTGTTAATGGGTTTTTTGTTGATCTTTCTGCCAAAACAAAGCCATCAATGAATGTGATGGGATACTAAAATTTGGAAATATAGACCAAACGGTCTATATTTGTATTATGTTGTCAAAAGCAGAGCAAACGAAACAATTTATTATCGAAAAATCGGCACCTATTTTTAATAAAAAAGGTTTTGCTGCAACTTCTATGAACGATATTTTGGAGGCAACCGGCTTAGCAAAAGGTGGTGTTTATGGTAATTTCGACAGTAAAGAAGAGATTGCATTAATGGCTTTTGAGTATGCCAACGAGCGTTTACTTACCGCATTGGCGGATAAAATTAAGAAAGAAGTTTCGGCACAAGATAAATTGGTCGCTATTTTTAATTTCTACCATAACTACAGCATTTATCCCATTTTAGAAGGAGGATGCCCATTGTTGAACACCGCAATTGATTCTGATTTTAATTTTCCTGCCCTAAAAGAAAGAGCTGCCTTAGCACTTAATAAAATGCTGGGCTCGCTCGAATTTATCATCAACAAAGGGATAGCTACAAAAGAATTCAGGAAAAAGGTAAATGCAAAAGCCGAAGCCAATTTAATTTTCTCGGTTATTGAAGGTGGAATGATGATGAGCCGACTAAATAATGAACCAAAATACTTGAACGATCTTCTAGTTTATCTCAAAAAACATATTAAAAGCTATAAAAAGTAACCAATTTTGATACACTTTTGAAGTTTGTTAAAACAATAAAAAGACCAATCAGTCTAAAATTACATTATGAATAAAGAACCTCAATCTTTCTACACTGTCCGCTTCAGCGATTGCGACCTATTTGCTCATTTAAATAATGCCCGTTACCTCGATTATTTTTTAAATGCACGTGAAGATCATTTAAAAGATAACTACCAATTAGATTTAGCAACTTATTACACCCAAGGGATAGGATGGGTAGTAGGAAGCCACGAAATCAATTACCTTAAACCTGCCAAATATAATGAACAAGTTTGTATTAAAAGTTCGCTTATAAAAGCAAACGATCAATTCCTTTTGGTAGAGCTGCAAATGATGAATGCAGAACAAACTGAACTAAAAGCGGTAATGTGGACACGCTTTATCCCAATAAATGTAAGAACCGGAAAAAGAGAAAATCACCCCACCGATTTTATGGACTTTGCTAAAAGTATCGAGCTTGAAAACACATTTGCTGATTCAAGTATCAAAGAAAGAATTTTGTCCCTGATTAAGGAGAAAAGAAAAGCTGTTGAAAACTAATGCGTACTTCCCGACTTTGCGAATTCTCAGCGTCTTTGCGGTAAAAGTGGTAAAAACCAAGAATGGTTCTAAATTGAAATGATTTTTAACACTGCCAAACCTTTAGTCTAGTTTTGTATTAAACAAACAAAGAACATGGCTACAACAAAACTTACAATTAACAACAACGGCTCGGTAAAGATTGAGGGCGATTTTGAAATCGTTGATAGAAATGGCGATGCCTATGGATTACAAGGTAGAACGGTTTTGTCGATTTGCCGCTGTGGTTTATCACAGAATAAACCCTTTTGCGATGGGTCGCATAATGGGCATTTTGAGCATGAAGCTGTGGCGTTTGATTTGCCACCAAAGAAGGTTTAAATTGATTTTATTAAAATCCTCATCCGATGAGTATCTGTATCATGCTTAGGCTCATCGGATGAGGACTGTAGGTTTTTACTCTTTCTTCGCTCCCAACTTTCGATGTAAAAAATCGGCCGTTGCTTCCGAAACTTTAACTGCATTCGAAAACTTCATCCAATGATGAGTATCGTCTGGAATAGCTAGGTATTCGAAATCGAACTTTTTGTTTTCAAATCTCCGCGCTAAATCAACACTTTGGCTAAAAGGCACATTGCGATCATCATCTGCATGGATTAGAAGCGTAGGCGATGTCCAGGTGCTTAAATAGGTAAGTGGAGATGAAATAACCACTTTTTCTGCTGCTAATTGTGCATCAGGTGCGATTTCTTTTTCAGTAGTGGTGCTATTGAAGCGACTATTTACGCCATGTATATCAACCCCGGCAGCAAACAATTTCGAATCTTTCCCTAAAGCTAAGGCAACAAGGTATCCGCCATATGAGCCACCATAAATGCCAATTCTTTCGGCATCAATTTTCGATTGACTAGCTAGCCATTCGCCCGCTGCTTTAATATCTTGATATTCTGAAGCACCTTGAGCTCCTGCAAAAAGTGGTTTGTGAAATTCGTATCCATAGCCAATGCCTAATCTGTAATTTACCGATAACACCACATAGCCTAAGCTTACTAAATATTGATTTAAGGCATAGTCTATAGAATAGTAATCCAAATGATTCCAGCCTAAAAGCATCTGGCGTTGAGGGCCGCCATGCACATATACAATAGCTGGCTTTTTACGAGGACCACTTGTTGGTGTAAATAACTGACCATAAACCGTAGTTCCATCTGCTGCTTTAAAGGTAACATGAGTTGGGGTAACCAATTGCTTTGAAGGAAAATCTTCAGGAATCAAATTTTCACATAATAACTGGGCTTGTTTGGTTTGCTCACTAAAAATAGCCGGTAAAACAGGTTGTTGAGCCGTAGCGCTTAAATAGGCAATGTTTGCTTGATCGCCTGTGATTACGGGAAGGGTTTCTAAGCCTTTTCCGGTTGTTATAGGCTGCATATCAGCTTTATCAATCGAAACTTTGTACACATGCTTGCGATCGATATCGTCTTTTTCTTTTCCAGTATTGGCGCTAAAAACAAGCCACTTTTTATCGCTACTTAATTTAACATGTTCTACCATAAAGGGCCCAGGGGTTAGTAGCGTTTGCTGTGATCCATCGGTATCGATAGCATATAAATGTGGCCATCCATCTGCGTAAGAGGTGAAAATTAAACGATTAGCTCCCCAAAGTAAATTGGCACCGCCAGCTACCGACGGAATTGATCCTTGTGGGGTTTCGGGTGCTTTCCAAATTTGTTTGCCTACACCAATTTGGATGTTTACGCGCCAAATGGCCCAAGGAATATGTTTTCTAGCTAAAATCGAATCGGGAGAGCCACCAGAACCAGGGTTTCTGATAAAGGCAATTTCTGTTCCATCGGGCGACCATCGGGGCGAATTATCTCTCGAAAAGGAAGGTAAAAGCCATTGAATAGGTGTTTCGGGGTTACTATATATTCCAATAAAAGAATGATCATCTCTAGCAGAAACAAAAACGATTTTCGAACCATCCGGACTAAAGCTTGCCGATCCGTTTGATCCTTTCGCATAAAATAAATTTTTTGAAGGTGTAGCACCATCTATGGCACTGGTCATAATTTGTCCGCCTCTAGTAAAGATAATTTGAGTGCTGTTTGGTGCGATCAGGGGATTATCACCCTCTGCAATAACATTTGTTTTGCCACCTAAAAAGGGTACACTCATGATTTGTACCTTTGGGGCCATGGGCGAAGATGCAGCATTAACAGGATTTGAGCCTTCTCTCGATCCATGATCGCCACCTCGTACAAAAACCACCCATTTTCCATCATCAGAAATGCTAATACTGGTAAGTTCCTGTCCATCGTCGAGGCTATAATCGGTTATTTTAGTGGGTTTAAAAGCTGGCCCTTCAGCTACATAAATATTCCTCTTGCCTTGCTCGTTCATGGCCCAAGCAATCTTCGATCCTTTTGCCGCAGCGGTAAGCTCAGATGGGAAAGGGTAGCTTAATATAGATTTTACGCTAAAGGTTTGAGAATAGAGGTTGAGAGCGATTAAAAGAAGTCCAGCGATAAGCGATAAGCGTTTGGTCATATGCAGAAAATATAAAAGGGCATAAAAAAACCCTAACATTTAAAGTTAAGGTTTTTTTATTAGTGGTAAGTAGAAACCCGTATTAGACCTCGTGTAAAGAAAAAGTAGCAATTGAATGGCGATTACTCACAATGAGATGGAAAAAGGCTGCATCAGTTTATTTTCATGCAGCCTCTAAAAAATAAATGCTCAATTGAACCTAATGGGAAACTATGATTTGCTTCTTGCTTATGGTTTTACCCCTATAAATATGAACAAAATATCTTCCGTTAGGGATGTTTCTCGTATCTAAGCTAACTTTGCTAAGTTTTTGTTTATTGTTATAGGAAACCAAAACCTCTCCTTTTTGGTTCAATATTTTAACGACATCAAACGGAGTTTCACCCTCCACTTGAATACTTATCTCGCTGTTGGCTGGGTTAGGATAAACAGATGTCTTAAGATAACCACCACAGGTTTGTGTAGATACCCAAACCAATCTCGCCTCGCCTTGACCACAAGAATTTGTAAAGGTGGCAGTTAAAATATCAGTAGTTGGAGTAGAGCCTGTTGTAATTTGTATCATAAACGCAAGCAGGCCCGTTGTAGAGAAAGTGTTTGAACCACCTCCCGCCGTGGGCGAACTCCAACCAGGCGGCAAGTACCAGTTTACCTGCGAGTAAAGAGAGGTGTTATAACCGCCAACCTCCATATAATACGTTTGGTTAGGGCATAAGTTCATCTCGCCACCATGTGGATCCATGATTTCTACATAATCAGGCTTAGGAGGTAGCTGGCTTGCTATTTCTTTTGTTGCGGTATAAGTTCCGCACAAATAGGTAATAGTTGCCGTTAGCACACCTGAACCGTGGCTCCCCGCACTCCAAATATCTACTGGGTTTGCCGTTGCAGATCCATTGATTATAAAAGGGCCTGTTATACTCCAAGTTACAGTTGCGCCAACCGGTAAATTTGAAATTGAGTACATTTGTGTGCTACATATTGGCGAGGAACCGGAAATTACTGGAACAAAACTCTTTTTATAATATTTTTTTGTTGAACCTGGTAAATAGCCAGCTGGAACATAATTAATATCATGTATATACAGACCCCATGCTCCCCATTTTGAAGTACATTCATATGACGACCCTGTAATAACAGCACTATGGTCGCCCGTGTACGAAACTCTCAACTCTAATTCATTGGTATTAGTCGTCACCTCTGTGTAGCTACCATCATCCCAAAAAGTATCATCACCAGGTGTAGTTAACCAAAAGGGCGCACCACCATCTCTTTTTACCCAGGCATAGTTATGGCAATTGTAAGAACTTGTTGGCTCCTCCAGTTTTACTACATTTGGGCGTATCATCTGCTGGGTATAATTTGCATCGTCGATTTGCCATTGGGTGAGTGGGGGCTGATAGGTAGAATATATTGGTGTACAATTAGGAGTATAATACTGACTAAATCCTGTAAGAAATAATCCAATCAATAGCAATGTAAGTTTATATTTTAATTTCATAGGAAAGGTTTTTTAAGGTTAAAAAATACCAAAAGCCATAGAGGACTGTTGCTTTAAGTCAAATATTCATTATATGCTCCATTTTTCTCCACTACATGCACATGGCTCTGGTAGAAATCATCTTACTGTTTTTTTGTGGTAATATAATTCTGCAATTCTGCTATAATTTTGTCTATGATATCAAAATCTGCTATTAGCATTTTTTCAATGAAGAGTTTTTTCTTTGCATCTTTTTCTATTCTAGTACTATCTAGAGCCTCCTTAAATTTATTTCCAGCAAAAGCAGTAGTCATTTTCCCATAAAAACCGAAGTAATCTGCATATTTTGCTTTGTCTTCATACTTCTTCATTATTGTATTCAATACGTCAGTAAGTTCCTGTTTGTTAAATCTTTCCATTAATTGTTTCTGACAGAGCAATAACTCCAAGGCACATATATCAAAAGTATAGCTTCCTTTGTTAGTTATACTTTGGATGCTATTTATATTTTGATTTTTATAATGCTCAAATAAAAACTTATGGCAATCTTGGCGATTAATAAACTCAGTTAGACCATTAAATATCCCAATGATATTTTTGAGACCTTCGTATGGGCTATTTGATGCAGTATAATCTCTTAGCAAAGGATATTTTAGGCAAACTTTAAGCAAATCTTTTGTGCTTAATTTTTTTAAGACACCTTCTGGGATTTGGCAGGCATCCACCATCTCTTGAGTAGATTTAAAATTTTTCCATACGCTACTCCCGGGCTTAATAGGGTAGTCATAGTCAGTAATATTCTGCCCCCATAAACGGGAAAAAGCAAATAGGATTAGAAATAGAAAAAGGTATTTTTTCATAGTTAATTTGGTTAAGATGTATTGTAGGTATGTTGTTGAAAACGAAAGAGATGAGCAATTAATTCTTTCCTGAAATTAGAAATATTTTTCGTGAAAGGCAAATGTTTTTAAAAACAATGAAACTTTAGTACATAGGGCTTAAATTTCCGGAAATTAGATAAAGTTTATCATAATGGTATTTTATAACCATTTTCCCAAACTTGTATCCCGGGGTTGAAACGATTTGGAAAGAAACTATCTCAAATCTGTACGAATTAGAATTAGTTTTCTAATAAAAAACAGCAAAGTTTAAAAGAGGATGTTCATCTTTCTAATAATGAGACATCCTCTTTGTTCAATTATAATATTACTGATCCCACCATAATTTTGTTGTACGCGGAACAGCAGGAGGTACATTTGCATTATTTTTGTTGATCTCGTCTGTTACAAAGTCTAACCTACGAATATAGTTTGGCAATGCCGCGCCAACTGGCATTGTGAAATCTTTATAGGTATAGTTATAACGACGGGCATCATTCCATGCCTCTGCATTTAGATAAGTAGCTACATATTTTTCTTTAAAAATTAGATCCCTTGTTACCGGAATAAAGGCGGCAGTAAGATACGTGGTTCTTTCTGGACCAGCTGGGACCTGTAATTTATCGAAATTAGCTGTTATCCCTGCCTGATAAGCATTATTAGCTTGCGTAGCTAAGCCCGCTGCAAGTGCTGCTTCAGCTTCAATAAATTTTAGTTCGGCAAAAGTAACAATCCAAATAGGAGCGGCATCACTTGTCCATGGTGAACTTTGAGAAATATAATTTTCATCTTTTACATTATTTGGCTGAGATCCTCTATTTCCTGCACCATTTATGGTTCCAATATAGGTGTTGCCTATTGGTGTCTTATCTGTAATTTTAGCAATACGGGGATCAAAAATCCCATAAGTTGTACCATTCAAGTGATCAATCAATTGTTCAGATAGCCATCCGCCCAGCGATTGTGCAGCATTAGAAACCGCTACCCCAGCCCAGTTGTTACGAACCAGAAAATTATTCATGCCTGCATCATCAGCATTACTGGTAAATGAATTCGTTACAGCGGCAAGAACTGCTGTTGGGTTGTAGCTAGCGGTTTTGCTCACTTTATTTAGCAAACGAGCTTTTAAAGCATAAGCAAACTTTTTCCAGTAAATCCTATTCGGATTAGCAGCAGTACTAACCCTTCCATATATCAGATCACTATTGGCAAGGCCGATAGGAAGTTGCGTGCCTGTTGTGGTAGCCGAAAAATTAGTAATTGCTTCATCTATCAATGCCATGCAAGAGGTATATACTGCCTGATCACCATCATATTTTGGTTGCAAAATAGTTGCCTGAAAAGCTTGTGAAAAAGGTACACTTCCCCAAAGATCATTGGCTAGGATCAGGTTATAAGCCAGCATCACATTTGCAGCACCCAGATACTCATTTGAGTTTTCTTTAATAGCAAGTTTCTTTAACTCATTTGCATCGGCCATTGCATAATAAAGCGCATTCCATGTGCCACTTTGGTCATTTACAGCATAAATATCTGAAGCTGCATTTGCCGCAGGGTTAGCGGTATATTGTACAAATGGATTTGTAATGGAAGCAGCACTTACACTGTTTTGTGCAATTTTATATGTAGATGTAGCCAGTAATGAAGATAATGTGGGCGTGGTTACTTGGTTTGGATTGAGTGTTACCTTTTCAAAGTAATCATCCTTGCAGCCATGTAAAGTCATTACCGCAGCTACCGCTGACAATAATGTGTATTTAATTAGTTTTTGCATCATATATAGTTTTAGAGGCCAATATTAAGTGTGAATAAAAGTGAACGGGATGCTGGATACGTAAAACCTGCTGACCCATCTATATTGCTTCCGCTATTGAATGAACTCGATTCTGGATCAAAGCCATAAAAATTGGTATGCAACAAGATATTATTGGCAGTAACCGAAATGTTTGCCGAACGAATGCTGTTTTTAGGTAGCCATGCCGTTGGAAGTGAGTAACCTAAGCTAACCGACCTCAGTTTAACCCAAGAGGCGTCCTGAACAAATGGCTCAGATATTAAACGATAAACATTACGATAATAACCTTGTTTGTCAGTAGGACCAAATGCATTTGACCCATCAGGTGCGTTACCTTGTCCCATCCAAACTTGTTTGGTGTTAGGCGTTCCATCTGCCAAACGACCTTCAAACACCTTGTACGAACGTCTGTCTAAAGTATATTTTGGTAAACCGAATGCAGAGTAGAAGTTTTCTAGACCATCATATTTTTCAAAACCCCAACGGGCATCGATAAGCGTAGCTAATGTTAATCTTTTGTACCTGAAATTGTTAGTGATACCTCCAATCCATTGAGGTTGAGAGTTGCCTAATAATTTGTAGGTGTTTCCTGAACTAATAGGAACACCATTTGCATTAATTAATAATGGTGCATTTGAGTCTTCTGGATTTGGCCCGTAATGCATGAAATAGTTTCCGTAGATGTTACCATACGATTGATCCAATACAATTTTTTGAGTGATACCTGGTCCGTAAGAGCGGCTAATATCTGAACCATAAACATATTCTTTAAGGCCATTAGGCATACTTAACACTTTATTACGGTTTAAAGAGAAGTTTAGCAAGACATCCCAAGAAAAATTCTGTGTTTTAACAGGCACTCCTTTTAATATCAATTCTATACCTCTATTGCGGATATTGCCAGCATTTACAGAGGTAGTAGCATAACCTGTAGCTGAAGAAATATCTGCTTTTACAATCTGATCTTTACTGATCGAATAATAGTAAGTAAAGTCAAATCCAACACGGCCTTTTAAAAACGACATTTCTAGACCTCCATCGTAAGTATTGGTAAACTCTGGACGAAGATCTGGATTACCAAGGTTAGAAGAAATACTTAAACCAGTATAACCTGGCGGGAGCGTGTAGGTGCCGAAGCCGTAAGATGTTGAATATTCAGGTGCATCTTTCCCAACTTTTGCATAAGAAAACCGAAGTTTAGATTGATTGATCCATTCGGGCAACTTTAATTGATCGGAGAACACATAGGAGATACTCGCTGAAGGATAAAAGAAACTTCTATTTGATTTTGCAAGGGTAGAGGTAATGTCATTTCTGCCCGTTAGAGTTAAGAATAGATAGTTTTTGTAATCAAAAGTTGCTTCACCAAAAATACCCTGAAGCCTTTTTTGTGAAAGCCCTTGACCTACTGAAAGTGTTTTCGCGTTAGCTAAGGTATAGAAATTCCAAATGTTAAATTGAGTTCCTTCTACTCTAACTTCTTTATATCTTCTATTATAAAGCTCATGTCCAAGGCGTAGCGTACCGGTTATATCAGGGGTTAGCTTGGTAGACATTGTAGCAATAAAGGTAGAATTCAATGTTCTGAAAACGGTGTTATATTCACCTATAAGTCCGGTTGAGTTATCATAAGTAACCTCGCCGGGTACACCTCGTGCAGCTGGCGAATTAGCTACTCGGTTATCAGAATAGGTATCTAAGCCAAAGCGATAGCTTAAATTAAGCCATGATAGCGGCTGATAGCTTAGGTTAGCACCACCAATAAAACGGTTAACGTTATCTTTCATGGTGTTGTTTACGGCTCCCCAAACTGGGTTGTTTGTGCCATAATAAGTTTGTGTGCCGTCTGGTTTAGCATAATTGGCAACATCCCAACGAGGTGCCCAATAGGTTAATGACTCGCCAAAACGATCAGGACTATAACGGAAACCTCCCGAATTGGTAAAGTTCATGTTTACACCTGCTTTTATTTTAGGACTAATTGTTATATCGGTATTTAAACGGGCAGATAGATTTTTATAGCCTGTTCCAGGCATTGTCCCTTTCTGAAATAAGCTAGAAGCTGAAGAAAAGAATTTGATCTTTTCTGATCCGCCAGCAACAGAAATACTGGTTTTAGCTTGAGTACCCGTTCTGTAAGCCTGCTCGTAGTTATCAAATAATTGATCAGGATGGGTTGGGTCTGCAGCTGCAGTATTACCGTATAGTGCGCCTGTTCCAGTTTTAGCTTCTTCTATGGTTGGCCCCCATGCTGGACCGATACCCGTGTTGTAGTTGTATAACCCAGTTACACCAGCGGTATAAGTGGTTTGCACTTCAGGAACTTTGTTAAGTTCATCAAAACCATAAGTGTTAGAGAAGTTTATCCTTAATCCATCTCCTGATCCTTTTTTAGTGGTAATTACCACCACACCGTTTGCTCCTCTCAAACCATATAATGCGGTAGCTGCACCACCCTTAAGGATATTAATGGTTTCGATATCTTCTGGATTAACATCAGAAGCACGATTGCCTACAGATCTGGCCCTGAAGCCCTGACCACCATTTTGTGTAGCACCAAAAGTAGAGGTGGTATTGTCGATTTGAACACCATCAATCACATATAATGGATCGCCAGAGGTGCCGGCGTCAATGGAGTTCACCCCACGGATGCGGATCGCGGTACCTTGCCCCGGGCCACCGCCTACACTTGATATAGTAGCGCCTGCAATTTTACCTTGAAGGGCATTAAGCAGATTTGATTGATGGTTGAAGTTAAGGTCTTCACCCGTAACACCCTGTGCAGCATAACCAAGCGATTTGGCCTGGCGTGTAATGCCTAGTCCTGTATTTACAACTACTTCCTGCAACAGGTTAACATCTGAAACTAGGTTTGCATTAACTATACTTTTTGAGCCGACTGTAATTTCCTGTGTTACAAAACCAACATATGTAAATACAATAACTGCATTATTATTTGATATTGTAATGGAGTAATTCCCCTGAGCATTGGTTAAATTGCTAGTGGTAGTGCCTTTAACTTTAATGCCTACATCCGCTAGTGGCTTGCCATCATCCGCAGAAGTAACTTTTCCAGTTATGGTTCTTTGTTGAGCCTGAACAGAAAGGCTGAGGAGAATAATAAAAGGAAGAAAAAGTAGTGTAAAAATTTTTCTCATAATTATTTAGGTTTAAGTTGATATATGCAATATAATCAATTATATAGAAATAAAAATGGGGCTAAAACACTACTCGTTAATTTATTATGAATCTAAAGAGTATAATTAAATATTTTTATACATTTGTTTCCAAATGAAATACATCGTTATCTTATTCAGTTTTTATCTGGTTGCGCTCACGCTGATACCATGTGGCGACGAATCTGATGTTCGAACAACTGAAACGGTTTCATATTCATCTCAGAAAGACGCTATGGGTCTTGAACACAAAGTTTTAGATGATTGTGCACCTTTTTGTAGCTGCAACTGCTGCTCTTTTGGTAAACATTTTCCACTTCAAATTACGAAAAAGTTAATTGAGCCTTTAGCTCAGATTACCTACGCAATGAGCTCAATTTCTGCAGTTAAAATGCAGCCTATTGCTATTTGGCAACCCCCAAAACTAGCCTAATCAATCTATTTATTGGCCAATACAACTAATGTGTTGGTGCAAAGTGCGTATACACGCAAGTTTTTGTCAATTTTTTAATTTTATAGCAAATGTTAAACCGAATAATCGAGTTTTCAATAAAGCAGAAATTGCTTATTGGGATACTGATGTTGGCCTTAATTGCTTGGGGAGTTTATTCTCTAAGGCAGTTGCCGATAGATGCACTTCCCGATATTACCAATAATCAGGTTCAAATAATAACCAGTTCTCCGAGTAATGGCGCCGAAGATATTGAAAGATTTGTAACCTATCCCGTTGAACAAACCATGGCCACCATACCTGGAATAGAAGAAATTCGTTCTTTTAGCAGGTTTGGCCTTTCGGTAGTAACCGTAGTTTTTAAAGAAAATGTAGAAATCTACTGGGCAAGGCAGCAAGTAAGTGAGCGTCTTGCCGAAGTAGAACGAAACATCCCAAAAGGAATTGGTACACCTGAAGTGGCTCCACTAACCACTGGCCTTGGCGAAATTTACCAATATGTTATTCATACCAAAAAAGGATATGAGCATAAATACGATGCTACAGCATTACGCACCATCCAAGACTGGATTGTGCGCAGACAATTGTTAGGGGTAGAAGGAATTGCCGATGTGAGTAGTTTTGGCGGTTACCTAAAGCAATACGAAATTGCTCTTAACCCCGATAAGCTACGAAGCATGGATATTTCTATCAGTGAAATCTTCAAAGCCCTAGAAAAGAATAATCAGAATACCGGAGGGGCATACATCGACAAAAAACCAAATGCCTATTTTATTAGAAGCGAAGGCTTAATTAAAAGCATTGAAGATATAGAGAACATTGTGGTAAAAACAAATGCCAACAGTATTCCGGTGTTAATACGCAATGTTGCTGAAGTTCGGATTGGCGCTGCAACACGATATGGCGCAATGACAAGGAATGATGAAGGAGAAGTTGTTGGTGCAATAGTGATGATGCTTAAAGGCGCAAATTCGTCGAAAGTGATTGCCAATGTGAAGACCAGAATGGAGCAGATTTCGAAAAACCTTCCAGAAGGTGTGGTAATCGAACCATTTTTAGATCGTACTAAACTGGTAAACAATTCTATCGGTACCGTAACGAAGAATTTGGCAGAAGGTGCGTTGATTGTCATATTCGTACTGGTGTTGCTGTTGGGAAATTTTCGTGCAGGCTTAATTGTAGCCTCGGTAATCCCATTGGCTATGCTGTTTGCAATTTCGCTGATGAACCTTTTCGGAGTAAGTGGAAACTTGATGAGCCTTGGAGCAATAGATTTTGGATTAATTGTAGATGGAGCAGTAATTATTGTAGAAGCATCGCTGCATCATTTGGGCCTTCGAAAGAATAGAAACACCTTAACACAGCAAGAAATGGATGTAGAAATCTTCAAATCTGCTTCTAAAATTAGAAATAGTGCTGCATTTGGTGAAATTATTATTCTAATCGTTTACCTTCCAATTTTGGCATTAGTTGGTATTGAAGGGAAAATGTTCAGACCAATGGCACAAACAGTTGGTTTTGCTATACTTGGTGCATTTATTCTTTCGCTTACATATGTGCCGATGATGAGTGCATTATTTTTAAGCAAAAAAATTAGCACCAAAAGAAATATTTCAGACCGGATTATGTCGGGCTTTCAGCGAATGTACACCCCATGGCTAAACTTCGCCCTAAGGGCAAAAGTGCTTGTTTTGAGCATTGCAGTTGGACTTTTTGTTCTTTCAATAGTGATTTTTAACACTTTGGGAGCAGAATTTATTCCAACCTTAGAAGAAGGTGATTTCGCCGTCGAAACAAGGGTTTTAACTGGAAGTAGTCTTTCGCAAACCATTGAAGCCGCTACACGGGCAGCTAAAGTGTTAAAAGCAAATTTTCCAGAGGTAAAAGAAGTGATCGGAAAGATTGGCTCGTCCGAAATTCCGACAGATCCAATGCCAGTTGAAGCTTGCGATTTGATGATCATCCTTAAAGATAAAGACGAATGGACAAGTGCAAGCACAAGAGAAGAGCTTGCCGAGAAAATGCAAGCTAAGTTAGAGCAATATATCCCCGGTGTAACCTTTGGTTTTCAACAGCCCATCCAAATGCGTTTTAACGAGCTTATGACAGGTGCACGACAAGATGTTGTGATTAAAGTTTATGGTGAAGATTTTGAAAAACTGGGCGACTATGCAAAGAAAATCGGCGCAATCGCAAGTAAGATAGATGGTGCACAAGATGTTTATGTAGAGCAGGTATCTGGATTGCCACAAGTAATTATTAAGTTCCATAGGGATAAAATTGCCCAGTTTGGCTTAAATATAGAAGACATTAACACAGCTATCCGTTCTGGATTTGCCGGAGAAGTGGCTGGGGTGGTATTTGAAGGAGAAAGACGCTTTGAAATGGTGGTGCGCCTCGAAAAAGAGAGCCGACAATCGCTCGAAGATGTGAGAAATTTGTTCGTCACCGCACCCAATGGTAATCAGGTTCCGCTAGAACAATTAGCAGATATTGATTATAAAGAAGGGCCAAATCAAATTCAAAGAGACGATGCCAAAAGAAGAATTATGGTGGGGTTTAATATCAGAGGAAGAGATGTAGAAAGTATTGTGAACGAAATTAAAGCAAAGGTTAATAGTGATGTTAAATTTGACCCAGGTTATTATACTACCTACGGCGGAACGTTCGAAAACCTGCAAGCAGCCAATAATCGGTTAGCCATTGCTGTTCCGTTGGCATTATTGCTGATTCTGCTATTGCTTTATCTTACTTTTTCTTCACTTAAGCACGCATTGTTAATTTTTACAGCGATTCCTTTATCGGCCATAGGTGGAGTAATTGCATTATGGGCAAGAGGAATGCCATTTAGCATTTCGGCCGGTATCGGTTTTATCGCACTTTTCGGCGTAGCGGTACTGAATGGAATTGTATTAATTAGTGAGTTTAATCGATTAAAAAAAGAAGGGATGAAAGACATTATTGAGATTATACGAACAGGCACTACGATTAGATTGCGGCCGGTAATTATGACTGCACTTGTGGCTTCATTGGGTTTTCTGCCAATGGCATTATCAGGCGGAAGCGGTGCGGAAGTGCAGCGCCCACTGGCAACTGTAGTTATTGGAGGTCTTTTATCGGCTACGCTTTTAACCCTATTGGTGCTTCCTGTATTGTATATATGGGTAGAAAAAATAGGAAGAAAGAAGATTGCCATCGCTCCTGTAGCGGGTTTGTTGTTGATGATGAGTTTTACAGCAAACGCACAAACCAAAAAACTTAGTTTGGATCAAGCGGTTAATATGGCCATAGAAAATAATCCCCAAATAAAAGGAGCCAAACTTGGTATAGATTTGCAACAGCAGTTAAAAAAATCGGCTTTTGAAATACCCAAAACAGATGTTTCGTTATTATATGGTCAATATAACAGCTTGGTTAAGAATGATAATAACATTACGATCTCTCAAACTATTCCTTTTCCTACTGTTTTTTCGGCAAACGCAGCCCTTGGTAATGAAAAAATAAAGTCGAGCCAAATTCAGCTTGCCGTGGCGAAGAACGAGCTTATATTTCAAGTTAAAACAGTATATACCAATCTGCAATACCTTTATTCGAAAGAAAAATTATTGCTCGAGCAAGATAGTATAAACATGGGTTTTGTAAAATCGGCTAACCTCAAATACAAAACAGGAGAAGGGAATCTTTTAGAAAAAGTAACTGCAGAAACCCAACTAAAGGATGTTCAAAACCTTTTGGCACAAAACCAATCTGATATCGAAATTCACAATAGCAAGTTGCTAACTTTATTGGGCATTGCAAATGGAGCAGAGATTGCCGATAGGCAGTTAAAAGAAAATCAGGCACCTTTATTAGCCGATACAGTTGCGTTAAAGGAAAATCCTAATCTGGTCTATTTAAGGCAGCAAGTAAATGTTGCCGCTAAACAGCAGCGAGTTGAACTGGCAAAAGCACTTCCAGATATTACGCTTGGTTATTTTAACCAATCCTTAACAGGTTTTCATAATGATGTATTTTATGGGAGCGATAAACGTTTTCAAGGCTTTCAGGTAGGTGTGGCTGTTCCTGTTTTCTACAAGTCGTATTCGGCAAAGGGAAAAGCCGCTGCAATTGGTAAAGATATTGCCGAGAATGAGCTTTATCTCCAAAAACAAGGTATTGGGGGGCAGTACCAACAGGTGATGAAAGAATACGCAAAGAATAGTGCGCGATATGCCTATTTTCATGATCAGGCAATGGCAAATGCAACGCTCATATTGAAAAATAGCCATATCGCCTATCAAAATGGAGAAATTGGCTATTCAGAATACTTAATCAATCTAAAACAAGTAAATACCATTAAAGAGAATCATCTAATGGCGTTGCTTCAGGTTAATCAAAGCATTAATCAAATCGAATTTTTAACAGGAAACATCAAATGATCTATAAAGCGAACGTTATGAAATCTATAACTAAATATACTTACTTGTTATGTATTGCCATTTTACTAATGGCATGCGGCAGTTCAAAAGAAGATAAAGAAACAGCTAAGGAAGAACATCATGAAGAAAGTGAGTTAATAACATTAACACCAGAGCAATATAAAACGGTAGAAATTACCCTTGGTACCATAGAAATGAAAGAACTTAGCGGAACCATTAAAGTAAATGGGATGCTAGATTTACCTCCAAAAAGCTTAGTTTCTATATCAACCCCACTAGAGGGTGTAGTAAAAAATACCGAAATGCTACAGGGTATGAAGGTGAGAAAAGGAACTTTGGTAGCGGTAATACAAAATCCAGAGTTTATACAAATGCAGCAAGACTATCTCGATTTTAAAAGCCAGCTACTGTTTTTAAAACAAGAACTCGACCGTCAGGAAGAGCTCGCAAAGGAAGATGTAAATTCGAAAAAATCGCTCCAAAAAGCTAAAAGCGAATACACCAGTATGAGCGCAAGGCTACTTGGACAAAAAACAAAATTAGCTTTGCTTGATCTAAATTTTTCTGAACTTGAAAAAGGTTTGATTACCAAAACTTTTAACCTTTATGCGCCTATTAATGGGTATGTTACTCAGGTAAACACCAATATTGGTGCTTTTGCAAGTACTACTGATGTGCTTTTTAAGATTGCAGATACTGAGCACCTGCATGCAGAACTTACCGTTTTTGAAAAAGATGTTCCAAAGCTTAAAATTAATCAAAAAGTGCGCTTCACATTGGCAAATGAAGAAAAAGAACGAATGGCAACGGTTTTTTTAATTGGTAGAGAGATTAGTAAGGAGCGTACCGTTCAAATTCACTGCCATCTGGATGTGGAAGATACACAGCTTATTCCAGGGATGTTTCTTAAAGGATATGTAGAAAGCGGGATTAGCAAAGTTAAGGCACTTCCAGACCAAGCGATTGTAGAATTTGAAGGGAAAAAATACATATTTATTGAACAACCTGGTAAAACCGATAAATCACATCAGTTTAAAATGGTAGCGGTTACCACCTCGATAGCTGAAAATGGTTACACTCAAGTAGCTTTTGCCGAATCAGAAAAAAATGATAAAATAGTAATTAATGGTGCCTACGATCTTTTAAGTAAAGTAAAAAATGCTGAACAAGAGGGGCATGGGCATTAATTAAATTTTCCGTGATCGGATGACGGAAGCGTAACGCTTGATAGGGTCGACATTGGCTCAACATTAGGCCAATATAGGCTAACAACCGAAGGATGACCGTAAGATGACCGTAGGATGGTTAGGGGACTACTATTAGATCATAGGCTCACTATTGGTTTACTATTTGAACCCTCATCCGATGAGCACCTCCGCTCATCGGATGAGGGTAATTAGAAGAACAAAATATTATCTTTGAAAACATGACCGAGTTAGAAGTTAAACTAAAAGAAAAAAATATTGCTCCCACGGCAATGCGCTTGGTGGTGTTCGATTTTTTATTGAAACAATCTTCAGCCCTTAGCCTAACGGATTTAGAATTAGGGATGGGCCGAACTGATCGGGTAACAGTATACCGTACCATTAGAACTTTTGAGGAGCATGGTCTTGTACATCGTATTGACGATGGCAGTGGGGTAACCAAATTTGCCCTCTGCCAACAGGGTTGTGATGTTGATGGGCATCACGATTTGCACATTCATTTTTATTGCACGCAATGTAAAGAAACACATTGCCTCCCTAAAACACATATCCCCGAAGTTCAATTGCCAGATGGTTACATCACCTTAGAAACGCAGTTAATGGTAAAAGGGCGATGTGGAAATTGTAGTAAACAAAAGATTTCAAATAATTAGTCTATAAAACCTTTTTCCCTTTCTTTGATTATGATATTGAATTTATTTTACGCAAGCGTTTGTGTAATAAAAGAGTGTAGTATACTTTTATTCTGATATAACTTTTAAATTGCCATCCTTTATTAACTTAGAACTTTTAAAGTTAACGAAGACAAAACACACAACCAATATGAATCCTAAAGAACCAAACACAAGAAGAGACTTTATTAAAAAAACAGCTGTAGGAGTTGCAGCATTTACCATTGTTCCACGCTATGTGCTGGGTGGTACTGGCTTCCTGGCTCCAAGCGATAAATTAACCAAAGCCGTTATTGGCGTGGGTTCTATGGGGCGTGGGCATTTTGGCTATGATGGTACTCAAGTGGTAGCAATATGTGATGTAGATACTCGTCATATTGCCAAATCATTGCCTTTGCTAGATAAAGGGGTTAAAACATTTAGCGATTACCGCGAATTGATTAAGTTGCCTGAAGTAGATATTGTACACATTGCAACGCCTCCGCATTGGCATGGTATTATGGCTGCTGATGCTGCAAATGCAGGTAAAGATATTTGGTGCGAAAAACCAATGACACATACCATTGGTGAAGGTAAACGTGTAATGGAAGCTGTAAAGCAAAACGGAAGAATGTTCCGCTTAAATACTTGGTTCCGTTTTAAAGATACTTTTTATGGTATGGGAACTACGGTTAAGCCGATTAAAAAACTAGTAGATAGTGGTTTGCTAGGCTGGCCTTTAAAGGTAACAGTAGGCAAGCATACGGGTTACGATTGGAAGTTCTATTGGGTAGGAAAAGATAATTTACCTACCGAACCAGTACCTGCCGAACTCGATTATGAATCGTGGTTAGGCCCCGCACCATTTAAGCCCTATAGTACGCATCGTGTGCACCAAACTTTTAGAGGATATTGGGATTATGACGGAGGAGGTTTAGCAGATATGGGCCAACATTATATTGACCCGATTCAATATTTCTTAGGTAAAGATGATACCAGTCCGGTTTCGGTAGAAATAGATGCTCCTCAACAACATCATGATGCGGTTGGTACTTGGCGTCGTATTACCTATACTTATGCCGATGGTTGTCAGATTATCCTCGACGGAGAGGGTAAGGATACCAATGTGCCTTATATTGAAGGACCTAAAGGAAAGCTCTATCCTGGTTTTAAATCTGATATTCCTAATCTTGAGCGTAAACTAGCGGCTTTCCCTGATCCACCTGCTCAGTTAACTGATTTTGTTGAATGTGTTAAAACTAGACAAAAATTTGCGCTAAACGAAGAGAATGGCCATCGTTCATGTAACATCGTAAATATTGGTTTAGTTGCGCTACGCTTAGGTAGAAATCTTAAATTCGACCCTGTAAAACAAGAGTTTATCGACGACGAAGGAGCAAATAAATTACTGAATCCAGTAATGCGTGCTCCATATTCCATTTAATTTTAGCTTTTATAAATTACAATTATCACAATGATAAAAAGAACATTATTAGTCCTGCTCACACTCTTCATATTTCATCCAGCAGTTAATGCTCAGGACAAAAAGGACGAACGTACACAAACTACCAAAATTGCCGATCTTTTAGCAGAGCTACCTGCGAAAAATACCCAGCAGTTTAACCGAAATATGCAAGAAATAGCCCAGTTGGGAGTAGATGGCTATGTAAATCTTATTAAAGGACTAAATACAAATGACCAAGCTTATCAAGCACTAATTTCTTACGCGGTAAGCGGGTATTCGGGGTTTGTAAGCCAAAATAATAGAGTTGCCGACCGCAAGATGGCCGAGAAAGCGTATATAAATGCGTTAAAGAGTATTACTGATGTACAACAACAAGCATTTTTAATTAGTCAGTTTGAATTAGTTGGCGATGAAGAATCGGTAACCGCATTAGCACAGTATCTAAATCAATCTACTTTAGTGGATGTTAGCACTAGAGCTTTAGCAAAAATTAACACTCCTGCAGCAAAAAATGCTTTATTGAAAGCATTAACGAGTGCAAACGGTCGCGCTAAACAAAGCATTATTGTGGCGTTAGGACATAGTGGATTAAAATCAGCTTCTCAAAACATCATTACAGCAATGGCTAATAATGCCGATGTAAATCTTACTAAGGTTGCATTGTTTGCTCTAGCTAATTTAGGTGAGCCCAGTGCAGAACCAACCTTAGCAAAAGCGGCTGCGGCAGTTAATTATGCTTACGATCAAACCAATGCCGTTAGCAATTATATCCTTTTCGTCAATAACATTAAAGTTAGCGATAGAACGTTAGCCCTAAAAATTGCCAAAGAAGTTCAAGCCAAATCAACCGAGAAACAATTAACTGGGGCTCGTATTGCCGCATTGAATTTGTTAGTAGAATTAGAGCCTTCAGTTCCTCATTTGGTTAACGCAGTTGACGATTCCTCGTTTCAATATCGCGCTGCTGCATTAAAAATTGCTAGACCAATTCATACTGTTCAAATGGAAAGTGATTTGGTTAAAAAGTTAGGAAAGGCAAATGTAGAAACTCAAGTTTTATTGATTAATTTCTTTGCTGATGTAAAATCAAAAACGGCTTTGCCAGGGTTGGCAAAGTTAATCAAAAGTAAAGATCAGTTAGTACGAGATGCCGCTATTACCGCAGTTGGCGAAATAGGTCAGGAAGAAGCACTTACGGGTTTATTGAAAAATTTAAATAAAGCACAGGCGAGCGATTTGCCAGCTTACACTAATGCCATTCTAAGAATGAAAGGCGAAACGGTGAGTGCTAAAGTAGCATCCGCATTGCCTAAAGGTAATGCTGCTAGTCAGGTTCTGTTGTTGAATATTTTAGCAAATAAAGCAGCGAGCGCTGAAATTAAAGTTGTTTTTGATGCTTTAAATAGTAAAGATCAAGAGGTTAAAACTGCCGCTTATGCAGCGTTGAAAAGCATGGTTACAACGGAACATTTGCCGCAGTTATTTACCCTGCTAAATGAAAGTGCTGAAGCTAGTGCTTCTATTGCCGTTCAGGATGCAATTATTGTAGCTTTAAAGAATGCTAACGATAAAGATCAACAAATTGAGGGTTTATTAGGTCGATTAAAAACGATTGATGCATCAAAACAAGCTTACTATTACAATATTCTGGCAAGTTTAGGCGGGTCAAAAGCCTTAGCAGCAGTTAACGAAAGTTATAAGAATGGGAATAAAGCAGCCTTAACGGCTTTAACGAATTGGAAAGATAAAGAAGCTGCTGAGTCCTTAATTCAAATTGCTAGAGCGAATAGTTCATCTGATGATGTAAATAAAGCAGTAAATGGTTTTTTAAGGTTAACAAAAGCAGCAAGCTTACCGGCTGAACAACGTTTGCTATGGTTACGAAATGCCATGGCGATAGCCCAAACAAATACGCAAAAACAACAAATTTTAAAAGACGCTGAACAAGCTAAAATCATCAATACCCTTATTTTTGCAGGGAAATACCTTAATGAGCCAGCATTACAACAAGCTGCTGCGCAAACTATTATGGTGGTTAGTTTAGCAGGGAAATACAATGGCGAATTGGTGAAAAATTTAATGAACCAAACGATCTCAGTATTAACAGGAGCTGATAGTGATTACCAAAAAGAAGCGATGCGTAAATATATAGCCGATATGACACCTGGTGAAGGTTTTGTATCGATGTATAATGGCAAAGATTTAACAGGTTGGCAAGGTTTGGTTGGAAATCCGATAAAACGTGCCAAAATGGATCCAAAACTTTTGGACGAAGCGCAAGCTAAAGCGAATACGGCAGCACAGGCTAGTTGGAAACCTATTAATGATGAACTTCATTTTATGATTAAAGGCGATAATTTAGCCACGATTAAAAAATATGGTGATTTTGAAATGTTGGTAGATTGGAAAATTATCGACGACAAAAAAGGTGAAGGTGATGCAGGAATTTATTTACGTGGTACACCTCAAGTGCAAATGTGGGATAATGCTCGCGTAAATGTAGGTGCTCAAGTAGGTTCTGGTGGATTGTATAACAACCAAAAGAACCCAAGTAAACCTTTAAAAGTGGCTGATAATAAGCTTGACGAATGGAATACCTTCCGAATTATCATGGTTGGCGATCGCGTTACTGTTTATTTAAATGGCGAATTAGTTACCGATAATGTGATGCTAGAGAATTATTGGGATAGAAATCTTCCAATATTTAATGAAGAACAAATTGAACTCCAAGCACATGGTTCTCCTGTTGCTTATCGTGATCTTTATATCAAAGAAATTCCTCGCGCCGAGCCCTTTAAGTTAAGTGATCAGGAAGTAAAAGAGGGTTTCACTCTTTTATTTGATGGTTCAAATATGCATAATTGGACAGGTAATACCGTAGATTATATTATTGAGAATGGAAATATGGCTATTCGCCCTAAGCCTGGAAAAGGGTCGGGAGGTAACTTATTTACCAAAAATCAATACAGCGATTTTAATTTCCGTTTCGAATTTAAATTAACGCCTGGTGCAAATAATGGCTTAGGAATTAGAGCTCCATTACAAGGCGATGCTGCATATGAAGGAATTGAGCTTCAAATTTTAGATAACGATGCTGCCATTTATAAAAGTTTAAAGGAATACCAGTACCATGGCTCGGCTTATGGTATCAGTCCTGCAAAAAGGGGGTCTTTAAAGCCTGTTGGTGAGTGGAATTACCAAGAAGTTATTGTTCAGGGCGCAAAAATTAAAGTTATCTTAAATGGTGAAGTGATTTTAGATACCGACATTAGCGATGCCCGTAAAAATGGCGCAGCTGATGGTAAAAAACATCCAGGTTTGTTACGCGAAAGTGGACATATTGGTTTCTTAGGTCATGGTTCGCCAGTTGAATTTAGGAATATTAGAATTAAAGAGCTAAGTAAGAAGTAATGAAGGATTCTAGAAGAAACTTTATTAAAACAACTGCAATTGCAGCAGCTGGTTTTATGATTGTACCTAGGCATGTACTGGGTGGAAAGGGCTTTTTAGCTCCAAGCGATAGATTGATGGTGGCGGGTGTAGGTGTTGGAGGCAAAGGTCAAAGCAATTTAGATAAGATTTATAAAGGTGGCAAATCTGAAATCGCATTTTTATGCGATGTAGATGATCGCAGAGCAGCAACTACGGTTAAAAATTTCCCGAAGGCAAAATATTACAAAGACTATCGCGAAATGCTCGATAAAGAAAGCAAATCCATCGATGGTGTTGTAATATCTACTCCAGATCATAACCATGCCATGATTGCGATGGCTTCGATGCAACTCGGAAAACATGTGTATGTAGAGAAGCCTCTATCGCACGATATTTACGAGGCACGTAAACTTACCGAAGCGGCTCAGCAATATAAAGTAGTTACCCAAATGGGCAATCAAGGCTCTTCAGGAGATGGTGTAAGACAGTTGCAAGATTGGATTAATGCAGGAGTAATTGGAAAAGTGCATACGGTATATTGTTGGACCGACCGCCCATCGTGGCCTCAGGGTATTTTGTGGCCCTCAACAAATGGTGAAATTCCTAAAGAGTTAGACTGGGATTTATGGTTGGGTAGTGCTCCATATAAGCCGTATATCGAAAAATTAGTGCCTTTTAATTGGAGAGGCTGGTGGGATTATGGTACGGGCGCCATTGGCGATATGGGTTGTCACCTGGTAGAACCACCGTTTAGGGTATTGGGCTTAGATACACCAATAGATGTGCAATGCAGTGTGGGAAGTATTTATGTAGATGAATTTAAACGTGGATATTTCCCAGATAGCTGCCCACCATCGAGCCATGTAATTATGACTTTCGAAAAAACTAAGCATACCAAAGGTAACTTAAGAGTACATTGGATGGACGGAGGGATAAAACCCGCTCGCCCTGAAGAATTGGGGTCTAATGAACCTTTCGGTGCGAATGGAGTATTGTTCGAGGGTACCAAAGGAAAAATGATGTGCGGTGTATATGGTGCCGACCCAAAATTATTACCACTGAGTAAAAATGCAGAAGATCGTACCAAAAAGAAAATTCTACGTATACCTGGAGGTGTAGATGGGCATTATTGGCAATGGGCAGAAGCCGCAATGGCAGGTTATGGCAAAATGCAATTAAGTTCTCCTTTCGAAATTGCTGGTCCACTTACCGAAACACTTTTAATTGCAAATCTTGCTATTCGAGGCACTGATGTACAATTGCCAAAGGCAGATGGAAAAGGCTTCAGTTACCCAGGGAGAGATATTAAATTGATATGGGATAAACAAAATCTGAGGGTAACTAATTTCGATGCCGTAAATCAGTTTGTAAAGCGCGATTATCGCAAAGGATGGAGCTTAGGCGTATAACATAAACAATGTTAGAGAACAAAAAAATACGAGTACTTGTAGTGGGCTGCGGTAATATGGGCCGAAGCCATGCCATGGCCTATCATAACCTAGATGGTTTTGAAATTTGTGGCTTGGTATCTACCGGACAAAGTAAAATTTCGTTAAACGAGAAGCTAGGTGGGGGGTATGCCTTATTTGATAACTACGACGAAGCATTAGCCCTTACAATACCCGATGCGGTTTGTATTTCTACATATCCAGATACACATGAAGAATTTGCAATTAAGGCATTCGAAAAAGGTTGTCATGTATTCATAGAAAAACCACTCGCCGATTCGGTAGTGGGTGCCGAACGAGTAGCTGAAGCCGCTAAAATAGCAGGCAAGAAATTATTAGTAGGTTATATATTGCGTTATCATCCTTCGTGGCAAAAATTTATTGAGTTGTCGCAAGAAATGGGAAAACCCTTAGTAATGCGGATGAATTTAAATCAACAAAGCCATGGCCCCAAATGGACTGTACATCGTAATTTAATGAAAAGCTTAAGTCCGATTGTCGACTGTGCAGTGCATTATATCGATGTAATGTGCCAGATGACAGAAGCGAAGCCTATTCAGGTTAGTGCAATAGGTGCAAGGTTAACAGATGATATTCCGGCTTGGAACTACAACTATGGGCAATTGCAAATTCGATTTGACGACGGGTCAATTGGCTGGTACGAGGCTGGCTGGGGGCCGATGATTAGTGATACTGCCTTTTTTATTAAAGATGTAATTGGCCCAAAAGGTGCTGTATCTATTGTAGCTAAGCAAGCATCAACCGCCGGAAATTCAGATAATATAGACGCCCATACCAAAACCGAATCACTAAAAGTGCATTATGCAGCATTAGATAATCAGGACGAATTTCTGAAGCCCGATAAGTGGATAGATCTTACCGATGAGCCAGATCACCTTGAATTGTGCGCGCGTGAACAATGCTATTTTTTAAAGACCATTAACGAAAATATTAATCTCGATAAGGCTACCGAAGAAGCCATTAGCAGTTTAAAGATTGCATTTGCATGCGACGAATCTGTAAAAACAGGGCTGATGGTGTGTTTGTAATTTAACAATTTCATAATCTAAAAATTAGGACTGTGCTAGCTAAACGATGTAATTTTGACGCATTGTAATTTTGATCAGGATTTCGAATTATTTTGTTTAATATTGAATTATCAGTTATTAACCACAACTTTTGCATCAGCATCATGAATGGAGTAGATAAAGATTTATGGGTTTCATTTATAAATGGTGATGATAAAGCTTTAAACTCTTTGTACAACAATTTTGTGGATGTGTTGTACTCGTTCGGACTACGGTTTTCGGATGATGTAGACCTGGTAAAAGATAGTATTCATGATCTTTTTGTTGATCTCTATAAGTACCGTAAAACACTTTCTAATGATGTAAACGTAAAATCGTATTTATTTACTGCGCTAAAAAGAAAGATATGTTTAGTGCTTAAAAAGAAGGCACTCCGAGAAAGTCATGTTTTTGAAACTCCTTTTCTACTTTCTGGCAATATAGAAGATCAGATTATCGACGACGAGGAGCAGTCTATATTGCTTGCCAAACTGCGCAAGCAATTGGCATTATTGCCAAGTAGGCAAAAAGAAGCCGTGTATTTAAGATTTAATTCTGAGTTGGAGTACGAGGAAATTGCAGCAATTATGGAGGTCTCTCTAGAAACTTGTCGCACGCTAGTTTATCGAGGTGTTAAACAGCTTAGAGAACGGATGGTGGTTAACCATATCTATAAAATTCTCGCCTAAATAAAATAATTAGTCTATAAAAGAAGCTTTATCTTCTCTGAGATATTATTAGGAGAAATAAATGAATTCAAACAACAATTATAAAGCAGAAGATTTTTTGTCGGACGAAAATTCGAAAGAAAAGGAAGGCCTGATCTCTAGTAGTGAAAGAGAACTTGCTGATGCTTTAAAAACTACTATTAAGTCTGCAGGTAACGAAAAATTGCCATCCTTAGAAGCAATCGAGCTTTGGTCGAGAATTCAAAACAGTACACTTCCTGTACAGCATCGCATTGGCTGGAAGCGATATATGCAGATTGCGGCCATTCTTATCGTGGGTTTTGCTATAGGAATTTGGCAATATCAGCGAAATACAAGCACCCATAAATTACTCGATTTTGCAGCACAGAACATCAATACAAAAAATGTAAGTAAAGTTAAGGAATCTCCTAAAGAGCATCCGAATACGTCCGAATTTTTAAATGATGAAGAAGATATCATTACTGCAAATGATTTTAATACGTTAGTAGTGGGCGATGGGCGCCGATCGGCCATACATTTACCCGATGGTACAAAAGTATGGCTTAATTCGGGTTCTAAACTAATTTACCCAGTTACTTTTACAAAAGATAAAAGAGAGGTTTATTTAGAAGGGGAGGCGTATTTTGACGTTGCCCACAATAAAGCATGGCCATTTTTTGTACGTGCTAAAAATCTTGATATCAAGGTGTTGGGCACCGAATTTTATGTGAGCTCGAATAAAGATAGTAAACAGGATTATGCGGTGCTGGTAAATGGAAGCATTACGTTCTCAACCGGTCACTGGTTAAACAAAATAGAAAAAGTTCTTGTTCCTGGCGAAAGGATTAACTATAACCCCCAAAATAAAGAATTGCTGGTTTTGGAAGTAAAAACGGAAGAGTTTAAAGCATGGAAAGAAGGGTATTTAGACATCACTAGCGAATCGTTAGATGTAATTGTTCAACGCGTAGCCAAATATTATAACATTGAAATTAGTACCGCTGGATTAGACCTTAGTCATGAGAAATTTACAGGTAGACTCGATTTTCAGAAAAGCGCTGATGATGTACTAGACATATTGTGCTTTGGTACACCTTACGCCTATAATAGTATAGAAAGGAGGCTTGAAACGATTAAAAACTAACTAAATGTGAAAAAAAAAAGGAGATGCGTCAACACCTCCTCCAAACAATAACTTAAAAGCTATTATTTAACTCAATAACAAAAATATGAAAAATATTATTGTATATGACTCTCATGTACACTTATCACGA
This sequence comes from Bacteroidota bacterium, assembly GCA_040386095.1. Taxonomy (GTDB): domain Bacteria; phylum Bacteroidota; class Bacteroidia; order Sphingobacteriales; family Sphingobacteriaceae; genus Pedobacter. The sequence goes on along the minus strand of JAZKGD010000001.1, from coordinate 680,468 downwards.
CTCAAAATTAAAATAATACGAACGATGAAACTAACTGTGGTTTTATTATGGATGGGACTGATGACCTCTTATGCCAATACTTATTCGCAAGTTCGGATGAATATTGATTTGGTAAAAGGAAATCTTCCTGAATTGTTCAAACAAATACAAAAACAAAGTGATTATTTAATTATCTACAAAGATGATTTCATTAAATTAAATAAATACGAAAATTTAAACCTTAAGCTGAACAATAAAACGGTAAAGGAAATTTTGGATAAAGCATTACAAGGGAGTGGGTTAACCTATGGTATTTCGGGTAGGCAGATTGCTATCATTGCAAGTCCGAAATCAACGGTAGTTAGAGCTCAACAAGATACTTTGCTTACGTTACGGGGCCGAGTGTACGATACTAATGAACCTCCAGGCGCAATACCGGGCGTAAGCATACGAATTAAAGGATCAACAGTTGGAGCCACAACCGATGCTGATGGTTATTTTAGCATTCAGGCCAATAAGAATGACGTATTGGTATTTTCGATGATGAGTTTCTTAACCTATGAATATACGGTGTCTAAAGCAGAAAGAAGCTTGAACATTTCGTTAAAAGAAAATGTTGCTGCCTTAAATCAGATTGTTATAGTTGGTTTAAACGAACAACAGAAAAAACATATTGCGAGTTCATTGGCTTCTCTTAACGTAAAATCGAATATTGAAGGTAAGCCCATCACTACACTTTCTCAATCTTTACAGGGCGGTGTAACCGGTATTAACGTTACCCAAGCTTCGGGCTTGCCGGGCGGCGATGCTGCCGCTATAAAAATTAGGGGTATTAGTACGTTAGGAAACTCCGAACCTTTAGTTCTTGTAGATGGCGTTCCGATGGATATGAATCATATCGATCCGGTAACGGTAGAAAGTGTTACTGTATTGAAAGATGCAGCTGCGGCAGCAAGTTACGGTTCGAGAGGTGCGAATGGGGTTATTGTAATTACCACAAAAAGGGGAGTTGCAGGAAAGGTTTCTGTAACCTACGATGGGTATTATGGTGTTCAACAAGCATCGGCCTTGCCTTCAACGGTTTCTTCGCCTACCTATATGAAGATGTATAATGAGGCCAGTTTTAATGCTAACCCAACCAATAAACTCCCATTTTCGCAAGAACAGATAGATAATACCAGAAATGGAATGGATCCTGTAGCAAATCCAGACCTCGCCTTTGCCAATACCAATTGGCTTGATCTCTTAATAGACGATGCTGCACCAATTTCAAGTAGCTCACTTTCGTTAAGTGGTGGTAGTAGCATAGCTAGGTTTGCATTAACTGCCAATTATACCTATCAAAAAGGCATAATTCCGCTCAATGATATGAAACGCTTTAACATCAGAGCAAATACAACCTTCTCACTTAGCGATAAATTTCAGGTGAATTTAGATTTGCTTGCCATTAAAAGAGATACTCAACAACCGAATAGACTTAGTGCTTCAGGAAATACTGGAAATAGAATCTTAGAAGATATGTACAGAGTACCACCAACCATTATTTCTAAGTTTCCAGAAAAGAATGGGCGTACTTTTTACGGACAATTTGTAGATATCGTAAACCCATTGGCCTATACCGAAGTAGGTGGACAAAGAGCATTCGAATTTGGACAAACTGGAATAAACATCCAGCCAAAATGGGAGATAATGAAAGGGTTTAATTTAAGAGGCCAGTTTAGTTTTAGGTTAAATAGTGATGTAACACGTGATACGAGAGAAAATTTTAACCATTTTGATTATTTTACAGGAAATCTGTTAAGAACATGGGGCTTGCAAAGAACAACCACAATGGCGCGTTCTACCTATTATTACACAGGTTTAACTGCCGATTATACGTTAAATATTAAGGATCACAGAATATTTGCATTAGCTGGGTATTCTCAGGAAGAAGACAATAGTGGTGCTTGGGAAGTATTTTCGATGGTATCGGCCTATGCAAAATTAAATTATGCTTATAAAGATAAATATCTACTAGAAAGCACCGTACGTACCGATGGTTCATCCCGTTTTGGGCCAAATAACAAGTTTGGTGTTTTTCCTTCTGTAGCCTTAGGGTGGAATGTGCATAATGAAAGCTTTTTAAAGGAATCTAAGTTAGTTAATAACTTAAAGTTAAGAGCTTCTTACGGAAAGCTTGGAAATGATAATATTGGTCTTTATAAATACCAAACTTTAATTAATGCATCAAGTGGAGTAGAAACTACCTATGGAAATCCAAATATTACTTGGGAATCTGTAAATATGCTCGATATTGGATTGGATCTTGGATTGTTTAGCAATAATAAAATCGAATTTACCTTCGATTATTATGATAAATTAACAAAAGACATCATCCTTTTTCCAACATTGCCACTCGTTGGTGGATTTGAGGCCAATGTGCCCGTTAATGCCGGCGAATTATCAAACAAAGGTTGGGAAGCTTCAATTAATTATAATGAAAAAGTTGGACAAGATCTCAGCATCTCTTTCCGACCAGGTGTTTCTTTTAACAAAAATAAAATTCTTAAGCTTCAGGGCGGAGATATTGTAACAGCAACAACAATCACCAAGGTTGGTAGCCCAATAAATAGTGTTTTTGGGTATAGAACAGATGGATTATTACAAGCAACAGATTTTGATGCAAATGGAAGTCCTCTTATACCAGTATTGCCAAACGCAAAACCTGGCGATATCAAATACTTAGATTTGGATGGCGATAAGGTAATCGGTATCGGCGATCAAGGCGCTATTGGAAATCCTGTACCCGAACTTACCTATTTTGCCAATTTAAGGGTAGCCTATAAGAATTTTGATGTAGAGGCTTTATTTCAAGGTGTCGGAAAAAATGATGCCGTATTGTATGGTATGTTTGCATTGCCACTAGATTTTAGTGCAGATGGGGGCGTACCTACAACCTATTATGCCGATAATTATTGGACACCAGGACGTACGGATGCCCGTTTTCCTCGTCTATCTACTGCACCTGCAAATAACAAATTATCGTCTGACTTTTGGTTTCAGAATGCAGCTTTCTTAAGGGTAAAATATATTCAGCTTGGTTATAATATGCACAATTCTTTGGCGAAAAAAATTGGTGTTTCGGGTGTACGAGTATATTTAAACGCACAAAATCCATTTACGTTTACTTCCGTGAAGATCACCGATCCAGAGAGCCGAGGCTACCAATGGACGTATGGGTTAGTAAAGCTTTATACACTTGGTCTTAACGTTAAATTTTAATTCAAATAAATATGAAAACGATATATTACTTGATTTGCACAGCAATATTAATACTATTTGCAGGTTGCGAAAAATATTTAACTCACGATCATCCAACAAATGTTGATGATGAATCGTGGTGGAATACCGAAGCAGATATTACTGCCGCTCTTAATTCTGTTTATGTAGGTATCCCAGATGGTTCTTCGGGCAGACAATTAATGTTTTTAGACGCAATGAGCGATAATGCCGTTGCCCGACAAAGTTTAAGGGGCGATTATGAATCGTACGTAAAAGGTTTACAAGGAGCGAATTGGGGTGTTGGAACAGGAATATGGGACGATGACTACCGTGATATTAGAAGAGCAAATCGTTTTTTGGAAAACATTGACAGAGCTTACCTACCCAATGATGCATTAAAGAAACAATACCTAGCCGAAGCAAAGGCATTAAGAGCTTACTATCATATGGAATTGTTTATGTTTTTTGGTCCAATAACCATTATGAAACAATCGGTAGCGCCCAGCGAAAGTAGTTTGCCGAGAAATACAGAAAAGCAGGTGTATGATTTTATTATAGCCGAACTTACAGAAAGTGCCAGCATCCTGCCACCTAAGTTTACTGTAAATACTGATCTTAAACGATTTTCGGCGGCTACTTGCTGGGGCTTGATCTCAAAGCTTGCCCTATATCATAAAGATTATGAGCTTGCAAAAACCGCTGCAAAAAAAATAATCGACTTTAACGTTTATTCACTGCGCAAAAGTGCGACCTTGAAAAATAGTTATGCCGATTTATTTCTATACGTTGGTGAAGTAAATGATGAACGCATCTTTTTTAGAGAGAATACGTCGGCCGGTAATCAATGGAATACATTTGCTCCGCAAGGCACAGGCGGTAAAACCGTAGTATCGCCAACGGCTTCTATGGTAAACGCTTATGAAACAAAACAAGGCAAAACGCTTCAAGAACTTGGACCAGATTCGTTAGCGATTTACGTTAAAGATCCGAATTACAAAAATAATAGAGATCCACGAATGATTGCCTCAGTTATCTTGCCTGGAGCAACCTATACTACAGTGGTACTAAAGCCATTTGAAAATTCGGGCTTGGATAAATTAGGTGAGCAAAATTCTACCTCAACAGGTTATTGGGTAAATAAATACCTCGACCCAAGAGATAAAACTGGGACAAGAACCCTAGACTTTATGATTATGCGTTACGCAGAAGTATTGCTAAATTATGTAGAATCGTTAATCGAGCAAGGCGATTTCAATAACCCAGATGTAGTGAAGTATTTGAATGAAATTAGAAATAGGGCAACCATGCCAAATGTAAATACAGCCGAATATAATAGCCAAGCCAAACTGCGCGAACTGGTACGCCGCGAACGTAGAGTTGAATTGGCATTTGAAGGGGTTCGTTATTACGACATTAGAAGGTGGGGAATATTTGAACAGGTAATGAACGGGCAGGTATTGGGTGCAATAAATCCGAATACCAATGAACCGGTAAATGTTGAAATAAGATCGGCAAAGGCAAATAGAGATATGGTTTGGCCAATTCCTCAAAAAGAACTACTTGCAAACCCTAAAATGACCCAAAATCCGAATTATAATTAACCTAAGTTTATCGTCATCCGATGAGTATAGGCAATCGCATAGTCTCATCGGATGACGAAATCGATTAAATTAATACATGAAAAAGAAACTAATATATAGTTTTCTAATCGCAGGGAGCGTGATCTTGATCGCTTCCTGCTTTGGACAAAAGAACCTTTCGAAGGTTGAACAGGTAGAAAGTATTAAGGTAATGTCGTATAACGTTCACCATTGCAACCCACCGGCTAAGCCAGGTGTAATTGATATCGATGCTATTGCAGCGGTTATTAATGCCGTAAAGCCCGATGTAGTGGGCTTGCAAGAAATTGATGTAAAAACAGGTCGTTCTGGAAAAGAAATTAATCAAGCACAAGAACTGGCGAAAAAAACCAACATGCATTTCTTTTTTGGGAGAGCGATAGATCATGATGGCGGAGAATATGGGGTAGCTATTTTATCGAAATTCCCATTAAGTGAAGCCAAAGTTTATCCACTTACCTCATTACCTGATATAAAAGGAGAGCCACGAGTTTTGTTAACCGCAAAATTGGTACTGCCATCAGGAAAATTAATCCGCTTTGCTAATACCCACCTTGATGCAGAAAGAAATCCAGCAAATAAACTAGCGCAAATTAGAGATATTAATGCCATCGCTTTAAAAGAAAAACTACCATTTATTGTTGTGGGCGATTTTAATGCTTATCCCGATAGCGAAGTAATTAAAATTATGGACAGTGTATTTACCCGAACTTGTAATGCTTGTGAGCCAACAATACCTGCCGATAAACCTACAAAAAGTATCGATTTTATTGGCTTTAAAATTGCAAATCCATTTACGATAAAGTCGCACGAAGTAATTTCAGCACCTTATCAATCTGATCATTTACCTGTTGTGGCAGTATTGGCGCTTAAAGAGTAGTTTAAACAATGCAATACTATTGCATCCATTCTATCTATATATTTGATTATAAATTAAGATATAATGAAAGATTGCTGTAGTACCCACGAACATAACAACAACCCTAAAGCTACCAAAGCCGAATGGCAACAACACCTGGGCCTACTCATAGGTTTAGCCATACTCATTATAGTGCTTATACTCGATTATGGCTTCGGCATAAAGCTCGATAACTGGACTTCTTTAACCATAAATAGTATTGCCTACCTGTTAGCAGGGTGGGGCGTGCTTGTTTTGGCCTTTAAAAAAGCGCTAAGAGGCGATTTTTTTAACGAGTTTGTGCTGATGAGCGTTGCTACTTTGGGTGCTTTTTATATAGGGGAATATGCAGAAGGTGTGGCCGTGATGGTGTTTTATTCCATTGGCGAATGGTTTCAAGATTCGGCAGTAGATCGCGCTAAAGCGAGTATTAAAGCGCTGCTCGATATCAGACCAGATAAGGTAACAGTTATTCGAGATGGAAATTCACAACAAGTTTATTCAGCCGATGTAAAGTTAGAAGAAACAATAGTTGTAAAATCAGGAGAAAAGGTAGGTTTAGATGGAGAGTTGGTCTCAGAAAGGGGTGTTTTTAATACAGCAGCACTAACAGGTGAAAGTATCCCAGATACAAAGTATAAAGGTGAATCGGTTTTAGCTGGAATGATTAACCTCAATACCGTTTCAGAAATAAAAGTAACAGCGCTGTTTAAGGATAGCAAATTGAGTAAGATTTTAGAGATGGTGCAAGATGCCACCGCTCGAAAATCTCAAACGCAATTATTTATTTCGAAATTTGCAAAGGTATACACGCCCATTGTATTTTTTATGGCTTTGGCGCTCGCACTGATTCCATATTTTGTGGTCGATACGTATGTTTTTAATGATTGGCTGTACCGAGCGTTAGTGTTTTTGGTGATTAGTTGCCCGTGTGCCTTAGTCGTTTCTATACCATTGGGTTATTTTGGAGGTATTGGTCTCGCTTCGCGAAATGGAATTCTTTTTAAAGGAGGAAACTTTTTAGATGTGATGTGCAAAGTCGACACCATTGTAATGGATAAAACGGGGACACTTACCAAAGGTGTTTTTAAAGTGCAAAAGGTGGTTGCTCATCATATTGATGAAAAGGAACTGGTAAAGCTAGCCGCATTATTAGAAAAAAACTCTACTCATCCGGTAGGGCAGGCTATAATTGAATATGCTGGCAAACTATTGGGGAATCAAAGGGCCACATCGGTGGAAGAAATTGCTGGGCATGGCTTAAAAGGAATAATTGAAGGCAAAGAGGTATTGGCCGGTAATTTGAAATTGCTGAAAAAATTTGAAATCGATTATCCAAAAGAAATAACAGAACTGGTAGATACCATGGTAGTGGTGGCAGTAGATCAGAAATACGTGGGTTATATCGCCATAGCAGACGAGTTAAAAGAAGACGCAGCCGAAACCATAAAGCAATTGCATCGCCTCAATATAAGAACCGTTATGCTTTCTGGCGATAAACAAGCAGTGGTTAATGACGTAGCGAAGAAATTAAAAATTGATAGTGCTTATGGAGATTTGTTGCCAGAAGGAAAGGTAGAAAAACTAGAGAATTTAAAAAATGAAGGCAGAAGAATAGCCTTTGTTGGCGATGGCGTAAATGATGCGCCGGTACTCGCACTTGCTGATGCAGGAATTGCTATGGGTGGCTTGGGAAGTGATGCAGCTATAGAAACGGCAGATATTGTGATTCAAAACGATCAAATTTTAAAAATTGTTTCTGCTTTAAAAATTAGTAAACTTACACGTAATATTGTTTGGCAAAATATAATACTTGCTATGAGTGTAAAAATACTTGTGCTTTCTTTTGGAGCATTTGGTGTAGCCAACTTATGGGAAGCTGTAATAGCCGATGTTGGAGTTGCCTTTTTGGCCATTTTAAACGCAGTGAGGATACAGAGAAAGAAAGTTTGATCATAAAAAAGAATTTATGAATAAGCTAAAAACCTTTTTTTTAGCAGAGATTGAGACTCTTTTAAAGGGCGTTGGACAAATTATGCTCCAAAATAATGCCTGGACAGGCCTGTTTTTCCTTGCTGGAATATTTTATGGTTCTATTGCGATGGGTGTAGCTGCAATTCTTTCGGTGACGATCGGTACATATACGGCCAAACTATTTAAATACGATGAGGCCGAGATTAATGCTGGCATTTATGGCTTTAGTGCAACATTGGTAGGTGTGGCGTTAACCTGTTTATTTGATCCAACACTTATTATTTGGCTTTGTATTGTTATTGGCTCTGTTTTAGCGACGGTTCTTCAGCACTTTTTTAGTATAAAAAAAATCACCGCTTTTACTTTTCCTTTCATTGTGGTTACATGGGTATTTTTGTTTGTCTTCCATCAATTCCCATCTTTGGCAGAGGCTCAGGTACCAATAGCAGATAATGCGTTAAATAATTGGTTTGCTGCCATGACCCTTTCATTTGGGCAGGTTATTTTTCAGGGAAGTTACTTGCCAGGGTTGCTTTTTTTTTGTGGGGTGTTCATTAATCACCCAATTGCGGCTATTTATGGCGAAGTTGCTGCGGCATTATGTAGCTTAGTTGCCTATCAGTTAGGACAACCAATTAATGATATTTATTTAGGTTTGTTAGGCTACAATGGCGTTTTATGTGCCATTACGTTTTCAGGCAAAAAGATTAGCGATTTTATCTTGGCATTTATCTCAGTAATACTTTCGGTGTTAATCACTATACAAATGAGAAACATGGGCTTGCCAGTATTAACTTTTCCATTTGTTTTAGCTACATGGCTAACTTTACTTGTAAAGCGTGCAGCTAAGATTAGATCATAACTAAGAGAAAAGTCGAGTAAAATGATTTTCTAAGTGATTGCGCATGCCATTTCGAAACATTTCTGGAGAGCCATGTTCTAAAATATCAACCAAGCCTTTGTGTGAAACGTACTTATGTTGACCTTGTTTTTTCAATAAACCACTTTTATGAACAAAATCAAAAATGGGCAGTAACAAGCCTTGAAATTTACTTAGTGTCGAGTTTCCGGTAATATCATACAGTTTACCATGAAAAATAATTTCATGTTCAATATTGAATAAATGATCTTGAGACATGTCGGGTTCGTTATCTACAATTTCTTTTAGCTCTTCAATATCCTCTTGGGTTACTCTCTGAAATAAAAAGTCGGCCATGCCAATTTCAAGTACCAAACGAATCTCAAAGATCTCCTTTAAAGTATCCTGGTCAAGAATATGAGGATTCATGCTCTTGCTAAGTACACCAAAAATATCGGGGCTAGTAATTACAGATCCTTTTTTCTTTTTAGATTCGATTAAACCCATTAGTCTTAACCGCAGTAAAGCCTCCCTTACAACGGTACGACTAACTCCTAATAAAGCAGTAAGCTCTAGCTCTGTAGGGATGCTGTCTCCAACTTTAAGTTTTCTTTCTTGTAAAAGCTGTACAAGATTGTTTTCTACACGATCTACTAAGGAACTGGTGTCTAGTTGTTTAAAATTGGCAATGCCATCCATTATTATGTATAATTTATTTTTAAATAAAAAGGGCCTTTAAGCGCAGTTTATACAAATATACGCATTTTTGTTCAAAATAAAATCCGAATTCGCTTGCAAATATGTAAAATAATTAAGTACTTAGTATTATTATGTATAACATAATAACCAAAATTAAACCCTTAAGTATGAAAAAATTTTACCAACAAAACGTTAGCAAGCTATTGTTAACACTAGCACTAAGCTTAATGATGCTTATTGCAAATGCCCAAAACAAAAACATAACTGGGCGAGTAACCGACTCTTCTGGAGGTGGGGTAGCCAGTGCTGGTGTACTGGTTAAAGGCACTAAGACTTCTACTTTAACCGATGGTGCAGGAAATTTTAGCATCCCAGCTAAAAAAGGAGATGTATTAGTATTCTCTTCTATTGGTTATGTAGCTAAGGAATTTGCTGTAGGCGATCAGTCGTCAATTAACATTACTTTAGAAGAAGATAACAAAGCGCTTGATGAAGTAGTGGTAGTGGGATACGGTACCATTAAAAAATCTAACTTAACAGGTTCAGTATCAAAATTAGATACTAAAGTTCTTGAAACAGGTTTGCGGGCAAATCCTGGATCTGCACTAGCAGGTACTATTCCAGGTTTAAGAGTTCAACAAACTTCTGGCAGACCGGGTGCTCAACCGAACATCGTATTGCGTGGTGGTACCTCGTTTGGAGGAGGTGGTTCGCCATTAGTAGTTGTAGATGGTCTAGTACGAGGAAATTTAGCGGATATCAATCAAGATGATATCGAATCGATAGAGGTATTAAAAGATGCTTCGGCTGCTTCAATTTATGGTGCGAGAGCTGCCAATGGTGTAATTTTAGTTACCACTAAATCAGGTAAGGTAGGGTCTTCTAGTATTTCTTTAAAATCAAAGGTGGGTGTCAATAAAATAAATAATCCATATGAGTATTTAAATGCTGAAGAATATATTTATTGGTCGAGAAAAGCGATTGAGACTTCGGGTTCTTACGATGCAAGTCGCTTGGGTCAATTGAATACAACTGGTCCATTCGGTACGGGTAACTTGTACAAAGATGCAAATGGTAACCCTATTGATGGGAATTTGAACGCTGGAGCAGTATATAGTCCAATGTTCAGAAATGCAAGTAACGAAGAACTGCTAGGTAAAGGTTGGCTTTCGATGCTTGACCCACTTAAAACAAATGCTGCAGGTGTATATGATCCAAATGGCACAAATAAGGAGATTATTTATAAGAATTTTGACTATTCCAAGTATGCATTAGAGCCTTATGCGTTAACCCAAGATTACAACTTGAATATGATGGGGGGTAATGAAAATGGAAAGTACTATGCTGGTTTGGGCAGATATGATGAAAAAGGGCTGCCTATTAATACGTATTACAATCGTTTATCTTTTGTAGTTAATGGAGAATACAAATTAAAGCCATGGTTGGTATCAACATCGAGATTAAACTTTGTAAATGCGAAGTGGCGAGACGTGGTTAATACTGCTGAAGAAAATTATTTAACACGTGCTTTAGGTGCGCCACCAACGATGCGTGGTACAAACGAAAACGGCGAACTATTAATAGGTAGAGACTCTCAAGATGGTAACCCTGCAGTTAATGATGATAAATTTATTCGTAGAAATAGCACGGATAAGTTTATTATGATGCAGGATTTCTCTGTAAATATACTTCGAAACTTAAGATTTAACGTAGGTGGAGCAATGACTTATGATCAAGGGGAATTCGAATCTTTCAATAAGGACTTTTTATCAAGTCCGAATAATTATAATCGTACCCGTAGTTCTAGCGCATCTGTTTATAAAAACTTAAATCAGCAATATAATGCAGCCTTAAACTATAATGGTGCGTTTGCTACAAAACATAAATTTGATGTTCTTTTGGGCTCTGAGTTTGCTGATAATTATTCTTTTGGATTATCGGCCTCTGGAAGTGGCGCCCCAACAGACGATTTTATGGATTTGAATTTAACCAATTCTGATAAAGATAGAAGAGCTATCAATACCGATCATGCCCGTCAACGTATTTTATCATTTATCAGTCGTGCAAACTTGTATCTTTTCGATTCGAGATACGTAATAACCGGAACTTTTAGACGGGAAGGTTATTCTAGAATGATCGATAATAGATGGGGTAATTATGGAGGTATTTCTGCTGGTTGGAATGTTCATAACGAAGAATTCTTTAAGTCGCTTTCGCTTTCAAACGTTATAAATACGTTAAAGCTTCGTGGTAGTTATGGTTCAATCGGAAATATTAATGGAATTGGTGGTTATACTTTACAAGGTAGCTATGCACAAAACAGGTACAATGGTAGTATTGGCTATGTGGTAGGTACCCCTCCTAATTCATCACTACGTTGGGAAGCTTTAATTACTAAAGAGGTAGGTATTGATGCGCGTTTATTTAATAAATTAGACTTATCAATAGCCTATTATCACAGAACTACTAGTGATAAAATTGCAACTTTAGTATTTCCGGTAACGGCTGGTATTACAGGTGTAAGTACTAACAATGGTGATATGCAGAACCAGGGGGTTGAGGTAGACTTAGGCTATAATGTTTATCGAAATAAAGATTGGAATATAAATTTCGACTTTAATATGGCATATAACGTTAATAAAGTCTTAAAACTACCTTTCAATGGACAACTTAATAATAGACAAGGTGGTTTCCAAGTATATGATCCAAACACAAAAGAATTAGTTTGGGTAGGTGGAACGCAAGAAGGACAAGATCCTAATATAGCTTATGCTTATCAAGCAGAAGGGATTATTAGAACAAAAGAACAATTAGATTCTTACGCTTTAAAACTAAGAGATTTATTTGGTACCCGGACCTTGGTTCACCCTGATGTATTTAATGCCTTACCAGCCAACCAAAAAAATCTATATTTCCCGATTGCACTAGGTGATGTGATGTGGAAAGATGTAAATGGTGACGGAATTATCAATTCGTTTGATAGGGTTTATCAAGGACGTACTGTGCCACGTTGGACGGGTGGTTTTGGTGCTAATGTAAAATGGAAAGCCCTTACTTTAAGTACAAGATTTGACTATGCACTTGGATTTGTAGCTATGGATGGCCCACGCCAGTGGTACTTAAGTAATGCTCAAGGTACATTTAATACCACTAAAGAAGTTTTTGATACGTGGACACCAAGTAACCCAAATGCAAAATACCCAACCTATTATTGGGCTGATCAGTTATTCAAAAACAATACTTTCCGCGAATCAAGTATGTTTTTTAATAAAGGAGATTATTTGGCTTTAAGAGAGGTGAACTTAACCTATTCATTGCCAACTAGAATTGCAACCAAAATCAAAAGTCAAGGTGTAAATTTATCAGTAAGTGGTCAGAACCTTACGTACTTTAGTAAATCTACTTTATTCTCTCCAGAAAGCGGCAGTATAGCTGTAGGCGGTGGAGGTGGTTATCCATTACCACGTACTATTATTTTTGGTGCTCAATTTATATTTTAAAAAAAATACTAATGAAGAAAATTATAATCGGCATTGCCGCACTAGCATTAAGCGTAACGTTTACTGCTTGTAACAAATTGGAACTATCACCAGAAGATTATTTTGCAAGTGAAAGCTTCTGGAAAACACCCGCTCAAGTAGATGGGGCTATGATTGGTATCCATTCTCAATTAAGAGGAAATCAATTTAATCTATTTTCTTTGGGCGAATTAAGAGCGGGAACCTTAAGAACTGGAACAAGTTTTACAGGTACCGCCTCCCTAAATTCGGCAGGTTTTATTAATCAAGATGTTAGAGAGTCGAGCCCTGGGTTCAGTGGTTGGGTTGGCCTTTACAATAACTCAATCTTTAATATCAATAATTTTATTTTTCAGGTAGAGAAGGCCGATTATTTGGCTGCTGCCGATAAATCCTATTATTTAGGTCAGGCTTATGGTTTACGAGCATACTATTACTTTTATTTATTCCGTACTTATGGTCGTGTGCCATTGGCTACCGAACCAAAGGTTTTAACCTCAAATCCGAAATCGGCAGCAGATTTATATCTGCCAAGAACAAAAACTGAAAAGGAAACGCTTGATTTTATTAAAGCAGATATTGATAAATCGGTAACTAGTTTTACAGGCAATTATACAACGAAGTTCCAAAAAGCACAATGGTCTTTAGCCGCCACACAAATGCTGAAAGCGGAAGTGTATTTATGGTCGGCAAAAGTTAAAATAGATGGTAATGCACCCACTACTACTGCTGCAGATTTAGCGATTGCCAGAACTGCTCTCGAAGATGTAATTCCGAGATACAGTTTGCAAACTAACTTTGGTAACGTATTTAAATCGGCCAGTATCGCTGCAAGTAAAGGGAATAACGAAATTATTCTGGCCATGAGGTATCAGGCCGGAGAGGCTACTACTAACTTTAACAATTTTATCTATGCAATTACCGATCCATTAAGTGGTTATGTTGATGATAAGGGAGCGCCTATTCCAGCTTCAGATCCATTACAAGTAAATGGTGGAGGTACCATTATTCGTTATGAATATAAAATAGAGGTTTATGATCAATATGAAGCAGCAGATACTCGGGCAAATGCAACATTCTTAAATTTTAACAAGGGTGCTATACGTGCAACCAACTTGCGTAAATTTATGGGTACCATAGTAGAAGGGGCTCGTAATTTTTCAGACGATTATCCTGTTTACCGTTTGGCGGATGCATTATTAATGTTAGCAGAAGTAAAAAATAAGCAAGGGCAAAATCCAACTGCCGAAATTATGGCAGTTCGTAACAGAGCTTACGCTCCGGCAGCTGCTCCTCAATTTGTAAATGGTTCTTTCGAACAAAACGAACTTGCCATTTTCGCCGAGAGGAGTAAAGAATTTGTTGCCGAAGGAAAACGTTGGTGGGATTTACGTCGTATGCAAGATGCCAGCGGTAATCCATTGGTGTTTAGAAGAGATTTGCCACTAGTAGGGGTATTAGATAATATACCTGGGCAAAATCATAAAATCATTTTGCCGATAGATATTGGCACCATGAATGGCGATGAGACCTTAAAAGGTGATCAAAACCCAGGCTACACAGGTACGTAATCTAGTTCCGTCTTTAGCGTAAGTAGTAAACCTACTGCTTACGCTTTTTTATACTATAATACTGAAAAATATGAATTTCAAACCACTTACAGGTTTAATTGCAGCACCATTTACCCCTATGCAAAAAAATGGTGACTTAAACCCGTCTATCATTCCTGCATATTACCAATTCTTAAAACATAATAAAGTTACCGGAGCATTTATCTGCGGTTCAACTGGAGAAGGTGTATCGATGTCTACATCCGAGAAGAGGATTATTGCAAAAGCTTGGGCCGATTGCACTCGCGATGATAAAGACTTTAAAGTAATGCTGTTTTTAGGAGGCACAAGTATAACCGATTGCAAGGAGCTGGCATTGTATGCTAAAGAAATCGGAATTTATGCGATTTCATTTACTGCACCATTTTATTTTAAACCTGCAAATGTTTATATGCTAGCACAGGCTTGCGCGGAAATTGCTGCAGTTGTGCCAGATATGCCATTTTACTATTATCATATTCCAGTATTAACAGGCGTAAATTTTGCCATGTACGATTTACTACAAGCAGTTGAAGGTATTGAAAACTTTGCTGGGGTTAAATATACTCATGAAGATTTTATGGATTTTTTAACCTGCATGAACTATAAAGATGGTAAGTACGATATGCTTTGGGGCAGAGACGAAAATATACTTTCGGCCTTAGCGCTTGGCACTAAAGGCTCGGTTGGTAGTACTTTTAACTATGCAGCGCCATTGTACTATGATTTAATTGAAGCATTTGATAAGGGCGATTTAAAGAATGCACAACAATTACAGCAAAAATCTATCGATATGATTCGCTTATTGGGTAAATATGGCGGCATTGCTACAGGTAAGGCATATATGAAGCTTGTTGGGATTAATTGCGGCGAGTTTAGGCTACCCGTTAAAAACATGACCATCGAACAATTTGAACTTTTTACAAAAGACGTTAATGCATTAAATTTTGATAACTTTAAATCTAACGCTTCAAATAGATTTTATTAAAATAGAATGAATAAACATTTTTTCTACCTATTATTTTTCTCTAGTTGCATGCTAATCACAGAAAATGTTTTTTCGCAAAAAAAGAACATACCCGAAGTAAAATGGGCTAACATTGCCCAACTACAAAATACCAATGGGACACCTTCATTAGGATTTGCAGGTGCAATCAACGGTTTTTATAATCATACACTCATCGTTGCCGGTGGAGCAAATTTCCCAGATAAAATGCCTTGGGAACAAGGAAAAAAACACTTTAGTAAGGCAATTAATAGCTTAAAAAAGATAGGCGAAAAATGGGAGTGGGATACAGTGTGTAAAACTGAATTGCCAGAGCCAATAGCCTACTGTGGTAATACCGTAACCCCAATGGGGATAGTTTACGCTGGTGGTGAAAATGAAATCGGTCTTTCAAATAAAACTTATCTTTTAAAATGGAGTGAAGAAAAAAATTGCTTAGAAATTAAGCAATTACCTAATCTACCAATTGCCGTTAGCAATATTTCACTAACAAGCGTTGGAAATGTGGTATATGCTGCTGGCGGAGATCAGAAAACAACATCATCTAATCAATTTTTATACCTTAACTTATGGAGTAAATCTCCTGTCTGGAAGCAATTGCCAAATTTGCCAATTGCACTAGCAAATGCCGCAGTTATTGCAAACGACAACTTTATCTATGTAATTGGGGGAAGAAGTAAAACAAACAATGGAATAAGTGACCTGCATAACAGCACTTTTGCATTCGATTTAAAAAGTAACAGTTGGAGAAAAATGGCTTCCATCTCTGATGGGAAGTACGTTACCAATTTATCTGCTGCCGCTGCGGTGGCATTAGGGAAAGATCATATTTTAACACTAGGTGGAGATAATGGTGTGGTTTTTCATCAAATAGAGGTTTATTTAAACCAAATTAATCTGGCTAAAACAGAAGCAGAAAAAGAAAGATTAACTGCGGCAAAAAATGAATTAGTTATTCATCATAAAGGCTTTTACAAAGGCATATTGCTGTACAGTATACTTACAAATACGTGGACGAAAATAGGCGAATTGCCATTTTTAGCTCCCGTAACTACAACTGCAACAAAATATAATAATGATATCATTTTATCGAATGGAGAGATAAAGCCGGGCATTCGTACACCGAATGTTATGCTGGGAAAAGTAAAAAATTTTAAATTTTAATACCGAATGAAGAATTCAAAATTTTATCCTTGGTTTTTGGTTGGTTTGTTGTGGGTAGTAGCTCTGCTTAACTATATGGATAGGCAGATGCTTTCTACCATGAAAGCAGCTATGCAAATTGATATTGCAGAACTCCAAACTGCTGCAAATTTTGGGTACTTAATGGCAATTTTCTTATGGATTTATGGCTTCATGAGTCCAATTTCTGGGATTATTGCCGATAAGAGCAATCGGAAATGGTTAATTGTTGGAAGCTTATTCGTTTGGAGTGCCGTAACTTTTGCAATGGGTTATGCTACAACATTTAATCAGCTTTATGTTTTAAGAGCAATTATGGGCGTAAGCGAAGCCCTTTACATTCCGGCAGGATTATCGCTAATTGCCGATTTTCATAGCTCTAAAACACGCTCATTAGCTATCGGTATTCATATGACTGGGCTTTACATGGGGCAAGCTTTAGGTGGTTTTGGTGCAACTGTTGCCAAAAACTATACCTGGCAATCTACATTTCACGTTTTTGGTATGATAGGCATTGTATATGCCCTGGTTTTAGTTTTCTTTTTAAGAGAGAAAAAGGATACTGTAATCGAAGAATCCGATCAAATTTTAATTAACCCAAAAGTTTCTCTCTTTAAAGGCTTAGCGTTATTATTTAGTAATATTTCGTTTTGGATTATCTTAATGTACTTTACCATCCCAAGTTTACCTGGTTGGGGTGTAAAAAATTGGCTGCCAACCTTATTTGCGCAGAACTTAAATTTACCGATGGAACAAGCCGGTCCTTTATCAACGATCACCATTGCGGCATCGTCATTTATAGGCGTTATTTTTGGTGGTATCTTATCAGATAAATGGGTGCAAAAAAACATCAAAGGCCGTATTTATACAAGTGCCATAGGTTTGGCACTAACTATTCCCTCGTTATTATTAATAGGTTTTGGTCATTCACTATTTCACGTTGTAGGCGCAGCACTGTGCTTTGGTATAGGTTTCGGTATGTTCGATGCAAATAATATGCCTATACTCTGCCAGTTTGTTTCGTCCAAATATCGTGCAACTGCTTATGGAATTATGAATATGACCGGAGTTTTTGCTGGAGCTTTTATTACAGACTTGCTTGGGAAATCGACAGACTCTGGAAGCTTAGGACATGATTTCGCGATGCTATCTATTATTGTTTTTGTAGCCTTAATGATCCAACTTTATTTCTTGCGGCCAAAATTTAATGATTTTGTAGACCCTAACTCAACTAAAATATGAAACCTATAAAAATAAAATTATGCCTTAGTTTACTATTCTTGCTAAACTTATGTGCATATCAAGCTTTTTCGGCTAAAGGAGTAACCATTACTTCCTCAGCACCAGTATCACCAGTTTTTAAAGGAGTCGAATCTAACCCACTCTTGTATGTAAGGGTTTATATTCCTGCAGGTGAAAAAGAAATTACAGTTAAAAAAATTACATTTAAACTAAATTCAGCAGGCTTGCAGGCTGTTGAAAAGATCGGGGTTTATTTTACTGGTAAAGAGCCACTTTTTGATGAAAAAAAACAATTGTCGACTCTTAACCTTACAAACATAAATGAAGGTTTGGCAATTAACCTTAGCCTAAAACCTGGCGTACATTATATTTGGTTTGCAGCCAAACTTAAGGAAGATGCAAATATCGATTCAAAAATCGAGTTTCATGTTAACCAACTTGAAGATGCAAATTCACAAAAGCATCAAGTAATTGAGCAAGGAAATGGCTTTGTAAAGCGATTGGGTGTTGTTGTAAAAAAAGGAGGCGAAAGTGGTATCCATACTTTACGAATTCCAGGAATCGCAACTACAGATAAACGTACGTTAATTGCCGTGTACGATATTCGCTATAAGAACACAAGAGATCTTCCTGCAAATATTGATGTAGGAATGAACAGAAGTACCGATGGTGGAAAAACTTGGGAGCCTATGAAAATAATTATGGACATGGGCGAGCCTCACGAAAATAATGGAGTAGGTGATCCCGCTATTCTTTTCGACCCTGTTACCAAAAAGATTTGGGTAATAGCATTATGGAGCAAAGGAAATAGATCTATTGCAGGTTCGAGGCCTGGCCTTTCTGAAGATGTTACCGGGCAACTTGTTTTGGTAAGCAGCGATGATGATGGCCTTACTTGGTCGAAACCAAAAAGTATAACGCCAATGGTTAAAGACCCAGAATGGAACTTATTTTTTAATGGCCCTGGTGGTGGTATTGCTATGGCTGATGGTAAGATTGTTTTCGCCGCTCAGTATTGGGATGAAAATGCAATGCCACATTCAACACTAGTATACAGTACGGATCATGGAACTACTTGGAAAACTGAAGATGGACCCAAAGCTAATACTACAGAGGCACAACTGATAGAAACTACACCAGGAACATTAATGCTAAACATGAGAGACAACCGTGGAAGTTTTAGAAGTGTAGCTACAACTGTTGATTTGGGCAAAACCTGGACCGAACATCATACATCCTATCAAGCACTGCAAGATCCGGTTTGCATGGCTAGCTTTATTAAAGAACAAGTAAGTGTGAAAGGTAAGCTAAAGGAAGTTGTTTTTTTTGGAAATGATAATACTCAAAATGGCCGATATAATTTAACGATCAAAGCGAGTATGGATTTAGGAGAGAGCTGGAACAAAAAAAATGAACTATTGATAGATGATCGAAAATTATTTGGTTATTCTTCGCTAACAAAAATTGATGACGGAATGATTGGATTCTTTTATGAAGGAATAAGAGATATGTATTTTGTTCGTGTTCCAGTGAGTGAAATCGTAAAATGAAAGCTGTTTTTAGGGTCATAATTGGGCTGTTTTTTTTGTTCAGTGGCAGTGCCTACGCACAAAAAATAAAAGTTGCCTGTGTAGGAAATTCAGTAACTGCGGGCTATTTATTAGCAAATCCACAACAAGAAGCTTACCCTGCCCAACTACAGCAATTACTAGGCGATAAATATGAGGTTGGCAACTTTGGTTTAAGTGGGGCAACACTCTTAAAAAAAGGACACAGACCGTATTTTAAAACCAAAGAGTTCACTAATTTATTGAACTTTAATGCTGATGTCGCAATTATTCACTTGGGGCTAAACGATACCGACCCCAGAAATTGGCCAAATTATAAAGATGAATTTCAGGCAGATTACCAATGGCTTATTGATAGCTTGAAAAAGGGGAATCCCAAACTTAAAGTCTATATATGTAAACTTACGCCCATATTTAGCGGACATCCAAGGTTTAAATCTGGAACTCGCGATTGGTATTGGCAAATTCAAGAAAAAATTGAGCAGGTTGCTAAAACAAATAAGCTTCAGTTAATAGATCTTAATAGAGAATTAAATAACCGTCCCGAGCTTTTTGCAGATAATCTTCACCCTGATGCAATTGGAGCAGGAATTATCGCAAAAACTGCTTATCAATATTTAACTGGCAATTTCGGTGGCTTTAAATTAGATCCTGTATTTGCCGATCATATGGTGTTACAGCGCGACCGATCAATACCTATTTATGGTATTGCGAATGCAAATGAACAGGTCGAAATTCGATTTAATAACATTATTAAACGTGTTATAGCAGATGGTACTGGGAAATGGAAAGTTCAATTCCCTGCAATGAAATTTGGCGGACCATACCAACTCGAAGTTATTTCAGGCGCTACAAGGCAACTATTAAAAGATATACTTATTGGCGATGTTTGGTTTTGTTCGGGTCAATCGAATATGGCTTTTCCACTAAAATCATCAGCCACAGGGTCGGTAACATTAGCTAATTTGAACAAGAATTTGCCAATACGGCTGCTAAAGTTTAACGCAATTGCAGAAACAAATGATGTGGCTTGGGAGAAACAAACATTGAATTCTATTAATGATCTTGAATACTTTTCAGGTACTTGGACAATAGTAGATGCGAATACTGTCGCTAATTTTTCGGCCATTGCGTATTATTTTGGAGAGAAATTGGCCAGACAAGAAAACGTACCCATTGGCCTTGTTCAGATGGCAGTTGGCGGCTCTACACTCGAATCGTGGATAGATAGAAAAACGTTAGAACACGACGAGTTACTGGTAGATGTATTAAATAACTGGCGAAAATCTGATTTTATTCAGGATTGGGCACGAGGTAGAGCCGATGTAAACTTGAAAAATGCAAACAACCCAAAGCAACGACATCCGTATGAACCTGCTTATAATTATGAAGCCGGAATTTCAAAACTGATTAACTTCCCAATAAAAGGTATGATATGGTATCAAGGAGAGAGCAATGCACATAATGTGGAGCTTTTTAATCACGAAATGCCCTTCTTAGTTAAAAGTTGGCGAGAAAAATGGAATTTTAATTTCCCATTTTATTATGTGCAATTATCGGCAATAGATCGCCCTTCATGGCCATATTTCCGTGATGCACAACGAAAGCTACAGTCGGTTATTCCCAATTCGGCCATGGCGGTAAGTTCTGATCTTGGCGATTCGCTAAATGTACACCCAGTTCATAAAAAAGAAGTAGGCGAACGATTAGCGCTATTGGCATTAAAAAACACCTACAATAAAAACATCACAGCAAGCGGCCCAGTCGCGTTAAAAGCAATCAGAAAGAAAAACCTTGTCGTTATTACTTTTAATGACGCAGAAAGGCTACGGGCTAGCACAGGGTCGATTTTAAGGGGCTTTGAGGTGGAGGATAATAAAGGAGCCCATTTACAAGTTAAAGCAAGCATTTATAAAAATGAGGTCCATTTAACAGTTCCCTCTAATTTGGTCCTCACCAGAGTGCTTTATGCTTGGCAGCCATTTACCAGGGCAAATTTAATTAATGAAGCTAAGCTGCCAGCTTCAACATTTTCTATTGCTATAAACTAAATCACATGAGCTATACCGTTGAAGAACTGAAAAACCTTTCAGTATTTTACAAAAATCAGTTATTAAATAATACAGTACCCTTTTGGTTTCCAAGATCTATAGATCAAGAATATGGTGGTTATTTATTGATGAGAGATAGGGATGGGAGCTTAATTGATGACGATAAAGCAGTTTGGATACAAGGGCGCGCTGCCTGGCTATTATCAACACTTTGTAATACCATTGAGCCTAAAAAAGAATGGCTTGATGGGGCAAAATCTGGTATCGACTTTTTAAATAAGCATTGTTTTGATAGCGATGGACAAATGTTTTTTCACGTTACCCGTGATGGAAGTCCGATTCGCAAGCGACGTTATTATTTTTCCGAAACCTTTGCCGTTATTGCCAATGCTGCTTATGCAAAAGCTAGTGGCGATGAAGCTGCGGCTGAAAAGGCTAGATATTTGTTTGGCAAGTGCATTGAATATTCAACTACCCCTGGCCTGTTACCTCCAAAATTTACAGGAACCCGTCCATCGAAAGGCATTGGTGTACCAATGATTATGATGAATACGGCACAACAGTTAAGAGAAACCATAGGCGACCCACGTTGTGATGAATGGATTACAAAGTGGATTGATGAAATTAAAAACTACTTCGTAAAAGACGACATTAAATGTGTGATGGAGCAAGTGGCACCAGATGGATCTATTATTGATCACATCGATGGAAGAACTTTAAACCCCGGGCATGCTATTGAGGGCGCTTGGTTTATCTTGCATGAAGCAAAATACCGAAATAACGACCCCGAACTTATTGCATTAGGTTGCAAAATGCTCGATTATATGTGGGAACGTGGATGGGATAAAGAACATGGTGGGATTTTATATTTTAGAGATGTTTATGATAAGCCAGTACAAGAATATTGGCAGGATATGAAGTTTTGGTGGCCACATAATGAAACTATCATCGCTACGCTACTGGCCTATACCATAACTGGCGATGAAAAATATGCCCGTTGGCACAAAATGGTTCATGATTATGCTTACGATAAATTTCATGATAGTGAACATGGCGAATGGTTTGGTTATTTGCACAAAGATGGCTCGTTGGCACAAACAGCGAAAGGAAATTTATTTAAAGGCCCCTTTCATTTACCCCGACAAGAATGGTATTGTGCACAATTGTTGCAAGAATTAGGATATTAAGGTGCCACAAATGAATTTAATTAAGGACTTTTTATTAGGCATTTTACTATTTGCATGCAGTACAAACATTCATGCACAGAGTGGAGCACTTATTCCGAGACCAAAAGAGGTTGTTGCCGCAAAAGGGTTTTTCCCACTTCAAAAGGTAAAATATATTTTCTATTCTGCTGATTCGTTAAAAGATGACGCACTGTTGGTTCAAAATATATTAACCGAGAATGGGATTATTACTGAAATTGGGAAAAACAATAAAACTACAACAACCCCTTTTATTAAACTTGAAATAGGTTCGCTTAGCCTAAATGAGCAAAATAGAGAAGCTTATCATTTAAAGGTTGATGCCGGAAAAATTGTGGTGAGGGCAAATACAAAGGCAGGGATTTATTATGGTATTCAAACCTTAAAACAGCTAGGAAAAGGCCGCACTTTCATTAACTCAGTTTCCATAAAAGATGCTCCAGCCTTTGCTTGGCGAGGCTATATGGTTGATGTGGGTAGAAATTATCAGTCGATGGCGCTGTTAAAACAACAGATCGATGTAATGGCTGCTTATAAATTAAATGTGTTTCATATGCATTTAACAGAAGATATTGCTTGGCGTTTGGCAATTAAAAGCTATCCAGAGCTAACAAAAGCTGAGCATATGCAAAGAAATAAGGGCATGTATTATACTACCGCAGAAATAAAAGAGCTGATCCGTTATTGCCAAGAACGACAGATTCTTTTCCTTCCAGAAATAGATATGCCAGGCCACAGTGCTGCTTTTAAAAGAGCAATGAAAGTAGATATGCAGAGCGATTCTGGTTTGGTAATTGTAAAAAACATCCTTAAAGAATTTTTTGAAACCTATGATTTACCCTATATCCATATCGGAGCAGACGAGGTAAAAATTACCAACAAAAATTTTGTGCCAGAGATTTCTGCCTTTCTTAAATCGCTTAATAAGAAAGTAATTGGCTGGGAACCTGGTGGTAATTTTGATCAATCTACCATCAGACAATTATGGATGGACGATGCAGGGTTAACGGGCGGTAAAACTAAAATTCAATATATCGATTCGAGGCATTTATACCTTAATCATATGGATCCTTTAGAAAGTGTGATAACCATTTTTAATCGCCAGTTGGCGGATGTAGATTTTGGAAATGCTGAAGCTTTAGGCGCTACCATATGCTTATGGCCCGATCGTGTGGTAGCCACTGAAATTGATGCAATCAGAATGAACGGTGTTTATCCGGCTATGCTAGCCTTTGCCGAACGCAGCTGGCTGGGAAATGGTTATAAAGGTTGGGTAGCCAATATGAATTTGAATGGCAAGCAGGCCCTAGAAGATTTTAAAGAATTTGAAGAACGCTTAATTGATCATAAACAACAGTATTTTGCTAAATTGTCTTTTCCTTACCAACAACAATCAACAATAAGTTGGCAACTCTATGGCCCTTACCCCAACGAAGGTAATCTTAACAAAACATTTGATCCTGAAAAGGATGGATTTAAACTCGATGAAGTGCCAGCAAAGCAAACTGCCTTAGGTGGAACAATTATCTTAAGACATTGGTGGGCGCCAAAAATCAAAGGTGTGCTAAAAGATCCTGCTCAAAATACAACCTGGTATGCATTTAGAAAAATATGGTCGGATGTGGATGCTACCAAGAATTTTTGGGTAGGATTTGGTAATCCTTCTAGATCACAGGCAACTGATAGCCCACCTAAAGACCAATGGGATACGCACAGTTCTGCAATTTGGTTAAACGACGAATTAATTGCACCACCTGCATGGCTTCGCGCCGGACAAAAAGGTGATATGGAAATTCCTCTAATAGATGAAAGCTATGAATATAGACCATCAACACCCTTAAAATTAAAAAAGGGCTGGAATGTTATTCGGGTAAAAGTGCCGATAGGAAGCTTCCAAGGAAAGAATTGGAATAATCCCGAAAAATGGATGTTCACCTTCGTTGAAGTAGCCAATAATTAAATTGTGTATTTACCTTTGCAGGCGCAGATTAATTATGTTTGTGTGTATAAAATGCTTTAATTCATAATTATGAAATTAAAAATAACGTTAATTTTTTTCTCGATCCTTTTCGTTTTCAATACGTATGGACAAAATAGTGCGCCTTTTGTAATTCCGAAATTACAAGAATGGACAGGTAATACAGGTTTTTATAGTTTAAAATCGAACATAAATTTGGTAGTGGATAAGAAGAATGAAGCATCATTATCAACTTATTTGAATGTATTTGCAGGTGATTTGAAAGCTACTTATCCGAATAAAAATGTTCGCATCATTGTTGGTGAACCTAAAAAGGGCGATATTTATTTTCATATTGATAGTGCCAGTAAATCGATAACGAAAGAAGGTTATGAACTGCACATTGATGATTATTTGTCTATTAATGCAAAAACTTCTCTGGGGGCTTTCTGGGCAACGAGAACAATCTTACAAATTTTAGAGCAAGACCCCACCTACCTTAAAATCCCAAAAGGAATAGCGAAAGACTATCCCAAATATGAAGTAAGGGGCTTAGTATTAGATGTGGCACGTAAGTTCTTTACAATAGATTTTTTGAGAAATTATGTCAAGCTGCTTTCTTATTATAAAATGAACGACTTCCAAATCCATTTAAACGACAACGGATTTAAGCAGTTTTTTAATAACGATTGGAATAAAACCTATGCAGCGTTCAGATTAGAGAATACCACTTATCCAGGTTTAACAGCTAAAGACGGAAGTTATAGCAAAAAAGAATTTATCGAATTACAGCAACTGGGAAATGCATATGGTGTAACGATTGTGCCAGAAATTGATGCGCCTGCCCATGCATTATCAATTACCAAAGCCGTACCCGAAACGATGAGTAAAAAATATGGCGATGATCATTTAGATATTAATAAACCAATAACTTACGAAGTGGTACATAACATTTTTAAAGAATATTTGCAGGGACCAAATCCTGTTTTTCTTAATAAAGAAGTTCATATCGGTACCGATGAATACGCCAAGGCTGAAGCAGAAAATTTTAGAAAATTTACCGATAGTACGATCAAATATGTAGAAACATTTGGTAAAAGGGTTAGGCTTTGGGGAGCGTTAACACATGCTCAAGGACAAACACCAGTAAAATCAACAGATGTTACAATGAACCTTTGGTATAATGGTTATGCAGATCCGGCCGAAATGTTTAAATTGGGTTATAAAGGGATTAGTACGTCAGATCAATGGTTGTATATCGTTCCCAAAGCTGGCTACTATTTTGATTATCTCAACTTAAAAAATGTGTATCAAAAATGGGCGCCTAATGTGATAGGGAATAAAACATTTCCCGAAAGTAATAGTCAAATAAGAGGTGGGGCTTTTGCCGTTTGGAATGATCATGTAGGGAATGGAATTACACAAGAGGATGTAACAGATCGTGTTTTTCCTGCTTTACAAGTATTATCGCAAAAGATGTGGATAGGGAATAGCGCAGATAGTTTGATGAAGTTTGATGTTTTTAACACTTTAAGTAAACAAATTGGAGAAGGACCAGGGTTAAATCTTCGCAAAAAAATAACTGGAAGAGACGGTTTAGTATTGGCGTTTGATTTTACTAACTCAAAAATTAAAGATAAGAGTGGAAACAATCGAGATGCTGTGCGCCAAGCTGGTATTAATTCTTCGAGATCGAATCAAGTTGATTTTGCTGGTGGGGGTAGTTTTATTCAAACTCCGCTAAATGAAATTGGTTATGATTACACAGTTTCTTTTACTATTAATCCTGCCAAAGGAAATTCAGATAATGCTGTGATTTTTTCTTCATCAAATGGAATAGTTAAACTTAAACAATTAAACACTGGCAAGCTGGGTTTTTCGAGAGAAGGTTATCATTATAATTTCGATTACATTGTGCCAGAAAATGAATGGACTAAAATAACTATTACAGGCAACAACAAAGGTACTGCACTGTTTGTAAACGGTGTTTTGAAAGAGCATTTAGAAGGAGCCATGTATACTTTTACGAATACAAAAGATAAAATGGCCAAAGTGCAAACACTGTTTTTTCCGCTGAAATACATTGGCGGCATTAAAGATAGTTTTAAAGGCTCAATAGGTAGTTTGAAAGTTTTTAATAGTGTGTTAGCTGATGAAGTAATAAGCAAGCTTTAATTTATCTTTTAACTGGCAACCAGAAGTATAATAAAGAAATGGGTAATAAAAAACATTTATGGTTAATTGCAGGCTTCTTTTTTGCCATCTTTTGGAGCTCGGCTTCTACTGCAACTAAAATAGGCTTAAACGTTGCCCAACCCTTGGTAATTGCAGTAGTTCGTTTTGCTATGGCAGCCTTAATCATGTTGTTTGTTTCACACTTTATTCAGAAGAATAGGTTGCCAAAAGGGAGCGAATGGGTGCAAATAAGTATCTATGGGGTATTAAATATTAGTATTTATTTAGGGCTTTATGTGGTTGCCATGAAAGAAGTAACCGCAGGAATCGGCGCTTTAGCTGTAGCTATAAATCCGGTATTGATTAGCTTTTTTTCGGTTGTATTTTTGAATAAAAAATTAACCTCATCGCTGCTTTCAGCACTAATAATTGGGGTTTTAGGGTTGGTTTGTGCAGCATGGCCATTGTTTGGTAGTGCAACAGTTACTATTGAGGGAATTGTAATCCTCTTTGTAAGTATGTTATCGTATGCGTTAGCGGCTGTTTATTTTTCGGCAAAAAAATGGAGCGGTTTAAATTTAATTACAATTAATGGGTGGCAAACCTTTATTGGCGGAGTGGCATTGCTGCCTTTTTTAATCCTGTTTTAT
The DNA here is from genome assembly GCA_040386095.1 of Bacteroidota bacterium. Lineage (GTDB taxonomy): Bacteria > Bacteroidota > Bacteroidia > Sphingobacteriales > Sphingobacteriaceae > Pedobacter. The sequence continues at coordinate 653,036 of JAZKGD010000001.1, read as the reverse complement.
GATGAGCAACAGAATCATTTTAATCTAGAGTTTTGGTATTCTGTTTCCTGGTTAGCGATACCTGTTTCTATCGGTGCGGTGCAATTGTGGCTTTGGTTATTAAAAACAGATGCTCTAAAGGCTGGTTTGTGGTTATTTCTATGTCCCTTGTTTGGCTTCATTATCGCCTCTTTCTTAACCCACGAGCCCATTAGTGTATACACTTTTGTAGGCGTAGCGTTTGTTTTACTTGGCTTATTTATCGCTAAAAAATCAAAATAATAAAGGTTATTTTTTAGCGCGTTTTAACGAATCTAATCGTTTAACACTATCTAATTCTTTATATTGATAAGTTGTATCCGGCACAGCTCCAGAAGGCTCATTCTGAGTAGAAGAGTTTGAAACATACCAATAGCCTAAACCCACCATTACAATAATAGAAAATAAGATGAGGCCAAAAATCTGGGTTCTATTTTTTTTAGAAAATGTAGTCGAATTAAAAGTTGCTATGTTCTGGACCTCCGCATTTAACATATATCCTTTTTTGGGGATGGTGAGGATAATTTGTTTATCATTATCTGCTAATGCTTTTCTTAAAAATGAAATAGCTTGGTTCAGGCCCTCTTCAGCACCACCATAATTATTCCATATCTCTTGAATAAGTTGTTCTCTTGAAACAACTTCTTTTGGTTTTGTTGATAACGTAATAATTACCAGTAATAATCGTAATTCTAATCGTGTTACCAATCCGGTCTGTCTATCAGTTAAGGTATGAAGATTTTCGTTGATCTCGAATCGTTGATTAATAAGTAGTATAAGTTTTTCCATATTCAACTTAAAGTTACTTAAATAAGGTAAATGAATAGGTGGTCTATAAAATATAAAGGTTTTCTAAAGGTATTCTAAATCTGATTATTTGCTTTTTTAAAAGTTCTGTATATAGTTTTGCCAACTAAATTAATTTACAAATGAAAAACTTTTGTCTGATTATTCTGGTTTTAAATTTTTCTTCGGCTTTTTGCCAACTAAATCCAACTACTTATTTTAAACTAGATGTTCGGTATTATACCGATGAAACTGAAAAATATCTGGGCGTATCGCCAGAAATCATTATAGTGAATACCGACGATTTTGGTATTGCCATGCAGAAATACCCGCGAAGATTTAGATATATTCTATTAAATAAAAGCGAGTTTCAAAACCGGTATGAGAAACTTTACCCAGACACTATTTTGATAAATACTCTTTACGCCAATAGCTTACGAGAGAATAAATTATTTATGTCGTATTTTGATAATTTAACTAAACCATTTTCGAAGCTAAAGTTTAAAAAACTGGTATATAGCAAAGATGAATTAATGCAGGTGGCCGCACGTTTTTTTTATGTCGAAGGAATGAAAAAAGATTCAACCATTAATTCTTATATCTGCATTAATTTAAACGGAATAAAAAATGCTTTTAAAAAAGAGTACACACTACTCGAGGCTTTTTGTTTTGAAGCTATTTTCGAACAATTTAAAGTAGATGGCCAGCCCAATCCTTTTGTCCTGAATTTCAAGACATACATTAATCAAGCAATAGCAATTGAAAAACCGAAGTTCAAAAATGAAAAAGCGTATGTCGAAAATATACGGCAATATGTTTTTTTAAAAATGGAAAAAGATTCTAAGCTGCAATCAGCCTTGCTAAATTATTATCAGCTTAATATGGCGAATTTGTCTTTTGAGATTAAGAATTAAGATTCAAAGAATAAAAAACATTTAAAATTTGTAATACTTAGAACTTCTAAGTATACTTGAGTAATGAATGAACTCAGTAAAGAATTGGTGGCAAGTTCGCTAGCGCCAATGGTACTCATGATTTTGAGGGGGCAAGAGAATTATGGCTACGAAATTATTCAGCAATTGCGTACACAAACAGGTGGTCATTTAACTGTAGCTGAAGGTACGCTTTACCCGGTCCTAAAAAAAATGGAGGCAAAGGGCTGGATAGAAGGAGAATGGAAAAAGTCGGAAACTGGGAGAGAAAGAAGATATTATACACTAACCGATTGCGGTAAACAAGAATTGGAACAACAATATTCACAATGGCATTTTATTAACGAAATCATACACAAACTATGGCATCAACCCATTTCAACCTCCAACACGCTATCGATGCGTACATTTCAAGCATAAATAATCAGGGTAGCCTTACCAATACAGATGCGATGGAATTAACGGCACATTTGTATGATGCAACAGCCGATCTTCAGCAAAATAATCTTACCGAAGAAGAAGCATTTCTGATTGCCTGTAGGCGTTTGGGGAAAGAAAGTGTATTAACTGAAGAGTATGGTAAAGTAAACCCTTCGCTAAATACCAATAAAATTTGGGTGTATCTGTTTATTGGGTTCAATGCATTGTATACGTTGCCGTCATTTTTGCTATTGGGTATTATGGCAGTATACTATGGAATTCATTTCTATTTTAATGATTCTAATACTGCATATGTTCTTGCTACGCTATTTCATTTGGTATTTATTGCCTTTGTTTGGTATATAGTAAAGCAAAAAAATGCAATTTCACAGTTTATTGAAAAACAGGTGAATAAAAATGCGATGCGCATTACGTTGATCTCTACCTTGACATTATTTCTGTTTTTTGTGGTAAATTCTCAGTTTAGAAAACTGAGAATCGATGATGCGTTATTTTATCCCATGCGCGAATGGAATAGTGGCATAGCAGAGTTTACCTATTACATGGCTACATTAAGTTTAATTGGCGGTGTAATGAGTTTGATATTTACGGTTAATAATTCAAGTAAAATTAGCTTAAAGCGAATATTCGAAAAACCATCAACTATATTTTTAATCTGTTTTGGGGTATTTATTGAGCTGATGGCCGCATCTACTCGGGTTCTTAATTTAGGTAATTTTTATCTGGACGCTAGCTTTTTTGGATGTGTGTATTTAATGGCAACTTTTCTAATTGTGTATTACAATAAGTGGCATAACTCGACTAAGTATATTCTAGTTTTTATGGCTTTTGGACTTAGCTGTGAAGTATTGGTAGGGATTGATGCCGATAGGTACAGAGATGTAAAATTGGTATTCCATTATGTTCCAGCTTTACTCATTGGTGTTTTAATAGGGCGGTTCTTAGGCTTAAAATATGGGAAAACAAATTCGGCTAGCGAATTAACAACTAGCCGATAATGATTAAAATTAAGAGTGCTTAAAAATCAAAGAAATCATTTAAAAACGATTTCTTCTTTTTAGGATATCTGTTATCGTATTGGTTATACTCGTAAGATTTGTAGTCTTTCTCGTAATTGTCTTTTTTCGAATAATGGTCGGCAGCATTTTCCATAATCTTTTCAAGCTCGCCACGGTCTAACCAAATACCACGGCAATTCGGGCAATAATCAATTTCTACTCCGCGTTTTTCGGTCATTAATAAGGTTTCATTACAAGAAGGACATTTCATGCTATTTAATTTTGTGTGAATAGTTCGTTATATTTTTTGAAAACGAAAATAACATTTTTTTAGTGTAATTATCCACGGTGTGAGATCTTAAAGCACAACAATCTTACAATGCTATAACATAATCAACCCATCACTAAAGATTCTTTAGGCAATTATACTTTTTATATAACTTAATCGACTATCTATTGTATTTCATCGATTATCTGAAAATAGAAGCTATATGATGTTCATTTTTGTTACTAAAAGGTTAATTAATTGCTTTAGAGGTAATTCAATTACTTAATTTATTAAATTTGAAAGGACAAACTTAGCCTATCAGATGTAAATAAAAGGAACATTTATATGGATAATACAACACTATCTTGGATTAAAGAAACGAAGAAGTATACTAAATGTCCTAATTGTGAAAAGGGAATGTTAAATGAGCGGATTAAATCGGCACGTATTTGTAAATTGTTTTTTTTCTACAAAGTAAAGTGCTATCGATGTGATAATTGTGGGAAAAGCAAACATTTTTTTTATAAAAAGTAAGCCTTGATCGTTCCGTATTTCTATATTTATAGCATAAACTTTTGTGATGAAAAAAGCATGCTTTTTTATTCTTTTACAATTTATAACCTTTGCAACATTTTCTCAAACACAACAAAGGCCTAACATTGTTATCATTATTTCCGACGATCATGCCCTATCTACCATTGGGGCATATGGAGCAAAGTATGGAGCAACTCCAAATATTGATCGTATTGCCAAAGAGGGAGCGGTTTTTAAAAATGCTTTTGTAAACAATTCAATTTGTGCACCAAGTAGGGCAAGTTTACTTACGGGTAAATACAGTCATATGAATGGCTTAAAAGACAACCGTGATGTATTTGATGCGTCACAAGATGTTTTTCCGAGGCGGATGCAGGATTCTGGTTTTCAAACAGCATGGGTGGGTAAATGGCATTTAAAATCGTATCCTCAAGGTTTCGATTATTGGAATATCGTGCCAGGGCAAGGGCAATATTATAATCCTTCATTTATTGGCATGAAGGGAGATACGAGCAAGATAAATGGCTATTGTACAGATGTTACTACTGATATTGCATTAGATTGGTTAAATAAAAGAGATGCTAATAAGCCTTTTTGTATTGTAATTGGACAAAAGGCCCCACATCGTACATGGATGCCTGATACGCAAGATCTAGGTAAATTTGAAAATGTAAAATTTAAGCTCCCTTCCAATTTTTACGATAAGTACGAAGGGCGTAGTGCGGCTAAAATTCAGGATTTGAATATTGTGCGTACCATGAAATTGGGCTACGATCTTAAAATGAAAAGCGATACTGATAAGGTAAACACAGCAACCTCTTTCACCGCCAGAATGAGCCCACTACAGCGTAAAGCTTGGAATGCCTATTATGATAAAGTTGAAGAAGAGTTTTTAACTTTAAAGCCAACTGGCGATGCGTTAACCGAATGGAAATACCAACGCTACATGAAAGATTACATGAGTACCACCCTTTCTTTAGATCGGAATATTGGAAGAGTGCTAGACTATTTAGATCAAAATAACTTAGCAAAAAATACCATTGTAATTTATACATCTGATCAAGGCTTTTATATGGGAGAACACGGCTGGTTCGACAAGCGTTTTATGTATGAAGAATCGATGCATGCTCCCTTTATTGTCCGTTATCCTGGCGTGGTAAAACCAGGTACGGTAATGCAGCAATTGGTGTCGAATGTAGATTTTGCACCAACACTTTTACAGGCTGCCAATGTGCCTATACCTACCGAAATGCAAGGTAAATCATTTGCTGCACTGTTAAAAAATCCGACAGCAAAGTTTAGAGATGCCGTATATTATCATTATTACGAATATCCTGGTGAGCACAGTGTGATGAAACATTTTGGTATTCGTACCGATCGTTATAAGTTGATTCGCTTTTATGGTGAACAAAATTTTTGGGAACTGTATGATTTAAAAACTGATCCCAATGAAAACGTTAATCTTTTTGCAAAAAAAGGACAAGAAACACTTACTGGGGAGTTAAAGAAGAGATTACTTGATTTCGCTACTCAAAATAAAGATGAAGTAGCCATAAATGTATTGACACAAAAATAGGATGCTATGAATGAACCCGAATTAGTATTAAATGAACAAGGCAGAGGTGCTTTTTTGCTTAAAGAAAATGGAGAGAAGCTTGCCGAAATGGTTGTGGCCATAGATAAAGAAAACTTAATTGTATATCACACAGAGGTGAGCCCGAAGGCAGAGGGGCAAGGCTTAGCTAAGCAATTGCTAAATAAAATGGTGGCGCATGCACGTGAGCAGCATCTCAAGGTAATTCCATTATGCCCATATGTGCACGCTCAATTTAGACGACATCCACAAGAATTTGAGGATGTTTGGGATGGTGATGAGGTGGCCGATTAATTATTTTCTCACATCAATCAACGTACCTTCACCAACATACTTAAATAACGTATCCATATCGTTATTCTGCAAAGCGATACAACCTGCAGTCCAGTTTTTTGCGGTTATCTTATTTGGTTTTGTGCCATGTATAAGCACGCCATACCCTGCTTTTAAACCCTTTTTCTTTGCAATTTCTCGATCTTTGAAATTTGGATAAGAAAGGTTAATACTTGCATAAAATGCATCACCTCGATAATACTTATTGTCTAAATGATATGTTCCTTCGGGAGTTTTTCCGTCGCCCTCAAATTCTTTATTACCAGTGGGCGCCCAACCCATGGTCATGTTAAAGGTTCGCATGGTTTTGCCTTTTCTGAAGAGATATAGCTTACGATTTTTTTTCATGACAACTACATAATCTGCACGTGCTAAAACTTCTGCAATTCTATCTAGTTTAACTTTCCAGCTTTTTACAGTATCTTTTTCAAGGTAGGCCTTTCTTCTCTCTTTACTTGCCACAGCAAAATCGTCTTTGAAGAGTGAATCCTGCGATTTTTCGGTTAAACGATGCAATCGCCATGCACCCCTATCTTGATAAATGATGGCTTCGTGATTAAAAACAGGCACTACATATTGCGAAAACTTTAAGGGTGTTCGATTTAGGTCATATACAATTATGCTGGTGTCTATGCTTTTTGGGAGGTGCTTAATTAACGAATCATCCCATTTTATGCCAGTATTTTCTCGTCTTTTTCGCTCATCTTTTGTTTCAGGTACATTATAAATTTGCAGCCAAACACAATAGCCAATTACCGTAAAAAATAAAATAAATAGAATTACATACTTCATGTTATTTCTTCATAAATTAAATGTACTATTTCTGTATTTAGAATACAACTATTTTATTAGTTTATATATTTTTGGGCGGTATTAATCAAGGAAATCTGTTTTTAAAATAAAAATTAAAACTATTGTAAGTAGCTGTTGTTAATGTAGTTATGTCGCTGTATAAAAATCATTTATTATTAAAAATTTAGCCATGAAAGTAACCTTGTCCAAAATCAAAAAACTGAACAGTGTAATTACAAAAAGAGTAATTGAACTTCAAGATCAAGGTTATTTATATGATTTTATGTTTTTAGGAAAGCAAAAATTCATTTGTTTACAAGACAGTGTTTGCTTTCATGCTCCCGATGTTTCTATTAAAGTAATTGATCAAGTTTATGATCAATTTAGCAATTGCTACAAATATATTCATGCTATAGAAACAGCTAGTGGTTACAAAGGAGTACTATTAGAAGAAGAGATTCATGCCAATTAGGTTGGTTCCAATGTCTTATTTCCTTTTGCATACCATTTTTAATTCAGCAAAAAATACAAACTCATTTTTTACAATTCCCATTAACCATTTTAATACTTTTTTAACCTAAATTATACTTTTTTTACAAGGTAACTATGTGATTTTATTTTTTATAACTTGATGATAATTAACTAATTATTATTCATTAAAATAAAAAATTGATGCGCTTCGCTTGTGAAAATGATCATGTCAGAAATCTAGCTAATTTCGATTCTTTAATTGCCAAAATTGTAGGCTATGGCAGGCATTATAAGCCATCAAAAGGAGGTATTCAGCTCGAAGCCCTATCTATCGTTTCTCAAAATGCAAAGGCTGCTATTGCCAATGTAATTCTATTAACAAATCAATATATTCATTCGGTTAACCTTCGCGAAGTTGCTTTTGAATCGCTAAAAATACGGGGCGAAAATATATTTAAAGTGCTAAATGCAACCACCAAAATTAGTGAAACAGAGATGTACATGCTTTTGGGAAGTAATAAGATAGTGTGTAACCAATTTACATCCCAACCTCGGTACGATTTTTTACTAGAAAATTTTTGTAAAATTATAAAATTGCTAAAAACGAACTCATTTTATTTGCCCCAGCAAACCGAATTGCAAATTTCAAAATTAGAAGATTTTTATGCTATCTTGTACCTAAAAAACAATGAAGTGAAAAAAAACAATGCTTTGTTATCTAACGCATGTTTAATCCGTAGCGAAGTATTTTATAGAGAACAAAACGGTTTAGTAGCGCTTGCCACTATTGCTAAAATGTATATCAAATATCACTTTGGCTGGGATAGCGAACAATTTAAGCAAGTATCTTGTTTATTGATTAGAAAAGCAAAAGAGTAAAATTTTTAAAAATGATTAATCCTTCTTCAGTTTAAAATGTCATAGCAATATTACACCTCTAAACTGAACCACTAAAAACTAATATTCTAATGAAAAGAATTCACAGCTTTTATGCCTGCTTTCTCAGCTTCGGCTTTTTAATCGCGTTATCGTCATTCGTTAACTATGCTAATCTAAATATGCCTTATAAAAAGGCAGGCTTATCAGAGCAACAAGCAGCTGCACATTTATTAGGTCGCTTTACCTATGGAGCCAAATCTGGTGATGTTGAAAACGTTGTGAAAATAGGATTAGAAAAATGGTTTGCTCAACAACTAGAGGGTAATCTTGAAGACCTGGAACTTAACCAAGAGCTTAGTAAATTTGAAGATATTAATTTAACCAATACACAAGTAGAAAACATATATCCACGAAATGCGCAATTGGTTCGCTTTGCAGTTAAAGACGGTTATCTTCATAAAGATTCGGTAAATAAAGGTAATGGCCCTGCATACCGAGCAGCAATACAGTCGTACATGAAAGATAAGGGTTATAAGCCTCAAGCAGAATTGTACCGTCAATTCATTAATCAAAAAATAACTAGAGCTATTCATACCAATAACCAGTTTAGGGAAATCATGACCGATTTTTGGTTCAATCACTTTAATGTTTCCTTAAGCAAAAATCAATGTGCTTCCTACGTGCCTGCTTTCGAAAGAGACGTGATTAGACCTCAGGTGTTTGGTAAATTCGAGAATCTAGTATTAGGTACGGCTAAATCGCCAGCGATGTTGATGTATTTAGATAATTTTAGCAGTGCTGGAACGAATGTGCCAATGGAAAACTCGTCGATGGAAATGACGCCAATTAAAAAAGCGAAAGGTAAAAAGGCAAAGGCCAATCAACAAAAATTGAAAGCAAAAACAGCACTTGCCAACAAAAAATCGGGATTAAACGAAAATTATGCGCGTGAGGTAATGGAATTGCATACCCTAGGGGTTGATGGGGGGTATACACAAAGTGACGTAACCCAAGCAGCTCGTATATTAACAGGGTGGACCATTTCACCAATGGGTGATAATGGTTACGGAGCTGGCATTAAAAATGTGCTTGATAAAATAGGAGAAGATAACTTAAAGAAACGTGGTTTTGTACGCGAAGGAGATTTCCTTTTTGCGATGAATCGTCACGATAATGGAGAAAAAACAGTATTGGGTAAAAAATTTCCAGCTGGTGGGGGTTACGAAGAAGGAGTTGAACTCTTAAAAATGTTGGCACACCATCAATCTACTGCGAAGTTTATTTCTAAGAAATTAGCCATTCGGTTTGTGAGCGATAATCCGCCCCAAAGCTTAATCGACAAAATGGCAAAAACTTTTGCCTCATCTGATGGCAACATCAAAAGCGTGTTAATGACCATGGTTAATGCACCAGAGTTTTGGTCGGACGATGCCTTACGAGAAAAAACAAAATCACCTTTTGAACTCGCGATTAGTGCAATTAGAGGTTTAGATGCTACAGTTAAACAACCATATCAATTGTATACATGGATTAACAAAATGGGCCAGCAGCTATATTATTATCAGGCGCCAACCGGCTTTCCAGATCGCGGACAATATTGGATTAATACTGGCTCATTATTAAACCGGATGAATTTTGGCCTAGCACTGGCTTCAAAACGTATTCCAGGCATTACCTTCGATTTGTCGGCCTTAAATAATAATCGGGAGCCCGAGAGTGCCGAGGCTGCATTGGTTATCTATAGTAAATTGATGATGCCCGAACGCAAATTGGATGCGGCCATAGAGCGCCTAAAACCAATGGTTACTAATCCTAATTTAGAATCGAATGTGGCGGCAGCGGCCGAAAAAAACTCAGCTCAAAAACAAATGGCCACCATGATGAACGAGGATGCAAATTTGATGGAAGCCGAAACAAATAAATTGAAAGGTAAAAAAGCATTAAACAATACCGTTACACCACTTAAAGCAGGTACAAATACCATGTTGGCACAAGTTGTAGGTGTAATTATTGGATCACCAGAGTTTCAACGTAAATAAGAGTTAATCATGACATCAAGAAGAGGTTTTATTAAAGCTGGCGGACTTGCCCTATTCGGTATCGGTTTAGGTGGTATTCCTGGGTTTTTGGCAGAAGCTGTAGCCGGTACACGTCCGTTAGGGTTGTTTAAAAGAAGAAAAATTATGGTATGCATCTTTCAAAGAGGTGCAATGGATGGCTTAATGGCCGTTACGCCATTTACCGATAACTATTTAAAAGCAGCCCGACCAGGTTTATTTATGTCGGCCGCTGCAGGACAAAAAAATAAGCCCTTGATTGATTTAGACGGTCGGTTTGGTTTGCATCCTTCTATGTCCGCATTTGATCCTATGTTTCGCGAAAAGCGATTGGCAATTGTGCATGGCATCGGATCGCCAAACTCCACCAGATCGCACTTCGATGCTCAAGATTTTATGGAGTCAGGTACCCCATTTAAAAAAGGTACTGAAAGTGGCTGGTTAAATCGTGCAGTAGGTTTATTAGGGCACGATGGGGCTACACCTTTCCAAGCAGTAAGCCTAACTTCTTCATTGCCTCGTTCATTTTATGGCGATAACCCAGCGGTAGCTATTAAAAATCTGGCCGACTTCAATATTCAAGTTAGAGGTAACCAAATGGGAACTAATACTGCATCTAAAACCTTCGAAGATTTATACGATCAAACCTCATCAGGCTTGTTGAAAGAAACCGGTAAAGAGAGTTTTGATGCCATAAAAATGCTTCAAAAAACCAACGTAAAAAATTATATCCCCGAAAATGGTGTGGTGTATCCAAATACTGCCTTGGGCAATTCGTTAAAACAAATTGCCCAGCTTATTAAAATGGATGTAGGCATGGAGGTTGCATTTGCCGAATCGGGTGGTTGGGATACGCACTTTAATCAAGGTACCGATACTGGTGTATTTGCGCGTAATGTAAACGATTTAAGTACCTGTATGATGGCATTTTGGAACGATATGGCAAAGTATCAAGATGATGTTACGGTAATGACCATGACCGAATTTGGAAGAACCGTTGCGCAAAACGGTACAGGTGGTACAGATCATGGTCGTGGCTCATGTAATTTCATTTTAGGGAATGGAGTAAGCGGAGGAGTGGTTCATGGCTTGGTTAATCCACTAAGCAAAGAAAACTTAGAAGATGGCCGTGATTTAGCGGTAACCACCGATTTTAGAGCTGTGTTTAGCGAGGTAGCTGATAAACATTTGGGAATTAGCAACGATAAAGTATTGTTCCCTGATTGGGATGGCAAACAGATAGGGGTAATGAGAGGAGTATAAACATAAAAAAAGCTGCCATCTGGCAGCTTTTTTTATGTTTATAGATTTTAGTCTAAGTTTAATTACAATTTTTCGATGCAGAACCTTCAATTTTTAAGGTGTTGGTTGCAGCATTATAAACTACCGTTCCTGAAAGGTCGCCAGCTGGTAAAGTTGAACTTTTCTTCTCTACGGTAAATTGGGTGGTATATACTGTTCCATCAACAGAAGCAACAACTTTGTAGGTAGCTCCGTTTACTGCAAAACCACTGCCCATACCTTTAACAAGGTTATAAGCCATGCCCGAACTTGCTGGTTTGCCTACTTCGGTTACGGTAACAATGCTATTTACACCCGTTACAAGATCTCTGTCTGTACATTTAAATTTTATATCAACATCAACTTTTATGATATCCTGAGGCGCTACGAAGGTAAATGTAGAATTTACACTACAAAGGCTTGCATATGAAGTGCTTAATGTATTGTTAATATAAGTGCCATTGAATGCCTGCACTGATATTGTTCCAGCCTTGTTAGGAACAAGGGGAAGTGTAACTGTTTTGGTCAATTCACCTTTTGCTAGTATAGCTGGCAATTTAATACCCCCATAACTTATAACGAACACACCACTCTCATTTGCAGCTGGTCTATTGATAATAACCGTACTCGTAGTTGTACAAAATAGACGAGCAAATGCTACAGCCCAACCCGAAAGGTGAGTAATTTGCATTCTGGCAACCAAGTTTCCAGCAGCATTTTTTACAAAAGTAGCATCACCTTCACTTTTCCACTGACCAGTTTGATCGTTAAGACTCCACATTGGGATGGTTTCATTCTCTTTTATTGGCTGATTGGTGTTAGGATTAATCATGGTGCTGCTTACCTCAATGTCTACATTAACAGGTTTGCTAAAGCCCTTTACCTCTTTGCTGCCGTAGAACATATCAATTGATACGGCTCCTGCAATATCGAAGTTCACTCCATTGGTTATCGGCTGCCCGTTCGCACCAATTACATTGCTCGCATAAGATGCGCCTGGCAATGATGAGGCACCTGCCGCTGAATAATGTACAATTCTAGCCTCTACTTGGTCGCCACCTACTGGCTGTCCAGCACCATCTAACAAACTTGTTCCAGAAGGAACGGTAATATCTGATTTTTGGGCCATCGCAGCATTGGTATTTGTAGTAAATACAATCTCTGAAGCAGTTGTGCCATTAACGGTACCTTTGGTAGATACTACTGAGCCAGTATTTGCTGCTGGATTAGTGTATTGGCTCATCGCAACTCTAAGAATAATAGGGTCGGTAGCACTGGTAACCACTACATCCTGATAAGTAGGTGCAAAGCCTGGTGCATTTGCAACCACAGTAAATTTAACTGGAGAAGTTGGGCTAGGATTAGCTGTGCGATCAAGTAACAAATTTAATAACCCTGCTGCTGCTTTAAACGATTTTCCGCCAGTAGCGGTACGAACTAAGCTTGCATTTGGACCAGTAATTTCAACGTTGAAATTTTGTGGGCCTTCGGCACCATCTTTGGCATTAATAAATTGTAAAAGTATTGGAGATTTAAAAATATCGGTGTCTACCACAATTTTTACATCATCTGCAGGGTTCTTACAGCCACTAAACAGAATAACGATTACCGCTAAAGCTGCGGCTATATTTTTGAAATTTTTCATTTGTTTATTTATTTAATCGTAATGAAGCAAGTATGAGTTTACTCGTTCAAACTCATGCAGGTCATTAGGAGAAGAGATTTAGAATTTAAAGTTGAAATTTAATTGAGCTACAGGCATAAAACGATAATCTTTCATGTTGTTCTGAATAATTACAGCATTTGAATCGTTACTTGTAAGCAATTTAGTGCCTACAGCTGTAACTTTTGGTGATGAAAGATAATATGCACCCAAATCGATGTTCACATTGAATTTCTTCTTCGGAATGCCTTTCCCAAAACCAAAGCCAAAATAAGGTGCAAATGTTCCCCAATCCATATTAAAATCAAGCGCTCCAATTTCTTCTGGGGTAAGGGTAATGTCGTTAAAACTTTGTGAATCTTTTGGCTCAAAATGAAGCGTTGCCTCTGCGCTTGCAAGATAGGCAGCACCAGCCACTATGCGGAAGAATTTCTGTGGCATCAACTCTACAAGGGCATGAGCCGTATTGAACTTCCCTGATAAACGGTTTTTCGAATTAAAGCCATCAAAGTTTACTTTGTCGTTAATTCCAGCCGCGGCATAACTACCACCAACTCGAAAACCTACGGTTTTGTTTAATACATACCTAAAGTTTGCACCAACGCCCTGTGAGCCAGCTAAGATCTGTAGCGACATAGGCTTGTGATTTGTCTTGGCACTGTCTATACCCTGTGCAAAGGCAATAGAGTGAAGAGCAAAGAAAGAGAGGATAAAATAGATTGTTTTTTTCATGAAATAGTTAATTTGAATGTTGTTTGTTTGCTTCAAAATTAATTAATTTTTTGAAAATCAATGCTTTTGCGAAAATAAAATCGGATTTAACCTAGAATTAGTAGAGCAACACTGCTTAAAAGTAGATGTAAGATAAAATGCTGAAAGGATCTTCACGTAACAAATTCTATAGACATGGCCATTTGTTTGTTAAAATAATAGCAAAGCCCTATCTTTCGGGATAACTAAATTAAACATTATGAAGACTATTAATACCTGCGCCAAGTTGCTTGTGGTTGCAATTCTTTTTTGCAGCAGTTTAACCTTTGCACAAAGTAAAGACCCTATCATCGAGAAAATGATAAAAGAGGCAAATGAAAATTCACAACTTGAAAAATTAGCGCACGAATTGCTCGATCAAATTGGTCCTCGTTTGGTAGGAACGCCACAAATGAAACAGGCAAACGATTGGGCAGTTGCAAAATACGGAGCATGGGGTATCTCGGCTAAAAATGAGCAATGGGGTCAATGGCGTGGTTGGGAAAGAGGAGTTACTCATATCGATTTAGTAAGTCCACGGTTAAGAAGTTTAGAAGGAACCCAATTAGCATGGAGCCCATCAACTAAAAAACCGATTAACGCAGAGGCAATTGTTTTGCCATTGGTTGCCGATTCAATGGCATTTAAAGCATGGTTGCCAAACGTTAAAGGCAAAATAGTATTAATTTCGTTAAATCCAACTTCTGGCCGACCAGATAAAAATTGGGAAGAATTTGCCACAAAAGATGGGTTAGCTAAATTCAAAGCTGATAAAGCGAAAGATGCAGCGGCTTGGAGAGATCGTTTAGCCAAAACAGGTTTAAATGCTAAAAATTTAGCTTTAGCAATAGAAAATGCCGGTGCAGCTGCAGTGGTCATCAATAACTGGTCGCAAGGCTGGGGCGTTGATAAAGTTTTCGGTGCTAATACCACTAAAATACCTACGGTAGATTTATCGGTAGAAGATTACGGGTTGGTTTTTAGATTAGCCGAATCAGGTTCGAAACCGAAATTAAGAATTGTGTCTGAATCTAAAGAACTAGGACTTGTGCCTACCTTAAATACCATTGCCGAGATAAAAGGCACTACTAAACCGAATGAATATGTAATGCTATCTGCACACTTCGATTCGTGGGATGCTGCAAGTGGTGCAACCGATAATGGTTCGGGTACCATTATGATGATGGAAACCATGCGTATTTTGAAGAAATTTTATCCTAACCCTAAACGTACCATTTTAGTTGGGCATTGGGGAAGCGAAGAACAAGGGTTAAATGGCTCAAGAGCTTTTGTAGAAGATCATCCAGAAATTGTAAGCAATTTACAAGCATTATTTAATCAAGATAACGGTACTGGCCGAGTAGTTAATTTATCAGGTCAAGGCTTTGCAAAAGCAAAAGATTTTATTCCTCGCTGGTTAGCGGCTGTGCCTGATACCATTAAAAATCAAATCAAAACAAACTTCCCAGGTTCGCCAAGTGGCGGAGGTTCTGATAATGCTTCTTTTGCCTCTGCAGGTGCTCCGGGCTTCTCATTAAGCTCTACCAGCTGGGATTATGGAACATATACATGGCATACTAATCGCGATAGCTATGATAAATTGGTATTTGACGAGATTAGAAGCAATGCCATTTTAGCTGCTATATTAGTATACATGGCTTGCGAAGATCCAGAACGATTGTCGCACGAAAAAGCGCCTTTACCAACTAACCCTCGTACTGGTGCACCAGGTGTATGGCCTGCACAAAGTAAAGCTAATCGTAAAGGAGGAGTTAATTAGTCGGAATGTTCGATGTTAAAATTTAATAGATTGGGTACTTTTAGATACCCAATCTATTTTTCTATTTTCTATTCCCCATTTCCAAAGCATCAATTTTTATGTTAAAAAAATCATTCCTGTTTACCGTATTTACTATCCTAGTAACCCAACTTTCTTTCGGGCAAAAGCCTGATGAATTGGCGAAACAACCTAAAGTAATGCAAGAGTTTCGAGCCGCTTGGATTGCCTCTGTTGCAAATATTAATTGGCCAAGTAAACCGGGTTTAAGCACAGTGGAACAACAAAAGGAAGCAATTGTGTTATTGGATTTACTAAAATCATTAAATTTTAATGCAGCAATCTTACAAATTAGACCTCAAGCAGATGCATTATATAAAAGTGAGATCGAACCCTGGTCTTATTTTTTAACGGGCACACAAGGTAAAGCGCCAGATCCATATTACACCCCACTCGAATTCTGGGTAGAAGCAGCACACGATCGTGGGATAGAGCTTCATGTTTGGCTAAATCCGTATCGCGCCCATCATTTATCTGGTGGCGAAGTGAGTGAAAAGTCTGTAGTGAAGGCGAAACCCGAATTAGTGGTGAAGTTAAAAGATGGTCAGTATTGGATGGATCCATCCTTAAAAGGAGTACAAGATTTATCTGCTTCCGTAGTTAAAGATATTGTGAAACGGTATGATATTGATGGAGTGCATTTCGACGATTATTTTTACCCATACGAATCATATAATGGTGGTGCCGACTTTCCTGATGATGTAAGTTGGGCAGCATACCAACAAGATGGAGGAAAATTGAGTAGGGGCGATTGGCGTAGAGAAAGTGTAAACAAATTTATTGAACGTGTATACAAGGAGATAAAATCTGAAAAGAAGCATGTAAAATTTGGCTTGAGCCCTTTCGGGGTATGGCGCCCAGGTTACCCTGAATCTATTGAAGGTCTTGATCAGTATGAAAAATTATATGCCGATGCAAAATTGTGGTTAAACAAAGGTTGGATCGATTATTTTACACCCCAACTGTATTGGAAAATAAACCAATACCCGCAAAGCTTTCCAGTTTTATTAAGCTGGTGGCAATCAGAAAATACCAAGAACAGACATTTATGGGCAGGTATGAACGTTGGCTTAGGTGGTGATGATAAAAATGTAGACGAAATCATTAATCAGATTATGATCACTAGGGCTGTTGCGCCTGCAAGTAAAGGTGCTGTGCATTGGAGTATCGCGGCATTGGTTAAGCATGCACTGATGAGAAAGGGTTTGTTAGAAGGACCATATAAAAATGATGCAATTGTGCCTTCAACTCCCTGGTTAGACGATAAAAGGCCAGAGAAGCCGATTGTAACAGTGGCGCCAGTAGAAGGTAAACTTCGAGTGTACTGGAATCATCCCGAAAAAACAGACGTGTTTAAATGGGTTGTGTATTTTAAATATGGCAATAAGTGGACGTATAAAGTGATGACACGGAAAGACGAAAATCTAGATCTTTTACCTAGAATAACTGCAGCAAATGGAAAAGACTTGATTACCTTACAGGCTTTTGGAGTAACCGCAATTGATCGAACTGGAAACGAGAGCGATTTTCGTGAGCATCTTGTTGGTCAAGGAAATTAATACTGCTCATCGGATGAGGGAATGAAATATGAAAAAGCACACAAAAGAACTGATAGAAGCTACGGCGAATGCCATTATGCAACATTTTATTCCAAAAAATAGCGAAGAAAAACACTTTAGTTTTCATTTTACCATTCCCCCTTCTTCAAATTATAAGGCGAGTTATGAAAAGAATGAAAAACAAGTTTGGGCTTTAGTGGGTTATGAGGCTGATGAAAATCAAGGAGGTTAGTTTTTAATTAATAAGATTTTCCGAGTATATACTTTTGTACCCATCCTTATTTTTAGCACATAAACACCACCAGCGAATGCATTCAGATTAATTTTATTAGTATAAAAACCTTTAAAATTGTTTCTCTCTTCTGTAAAAACAATTTGCCCTAATAGGTTGCTAACTTGAATTTTAAGAGCTGAGGTTTCGACAACATCAAATGAAATAGTAACATCGCTTTTTGTGGGTACAGGATAAACTTTTAAATTAATTCCATCAGTAGGTGTGTCTTTAACAGAGGTAACTAAAAATTCGGACGAACGCTGTAAACAACCCGTGTTGGTAGTTACTTCGACAATATAATTGCCATTTTTAAGTGGGGTGAAGGTTGGGCCTGTAGCACCAATAATTAACTCGTTATTTAAAAACCATTGATTGCCTGTTAAAGCACTCGACGAAAGCACATCACCCGTTTGGGTAATTATTGGGGTGTTAACTTTTACTTCCAATCGTGGCCCACCTAAACATCCGCCAGCACGAACCTTTAAATCATAAAAATAGTAAAAGAAGCCTTTAAAATAATTCGGATTTCCATCTAGTACAGCAGTATTTCCGGTTATACTAAATAAATTTAGTGTAGTTTGATACGGATAGGCAGTGGTAGTAGAATTATTATTTCTGAAAATGGTAGCCCCTCCAAGATACTCGATGTTAATGGTAAAATTTCCGGCACTTGGTAGCACTAAATTAAGTGGATATACTTGACCTTGATCAGCAAGATCATTTGCCGTTGCACCAGCCCCAGGTATCGATTTAGTAGCGGTAACATTTAACAGAACAGACGAAACGGCAACGCCCGAAGTATTTACTGCTGTAAACCTGATTTGACCAGAATTGCCAATATACAGTCTTGCGGTTTCTAAAGTGATGGGAACCAATGTGCTAACCGAAATGCCCGGTGTAAATTGATTGTAATTACCATCGCCCACTTCGGCCTTAGTTTTAGGGCCAATATCAGCTTTAAAATCATTTACACCAACATAATATGCCGAATTTGCATTCGGGGCTAGTGTTGTTGTAGTTGCATTTCCAAAAGCAATCGGATTTACATCTAATAAATTTTTATACCAAAAAATAGTAGAATTTACAGTAGCATTCGCACTTAATGTATACGAATTTAGATTGGTGCAGAGAAAAGCAGCTCCAGAAATGGCGAGAGGAGCGGTACTCACCACAAAACTACCATTCGATACATTGTTCGTTGTACTTAAATCGCCAATTAAAGTGGTGCTTGCAATAAGCGTATAGGTTTTTCCAGCTTGCGCATTAAAGCCAGTTGGTAAGGTAAAATCGATCTCATTCAAATACGATAAGCTGCCTGTATACGTTGCATTTAAAGTGGCAATTACGTTCGAATTTTCACTAATTGTAACGATAATAGGAATAGAAGATAAAGTTTGCGTGCCTACATTTTTTAATGTAACCGTTACTTTTTGATCGGCATTAGCACAAATTGTTTGTACAGGATTAGTTATTGCTTTTAAAGCAACATCAACTGAAGGATTTAAGAAACTAACCCTATAATCTTGTGTTTCGCCCTTAGCGTATGTCCCACATGCTACAACTGCTGTGGCTAAATTGGTTTCGGTTAAAACCACTCTTAACAGCGAAAAATTACCTACATTAACTGATTCTGGGACTATAATGTTAGCCGTAAAAATGCCAGTTCCATTTATAATTGTGCTTGTAGCAACTCCTTCTTCGACATCATTAAAGTCGCCATCTCCATTCCAATCGATAAATACTTTCGCTATCTTATTGAAATTTGCACCGCATGTGCCCAAAGTTAAACTTAAAGGATAGGTTTTTCCTTTTTCTAAATTAATGGTTTGTGAAGTAAAATCAGAATAGGTGGTACAATTTACAGCAGGTGTGTGATCGATGTTAGCCAACTTAAAATTGATAATTTTTGAATCGGCATTGCTACTTGGTGCTGAGGTGCAATAGGTTGCTCCGCCAATACCAGTAATCACAACAGAAAAGGCTTGAGGGCCTTTTACTAAAGTGCCTTTGTGACTAATAGTTAATGTATAGCTTTTGCCTGGAGTGGCATTGGCAATATATACCTGTTCTACATTGTCTCTAAAATTATCGCCAGTGGTGGCAGCGGCCGAAGGGTTTGCTGGATCTAAAATCCACGAGCGATAGGCAATGTTCTGATCATCTTTTACACTAATATCTAAATCATTAACTAGCCTTGGAGTAGTATTGTCTAGTGCATTTGCCGAAGAAACAGGTGTTGCCTCGGGGTCTGTCCAACAAATGGTTGCAATTAATGGCCCAGTTCCAGATGCAATTAGGTTAATCGTTTGTGTGGTTCCTTGTGCTAAGGTGCTTTCGTTGATTAAACTTTTTGTATTTCTTGATAAAATAGCTTTTGCAGCCTCTTCTGCATTTAAAAGCCCCCAGCCGTAAATGTAATCTGGCCCAGGATGAGCACCGGCCTCGGTTGCAGTACCCAATACAAGTGCTTTTAAAGTTGCCGAGCGCATAAATGCCCCAGCATTTTTTTGGCTATAAAGCTCTTGTAATAAGACTAATGATCCACTCACATTGGGTGCCGACATGGAGGTGCCAGAAAGAGAGGTATAAGAATTCGTACCCGTACTGGTTGTGGAAGTTAAATTAACTCCATCGCCTACAATATCAGGCTTAATCCGGCCATCATCAGTAGGTCCCCAGCTACTAAAACTTGAGATTTGGATACTAGAGGTAGAAGTTGGGCCAAAAGGCAATGGATTAATCGCGCCTACAGTTAAAATGTTTTTGGCAGTTGAGTAAGTAGATAAAATATCATACCCATTATTACTATAAATACCTTCTGGGCGATTTCCAGAGCTTACCATCGTCCCCGAGCTATTGTATCTATAATAAGGTTCGCCTACAGCTGGGCCATTTTCGTTCCGACTGTTTCCGGCCGATTTTACAGGCAAATAGTAAGGTGCATTGTAGCAAATCTGATCCCAATCCCTAGTTGTGCCGTTATAATATCCAAATTTGAAATCTTCATTTGCGCCAGCAGCACCGTAAAACTCCCAACGTGCAGGTGTTACATCGCTATTATATTGCCAGCCAGCTAAAGAGCCATACGAATGGTTCGAAATTAATAAGGAAGTGGCATTGGCCGACATTTCGGCAACATCACTATTAAAATCGAAAGCAGAAAGCTGTGGTAAACCAAAGGCCATTCCCTTTGCCGCTGCATACACACCACTGGCCATCATTGTTCCGGCTACATGGGTAGCATGGCTTGATAGGGTAGTGCCATTGTCTTTAATTTTTATACGAGCAGGTGAAAATTCGGTATGGGTGGTTAAGATAGCTCCACCATCCCAAATGGCTACTTTATCGTTTGGGATGGTACTACCACTTAGAGATAGACCCAAACTGCCTCCTGTATATAATTTAGTGGTATTGGTGGTGGCCGCTGCGGTACTGTTGTTGTGGGTTATGTAGTAGATTGGCAAACCCAGTTCATCAATGCCCTGTAAGGCGATAATGGCCCCCATTTTTGTAACTCTTAATGTTTCCCAGCCTTTTTCTTTCGCTAACGTAAATGCTTTTTGCCTATTTGCATCTATTTTTTGTTGTAATACTGCGGCGTTTTCATGTAAAAAAGCTACATTGGTTTCTTTATTAACGACTTGAGCATAAGAAGTAAACGACCCTACAAAAAATAGCGTTATAGTAAATAGGAGGAGAGTGTTTAAATAGATCTTTAGCATGATGAAATATACGAGAATATTTTTATTTGGGATGCTTTGTTGTTTATTGAGCTTTTGTTCGAGTATAAAGGATGGCAAAAGTACTATTAAACAAGGCATTTTTGGAAAAGTGACTTGGATGGAGGGAAATTTTATGCCTTCGCCAGATCGACAAGTTGCTAAAGAAAGCACGCCAGCTCTAAGAACAGTTTATATTTATGCGCTAACCAAATTAAGTGAAGCGGAGGGTGAAGCACCATTGTTCTCGAAAATAAATACAGTTTTAGTGGCTAAAGTAAAAACAAATAAAGAAGGTTATTTTCAATGCAAATTGGCACCCGGCAACTATTCTATTTTTACGCTAGAAGAGGGAAACAAGTTTTTTGCTAATTTATTTGAAGGTGATGGAAGTATAACCCCTTTCGAAGTAAAAGAAGGTGAAGTAACGAGGTACGATATTAATGTGAATTACAAGGCTGCTTTTTAGTAGTTAGTACATGCTAAGTACTACTTAATAGACCTTCCCTCTTCAAGATATACTCAAAAATCCCTTCAATCGGTTTCTGCAATATTTTGCCAACTTTAATCTGGTTTTTAGTGCATATCTCTCTTAATTCTTCTTGGTAATAAAAAGCAATAGAACCTACAAAATTACAAGGAATGGTTTTGTACATCTTGTAATCTTTAATATTAGTATCTACAAATTCTTGAAAGCCATCTTTAAGCATTTGCTGGATAAATGGATGACTTTTATTTGCAATCATGAACCGACTAAAGCTCGCTAAATACGAGTTTGGAAATGGTTTTTGATAAATATTATTAATAACGATATCTTTCGTAACCTCAAACGTTTTTGCGAAATTTTGTTGTAAATCTTCAGGCATCGTTCCATACAAGTAAGAAACCAGCACTTTTCGGCCAAAGAAAGTTCCAGAGCCTTCATCACCTAAAACATAACCTAAACCATGTTTGCCATTATGCACGGTGTTGCCATCGTAATATGAAATGTTCGAACCTGTTCCTAAGATGCAAGTTAACCCTTCTTTGCTGCCGCATGTAGCGTAAGCAGATCCAATTAAATCGTGATCAACGCTTACAAAAGCTTTTGTGAAAAAGGAGGATAAACCATTCGATACAATTTCGTGCTTATCGGGAGAAGAACAGCCAGATCCAAAAAAATAAACTTCCTTTACATCATCGGCAATAATACCTAACCCTTTATTTTTAGATAATATTTTTAATATATCGTGCGCATTTAAAAAGTATGGATTAATGCCCTGCGTGCTAAAAGATTGAGTTTCGGTTGGACTATAAACCATCCAATCTGTTTTCGAAGAACCGCTATCTGCAACTATTATCATGCACTAAAAATAACAAATTCTTATTGAATATTTAATGTACCGCTAATCTCTTTTAATATAATCTCGGCCAGTTTCGCTTGATATTGTATTTCTACATACCGAGTATTTGCAGCAATAGCATTTCGTTGCGCTTCTCTTAACTCTAAAGGAGGGATGCTTCCTAGTTTATATTTGTCTAATGTGATTGATAAATTCTGCTTCGCCAAATCAATATTTCTTCTTTCTAACTTTACTAGCTCTAAATAGGTAGTATAATTCTGATACGCTGTAGAAAGTTGCGATAACAATTCTTGTTTGGTTTTATCAAAAGTTAATTCGGTAGAGCTAACTGCGATTTTCGCATTGCGTTCATTTTGCCGTTGTAAAAAACCATTAAAAATAGGAATGCTGGCTGTTAAGCCGTAAGTTAAACCATTGGCTCTAAATTGGGTGTTAAATCCGGTAGGACTAGTACTTCGATTAAACTCATACCCACTATTTAAGCCAATTAACGGATATCGATTTGCTTTAACTTCTTTTAAGGTAAGTTGAGCTATTTTTTTATTGATTAAAGCAACTTGCAGGTTTGGGTTTAACTGTTCGGTTTGCCCAGCTAAAGTACCATAATTCATGCTCTGATCAATGTTGATATCGTTAGCTACATCAAATCTTATATCGAGCGGTCTAACCATTAGTTGATTTAACCTCACCATATAGGTAACTCTTAAATTTTGTTGTTGTAAATAGTTGGATGTATCTGCATTATAATCTACCTGCGCAGCTACGACGTCTAATTTAGACCCCTTTCCCAATTGCAATTTATTATCAGCTATTTTTAAACGTAATGTAGAAACATCGATCGCACTATCGGCCGCAATTACCAATTGTTGTTGCTTCACCAAATCGTAATACGCATTTACCACTTGAGAAATGGTGGTTAAAATTATACCTTTTGCATTTACCTCGCCTTGTTTCTCTAATGCACGAAGTTTATCGTAAGTAGCAAACATTTTAAAACCATCAAATATGGTCCAATCTAAACCGACACCGTATCTCATGTTGGTGCTCACTGCACCATCAATTATTCTTTGAGTACCTGATGCTTGTGTTTGCACTGAATTTTGTCTGCTGCCACCTGTACTAAAAGTACCGGCAACATTTGGTAAAATACCTGCGTTGCCTAGGTTCACATTGTTTTGGGCGATTGCCAAATCATTGCTTACTAGTTTAATATCGTAGTTGTTTTTTAACGCAAGGGTGATCACTTCTTGCAACGTTAATTTTTCTTGTGCTACCAATTTAGTATTGAAACACAATAGCCCAATAATTATGAAATATATAAGTTGTTTTGTCTTCATTGTAAAATCAATTATCTAACTGGTTAATTGTTTAATCGTGGAACTGGTTAGCTGCTAGGTAAAAACGATTAACCAAATAACCAGTTAAACAACTAAGCCCTATTTCCTCTCTTCTGCCATTGCTGCATTTATCGAATCGGTTAATTCTTTATTCTCTTTATGTTCTTTAGACCAGTAGGAGTATATAGCAGGAATTACAAATAAAGTTAACACTAAAGAAAATAACGTTCCACCAACAATTACCGTTCCCATACTCATTCTACTTTTTGCCGCCGCACCCAATGCCATTGCAATAGGTAAAGCTCCAAAGGCAATCGCCATACTGGTCATCAGAATTGGTCTTAACCTCGATACTGCGGCTTCTCTAATGGCTTCTTGAACAGGCATGCCTTTCTCTTTTAACTGATTGGCAAATTCTACAATCAAAATACCATTTTTGGTTACTAAACCGATAAGCATAATCGTACCGATCTGACTAAAAATATTCCAGCTTTGTCCGCATAACCAAAGCGATAAAAATGCACCAGCTACGGCCATCGGCACCGTTAAAATGATAATTATAGGGTCTTTAAAGCTCTCGAACTGGGCCGCTAGAATTAAATAAACTAATAGTAGTGCTAAACCAAAGGCAAACATGGTGTTGGACGAACTTTCTTGAAAATCTCTCGATTCGCCACTTAAATCTGTAGTAAAGGTATCGTCGAGTACCTTGGCAGCAATATCGTCCATCGCTTTAATGCCATCGCCTATGCTTTTGCCCGGCGCTAAACCTGCAGAAACAGTTGCAGCAATAGAACGATTGTTTCGGTACAATTGCGGCGGACTACTTTGTTCTTTAGCCGTTACTAAATTATCTAATTGGATTAATTGCCCTTTACTATTTCTTACGTAAACCGAACTTAAATCTAAAGGATCTTTTCGGTCGCTTACATCAAACTGTCCAATAACCTGATATTGCTTTCCATTCATAAAGAAATAGGAGAAACGTTGCCCACTAAGGCCCAATTGCAAGGTTTGAGCAATATCTACAATAGAAACACCTAAGTTCTTCGCTTTGTCTCTATCAATAGTTAAGTTAATCTCGGGCTTATTAAACTTGAGGTTAACATCAGAGGTAGAGAAGGTAGGGTCTTTCGAAACCTCATCCATAAATAAAGGCACCTTTTCTCTTAGTTTTTCGAAATTTTGCGCTTGTATAATATAGCTAATCGGTAAGCCTCCTCTTCTGCCTACCGAAATGGTTGGTTGTTGACTTACGGTAACTTTTCCTTCTGAATATTTTTTAGTGATCTTGGTTAATTTTTCCGCTACTTCTTTCTGGCTTTTTTCGCGCTCTGATGGGTCCGTTAATCCCATTCTTACAAAAGCAGAGTTGGTAGAACCCGCACCTCCAAAACCCGGAGAAGTAATCGTAATGTTTACTTTTTTCTCTGGAATTGAATCCATCACCATCTGATTTATTTTAGAAACGAAGCGATCGGTGTAGGCAAAAGAAGAACCCTCTGGTGTAGATACGTTCATGTTTATGGCACTTCTATCATCGTAAGGGGCCGTTTCTTTCGGTAATAAATTCCAAAAAAGCACGATTAACCCTGTACAACCTAAAATAATTGGGATCGATAACCATCTGCGCTTTAAAAAGGCATGCAAGTTATCTTTATAGGCCTCGTTTAGCTTTACAAAATAGGGTTCAGTAAAAGTATAGAAACGAGAAGGTTTGTGCCCGCCTTTTTTCATTAAATAGGCATTTAACATTGGCGTTAATGTTAGCGATACAAAGGCTGATATTAACACGGCAGCACCAATTACCACTCCAAACTCTCGAAACAGCCTCCCTACAAATCCCTGTAAAAATATTACCGGTAAAAATACGGCGGCAAGTGTAATTGAAATAGAGATAACGGCAAAAAATATTTCATTCGAACCTTTTATTGCTGCTTCAATGGGCGAATACCCTTCTTCTACTTTTTTAAAGATATTTTCTGTTACTACAATCCCATCATCAACCACTAAACCTGTTGCTAAAACAATGGCGAGCAAACTCAGTACATTAATCGAATACCCAAAAATGTACATGATAAAAAACGTAGCAATTAACGATACGGGAATATCAATTAATGGTCTAAAGGCGATTGCCCAATCTCTAAAAAACAAGTAAATAATTAAAATTACGAGCACCAACGAGATTAAAATGGTTTCGGCTACTTCAGTTACCGAACGTTTAATAAATATGGTAGAATCTTGTGAGATATTTAATTTAATATCAGCCGGCATATCCTTTACCAACTTATCGTAACGATTATAAAATTCTTTACTAATTTCTAGATAATTGGCTCCTGGTTGTGGAATAATTGCAACGGCAACCATGGGCTTGCCCGATTCGCGAAGCACCGTTTCTTCGTTTTCAGAGCTCAAATCGACCAAAGCTACATCTTGTAATTTAATTACATTATTGCTGTCGCTCCTTAAGATTAGGTTGTTAAATTCTTCGGTAGTAGTTAACTTCCCTAACGTTTTTACCGTTAGTTCGGTGGCTGCGCCTGTTAATTTTCCAGAAGGTAGTTCAACATTCTCGTTGTTAAGTGCTGTTACAATATCTTGCGAAGTTAAACCATAAGAAGCTAAACGATTTGGGTCTATACGAATACGCATGGCATATTTACGTTGCCCTTGAATTTGTACACTACTTACCCCTGGTATGGTTTGAATACGATCGGCAATTACATTTTCGGCAAAATCGCTCAACTCGGTAACACCCCTTCTGTCGCTTTGTATAGTCATAGACAGGATGTTGTCTGAGTTTGCATCAGCTTTGCTCACTACAGGGAGCCCATCTATATCCTTTGGCAAGCTACGGGCAGCTTGCGATACTTTATCTCGCACATCATTGGCAGCCTCTTCAATATTTTTACCAATATCAAATTCTATGGTAATATTACTAGTTCCTTGGTTGCTAGATGATGAAATGTTCCGGATCCCATCAATAGCGTTGATCGATTTTTCTAAAGGCTCTGTAATTTGCGATTCAATAATATCTGAGTTGGCACCCGGATAAGAGGTTCGTACTGAAACAACTGTTGGATCAATAGATGGGTATTCGCGAATGCCTAAAAAATTGTAGCCGATTACCCCAAAGAGAATAATCATTAAGTTCATTACAATGGCAAGAACAGGTCGCTTTATACTGGTGGTTGATATACTCATCTTGTTCGTTTATTGTCTTGGAGCTTAGCGCATGGCGCATGGCGTTCTGGATTCATAACTTGTATAGTGCTCATCTTTTTTGTCATTAGTTCTATGCGGCTAAAACACTTTCCGATTAACGCCCACCGCTTTTCGCCCCACGCTCCGTACTCTTCGCAATCTTCACCTTAACAGGCGCATCTGGTTTTAAGGCCATTGCACCGGTAGTTAATACGGTATCTCCGATGCTTAAACCCGACGTAATTACAACGCTTTCGGCTGTTCTTGTGCCTGCTTCTACTTGCACTTGTTGTGCTTTCCCATTTTTGCTAATGTATACCATTTTGCCTTTTAGAACTGGGATTACGGCTTCAGATGGAACTAATATCGCATCTTTTTGCTCGCTCAGCGCCAATTTAACTTTTGCAAATGAGCCTGGTAATAGTTCGTTATTTGGATTAGGCGCCAATGCTTTTATTTGAAGGGTTCGGGTTTGCTGATTAATGCCAGGCTCGATAGCAAATACTTTTCCGGTATAAATTTTTCCAGAAGCATCCGTTAAAAAGTTGATAGAAGAATTTAATTTAATTTGCCCAACATATTTTTCTGGAACAGAAAAGCTAATTTTCACAGGGTTAATGCTCATTAAATTGGCAATTACAGTTGAAGGAGTAAGATATTCGCCAACAGATATAGATCTTAAGCCAACTTTTCCACTAAAAGGGGCTCTCAATGTTGTTCTTGCCAACTGTGCACGTACAATTTGCGCTTGTGCTTTTAATGATTTTAAATTTGCTTGGGCAATATCGTATTCTTCTTGGCTTATTGCGCCTTTTGCTAACAATTGTTTTGCTCTGTTTTCGCTTGTGGCTGATAAATTTTCTTTAGTTATGGCATCCTGCAATTGGGCTTGTATATCATTGTCATTAATTTTAACTAGAACAGCACCTTTACTAACGTTAGTGCCCTCTTTAAAATTTATAGCTGTTACTAAACCAGATACTTCGCTGCGTAAAACAACCGATTCGTTAGCCTCTATACTACCAGTAATCTCTAAATTATTGGAAAATGACCTTGCGGTAACCACAATACCATCAACAGATAAAGAAGGGGATGGCGGGCCACCTTTACCGCCTTTGGCACTTTTACCTCCGCCTTTAGGACCCTCGCCTCCAATTTTTTTATTTTCAGAAATTCTATAATAGATTAAATAAACGAGTCCGAAAAAGAGGAGAATATAAAAGATGTATCTTTTCTTCATAATGTGTTTTATGATTTGGTAACGTACAAAAATATTTAATTGTTTCTGTTATCTTTTGATGTACTAAGTATGTTACAGCATGTTAATAAAATTCTTACACATTAAATTTAATTGTACTAGTATTGCTGAATACTATTGATGTATTCATTATTTTACAGCCCATTCTACAATTTAGTTTAAAAGCATTCCAAGAAAATTTAATTTTACCGCAAATAATATAAACTATGTTTACAAAAACATCAATTTTAGGATTAATAGTCATTTTAACACTATCAATGGCAACACAGGCACAAGTAAAAATAGGCTTCGAAGTGAGCTTTAAAGAACCTCAAGCACATTATGCTGAAGTAGAAATGCAAATTGCAGGAATTGCAACAAAAAATTATATCGATGTGAAGATGCCAGTGTGGACACCAGGGTCTTATTTGGTACGTGAATTTGCCAAAAATGTAGAGGGTTTTGGGGCAACCGTTGGAAGTAAGCCAGTTAAAAGTGAAAAGGTAAGCAAAAATACATGGAGGGTGTATACAGAAAAGGCTGCAGCTGTTAAAATTAATTATCGCGTGTATGCTTTCGAGATCTCGGTACGTACTCCTTTTGTTGATGCTAGTCATGCCTTTTTATCATCGGCCGCTATTTTTATGTACCCAGCTGGGATGCTTAAAGCACCAAGTACTGTAAAAATTATTCCGCATGCAAACTGGAATAAAGTAAGTACTGGTTTACCTCCAGTGCCTGGAAAAGAATTTACATACGTGGCTTCAGATTTCGATATTTTATTTGATAGTCCGCTAGAAGTAGGTACACAAGATGTATTTGAATTTACAGCAGCAGGTGTTAAACACGAAGTGGCGATGTACGGTGGAGGAAATTACGATAAAGAAAAGTTAAAAGTAGATATGGCTAAAATCGTAGACCAAGCTACTGCCGTATATGGTGAAAACCCAAACAAGCATTATACGTTTATTGTACATAATCGTTTACTGGGAGGCGGTGGATTAGAACATTTAAATTCTACTGTTTTAGGTGCCACCAGAGATGCATATACCGATGCCGCAGGTTATAATCGTTTCTTAGGTTTAGTTGCACATGAGTATAATCACTTATGGAATGTAAAACGTTTACGTCCAATTGCTTTAGGTCCATTCGATTACGAAAATGAAAATTATACGACCAATTTGTGGATTGCCGAAGGTTTTACAACCTACTACCAGCCTAAATACATGCTTAGAGCAGGATTTAGCGATTTGGCGGGTTTCTTAGCAGCTAACATGGGTAATATAGGTACGGTGATGAATACCCCAGGCGCTAAAATTAATTCAGCTGCAGCTTCAAGCTTCGATGCATGGATTAATCCTGCTTATCGTCCCTCAGAAAATTCGAAAAACACCTTTATTTCGTATTATACAAAAGGAGCAGTTGTTGGGGTATTGATGGATTTAGAAATAGCTAACGCCACCAAAGGGGCGAAAAGTTTAGACGATGTGATGAAAGCCATGTATTTACAATGCAAGGCCTTGAAACGAGGGTATACCGATGCAGAGTTTAAAGCAATGGTAGAAAAAGTAAGTGGAATAAGTTTCACCAACTTTTGGAATAAATACGTTACGGGAACTGCTGATATTGAGTATGCTAAATATTTTGCCTATGCGGGCATTGATGTAACTTCAGAAAATGCAACACCCAATAAACCGTCTGCTGGTGCAGGATTAATGGTTAATGCTGGGTTATTTGTAAGTACTGTAACAAGAGGTTCTACCGCTTGGGAAGAAGGCTTAAATGTGGGTGATGAAATTCTAAGTATCGATGGAATGGGCTTGCAAACCGTTATGCGTGATGTTAAACTTCCAAATCCAGCACTTACGCTCGATATTATTCCGATAGTGAATAATAAGCAAATCGGAGAGAAATTAGTGTTAAAAATTAAGCGAGATGGTATAGAAAAGGAAATCACTTTAACGTTGAAAGAAAATCCTACTATTCGTTTGAAGACAGTGGTGAATGAAAATGCTACACCATTGCAGTTAGCAGTGCGTAAACGATGGATAGGAATTTAAACTTTAGACTTACGAAGTCTTTAAGACTTCGTAAGTCTATGTTTTTAAAAAGTAAAACGAACACCCAAACCTACATCACCACCGTAAAAGCCAGTACCCTGTGTAAGTCGTAATGCCGGAATCCAGTCTAAGGAGATGTTAAAAGGAACATCATTAAATTTATAGTCCAGTCCTAAAACACCATTAGCAGATAAATACGCTTCTCCATCAAATCCTTTAATTCTGTACGATCCGATAGTGGCACCACCACCATAGTAAAAGTTTAAGCCCTGTGCGTTGTTTATCGGTTTGTAAACTTCATATAGACCTGTTAAATTAAAGTATTCAGCATTTCTATTGCTTCTAAAGTTTCCAATCAATTCGAGCATTGCCCCTTTGCTAAGTCCGGTTTTGAAACTGATACCATTAGCAGTACCAAAACGACCACCAATAGCATTTTTGTAATCTTGAGCATTTGCATTTGTAGTGCTCATTGTAAGTAGGGCAAACCCTGCAATTAAAGTAAAAATTAACTTCTTCATACGTGTTGTTTTTTAAGTATATTAATTAAGTGTATTGGCAAACCATTCCCGTAGGTTTTAAACCAATATCATCAACATAACAACTTTTATGCCATTGTGTTTTATAAATGAAAAAATTCTATTCCTAAAAAATACTATGCATGCAGAATAAATTCTAAAAATCGGTTGCTGCAGAAAAGATTATTTATTAGATTTGAGAAACGACCGTTTAAATTGTAAACTGTATGAAAGCCATTACCAGAGTATTCGATCTACTTCGCCACAATTTGGAAAATTTTCCAAAAGATGAATTTATTAGTGGAAAAATTAATGGAGCTTGGAAGAAATACAGTACACAAGCTTTTTGCGACACTACCGACCAGCTAAGTAAAGGCTTAACCACCTTAGGTGTAAAAAAAGGATCGAGGGTAGCAGTTATGTCACCAAATAGACCAGAATGGAACATATGCGATTATGCGATCATGCAATTGGGGGCTTATCAAATTCCCTTGTACCCTACATTGGCCGAGAACGACATTAAATTTATCATTGAAAATGCCGAAATCAGTATTGTATTTGTAAGTGATGAAACATTATTTCAAAAACTAACTATAGTAAATAAGACATTAAGCAAGCCGATACTGATTTATACCCTTAACAAAGTTAATGGAGCCGCTCATTGGGAAGAATTAATCGCACTTGGTAAAGAAACAGCGGTTGATCTGGAAACGTACAGAACACAAGTAACAGGCGAGGATATTTTAACGATAATTTATACCTCTGGTACAACAGGTACACCAAAAGGCGCAATGCTTACGCACAATAACCTTATTTTAAACTTCGAAAAATCGGCCATTATCTTTCCGCAAGAAGTAAAAACTGCATTAAGCTTTTTGCCCTTGTCCCATATTTTTGAACGAATGATCTCTTACCTCTACGCCTACTCAGGGGTAAGTGTTTATTATGCCGAAAGCATGGATACGATCGTGACTGATATTCAAGAAGTGAAACCCAATTCATTTTCTACCGTACCTCGTTTGCTAGAGAAAGTGTACGATAAGATTATGGAAAAAGGGAAAGATCTTAAAGGCATTAAACGAGGCATTTTCTTTTGGTCATTAGCTTTGGCCGAGAAATATGATTTTAAAAATGGCTGGTGGTATAATTTTAAGCTCTCTATTGCCCGTAAACTTGTATTTAAAAAATGGCAAGCTGCTTTGGGTGGCAATATTGTTGTGCTAGCTTCTGGAGGCGCAGCTTTAAATCCACGCTTAGCACGTATTTTTTGGGCTGCAGGAATGCCGGTGTTCGAAGGATATGGCTTAACAGAAACCTCACCCGTAATTACCGTTAACCATTTTGGAGCCACCATGTTTGGTACTGTAGGTACTGTAATTGAGGGGGTAGAAATTAAAATTGCCGAAGATGGAGAAATCTTAACCCGAGGGCATAATGTAATGAAAGGGTATTATCTGAGAGACGATTTAACTGCCGAAAGCATCGACAAAGAAGGATGGTTTCACACGGGCGATATCGGCGAAATTTTAAATGGCAAATTCTTAAAAATTACGGATCGTAAAAAGGAGATTTTTAAAACTGCAGGTGGAAAATATATTGCTCCACAAATGTTAGAAAATCGGTATAAAGAATCACCTTTAATTGAACAAATTATGGTGCTAGGCGAAAATAGAAAATTCCCAGCAGCATTAATTGTACCTACTTTTGCTGCCTTAAAAACATGGTGCGAAAAAAAGGGAATTGCCTATACTACTAATGAAGAAATGATTAATAATGCCCAAGTGCTTGATAAATATGATCGCATTATTGCTACCTTAGGCGCCAGCTTTGGGAAATGGGAACAAGTAAAACGCTACGCTTTATTAGCAAAAGAGTTTAGTATTGATGGTGGCGAATTAACACCAAAACTAAGTCTTAAGCGTAAAGTAATTCTAGAGAAAAATAATGATATTATTGAAAAAATATATAAAGATGCAGAAAATTATAAAGGTTAATCTTACTTACCTAAGTATTGCTTTATTAAGCATTAGTTTGCTTTTAGGTTGTGTTGGCGGACAAATCGGTAAAAACAACAGTGGCGAATATCGGAATGGCATGGTCGTATCGGCCAATGAGTTTGCATCACAAGTAGGCATTGATATTTTAAAAAAGGGAGGTAATGCGGTTGATGCAGCAGTTGCAGTTCAGTTTGCTTTAGCCGTTGTTTATCCGAATGCAGGTAATCTTGGTGGGGGAGGTTTTATGGTATATAGATCGGCAAAAGGCGAAACAAGCACCTTAGATTTTAGGGAAAAAGCTGCAGGAAGTGCAAGTAGAGATATGTATTTAGATGCAGCAGGGAATCCGATTGTTGATAAAAGTTTATACGGACAATTAGCTGCAGGGGTACCTGGATCGGTAGCTGGGATGGCAGAAGCACATCAAAAATATGGGAAATTGAAATGGGAAGATCTGGTAGCCCCAGCTGTAGCTTTAGCGGGTAATGGATTTAAGATTAGCGCCAGACAGGCCAGAGAATTAACCGGCATGAAAGCTAGATTAAAGAAATTAAATCCGTTAGGTACAGCACTATTAAAAGAAACTGTTTGGGCCGAGGGCGATGTTTTGGTGCAACAAGAATTGGCAAATACCTTAAAACATATTAAAGAAGAGGGACGTAATGGTTTTTACGAAGGGGCAGTGGCCGATTCGATTGTAGCCGAAATGAAGCGTGGCAATGGGATTATCACTAAGCAAGATTTAAAAGACTATAAAGCGGTTTGGCGTAAGCCCGTATTGGGAACCTACAGAGGTTATGATGTGATTACCATGCCACCTCCATCAAGCGGTGGTATTGCGTTGGTACAATTACTTAAATCGGTAGAGCCTTATCCATTATCGAAGTGGGGATTCAATGCCGATTCGACCGTTCAAGTAATGATAGAGGCCGAGCGTAGAGTATATGCCGATCGTGCAGCACATTTAGGCGACCCTGATTTTTATCCTGTACCACAACAAAAATTAATCGAAAATAGTTATGTAAAATCGCGCATGAGTACCTTTAATTGGCAAAAAGCAAGCACGAGTGCCGAAATAAATGCAGGCGAAATTGCACCAGTTGAACATGAAGAAACTACTCATTTTTCTATTGTAGATAAAGAAGGAAATGCAGTATCGATCACTACAACGTTAAACGGATCGTATGGGGCAGGCGTAGTGGTAAAAGGAGCTGGCTTTTTATTGAATAATGAAATGGACGATTTTTCGGTAAAACCCGGTTCTCCAAATATGTATGGCTTAGTAGGGGGTGAAGCAAATGCAATTGCGCCGCAAAAACGCATGTTAAGCTCAATGACCCCAGCAATTTTGGCAAAGGATGGCGAATTATTTATGGTAGTGGGTACACCTGGAGGATCAACCATTATCACCTCCGTGTTTCAAACGATTTTAAATGTTGTCGATTTTAACCAATCGATGCAGACTGCTGTAAATTCAAAGAAATTTCATCACCAGTGGTTGCCCGATCAAGTAGATATAGAGCCCAAAGCCTTAGATAGTTTAACGATAGAGAAATTGAAGGCTAAAGGTTATAAAATTGTTCCCCGTGGTGCAATTGGAAGAGTAGATGCCATTTTAAAAACGAAATGGGGTTATTATCAAGGCGGTGCCGATCCTCGAGGGGATGATAAGGCTATTGGATGGTAAAAAGAAGATAATGCAACATTAGATAGGGTTTTGCGTCATGCATATAAATTACGAACTCATGAAAAAATACTTACTTACCACTTTTATCACTATTGTCTGTTCAGTTGCTTACGCTCAACAAGCAACTGTAAAAGTTAAATTTATAGCTGCTACTCAAAATAAAGTTATGGTGCAGCTACCTGTTGATGGGACTACTTTTTATCCTGCACGAGTGGCAAAAGAGTTCGATAAGGACAGCAACCTGGTAATTAACTTCGAATCAGGTAAAATAGCGAACGTGCGCATTTCAAATAGTGACCGAAGTTTTAAGTTTTTAATTGAGCCTGGACAAACAAACATCACCTTAGATTTAAGTAAAAAAGACACTTCAAGCATTAGTTATAAAGGATCGAGCCCAATTGGGCAGCGGTTAATTAACGCCAGAAAGTATTCTTTTTATCAATCGAGAGCTGATAAATATTTAAAAAAAGATAGCACTGCAACAGGAGTGATGAGCTTGATCGCCGAAGACAAGCAAAAAGAGCTAAGGCCTTTCGATGAATTACTTCAACAACAAAAGATAAGTAGGGCTTTTTATGAAAGCATTAAGGCCGAGATCTCGATGGATTATCTAGCAATTGCTGCACACATTCCTATTAGTCTTTATTTTGAAGCAGCTCGACCAAACAGCAAGACTGTTTTTAAAGACGAATTCAAAGCACTTTGGAAAGACCTTTACGAAAAACACCCATTTACAAACTTAATGGATTTGAATACTACCGAATATTATTATCATGCACAATACTATTCTGATTATTATATGGGGACGTATCTTCCTCAAGTTAAAGGTACTTGGGTAAAGCCCGATTATACAAACACAGATGAGCGATTTAAGAATTCCTATCTGGGTTTTTCTACTCACTTTACTGGCAAAGTAAGGGAATATTTAATGGCCTCATTCCTTTACAATGAAATGCTACAAAAGAAGTATCAGCAGGTATTAATCGACTTATTTAACGATTTCAAAACGCAATACCCTACAAGCAATTTTTCGCCATTTTTAAAGCCAATGGCCGATGAGATAGCAAAATACCATATAGACGTTAAGAAGGATTTTGCTAGCGATCAAAAAATTATGACCAATTATGCTCAAGTAAATTCTCTTGATGAACTGATGGAAAAGTTTAAAGGCAAAACGGTTTTCGTTGATATATGGGCAACCTGGTGTGGCCCATGTAAAGCTGAGTTTGAATACGCTCCAGAACTAGAGAAGTTCTTGAAAAGCAAGAATGTCGAAATGCTATATATTTCTACTGATAAAGAAGCGGTAGAACAACAGTGGAAAGATATGATCAAATATTATAAATTAGCTGGAAGTCATATCAGAACCAATGAACTATTGCTAAAGGATTTGATCAATAAACTTTGGGGAGGTAAAGGATATGCGATTCCTCGTTATTTAATTCTTAAAGATGGCAAATTAGTTGTTCCTGATGCCCTAAGGCCAAGTGATAAAGATAAATTATACGCACAAATTGCAAATTATCTTTAATTAAAAAGCCACGAAAAAACCGTCATCCGATGAGAATAAGCATCACGTTTATTCTCATCGGATGACGGTTTTAAATCTTCTAAACGCCTAATAACAATCTAGCAGGATCTTCTAATAGTTGTTTTACACGAACCAAGAAGCCTACCGATTCGCGACCGTCAATAATACGGTGATCGTAAGATAAAGCGATATACATCATCGGACGAATAACCACTTCTTTGTTTTCAGCAATTGGACGCTCAATAATATTATGCATGCCTAAAATGGCCGATTGTGGTGCGTTAATAATTGGGGTAGACATCATCGATCCGAATACACCACCATTGGTAATGGTAAACGTACCACCTGTCATTTCCTCAATAGTTAATTTGCTATCTCTTGCTTTGGTAGCTAATTCGATTACCGTTTTCTCAATCTGAGCTAAGCTCATGCTATCTGCATTTCTAATAATTGGAACAACCAATCCTTTAGGTGCGGAAACTGCGATAGAAACATCAACAAAATCATTGTAAACAATTTCTTCTCCATCTATACGAGCGTTAACTGCAGGGAAATCTTTTGCTGCCTCACAAACTGCTTTGGTAAAGAAACTCATAAAGCCTAAACCCACACCATATTTTTCTTTAAACTGATCTTTATATTTAGATCTTAAATCCATTATTGGCTTCATGTTTACTTCGTTAAACGTAGTTAACATGGCCGTTTCGTTTTTAACAGTTACTAAACGTTTCGCAACTGTTTTACGCAATGGCGACATTTTTTCTCTGCGTTCATTTCTTGAGCCTGCAACAACTGGTGCAGATACAGCTTTAGGCGCCTCTACTTTCGGACTTCCCGCCTTCGGACTTTCTGCTTTTACGGCATCGTCTTTTGTAATTCTTCCATCAACACCAGTACCCTTTACAGCACCAGCATCCACACCTTTTTCGGCTAAAATTTTAGCAGCAGATGGTGATGGAGTTCCCGAAGCATAGCTTTCGCCAGCTTTTTCTGCAACAGGAGCACTTACTTTATCAGCAACCGGAGCTTCAGCCTTCGGACTTTCGGCCTTCGGACTAGCTGCCGCAGAACCTCCTTCTTCAATTGTACAAACTACAGCACCAATTGCTAAGGTATCGCCCTCGCTTGCTACCGTTTTTAAAGTTCCTGCTTTTTCTGCGGTAAGTTCGAATGTTGCTTTATCTGATTCTAATTCAGCAATGATTTCATCCATTTCAACAAAATCGCCATCGTTTTTAACCCAACGAGATAAAACCACCTCGGTAATCGATTCGCCAACAGGCGGAACTTTTATTTCTAAACTCATGTTTTTGCGTTTTGCGTTTTGCGTTCGGCGCTAAGCGTTTTGGACGCTTTAACCCCTCATTCTCAACAGTTATATTTTAATTATTTTGCGTTTTGCATTTTGCGTGAGGCATTCAGAACGCTCAACGCTTAGCGCTTCACGCTAGTCTATATTTACTAATTTTTTTGTCGCTTTTGCTACTATTGCTTTTACTTTTTCAGTTACCGGAACATCAAATGCCGTTGCTACAATATATGCTTGCTGATTTGCATGTTGTTTAGCATAACCTGTAGCTGTACTGCTGCTTTCTCTTCTCGAAATTACGTCCATTTGGCTAAATGAAGTTTTGCGTAATCTGCGTAACAAATACGGCCAAGCTCCCATGTTCTCAGGTTCTTCTTGTACCCATACGGCATCTTTAGCATTTTTGTAACGATTGTAAACGGCCTCCATTTGGTCAACAGGTGTTGGATATAATTGCTCTACACGTACTAAAGCTACATCTCCTTTTTCGTTTGCTTTTTGAGTTTCCAATAAATCGTAATAAATTTTTCCACTACAGAAAACCACACGTTTTACACTGGCTGGCTTCACATTTGTATCGTCTATTACTTCTTTAAATTTACCATCGGTAAAATCGGCTAAAGGACTTACACAAAGTGGATGACGTAATAAGCTTTTAGGGCTAAACACCACCAAAGGCTTGCGGAAATCGCGTTTAAACTGACGACGTAAAGCATGAAAGAAGTTTGCGGGTGTGGTACAGTTAGTGATTTGCATATTATAATCAGCACATAGCTCCATAAAACGCTCAATACGTGCTGATGAATGCTCTGGACCTTGACCCTCGTAACCATGAGGCAACAACATTACCAAACCGTTTTCTCTTTGCCATTTTGTTTCTGCACTAGCTATATATTGATCTACTACAATTTGAGCTCCATTAAAAAAGTCGCCAAACTGTGCTTCCCATATTGTTAAGGCATTCGGATTAGCCATTGCATAACCATATTCGAAGCCTAAAACGCCGTATTCAGATAAATGCGAGTTGTAAATATCGAACGGAGCTTGTTGATCAGAAATGTTTGCTAGTGGTGTGTATTCTTCTTCCGAATCTTCTAAGGTTAACACCGCATGGCGATGAGAGAATGTTCCGCGTTTAACGTCTTGTCCGCTTAAACGAACACGTTTGCCTTCGGCCAGTATTGTGCCATACGCCAACTGCTCGCCCATTGCCCAATCGAACACATGGGTTGAAGTTGCCATTTTAAGGCGCTCATCAAACAATTTCTCAATTTTTTTGAAGAATTTTTTATCTGCAGGTAAAGAAGAAATACGTTTTGCAACTTCTAATAAAGTGGTTTTTTTAACCGAAGTATCTGGCGAAACATCAAAATCTTTTGCAGTAGCCAATCTCATGTCCGCCCATGCGCCACCAAACTTTACATCGCTATAGGTTGATGTAATTTCTTTAGCTTCGTTTAAACGCTGTTGTAACAAGCCTTTAAACTCTTTTTCCATTTCTTTAGCTAGACCAGCTTCTAATTCGCCCGTTTTGGTTAGCTTTTCGATATAAATATCACGCGGATTGGCATGTTTCTCGATCGCTTTGTACAATAATGGCTGCGTAAATTTAGGTTCATCGGCTTCGTTATGGCCAAATCTACGGTAGCATAAAATATCGATAAATACATCATTTTTGTATTTCTGACGATATTCCATCCCTAAATTAATCGCATAAACTAAAGCTTCAACATCATCACCATTTACATGGAAAACTGGCGATAAGGTTACTTTTGCAATATCAGTACAATACGTACTCGAACGTGCATCTTTATAATTGGTGGTAAAGCCAATTTGATTGTTAATCACCAAGTGAATAGTGCCACCTGTTTTATAACCCTCGAGGCTTGCCATTTGAATTACTTCATATACAATACCCTGGCCAGCTACCGATGCATCACCATGTATTAAAATTGGAGCTAAACGACTGTTATCGCCGCCGTATTTAAAATCAATTTTTGAACGCGACATCCCTTCAACCACACCATTTACCGTTTCGAGGTGAGATGGGTTAGGGCATAAGCTCAAGTGTACATTTTTACCAGCATTGGTAGTTACATCTGTTGAGTAACCCAGGTGATATTTAACATCACCACCAAAAGGAGAATCGGCACTATAGCCTTTACCTTCAAATTCGGCAAAAATATCCTTATAGGTTTTTTGCATTATATTGGCCAAAACATTTAAACGACCACGGTGGGCCATACCAATTACAAATTCTTCGATGCCCAGTTGAGCACCTTTTTCGATTACTGAATCTAAAGCTGGAATTACGGCTTCTGCGCCTTCTAATGAAAAACGTTTTTGGCCTAAAAATTTAGTGCCCAAAAAGTTTTCGAAGCTAACGGCTTCATTTAGCTTACTCAATATGCGTTTTTTCTCGTCAATAGATAATTTTGGCGTGTTACGCTCGGTTTCCATTTTAGATTCTAACCAATTTAAAATTTCAGGAGTACGTACATATTTATACTCTACGCCAATTGATCCGCAATAGGTTTGCTCAAGAAAAGCAACGATATCAGATAATTTTGCAGGGCCAATGCCCAATTCGATACTTGAGTTAAAAACGGTGTTTAAATCGGCCTGTGCTAAACCAAAGTTCTCTATAACTAAGGTTGGTAAATGTTTACGTCTCTCTCTAACAGGGTTTGTTTTAGTAAACAAATGCCCTCTTTGGCGATAGCCGTTAATTAAATTAAGTACGTTAATCTCTTTTAAAAAGTGCTCTGGGGTTTCATTTATTACATTTGCTGCATCAGAACCCCTTCCAAAATCAAAGCCTTCAAAAAACTTCTGCCAACCAAATTCTACCGAATTACGGTCTTCTTTATAACTCTGATATAATGATTCGATATATTCGGCATTAGCGCCGTTGAGATAAGATAAGTTATCCATTTGTGTATTTTTACGATAAGTATTGCAAAATTAGGATTTTACCTCAAGAAATGGCAATAAACTTCACAATTAATTGGTTAATTGCTTAAATCGGTTAATTGTGGGTTAAATTTGGTTAATCGTTGCAATTGGTTAATCGTTGCAATGAGATTACCAATCCAAACAGTTAACCAATTCAAACAGTTACACAGTTAACCAATTTAAGCAATTCACCAAAAAAACCAGTTAACCAATAAAAACCTAAGCACGCATCGCTTGTGCGTAAACCCCTTTAGGATCGTAGGCTTTTAACTGTTTTTCGAAGTTAAAATTACTGCTTAAGCGTTGGTCGTTCCCAACCCCTGCAACATTAGCCCAATTGCCCCAATTGCTTGCCGGGCAATAATCAATTAATTTCTCTTCAAAATAAGCCGCCCCCATTACCCAATTTACCTTTAGCTCGCTAATTAAATAGGTAGAAGCTAATAGTCGCGAATTGTTGTTAATATAGCCAGTAGTATTTAGCTCGTCCATTATAGAATCGATTAAAACATGCCCGGTAGAAGCGGTTTTCCATTGCTTTAATGAAACAGTTTCTTGCATTGGCATTGGCGCTAGTTCTTGCTTAAATCCTTCCTGCTTAAAAAAAGTATTTCCGTATTTCTTAAACATAAAGCGGAAATAATCGCGCCATAATAAGCCCAATACAATTTGCCCAAAATAGGGTTTTAAACCATAGTTTGCTTCGGCTTCTTTTAATTTCCAGTATACTTCTCTTGGCGATAAGCTGCCAATTGCTAACCAAGCAGAAAGATTAGCAACGACCTCATTTTTTTTAATCGTTGCATTTGCATTGGCCATCCCTTCGCCGGTATGCAAAAAATCGTGCAAATGCTTAAATGCTTCCTCTTCTCCGCCTTTAAAAGTAGGAGTTAAGGAATCAAAATGTTCGTTTGGTAAAAGGTCTGATACTAACGGGATTTCGCCCCAATTTTCAATTTCAACGAAATTTATTTCTGTTGGAGTTAAAAAACAAGGTTTAACTAGGGCGTCACGCTCAGTTTTCTTCTTAAATTGAGTAAAAACATCAGGGATATCCTTTATTGGGAAAGGAAGATCTTCTTTATTATATAATGTATGCCCGATAAAGTGTTTGAGATTTACCTTTAATTTCCACAATAGATCTTCTACTTGAGTAGAAATTACGGTTTCTTCGCTTGCAACTTCACGATGATGGTATACTTCAGAAATTTCGTATTGGCTAACTAAACCGGGAAGAAGATCTTCGGGTTTACCCGTTAGAATTAATACATCGCCACCTAATTTTTTGAACGATCGGCGTAATGCTTCAACATTTTCTAAAAGAAACCGGGTTCTGTTTACTCCTGTTTTTAAAGTGCCGTATACTGTTTGTTCAAATTGACGCGGATCAAAGAAATAAACAGGTAAAATACAGTCAGATTTAGCGATAGCTTCTACCAGCATTTCATTGTCGTGCAAGCGAAGATCATTTCTAAACCAAACCAGTATTCTTTTGCTCATATCCGTAGCCATTTTATATTCGCTTGCAATTTGCACAAAATACAGGGATTATACGTTCAAACATTCTATTTTTTACAATGGGGCAACAAAGTGGTGGGGATACAACTACCTACTTCGGTCTAATTATTGTTATCTTTATACCTAGTTGAAAATTTAAAAATCATGCCTAAGAATATTTTAATTACTGGAGCAACAGGTTTGATTGGTCGGCAGCTTATACCTCATTTGCAAAAACAGGGACATACAATTTCTATTTTATCGAGAAGGAGAATTGCTATTCAAGGAGTTACTGTTTTTGTGTGGGATATAGAAAAACAAACAATCGAAGCCGATGCACTTAAGGGAATAGATACCGTTATTCATTTAGCAGGAGAAAGTATTGCCGATAAAAGGTGGACAGCTAAACGCAAAGCACAAATTATTGATAGCCGGGTTAAATCGGCCCAGCTTTTATATCAAACTATTAAAGAAACGAATACGCCTATTAAAACATTTATATCCGCTTCGGCAGTTGGCTATTATGGCGATAGGCGAGATGAATTTTTATGGGAAAACAGTGGTCCAGGCAAAGGGTTTTTAGCAAAATGCTGCGTTAAATGGGAAGATGCTGCAGATATGGGGCTCGAAATGGGTATTCGAGTGGTTAAAGTTAGAGTTGGTTTGGTACTAAGCAAAAAAGATGGTGCTCTTTTGGCTATTGCAAAGCCGATTAAATTTTTTGTTGGCGCACCACTAGGAAGCGGTAGGCAATGGATGCCGTGGGTACATATAGACGATGTTGTAGGCATATTTACCAAAGCGGTTGAAGATGAGGCGATTATAGGCGCTTATAATGCTGCGGCTCCGTATCCGGTAACGAATAAGCTATTAACAAAACGAATTGCATGGCGTTTAAGTAGACCTGTTTGGCCACTTCATGTGCCCAAAGCTG
This sequence comes from Bacteroidota bacterium, assembly GCA_040386095.1. Taxonomy (GTDB): domain Bacteria; phylum Bacteroidota; class Bacteroidia; order Sphingobacteriales; family Sphingobacteriaceae; genus Pedobacter. Next base: position 610,241 of record JAZKGD010000001.1, on the reverse strand, counting down.
TTTTGAAAGTGATTTTAGGCGAGGCTAGTATTATGGCGTTGATGAGTTCAAATACTGCAGCTCAAAAGATTTTAGATGCAGGGTATCAGTTTAAGTATTTGGATTTGGATGAAGCGTTGAAGGAGATTTATGGGTAGAGGCTTAATCGAATTTGTCAGCTCGATGATAGTGACTGAACTGATTGTCTCGTCATAGAATTACTTGAAATGTTGGGTATTTTATATCCGAACCGATATAAAATTTGGAAAGATTACGGCCTATTGTAGATCTTTGTCGAATTTCATGTGGTAAATCGCTAATAATTAAATGGAGCAGGCTTCCTTAATCAATACTATTGTAAGTGAAAGAGAAAAAATGTTAATTGATGGGATTTTAAAAGTTGAAGGTAAGTTTTATGTGTTGACAAAAGATTACGTTTTCACATCTCCATCTCGTGCGGCAGCGGCTACATTAGCACGATCATCGAGTGGACCACTTGAATGGAAAACAAGAGAGGGCATACAATTAAAACATTTTGAATGGTCTTATACGCCTATAACTTTACAGTTTTGGAGAAAACCCTTAACTGTAAAGAGAAACCCGTATCTGTATAGCTTTTTCAGGAACAGACAAATGATTTAACTTTATCCGTTATTATCCGGATAATCTCCTACTAATATTGCTTGGCATTTAAGTAGGCCTGTTTGGTTAATACAAGACTTACGAAGTCTAAATAGGCAAGGACAGAGGGAAACTTCTTAAGTCTTATCAGAATCTATCTTTTGCTTAAAATATATTTGTTTAGCATGTAGTTCGTCATAGGTTTTAGTATTTTTCTCGAATCTAATGGATAACTACCGCTATCTGTATAAAACTCGACACTATCGGGTTTTATCTTTATATACCACACTCTACCGATGTCTTTTTTGCCTACAGTATCTAAATCGGTTATTTTTCTTAGCCGATCTATTTTTTCTTGATTCAAAGCGATTTTGATTGCCCCATTTATCTTTTGGTTACAAGCTACAACTTGATAATGGTCGCTTGCCCAGTACATGCATTGTTTGTCATTTTGGCTTAAAGCTTTCGGTTCTATGGTTTTCTCTGGATGACTAGCTAATGTTTTTTTACTTTTGAGACTTTCTGGGTCATTAATTTTCTCTGCCAATTCAGTGTACTCAGAATTTGATATTCTATTGTAATTAGCAATACCAATCGTTAGCGCTATAATTATACCTGCTACAATTAATCCGATTTTTTTCCATGGTAAAGGATTTGGTTCATTAATTATTTCTAATTCATCAATAGAAACTACGCTAACCTTATCAATTCGATTCTCATCATTTGATTCATTATTTTCTAGAATTGTTTCTGGCTTTTGCTGAATAGTGTAATCTCCATCATATACATATGGTCGGGGTTCAAAGTCGATTAACCAAGCTAGTAATTTTATATTCTCCTCTTTTCTAATGTTGATGTTCCTTTTAAAGAATGTGATCAAAGCCTGAAATCCATCGAGGTCAAATTTTGCGATGCTTTGTTCATGACTACTAAACTCATTGTAAGGGTCAAAAAAAGCTTTGATTGTTTGATCATCTTTTTTATCATATCGCTTTCTTAAAATATCTAAACACTCATTCTTCAACTTTACACGCGTTGGATTTATCAAATTATCAGAAAGCATATTTTTTGCTTTCCTTTCAGTATAAGAGTTTAATACTACTTTTTTGAAATCATCAAACATATTAAGAGAATTAATTAAGTAAAACTAAAAGGAATTTTCTGAAATCTGAAACCATTTTCAGGATTCCTGAAGAATTCCTTTGAAAACCCAAGGAATCATAGGAATTCCTTGATAATAAGTTTGATATGTCCCCACATCTTTGCTTTCGAAATCACAGATACAGTTGATTAGCTGTCTACAAAATGTATTTATTGATTTTAATAAAGAGCGGATATCGCGGTAGCTCATAACCGGTTTGGGAAGCAGTTAGAAAGCTCCCGCGATTGAAGTTCACTCTTCCCAAAAATTTCAGAAGGCCTTCTGATTTACAATCGTAGCAATCCGTTCGAATGGTTCGAGCGGACCTACATAGTATTTCTTAACTCTTAAATTTTTGAATCATGTATATTCCAATTTTTATTGCAATCCTAATGGGTTTATTAGCTCCCATGAATCAATCAGCTAACAGAAGCACAGGAACTGTTTATGTGAAAATAGATGGGCCAATTGTGCAAAACTCAACATCAGAAATCGATAGCATTCCACCTGGTGGTGGTGGTGATACTGGTGGTGAAACTGGAAATAATCCACCAAGACCATAATTTAAAATGCGGGCAAAAAAATTGCTCGCATTTTTTTATAAATTAGAGGAATAATATAAAATAATTGAAAAGATATATAAGGCCTCTCTTTTTGTTACTATTAATTTCTTGTCATAAGGATAAGCCCAAAAGTAGTTCCACAACCATTAATTCATATCATGAAAAAGCATGGTATTTTTCAGACAATAATAAGGTGGATAGTAGCTTCATCTATTTTAATAAAGCTAAGGAAGAGTACTTAAGAGATGCTGATAGCATTGGTATTGCCAAGTGCCTAGTAAATATGGCGATTATAAGTGGCGATCAAGGAGACTATTTCGGTGGACAAGAGCTCTCGTTATTTGCAATTAGCTATCTTAATCCTAACAAAGAAGAGCACAAGGAAATATTATCCTCTAACTATAATAATATCGGGAAGATGGCTCATCTTTTAAAGAGATACGCTGAAGCAGATTCCTTTTACCTTAAATCTATTCAGTTAACAAATAGCAAAAAAGCAAAGGATATCTATATAAATAATATTGCTATTAATTTATCGCATTACGAAAAATATGATGAAGCGTTAACATATTTCGAACAACTATTGCGTGATAAAGATATAATGGATAACCAGACTACTTTTTCGCGTATATTATCTAATGCAGCCAAAACGAGATGGTTAAAAAATTCTAATTATAATCCTGTCCCTGATTTTATCAAGGCCTTAGAAATTAGAACACGAGAAAAAGATTTCTGGGGACAGAATGCCAGTTTCTCACATCTTGCAGATTACTATGCTACTAAACGTTTGGATTCGGCATTGTTTTATGCCAAAAACATGTTAGAAGCTGCTCAAAAGGTAAATAGCCCAGATGATAAACTTCAGGCACTTCAAAAATTGATCAGACTAAGTTCACCGAAAGAAACAAAATATTATTTTGCAGCTTATCAAAAACTAGATGATAGTTTACAAACTGCTCGTAGTGCGGCTAAGAATCAATTTGCCCTCATCCGCTATGAGACCGAAAAACATAAGGCTGACAATCTCATCCTTCAAAAGGATAATGCCGAAAGTAAATACCAAATCATCAAGCAAAAAGCATTGTTAATCGTAACTTTTATTTTGGCAATCGCAGCTGTAAGTATTGGTTTTGTGCTGTATAAAAAGAGAAAACAAAAGCTTGAATTATCGGCCCAAAATGCCATTCGTAAAAATCAATTAAAAACATCTAAGAAAGTACACGATGTTGTAGCCAATGGATTGTATCGTGTAATGGCCGAGATTGAAAATAATGAAAATTTAAACCGAAATGAAGTCTTGGATAAATTAGAGGATATGTACGAAAAATCAAGAGATTTATCCTATGAAGAGATTAATTACAACGATCAAAATTTCCATGAAAAACTAGCAGCGCTACTAAAATCTTTTGCTACTGAAACTACAAAAATTGTGTTTGTTGGGAACACCGAAGATTTATGGATAAAAGTGAACGCAAATGTAAAATATGAAGTCGAGCATATTCTTCAAGAGCTAATGGTAAATATGAAGAAACATAGCAGCGCAAGTAACGTCGTTATTCGATTTGAGCAGAAAGATGATAAAATCACTATTTCTTATACCGACAATGGAGTTGGAATGCTACCTGAGCAACAATTTAAAAATGGGCTTACGAATACGGGAAACCGTATAATTACTATTGATGGAGAAATTATCTTTGACACCAAAGCTGAGAAAGGACTGAAAATTCAGATTTCTTTTCCTATTTCTTAAATCGATAAAGAATGTTTAAACGAGTATTAATAGCAGAAGACCATGAAAGCACCAACATTTCGGTGCAAAAGACATTATCAGATCTAGGTGTAGCCCATACCGACTATGTGTATTACTGCGATGATGCATTAATGAGAATACAAAAAGCGGTTAAAGAAGATGCGCCTTACGATTTACTCATTACCGATCTTTCTTTTGAAGAAGATCATCGGAAACAACAGATTTCTGATGGCACAGTACTTATAAAAGCAGCTAAGAAAGAACAGCCATCCTTAAAAGTAATTGTGTTTTCGGGAGAGAATAAAACGGCTGCCATTGATGCGTTATTTAAAGAACTCAATATTGATGGTTACGTACGTAAAGCTCGGCATGATGCCAAAGAACTTAAACTGGCAATCGAAACCATTTATAAAAATAAAATTTATCTTTCTACTGATCTGAGGCAAGCGGTAAAGGAAAAGAATTCATATGAATTTACAAATTTTGATATTACCATTATTTCATTGCTTACCAACGGAACGCCACAAAAGGACATTCCAATTTATCTGCGTAAAAATAACATTAAGCCATCTGGCTTAAGCAGTGTCGAAAAAAGACTCAACTACATGAAAGAAACATTGGGTTTTTCTAAAAACGAACAACTTATTGCTTTTTGTAAAGATTTAGGTATTATTTAAAATACTTCAATGCTTTACGGTTTCCCTTAGGGAGAAGAAAAGGATCATTTTTACTTTTGCTGACGATGCAACAGCTATATAAGCAGCCTCGTTTAAGCTATGAATAAGTGTATTTTAGGATTGATATTATTGCCATTATTTAGCAAAGCGCAGAGCTATTCAACAAATAAGGCAGATCGATCGTTAATTTCTAGTGTAGAGATAGGTACAGCCTTGTTTAATACAAAAGTGGTTGAAGCGGCTATATTAGTTGGCCTCAAAGATAATTCTGAATCTAGCACATTAGAACTTGGCTATGTTTTTAAACGAATTGTAGATAAAGGCATTGGTCACAGCCCTATATATCATGGCTTAAGAGGAGCAATTGAAGTAAACTTGGTCGGTTCATTTGGAGCTTACGGCACTTATGATATTATCGCTGGAAAGCGTTGGTTATACGAGAACCCCTTAGGTAGTGAATTAAAAGTACATTCTAAAATTCATGGAGAAGGGGTATTCGGAGTCTTTTTTGCACCTAAGCGCAGCTTGCTTAAGTTTTATGTAGGAATAGAACCCCATCATTATAATCCATCTCGTTTAAAAAAGAGATTCAGTCCGCACAAATCCTCGAGCATTAATTTAAAGGTAAAGTATACTTTAGATTTATAAATCTAGTTGTTTCAAAATAGATTTTCGTTTTACGGTTTCCCGTAATGAAAGGTGTTGATAGTTAGATAGTTTTGGTATAGAAATTATTTAAGCTATAACGCAAACTCAATGGATATTAAATTAAAGCTCGAGCAACTTCATCAACGAGTAATCGGATTAAAGGATCAAATTAATACAGAAGAAGCTACAAAAAATGCTTTCGTCATGCCCTTTATCCAGATTTTAGGTTATGATATTTTTAACCCAACAGAGGTAATCCCAGAATTTATTTGTGACATCGGTACTAAAAAGGGTGAGAAAGTAGATTATGTTATCCGAAAAAACGATGAGCCTATCCTTATTATTGAGTGTAAACATTGGAAAGAAAATGCAGATGCACATAATTCGCAGTTGCATCGTTATTACCATGTTTCGAAGGCACGGTTTGGTGTGTTAACCAATGGTATCATTTATAATTTTTATACCGATTTAGAGAAACCAAATATTATGGATGAGAAGCCATTCTTAACCATAGATATAGAAGATTTAAAGGATAGTTCTATTAAAATTCTTGAAAGTTTTACTAAAAGTGAGTATAATTTAGAAACTATTCTCGATTCGGCCGAGGCGTTAAAATACATCAAAGCGATAAGAAAGGAGTTTGAGAACGAAGTAGAAAACCCATCAGATGAGTTGGTTAAACTATTGGTTAATCGGTTTTTTGATAAACCCTTAACTGCAAATCGCATGATTTCATTTAAAGAATATGCAAAAAAGGCATTAGCGATTTCGATTAACGAATCGATTAGTTATCGTTTAAAATCGGCATTAAGTATTAATGATAAAATTGAAACTAAAGCAGACAGTAAAGTAGAATCGATTGATGAAAATAATGATGCTCCAGCTATCATTACAACTACAGAAGAAATCGAAGCTTTTCAAATCGTAAAGGCCATTATCCGAGAGAAAATTCCTGCTGATCGAATTTCGCAAAGAGATACGCAATCTTATTTCGGAGTATTGTTGGATGATAATAATAGAAAACCAATATGCAGATTTCACTTTAACACGGTGAAAAAATACATTGAGGTATTTCATAAGGGAAAGGATGCTGGGGAGAAGGTTTTGCTTACTTCTTTGGATGAGATATATGGGTTTAGAACTCAACTTCATCAAGCAATTGAAAATTATGTTGTATAATTTTTTTGAACATATAAAGTTAACGCTCTTAATTATGATAAACGATTTAAAAAAGTTCTTGAATGAAGAACAAGACCCAAAAACTGTTGGAAAAATTCTGGAAAGAATCAATAGTCTTCTTACTTCTAACGAACAAGTGGAATATATTGCTGTCCAGAAGAAACCAGCAATTACATTATCTCCTGATTGTATCGCACTAACTAACAAAAGGATAATTTTTTGTAGACCTAAGAATTTCGGTTTATCAATGGACTTTCAAGATTATAATTGGAAGGATATTATGGATTGTCACATTAAAGAAGGAATTATGGGTGCAACTTTTATGGTAAAAACCGTTAGTAGACTCAATAATGTAATAGACTATTTGCCAAAAAACCAAGCTAGAAAGATTTATCAATTTGCTCAACAGAAAGAAGAAGAAATGAGAGATTATAGAAGGGAGAAAGACTTAGAGGATAAAAGGGCAGCAGCGGGAGGTGGAATTATTGTCAACAATGCGCCTTCTTTACCCATCGAAAATATTCAGCAAGAAGATCCTTTTGCCATTTTGCAGAAATTGAAGACCTTACTTGAAGGTGGAATCATCTCTCAAGAGGAATTTGATCATAAAAAGAATGAAATCCTGTCTCGCGTTTAAATTATATAATAAATTCTTAACAAACTACAATGAACAATAACATAAATCCAGATAAATGGTATGAAAAGACGTGGTTAGTCATTATACTCTGTGTTGTCTTTTTTCCAATAGGTCTTTATGCCCTTTGGAATAATTCTAGTATTTCTAAAGGTTGGAAAGTCGCTATAACTGTAATTATTATAGCAATTGTAATTGGAAATTTAGGTGACAAGGCAAAAGATAACGAGCCTTTTGTTGCGGCTATTTTACCAATAAATACTTTAGAAACAAATGATACTGTTGAAACAAGTGGTCTTGCTAAAGAAAATATGGAAAATTCAGAAAAGGAATTTGTAATTAATGAGTTAAAATCGAAGGCAAGAATTGATTGGCCTAATGATTTTACAACACAAGAATATTGGTTAAATAAGCAAATAGAAGATTATGAATATATGTTGACTATTGAAGACAATTCTATAAAAAGACAAGCGCAAAGAGATTGGCCCCTTGATTTTTCAACTCAAAAATATTGGTACACTGAGCAAATTGAAGCTAGAGAAAGAATGAGATAGATGAAGTTCTAGACGTAATTTGATTCAAACGTTTAAAACGAATGAGATCCTAACTCGCGTTTAAACAATATAATAATTCTTGAAAAAACTAAACATACTACTTGATCTAAATAAACCTCACATCATATGAATAAAAAATCTATAACCGCAACAGATTTATTTTTGGCGGTACTTGCAATACTATTAATTAGCGTAAGCTTCTATCAAACTTGGTTAGGGTTACAACAAATTTTTGGGAATGCTTCTTTTGTTATCGCATTAGTGCTTTCATTATTGCTTCTCTTTTTATGTTGGATGATTCGGAATGCAAAACTTGAAGGTAAAAATAGCGGCAGTTTAGTCGGGATTTATATTTTCATCGCTTCTTTTTGTTTCATTGCAAACTTTAATGCTCTGTATACAAGATTCATGAAAACAGATATTTATACAACAGAATTAAGGAATATAAATGAAAACTATAATGACTTTGAGACCGATGTTCAAGCAAAATTAAATTATAAATATAATAAGGAAACAACACAGAATATTGAAATCAAAAAAAAGCAACTTATAGAACAAATAAAAGATGCTGGTAACAAAGGAATTGGAGATCGATCAAAAGCCCTAATAAGGGATATTGAGAAATTAACTGGGCAAAAAATCGATTATTTAACTGCTGTCAAAAGTGATTATGAGGATTTGGCTGAAAGAATGGGTAAGCAGATAGATAACATGATAAGTGATTTATCCCCAGAAGAAAGAGATTTAAAAAGAGATGTAAATAACGCAGTTCTAAAATGGAACAAAAGAATACAAGAACTCTTATTACTAACCAAAAAAGAAATTGATGATATTTCTCAAGGAACTATTGATGAATCTTTAAGTGAATACAATAAACTTAGAAGTAGAGCACAATCTGTGCTTGGAGAAGATAAATTTAAATTTGAGCCAGTTTTTTCAAAAACGCAAGATATTGGTAAAATTGGATATGCATTTGAGCATGCTATTAAAAATTTTAGTATGTACCAGTTTGTTGTTTTGGCAGGATGTATCTTATTAGATTTTGTAATTGTAATTATTATTTTGCTAGTAACGAATCAAGATAATAAAAGTAATAATGACAGAAGCGTTTTCACGAACAAGCGTAGTGGAAAGACTTTAATTCCCAAAAATTAATTTTTATGAGCGAGGAAAACCAATATTTAAAGCCACTTTCTTTTGAGGATGATGAAGAAGGACTAAAACTAGAGACTTTTAATTCTAGTAAAAATACTACAGATGATTTTGTCCCAATTTCAAATGCAACTAAAAATGAAATTAAGAATAAAGACAGTAATTTTATATTCTTTTTTGGTGTTTCAGCATCTGGTAAATCTGTAATTCTTTCATCAATTTTGTATTATTTAAGTTCACAAGCAGGTGTCTTGAGACCCAAGCTCGGATTCCCTAACACAAGAGAAGCGCAAGGGCTATTATCAGATTTTTTTGAAAATATTAGACAAGGAATATTGCCAAACCGAACTACTCGCCATCAGGTTACGAGATTAGACCTCGTATTTGAGCCAAACAATAAGTCTAAAAAAGTTCCATCTATTAATTTAACTTTTTTAGAAACAGCAGGAGGTGATCATCAAGATATCAGTAGAGGGGGGAAATATCATAGCAGCATAGACACATATTTAAATGCCAATATTCCATTAAATTTTATAATAGTAACTAGTTATGAGGGGGCACATAAGGAAGATACTTTAATTAATGAGTTTTTAGATGAACTTGAAAGAAAAGGTAAAAACCTAAAATCAGTAAATGTATTATTAGTAATTTCTAAATGGGACAAGTCAGGTCGCTCAGATGTGGCAAATGAAGAAGAGTTAGAGAATTTTATCAATGACCGATTACCAAGAACTAATAATAGGATAAATTCATATCAATTAAATAAAACATACTTTACAATAGGAAATATTGAAAAGTTAGGAGCTAACGAAAGAATAACTCTATTAAATTTAGATTCTGCAGAAGTAATCTCTAAATGGTTATATGAAAGTATTACAGGTTGTTCACTCGATTACGAAGGAACATTTTGGGAAAGAATTAAGTTTAGTTTTTAATTTCAATGGAAAATTTATACTTATTAGCATTTGGCACTTTCGGGCATCCAAATGATTTTAGACAAAATATATTTATATCAGATGATCCAAATATTGCAAAGTCAATAAGAACTTTTGATTTAAATATAAATGCTATTAAAATATTTCCCAGGAGTAAATTATATTCTATTAGGAAGGAGAATATCAGTGGAGTAAATTCTATAGCCTATTCAATTTACTCATATGCAAAAGAACAAAATTCCGAAAGAGAAGGGACATTTATTGGGGCGAGCTTTTTCTTCACAGATAAAATCCCTGAAGAAAACCTTATCTTAAATAAACTTAATGAGTTTCATTCTAATTTAATTAGTGAAAATGTAAAAGATAATATTTTACTAGTTAAACATTCTAAAGACTTTTCAATACCCAAAATTGATGATTTTGATAAACTAGGGTTTAATATTAATAAAGCTATCAATTTTATCGATTATTGTACCACTAATTATAGTCTTGTCGTTCTGTGTAGAACAGACAATAATACTCTACAACAAAATTTCAAAAAATCATTAGACTTATTAAGTAGTTACGATACAATCTATTTCACAGATAACAAAGAAATTGTTGAATTCAGTATAGCTAGGGGTATTTATACTACTGTTGACGAAAAAGGTTTCGAAAAAGAAATACAGAACTTTAAGGAAGAGAAGAAACTGAAAATACAAGTAGCTACTATCGAGTTTGAAAAAGAGAAAGAAAAGCTAGAATTAGAAAAAAAAACAGTAATAGAAGAGATTAAGCTTCAAATCGAAAATAATGAAAAATTACATTATGAAAATGGAAAACGAATAGAAGACTCAAAAAAAGAATTAACCGAAGTAAATAAAAAATATAGCTGTTACGAGGCGAAAGTTAATGAATCAATTAATGAATTGAAATCAGGTAGAGAACTTAACGAGGTTAAAGAACACTATAAGAAAAATAAGAACTTATTTATTGATAGTATTAACCTACAGAAGTCACAATATCTAATTGATACTATTTCTACATCAAATTCAAAAACCTATCTAAGAACTAACATTTTTAAGCCTATCAATTATGAGGAAGAAAAATATAACTATGGACACACCAAAGCATCTAGTAGAGGTCAAAAGTCAAATAGCTTTAAAGGAGCTTTCTTTCTTTCGCTACTTTTATGGGTTGGAACAATAATCTATTTTTTAATTTTTATTCCTTATGAAGAGGATAATATCGCTCGTCAATACCAAGAAACCCAAACTCCAGCTATTGAAGAACCTGACTTAACCGTAAAAATTGTAAAAGAATTATCCCCACTTCCAAATTCCCAATTAACCGAGAAAGATTATAAATCTTTAGCAAAGAAAATTAAGGAAGGCATGGAAATACAAGAGGTTGTGAACATCATTTTTGATAGTAATCCAAAAGATATTAAAAACACGTATTCTAATCAATCAGAAATATATTCGGGCCATCTATTAAAGTTAAATAAGGACTGCTTTAAAGAATTAAACAATATTCTCCACATGGGGAAAGATACGTTGAGATTTATACCAACATATATAAAATAACACGCGAAACTCAGATTTATTTTTTAATGATTGTTTTCTTCTATTCCCATATTTAAAATTAATGCTATGGCAAATCCAAAAGACATCTTAGTCATTACTACATCATCCATAGATGGTATAAGAGTGAAAAAATATTTAAAACTTGTATCAGCACATATTGTAGCTGGAACAAATTTATTCAATGATTTTTTGGGTGGATTAACTGATGTATTTGGTGGATGCTCTGAAGCTTGTCAAAGACAATTAATCTCCCTTTATAATGAGGTCATTGAAAGAATTAAAATTGCAGTAAATGAAATTGGTGCTCTTCTAGAGAAAGAAAACTATCTTCCGTTGCTAGCTATATTCAAGAAAGAATGCAACTAATTTCTTTTTATTTAGTGTAGGTAATCTGTTTAAAAAGACAGCGTATCCTTTAAATACTCCCTCTGCATGAAACCTCTCCTTCTCATCCTCTTTCTCAATCTAAATTGTACCCCGAACACAGTTTACCTCTGCGATAGTCCAGGTGCCAAAAAGTACCACTACAAATCAACTTGCCGCGGATTAAGCAATTGTAGCTTTAAAACGATCACCACCACTTTAGAAAAGGCTAAAAAGAGTGGGAAAACAGAATGTAAGTGGGAAAAGTAATTGTACTTATTTTATTTCTGTTTATTAAGCCGGTTTTTAGTCAAACCCCCCAAAAACAAACAAATTTAGAAAACCAAATCTTTACTGCTAAAGTAATCCGGGTTATGGATGGCGATACCATGGAAGCTCTGTACAAAAACAAGCCGATTAAAATTCGTTTAGCGCATATCGATTGCCCTGAAAAGCGAAGTACTCAACCCTTCAACAACCAAGCAAAAAAAGCATTATCAGATTTGTGTTTTGGACAACAAGTAACAATTTATGCTGAAAATTACGACCGATACGGCAGACTAATTGCAATTGTTTTAAATAACAAAAAGCAAATCGTAAATCAAGAAATGATAAAACGAGGAATGGCGTGGCATTTCAAAAGATATTCTTCAGACCAACTTTATGCTAAGTTAGAATTAGTAGCTAGAAAAGATAAAATTGGGCTGTGGAAAGATAAAAATCCCATAGCCCCTTGGAAATGGAGAAAACCAGCACGGAATTAAACTTACGAAGTTTTAAAGGCTTTGAAAGTCTAAGTAAACTTTGTAGGTTTATACGATGAATCCCATAACTATCTGTTGGCTACGTCGCGACCTACGCCTAACCGATAACGCCGCTTTATACCATGCCCTAAAAAGCAAATACCCTGTACTCATACTCTTCATTTTTGATGAAAATATCCTCGACAAACTGCCCAATAAAGCCGATGCTCGTGTAAACTTTATTCATCAAGAGCTAATTAAAATCAACGCTGAATTGCAGCAACAAGGTTCTTCATTGCTTGTAAAGCATGGAAAACCTCAAGAAATATGGCCCGAAATTTTAAAAGAGTACCAAGTAAAAGAGGTGTATGCCAATCACGATTACGAGCCCTATGCCCGAAAACGTGACGAAGGGATAGCAGAATTTCTACAAAGTGAAAATATTAACTTTAATACCTTCAAAGATCAAGTTGTTTTTGAAAAAGAGGAGGTGATAAAAGCAGATGGGAAACCTTATACCGTATTTACGCCTTATTACAGATTATGGTTAAAAACATTGACTAAATTTCATATTAAATCTTATCCAACAGAAAAATATTTTAAGAATCTGCTTCAAGCCAAATCACTAACACTCCCTACCTTAACCGAAATAGGATTCGAAAAATCTAAACAGAAATTTCCTACTTCAAATTTTGAAGAGCGGTTAAAAAACTACGATAAAGAAAGAGATTTTCCTGCAGTAGATGCTACCACACGTTTAGGTTTACACCTTCGTTTTGGTACGGTTAGCATTAGAAAGGTAGTGACAATAGCCCAAAAGCAAGGTGCTGATAAATGGATTTCTGAGTTGGTTTGGCGCGAATTTTACATGATGATCTTATGGCATTTTCCACACACCACAACCAAAGCCTTTAAACCTGCCTATGATAACATTATGTGGTGTAACAATGAAGATGAATTTATAGCATGGTGTGAAGGAAAAACAGGTTACCCTATAGTTGATGCTGGGATGCGACAATTAAATGAAACAGGCTTTATGCACAATCGCGTACGAATGGTAGTAGCTAGTTTTTTATGTAAGCACTTATTAATTGATTGGCGTTGGGGCGAAGCCTATTTTGCAGAGAAATTGTTAGACTACGATCAAGCCAGTAATGTAGGAGGGTGGCAATGGGCATGTGGGTCGGGAAATGATGCAGCGCCCTATTTTAGAGTTTTCAATCCAGAATTACAACTGAAAAAATTTGATCCTAAAATGCAATATATACAACAATGGGCGCCAGAATATCGGGTGCCCATTGTTGATCATGCTTTTGCAAGAGATAGAGTCTTAAAGGCCTATAAAAAAGCTTTACAACTTTAATCTACTACATCAACAATTTCAAGGTCGAAGTCTAAAATGGAGTTTGCTGGTATCGGACCATCAGCTTGTTTGCCATAGCCCAAATCAGAAGGTACAAAAATTCTTAGTTTAGAACCTTTGGTTACTCCTAATAGGACTTTTCTCAATCCTGGTCTAAGATCTGTTAATGTGCTTACTAAATCAGTAGTACCCGACTCGTCAAATTGAGTGCCGTTTAATAACCTTCCTTTGTACTTAAAAGTAATGGTAGATAGAGAGCCTATTGCTGCTCCAGATCCTACTACACTTATATTTTGATACACCCGTGAAGGATGTTTTGTAAAACCAGTTAATCCCTTTGAAGTTAAAAAATCTCGGATTATTCTATCGTCAATTTCATATTGACTTTTTTCTAGAAGGACAGAAATTTCGGCTACAACTACTTCATTTGGTGGTACATTATCTTGCCCATTTTTACCAAACGCAAGGTAAGAAGGTACAATTATTCGAACTTTACCCCCTCTATTTATCGAATACATAGCTGTTCGGTAAGCCGCCGGATTAACATAACCTAAGTAAGTGCCCTCGTTAACAAAAGCCGCTGGCGAGTAATAAGTAGTTCCTGTTAACGACTTTACAGTTGAGTTATAAAACACCGAATCTTTATTCAATAATGGGCCGCCCGTGCCTGGTTCTAGCACTTGGTAGTAAAAACCACTAGGGTCTTTAATTGCAGGGAGGTTATTTTGTTGGATATACGCCTTGATTTTTGCTTCATCAATGCTTTCGATACTTTCATATTCTTTCTCGCAAGAACTTAAAAGTAAAACCATTCCTAATAAGGCAAGGGTATATTTTGTGCTATTTTTAATGATTTGCATACTATTGTACGTTGATTAGGTCGACTGTAAAATCTAAAACAGAATTTTCGGGAATTCCAGTACGTGCCTGGTTCATGTAAGCAAGTGTTGAAGGAATAAGCAGCCTAATTTTACCACCTTTTTTAACTAATGGAATCCCTATTTGCCAACCTGTAATTAAATTTCCTAAAGCAAACGTTGCTGCCGATGTAGATTTATCGAACACTGAGCCATTTAATAACCGACCTTCATAATTTACAGTAACTCTTGTTGATCCGGTATAATTAACTGGTTCAGTTTCTGGAGTTAGGGTCTGGTAATATATACCTGAGCTATGTTTAATTGCAACTATACTATTTTTAGCTATAAATTCCTTAATCAAGGCATCGTCTATTGCTAATTGTTTCTCTGGCTCATAATCTTCTTTTTTACATGCCGAGAACGCCCCAACTACTAAAAGAAGCACTAATAAAATCTTCGTTTTTAACATAATTGCACAAAAATAAGCTTTTATTGTGGATAGCACAATATTTAACCAATTTTAACAATTATAACGCTTAGCGATAAGCGTTTGGTGTAAAGCGTTTGAATATTGAACGCCCATCGCTAATCGCTCAACTTAATAACAATACCTATCCGCAGCAATTATCTCTTGTGCTACATTCTGACGTGCTTGTTTCACATTAAAAGGTTCCATTTTAGTAAATCTACGTAAGCCAACCAACATCATACGCTGTTCATCACCTTCGGCAAATGCCCATAATGCTTCTTTACCTGCTTTTTGCAAACCATCAACAGCTTCAACAAAGTAGATCCGCATCATATCTAGCTGGCCTTTGCATGCATCTTCGCCACGTAAACTCACTAACTTTTCGGTTCTTAGCATCGCCGATTCGGCTACATAAACATAACTAGCCATGTCGGCAATGTTCATTAAAATTTCTTGCTCTTTCGAAAGGCTCATCATCAATTTCTGCACAGCTGCACCTGCTACCATTAAGGTCGCCTTTTTTAAGTTTGCAATGATTTTCTTTTCAGCAGCAAATGGTGTAGTATCTTCTTCGCCGAAATCGGGGATCGACATTAATTCGGCTGCCACAGCAGTTGCAGGAGTCATTAAATCTAATTCACCTTTCATGGCTCGTTTTAACATCATATCAACAGTTAACAGTCTGTTAATTTCGTTTGTACCTTCAAAAATTCGGTTAATTCGAGCATCGCGATATGATCTATCCATTGGTGCATCGGCACTAAAACCCATACCGCCATAAATTTGAACACCTTCGTCGGTTACGTAATCAAGCACCTCAGAGCCCCAAACTTTTAAAATAGCACACTCTACCGCAAATTGTTCGGTCGATTTTAATTTTGCTTTTCCTGCGTCCATACCTTCTGCAACTAGGGCGTCGTAAGCATCATCAATATTTTGACCGGCGCGATAATTAGCGGCTTCAACGGCGTAAATTTTACTAGCCATTTCGGCGATTTTAAATCGAATAGCACCATACTTCGAAATCGGACGGTCAAATTGCACCCGCTCATTTGAATATTTTACGGCTAAATTTAATACCTCTTTCGATCCACCAATAGCTGCGGCGGCTAACTTTATTCTGCCAATATTTAAAATATTTACAGCAATCTTAAACCCATTTTCTCTGTCAGAAAGCATATTTTCTACAGGCACATGGCAATCGTTAAAGAAAACCTGACGTGTTGACGAACCTTTTATACCCATTTTATGCTCTTCGGGATTCATGGTGATGCCACCAAAATCTTTCTCAATAATAAATGCTGTTAAATTTTTATCATCATCTATTTTAGCAAAAACGATAAATATATCGGCAAAGCCACCATTGGTAATCCACATTTTTTGCCCATTAATTACATAATGCTTGCCATCTGCAGTGAGTTTTGCTTTTGTTTTGCCAGAGTTTGCATCTGATCCCGAATTTGGCTCTGTTAGGCAATAAGAAGCCTTCCACTCGCCCGTACCTAGTTTCGGGATATATTTCGCTTTCTGTGCCTCATTTCCATAGTAAAGGATAGGCAATGTGCCAATGCCGGTATGGGCAGATAGTGCTACCGCAAACGAATGCCCGGCACCACATACATCGGCAACCAGCATAGAGGTGTTAAAATTCTTTCCAAATCCACCAAACTCTTCTGGAATGGATACACCTAAAATACCTAACTCGCCTGCCTTATCCATTAAAGTTGGCATTAAACCCTCTTCTTGGTTATCTATTCGATCTAAGATGGGATGAATTTCTGTAGCTAAAAAATCGCGGCAAGTTTGCGCAATCATTTGTTGCTCTTCATCAAATTCTTCAGGTATAAATATATTTTGGTACGAAGTTTCTGTAACTAAGAATTCTCCGCCTTTAATTGTTGTTTTCATAAATTTAAATTAATATTAATACACTTCAAAAATTCCTGCTGCCCCTTGTCCAGTCCCTACACACATAGTAACCATTCCATATTTTTTATTCTGACGTTTTAATTCATTAAAGATCTGAACAGATAATTTTGCTCCTGTACATCCTAATGGGTGACCTAATGCAATCGCACCTCCATTTACATTAATCTTGCTCTGGTCTAATCCTAACGTGTTAATGATAGCTAACGATTGAGAAGCAAAAGCCTCATTTAATTCAATCAAATCCATATCATCTTGTTTTAAACCTGCTTGTTTTAGAGCTTTTGGAATCGCTTCTATTGGCCCAATACCCATAATGCGTGGAGGTACACCAGCTATGCCGTAGCTAACCAAACGTGCAATCGGCTCAACGCCTAGTTCTTTCATTTTTCGCTCAGAAACCACCAAAACAAAAGCAGCCCCATCAGAGGTTTGTGAAGAATTACCAGCTGTAATACACCCGTTTGCCGCAAATACTGGTTTTAATTTCGCTAATTTTTCGACTGTAGTATCTGCTCTCGGTCCTTCGTCGGTATCTACTATATACGAACGGGTTTGCTTTTTTAAACTTGAATCTAAATACGTTTCGTTTACCGTTATTGGTAAAACTCCTGCTTTTAAATGGCCATTTTTTATGGCTTCAACTGCTTTTAAATGCGAACGATACGAAAACTCGTCTTGATCTTCTCGGTTTACATTATATTCTTTAGCTACTGCTTCGGCTGTTAAACCCATTCCCCAATACCAATCTGGATTGGTTTTAGCAACTTCAGGATTAGGAACCAGTTTCCAACCGCCAAATGGCATGCCCGACATAATTTCTACTCCTCCGGCTACAATACAATCAGCCATTCCTGCTTTTATTTTAGCAACCGCAGTGGCAATGGTATCTAAACCAGATGCGCAGTACCGGTTAATGGTTACGCCAGGAACTTTATCGGTATCCAAGCCCATTAAGCTAATCATACGTGCAATATTTAGGCCTTGCTCGGCTTCTGGAGTGGCATTGCCAACAATTACATCGTCTATTTGCGTTTTATCCAGATTAGGTACTGAGGCAACCAATTCACGGATAACATTAGCAGCTAGTTCGTCTGCTCTAGTAAATCTGAAAACTCCTCGTGGAGCCTTTCCTACGGCGGTTCTTAAACCTGCAATTATATAAGCTTCCATTTTTTAATTTCTAAGTGGTTTTCCTTTTGTAACTATAGATTGTATTCTTTCAAGCGTTTTCCGTTCTCCGCAGAGCGATAAAAAGGCTTCGCGTTCTAGATCCAATAAATATTGCTCGGTTACTTCTGTTGGTGATGATAAATCGCCGCCGCACAATACCCAACCTAATTTTTCAGAGATCTTTTTGTCGTGCTCCGAAATATATTGACCAGAATACATAGTATTTGCTCCTGCGTATACAATTCCTAACCCTTGCTTACCCAATACTTTAATGTCTTTACGTTGAATGGGCTTTGTATAGCCAGCATCGGCCAATTCGATCGCTTTTGCTTTGGCGTCGGCAATTAGTCGACTTCTATTCATCGAAATCGCATATTTATCCTTTTGCAAGTAGCCCAATTCAAATGCCTCTACGGCAGATGTCGATACTTTTGCCATGCCTATCGTTAAAAAGCGATCTTTCATCGTGTTCTGCACAATTTGATCTGCTTTATACTCGTCAGATGCACGTAAGGCAAATTCTTTAGAACCACCCCCGCCTGGGATAACACCCACGCCAAACTCGACCAAGCCCATATAAGTTTCGGCATTGAGCTGCACAAAATCGGCATGTAAACTGAACTCGCAGCCACCACCAAGCGTTAGATTATGGGGAGCCACAACTACCGGGATAGACGAATATCTAATCCGCATCGAGGTGTTTTGGAACATCCGTACTGCCATATTTAACTCTTCCCATTCTTGCTCAACAGCCATCATAAAAATCATACCCACATTGGCACCTGCCGAGAAATTTGCGCCATCGTTTCCAATTACCACACCGCGGTAGTCTTTTTCGGCCATATCTATCGCCTTATTTATGGCAGTTAGTGTATCGCCACCAATGGTATTCATTTTCGAATGAAACTCTACGTTAATAATGCCATCGCCAAGATCGATAATCGATGCTCCTGCATTTTTCCAAAGCACTTTATTTGCCCGTAGATTATCGAGGATGATGAAATTATCGGTGCCTGGAACAACTTTGTAGCTTTTTGAAGGAATATCGTAATACTTTTTAACGCCATCTTCCAGCTTATAAAAAGTGGTATTTCCGGCGGCTAGCATTTCGGTTACCCACGGCGACGGAGCATGCCCGTATTTTTTCATGCCTTCTACCGCTTCAGTAATGCCAACGGCATCCCACACTTCGAACGGACCTAAGTCCCATCCAAAACCGGCGCGCATAGCATCATCAATACGATACAATTCGTCTGCTATTTCTGGAATACGGTCCGAAACATATTCGAACAAACCAAAGAATGAGGCTCTAAAAAGTTCGCCAGCTTTATCTTTTCCAGCAGCAAAAACTTTCATCCGGTCTTTTACATTTTCGATAGTTTTGGTTATCTCCAGTGTAGCTGATTTTACTTTTTGCTGCGGTCTGTATTCGAGTGTTTTTAAATCGAGCGCCAAGATCTCGGTTTTGCCATCGGCAGATTTAGTTTTTTTATAAAAACCCTGCTTGGTTTTATCGCCCAGCCAATTGTTGGCCTCCATTTTTTGCACATATGCTGGAAGATTAAATAAATCATGTGCTTTATCATCCGGACAATTATCAAACAATCCTTTCGAAACCTTTATCATGGTGTCTAAACCAACTACATCGGTGGTGCGGAAAGTAGCAGATTTTGGTCGGCCCAGTGCTGGTCCCGTAAATTTATCAACTTCCTCTACCGTTAAGTCCATTTTCTCTACTAAATGTAGTAAAGCCATAATGGAATATACACCCACACGATTGGCAATAAATGCAGGAGTATCTTTACATAGAACGGTGGTTTTTCCTAAGAATTTGTCTCCATAATGCATTAAAAAATCGACCAATTCAGGTTTGGTATGTGCGGTTGGTATAATTTCTAATAAGCGTAAATAGCGTGGTGGATTAAAAAAATGGGTTCCACAAAAGTGAGCTTTAAAATCATCACTTCTACCTTCGGCCATCATCTGTATTGGAATACCCGATGTATTAGAAGTAATTAACGTGCCTGGTTTGCGAAATTGTTCAACCTGCTCAAAAACCTTTTGCTTAATACCTAAATTTTCTACTACTACTTCAATAATCCAGTCGTAATTAGCAATTTTAGACATATCATCATCAAAGTTACCCGTAGTAATTCGGTTCACATACGATTTGCTATAAATAGGAGAGGGATTGGTTTTGAGAGTAGTTTGTAAAGCTGTATTTACGATGCGATTTTTTACCGAAGGATGTGTTAGGGCGAGTCCTTTTGCTTGTTCTTCTGGTGTTAATTCTTTCGGAGCAATATCTAAAAGCAAAACCTCTACGCCAATATTGGCGAAATGACAGGCAATACGAGAACCCATTATGCCCGATCCTAATACAACTACTTTATTTACTTTTATATTCATCATTATCTTTTTGAGCATAAGCCAAGGTAAGTTGGTTTACTTTGTTTAAGGATTCAATCAATTGTGCTTTCTCTTTACTATTGAGATGTAGGTTTAAGTATTCGTTAAATGAAACAACCACATTTCGAGCGAGTTTTCGTTTTTCGATACCAAAGGGGGTTAAGAAAACCTTTACGGATCTTTTATCGCCACTGGCAGTTTCTCTATAAATGAGGCCCAACTCTTCCATATTGTTAAGCATGCGCGATAAGCTGGTTGCTTTTACACCTAATAATCCGGCAAGAGCCGAAACCGCTGTGCCTTCTGCTTCAATATTTATGAGCACATAGCCTATAGCTTGCGTAATTCCAAAACCCGAAGCAATTTGGTTGTAGGTATTGGAAACGTTTTGCCATACTACCTTTAAAAAATAATCTACTGTATCTTGTTGTTTCATTTAATCAAATGCTATGCTTGCATAACAAATTTAAATGAATTAAAATTAGGATGCAAGTAGAAAATGAAATTTTTTTTAAGAAGATTAGCTTATTTAATTTCTCCGGCAAACTTCCACTTAGTAGTAAAGTTTTCGGGTAGTAACTGATTAGTTAGAATTGCACGTACCATTTCAACGGGCATATTATTTTCTTTCAAAATGCGATCATGAAACTGAATATTGCTCATTTTTCCACTGGTTACCAATTCTTTATGCAATGCTCTAAATTCTAATCCACCTAACATATAGCCAATTTGATAAAGCGGGCCATAACCACCCGTAAACGAACGGCGTACCTCGGCTTCAGCATTTGCACGTTCAAAGCCAACACGTTCAACTAAAAAGTCGATACATTGTTTAGGTGTCCATTTATTTAAATGATAATTCATAGAGAAGATAATTCGAGCACAGCGGTGCATACGCCAAAACAACATCCCGATTTTATCTTCTGGTGTTTTAGGAAATTTCTTATCCCATAGTAGCATTTCCCAATATAGCGACCAGCCTTCTGACCAAAAGGGGGTACCAAAGCCTCTTCTATACGGTTTATATCTGCTTTGCATAAAATATTGCAAATTATGCCCGGGTATAAGTTCGTGGTGAACAACCGCTCTAGAAAAGTGTCGGTTATTGCCTTTTAAGGTCATCATTTTTGCTTCTTCACTCATGTCTTCGGTAGGGTAGGCAATGAGTACCGATTCGCCACCTAAAAAGAAAGGAGCAAATAATTGTTCTTGTGGACTAAGCATTCGCATTCTCCACCCTTCTTTAGCCAGCTCAGGAACAACAATTAATTTATTTTGCTCAATAAAATTGATGGCTTCATTGGCCAGTTCATACACAAGTTCGGGCTGTTTGCCGAGTTCCGGATAGGCGGTTTTCACTTTTTCTAAAGCTTTTTTCCAATCGTTACCAAAGCCCATTTCTTGGCTTGCCTTTAACATTTCAGCATCGCACCATGCAAATTCTCTTCTGGCTATGGCTTCAATTTGCTCAGGAGTATACGCAATCATTTCATCTTTTAGCAGCCCCATAAATGCCGCTCTACCAATTGGATTACCTAAAATACCACTTCCATCGTCTTTAGCGATAGATAGTTTTGCCATTTTGCCCAACTCAGTAGCATAGGCTTTTAATGAATTAAGTACTTCTGGGTAGCTATTTTTAGTTGCCTTGGTGAATTGAGGGTCATATCCATCATAAAACTTATAAGACTCTGTAAAAACAGTAACATATTGATTTACGGTTTGCTGTGCCCAATTTGCTTGTAGCGGATTAACGGCCAGCTGTTTAGTGCTTACTGCTTTATTGGTTGCATTGATGTCATCTCTTAATTTCTCGAATGCGGTATTAATAATCGTTCCATTTTGCTGGGTACCTACTCTTCTTTTTTTCTCAAAATCAATAATTGTTTTTACAAAAGGGACAGTAAAGTTGGTGTTTTTAAATTCAGTATATCCATCTTGTAAAGTCTTGGCATCAACATTAATATCTCGTTTAAGTAAAATATAATCTACCCGTTCATTTACATTCAATTTATCGAAAGGTAATGCTTTTAATTTGGTAACCCACTCGCTATAAAAACGTTGCATTCGCTGAAAATATTCTTCAGACCGTTTTAAGCTATATTTTCTGTTGAGCATGCTTTCATCAGCTTGATATTGATTGATGAAAGGGCTAAGGGTGCTTGCTTCGTTTGATGGAAGGCTAGTTTTCGTGTTTTGAGCAAACACCGAAAAGGTAAATGTAAAGAATAAGAGAGCGAAAAGAGTATTGCGCATAACAGTGAAAAATTAAGGAGTTAAGGTACAAATTATCCTTTATTTTATGCGTGTTCTAATAGAAAAGAAGCATCGATTTTTAGTTGTGTATGAACAGATTTTAAAAAGGCCACATCAGGTTTTTGTTTGCCATTCATAATAAGCGATAACTTAGCAGTGCTTATATTAAGCTGTTTTGCTAAATCTTTTTGTTTAAGTTTAAACTCGTACATCTTCATTTCTATCATCCCGGCTAGGGTAGTAGGTAGATCTATAGTGTATTTTTTTTGTTCGTACGCTTGAATAGCAATCGCTAAATTTTTAATTTCAGCGAGTTCTTTCTTTGAAATATTTTCGCTACCCTTTGCCATTAGGCTATCGATTTTAGCCATTACCGCATTATAATCGGCATCGTGTTTTATTTTATTTAGCGGTTCCATATTTAAGGATGTTTAAATTTGTGAGCAATCTTTTAATTTATCATAATCAGTATGGGTGCCAACATAACGGATATAAACGGTTCGTACATCAAAAAAGATTAAGGCAATTAAGCGATAATGATTTCCTCTTATATTAAATACAAACCGGTCGTTTCCAATTGCATCAACACTATTAAACATGCTTTTCATATCGTGATAGCTCGACCAATCTGCCCGATTTACAAATCTATACCAGTTATTCAATGCATCTTTTGCATCAGCATGAGTAATAAAAAAATCTCTTAAAACCGCATAGCTGATAATAACCATAATGACAAAACAAAGGTAAATAAATAAATTGATAATACTAAATAATATTTCGATTTTCTAAATTTTATTTCTAATTATTAAAGATGAAAAATCTTATTTAGTAAGCTAATTTGATTATTTAAATGATAGATAACAGACTCTTGTTTTCAACAATAACCACTGGTTATTTTCTCAAAAAACAATAATACTACTCGTTATAAATATTATTCCTAAGTTTATGGCCTTAAGAATAACAATAATGAGAAGACTATTCCTTTTAGCAGCAATTACCATTTTAGCCGTTCAACACGTATCAGCACAAACCAAACAAGAAAACGCTGGCTGGCTTTTTTTATTAAATAGTACTAAGTTTAGTGAAAAATGGGGCATGCATCTCGATGTGCAAGTACGGTCTGGCGATAATTGGGAAAGCACAAAGAATATACTTTTTAGACCAGGAATAACTTACTACATCGATAAAAATCAGAATGTAACAGCTGGCTATTTATTGGCAAGTACAAAAGCGGTTCCTTCCACTTTATTCGAACACCGCATTTGGGAACAATACATTATAAACCATAAAATTAGTAGTGTTTTTGCCGCACACCGTTTCCGATTGGAACAACGATTTTTAGCCAACGATAATTTTGCACAGCGTTTGCGCTATTTTATCCGGTTAATTCAGCCACTTCAAAAAACAGAGCAAGCTTTTACTAAAGGTGCCTTTTTTGCACTCCAGAATGAGGTTTTTTTAAACATCCAAAATAAAGAGTTCGTAAATAACAGTTTGTTTGATCAAAACAGACTTTACCTCGCCGCAGGTTATCGTTTCTCTAAAAAAATAGATGTAGAGGCTGGATATCTAAATCAAGCCATAAATGGAAGAATCAACAATACCGTTAACAATGTAGCGCAACTGGCTTT
Organism: Bacteroidota bacterium; assembly: GCA_040386095.1. Classification (GTDB taxonomy): domain Bacteria; phylum Bacteroidota; class Bacteroidia; order Sphingobacteriales; family Sphingobacteriaceae; genus Pedobacter. The sequence continues at coordinate 585,650 of JAZKGD010000001.1, read as the reverse complement.
ATATACGAGGTTTTAATGCGGAAGCTTTTCTCTAAAATAACCATACACCCAAGTACCAGCAAGCGCACTGATAAAGGTTATCGATACAACTAAAAAGCCACTTCCTATTTGGGCAAATAACGGACCCGGACAAGCGCCTGTAATTGCCCAACCAATACCAAAAATTAAACCGCCGTAAATCTGCCCTTTATTAAATTTTTTGTCTTCGATGTGGATAGGCTCGCCGCTAAAGGTTTTAATTTGAAAGCGTTTAATGATATAAATAGATAGCATGCCAACCAGTATCGCCGTTCCAATTACACCGTACATAAAAAACGACTGTAAGCGAAACATTTCCTGGATCCTAAACCAGCTAATAATTTCGGCTTTTACAAACACAATGCCGAATAGGGTACCTACAATTAGGTATTTAAGGTTTTGAGTAAAACTTTCTTTAGTAGAAGCCATTTTTAGAATAGATTAAATAGTAAAGGGAGTAAAACATTTGCCGAAAAAAAGCCGCCAATCATGAAGCAGCACGTTGCAATAAATGATGGCCACTGTAAATTTGAGATCCCCATAATAGAGTGACCACTGGTACATCCACCAGCATAGCGTGTGCCAAACCCAACCAAAAAGCCTCCAAGTATAAAAAAGACAAAGCCTTTTAACGTAAATAGATTATCGAAACTGAAGATTTGTACAGGCATAAGCTTACTAAAATCTGTAATGCCAAACTTTGCCAAACTAATTTTAGTACTTTCTGCAACCACAACATCATTGGAGTTGGTTAAAAATGTACTTGCCAAAATGCCACCAAGTAAAACTCCAATTACAAAAAATACGTTCCAAAGTTCTTTTCGCCATTCATATTTAAAAAATGGAATATTACTTGGAATACACATCGCACAAATGTGACGAAGAGAAGAGGAAATGCCAAATTTTTTATTTCCAATAAGTAATAAGGTAGGCACAGTTAAACCAATTAATATTCCGGCTATTGCCCAATGCCAGGGTTGTTTAATAAGTTCTATCATAATTTTATTTTAATACTGTTTCTTTAATGAGGATGTAAAGCCCTGTTAGGAGGATAAACCAACCAAAGATGGGTTTTAATTTTTCGCTGCTAATTTTCTGGCTTAAATACATTCCTGTGAAGATACCTATAACCGCAAAGGCTGTAAATGATAATAGAAACACCCAATCGATAACAACATTATTTGTACTTCCAGCAAAGCCAATCAATGAGTTAAAAGCGATGATTACTAATGATGTAGCTACTGCTCTTTTCATTGGTAATTTAGCTTCGTAAATTAAAGTTGGGATGATTAAAAAACCTCCGCCAACACCAACAAATCCGGTAAGTAAGCCAATAATAACACCTAATAGTATAATTTTTGAAGTAGCAAGCTGCGTTTCTTCATTGGTGCCAAAAGGGTTTTTACGAATCATCGAAATAGACGACGAAATCATCAATATCGCAAACACCAGCATGATGACGAAATCTTTGGTGAAAATGAAATCCCCTAAAGTAAAAAATGTACTGGGCAACAGCGGAACGATGTATTTCCGCATAATGAAGATGGAAATAATGCTCGGTAACCCAAAATAGAGGGCAATACGATAAGACAATAACTTTTGTTTTGCACCCTTAACACTTCCTGCTAATGCAGAAATGCCCACAATAAATAGCGAATATGCTGTTGCAATGCTTGGTGTAATATGCATTAAATATACCAATACAGGGATGGTAAGGATAGAGCCGCCACTACCAATTAAACCAAGCGATACCCCAATTAAAATGCCTAAAATAAATCCGATAATTTCCATCTATAGATTGGTATAGGTTGTAAAATTAGCTATTTCAATTGGCAAAACCGCTGATTGGGTAGTATTAGGAACAAAAAAGGCAAACAATTGACAAGCTTGATAAGCTTGTCAATTGTTTGCCTTTTAGCTTTTGTGTGTGTTAAAAGCGTTTATACTTTTCTAACTCTCCCAGAGCCAGTTACTCTTTTTTCTACCCTTGCATCGCCGCTGTAATTAATAGATCCTGATCCACTAATTGCAGCCTCTATATTTTCGTTAACATTTACGTTTATCGACCCCGACCCGCTAACTGCTGCAGATAAATTACCTACCGTAAATCCTCCTTTTTTAAACGAACCCGAGCCACTTAATACAATGCTGGCATTATCGGCCGAGCCCGATATGTTTAAGCCACCAGAGCCACTAATTACTCCAGTAAACTTATTTACATCGGCATTTGCCGAAATACTACCCGAACCACTTAGCGTAGTTGTTAACTCTGGCGCCTTAATTTTCCCATTCACAATTATACTACCACTACTACTGCAGGTAAGGCTTTTAATGCTTTTTGCCGATACATAGGCCGTTATTTTTTTGTCTTGATATTTTCTGGTCCAACTGGTCCAACTGTTTTTAGGTCTTATAATTAAAATAGAACCTTTTACCTCCGTTATTAAGGTCGCAATTGCTTCAGCATCGCCTTCAAAACGTAAGCCCTCAGTTGCACCTAGTGTTACCACAACATGAATTGGCCCTGCAAGTGCAACTCCATTAAAATTTTTTGCTTCTCTTTCTTCTTTTATAAGCTTGGATACACCAATTACAACTGGTTGTGAGGCCAAAACAGGTGTGAATACAGTACTAAAAAATGCTGCAATAAGGCTTAATGCTATAAATTTTCGGTTCATTGTTTTAAGTTTTTAATATATGACGACAGTAAATTAAGAAACGTTGCATTGGTTTAGAAATTATTTTTGTTTGGGTTCGTAAATCAACCGTAAAAAAGAACTAAATCTTTCATTCTCTCTTTTTATTGGTATTCCGGTAACAATGCCTATCAATAAATGCTCGCTTATTTCGACTCGCATTTGCGGCCTTACGGTCATATCGAAATCTTTTTGATGCAATTCTTTGTTAAATTCGATTCCTATGAAATTCCTCGACTTATTAATCATATAATGAAGGTTAGAATTAATTTGCCAAGTAGTTTGCACCGAACGATCTTTAAAGTGCTGAGTAAAAGCAGGGCCAGTATAAAGCAAAGTGTGAAAATTATTACCCCAACGTTTAGCCGCCACAAAAAATGGATTATATACATTTCCTGTAAAAATGCCAGCGCTGCTATACTTATTTATCTCATTTAATTCGAACTCATGAATATAACCAATTGCCATAGACATTTCATTCTTCTTCGATACATAAAATGAATATTGAGCAGCCATTTTAAGACTATTTAATTTACTCTTTGGGGCATTTGAATTTTTCGTATTCTGGTAATAAAAGGAAAAAGGGAGCTCTATTTCTAGCCCTAATCTATTTAATGGTGCCCATTCGTATTCTACTAAAGCAATATATTCGTCGTACTTCATGTTGTCGGTTATGCCAAAACCAACATTCCACTCTCGTTCGCCTTTTCTTGCGCCCAAATCTCTAATTAGATCGATATATAAGGGTTCTGCATGAAGAACTTTGTCAGGAAGTTTCGAATCTTCAACTTCTTTAACGTAGGTGCTGTCTTTTTTATGCTGGGCCTTAACGGCGATGGTTATGGCGCACAAGAGTACTCCTGTAGCCACAGTTCTTAAAATTTTATTCGTAAACATTTAATAATTTAATTGATTTAAACAATAGATTTTTAACCCACATGGGTATGAATATTGAAGAAATAATTAAACCTCGGGAGGAGGAGAAGGGACTTTAAAATAGAATTTCAGTGCGTGATTGGTACGTTCAATGGGGTGCTGCTTTTTGGCATAACCAGAAAACGTATAAGCCTGCTGATCGAGGTTGGGAATGATAAACAAATCGATAAGTTGTGCCTTTTTTAACGTCGCTTTCTGATCCATGTCATTGTCTGCACATTCTGGAATAGCTTGTTCAAAACCTAGAAATTGCTCCACAACGATTTCAATAATGCTTTCTTGGTCATTCTGCACAATGCTATTAGATTCGAGAGCACTCACGAATAATCCTGTTGTATCTACACTACAATTGAGTAAATATAAAGCCATTAAAATCCATAAAAATTTTAATGGCTTTATATTGCTTAGTTTCCGCATCACTTAGCAAAACTAAGTAAAATGGTTTAAATTACTAATCGGCTTTTTGCACTTTTACATAAAAATTAGGTTCAGCTTTAAACGTATCCACCGTTACGGATGCATCCACCTTACTGCTTTTCCACTCATTTGTTGGGTAAACAAAAGTATAATTATCCGCCTTTAGCGAAACCTTTACGGGCATGTCAAAACCTTTTACATCGGTTACCCAACGATATTGAACCATTCCATTTTCAATTTTATATTCTAATACTGGTATTTTGGCATTGCGCAAATACTGATCAAAAACTTTATTCAACTTTAACCCGCTTTGTTTTGCGATATATTCTTCAACAGCGGCCGAAGTTGTAGTGGTATGATAGAAAGTTTTATTAATGCCTCTTAAAATCATTCTGAACTTCTCATCGTTATTTACGAGTTGCCGAATGGTGTGCAATAAATTTGCACCTTTTGGATACATATCGCCATCTCCTTCTTTGTTTACATTATATGGGCCTATAATTGCACCACGATTTCCAATTCCTCTCCTTAACCCAATTAAATATTCACTTCCTGCTTTTTTGCCTTGTGTATATTCGGTAAATAAGGCTTCTGAATACGTGGTAAACCCTTCGTGTACCCACATGTCGGCAATATCTTTTGTGGTAACATTATTCGCAAACCATTCGTGCCCACTTTCGTGAACGGTAATGTAATCCCATTTTAAGCCATGGCCTGTGCCCGACATATCATTGCCCAAGTATCCCTTTTTAAATTGATTGCCATACGCCACCGCACTTTGATGCTCCATGCCTAAATGTGGTGCTTGCACTAATTTGAAACCATCTTTATACCATGGATAGGGCCCAAACCAATGCTCAAAAGCAGCTAGCATCGGTTTTACGTCGGCATCCCAATGTGGACGAGCAAGAGCGCTATCTTCTTTTAGCGACCAATAATCTATCGTTAACGGGCCATTTTCACCTTTATATGTGTCTGTCCAATGGGCGTATTTGCCAATATAAAACGATACCGTATAGTTATTTATTGGATTACCAACAAACCAATTGTGCTTGCGGTAACCATCGGGTTGATCTACAATGCTACGTAATCGACCGTTAGAAACTTCATCTAAATCTTTAGGCACGGAAATACTAATTAACATGCTATCTACTTCATCGCTCTGATGATCTTTAGTTGGCCACCATACACTTGCGCCTAAACCCTGGCAAGCAACTGATACAAATGGATTCCCAGCCTTATCTTTTCTAAAAATAAAACCACCATCCCAAGGGGGAGTACGAGCAACCTTAGGCGTGCCTCCATAAAATACTGTGAAACGATCTTTTGATCCTTTTTTTATCGTCTTCGGAAAAGTAACGAACACCGCGCCAAATTCGCGTGTAAATGGAACTTCAGACCCTTTATAAACCACCTTCTCTACCTTCAGATTTTCGAATAAATCAAATTGTAATTTTGTGAAATCTTGAGTTGCTGTAAATGCAAATTCATTACTTCCGTTAACTGATTTATTTTCGATATCAATCTTCACATCAAGATGATAATAATTAATGTCGTAGCAAGTGCGCAAAGGGGTAAGCATACCTCTTAACGTATCGGCTTTGCTAAACACTTTCCTTGAAGCTCCGAGTTGCGCCTTTGCGGTATAGCTGGTTAACACGAGTGCAAAGAGCATTAGAAATAATCGTTTCATTTTTGTTATGGTTTTAAAACTTTAACGGTTATAAATGAACTGTTATGCGTGTCGTGGTAAATTTTATGTGTTGCTTTTTGAAAATCTTTAGGCTCTGCCAGATAAATATTCATAAATTTTTGAGGATTTCGATCGGCCAAAGGGAACCAAGAATTTTGAATTTGTATCATGATTCGATGACCTTTTTTAAAGGTATGTGCCACATCGGGTAGGGGATAATTCACTTTTGTAATTGCACCTGGTACAAATGGTTCTGGTTTTTCAAAACTGTTACGGTATTTGCCGCGTAAAATTTCGCCACGAACTAGCATTTCATATCCGCCCATAAGCAAGCCCTTAGGGTTTGGAGAAGGGTTCTCGGCATCTTCTGGGTATACATCAATTAATTTCACTACATAATCGGCGTCTGTACCGGTTGTAGAAACCACTAAATTGGCTAAAACTGGTCCTGTTACCGTAATATCTTCTGTTAAAATATCAGTTTGATACGTTTTAACATCTGGTCGGCGTGCTGCAAAACGCTGATCATCGATCATGTATTCTCGTGTGCGCCTCGCTTGAACTCCAGCCTGGTAAGGAACAGGATTGGCCGGATCGCTCACATATTCATCCCAGCTATCGGTACGCCCTACTTTTTCAAATGCTAATTTTCCATTGGGATGAAGATAAAGGTTTTTGTTTTCGGTTTCGGCTGGTGGCCAAGTGTTAAATTTTTTCCATTGGTTACTGCCGGTTACAAAAATATTGGCTTCGGCAGGATTAAAATTACCTTCCCCTTTAAGATGATGTTTGAAAAAAGGCAGTTCTAAATTTTCCTGATAATAGGTGCTGGTAGGTTGCCCGAATTGAATATCGCCAAAGCTGCTTCCTGTACTACGTACCCAGCTACCATGATACCATGGGCCTGCTACTAAAATGTTATTAGCACCTGGATTTTGTTTTTCTATCGCTTTATAGGTGGCGAATGTGCCATATGCATCTTCTGCATCAAAAAAGCCGCCAACTACCATTACAGCAGGTTTTACATTGGTTAGATGTGGGGTAATTGTTCTGGCTTTCCAAAAAGTATCTAGATTGGGGTGCTTAAATAGATCGTTCCAAAATTTAATACTATCGGCGAAATATTTTTCTTTTAAATTTTTAACTGAACCGGCTTCTAAATAAAAGCGATAATTATCTTGAATGGGAAATTTGAAAGGTTTTGGCCCTTTATCTGGCGTAATGGGCTTAGGTCTGGGCACCCCAAAACCAGTCATGAAACTAAAGGCATCCATTAAGAATAAAGCACCGCCGTGATGAAAATCATCACCAATAAACCAATCGGTTACCGGTGCTTGAGGCGAAACTGCTTTTAAAGCAGGATGTGCATTGGGCAAAGATGTGGTCGAATAAAACCCTGGATAAGAAATGCCCGAAATGCCGACTTTACCATTATTGTTTTCGATGTTTTTAATTAGCCAATCAATTGTATCATAGGTGTCTGTGCTTTCGTCGATGTCTTTAGGGCCTTTTTTTAACGTTTGTGGTCTAATGTCTTCGAAAGTGCCTTCACTCATCCATCGGCCGCGTACATCTTGATATACAAAAATAAAGCCTTCTCTCATTAAGGCTGGAAAAGTTCCCAAGCTTAATTTGTATTTATCTTCCCCGTAAGGCGAAACGGTATACGGTGTTCGGCTCATTAAAAAAGGATATTTTTTGCTTTGATCTTTCGGAAGGTAGATGGCTGTAAATAGCTTAACCCCATCGCGCATGGTTATTTTTCTTTCTATTTTGGTGTAATGACTTCTTACATAAGCCGAGTCGGTTTCTTGTGCAATGGCAGATGCAGAAAATAAACAGAAAAAGAGGACAAATACATTTAAGCTCTTCATGATAATGGTTTTGATAAGGTGGTTGAATAAAAGTTAAATATAGAAAATTGTTTTGAGGGTTTGGAGTAGCGTGTGTAGCGTTTTAGATGCAGAAAACATTTTCTTCAAACCTTAATTAATTAAGCGTTTAGAACGCTCGTCGCTTACCGCTTCACGCAAAACAATTTATTTAATCTTTGCAAGCTATTCCTTACCTTTATGCCACAAATTCTTGAAAATTATGCAATACGATGTAGTTGTTATTGGCTCGGGTCCGGGCGGTTATGTAGGTGCTATCCGCTGTGCGCAGTTAGGTTTAAAAACAGCAGTAATAGAAAAATATAAAACGTATGGTGGTACCTGCTTAAATGTAGGATGTATCCCGTCTAAAGCGTTATTAGATTCCTCTGAACACTTTCATAACGCGGCACATAGCTTTACAACACATGGTATTAACCTTAAAGATTTAAAGGTTGATATGAAGCAAATGATTGCTCGTAAAGATGATGTAGTTTCACAAAACACTGCAGGTATTACGTATCTGTTTAAGAAAAATAAAATTGATGCCTTCGAAGGGGTGGGGTCTTTTGTAGATAAAAATACTGTTTTAATTACCAAATCAGATGGTACTACAGAAACGCTAACAGCAAAAAATGTAATTATAGCAACGGGTTCTAAACCTACGGCTTTACCTTTTTTGCCAATTGATAAAAAACGTATCATTACTTCTACCGAGGCTTTGAACATTAAAGAAGTTCCAAAAACCATGGTGGTAATTGGTGGTGGCGTTATTGGATTAGAATTAGGTTCTGTTTATGCTCGCTTAGGTACCAAAGTATCTGTAATCGAGTTTATGCCTTCTATTATTGGTACAATGGATGCAGGCTTAGGTAAAGAATTGCAACGAGTGTTAAAGAAATCGTTAGGAATGGAATTCTTTATGGGGCATAAAGTTACCGGAGCAACTACTAAAGGGAAAACAGTTATTGTTACCGCTGATAATGCCAAAGGTGAAGGAGTTAAATTCGAGGCCGATTATTGCATTGTTGCCGTAGGTAGAACAGCTTATAGCGAAGGCTTAGGGTTAGATAAAATTGGCATTACTGTAGAAGAAAGAGGAAAGAAAATACCAGTAAACGCATATCTAGAAACAGCTGTTAAAGGTGTATATGCTATCGGTGATGTAATTACTGGTGCTATGTTAGCGCATAAAGCCGAAGATGAGGGTATTTATGTAGCTGAAACGATTGCTGGTCAAAAACCACATATTAATTATAACTTAATTCCAGGTGTAGTGTACACATGGCCAGAAGTTGCATCTGTTGGGCAAACTGAAGAGCAATTAAAAGCCGCAGGTGTAAAATATAAAACAGGTTCATTTCCATTTAAAGCTAGTGGAAGGGCTAAAGCAAGTATGGATACCGATGGCTTTGTGAAAGTTTTGGCTGATGAAGCAACTGACGAAGTTTTAGGTGTACACATGATTGGTCCACGAGCTGCCGATATGATTGCTGAAGCGGTTGTAGCGATGGAATTCCGTGCTTCGGCAGAAGATATTGCCAGAATTTGCCACGCTCACCCAACGTATACCGAAGCATTAAAAGAAGCTGCTATGGCTGCAACAGAAAATAGAGCGATACATATTTAAGCTTGGAGCATAGAGAGTAAAGAGCTTCATGTGAAATAATAGCCGCAGATCAGATTATTTGTACTGACTCTGCGGCTTTTTTATGTCCGGTTAGTTCGTTGTGCTACATAATTTGTCGATCCTTATGGTATGTTAAATTAATCTTTCGCACTGGCGTAAAATTTAACCAAATGGTAATCTAAAGCAAACATAGCTTGCGGTCGTTGCTGATATTTTTGCGATGAAATAAACAGATAAAAATGACCGTAAACACTAAATTATTCACTGCTCTTGTAGCACTTTCATTGGCTTTAAGTGCGTGTAAAAAAAATGAAACTATTGAACCAGAAGTTGAAAATATTGCCAGCTTTAAGGAAGTAGCTATGCTCGATTTAGGTGGAGTAACTGCTGCAGAAATCTCTGCCTATGATCCATCAACAAAGAAATTATTTGTAGTAAGTAATGATGGGGGTACAAAAGTAGAAGTAGTAGATTTATCAGCTTACCCAACCGTTACCAAATTAAAAACGCTTACCTATCCAAATAATGCAGGAATAAATAGTGTAGCTGTTAGCAATGGGTTATTAGCAATTGCTTTAAACGGTGTAAATGGCCAAGCAAACGGAGATATTGTAGTTTTAAAAACATCAACTTTAGAAGAAGTTAAGAAAATTTCTGTTGGCGCAATGCCAGATATGGTTACGTTTAGTCCGGATGGGAACTACATCATCTCTGCGAACGAAGGCGAGCCTAGCGATGATTATACGATAGATCCCGTAGGTTCAATTTCTATTGTCGATGTGAAAAATAATTATACAGTTAAAACCTTAGATTTTTCTGGTTTTGCAGGAAGTAAAACAACACTTGTTGCCGCCGGACTAAGAATTTACGGTCCAAATGCAAGTTTTGCACAAGATATAGAGCCAGAATATGTTGCCGTTGCTGCTGATTCAAAAAAAGCTTTTGTAACGTTACAAGAAAATAATGCAGTAGCCGAGATAGATTTAGTTGCCGGTACAATTACTAAAATTATTCCGTTGGGTGTTAGAGATATAAGCCTTGCCGAAAATGCATTTGATGTAAGTGATTTAGATTCGAAAATACAATTGGGCACATGGCCAATTAAGGCATTTTATTTGCCTGATGCTATTTCTCATTTTTCGGCAGATGGATCTAATTATTTAGCATTAGCTAACGAAGGTGATACACGTGCTTGGAAAGGATTTGATGAAGAAGGGCGAGTTAAGTCTTTAACACTGGATGCAACTAAATTTCCGACTGCTGCCACGCTTAAACAAGATGCAAATCTGGGTAGGTTAACCGTAACTAAGGCTTTTGGGGATACCGATGGTGATGGTGATTATGACGAATTGTATACTACTGGTGGAAGGAGCGTAAGCATATTAAATGCAAGCACTGGTCAACTGGTTGCAAATATTGGTAAAGATTTAGAACAAAGAGTAATAGATGCCGGTAAGTACGACGATACGCGCTCTGATAACAAGGGTGTTGAAGTAGAGTCCATAACTGTTGCCATGGTAAATGGGAAAACATTAGCTTTTATCGGCATGGAAAGAGTGGATATGGTTGCCATTTATGATGTAAGCATACCTACTGCACCTAAATTTGTACAATTATTTGCAACAGGTGATGCACCTGAAGGATTGATGTTCGTAAAAGCTAAAGACAGTCCGAATGGAAGAAGTTTGCTAATTGTTTCGTGTGAAGAAGATGGCACAGTAAGATTTTATCAACCAGATAAATTATAATTAATCTTTTATGAATGGATAAAATTAGATTCTTATTTTTAACAAATGAGAAAAATTTTTGCTATTCCCTTTTTCTTGCTTTTTTTAACTGCATGCATTCCATTTAAAGCTATGCGCTATCTTGTTCCCGATTCGAAAGATAGCGCTAAGTTTGAAAACGTAAGCATTGAAAAATCGAACACACCTTTTCAGTTTGTAAATAATTACCCCAATCAAAAATATCGACAGCTAAAAGAACGGATAGATACTTCGCTTCGAGAAACAAAAACAAATGTCTTTTTGGTTATCAGAAATGACAGTATCATTTATCAATATCTATCTGAAGGAACAAGCTTACTTGCCAAACAGGCTAGTTTTTCGATGGCGAAATCATTTGTTGGTACGTTAGTAGGCATCGCTTCAGACAAGGGTCTGATTAAGTCTACTAACGATTTGGTTATTAAATACCTGCCCGAATTAGAAAAAAATGATCCGCGCTTTCAGCGATTAACGATACAGCATGTGCTGGATATGCGGAGCGGCTTCGATTTTAACGAACGATCCTTTAATCCTTTTTCAAAAATCACTCGCATGTACTATGGGGCAGATCTAGAGAAGATGGTACACAAAGTAAGAATGAAGAATGAACCCAATACTTCTTTTGAGTACCAAAGCATCAATACACAAGTACTGGCTATGCTATTAGAAAGGGTAACAGGCAAGAAATTACATATTTTATTGCAAGAATACCTTTGGAAACCGATAGGTGCCGAAAGTGAAGCTTTATGGAGTTTAGATGCGAAGAATCATATCAAAGCATTTTGTTGCATGAATGCTACGGCACTTGATTTTGCAAAGTTTGGAAGGCTCTATTTGAATAAAGGGAACTGGCAAGGTAAGCAGATCATTTCTGAACAATGGGTAGATCGTACCACACATCCCGATACGTTGACGAAATATCGCTATAAAAATCAGATCTGGGCTACAAGAGATTTTAAATATTTTAAAGATTCCATTAGTGCCGTAAATGATTTAGGTAAGGAAGGCTTGGCTTACCCCATAGAGCGAAATCAAGATGGGAGATATTTTTATGCTAGAAAAGTTTACGATTACAAAGCTCAGGGTATGTTCCATCAATCGATCTATGTAAATCCCAAAAATAAAGTGATTATCATTCGCTTGGGTGGCCGACAAAAGAAAATCAATTTCCATGGCTTTGTACAAGAAATAGGCCGTTCAATTTAAATCGTGAGATAATGGTGATAAAATTGTTTTCTATTAACGATTGAATTGAGGAACTTTGCGCTCTTAAGTTAAAGCAGTTTATATGGATGGAGCGAGGGCACAAAATTCTGATTTATATAGTCGAAAAAGAGTACGTTTTGCCATCTCCTTATTTTATTTTGGTCAAGGGGTTGTTTTTGCATCATGGGCGAGTAGAATCCCAGATTTAAAATCGATTTTACAACTTTCGGATGCAGAGTTGGGAAGCGTTTTACTAGCCTTACCAGTGGGGCAGTTACTTACCATGCCTATCTCGGGCAGGTTAACTACCACTTTTGGGAGCCGAAGAATGCTAACCATAGCCACTCCAATTTATGCGTTATGCTTAACGGTTTTAGCATTGGCAACAACCGGATGGCAATTGGCATTATTTCTATTCCTTTTAGGTGTATCAGGCAACCTTTGCAATATCGCCCTAAATACACAAGGTGTTGCCGGTGAAACCTATTACGGGAAGCCGATCATGACCTCATTTCATGGCGCTTGGAGTGTGGGAGGCTTCTCAGGGGCATTGGTTGGCTTATTGATGATTAATTTGCACTTTTCGCCACTCCTTCACTTTTGGACCATCGCGGTATTGGCATGGGCACATATTTTTATTAATTATCGCTATTTAATACCTAAACAAACACCTAAAACGAGCGAAAAAGCAAAGCTCTTTACTAAGCCTCAAGGAGTGCTGGTTCAATTGGGAATTATTGGCTTTTGTAGTATGGCTACTGAAGGGGCGATGTTTGATTGGAGCGGGGTTTATTTTAAAGATATCGTAAAGGCACCTCATTCGCTCGTGATACTGGGTTATGCTTCCTTTATGATTATGATGGCGTGTGGACGGTTTTTGGGCGATAAAATAATCGTTCGTTTTGGTCGTAAACGTTCGCTTCAAGTGAGCGGAATAATTATCTCTAGTGGGATGTTCATTTCTGTCCTGTTCCCCTACATTGTACCTGCTACCATAGGTTTTATGTTGGTAGGTATTGGGGTTTCGGGCATCGTGCCTATGGTTTACAGCATCGCTGGAAGCAATACCAAAGTAGCGCCAGGCATTGCCCTAGCTATGGTATCGGGAGTTAGTTATTTTGGTTTTTTAATGGGCCCACCTTTAATTGGCTATATCTCGGCTTTGTCGAGCTTGCAATATTCGTACGCCGTAATTGGGTGTTTTGGTTTGGTAATTACGTTAATTGTAGCGAGGATAAGTGCGATAAAGTAATGGGTTAACAAAAAAGGGCATCAACTTCTTGATGCCCTTTTTTGTTTGAAAAATTTACTCTTTCTCTTCCGCTGTTTCGGCCACTACCACTGGTTTCTTCTTAAACCAACCTTTAATTGCTCTCGAATTTTTATCCATTACGATATACATACATGGAACTAAAATTAAAGTAAGGAAGGTTGCAAAACTTAAACCGAAAATCATTGTCCACGATAACGGTCCCCAGAAGGCAACGTTATCACCACCAAAGTATAAATGTGGGTTTAACTCTGTAAACAATTTCACGAAATCGATATTTAAACCTACTGCCAATGGAATTAAACCTAACATTGTTGCAGTTGCAGTTAATAATACCGGCGTCATACGTGTACGACCAGCTTCGATAACCGCATCTTTAACTGTAAATCCTTGGCTAATTAACAGCTCGGTAAATTCTACTAATAAAATACCATTACGTACTACGATACCTACTAAGGCAACAATACCTAACATCGACATCATTACAGAGAATGGCATGTTGAATAGAATACATCCACCAAGTACACCAATTAAACTGAACAATACCTCAACCAAAATAATAATTGGTTTACTAATAGAGTTAAATTGAGTTACCAAAATGATCAGGATTAAGCCAATAGCCGTTAAGAAAGCGGTTCCTAAAAAGCCCATAGTTTCTGCTTGTTCTTCCTGATCACCAGCCATTTTAATTTCTACTCCAGATGGTGCTTTAAACTGAGCAACTTCTTGTGCAACACTACCAACAACTTGATTTGGATTATACTCTCCCAACACATTTGATGAAAGAATAATAATTCTTTTTTGTTGTTTACGTTTAATACCTCCATAAGTGTTTACATAATCAACAGTTGCAAAGGAAGAAATTGGAACTTGTCTAATTTCACCACCCATTGCCATATCGCGATAGGTTATTTTAGTATTCCTTAATACCTCAATGTTATTTTTTTGATCGTCCTTTGAACGAATATTGATTTCATAATCTTCATTGTCATCTCTGAATTTCGAAGCTTCGATACCAAATAATGCAAAACGAAGGTTTGTAGCGATATCTTCAGTTAAAATACCTTCTCTGTTTGCTCTTTCTCTATCAATGTCAAAAACAATTTCTGGTTTGTTGTTCTGAAAATCAGATTTCAATTCTTCAACTCCACCAATTTGTTTACTAACTAAGTATTTTTTTAATCTTTCTGAAGTGTTTACAATTGAATCTAAATTATCTCCAGTAATTTCAATACTAATAGGTTTTGCTGTTGGCGGTCCACCTTGTTCTTGAGCAACAGAAATTTCGGCTCCAGGAATTCCTTTAACGGCATCTCTTATTTTACCTAAATAATCTGATGTATTTACACCATTTCTTTTTCCAAATTCTGTAAAGGCAACGGTCACTTTTCCTTTGTTTGGATATTCGCCTTGATCTTCGTCTTGTGGATCGGTAACACCTTTTGTAACGTTAGAAATGATAGAAGTTACCACTGGATCTATTTTGCCATTTTTAGAAAGCACATCTGTAACTTTTTGTTCTACTTTCTTTACCACCTCATTAGTATACGCTTGATCTGTACCAACAGGTAAACCGACGTACACGTATACAAAATTTGGATCTGCAGAAGGGAAGAAGATAACCTTTTGTCTGCCACTCATTACTAATACAAAAAATACAATAAGTGTGGCAAAGAATAAGCCGAATGTACCCCAAATTAATTTTTTTGGATGCTCTACTGCCCAATGTAAAACCTTAACATATCTATTCTGAAAGCCTGGCCAAATTTTGTTTTGAAATGTTTTAACCATGTTTTCTAAAACGAAATGATTTATTAGGTAAATGATCATGATGAACACCATGAAATTTCCTAATCCGAAGGTTCCCATTCCTAAACCAATTAGATAAGCGATTATAGTTACAACAAATAAAATTAATAGTGTTTTAACGGTTTTCTTGTCAAAAGTTGGCTTTTTATTGGCCGAATGATCATCCTGCTCCATGAAATCAACCGCAAAAACTGGGTTAATGATATAAGCCACTATTAATGAAGCAAACAAGGTTACAATTAATGTTAAAGGCAAGAAATACATGAACTTTCCAATAATTCCTGGCCAGAAAAGTAGTGGGAAGAAAGGTGCTAAGGTTGTTAAAGTACCAGAAAATACTGGAACAAATACTTCTCCTGCAGCCATTTTAGCTGCTTTTACAATCGGCACTTTTCCATTGTCGAAAATACGATGCGTGTTTTCAATTACCACAATCGCATCATCCACTACAATACCTAAGCCCAATAAGAAGGAGAAGAGGACAATCATGTTCATTGAAAAAGTGAAGCCCATAATGCTTCCTAATAAAGGCATAAATAGGAATGCAATAAACATAGATAGTGGTACCGATAACGCAACGAAAATTGCATTTTTAACACCCATGAAGAACATTAGAATAATGGTTACCAAAACAAAACCAATGATAATGGTATTGATCAAATCATGCAGGGTTACACGAGTTTGGTCAGATTGGTCGCCAGTTATTTTAATATCTAAAGATTTTGGCAAAGACTTTTCTCTCATTTCAGTTATAATCTGATTGATTTTATCTGAAGCTTCGATTAAATTTTGACCGGCACGTTTTTTAACGTTTAATGTAATTACATTTTTTCCGTATAAACGAGCATAACTAGTTTGTTCCTTAAAACCATCTTTAACTTCTGCAATATCTCTTAAATATACTGCTGCACCTGTAGGCGTTTTAATGACCAAGTTGGCAATTTGTTCGGCATTTTTAAACTCTTTTTTGATGTTTAATGTACGGCGCAAACCATCCATTTTTACTGTACCACCAGATGCAGTTACGTTTTCTCTTTTTACGGCTAACATTATATCCGTGAAAGAAATTTTTGCTGCATTCATTTTGTTGATGTCTACAGTAATCTGAATTTCTGGATCTAAAGCACCCACAATATCGACTCCAGAAATCTCTGGAAGCGCTTCAATTCTATCTTGAATATCATCAGCATACTCTTTTAATTTCTTTAAATCAAAATCGCCCGAGATATTCAGATACATGATCGGTAAATCGGATAAGTTAATATCTTGTACTACCGGATCATCTGGTAAATCGTTCGGTAAATCTGTTTTTGCCTTATCTACAGCATCTTTTATGCGTTGCTTAGCATCTTTAATATCCACATCTGTACCAAACTCAGCAGTAATAATAGAGAAATCCTGATACGAATTAGAAGTGATTTTTTTTAACCCTTGCGTAGATTTAACCTGTTTTTCTAGCTGTTTGGTTACCAAGGTTTCCATATTTTCTGGAGAAGTACCTGGATACACAGTTTGAATAAATATTTTAGGAATAATTACTTCTGGAAAATTTTCTTTTGGAGTAGAGTTATAGGCAAATATACCCGCAATTGTAATCATTATGGTAATGATATAAATAGCAGTTTTATTATCTATAGCCCAACTCGATGGTTTAAACTCTTTGTTAACGTCTTTCATTTTTTTATATAATTTGAGGTTTTAAGATTAGCGCTAAAGCTTAATCTTTATCCTAAACGTTTATTAATATTTAACTGGATCACCTTCGTTTAAGTCATCTACACCAGTAGTTACTATTTTATCACCTTCTTTAAGACCTGATAAAATTTCAGTTTTGCCTTCAATAGTTCGGCCAACTGTAATAGAAACGCGTTGTGCTTTTCCATTAACTACTGCGATCACATATTTCCCACTTTCTGCATTTTGAATTGCATTAACAGGAATTGTAATTGCTTTTGGATTTTTATAATCAACAACTTTCAATATCGAGATCATGTTTGCACGATATCTTTTGTTAGAAGGTAAATTAACTTCAATGTTAAAACTACGTGATGACTGATCTACAACTCTTGAAGCAAAAGAAACTCTAGTGGTTAAACTATCTGGTATGTCTGGGAAAATTACTTTTACATCATCACCTTGACCAACTTTACCTAAATATGCTTCTGCAACTTGTGCTTTAACTTTTAAAGAATTTCCGTTTACAACTCTAATTGCAGACATGCCTGGGCTTGCAGCTCCACCAACTTTTAAATCCATTTGTTCAATGGTGCCAGAAATCGGTGATTTAATTTTATACATCGATTGTTGGCTACGTAAAACATTCATCTGACGCTCAAGGCCTTCTTTTTGTGTTTTAGCATTTAAAAATTGAACTTCTGTGCCAATTTTTTGATCCCAAAGATTTTTCTGGCGATTGTATAAATTCACTGCTAAATCGATTTGAGTTTGCAATTGGGCCATGTTCTGACGCAATACATTATCGTCTATCTGTGCCACAACCTGACCTTTGCTTACCGATTGTCCAATCGCTACATATACTGCAGTTACGATGCCTTGTGCTTCTGGGTTAACTAGTACGTTTTGCTCTGCGTCAACTCTGCCTTGTATCTCAATATAATTATTGAAAGGAGCGGTTTTAACATCATAAACTGTTACATCTTTTGTAGCTAAAGAATCCTTGCCGCCAACAGAGCTTTCTAATTTTGCAATTTTAGCGTCTAATTCTGTACGTTGTTTTTTAAGGTCTGCTAATTCAGCTTTTGGATCTTTAGGCTGTGAGCAGGCAGCTAAAAATGCGATGGTCGCTATAAATAATATTCGTCTCATTGTATAATAGTTATGTAAGGTTTAATAATTAATGTTTCCTAAAGCTTTATCTAAATTTACTTTGTTAATAAGCATATCGTATAAAGCACTTATGTAATTGTTTTGAGCTTCTTTTAGCGAAGTTTCGGCAGTAGTTACTTCTATGCTAGAACCTACACCTTGCTCGTATTTTATTTTGGTAACACGGAGTACTTCTTTTGCTAGATCCATGTTTCTGCGTTGATTTTCTAACGATTGTTGGCCATTTTTATACGTTGTTTGCGCCTGCTTGATGTCTAGATTAATAGTGTTTTGCAAATTGTATAAATCATTTTCCGTTTTTAAAACCGCTAATTTCGCATTGCGCAGCTGATACGTTTTTTGTCCACCCGAAATAATCGGCACTGCTAATCGTAAGCCAATTACTGTAGTAGGGAAACGTTGGTCGTAAAGTGAACCAAAACTGTTTGCTTGAAAGTTATTAGAAGTGCTTCCGAATGCTGATAGTGATGGTAAAAATGCGCTTTTGTAACGTTTAACATCTAGGTTGTTCAATGCTTTTTGGGTTTCTAATAACGAGTATTCAATTCTTTTTTTGTAGGCTGTGGTATCACTAACTAATGCCACATTATCGTAAACTGAAACTGTACTAATTTGATCAGTTAGCGTTAATTCGCTACCAACCGTCATCCCCATCTGAAACTTTAACAGATCTTTGTTCAACGCAAGTAAACGGATTACATTTTCGCGCTCAGTAAGTAGATTGTTATTTAAAACCGTTAATCGGTCTACATCTATTTTTTCTACAAAGCCATTTTTGAAAAGTTGCTCGGTATCATTGAGTGATTTTTTTAGGCGATCTAAGTTAGCGTCGAGTAAACTTAATTGCTCGTTGCTAACCAATACCGAATAATACGCTTTGGTAACTGCAACCGCGGTTTCGATACGTGTACGTCTAGTGTTTTTTGTAGAAAGCTCTTTGTAGGTTTGGGAAGCCTTTAAGCCAACCAAATAGGTGCCGTCGAATACCAGCTGATTAAGCTCTAGGCCTATTGAAGAGTTATATTTTACACCAAACTGCACTGGGATTTGTGTGCCAGGGGCGCCAAACACCTCCCCAGGTAATAAACTGGTGGGTATTTTAACAAAGTCCTGAAAGTTTGCATTCCCACTTAATTGTGGTAATCCGATACCTATAGTTTGTTTTACCGTATTTTTGGCAATCTGCTCATCTATTTGAGCATTTAAAACGCTCGTTTGATGTTTTTGAGCATAGCTGATGGCTTGGTTTAAGGTAAAAGTGGCAACGGTATCTTTTTGTTGAGCTTTGGCCGGAATTGTCCAGCTTAAGCAAAAGAGTAGAATGTAGACGTAATGTTTCATATATATATTATGCTTGTGTTGCTTGTTGTTTGTAATAGTTAATTTTTTCTAATCCTTTTGGATTACACACCCCATAAAGGAAATGCTCGGTTATTTCTATCATCACTTGAACGAGGCTATATTTGTTCATGGTGTAATGATTGTGTTGACTAAAAAGAAGATCGACTTGTTCTAATCGCATTTGAGCTAAAATGTCTATTTTGATTTCACTTCGGTAAAGGCCTTCATTTATGCCACGTTCGAGGTTATGAAGAATGCATTTGCCGAGATTTTTTTCTTTAAACTCTTTAAAAGATAGCCACGCTTTTGGGTGGTATTTTTGTAAATCGTAAAAAAGCTTAGGGTTCATACTCGATAACAGTTCGTGAATGTTTGTTAAAGCATAAAATATTTCTTCAACTGCATTTTCCGCTTTTGCAGCAAAAAAATCCATGTTGCAATCTTGTGTGCTTAATTTTTCTTTAATTAAAATATTAACCAGTTCGTCTTTATCACTAAAATGCTGATAAATAGTTTTTTTAGACATTCCCAAATGCTTGGCTATATCGTCCATGGTTACACTCTTAAAGCCAAACTGACAAAAGAGTTTATCCGATTCTTCAACTATGTATTCTTTTACTTCCACTGTCTTACCTCTGAATTACTTTCACAAATCTTTCCTAAATTCCGACGTAAAACTATGGAAACTTTTTTCAATTCCAAAGTTTCCTGATTAATATTTTTATTTCATCTATTAAGCTCATGTTTTCAGCGGTTAGATGGAGCTCCCCATTGCGAAAGTGTATGTTTTCATTTGTAATGGTCGGTTCTTCAATTAGAGTCGACTCTGTTTGTTCTATTTCCATTGTAATATATTTTGTTCCCTATGCTACAAAAGAAGATAAATAAGAAATGCAGAAACAGTCTTTGTCGGTGAAATGAGGATTTTGGTAGGTGAAGTGGTGAAATGAGAAAAACTTTGTAATTTTATAAGATGAAAAAAGGAAGAATCGAAGCGTTTAGCGATGGGGTAATTGCCATTATCATTACCATTATGGTTTTAGAGCTTAAAGTGCCTCATGCTAAGGAGTTTAAAGACTTGATGCCCTTATTGTTTGTGTTTTTAAGCTATGTACTTAGTTTTATTTATGTAGGGATTTATTGGAATAATCATCATCACATGTTTATGGTTGTAAATAAGGTAAATGGGAGTGTGCTTTGGGCAAATATGCATTTACTCTTTTGGCTTTCGATGATTCCTTTTACTACCGCATGGATGGGCGAAAATCATTTTGCCCCTGCACCAATAGCGTTATACGGCTTTGTGTTATTGATGAACGGATTGGCTTACAGTATTTTAACCAATGTGCTAATTAAACATCATGGTAACGAATCAGTATTGTCAAAGGCAGTTGGGGGTGGTTTTAAGGGTAAGCTATCTGTAGCTTGTTATATCTTAGCCATTGCATGTTCTTTTTTTGAAGTATGGATTTCGGGGGCCCTTTATGTGCTAGTTGCTTTGGTTTGGCTTGTTCCCGATAAAAGAATTGAAAAAATCGTACATGAAGAGAGCGAATTGTATTAGTATCTTTGTGAAAATTCATCTTAAATGCCAGTTTTTCAAGAAAGCATATCCTTAAAGCCGTATAATACGTTTAGCATCGACGCTAAAGCCAATTCATTTGTTGAAATTAAAGAAGAAACTGATCTAAAAGAGGTTTTTGATACAATAGATCAAAAAACACAAGAGATTTTAGTGCTCGGTGGTGGAAGTAATATGCTGTTTACGAAAGATTTTAGCGGTGTAGTTATTAAGATTAGCATTCTTGGGATCAGCTACCTAGAAAATGGAGATGAAGTAAGTGTAACTGCCGGTGCAGGAGTAGTTTGGAATGATCTCGTTAATTTTTGCGTACAAAAGGGATTTGCAGGATTAGAAAATTTAACACTAATTCCAGGAACAGTTGGTGCATCACCCATTCAAAATATAGGCGCTTACGGTGTTGAACTTAAAGATGTATTTAGCTCGTGTACTGCTTTTGAGATTGCAACCGGACAAATTAAGACGTTTACATATGCCGATTGTAATTTCGGATACAGAGAAAGTATATTTAAAAATGAACTGAAAGGAAAGTATATTATCACTTCAGTTACTTTTCACTTAAATAAAAAAGCAACCATTCGTACGCACTATGGTGCAATTGCTTCCGAACTCGAAATACGAAATATAAAACAACCTAGTATTGCAGATGTTTCTAATGTAGTGGCTGCTATTCGAGTAAGTAAGCTGCCAGATCCAAGTACAATTGGTAATGCGGGTAGCTTCTTTAAAAATCCAGTCATCAAAAAGGCTGAATTTGAAGAATTGTTGGCCAAGTTTCCGGATGTGGTTCATTATCCAGCACCTGCTGAAAAAATTAAATTAGCTGCAGGATGGTTAATTGAGCAATGTGGTTTTAAAGGAAAAGTGGTGGGGCAAACTGGTACCTGGAAAAATCAAGCACTGGTATTGGTTAATCATGGCTACGCAAGCGGACAGGAGGTGTATGATTTTTCGGAACAAATCATTAACTCCGTATATGCCAAGTTTGGTGTAACATTAAGCAGAGAAGTAAACATTCTTTAGTATGTTGCTGTACTGGCCCTCTGAGGCTATTTTATTAACTCGAAATTTAACCGTTAAATTTTTTGGTATTAAAGTTGTATAGGTTTTAGTAATTCAGTTTCTTTTTAAAACTTAAAACTAAAACCATGACACAGTTACAATTTAATCACCAATTGCACGATTATTCGGGTTCTTTACAGTCATTCGCTTTAAATTTTACAAAAGATATCGAAGATGCCAACGACCTGGTACAAGATACAATGTTAAAAGCTGTTACGTATTATAGTAAATTTAAAGAGGGTACAAACCTTAAAGGATGGTTGTTTACCATTATGAGAAATACGTTTATAAATAATTACAGACGTATGGTTAAAACGAATACGTTGATTACACAATCAGAAGATATTTCGTCGGCCAATTTGCATTATAGTGCAAGTAGAAATGCGGTTGAAAGTAAATTTGTAATGGGCGATATCCATAAAGCATTAGCTACTTTACAACCTGAATATTATGTGCCTTTTATCAAATATTTTGAAGGATACAAATACCATGAAATTGCTGATGAATTAGATATTCCAATTGGAACGGTAAAAACCCGTATTCATGTGGCTAGAGGAATATTAAAAAAATACTTAAAAACATACGCTAAAGACATGACGGCGGTCGACTAAAGCTTTACGAAGTTTAAACTTCGTAAGTATTCAAATTAGTACTTTTTATTAGAAGGCTCCCCGATACAAAGATGAGGGAGCCTTTTTCTTTGGATCAAAATCATTACTTTTGGAATTGTATTTAAGACCAAATAATGACTCACATCTTTCTCTATTTAAATTTATTTCTATTCCTTATCCCATTTGTTTTAACTAGCAACGAAAAAATAAACCTTCGTTCGCTCCTTATACCTTCTCTTATTGTAACGGTAATTTTTTCGGAAACGGGTGTTTTTTTTGCGGGATTAAAAGTTTGGTCATTTAATCCAGCTTACCTCATGGGCATTTCCTACCGCCAACTTCCACTAGAAATGTATTTATTTTACTTCACTTCTAGTTTTGCAGGTTTAGGAATTTATACGTATTTAAATGCCAAGTTTCCAAAAAACGATTTGCAGAAATATGCCTTGTCGCTCAGTAATTTATTGCTCGGCTTAATGGTGGCGATGCTATTTTTTGCGTATACCAAGTGGTATACTGCCACAACGTTTACCATCTTGTTTTTGTTATTGCTATATATTGAGTATAAAAATCAATTGCGATTTATGTACAAATTCTATCGAGCTTTTATAGTGTGCTTAATTCCGTTTTATATTAGTTATGGCATTTTATGCAATATGCCCATCATCAGCTACCAAGCTAAAGAGACAATTGATGTAAATTTGTTTAGTATCCCTTTCGAAAACCACTTTTACATGATGGGGATGTTACTGTTAGGTGTATATCTAGTAGAGGTGTTAAAAAAGAGGTATGCCAAATAATGGATTTACCTACATACACTAAACAACAACTCGCTTTACGCAATGGGCAAGATAAACCTCAGGTTTGGATTGCCTATAAAGGATTAATTTACGATGTAGGCAGCAGTAGACTATGGAAAAATGGTAAGCATTACGAACATTGGGCAGGTCAGGATTTAACCAACGAACTGCCCGATGCACCTCATACCGATACCGTATTCGAAAAATTTGAGGTAATCGGAGTATTACTAGTTTAATTATTTTTGTTTTATCAAGTTATACGAAAATCCTTTATCGTTATCGCCTAGTACTGCTACAAATAGGGTCGAATCATTTCGCTTGGTATATTGGATTTTTTTAGGGAAATCGTGAGTAGCATTTTCGAATGAAAATTTATCTTTAATCGTTTTGTTTAACACAAACTCAATCGGCTGAGCATTGTTTTGGTTCATCACTTTTGCAGTATAAATTACTTTTTCGCCTGTAATTTTAATCGTTAGGTACTCATCGATTTGTGTGTTGCCATTTCTTATTTTATACGATTTTCCTTCAAGACCATCGTTGCCTTTAACTGCCCAAGTTTCATAGTTTTCTTTGTTTTCTACTTTCCATTTGCCAGCTAAAAAATTAAGATCGTTAATGCCAGTATTTTGAGGCATGTTAAAAAGTAAAAAGATTGCGAATAGTGCGCTTAAAGATTTCATGATTTTGTTTTTAAAATGTATTTGTAATTAAGTTAATTCAAAATTAATCACCTTAAAAATTCAAAAATTGTAAAAATGCGACAATGAGCATCTATACACGATAAAGTTTAAGTTCTCAATAATAAACTCGTCATCTTCAAATGATCTGAATAAAATTTCTTTGGTGAAACACCGGTAAACTCTTTAAAATCTTTAATAAAATGTGCCTGATCAAAATAATCGCCTTCGTAGGCCAAAGTAGTGAGATTGTCGAAATCTTGACTAAGCATGGCATGAATAGCAGTTTGTAGTCGTATGATTTTGGCAAGCTGTTTCGGGCTTAATCCAATTACACTCGAAAATCGACGTTCAAGCTGTCTGCGGTTAGTATTTACAGCTTTAGATAATTCGGTTACCGATAATTTCCCTTTTAGCTTCAATATGGTTTTAACACTCGATTTGATAATTCGATCGATTGATTCGGGTGCAATTAACTTATCTATCAAAAAAGCCTCGATTATTTTAATGCGATCCTCGGTTGTTAATGCGTTTAACATCTTTGCCTCTAATTCCTGTACACCATTGTCAAATAGCTCGTTGAGAGGAACGGCCCTGTTCTCCATCTGTTTTGTGGTTAAGCTAGCAAATGGGATAAATCCGCCAGGATGAAAGCGAACCGAAAATATTCCAGTCACACCACTGGCTTCGATTTCCAGCATTTTTGTAATTTGCCCAAATACGAAGCATTGAGGTTGTACAATGTAGCTGCCATCTTTTAGATATTGCCAATAGAGATCGCCATGATGAAAAATCATTTCCATACAGCCATCTGGTACAATGCGTTGCTTTTCTGCCGAAAGAGACTTAGGCGCATCTAATGTCCAATAACATTTTACAAACGAATTTATTGGCGCACTAGGCTCATAAGTTTGATAATCCATACCACTTTAAAAGTTTTACCTAATAACCAATAACCTGCTGAACCAATGAACTATTAAACCGCATCCGATAAAGAAGTAAAAGTAAAATCTCGTATTTTCAAAGGCGGTAACAGATAATTTGTATTTGATTCGGCACTAACGGTTCTTTCCGATTTACCCATTTCATCCAAGTTGTTCAACATTATGATCGGACTTTCATTAAAACGGAAGTTCTTTATTGGGAACTTGATTTCACCATTTTCGATATAAAAAGTGCCATCCCTGGTTAGGCCAGTAAGTAATAAGGTTTGTGGGTCTACAGAACGGATATACCATAAACGGGTTACCAATATTCCTTTTTCTGTTCCTTTGATTAATTCTTCTAGAGATTTAGTTCCTCCTTGCATAATGCCTCCATCGGGAGTGGGAATAGATTTAATTCCTGTTTTTTGAGCCCAATAGCGAGACGAATATAAATTTTTAACAACTCCCTTTTCAATCCAGTTTACCTTTTGTTGAGGACGGCCATCGCCAGACCATACCGGAGTAGGAAGTTCGGCATTCCATGGGTCTGAATAAATATTTACGCGTTCGTCTAGCAATTGTTCGCCTATTTTCGTTTTGCCTCCTGGTTTGCTCATAAAGCTTCTACCTTCATCTGCCTGTCGCGCATCCATGTCGAAAAATAAATTTTCCAACATCACCGCTACCGCAGTTGGTTCGAGAATAACGGTGTATTTGCCAGGCTCAATGGCTTTTGCAGTAACTGAGGCCAATGCTTTTTTAGCAGCAATTGCAGTATCTGTTTTAGTATTTAGCTTTTTAAAATCGTTATAGCCTTTAGTTGCATAGCCAGAGCCTTTACCATCATCGGTTCTTACCGTAATGTTAAAGGCAACATCAGTAGATTTGTTATAGGCAAATAAACCCTTGCTATTCATCATTGCAGAAAAACCTATGCTATTAGAAAGGAAGCCAGCAGCTGTTAATTTATTTTCTTTTGCCTGTGTTAAACTTGCCTGTACAGCATCTGCTCTTTCTTTGGGACTCATTGCTGCGGTTGATTCAGAAAATGTTGGCGAATCGGGACCGTATTGTTGTGGGCCTAAGCAGGGCATAAATTCTGGATTCTCTGGTGCAAGTTGAGCCAGTTCTTCCGATCTTCTCACTACTTTTTCTAGCGATGCATCATCAAATTCATTAATGGTAGCAACGCCCGATTTTTTGCCAAAGGCAGAAGTAACTACTAAACTGTTTACGCTAATTCCTCCACTTGTAGAAACCGAGTTTCGTGCATAACGAATGTTTCCGCTGTCGGAACCAGATAGATTTATTTCGCATTGATCTGCTTTTGAGTGGCTTAGTACTTTAGTTAAAAGCGCTTTCGCTTGTTCTTTAGTTAATATTGGCATAATTTCTATCCGATTTTTCTAGCTGTATTAATCACATTAACTTTATTAAAACGTGCAGTAGACGATCCATGCGATACTGCACTTGATTGACTTGGTTGTCCTTTGCCATCAAAAAATGAGCCTCCTAAGCGATAATCGCTCTCATCGCAAATAGCTGAGCACGAATTCCAAAATTCTTGGCTATTAGCCTGGTAGGCTACATCTTTTAGCATGCCTACAATTTTGCCTTCTTTAATTTCATAATAAAGCTGACCTCCAAATTGGAAATTGTACCGCTGCTGGTCGATAGAGAAAGATCCATCGCCCACAATGTAAATTCCTTTTTCTACATTTTTAATCTGATCGGCAATGGTTAAAGGTTGTTTTCCTGGCTGTAAAGAGATGTTAGCCATACGCTGAAATTGTACGCTGCTCCAATTATCTGCATAGCAGCATCCTTGCGAATGATCTAAACCTACAATATGTGCCTGATCTCTGATGGCTTGATAATTTACCAGTACACCTTCTTTAATTACATCCCATTTACCACATTTTACCCCTTCATCATCATAACCTACTGCACCTAATGAGCCAACTTCGGTTTTATCGGCCGTAATGTTTACTTCCTTACTGCCATAGTTAAATTTTTTAGATTCCCATTTGTCTAGTGTGAGGAAGCTTGTTCCTGCAAAATTAGCTTCATAGCCTAGTACACGATCGAGTTCGGTTGGGTGCCCGCACGATTCATGAATGGTTAACCAAAGGTGAGATGGATCTAATACCAAATCGTATTTTCCAGGCTCTACCGATTTTGCTTTCATTTTTTCGCCTACTTGTATTGCGCCTTGTTTGGCATCTTCGAGCATATCGTATCGGCCTTTGTAAAGGGTTCCAGAAGCAGTTTGTATTTTATCTTGTGGCCTAGCGTTTAAGTACTCGTATCCTTTGCCACTTGGTGCACTCAAGGCGTTTCTGGTATCGAATTTGCCCGTAGCTTTATCGATTTTTGTGATGAAGAAGGTTGGCCAGATGCGGTGTATATCTTGATCTATATACGACCCGTCGGTAGAGGCAAAATATTTTTGCTCATTTACCATGAACAAAATAGAATTGATATAATCTGCTCCGCCTTTCATGGCGGCATCATTTACTGATAACAGCAAATCTACCTTCTCTTTAATCGGCACTTCAAAAGAATTCTTCTCAATAGGGGCTTTCCAGCTTACTTCGCCATGTCCCTTTTGAGGGGCCAATTGAACGGGTTCACTTTGCAAGCGAGCATTTTCTTTGGCAATAGAAACGGCCAATTCTGCTGCTTTTGCAATACTATCTTTGTCCATTTTATCTGTTGCTGCAAAACCCCAACATCCGTTTGCAATTACCCGGATACCGATACCGTATGACTCGGTGTTTACAATATTCTCTACTTTATCTTCACGTGTAACCACAAATTGATTGAGGTATCTGCCCACACGAACATCGGTATAGGTTGCGCCTTTTGAACGTGCAGCATTTAAGGCTACATCAGACATGATCTTTTTTGCTGCGGGGTCGATATATTCTAGCGCACGCTCTGGAGAAATCTCGTTTCCCCAAACTGGAATAGCAGGAAGCATTGCGGCGGCTGCGCCTACACCTGATAAATAAATAAAATTTCTACGTTTCAATGGAGTTTGGTTAAAAGGTTAGCTAAATATAGCGATTGTCAAATAAATAACCGCTATATGCTAAACCTTTTGCAACACTCTTAAAATTATCGCCCGAATTTAATTTTAAATGAGGAAATTTAGTTTTGAATAGTGTTTGTATACTGGCAACCATAGAAGTGCCTCCTGTTAGAAAAAGGCTGTCGATGTTTTTTGCTTCAATGCTATTTTGTAGCATAAATTCGTTTAGGTATGCCGAAATTCGATCTACATCCTTTTTTATAATGTGTTCGTATTCTGATAAGGGAATTTCTTCTTCAATTCGAATATCCATTTTATGATAGCTAAATTTTGAGCTATCTGCATTCGATAAGGTGATTTTAGTTTTTTCTATTGCCTGAAATACAGAATAACCTAAATTATTTTCAATGAGTGTAATTAGGTTTTTGAATTTTGGATCGTGCCCTGAAAAATAATAATACTCTTCGATGTCTTTTTTGATGCGTTGGCCATTAAAAAAATTCATCTGTTCCCACGAGCAAATGTTTACGAACAGTGATTTAGGAACGGTTAATACTTTGCCAGGCGTGGCTTCATATGTAGTATATTTTCCAAAATAAGGGGTGCCCTTTTCCCACATAAAAGCCGAATCGAAACTATCGCCACCTACATAAATCCCTCCTGTAGCCATCATATCGTTTTTGCGATCTAAACTGCCCACTTTTGCAGGATCAAGTACCAAGTAAGTGAAATCTGTTGTGCCCCCACCAAGATCGGCAACTAATACATTTTCTTTTTTTGTAAGTGTTTTTTCGTAGGCAAAAGCCGCTCCGATTGGTTCAAATTGAAATCGAACCTCAGAAAATCCTGCTAGCTCTGCTGCTTTATTTAATCGATTTTGTGCCAACGTATCTTTCTGCACATTATCGTCATCAAAAAACACTGGTCGGCCAATTACTGCTTTTTGGCAATCTTGTCCTATTAGTTTATCAGCCCTGCTTTTTAGTTCTTTTAAAATAATGGACACAAGATCTGAAGCATTATATCTTTTGTTTTGGATGCGGGTCTCTGTAAAGCTACTTCTTGATAAAATCTGTTTGATGGATTTAATAAAACGTCCTTTCATTCCATCTTTAAGGTAAGCTGTTATCGCTGCTTCGCCGACTACATAATTTTTTTCATCTCCACTGTTTAGTTGATGATAAAAATAGATGAGTGAAGGGATGATTATGGTGCTATGGATTTCTTTCGAATCTTCATCATAAATGGCCAATGCCGAATTGGTAGTGCCAAAGTCTATGCCATATAAAAAGCGCTTCTTCAAAACAATAAAAATTTAGTGGGGCGGCGAAGGTATCAAAAAAATCTTAATTTTCTGAAATAGAACTTCTTTTCTTTTCATCCTCTGCGCCATTACTTTTTTTACTAGTTTTTATTGATCCTCCGAAGTTGTAACTAAAGTTTAGCTTTACCATTCTAGTTTCAAATTGGTTGTGCCACGATTGTTGTAAGCTGCCACTATTTTGCTGGTAAATATTTCGATAGGATTTAAAAATATCCATAAAATTTAATTGCATTGAAGCTCGTTTATTCAAAAACTGCCTACGAATACCTGCAGTAAGATAAGCATAAGAACGGTTAGTAATGGTTCGTTCCATACTCTTACCTCTATAGTTAAAAAGGAACATGAAAGAAAGGTTCTTGTGTAATGTGAAACTATTATATGAAGTTGCCGAAAGTGCAGCTATGCCCTCATTCGTTAGTATCGACCCATTAAACTCTCCTTTAAATGATCGTTTTGATAAAATTGCATTAGTACTTGTATACCACCAAGGTAGTAGCTGTTTCCCATATATTGCCTGAATTGTTGTATAACCCGAATAATCGGCATTGCCAGGCATTGTTGTTGTAATGTTATTCGCTAGCGGAATGGCTATACTAGTAAAGTCATCTAAACTGTAGCTATAGGTGAGGCCAAAAAAGAATGCATTTTTATAACCATACCACACATCTGCATTATAGGTTATCGCTGGTTTTAGCGCTATATTTCCCTGTTGTAAATTGTTAGAACTAACAATTCGTATTAATGGATTGAGGCTTTCATAACCCGGTCGGTCTATCCTTTTGTTTAGTCCTAAACTTAGGCTATGGTTTGGGGTTAATTTATAATCGGCATGTAGTGATGGGAAAGCTTGAAAATAGTGCCTGTTGAAACGGTTTGCTTTAAATTGCTGTTCGCCCCGTCCATTTGTATATTCTCCCCTTAACCCTAATTGATAAGAAAACTTTTTACCAGTATGAGCATAGGTGGAATAAAGAGCTGAAATACTTTCTTTGTAATCAAATAGATCGGTTTGGTTGGTTACAAGATCACTATAAAAGTTTGAATTTCCTGCGTTCACATAACTTGTTTTCATCCCCATTTCAAGTTGGTTGCCTTTGCTTAATGGATGTGTATAATCCATTTTAAATGCATATACATCAAAAACACGATTTTGCGCAACAACACTTGGGTTACTATAAAGTGGGTTCAAGTTTAAATCGAGCAGAATATTAATATTATTTTGATCATTATAATTTCCATATCGATAATAATCAATGTCTATCGCTAATTCTCTGCCTATAGTATCAATTTGATGCTGTAAACGTAATCCCGACGAAAAATTAGTAGCATTAATCGTTGTGGTATTTTGAAATTGAGAACGAGTAATTACATTTCCAGCTTGGTTAACATTGCTAATGTTGGCGATGCCGTTACGGTCAAATGTCTGAAAACCAGGTTTAACAGCGGCTGATAGCGTAGTGCGTTTAGAAAGGTAAAAATCTAATCCTAAATTGGGCGTATAATTTGAATTGGTTCTTGTACTTGGAATATCAGAAACCAGTTGAGAAGTTGCTATTTCATTTGGATCTATAAAGGTTGAGGCAATAAAACTATTATAAAAATATTTGTTATAGTTATAATCCATATTAAGCAATACATTATAAGCTTTGCCTTTATAATTAACATTTACACCTCCATTCGCTTTCCCGAACTCACCTTTGCCGCCACCCAAGTAGAAATTTCCATTTAAGCCAGCTTTATAGTTACGCTTACGAATAATGTTGATGATTGCACCGTTTCCCGCAGCGTCGTATTTAGCTGATGGTTGGGCAATTAGTTCTACTTTTTGAACCGCTGAAGAAGAAATGCCTTTTAACATGCCCGATAATGCTTCGGCAGATAGTGTAGTGGCTTTACCATCAATGTAAATTTGAACAGATTTCCCATTCAGACTAATCCGGTCATCTGGGGTAACAGATACGCCAGGTAATTGGTTCATCACATCCATTATCGGTGCGCCAGAGCCTAGTCCATTCAGATTTACAATGAGTTTATCTGCCCGCCGTTCAACAAATGGGAGTGGAGCAGAAATGCTTACGGCGGCCAGTTGGGTAGTTGATGTTTTGATTTGAATTTGTCCGAGTGTTTTAATTTTTGAAACAGCAATATCGAAAGCGTTTGACCGAGTGGTAGAATAGCCCATCATTTTAACTTCGATAAAATAACTGCCAAGAGTTGCTTCAAATTCGAAATGCCCTTTTTCATCAGCTAATAACGTTTTAACTAATGTAGAATCAAGATTACGCTTCAAGGTAATCTGTGCAAAGGGTAGGGTTGATTGATTTTCATCAACCACTTCACCAACCACTTTACCAGTTGATTGTTGCCCATTTGCAAGCGTTGAACAGAAAAGGAAAATGAGAAATAAACAGTGAAATAGTGGTTTAAATTTTAAAGAGTGGATATACATAGCCATTGGATTAAATGAATAATCCAAACTTACAACTAATTTATTAGTCAAACAACTAATAAATTAGCTATAAAAGCTAAATAATTAGTTATGTTATTTAACTATTTGATTATCAGTTCTAAAATTTATATTTATCGCATAGCCTGATCTTACTTTTTCTCCATTTTGCAATGCAGGGTTCCATTTTGGACTAGATTTAATCAAGCGAAGCGCTTCGGTATTACTTGCTTCGTCCAATCCTATTTCTATTTTTTCATTTGTTACTTTGCCACTAGTCTCTACGATAAAGCTCACTTTTACTGTCCCGCTTTTAGACGAAACTTCACGTGCATTATTAATTAAATAGGTACTGAAGTGCTCAAATCCGCTAGGAAAACTAGCTGCTTTATTAAGGCCATAATTTGAGCTTAAATTTGATGATTTAAATGAAGACATCACTATTAATGCAGCAATTAATGGCACACAAAAAGAATATTTCCAGATACGGTACTTCTCTGATTTTTTACGCTGCAGCATCTTTATTCTTGCTTCAAGCAGCGATACGTTATAAAAAGTATTTGCCAATTCGTGACCTGTTTTAAAGTTTTGCAAGAACAATACCATGGCATATTGCTTTTTACTTTCCGTAAAATTTACCGCATGCGCATCAGCCAAATATTCATGTATAAATTTTAAACTACGACGATAGCCATAAACAATAGGATTAAACCAGAAAAAAACACCAACGATTTCCACTAACAGAATATCTAAGGTATGAAGTTGTTTAATATGGATGTTTTCATGCGCATCGATCATTTCGAAACCAGAAAGTTTTTTATCGATAACTTTTGTTCTCCAAAAGGAGAATGCCATGCCGGCTACTGGTAATTTCATTTGTCTTTTAACACCAACTAGCTTAATGAATAATAAAATAGCATTAAAAGCAACGCCGATCCAGTATATAATAGCTAACCAATTCAAATCTTTCTCAGCAACGGTCTTTATTTTTTCTGAACCTATTGTCGAAAACGTTGAAATAACGAATTCAATTCTTGGAATTTCAATTAATGTAGACAAATCTAAAAATGGAATCAAAATAGAGAAGCACAGTGCCGTGAGTAAATACACTCTATTTAAAACAAAAAATGTTTCTCGCTTAAGGAAAAGTAAATAAAAGAGATAAAATATAATTAAAGAGGCGCTAGACCAGAAAAAGTAATGCTGAAACTCCATAGCTAATCTTTTATTTGATTAATCATTTTAAGCAATTGCTCTGCATCTTTTAAATCAACCTTTTTCTCACGAACAAAGAATGAAAACATATCTTGAACTGAATTCGAAAAATAGTTTCCTAAAAACTTATCGGCTTCATATCGCATATATTCTTCTTTTGTAAGAAGCGGATAGTAACGATGGGTTTTCCCAAAAGCTTCATAACCAATCACACCCTTGCCTTCTAAGATCCGGATAATAGTAGAAACGGTACTATAAGCTGGCTTAGGCTCTGGCAATTCATGAATAATTTCTTTTACAAAAGCTTTTTCAAGCTTCCAAAGCACCTGCATTAATTGCCCTTCTACTTTAGTCAGATCTTTAATATCCATTATAAATTTTGTTTAAGTCAAATATCAACTAAAAAATTAGCTATCACAACTAAAAATAAAATTTACTATTTGATCCTCCCATTTTCATTTTCAAGCGCAGAACTCCTGTTTCTAGGTCCTTTCGCATTGCCAGTTGCAAACCTGTAACTAAAATTAAGTCTCACCTGTCTGGTTTCAAAATAACTATAGTTTTGAATATAAAGTCCCCCCACACTTTGTACCGACCTAGCTTTGCTACCTTTATAAACATCACTAAAAACAAGTCTTAAAGTAGCCTTATTGTCTAAAAAACTGCGTTGTAAACCAAAATCTAGTAAACTTGTTGCCCTGGCAAATTGGTTGGCTCCAGCTAAACGTCTCGAATTGTAGGTTCCCACTACTTCGGCATTAATTTGATATGGCAATTTAAACGTTTGTTGAAGATTCATCCTAACGGCTGTTTGGTTTAGCTCAAGCTTTCTGTCTGATCCAAAATCGATTTTGTTAAACAGATGAAATAATGTGCCATTAAATGTCATGTTCCACCATTTATAAGGTTTTAGCGTTTGAGTTAGGGTTAATGCCATATGTTGTTGCACACCAAGGTTGCGAGGAACCATAACAATCCTGGCCTGATCAACAGTATCCGTTACTTCAACACTAAAATTATCGGTATAGGTATAGCTTAATCCTACGATGGTTGAACTTTTATAAACATATTGGAGTAATCCTCGATGGCTCAATTGAGGCTGCAGAAAAGGATTTCCCTGCCAATAAGAAAGTTCATCTAACAAGTAAATAAAGGGATTTAAATTTTGATATGCAGGACGGTCAATCCGCCTAGAATAGCTAATCGAAAAATTGTGCGAAGCGGATGGTTTTACGGTAGCAGAAAAGAAAGGAAATAGGTTTGTGTAATTTCTAGGTATAGTTTTTGCATTTCCAGAAATCGATGAGATTGCTTCAAGCGTACCTTCAGAAGAAGAGTTTTCTACTCTTAATCCACCCTGAAGTTGCCATTTATGCAAACTTTTGGTATAATTAACATATGCACTTGCAATTCTTTCAATGTAAACAAATTTGTTCGATCGCGTCGTGTCTAGGAATTCACCATCGTTTTGCACGGCCAAAAACCTAGAGTCATTTGCAGCGGATACAGACGAATATTTAGCTCCTGTTTCGAGCTTTCCTTTCCAGAGATTTCTTGTATAATCTAATTTTAATGCCTTTAATCCTATGTCAATTCCATTGATGGAACGGTAAAGATTATCGCTCAAAACTGTATTATCACTTGTGGTGTATTTGTTTGATTGTAAGTTGCCTGCTCTTTTAGTAAAATCTCCATAATCTGCATCAATGTTGATTATTCTCCCTAAAGTATCTTCATATTTATAATTTAAGTTAACGTTATAACGTTGAGTTTGTTGATGATAATAATCGTTCACAGCGGTAAGCACTTGATCGATGTTTGTTGTTTGTGCCGCACCTATTTCAGTTCTGGTATCGGTAATCCCGCCTCCAAAAATAAAATTTCCATTTAGCAAAACGCCTATCGTTTGGTTCTTATCGATCGAAAAATCGGCTCCTAATCTCGACCCCATTTTGTTTCGCTTATCTATATCGTCTGTAAAACTATTGAAGAATTTTCCCTCTTGAAGCCGATCAGCGCCATAGAGATAAGAATATTTACCTAAAAAATGATTGTAGTTACCAAAAACATTAAACCTGTTTTTTCTATAACTAAGTGAGAGATCTTGATTACTTCTTAGATATACACCATAATTTAGACCCGAAGTGAAACCAGCACTAAAACCTTGCACCAATGATTTTAATGTTCTCACATTGATAATACCAGCAGTACCAGCGGCATCATATTTCGCACTCGGATTACTTATGATTTCTATTGATTTGATAGTTGATGAAGGCATAGACCTTAATATTTCTGCGATCTCCTTACTCGAAAGGTAAGTTTGTTTCCCATCGATTAAGATTGAAGTGCCAGATTTTCCGTTAAGAGAAACATTATTATCAGTTCCGACAGTTACGCCAGGCGATCTGCCTAATAATTCTAATGCATTTAATCCTTGCGCGCTGATGCTCTTAGCAACATTGAATACAATATTTCCACCATCCATTTCTATTACCTGTTGGGTTCCGCTAATGTTTACCTGTTTCAGTTGCCTGGCTGCTGGTTTTAGTTTTATCTTGCCAAATTCTTTTGGGTCGAATTTGCCATCCACACGAGAAAAATGAATGCTTAAAGCTTCATAACCCAGCGAAGATATCCTTAATACATACTTCTTATTTGCAATAAGTGCATGATTAAATTGAAAGGTGCCATGTTCACTGCCAATAGTGCCATTTATTTGAAGGGCATCTTCGAAAAGTGATATCGTTGCAAAGGGGACTGCATTATCTTCGGGATCGATGATGGTACCCGTTAACGTGGTCTTTAATATACCTGTATCCTCTTTTCTCAAAAGCTTTTTACTTCCAATTACGATCATGTTTTCAGATAACATTTGATGAAAAAGCTGTTTTTTAGCAAGAACACTATCTAATAGCTTTGAAACCGATAAGCGCACTGCATTTACAGAAACAAGCATCGTATCCGAAACAATTTCATCACTAAAGACAATATTGTATCGACTTTGCAATTGGATTTCCTTAAAAAGTACAACAATAGGTTTATCCTTTAAATTGAGCGTTATTTTACGGTCTTGGGCCTTTATTGCTGCGGCACTTAACATAAGTAGGATGATCACAAAAAATTTGCCCATATAAAGTGGAGAGGTTGATTAGTTTCCGATTCTGCGTTTTTCTTCGTCATTACTTTGCTCGATCTTTTTAGTATTGAATTTTTTACCCGAACTAAAATTATAACTTATCGAAAGACTAAAACTTTGAGTAGGTCTTTTTTGATAAAAATCTATTCTTGTGTCTTCAAATTCGGTATAATCTTTTTCTCGGGCGGTGTTAAATACATCGGCTATATAAAAACGTAGCATTAGGCTCTTATTTAAAAGTCTTTTAGAAATACCCAAGTCCGTATACAATTGGTAAGAAACCTTAGTATTTGCACGTACAAATGGAGAGCGATAATCTATTCCAGTATCTAAATCAAAGAGATTCTTAAATGTGAACATATGATAGGATCTTGCATAAAATGTAGTTTGACTTATGTGATAATCGTTAAGCTTATAGCTAAGATTATAACCTGCAACTGAGCTATTTGAGGTCCACCACTTTAAAAATTTTATTGGAGCATTGAACGAAAAACCGTATTCATTGCTGTTGTTAAAATTTCTAGTCTGATATTCAATAACATTTCCCACTGGGTTGGCCAATTGGGCTATCTTGTCAACTGTTAGTGCATAATATATATCTGCCGAAAAGCTCTTCCAAAAAATTGTTCCAACTTCAACTTTATGTGTGTATTCTGGCGTAAGGGCCGGGTTTCCCAATTGAGTTAAGTAATCATCAAACTGCAAACGATAGGGGTTAAGATCGCCAAATCCCGGACGTTGTAATCTTCTCGAATAACTTAAATAAAGCGCACTACCACTTTTCTCATTCAATTTCTGATTAAGGAAAAAAGAAGGGAAAAGGCCGAGGTAATCTCTTGTAAACTGTTCATTTTTAGTAATCGAATTCCCCTTCATATCAGTATGCTCTGCTCTAAGGCCAATCTTAGCACTCAATTTTCCCCAGCTTTTTTCTAGAGACGCATAAGCCATTGATAAATTTTCATCATAAATAAAACGATTGCTTAAAGCAGGATTTATTTGCCACGTTCCTCCATTAAAATTTTCATTTAGAACTTCATTGTCTCTTTTGGTTGCAACAAATTTAAGCCCCGTTTTAAAAGAAAGGGTACTGTTAAACATTTTGGTGTAATCCGTTTGTAGGCTATATAAATTAGTCTTATTCGGCGTGTTGTTACGATAAGTTGAATTTTTAGGGGAAAAACTATAAACTGAACGGAAGTTATTTAGCTCTGTCCGGGTACTATAAACATAATCTCCAATAATCTTCAATTCAGAGCCAAGACTATCCGTTTTTAGAACATAATTTAAGGTGGTCGAATGAAGTGATGGCCTTCTGAACCATTCCGATCTAGCTTGTCCTGTTAATGGTTGTGCTCCAAGGAATGAAATATTGGTATCAAAATATTGATTCATTTTATTTTCATTTTGTACCGACTGGATACTTAAAGATTGATTTTTGCCAAGGTCATATGCTGCACTAAGTCTATACATCAATCTTCCATTGTTATTATATCTGTTGGTGCTACTTGCATAAAAATCTTGATTGGGGTAATTGATTTTTGTACTTGCGATATAGTCGCTTTCGTCTTTTCCGGCAGATATACTCCCTGATAAGTACAAGCTTTTAAGCTTATAATTAAGTGAAATGCCAGATCCGTAGGCAGGTCGATTTTGTTGCTGTCTGTATTGCCCTGATACGGAACCAACGAGGCCATCTTTCCGTGTTTTCTTAAGGATAATATGGATAATACCACCAGAACCGGCCGCTTCGAACTCTGAAGGAGGACTTGAGATAATCTCGATTTTACTAATATCTTCTGATCTTAATGTACGTAGATATTCGGCAAGATCACTTTCAGACATTCTTTGCACCACGTTGTTGATCATTACCATTACCGATTGATTTCCTTTGATTTTGATTGAGCCATCGTTACCCACCCAAATCCCCGGAGATTTTTGAAGTACCTCAAGACCATTATTGCCAACTTCTAAAATGCTTCCTTCTACATTTACAATAAATCTATCCGTTCTTCTTTCTACTAAAGGTTTATCACTAATTACATTTACCGTTTTTAGCGTCTGTCTATCTTCGGTCATTACGATATGTTTGATTGCCGCTGTATCTGGATAACTAAAACTATGTTCAAACATCTCGTAGCCTATGGACGAAATCTTTAACTTATAAATATGCTGCGATTCAAAGCGATGCGAAAGCTGGTAGGCTCCTGTTTCCGTACTTATTGTTCCTTGTAATAAAGTATTCGATTCGAAAAGGCTAATAGAGGCAAATGGTACTCCTTTTCCATTCTGATCAACAATTACACCATTTAACACCGTTTTTGATGGCAAACCAATTTCTTGCCCAAGCTGTTTTTTGTTGCCAATTGCAATCAACTTATCGGATATCATTTGGTAAATAAGCCTTTTTTCTGGAAGTATGTTCGCAAGCACTTGTTTAACTGGCATACGAACTACATTTAAGGAGATGGTTATCGAGTCAGAAATTACTTCATTACTATACACAAAGGTATATCCACATTGATTTTCAATCTGTTTAAAAAAGGAATGGATGGGCTCCTTATTGAGGTTTAACGTTAGTTTGCGGTCTTGCCCACAAATTATGCTGTAACTGGATAACAGTATCATCACAAGTACAAATCTTTTCATACTTAGTCTTTAATCACTACCAACCTATTGTTGATGGTATAGGTTAATGGATAGGAAAGTTTAAGAGCCTCTAGTGCCTGATGAATGGTTTCATTTGTAAATGTTCCACTGAACCTTTTTTCTTTTAATTGCTCACTACGGATTTCTATTTTCAAGTCGTATTTTTTCTCCATCCGCAATGTAAGGTCTTTTAGTTTTTCTTTGCTGAAAACGAGGGTGTCAGTAATCCACTTGGTATCGTTTAATACTATTTTTGAGGCTAATGATAGTACTACAAAATTATCTTGGTTTGCAGTTGTTGGGAAAGCAGAAACAATAAGTTTTTCGTTTGGCTTAAGCAATACTTTGTTTTTGCTATGGAGCTTATCGGTTACTTGTATTAAACCCCTAACTAAGGCCACCTGTATTTTATCGTTTTCTTTATACGCATTTACATTAAAAGCGGTTCCTTTTACTTCAATATCAACGTTTCTGGCGTGAATAATTAACGGAATTGCTTTGTTCTTTATCACGTCAAAATAAGCTTCGCCTTCCAAAAATATTTCACGTTTATGCTTTCCAAAATCTTCATTATAACGAATGACAGATTTTTTATTCACCCAGATTTTGGTGCCATCGTCTAGCATTTTGAACATTTTTTGATCTGCAGCTGCTACCGTTATTAAACTATTGCCGATATTTCGATTTAACAAATGATAGCCAAGCAAGCTAGCTCCGACAAAGAGTACAAGCATGGCCGCGACCTTAAAGAGTAGGGAATGAAAGAAAGTTGTTTTTTGAGGTGATGAATAATCGAATCTTTCTTTAAAGCCGTCATGTTCCGCAACCGAAATCATTTTCCAAGTACGACTAAGCTGTTCTGTTTTTGGCGTAGCAATTTTCTTATCATTGAAATAGTGGTGAAATTCATTTGCAAGCAACCTATATTCTTCATTATTTTCAATTAACTGTTCCAATACCTCTTTATCATCAACAGAAATCTCTCCTGAGAATTTTCTGGATAGGAGCACTATGAATTTATCTTTGTTCATTAGTATATAATGTTAATTATACTAAAGACAATACGTTTAAGGAAAGTACTTACTGTGCTATAAAAAAAATAATAGAGGGAAGTCTGAAAGCACTTGTTTCTTGGAGATTTTTTTTTGAGGATGATAACCGATATACTCACTAATAGATTCTGCGAGCGACTTAACGGCCTTGTAAAGCTGATTTTCTACTGTTCTTACAGAGATACCTAAGATCGAAGCTACTTCGTGACCTTTTAGTCCATCCTCTTTGATCAATTTAAAGATCATTTTGCGTTGAATAGGGAGCGCGTTAACTGCTAGGTCGAGTATCTTTTTAAGCTCCTTATCTTCCATTTTCGGCTCGTCGCTAACGAGAACTTTTTCTAATGATTGATCATTCGGTTGTGCCGTGAACGCCATAGATCTTTTTTTCTCAGATCGAATGAGGTTAAGGCAGGCATTTTTGATCGCAATAAAAAGATAAACGTCTGGATTAAGTATGGTCGATAATCCAGCGCGTTTAATCCATATTTTAACAAAAAGTTCTGAGGTAATCTCTTCTGCACTTTCCAATTGCTTAGTATATTGTAAAGCAAAAGCTAATAACTTATCGTAATACAATAAAAAAAACTCATCGAATGCATTTTTATTTCCATGCTGGATTTCCTTAAATAACAATGCAAGTTGATCTGTTTTTTCTGGCATCAATTTTACCGTTTTTGAGCTTTAACTTTAGCGATATATGAATGACACCGAAATTTAAAGATA
Source organism: Bacteroidota bacterium (assembly GCA_040386095.1). Taxonomy (GTDB): domain Bacteria; phylum Bacteroidota; class Bacteroidia; order Sphingobacteriales; family Sphingobacteriaceae; genus Pedobacter. Next base: position 544,907 of record JAZKGD010000001.1, on the reverse strand, counting down.
TACTTATTCAAAGATAAAATTATTTGCCGTTTTGTTAGAGGTAATCCTGTCTGATTGGCGTAAATACATCCAAAACCTCCCCAGCTTCTACAATCTCGATAGCATGTTCTATGTTAGCTGGAATAGAATAGCTATCGCCCGAACTTAATTCATACTCTTGGCCATCAAAGCGAAGAATATACTTGCCTGAGATTACATATCCACTTTGTTCGTTAGGGTGTTTATGAAAAGGTACTTTATCTGTGCTTTTATAAAGCATTTTAGTAACCATCGAATCGTTCCCTATCGACAGCACAACAAAGTCTACACCTAAAAATTGTCTTGATACGCTGTTTTCTTTCTTTACTACGTTCTTCATAAGGTATGATCTTGATTGTTTAACACTAATTCCATCTGGATATTACAACGGGCATATGGCGTTGAACGACCAACCACCTTTTTGAATCCGAGTTTATGGTAAAGATTAATTGCCGGTTTAAGCAATGTATTGCTTTCAAGATACAGCTTTGATGCACCCAGTTCCTTTGCCGCATTAACTGTTGATTGGCCAAGCAGCCAGCCTATACTTTTACCTTGTACAGTAGGCGAAACGGCCATTTTTGCCATTTCATATTGATAATCTGGATCATCCATTTTTATCAATGCGCATACACCAACTGGTTCACCGTTGTAAAGTGCAATAAAGATTTTCCCACCCTTGTCTAGTATATATGATTTTGGGCTATCAAGTGCTCTACTATCGGCTTCTTCTATTTCAAAATAAGTAGAGATCCACTGCTCATTTAGGGCCTTGAATGCTGTTTGATATTGATCTTTGTAATCTACGATCTCTATATCTTTACTTTCTCTGAACTTACGTTGCTCTTGTACTCTTTTTACTAGAGATTTCTGGTCTAGTAAGTATTCCCATTCTGCTAGTGCCTCCCAAAGGTTATGTCGGGCTTCAGAAATAACACTTTCTACGGCTGCATCTACATCGGCACATTGCAGGTTAACCCGTTCAGCAATAGACTTCCCTTTTTTGGATAGGGTCACCACATTTTGGCGCTTATCTGCAGCATTTTGATTGTCTTTCAGCAAACCAGCGGCAATCATTTCTTTTACAATTTTACTAACAGAAGGCTGCGAATGTCCAATTTCGTTGGCAATTTCGGTAATTGTCTTTTCTTCACCTTCGGCGAGCACAAAAAACACTGGAAACCATTTTGGGGTGAAATCGATATGATACCACTCATAAATTTTGGCTGCATCTTCTGTAATCCTTGCGGTAAATAAACGGAGACGACTTCCTAGTGCCATCTTTCCTGTTTTCTCGAATAAATCCATAAGTTAACTAATTACATAACTGGTTATGCAAATATAGCCATGTAATTTTAAAATACAAATGTTAAACGTTTATTGGTGTCATTTTTAGAAAAAAATGACTTAAATGCGTTCTAGACCTCAAATGTCCAATCCACAATATGGTCTATAGCATCCAATAAAGATTCAGGGGGAGGAAAATATCAACTTTTTATTGTTCAGGTTGACTAAATTATTTGCTTAGTCCACAACTTTTGGCATTGATCTCTTTTAAGCAGAAAATAGAGAAGGCCGCTAAACAAGAAAGCCCTACCAGACATGGTAAGACTTTCTTGATAGTAGCTCCCGATACTATGTGTTTTCTAGAAACTTGCTTGATGACCTAACAAGAATTTAAATACTTGTAAATTTCAAAATGCACTAATTCAAATGTAAGGTTAAGATAACGCCTAACAGCATCCCTATTAAAAAGGTAATTATCAGCATTAACCTAATTGAAATACTAAAAAGACGGCTTCTCTTTTTCAATTTAATAAGCTATTGTAATTGGAATTGATTTATAGGTACTCATGTTATAAGTGGTGTTTTTGTACAAAATCACCAAGTTATACTTTCCAGATTCCCATGTTTTTTCTCCAATGATGGGATTAGCTATAGGCTCATTACCATCCTTTTCTGCACCAATTGTGATTGTTTCCCCACCATAAACTCCATTTACTTGTTTTAATGTAGATATTTTTGATGCATTTGGAAGACCTTTGTGTTCGACTTTAGAAATTACGATGGCTTTTCCCAAATCAAGCTTTTCTATGGATTCTGGAAAATAATTTGCTTTTCTCTTGATGAGAACGGTGTATAATATTCCATCACCCTTTATTTCACTTACTTGAGCGTGAGCTGTAAATTCGTCTCCTTTTTTAAAAATGAGCTCTTGTTCTACATAGCTATCCATATAATAAATGACCGTGCCGTTTCGCGAGAAAATATCTCGACCAATTTTTGGATCAACCGGCATATTTGCGGCATCAATAATGGTGAAGTCTTCTTTGATTTCTAACCTTGCACCATTTTCGTCCAACACAATGAAATAGAAATCATATTTACCTTCTGGTGCTTCGGCTGGAATGATAAAATGCTTGTGTATATTGGTGTTTTTTGCACCGTTATATTGCTCCCAGGCCAATTCGAATTTCCAGGTGGATGTATAAGTTTGCCCTGCTTTTTGCAAGATCTTAATCTCTACAGCTTTGATTTTGTCTCCAGCAACTACATCGGCATTTAAATGGAAATCTCTTCCGCGTATCGCTTGTTTGTTGTTGGCCGTACCTATTTCTATATTGGTAGCCGTTGGTGCAATTATTTCGGGTTTATCGTCTTTTTTACAGCTTGTTGCAAAAACCACAAGCAACATTAGTAAAGTGATTGAATTTTTCATGTTTTTAGCTTCTTAGTTATGTCCTGCGCTATTTTCAAAACCTAATAAGGTTAACCTTACTGGTTTAGCAGATACTTTATGCTTGGTTACATTGGTAAAATCTGTTAAGTCTATCTGTTGCACTTCGCCAGCACTTGGAACAGCCACGTACGCATATCTTGCCGTAGCCTCTAAAACAGGTTTATAAGTATCGGTAGCTACCACTGCAGTTATTGCAGCGCCCTCTTTTTTCAAGCTACCTGAAGCTAAATCGTAAATTCTCAATTTGCCATCAAGCGTTAAAACCAGTAAGTTTTTACCAGCATAATCTATTTTGCATTGAAAAGCATCTGCTCCGGCGTAAATTGGTGTTATTCGATTAGTGGTGAGGTCAATTAGATAAGCACCTTTAGTAGCTACGTATCCAATAAATTTTTTAGCGCTTTCTGCATACAAGATCGTTGCTAGACGAAATGCACCAAAACCATCTGGATTTTGAATGACACGCTGTGCGCCATTTTGCGAGACTACCAAAACACCTCCAGCATTTGCTGCAGAAGAGGTGAAAGCACCAAATACGGCATTTTGCCCATCACTTGCATTACCGTGTATATTGCCAACCTGCTGTGTAGCCGCATGAACCAATGCTCCGTTTTTATCGGTTACAATTACCATAGTCGGAGACGCCCCAGAGGTGGCGGTAGAAGTAATAGCATAGTTGCCGTTCGTAAATTGGGCCATTGCACCATGGTGTGGCAATAAACCAGCATTTACGGTTTTAAACTTTGTATTTGCAGTATTGAAATCAACATCGTTACCAACGCTCAGCGTACCATCACCATCATTAAAGATTAAAGATTCCTTTCCTTTACTTTTAAAATGGGTTGGTTTAATGCCATTGGCGGTAATAGCAGCCCATTTGGCAACACCATCCACATCAACATGGTCGTCGTGAGATTGCAAACCGCTATCGAAAACCTCTACGAGATTTTGTGCGCCATATAACACAGCAGCATATCTACCAGACGCTGTTCCATAGATATTGGCTAAGGGATATTTAGCGGTAAACGTGGATGTTTTAGCTGCGAAAGGGTCTATTTGAGTTAACGTGGTTGATGTTTCATCGCTCACTAGAACTCTTACAAATTTTTGTTCTTTTGCTGTACCATCTGGTTCTGGCGTGTTGTTTTCTTTTTTACAGGCTGCGAAACTTGCCGCTAGTAAGAAAAATAATGCGGTGATTTTAAGTTTGTTTTTAGTGATCATTTTTTTGTGTTTTAAATAATTGATGATTTGTTAATTGATTTTGATGCTTAATCCCTTAAGCGTTTGCCATCCAGTTTTATCGGTTAAGCGAATTAAGAAATGATAGTCTCCTGCATCCACATCAGCAGGCACTATCACTTCTTGTGCTACTTCGTATGTTTTTTGACCCGCTGGCAGTGGAAAATCCTTGATCAACAAGAATGGCTTTACAGGGAGCTTTACCGCACTTAAATTGCACTCGTTCACTTCTGTACTATGACTATGATGGTCGAAATTGTGATGCACGTCGATACTTACAGAACCGAGTTCTACATTGTCACTCAGTTTTGCTTTGAAAACGAAATTTTCGCCTCGTTTAATCACTGTGCACTGTTGAGGAAAGGCCGTTCCAGTTACGTCAATTGTGGGGTATTCAGTGTCGATGTCTTCACTGTCTTTTTTACAAGCCGATAAGGCAAGAAGAAAAGTTAAAAAGAGCAATGGCAATTGTTGTTTTTTCATAGTTTTAATTATTGATGATGCTTGAAATTGAAAGGCACTTTTACCGATAGTACTACATTTCTGCCTTGTTCTGGCAAGTTGATTAAGCGGTAAAAACTGGTGTGATTGAGGTACTTGGTGTTGAATGCATTTTGCAATTGTGCACTAATGCTAAGCGGATATTGCCCAATTTGAAGCTTAGCACCAGCTTGAAAATTGAACAGGTTATAGCCTGCCGTTTTTCGCTCTGGTGGAACAATGTTATTTTGTTTGCCAGTAATGCGATAATCCAATGAGAAGTAAGTGTCTGCATTACCCAGAAACTTTTGCGGCGAATAGGTTACATTGAACAATGCCGAAGCAGGTGGAGAAAAAGGTAAAGCATATCCTTTTTTATCTCCCGATAATTGCTCGGCATACAAATACTCGGCCAATACTTCCGAACTCCATTGTTTGCTGAACTGATATTTTACCTGCACTTCGCCACCATAGCGTATCACTTCACTTTGCGCATACTCGAAAACCTGATTGCCTGCGCCGTAGAAATAATCATGTGCTGCCGTAGGATTCAAATAAATGTAATTCGGAAAATAATTGAAGAAAGGGCTTAACTTGGCCAACCATTTTTTTGCCTTAAATGCTACAGAGAAATCTGCTTGGTAAGATTGCTCTGGATTTAAGTTCGCATTGCCTTTTTCATAACTGAAATAATGGTAGTTTACACCATTTGCACCCAATTCTTTTGCTATTGGCATGCGAAAACTCTTTCCAATATTTGCTTTGAATTCAAACAAATCGAGGTTATAGTTCAAGCCTAACGACCATACAAAGCTGTTAAAGCTCCTTGTTAAATCATTAGCCCTTACCAATTGCTCAATGTCGCCTCTGTTGGTTTCTGAAGTAAACCAATCTGTATATTTGAACAGATTTAGCTTTGCCACATCATACCTTATCGCTCCGTGCAACAATAATTTTTCGCTCACTTTCCACTTTTCATAAGCATACAAACCAAAACTTTTTTGTTGAAATGCAGGCACTAAAAAACTCCAACCATTAATTAAATTGTCTTGCAATTCGCCATTCAGGCCAATTTGTAACAGATGTTTGCCCAGTGTGATTTGATCTTTTGCATTGAACGAGTAAACCTGTTTATCGAATTCTCTTTCCAAATTAATTGGGATCTTTATCGAGCTTGGATAAACTGGTGGCATATAACCGTGATTAACATAATGATTGTATTCCTGACGGAAATTATGCTGATAGCCTAATTCCAATTCCAGATTATGATTGTCTGCTACCAAAGTATTTCTGTTAATCAATTTGAAATGATTCACTTGTTGGGATGGCATCAAAATATCGCGAGTATTGGCATCATGTAAGCTCGCATCAACTCTTCTTGGTTCTAAGCCGTGTGCATTGGCGAAAAATCCGCTTTTGCTGTAGGTGTTGCTCAAATAAAATATGGTTTTAAATTTCTCGGTTACATAACCGGTATTAAAATGGATTCCTGTTTCTCTGCCGGCTGTATTCCTCAAGTAGTTTTTGTGCAAGCCAACTGCAAAATCATACACATACAAAGTATCTGTGGGTACACGATAATCGCCATAATTTTGATAGGTAAACCGGCCATCAAAAAAGAATTTTTCCTTTCTTTGGAATAGGCGAACCGAAGTGCCATACAGACCATTATTGGTTTTGCCAATTAAGTTTAAATCACCACCAAAACTATTTAGTGTTGGCAAAGTTGGTACTTTGATATTGATGACGCCACCAATAGCATCAGAACCGTAAGCAAAAGAGGCAGCGCCTTTTATAAGTTCAACCTCTTCAGCTGCAAACTGGTCAACTTCTAATCCGTGGTCGGCTCCCCATTGCTGCCCCTCATGTTTTATTCCTTTGTCAACTACCACCACTCGGTTAAAGCCTAGGCCGCGTATCAAAGGCTTAGATTGGCCCGAACCAATACCAATGGTTTTGATCCCTGGCAACCGTTGTAGTGTATTCATTAAACTTCCGCCCAAATTGCGTTGAATAAAATCCGCTTTTACGATTTCTACATCCAATGATTCTTCCTTGCGGCGCTCCTCAATAGCTTTGCTTTTGATGGTTACTTCATTTAGCAAATGCGAATACGATTGCAATTTTAAAACCGTTTGAATAGCTTTTCCATCAACCACAATTTTGTTTGTAATGGAATGAAAACCTATGGCATTCACTTGCAGTTCGTATGCTCCATTGGCAACTTGAAAAGAAAATCTGCCCAAAGAATCGCTTACTGCAAAGACATTGGTCTTACTTAATTTTACAGTTATCGAGGCAAGTGGATGATGAAAACTATCTGTAACCACGCCATTTACTAAGTAGGTTTGGGCAAATAAACCATGACAAAAAAATGTGCTAAACAATAGCATCATAATATTCTTCATAGAAAAATTGATACGCTAACGCGAATTTTTAGGTCAACCGAAATCAATTCGATCAACCGATGATAAAATTTGGATATGGGGAAAATTGCCCTAGTTGGGCGTAGTACCTAGCATGAAACTAGGTTTTAAGAATTGATACTCGGTGGGCCCTTGTTGGTAAAGCCCTGTAAAGTAAATTTATAGCAACCAATATAATACCTGCCTGCAAAGGTCGCGGTAGATTTTATAGGGGGTGTTAGTTCGAAATGATGAGCGTTTAAAATTGGCACTGCGTGATGATGTGCCAAGTAGTCGCACACCTCACAGCTTTTGGCCCATTTCTGTATAGACGTTTGATTGTTGTGTGTTTGACTTGGTAGATCTTGATGATGGTGGTGAAAAATTTGGATAAATGAAGTGCCCACAAAAAGCATCATCAGCCAAACGGCTAAAATACTTTTCACATAGTGTTGATATGTAGCTTCCTTTTTCAAATTGCAGCAAAGTTGCATTAATAAATTTAATAATGCAACTTTGTTGCGATTATGTTACTAACTTATTCAAATCATTGAAAATCAACCGAAAGCTTATAGCCTCAAAGGCTGAATAGCTAATTTTACGGCTCAGGACTTAATTTATTTATCTACCCCACAAGATTTACTTGTGAAGAACTGCAACATCGAATGTTTTATCGTACTTGTCCATTTTGGCTCTCTTTGATGGGCTCGCAGATAAATCAAGGATCAAGTTCAAAACCTGTGGAGCATCTAATTTGAGGCTAATTTAGCTAAGCCGATATTAATTATAAGTTAAATGAAGGAGCTGTTCAATAAAAGCACTTCCATCCATTATCCATACGCTGTCCAGTCGCTGCCTATTGCCTTGCTATTCAGTACTATCTCGGTGGTATCTCGGTATAATTGCGTTTTAAGGGGATAACAAGCAATAAGCACCGAGACTTGAAGGGTATATGACGGATAACCGATGGGGGGAATTGGGAATTCTATGGCTGGCAGGAGCATCGTTACCTTATGTTTTTTTATGCCTGGAACGAACTATATATGTATTGAGTTTCTACATCACGATAGAAGCATTTTTTAAGCTGTTTAATTACTCTATTTTATATTTTTAACCTAGTTAACCATAATTATTATTAACGCCTCCTGAGGTCTTGTTTTAAGTTCTTACGGAACTGCACTATTTTTCGCTCGAGAATCGCGGCTTATTTTCTTTATAGTTAATGTAGGTTGGTAGAGGATAGTAAAGGCTTTTAATCTGCTCCCCTCTGCTGGGCTCGAACCAGCGACCCTCTGATTAACAGACGGAGGCTGTCTGCATCTAACTATATCTTAACCAATAGGTTACAAGCTATCAAAGAAATCCCGTTAAATATTTGTAACGGCTTTTAATTATTAACGAATTTAGTACATTCTTTTGAATACATGCCTTCTGGTTTTATTTTTTCCAAAGCCACAAGGTCTAGAGCTTAACTTGATGTATTGATTTTTAGTTTTGCATTCAGGTCGTGGAAATAACTTGGGGACCATATTTCAAGTACCTTTGGATCCCTTATAAATCTAGAGATGTCAGCTTTAACAAAGTCCATTTTAACACTTTCGATCTTTTCGCTCAATAATTCCCTGAACTCCTCTTCGTTGATGGTCTCTTTTTTCCAGTCACCGCTATCTATCGCCCTTAGCAAGAAATGGTCAAGATTGAGAGGATATCCTTTTTTAATGTACCATTCCATATCATACCAGTCCCGCCCCTTTACATTTGTGCCCCACTTGCGAAAAAGCAATGCATGCATCTTTCCGGCAAAAAGGTCGGGAAGCGACAGGCACTTCACGTAAAACGAAAAAGGCTTGAGCAATAACTTTTCCTCAGTAGAAAACCCCAATGGCGGCTCTTTATCCACTTCTATCTTGATTTTGATGCTGGCTACTTCCTTAAGTCCGTTCTGTGGGATAACGCCCTCCAGCACAAGTTCTTTCCAAATGGTTTCCGATTTTAGAAAGGCTGAGTTGATGTTGCTCTTCACTGCCTTCTGTTTTTCCGAAATCGATACCTGCATCCCTAGGGCGGCGAACTCATTTATGATAGCATCTTGGTGTTTTTCCAGTGAAAAATCCGGATCAACGGCAAGCAACGAAAAATCCAAATCCTCTGAAAATCGGTCTAGTCCGTAGAATATCCTGAGCGCAGTTCCGCCATAAAATGCCGCTTTTTCAAAAAAACCGGCACGGTTAAGTCCCGCTAATGTGATCTCCTGCATGATTTCCCTCAATGCATCTTTAGCTTCTTCCCTATTTGCAGGATGATAATCTTCAAGCCATTCCTTTATCATATTTTTTCGATCATTTTGATTAACATTTCCAGACTTTCCCTTTTGGGTGCATTTTCTAGCCAGCTTAATATAGCGTTTAGATCAAACTTAGCTAGATCCTCTTCCTCCATTCTCAGGTTTCCAAAAACATAATCCCTTGCAGAAGACTGGCTTCTTAAGGTTATGCCTGCTGTTGTAGCTATTTTATCGCATAGTGCTTTTTCAGGGATGGCAATTATGGCTTGCTGGTCTTTAGACAGGTTCACGGTAGCAAGACCGAAGGCGTAATAAGGCAATGGCAGGTTGGTATAGGTATATAGTCCAATGTTGGTCTGAAATTTCCTAGAGGCTTTTATAGTCATTGAAGTGACCGCAAAAACCTTCTCTGGAATTAGCCCATGATGGGCGAGTGCACTTTCCATTGAAAGGTAGCTTGGTCCGAGTATATGGTTGGCAAGTAGTGCGCTTTCAGGTCGTTCAGAGCCAAGAGACCTACTTGCTATATAAAGTCCTTTTTTGATCGGTTCGATCAGGCCATCTGCTTTTAAAGATAATATTTTATCATTTGGTCGTTTATAGTCTTTCAAAAGGCCTACTAGAAGCTGATGAGTAAGCGGTTGATTCGATAGCTCTCTTAGTGCTGCTTGAATATCCATTGTAAAATATCAATAAGATAAACGATTTTATTTCGTTTATCTTATGTCAAAACTACATAAAATATTTAAATATGCAAAATATTAATAAGATAAACGGCTAATATTCGTTTATCTTATATTTTTTCAACAACTCTACTGAATTAAAAGGTGGTCTGATACGGGTTTCCCTTTACCTTTTTAAATATTGCTTATTTGCTACATTAACGGTCAAGTTCTTTTATGAAAGCCTCCAAACTTTCCAATGATATAGGGGAACGATCAGTTTTAATGAAAACATCACCTTCAATATTCAATACATATTTTGAAGGGTAGCTTATAACATTTAGTTGCTTTGAAAGTATTTGGTTATTATTGTCATAGACAACAGGATAACGAATCGCTAATTGCGAACTTCTTTTCTTCACAAACTCAACGTCTTTGCCATTCATATAATCAGTATTAACCGAGAGGTATACAACATCATCTCTTGCAGCTAATTTGTCAAATAATACATTTAGTTGGGGAATTTCACTAAGACATGGAACGCAACTAGAATACCAAAAATCTATCAATATATATTTAGCCTTCTTAAGTTTTTCAGTCGGTATCGCATTAGCTATAAAATTCCAATTTGTTGGAAGTTTTATCTGTGATGAACTATTTATAAATGTGGTTTTACTTAATTTTTTTGAGATATTATTATAAAGTACATTTCCATTTTTTTTATCTACAAGTAGATAAAGGTTTTGGAGTGTATCCCGGTTTAAGTTGTCATTTGTAGTATTTAAAGCTAATGCGTCAAGAAGAGTGATGCATTTTTCAGGCTCATTCCTTTTCAAAAACTCATGTATTAATTTTTGAGACAGATAAACAGCCCTTGACTTTGAATATTTTTCAGTAGGTAAGCCAGTTAATATATAACCCATTGACTTATCAAACTCGCCCATATAGAATGCATGCGAAGACATAATGGAATAATATGAATCTTCCATATTCTTTAGCTGTATAGAAGCGACTTTGTTAATCCTAAGATTAGGATTTATACTAAAGGAAGCAAACAAAGTGGAAAAATCATTGTAAAGCTGGTAAGTTGCCATAACCGTTTCTTTATCGGCATTGTTCATACTTCCTAATGACAGGGTATTGCCAAGATTCCCTACATGGATCATATTCATTGCGAAAGAATTTTGCATTCTTTTTACTATTATATAATCTCTTTTCAGCGCAGGTATCATATACTGTCTTATGATTTGCGATGTAAAGGTAGCACCAGCATTCATATCTTGCACAACAACAGCTAATGCCCATACATAGCAATAGGCATCCAATCTACTAAACTCATCAAGTGTTAAAGGAGACGGATGGGTTTTCAAACTATCTTTAGCTGCTGAGGCCCAGGTTTTTTCTATAAGTTGGAAAAAATTATCTATATCTTCCTGATTGCTGATCACCAAAGGTTTTATGTTCAATTGAGGTCTTAATACTTTCTGATATATGACCTCCTTCTGAAGAACTTCTCTTGTTCTTGGGATTTCAGTCTGCGCATAACCACTTAATATATTAAATATAGAAAAACATATAAGACAAACTCTTTTCACGGATCAGTTTTTTTTAAAGAAACAGCAATAAATCAAATTTACAAATAAATTCTTAAAGTAAAATGGAATTATATTGACCAGAAGGAAAGGGAATTAGGAAGCAAGTTTGCTTCAATGTTTGTTAATTATATATGTAGTAGAATAGAGCTATTAAATCACAATAAAATAACTTATTTCATTTCTCTCTCTATCCAATCAACAAATAGAGATACCCTTGTCCATCTGGAAACTTCTCCGTAGTATCCATTTTTTCGAAAATTTTCCATATCTGCATCGAGGCTATGCAATATTCCGATCAATTCCCATTTGTTATTTCTTTGACGGAATAAGCCACCCCCACTATCACCCCCGGTAGGAGTATACTCGATATCAAGGGGTTTGGCATCGCCCATTTTATTTACTGATGGATTTGTTGGACTATCAAAGTCAAATGCCATCAAGGTTGATTGGTTATTTAGTTTGGTACCTGACAATTCATCAACTATGTTTTTTCCAGCCGTTTTTTTTCCATATTCTCCTTTTTGCATTACGCCATTCGATTTTACAATTCCAGATATTCCAAAACCAACCCCGGTCACTTCTGAATGTAGCTCATTCAAATTTTGACTAAGTATTGCAGGGACTACATCATCCACATTTTCTACCAATTCTACAAGCATTAAATCAATGCCAGTTGCAATACCTTTTTGAATGAGATCTGGATGAACAATAATGCGTTTTGCTTTGTACTTTTTTCCATTAAACTCAAACTGAAAATCGGCAGGATCTACATTACTTAATTTCTTTTTTTTAGTGAATAATTGGTTACTTGTTAATAATATATGCCCAGCTGACAATACATAATTGGGGGTTATTAAAATACCTGTACCATTTGTTTGGCCATTTTCTATTGAACGTCCAACACAATCAAACTGCTTTTCGTTCGCTAATTTTAAAAAAACAGATTCGTTTATATCGTGCCTAAAAACTCCACAGAAAAATAATAAAAATAGCGATAATGATAATGAAGATGCTAAAACTGTCCTTTTCATATTTAGGTTAATTTGAGTTTATGTTTTTCGTTTCTCTTCCCTTTATGCCCTTATTACTACCTCCTCCGTACCGAAAAGCTTTGGCATGGAATAAATAAGAAACAGACATTCCAATTGAGCGAAAAGGTTGATGATATTTCGACCAATATTGAACGGTTTGTGAAATGCCAGTTGTATTGGCATTATTAGAATTATTAAGGATGTCGTACATAGCTATATTTACGTTAAGGGATTTTTTAAAAAAAGCTCTTGACAGTGTCAGGGACAATGCTGGCGATACTTGTCTTTTAACCTCAAAAGGGGAATAGCTATTGTTTTTGTAACTTAGATTAACACCTAGGTTGAACCATTTTAACCTATTTATACTAGCATTCAATGATGGAGCGAGGAAAAATCCATCATTAATTATATGATATTGATTATTTATTGCATAGTTAGCTTTGTAATAGCCAACATCCATACTGTACGTAAAATTTATTTTTTTTGTTATTATCAAATTTATTGAAGGATTCAAGGATAAAGTCTGTACACTGTTAACATTCACCTTTGTTCTTTCGATTAAACCTGTGGAACCGAGTAGGTATGGGCTATATGAAATAAAGTCATTGATGTTTTCATAGGATAATGCATTATTTAATTCAAATTTATCTCCTGATAAAGAATGAGTTAAATTTACACTCCAATTGAACTGTGGCAATATGTTATTTGATCCCTGTGAGATGATACCCGTAGTTTGCTGCTTTTGGTTGGCACTAAGGTCATCACTACTTGGTAATATAATCTGACGGCTAGCCATTAACGTAAACGCACCCAATTTCTTGGTCGGAACAAAAATATTAACAGATGGTAAATACTGCCAGCGGGCTTCCAGCTTATTTTGGTTTAACTTTGCTATAGTTATATCAACTCTATTGTTTATTGATAGGGTAAATAACTTAAATGGGAAACTTGTCTTTAAGTATGCAGAATAGATAGTTTGATTATAAGTTAATACATCTTCGCTATTTTGCCCAGTATTATTTGCTATTTCAAATGCATTACTACTGTTGTTTTGCTGGAACATGGAACCAAGTTCCAACTTCACTTTGTTTAATTTAAAATCGTAGCCAAGTAGCAAGTTTAGATCTTGATTTTTGTTATTTGACATATTTAAGACCTTCGACTGGAGGGCTACGTTCTTTAGATCTAATATGGTGTTAGTTTTGTTTATGCTGTGAAATACTCTAAAAAAAATAGATGAATTTTTCGGTAGTTTTAAGGTTAAGTTTGCGAAATTGCTATAGTTCAGTGGACTAAATTTTACGTCCAGGCTTTCCAGAGAAATGATTCCCTGACTAGATACATAAGATTGGGATGATTGATTAACCTTAATATTATTATATGTAAAGGCATAATTCAATTGAAGCTTATCTGAGAGGTCTGCATTAAGTGACAGAGTGCCAATAAGTGGCTTTGTAGCATTATTACCTATCATACTTCGGGAATATAGCTTCTTCTGGTTAAGTTCTGTAAACCAATTTGAGGCACTTTCCATTTCTTGTTCTGCATTATAGGTATTTATCATCAGATTGGCAAAGAATTTTTTTGAAGAAATATGCAAAGTTGAAAAGGCTCCATAATTTTTCTGAATAAAGCTGTTATTAACAGATAATATTCCGCCTATGATTGTGTTAGGGTCTTTTTTTGTAATCAGGTTTATAGCTACTTGGTTAGGTCTCAAGCCAGATGTGAGCATAGAGTTTTTTACTATTTCCACACGTTCTATTCTTTCGGTTGGAAGATTTTCAATAGTGGTAGAAAGGACCCTTGTACCATTAAGATAAAATATAGGTTCAAATGAACCATCAACTTTATAAATATTATCTATGGAGGATATACCGGGCAACATACGTAATAGGTTCTTTCCTATTGGCAGGTCAGGTATAGTAAAGTCAGATACTTTATATGAACGTTTCTCCGCAGTATAGAGCGTTCTTCTACCAGCTGTTATATTTACTTCGGAAAGATAATTTTTGGTAAAGTTAACAATTACGACTAATAGATTAGCTTTTCTCTTAACCTGAAGGTCCACTAAGGTGTCAAGTTCAAAGAAGGAATTTTTTGCCAAGAGTTTAATTTTTGATAAGGTTACTGGAAGATTTATTTTTATTTGACCTTTATCATCAGTGAGCAGTTTTTTATTAAAAGTTGTATCAATTGGATTTACTAATTGAAAAGTGAAATATGACACTGGCGTACTTCCATCAGGTTCATAAAACTGGATAGTAAATTCTTTTGGCATAGGTTGCTGGCCAAATGCCTGGAGCCTTATGACGGAGCAAATAGCAATTATGATAAAATATCTAGTTCTATACATTTCCTTTGACTTTCTTAATCGTATAAATAATATATCCACAGAAGAGAATTAGAGAAATATTAAGGATGAGATGCGCAGTCCAACTTAATTGGGAAATAATACCTCCACAACTGCAAGGCACATATGGGCTAAACAATAATATCATGGTTATATATATTGTAAATAAAAACAACAACCCACCACTTAATAAAATTCCAAAAGTATTTGTCCTTTCCACCAGAAGAAGAATACAAATTCCAAACTCAATAAAAATTACAGCGTAAGCAATAAATGGGGTTAAAGAGTATGGGAGTAATGGGGATCTTTGAATTTCATTTAAAAAGGTATCATAATCCATTAATTTTGTAATGGCAGTATAAAGAAATATAATAATTAATGTATATGTTAAAACAATACTTAACACGTTATTGATTCGTTGCATATTCTAAAGAATTGATCTGTATTTAATGACTAACCCATCCAAAAAGAATAAAGAAAGTGTATTCTTATTTATTACAAATGAACCAGGAATAGATTTCACTCCTTTTGGAAGTTGTAGTTTTAAACTATGCAGGTATTGAAAATCTCCCTTTATATCATATACATCTAGGATAAATCTAGTAAATGATGAAACATTTTTATCATTATCTGCAAATATTCCAGAATATACGTATAGATTATCTTCATAGATAAAAGTTGCCCTATTTACAAATGTTGGTTGAATTTTATAAGTAGTCCTTCCATTTTCTAAATTAACAACCTCTGGCGAAGAATTTACAGTATCAATAGTTTTGTATGTATGTTGAACCTGAAGTTTCTTATTTAATAATTTAACTGTATTTCGGTACATGCACAAGTATACAAACCCTTTGTCGTAAGGTTGCAGTATACCATCATCAGATATGGTAATTCCCTTTGGGAACAATTCAATATTAGAATATGTTTTTCCCATAAAATCCGTTAGACGTAACGCGATATTGCTTGATTTGGGAAGAAAGCTTTTGTAGACAACAGTGCCATTAGGTAATACTAGAGGCTGAAGGATATATCCAGAGAGTTTATTTGAACTGATTAAGGTTTTTTTCTTTGTATTCAAATATTTTTCGCAAAGGAAATTTTTGTTATCAAAGACATAAAGTGTATCTTTTAAGAAATAGTAACGATTCGCTTTTTTACCCGAGAGCAAGTGATTATTAACTTTTTCTAACTTAATGGTATCCACTTCGTTCTTCATGAGAAGAACATCCCCACTTGTCTTATCCAATAAATAAAGATCATCCATTCTATATCCACTCGGCTCCATATATCCATGTGATGTCTTTTTTACATCCATTAGTGTGTATTGATCCCCTAGATAGTTTCTAGTAAACCCCCCATTCTTAAATACAGTATTTCGGCTTTTATTTCCCTGAAATAAAAATACCATTATAAAAAATAAAACAATTAAACTAAACCATAAGACATATCTATTCTTCATACTGGTCTAATCACCTGAATAAATTAGTGTTCCATAACTATAAATCATATTGCCATCTGCATCACTAATTACAGAGCATATATTATCGCCACCAGGCACACATGATAATGTGCCAGTTAAATTTGTATTGATTGCTTTTACACTGATGGTTATTGTGCAGACAATAACAATAAACAGCAGTTTGTATATGTTTTTTTTCATTTCTGTCTTTTTTTGATTGTTAAAAATGACGCAGGCAAATATTGGCCTGCGTCATCGACTTAATTTTAAAAATTAGTTTTGGCTTGGATAAACCAATACTCCTTCTTTTGCAACTTGATCACCATCTGGACCAGTTAAAACATAACACACATTTGTAGCAGCTGTACAGCTCGGTTTAGTAGCGGCTTCTGCTACAGCACTAGCTTTACTTACAAATGCACCTGCAATAACTGTTAAAACAAGCGCGGCTTTGAATAGGTTTTTTTCCATTTTGTTTATTTTTAAAATGATTAAAATTAATTGGTTTAATTTAAATTGCCCTACAGGAATTACCTAATTTATTATAGTAACTCCTACAATTATTATATGAACCACATGAATTGTTATATGAAACTCTCATGTTTTATTAGCAGACATATAATGGACTAATTTTCAAGAAGTAAAAGGATATAAAAAACTATTATTAGTTTGGTTATTTTTATTGTTATTTTAGTCCTCGACGTATTTTAATAAATCTCACAATGGAAATTTCATGTATAATTATTGATGATGAATCACATGCAATAGCAGAGCTATCAAGTCTTATTGCACGGATACCCAGTATATATCTTGTGAAAAGTTTTATCAGTGTATACGATGCAGTGGATTTTCTTAGTGAAGGTAATTATGTAGATATCATTTTTTCTGATATTGAAATGCCTATGTTGAATGGAATACTAGCAGCCAAAATCCTCCATACTTACTGTGATTATCTTATATATGTTACTGCCCATAGGGACTTTGCATTTGATGCATATGGTGTAAAAGCAACCGGCTACTTATTAAAGCCAGTAAGCATTGAGGCATTGATTGCTCAAGTTTCAGACATTGCAAACAATTTTGAGAAACAGGCTGAGCAAAATATGCAAGAAATAATATTTATCAAAGGGGACCATAAGAACTCATTTACCAAGTTAGAATTCAAAGATATTATATATGTGGAAGCCTTGTTAAATTACATAAAGATTTGTACTGTAAAAGGTGATGAGGTCACATATTTAGGGTTAAAGAATGTTGAAGGTATTTTGAAGCGGAAAACTCATTTTTTTAGAATTTCAAAGTCAATAATTATAAATACTGAATTTATAGATAAAGTAGATGGAAATATTGTTAAGCTTCTAAATAAGAACTGCTTTACTACTGGTGAGAAATACAGGAATGCGTTTCACGATTTTTTACGGAAACGCACATTAAACCCCTAAAAAGTTCCCATAATTGTAAATATACCTGTAACGGTCGAAGTTGTTATTGTTGAGGTGGTCGGGTCTGTAGCGTTATGATGATTACCATTCGTGTTTTTTGAATAGGTAATAAGTGTTCTTTTTACAATTTTCAATTTTTTGTTTCCTGGATTCATAATTTTTGTTTTTAAGTGAATTCCAAGGATATTTGATAAAAATTTATCCTGCATTTTTATTATAGTAACTACCCCATATATTATATGAGAAACATGAAAGAGCACGCCAAATTGATCAAAATCCATGTATTGTGTTGGGTTATCTACTTGATTTATGAGATCCTTTTAACGGGTGCAGTCAGGGGTGTATTCAGTCATTTCTATTATTATCTTTTTTTCTATCTGCTTAACATATCGTTATTCTATGTTCATGCATTATATATAATGCCCAGTTCCTTTAAAAGAATTCCAAGTACATTATGGTACTTGCCGTTTTTGCTAGCCCTGGAGGTGAGTCTATATATAGCGTTATCAGTTTTACTTAGTCATCTTCTTTATCTACTTCACGCGCGCAATGAACCATTGGCATTTGATTGGCGTATTTATATTTCTATAGTTTGGCGGGGTTTACTATTTATTATGTTCTCTACAGGATATTATTTTCTGATTTCTAATACACAAAAAAGAAAACAAGAGATAGAGAAAGCACTGGAAGTTGAGCAGTTAAAACTTGATCTAGCAAAAGCGGAACGTGATTTTTTACGCTCACAAATCAACCCACATCTGCTATTCAATACCCTGAATTTCGTAAAATATGCGGCCAAGAACCAACCAGATCAGGCAGATGATGCTATTATCAGGCTTTCCGAAATCATGAGCTTTGCAATGGGGAAAAGCGCTGGAGGTTTTATAGAACTTAGGGATGAGCTAAA
This sequence comes from Bacteroidota bacterium, assembly GCA_040386095.1. Taxonomy (GTDB): domain Bacteria; phylum Bacteroidota; class Bacteroidia; order Sphingobacteriales; family Sphingobacteriaceae; genus Pedobacter. The sequence continues at coordinate 526,289 of JAZKGD010000001.1, read as the reverse complement.
ACAAGTCGAAAATATCATTAGGCTCAACCAACTTCGATTTGGCAACAATTTACATATCAATTATACTGTGCAAATGAATAATGAAAAGAGTCTGATATTGCCTATTATTCTGCTTACGCTCGTTGAAAATATTTTCAAACATGGTAACCTCACCGATGCCGATTTTGCGGCCTCGATAAAAGTAGAAAGTACGGTTGAATATCTAATGTTTAAGACTTGTAACTTACCTAGAAATGGAGGAGAGATACTGTTTAACAGTCTAGGCACAGGATTAAATAATATTGAGATGAGGCTACTTAACAATTATAAAGACAAGTTTTCTTTTGAATATGGAATGGAAGGAAACTTTTATAAAACGCAATTACAGATGCCCATCCAGCCCTCTAAACAAATATTAGATTCGCATTTAACCTAGGAGTTTTGCAAAACAAATAACTTCAATATTCGGATAACCAAAATCCTCAATCACTTTTCCAATATCAGATAGCCATTTTTACCACGAAAAAGACAAGGTTCTTTTACAGGGAGCTAAAAGCACTGATCGATAAATTATTCAGCACATTTGGTCTGGATATAAATGGGCTGCGCAAATTTGGAGACGAAGAAATAGTTACCGAGCTACCAGAAATCTGGGAACTCAGAAATTGGTATAGGTCAGGGACTACCTATCAGTTACGGTTGGTCCAGGGTGCTCCCCAATTATATCTATATCTTGATAAGGAAAATAAGTCAGCAGTTAGGGACAAATGAAGGTCTACGAAAAATTGGAAAGCTGGATGTGGAAAAAAAATTAAACTTTTTTTAGCCAAAATTTGTGTGCAAATCGTGTGCAAATAAAAAGCCCCACTCGGGCGGAGTGGGGCTAACTCACTGATTGTGAGCTCCCGAGACTGTGTACTTTTCAAGAAATTTGCTCGATGACTTGACTAGAATTTCAAAAATTAATGAAGATCCTTTAGAAGATTTCAAATAATCACAACATTTATTGTTAAAAATGAAAGGCGATTATATTTAAAAAAAACAGGACTTTTTTGATTCTTGGCGAGGAAAATTAAGCTATTCCGTTTTGTAACCTGAAGTCAGGGTCGCTCATGTGGCCGGCATAAAAAGTTGGCAGGACCTTTGGTTCACCATAACCTATATTTCCAGCAATACGTGGCAGCGTTACCGTTACTGATGCATGTCTGCTCGGTTTTTTTGCCTTTGCGGGGTAATCGTATGTCACGGTCATCAGTACATCGGTTTCCATCGTTTTGACATCAACTTGGATAAGCCAGTCCAGTTCCCTTTGGTCAAATCCGTCAATTCCCATCATTCTCATCATTTTCTCATTATGAAATACCCTATCTTCGGCATAGGCTATCGCCATCTCTTTGAAATCTGCCCAGACTTTTTCGGACAATTGTTCGTTGGTAATAATTGTCTTGTAAATTGTCGCAGCAAGAATATCGCTGGAAGGAAACCCTGATGGTAGGTTTGCCAAGGTTTTTAGGCGCTGTTCTATCCGCTGCATTGGATGGTTTAAGATAATCAGTTCCGCATCTTTTAGGATTCCGATGGGGCATTCTTTGTCTGCGATGAGCGCTGCACGTGAGGAGTAGCCAAAATACGCCGCTACAAGTTCATGTGCGTGGGACGATTTTAATTCGATGCCGTAGTTGTTTTGGGTAAAGTTGCGCAAAGAATCAGCGCAAGACTTGGTAATTTCAAAGTTCATTGCAATTAGTGTTAAAACTGGACTTTTTGATCGTCGTGAGCGTTTAAAGACAATCATGCCAGCGGTTTAACAAAATTGCTGTTTGACTTGTCAATTATTGATTTAATCTCGCGTTTCAGCCACTCACAACTGGGGCGCTCGATTCCTTATTCGAAAGTAAAAATAATAATTTAAAAAACAAATAAGATAATTTGAAAATTAATTGTAGAGGCCAAACACTAAAACAGAATACTGCGTAATTTATCTCAAATTGAGGAAGTCGCCTTTTAAATAGTGTTGAACTCTTCATCCACATTTGCCCTTAGCTGTATTGAACAAAAAAAATTAAAAATTAATCTTTACCTTTCTTGCAAGTTTAATTTAACAACCTCATATTAAATGTATAAAACTGCATATGGAAATTTTAGTGGAGACAACTGGGAAGGCTTTTGCCAGATTTGCTTTAAGCTGAAATATGAAGATGATGGTTATCAAGAAATGCCTGCTTGGCAAGGCGATTTAGGAATTGAAGGTTTCACTAGATCGGGAATTGTTTTTCAATGTTATTGTCCAGATATGGAATATAATCCAGATAAGTTGTACGAAGTTCAACGGGATAAAATAACAACAGATCTAGGTAAGCTAACTACTTATCAAAAAGAGTTAAAGGCTTATCTAAAGAACACCAAAATCACTAAATGGATATTTGTCACACCCGAATATAAAAAGAAAGACCTGGTTAAACACTGTGCGGCCAAAGCTGAAGAACTAAGGAAACTTAATAATGATTTATTAGCTACAGATTTTGATGTCCTTGTTTATGACATTGAATTCTTTGCAGAACAAATTCCAATTGTTTTAGAATTTAGGAAACAAAAAATAGATATAGATCCATCAAAAACGACTGAAAAGGAGATTGCCGATTGGAAATCCCAAGCAATAACGTTAGTTGATCATGCCATTAACAAACATGGACAACGTGTTCCTAAGACGTCTAGGAAATTTGATGAGAACGTAAACCTATTGACACAGAACACAATATCTAACTTTCTGAACGGAGATATTATGGTAAGGAAATGGAAAGAAAATTTTCAAGATCAATATGAGAAATTTGTCAAAGTCGTTGGACAATTTGAAAAAAAAGTTGAAAATAAATGCGCAGTAAGCGATGGAACTGATAACAACGGTTTATATGATGGGATTGAATTAGAATTAAGAGAAAAGCTTAAAGAGTCTTTCACTTTCTTAGATGACCTGATGATTGACCGATTAACCGATTATGTAATGTCTGACTGGATATTGCGTTGTCCAATAAGTTTTGAATGATGGAAGAGCTATTTATAAAAAAACTTTCATTTACAAAGCGGCCTATTCCAATTCCAGCTGACTATAGGCCGATGTATAAAATAGCCTTAATTGTTCTTATATTAAAGTTATGTTCAAGGGGCAACAAATCAAGCTTATTAAAATTACATCTTTTTTCTTGGGCGCTTACCTCGAAAAAACATGCGTCGTTGCTTACAAGCTTCATCAACAATAATTTCCAGGGAGAGTTTTCTGTATGGGGAATTGAACCAGCCCTTAACCGCGCACTTCAACTAGCTACAGCTGAGAAAATATGTGAACTGACCGATGGAAAAAATTATGTTTTGACATCGGATAAAGGGATTAATTTTTTTAATATGCTTATGGCTGATAATGAATTACTCGATTATGAAAAGGCTTTCCTAAACTCGATTGGAAAAAACACTATAACTGACTCACGTATTAACGCAATGACCAAGCAATGGTCCTTATTTTATGTTGAAAATTAACGCAATCAAAATTGAAGTAAACACCAATCATGGTCTATATGGCAATGAAATTAAATTCGACAAAGGACTAAATATTGTTCGAGGAGACAACAGTTCTGGTAAATCAAGTTTATTTCAGAGCATAATATATGGGCTGGGATTTGAAGAATTATTGGGAGGCAAAAATGAAAAGACAATGCAGTCCGCCCTAAAGGATCAAGTTGAGTTTCCAAAAGATACATTTCATCAGGTGCTGCAGTCATTCATCTACCTAGAGATTGAAAATGAGACGATAATTACGATCAGAAGAGGCGTTACTACAGAAAATAGAAAGTCGCAACTTGTAGATGTTTACGATGGGGCACTATTAACTGGAAACAACCAAGCTTTAATTAGTAGGCCGATGTACATTCATGATAAAGGTGGTGCAACGGATGACCTTTATGGTTTTCATCTTTACTTGGCGGACTTTCTTAACTGGTCGTTACCAGAGACAGTAAACAAAGATGGGGATTTAACAAAGCTCTATCTTCAGCAAATAGCTCCAGCATTTATAATTGAACAAAAGTCTGGTTGGTCAGATTTTTTTGCAACGATGCCATATTACGCTATGCGAAATACTGAAAGTAGAGTTGTAGAGTTTTTGCTGTCATTAAACGTGTTTGAAAATGAAAAGAAAAAAAGATCTAATAATTACGAGAAACAGAATTTACTGACTAAATGGAATTCGCTTTTTAGCCAGTTCCTACAATTAACCAGGAAAGTTGGAGGTAGTTTTAGAGGTCTCGAAAATACTCCCAGAATTGTAAACACAACTGGAGATATCTTTATTGCAATTGAGGAGGATGGAAAGGAATTAAGTTTGGTTGATTACAATGAGCAACTGAAGTATTCACTAAATTTAATGAGCGAGGTTCAGGTCTCAACGGTAGGCAGTAATATTCAGCAAAACGAAATTGAACTTAGAAAACTCATCGATAAGCTAAATCAGTTAACATTAAATTACGAGCTACTTAGTCCTGAAATAAACTTTGATACAGAAAAACTAAAGCAATATTCAACACAGCTTGAAGCTGTCCAAGAAGATTTGAGAAAAAACAAGGGCGCTTTAAAAGTAAAAAGCTTAGGTTTTGATTTACCCGCTGAGACAGCTTCCAACCTGTGCCCTACTTGTCATCAAGAGATTAATGACTCATTATTGCCTCTTGAAATAGACCAGCCTACAATGCGTCTTGAAGATAATATATCGTACATAGAAGCTCAACAAAAAATGATCGAGGTTTATACTGAAGGACAAAAGCGAAAAATTCAGGAAAAGAGGCAAAAACTCGATGACTATGAGCGACAAATCATGGACGTGCGCCAGTCAATCCGTGGTTTGAAGCAAGAATTAATTCAGGATGAAAGACTACCTTCAATTTTAGAGATTGAAAAACGTCTGAATCTTAGGAAGAAAATAGAATTCTTCACTAAGAATATTGAAGAGTTTAACTTGTTATTAGAACGGTTAAGATTTCTATCATCAGAGTATGAAACTATTTTAGAGGAAGAGTCTGGATTGCCAAAGGACTTCTTTTCAACTAAGGATCGAGAAAAGTTGACCTATTTACAAAATTACTTCATCGGCTTAATTCGCAAATTTAACTATCAAAGTAAACCTTTTGAAGCAATTCGAATTTCATTAGAAAACTATCTCCCTGTAGCTCAAAAAATTTCTGGTGAAAACTTGTATTACAACATTAAATTTGATTCATCCGCCAGTGATTTCATTAGATGTATTTGGGCTTACTTTACTTCACTTCTAAAGACAGCCGTGAATTTTGACACAAATCATCCGCGGTTACTTATGTTAGATGAGCCCAAACAGCAGGATATGTCTATTGAAAACTTCAGGGCATTCTTACAAGAACTGTCGAAATATAAAGATCAACAAATAATCGTCTTTGCATCTTTTGAAAATTCCGATGAAGCATTCGAAGAGGCAACTAGAGACGTTGAATTTTCTTTAAAACGAATTGAGAATAAATTGATAATGCCAGTTCAAAACAGTTAGTGAGATTCAATGAATACTAACGCACTTCCTTCAGTTTTGACTGATGACAACTTACTGATATTATTAGAGACATTTAAGAATGGCTTAGTTTCCCGTGCTACTGGAAAAGGATTTGAAGAAGAAGAATATCAGCGGATAAGAAAAATCATTCTGGCAAGCCCCAGATTGGAAAAATTGGTGCCTCGATTTCTGAAAACTTGCAGGACCACAAGTGATTTTTGGCAGTGGATAAAACATGAATCACCTAGTTATGATGGCAGGAGGCAGATCCTTGCAGATCAGGTTAACCCGATGCTAGATGCGATCGAATATGAGTCTGGTGAAGGCGCACTGGAATTCAGCAAGAATTACGAAGAGCAGAATATTATTGGTACAGGCGGTTTTGGTGTTGTGTATAAGTATGAACATCGCTTACTCAAAATGCCCTTTGCCGTGAAAGTTTTCGCACCTGCGTTCTATGATGGTGGAACTGATCAACGGGAGCTTGAACGTTTTTTCCAGGAATCAAGGATTTTGTTCAAACTTAACCACCCGAATATCATTCGTATATATGATGCAGGTCTGATTGGTAATCGGCCATTTATTAGAATGGAGTATTTTGACGGTAAAAATCTAAACGAGGTTCTTACCGAATTTGGAACACAAAGCGAGGGAAAAAGTATCGTTGCCTTGAAGCACATTGTCAGTGCTATCGCTCATGCCCATGAAAATGGTATTATCCATAGAGATCTAAAACCTAGTAATATAATGGCGGCAAAACCAAATCAATTCCGCGTAATTGATTTTGGATTAGGGATATTCATAGAAAATGAACTGCATTCTAGACTTACCAAAACTGGCGCCCAAACCATTAGCGGCTATTATAACGCACCAGAGTTGGTAGCTAATCCCAAATTGATAGACAAGCGTTCTGATATATATTCCTTAGGAGCTATTTGGTATACACTTCTAACTGGTCAGCCTCCAGCGGGCAGTGATTTCATGTCTACACTACGGCCATTGGGAATATCTGAAAAAACTATCGCTGTAATCAAAAAATGCCTTAACCCACTCGAGATGAGGTACGTGGACTGCAAGGAGCTGCTCGCTGATCTGGAAACTTTGTAGGCAGGGATATCATCAAAACTTCTAAATAAATTGTTATGGGATATATGAAGTATATTAATGAGGATTATGCTAAGAAGTTATTGGGACACAGATTTCCATTGGGATTAAAACGGGTTACCAAATTGCTTGACCAGTTCCTTAACGTTCTTGATGACAATGGAGATGCATTACCTAGTGAACTGATGTTCCATAACATTTCAAAAGCCAGAAATCGGTCATTAAGTGAGTTTGCCAAGGTTGATGCCGATATGGTGCTAGAACTTGACAACGTTAATAAAACACTGAATATTGACCTTAGGGATTATCGTATCCATTCAGAATTTGCAAGAGATTATGAGGAGAGACGTGTCGTATTACACATCCTAATTAAAGATGCCAACAAAACAACATGGGCTATTCATCTTCCGTTGCAAAGTTTGATGGTTGGCTTTGGTGATCCAATGGACGGTTATCACTGTTACGGGCATGGTATATCTTTTCTAGATGAAAATGGAACCCCTCAAGAAAACGAAGTGTTTTATTGTGGGATAACAAAACGAGGCTGGCTGACCCGCATGACTGAACATTTTCGGGAGATCAAAGGGAACAGTAATAAAACATTCCACAAACTTTGGCGTGAATACCAGGGTAATTCGAACGTCTTATTAAATTCTGAATTAGTCGCTTTAAATCATTCCTATGAAGCTGCTATGGGTTGGGAAGAATGGATAGTAGAGAAATATATGGTCGATAATAAATCCTTGAATATGATCCCTGGCGGTTTCGCGGGGCTAAAGACATTTTCTAGACATAGAGAAGAAGCCATTACTGGTATTTCTGCTGTTCGTGGCCAATCGTCCTTTTTGTACTTTAGCCACCAATCACGCAAAGGAATACCAAACCCTATGATTGAAAAGTTGTGGCTGGATGACAGCTATTACTCAAAGGTGATTGGCAATAGGGATAATACTTTTTCTTCGGATCAATTGCTTAAAATCAGAGAAATGGCGAGTCAGGGTCATGATGCCAAATCAATTGGGAAAAATTTGGATATAACCAATTTAGCGCGCCTTAAGAATATTTTGCAAGGTAAGACGTATAGCAGAATGTAAATTTGGGATATCTAATGAACTATGCCATGTAAAGAAAGAAAACAATTGCTGATGAGTTCCATGGACAATCGAAGGATAGCTCTTCATTTTGTTGTGGAAAACTTGCAAAACACTTTTTAAAAACCACCTTTTAATAATATTATATTTGCTTAACTAACAGGCAAATATGAATACTGTACTAAAAGGTGACGTTTTTGAGAAAAGGGCTTTTGACCTCATTCAAAATGCTGTAAACAATTTGAAGCTGGGATTAATCCCTTCTTGCTGTACTGTTAGAGAAAAACCGAAATATTATGCTATTGGTACGGATGAATATATTGAGTTTGACATTAGCATTGAGGTACGTATTGGAGAGCAAAAACAACTTAGTTTTCTCTATCTGATAGAATGTAAGGATTATTTAACTCCTATTCCAGTGGGAAAGGTTGAAGAATTTCATTCCAAAGTAAGTCAGGTATCTGGAGTTAATGTCAAAGGGGTGTTTATGTCAACTAGCGAACTCCAAAACCGTGCTTTCAAATTTGCTAAAAGCAAAGGCATGATGTGGATAAAAGTTGCTGGGAATGACCACGAATTCATGTTGTATAATTCTAAACGTGATGAAGATTTCTTAACTGACACAAATTTTGTCGATCTTAAAGCTGAGCTTAAACACCTGAAAGAAATCCAATCCTTTATGTTTTCTGGAAACGAGGATCTAAAGATAGACTGGGACGAAATGATTTTCAAATTCCTAAAACATGCAGCTTTGGGGAATTTGAGTGATGAAAGTACTACAGATGAACCGATTATTGGTCTTGAGAAGTTATCACATCGTCTTATTGATCAGATGGCCGAGAAAATTCTCAATTTGTTCGACCCTAATATTTTAAAATTTGGACTAGCACTAAATCTTGACCAGTTTAAAATTCATTTATACGAATACTACAAACTTGAAATTTGTGAAATGTCTTTAGAAGATATTAAGGGCAGAAAAATTTATGGTATATATGATTCTAAGAACAATAAAATTACTATAGATAGTTCAATAATCGGGACAGACAGATATGCATTTGTGCTAATACATGAAATTGCACATTTTTTTCTTCACTCTAATTTACAAATGGAACAGTCGGTTTATGATAGCCAATCTGATTCAGATTATAATAGTGAAATCGGTAAGCACGAGCTACGAAATGAGAGACACTGGATGGAATGGCAGGCAAATCAACTGGGAGCTTGTCTGTTACTACCAAAAATAAGTTTGATGGCACAACTTATCAAAACTCAAAGGGAGTTGGGAATTTCGAAGCATGGTAGAATCTTTTGCGATAATAACGGTTATAATCGTAATGATTTTATGCAAACAATGGATGCCCTATTTAATTACTTCAAGGCTAGTAAAACCGTAATAGAATATAGGATGGCAGATATAGGTATTATTAAATATGCTAAAGATTTCAGGCGACCTAGTACCTCGTTCAGAGGTTTCGCAAAACAAACCAAGATGTTAGCACAACTGATTGCTAAAGCATTAACTGAAATGGAATTCAAGGCGAAAGAATAATTGTTAGTTAGCTTTTTATTTCAACTATACCATCTTTTACAATGATTACATCCCCTTCGAAAAAAGTATAACCTCCTTTAATTTCCCCGTCATTGTAAACCAAAGTTATTGGATCATTAAAAGAGTATGAGTAATAGTCCAACTTAAGCCCATCCAATCCATCCTTGCTTTTAGGATAATTTTTATATAATTGGCGATTATATTTGGGTTTTAATGCATTGATAAGTGCCTTTTCTGCATCAAGATAAATGGTTTTCTCTGGAATTACCTTTCTGCCCATTAATAAATCTACGGCTGGCTTTAGTTTGTCTTTTGGCCCAAAGCTATTCAGGGTTATATTATCCTCAAAACATAAAAATAATATCACGATTTCATCCCTTGGCAAACTGCCATATTTTAACGGTTCAGTACTAGATAATATTTCCTGCAAACTAGAATGGCCATTTAGTCGTTTGGTCACATCCTGTTCTGTTGCCTTACCGATATAATGAATATTATAAATTAGGAAATCTTCTATATCGCCCTCAATATCAACGTCTACAGCATCTCTTAAATAATGATAAATAAGTTTTTCTGGCGAAAACCAATAAAAATTTCCATCTAATGATGCAATAACAAAATTTGCCATATTATTGAAAGGAAATTTCTCCTGTGGGTCATTATTGGGGTAGATATAATTTACGGCAATCTTTAATCCTTGATGATCTTGATTCATCAATTGTTCTTGAAAGACAGGAAATTTGCAATAGAGAACTTTATCTGAATCTTTTTGTCTAATCTCAAAAGTCAAAAACGGATTTATTTGGTCATTTGGATTTAAAATAAAATTTTCAAAAGTAAGTACCGGGCGTTGAGCAATTATATACAAGCTACTTGTATTAATATAATCACGGATTATCGGATCATCCTTTATTACAGTAAAATCATAGTTACTGATTGGCGTATACGCAAGTTTCAGATAGTTGAATAGTGCATTTTGTCCCATATTATTAGCATTGTCTTTTCTAAGTTACGAACAAATTTAAACAGTCTTAATCATCACTTATTGCCCGCAAGGGCCGCCCGAAATTTTGGGCATAGCAAGGCAATAAGAACAACCTGCCCTTAGTGCCTGACTTTGTTATTTAATCCTCCTAATTCAACGCATTTACACCAACTTTAGCAAAGTCATTACATAAATCAAATGTAGATTGCGCCCTACCTAATGCGTTACCAGTCATAATAGATTTAAACTTTGTTTCCGTGTCCTTATAGCTTTTCACGTTCTGAAAATAACCTGTAACCGCATTGTAAGCACCGAACAAAGTTCCCTTTGTGGTTTCCATCTGTTGGGTTGGACTGGTGGCAGAGTACTCTAAAACTTTATCTACAATATTAATAAACACACTGGAAAATTCATCCTGTTTTCCTGTTTGCAGGTTCTGCAAGGTTTCCCTATTTGGGGCCATTGCAATCTGTACCAGTTTTTTAACCTGCCTGTCTGTAATCTTAACCTTTGCCCAGTTATTAAATACCTGCTCCATTTCTTTTGCCAACAAATTGGTAATCCCCAATAGTTTGTGCGCTTCCTTTAACCTGTCGTGCGCACTTGCTGTATGGCGTATTTTGATTGCATTGCTCTGATTTCTCAAAGCGGCATTTAATGTGTTTTGGCAACAAATCCGAATTGGCGTAAACGAAGCAGTAATGCTTCCAAACCCATCGTGCGAGGTGGTCAGAAACAAAAACTGTTCTATTAAATCGTTTCTGCCTACTTTGATATATTCAGGCAACTTTGCAGTAATAAAAATGCGTTCTCCTTTACCCAATGCTCCCGCTGTTTCATATCTAATCCCATCTTTACCGCCAACGATGCTATCGAAAAATGAAAATGCATCTATGTTCTGTACAACGTGGTAATCCCTGCCAACTACGCCCAAAACCTCATCCGTATCTATTCTAACTGTTGCATAATGATTGGGTACATCTACACGCCATTCCATTACAATATCGTTGTCTTCAGTTTCGGGCGTGGTATCATCACCATAGGTAAACAGGTTTCGTTTTTCAACGGTATAATCTAAACCTGCGAATTTAATGGCTTCTGCGCTTGTCGGATAATTTTCTATGATTGTGCCTAATCCGTGCCAGGCTTTTTCCTTGACCGAAAAAAAACTGTACTTTTCGGTCTTGCTGTTATAATTTAGGTTGTGTGACATGATGAATATTTTTAGGGTTTCTAACTCTTGACAGTAAAATTTCGGTTTCCAGAATATTGACATTAGCGGTATCGCTAAGGCTTAATCTTGACTGTGTTTCAATCTCATTAACAATATCTGATAATTGGGTATGGTCGGCATGAACTGCCACGCGGACCATAATAAATAGGGTCTCGTATTTCATCGCTTTTGGGTATGTAATTTTTTGAACTTATCTAACTGCTGGTAAAATGCCTTGGGGTTTTCCTCTTCGAATTCCAACCCGTAGCCAGTCCAGTACAACTGATCTAAGAATTCTATAAATGCCTCGAACATGGTTTTTTGATTAATGAATGATGACAAACGCCCCACCTAAAAGGCAGGGCGTTTGATGGATTATTTAACAGAGATAAAAATTTCGCCCTCGATTTCAGCCAACTTATCCACGCAAAGCGTATTGACCATTTTTGCCACGGCATTAATGATAAAAGGATTTTTGGTCGTAAACTCCCTGCCCTTATCATCTTCAATGGTCAGTTCACAACCTTGAAAATGTGTACTGTCGGTTTCCTCTGCATCGTCCTTTTGTGCCACCTCAAAGGTTTCCAATGTTCCGATGGTTTCCAAAAGCTTTCCCCTTTGGTTGATACGGCGGTTTAAGTCCAACGCCAATTTTATGGTCGCTTCCAAGTTCATTGCAGGTTTTTCCTCTTTTAACTTTTCTTTGATTTCAATTTTGGTTGGCTCTGCCTTTGGTTGTTCGGTTACTAATGTACCCGCCTTTGTTTCCAGTTTTGGCTGTTCTTCGGCTTTACCTGCTAAGGTTTTGGTGGTTTCCGCTTCTACTTTTGGTTTTTCCTTGTCGGGGTCAACCTGATTGGCATTCTCCTTTAATGGTAATGCCGGACGGATTGCCGATTTATCGGTTGATGTGTTTTTAACTGCTCCGTTTTCTTTTCCGCTTGTGATTACTGTAGTTTTCATGATTTCTGATTTTTAAATTTCTACTGATGATTATTTGAATGATTTGCCCTAGCAGGGCGGCTCTGCCTGTGCGAAATACTATTGCCTTTTCGCTGTTCGGGTCGGTGGGTGGGCTTCTGCCTTTTGTTGTGCGCATGGGTTTACTCCTTTTAAAATTCAGTCGGCAGGAGCCTCCTGCCTTTTTGTTAAACCCCCTCATCTGACCACAATCCAGTAGGCAGGCAAGACTTTGCGAAAAAAAATACTACCCGAGCGAAGCGAGGTGTGGAGATTTTTTTTCAGCAAACCCCCTTGGGGGCTTGGTCTTGACTAGGCTAATGGATTGTTCAGAAATTTTGGCACAAAAAGGTTGGGGGTAATTTGAATGCACAGTTGATCTCATAAAAAACATCTTAGTGGAAAACTGAGCTGAATATGGGGCCAAGCTGAAAAATTGGTAACTTTAGTGGCCTGAAACTACACCTATTCAAAGACGAAATCCACATCTAAAAAACCGAATGATAGAACAAGAAGAGTATACCAAAGAAAATGCGTTGAGGATAGAGATAGACGCCTCATTCCATTATATCAAATCTGGCCTTCTGATCCTGAAAAAGGAAAGAAATATAAACTACAATCGCCACATAACACTTCAACTGCTCGCATCCGGATTTGAACGTATCCTAAAAATACTGTTATTATTGAGGCATAAATATTTGAATGGTATGTTCCCAGAAACAGAGGGAAAGAAAAACTATTTTTCGGCTTTCGGAAACGGGCATGCCATCGAAGAATTACTGGAAGCCCTTGTCAAATATTCCAACGAACAGGAAAGTATGCAGGATAATCAGATGGTTGCTGAAGGGTTGATGTTTTTAAAATCAGATAAACAGTTCAGGGAATTCATGTCGATTATCACCGAGTTTGCAAAATACGGAAGATATTATTACATTGATACTGTTGTTAAGGTAGATCATCAGGGTGTCAACCCATTTGAAAAGTTTGAGGATTTTCTGGACAGTTTCTATACAGAATCAGACCAGCGCACCTACCTTGAGGATGATGAGCTGGCCATCATAAAGGCCATAGGGTGTATCGAAAAGGGAGCGACCGCAATTGCAAGATTTTTTACGCACGGGCTGGGCGAAATGGGCAAGGCATTTTATTCTGATTTTGCAGGATACCTACTTCTAAGAGAGGTTAACCTTGGAAAAATGGAATATGCTGAAAAGAAAGTGCCCATCAGCGAAAGCTATCAGCCAATGGATAGCCGATCTGCGAGGTTTCTTGCTATTAAGCTGATTTCCAAGTCAAGCATCCTAACTGCAGAACATTATCCCAACTGGCCTTTCAAGGTAAATAAAGTCAAGGTTTACCATACAGGCGGAATTAACTATCTGGTCGAGATTGATCATAAAGTGTTTGCGCTCACCACAAAAACAGTTCATGATTACAAGGTTCCCAATTACTTTAAAAGTGATAAGCTAACACCCAAGGGCTATGCCACTTTCCTTTTGGAAGAAGCACAGAAATTAAATAAAAACCAGTAAAATAACTATTCCAATAACCCTATTATTTATCCAACAGATTTAAAAACTTAAATTAAGCTCCAAAAATGACGAATATAGAAAAGCTCGAAAAGTACATTTCAGATTTTTTTTCTACCAGATACACAGATATTGATTTTATATATAAGGTAACCCACCGTGATAGGCATCATGGAGTTTATCTATTGGAAAAAGGCCCTAGTCTGATGGATTTTATAATTAGCATTCACGGTAATGTGGAAGAAGAATTGGTAGCGCCTAAATTAATTCCCGAAAAGTTTGTCACGCCTGAAAAACTGTTCAAGTTCCTTGCAAGTTTCAAGGATTACTTAAATAGCCATCAGCATCTGCTGGACATCAACAACAAAGGGTTAGATTCTGATGACATTGTGGTAAGGGTACAAAAAATTAAAGATGACCTTGTTTCTATGATTGACTACGCAAAACAGGTTTACGAAATGGAGGATGCGATTATACCATACGAAGAACTAAGGTATTATCTCATTACCAAAAATGTACCCAAATTTATCGATACGCTCAAGAGCATTCTGGCTTCGGTATCCTACGCGATAACCAAAGTACACGAGGGATATTTTCACTCAAATGTACATTTGGTACTGAAGCTTTTAGGCTTTGAAATTATTTCTGAAGAATCTACAAACAATGGCCGCATCGATGCTGTAGTTCGCTTTATGGACATCATCTATATCATAGAATTCAAATTTGAAGACGGAAAAGATGTAAGTAAAACCGCCCTACAACAGATCAAGGATAAAAAATATGCTCAAAAATTCTTGACAGAGCACAAGGAAATTGTTGGTATCGGCGTAAGCTTTGATAAAAAAGATAGAAATATAAACGGCTTTGTTTATGAAAAAATCATTTAATAGAAAATAAGATCAGGTAATCTCTACAAGAACAAAAACTAAAGAATATCTTAACGTTCATAATGCAGCATGAACTGAATAAGATACGTTACCGGAAAATTCCAATTCCTAGGAGATGCTAATTCTACATAAAAATATTTCCCTATCTTGCAATTAAACCATTTAGTATGAGTATAGAGCATTTTTACATTGATACAGAACTTAACGATGATTCGGCCTATAAAGAAGCTATGAAGTTCGCTTGCGACCTTGCTGACAAAAATCCGGAAATCCAAAGAGTGGTCTTGCTAGCAGCGACAAAAAATAATGTTGATTGGCTGGGAAGAGCTTTTGATAGTTCTACAGTCAAGGAATTGTTCAAAGGCATGAGATTTAAGGATTGTAAACCATTGTTCAAAATTGAAACTGTCAAAACCTATAAACAGTCTTTTAAGAAGCAAGATGTTGTAATAAGCATGGCTATAGATGATGAATATGTATTGCCTTTGGACGATATGTATTCGACAATTGCTGTAATAGCAATCCCGTGGCAAAAAAGCGGGATTAAACAGTATATGGAAACATGGAATCCAGTTGATATAAGGAGTGGACAACAATTTTCATCAGAAGGTGCTGAGCCATCATGCATCGTAAAAGTAGCGCTAAAAGAACTTCATGAATCTATAAACCATTCAACTGGCATAGTAAATCCACACGATAACAGAAAAGCTAAAACCACGGTTTTGGCGCTCCATAAGTACGAAGTAGAATTGGATGGTGACTTAATCAAGGGTTACTTAATTAGAGAATTGAAGTGGGATACCAAACATGCTGAGGATTTGGCAAAATTAATAAGGACTTTAAATTCAGGAAAATCGTTCCAAGGCGGAGTTCGAACGGGGTTACAGCACCATTATAAAAGTTGGAAAGAGCAATGTAAATAGGTAAAATGAAATATCCGGCAAGACATACAAATCATTCTTTGGAAGAAAAGTCTATTACGTTTCTAAGAAACCACTTACCAGAAGACTGGAACGTCAATTCAATAGATAGAGACTACGGTCAGGATCTTAATTTAGAAATCTGCGAAGATGGCGTATATAAAGGCTTAGAGCTTATATTGCAACTGAAGTCATCACATGAAACAAACGAAATAGATGGCACTGAACGTCAAACTTTCAAAGTAGGAACTTACAATTACTTGAACGGAAATTTAAGGGTTGTTATGGTGATTAAATTTGTAGAATCCGAGAACGAATCTTATTATATCCTTCTAAAAGACGTTGATGAACCGAACCAAGAGAATGAAACATTCACATTATATATCCCTAAAGAAAATAGGCTTTCAACAATAAACTGGAACGAGATTACCGATTATGTAAGAAGCGTTACGGACAAGAAACTAGCTGCGATGAGGGCTCAATTAAAATAAATTTACCCCGCTGATTGTCCAGATTTTTTTATTTTTTGTATCTGAATATAATTTGCCCACCTAATTTTGCCTTCATTAGATATCTCACTTGTTTCTCTATAATGGGTGACGTTTGCTAAAGAGATGTGTTCTGGATTCGCATTGTGTGCAGAGGGCTGATCATAGAAGCTTTCTGAAACAATGAATTCTATGGCTTTATCTAAGATAAAACTATCGTCAATAACACTGGGTTTGAAAACAATATTACGTGTTTTCAGGTCATTTCCAACACTAGGGTATAATATGCAATCAAAGGCGAAATCCGGATGCCCATTATCTGATAGAAATATCCGCTCAGAGAAGATTGCAGAAATAATATATTCCAAATGGTGTTTTATCGGCTTGGAATATTCATTTGAAAGAAGTTTCAGATAATAGTTCATAAACTCTACAAAAAGTGGGTCATATAATTGTTCTAGAATTTTTATTGATCTACTTGCCATGGCAATATCGTCGTTCGCAGCAACAGCATCTTCATTATGAACGATCGGGTAACAAGTAAATGTCTGCTTACTTTTAGGCCGCCAAACGCCTACCGTAACTCTTTTACCCTCCATTGGGCGTATCTCTTTAAGCGCCGTATCAATACTTTCAGCAGTGTAAAGAACCGTGGTATTGCAAGTATTGCCTCTATTATATCTGCCAAATTTCTTGACCAGTTCCAGATCAGGATAAGTCAAATAACGGCTTTCAGTTATGCTCTCATTGCTTCCAGACACACTCTCATTGACTACAAGCCTATAAGCTTTGTAAATGGTAAGCTCGTTTGTTAACAGAGCAGTATAGTTAAATGCATAGGAAGTGTAGTTTTTGAAATCCTTAATATCTTGCGGTGTAAAAGAAGAATAGTCTAATAACGCTAACTGTACTTCGAGCTCCCTGTAAAAAAAGGTGAGATCTTTAAAAACCTGCCTTTCCTCAGCACTGACATATTTTCCCGTCAAAAGTTTGTGCGAAATCTTTTGCTCTAATGTTATTCCATCATCAACGTTGTATAGCTTCGGCTCAGGTATCGCTGGTAGTTGTTTGAAGTTAGTGATACGCTCACCAATTTCGGCCTTAAAAGCTTTTGTCGGTTGATCCCAGATATTAATAATGCCTTGAATGGTATCTTCAATTTCTTGTAGAACTGGCCTTTCTATTTTATGGTGAAATAAAGTAGTCTGCTGTTTTCTGTAATGGAAAATCTCTGCAAAGTCATATGTAGCCTTCTCGACCAAATTAAACAAGAACGCAACAGATGGTGATTCTCCAAAGTTGTATCCAATTCTAAATGTTGTTGAAGTAACACCTAAAAAAACCTGTCCGTGAATCTGATTTTCATAAACCCTCCTGACCCTTACCATAAAATAAAAACAGCGGTCGAAGATATCTGCATTTGACAGCCCAAGCTCAAAGTTCATGTAACTAGAATTATGGCCCATAAATTTTTCAAACCCATCATGCTTCCATTGTTCGACTACCGCAGGATAAACCTCTTTAACTTCCATAGCTAAAGATAAAAAAAAGCCCAATCATTTCTGATCAGGCTTAATTCAAGGAAACCTCCTTTTATTTCGAGTTTTTCTTTTCCGAAATCTCTTTTCTGATATCGCTTGCCAGTACTTTCAACTCCTGCATTGCTTTTCGAACTCTCGTACCTGCAGCACCATTATTAGAGTTATAGAATTTTCCAGCATCTGTTTCAAGATCAGAAATAAGCTGTTTTAATTTTTGAAATTTTTCCATGTTTTAAATTTTATGGTGAATAATTTGTTAGTTATCTGATCAGAAAGCGAATATATAATTAATTGTAATTACATGCCTATTCCCTGACCTTGTGCCGCCTCCTTATCTTTGTTTTGTTCTTGTTTTTTTGAAAACGCATTGCCCATTTCAAGACCTGTCTCTTTCAGGAACTGCTCCCTTTTTTCCGGCTTGCCATTCTCTGCATAGAAATTAAGCTTGCCATAACGAACAGCGGTTTCCAGATACATTTTGGTTTCCTGCCCATCCTTTTCTACCGTAACAAGCGGGCGGTTACCATTCATTAGGGAGGTTTCCAAAATCTCAGCCTTTTTAGGATCGGCCATTTCCTTGATCTTGTAATCATCCAATAGTGCTTTTACGTCATAACCGTAAGCATCAGTGAACTGGCGGAATGTTAAGTTGTTCTGACGGTCTCTTTCTTTTTCAGTATCCAATTGCATCCATGCTTTGTAAGGACTTCCTTCCCTGCTCAACAGGTCATCACGATAAACTGATCGCCCCTGTACCAAATTAGCGGCCTGTTCCTTTGAAAAGCCCCTGCCATGATCCAGCCAAAAAGTCTGCGGTAATGGCGGGGAATAGAACTCACGCTTAAATTCCCTGGAAACATAGTTGACCTTGCCTTCTTCCATATTGGCAAGCATGGTCTTATTGGCGCCATCTTTACCAGCGGCAAGTTCCGCATTGCCCTTTTGTTTTTTAAAGTATTCAATGGCCTCGGCGAGGTTCTCCAGTTTTTTGACCGGGTTCTTTTCCCCATCGGGCGTTTTGGTGATCACCATATACTTCTGGCCTTCCTCTAATGGTTTGACCTGATTGTGCACCGCTTCCAGCCTGTTGAGGTAATAGTAATCGGACTGTCCGGACTGCTTAAAGTGAAGGGTAATGTCTACCTGTCCCTTTCTCGCCTTTACCTGATCGTAAAGCTTAAAATTGGGGTCATTGTTTTTCATGTGCTCTTCCATTTTAGTGATGAGCGGATCACCGAACCCGAGCTTTTTCATTTCATCTCTAAGGTCCTCCAAGTTGTTCAAATTCATTGCTTTTGATTTTATGATAAATGGTCTTGTTGCTTAATTGTTATGGTTAACGGATTTTGGGTTTATTATCCCTGAGCAAAATCGGCCTGCCTGCATCCAGTTTGACCTTAATCTTTTTTACTTTTTTGCTGATGAGCTGTCTTGCGGCATCAATGCCTGCGCCTGCAACCTGTGAGGCTACCGACTGGTCAAAACCACCAAATCCAACGCTTCTTACCGCATCATCGGTTCCGTTATTCAATGCACCAGTGAGCAGGGCTTCTGGTGCCTCGATGCCAATCATCCCATCAAAACTATAGACGGACAGGTCAACGGGAACAATGGAAGTACCCAGCCTGATATTTTTAATGTCCACAAGTAACCTTTGATTGGTGATCCTGCAAGCCCCGAAAAGCTCATGCCCTTTTGGGATCAGCATTCCGTTAATGCGCAAAGTATCCTGCAACCTGATCTTTATGGTTGCGCCCGGTACGGCCTTTTGGTTATCCACGATAACGGCTGGCGTTGCTTTGAACTGGCTATCGGGACTAAGCGACTGGCTAAACTGCAACCTTTGCTGTACACGTTCAGGATGCTGTATATCCAGAATGTTCTGCATCATCGAATTGAGCTGTGCCATTTCGGGGTCTTCGGTCTTGTTCTCCTGCATGGTTTTCATTAGGGCTTCTAATCGGTCAACATCGGATTTAATGGTGGAAGGCTGTGGTTTTACTGGCGATGAAGGTTTTGCGTTAACAGGCTCGGGCTTATTGATTTCCTTGTTGATTGCTTCTAGCTTTTCATCGATCTGCCTGGTCTGGTCATCTTCTGTCAGTCGATGTTTTTTTGCATCGTCAAAGCCAAGTTGCCCGGCTATCCTCGCAATACCGTTATCCTGCTCCTGTGGAGCATTGCGGTCTGCCTGCTGATAATAATCTGCCTTGGTCTTCGGCGTATCGGTAGAAAATGTAGCATCGGGCAAACTGGTATTGATACCCGAATTTGAAAAAGCTGAACGCGCATAGCCGTTTCCACTTCCCCCGCCCAAAGCATAAAATGCCAATGCCATAAAGGGCACTACAAGTAGGGGAATGAACAAAAGGGTCTTCCTCTTGTCCCGTTTAGATTTTGTTTTCATATCATTTGATTATTGGTGAATAAATTGTGTTAGCTAAATGCGCTAATGATCAGATACAATAGGTAAATGCTGACAATTAGCGTAAAAATGAACAGCCCAAAAAGGATTGTCTTCTTGGATAAGCCCTTTGTTCTTTTGTTCAGGTAATCTGCTGCCTTTCTTTGCTGGCGATCCAGATAAATTCCTGCCCTTCCTGTTAAAGTATCACCTGTTGAGGTGCGTGGCTTTTTAAATCCCTTCATGGCATTAGTGTTTTAAAGGCTCGTCCTGATTGATGAGTATTTCCCATCCCTGTATCAGAAATCCATGCGGATTATTATCTGTTTGGGCTTTGATGTCCCTGACCTTTCCCTGCGTGACGAGCTTCCTTGTGATGGTACTTGTGGAGCGTACCAGTCTTTGTGTGGCGTAACAGGTAAATGTATAGGGATACTGGTTAACATCCAGCCTAATGCTGTCAACTTCGATTTCCTGTGAGATATTTGCGGAAATAATATTGTTGTAATAACCCGATTCCCGAAGGTTATCGGACTGCTTTTTAGCCGACTCATCAGCAAGATAGAGGGCTTTGGACACATTGGTCTTTATGGCCTTGTCATCAGGACTTAGGGTAAAGAAAAACTGGTGAAAGGTCTTGATATGATCTCTTAACTCTACTTCCAAATTGGTTTTCTTGTCGGATGCAATGGCTTCCAGCACCTTACCATTGTACAGGATGTGTATGCGGTTCTGTGCCCTGTCAACCATGTCATAGCTTTTATAAATGCAGAAGCATGTACAAAACACGTTGGCAAGGATCAGAAAGATACTGAACCGCTTGATGTGCCTGAAAGCGGTATCTATGTTTTTAAATTGTGTGAACATAATAATGGTTTTAGTTTACGGCTTGCCGCTTAATTTGTCCTTAAAATAATCCTGTCCCGAAGCTTCTGCCATACCGGACATTTGGCGTTTGCCATCGCCAAAGGCATCTGCCACCATTCCTACACCATATTTCAGCCCCGCTATACTATTGTTTGTTCCCTGCTTGGTCTCTCTTGCACCCATAGCGGTCATGGTATTCACTTTGGTCAGGATACTGTTCCCGCCACCCGCATGCACTACATAGTTGGCTACCGTTGGTACGCAGAAATATCCTACAATACCAATGAGTAAAAATATCATGTACGCTGTATCCTGGCTAGAAAAGAAGGTATCTCCGTTCTGGGCAACTTCCTGAATATCGAGCTTGATCATATTCTGCTGTATCTTGCCGAGTATGGCACCGAAGATATTGGCAATGGGGAGCCATAGAAAGATGTTGATATACCTGGCTATCCAGACCGATAGGGTGTGCTGCAAACCGTCAAATACCGCAAAGCCTAGTACCAAAGGCCCCAGAATGGCCATGACGATCAGAAAAAACGTCCGGAGCGTATTGATACAGAGTGCAGCAGCCTGATAGACCAGTTCTAAAAGCTCACTCATAAACTGCTTAAAGCCATGCCGCATTTTAAAATCCTGACGGTCAGCCCAAAAACGGATGTCATTACCCACTGCCTCCAGCCAATTCTCATCATCGCCATTGGGATCTTTCGGATGCGTATATTTATACCACTCTGACCTTGAACCACTACCATCTTCACCAACATACATCTTCCATTTTGTGGACTTTTTCAGTTCGGCCTCCTTACGTTTGAGCAGTTCTTTGATCACAAGGTTGCTGTCTTTGACCATTGCGGCGGTCGCTGAAACGGTGGGTTTGAGCACCCCGTTCATTACGCCAAGCAGGGCGGGGAAAAGGACGATAGCAAGACCGAGTGCAAAGGGGCGCAATAAGGGGTAGAAGTCTACGGGTTCGGCGGATGCTATTTGGCGCCATACACGGCTGGCGATGTACCAGAGTGCGCCAAATCCAGCTATGCCCCTTGCTACGGCGATGAGCCCCGAGCAAAGCGGGATCATTTCATCATACACTTTATCCAGTACACTATGCAGTCCCCCGATCTGGCCTGCCAAGCCTTGTGCCTGTAATGTAAGAGGAGATAACAGTACTATAAATGCCATTATCCCCAATAATTTTATCGTTGTTTTCATATCGTTGTATTTATTGATAAAGGCGCATGGTCTGCTTCAGGTCAGCCTTCTGCTTTTCTCTCGCCAATGATAGTGACACGGCTTTGCTGTTAAAATCACGCAGAAAAACCAACTTGTCCTGCACATCTGCAAAAATCCTGTCTATGGCCACTAACCGTTCCGAATCACTCATACGGAGTTTTGAAGAGGTAATAACCATCACCAGCTCATCTAAATTGTCCATGCTCTGATCAAACAGTTGTTTATAGACCCTGCCCAGGTAACTGACCTCTTCAGGGTTGAAAGTATTCGATGCACTGAAGCGCTTAAAGGCAGATTTATATTCCGAAACGATGTTCTTCTGGTAACTGATAATATCGGCGACACGTCTGTACTTTTTCACTTCGGGGCTGACCAGCATCAACCCGTCAAGAAAGACCTCATGCAATGAAAAGTTGCCCTGTGAGATATTTTTGATTGCATTGTAGCCGCCGGAAATGACCTGATATCCTTTCTTCATATCTGAAAGGATATTCTTTAGCTGACTGAGTTTTTCTACGTTTAGCAATAACTGCTGCGCCTCCTGTGATTGCGCCCCTACTGAAATGGTAAGCGTACAAAATAACATCAGCAGGCAAAGGCACGTTTTGATTTTATTCCTGAATTCCATAGCTGTTCCTTAATTGTTCGATTGATTTCTTCTCCATTTCTTTTTGCCTGATAAAAAGGCTGATCTCGCTGATAAAACTTTGCGCAAATGCAGATTTGTCCCGTATGGACAGGTAGATTTTATCCAGTCTTTCGATCCGCTGGTCATCGCTCATTTCTACCTTGCCCGAGGTAATCACCAATAACAGCTCCTCCAAATCTTTCAGGCTTTCTGCCCATAGGTTCTCCCTGACCTCCTGTATATACAGTTGGTTGGAAAGTGACAGGTTCGGGTTGGATTTTATCCCGCTAAATGCCTTACCAATCCTGACCTGCATTTCAATGATCTCAGCTACCTTCACATTGTTCTTGATAACCGGGCTTACCTTTTTCAGTGAATTGATAAAAACACCATGCAGGCTGAACTCCCCATTTGTCAGGTCTTTTATGGTTTGCAGGCCACCATTAGTGATTTCGTATCCTTTTTTAAGGTAGCTGGTATACAATTCAAGGGCGACGATCTGTTCCATCAGGTATTTCTTCTGCGTTTTTTTCTGGTTGAAAAATTCCGCAAAAGTCTGCGCATAGCTGTTACTGGCAACTGAAAAACCGATTAGACATGTAATCAAGACTATTTTTAATCTATTCAATTCCATAAATCTCCTTCAGTTTAACGGTTTCGTCCAGTGAGGCGGATCGCTGGATGCTCAGGCCTATGTTACCGGAATTGAACTTTTTTAAAGCGGAATAATTGGCTTCTATTTCATTGACGGCTTTGGCAATCAGTTCCAATCGTGCGGCATCTGACATCTGGGTCTTAAAGGAATTGATCACCAGAAAGATCTGGTCTAAATTCTTGATACTTTCATCGAGGATTCCGCTATAAACTTTCTGCATATAGTCCAGCTCTTCGGGATTGAAGTGTTTATCCTTTTGGAAAAGCCCCCATGCCCATTTGTACTCGTCCACAATATTCACCTGTATTTGGGTCAGGTCTTTGATCCGCTTGTAATAGGCAATAGCAGATTTAATACGCCATAATTCCTGGTAATATTTACTATACTGCTCTTTCTGCTTTTCCGTCCAATCGGCGATTTCGGTCAGTTTCAATTTAGATAACTGGTTTTCCAACACCTTTTGGGCATTTTGGAGCCAGATCGTTTCGTTCTGTAATCGCTGTACTTTCAGGTCTACCGCCTTGATGACTTTTTTAACTCCCGCCTTGATCACTTCCAGTACTGCTAGTTGTGCGCTTGCCCCTTTGGGCAGGCCGACAAACAGCGTCATGGTGCTCAAAGGCAGGATGACCATATACTGTTTCATATATTTTATCAGTTTCATGTTCCTAATTTTTGTTAACTAGTTTCGTATATTCTCTATTCACAACCAGGATTCTATTTGCATCAGGGTAAATGGTAATGATTTTTCCCCTTTTAACTTCCTGCATGGATTTGGTCTCCTCGTTATACAGGGTTATCCATTCTTCACTTTCCCGCCTGAGTTTCATCAGTTTCCCGTTTTCTTTCCGCTGATAGGCAGTTTTCCGGTAAATGCGGTAAGAACTGTTCTGTTCGCTCATGGGCTGGATGATCAGCGTATCATAGGCAATACTATATTCTCCTTCGGCATAATTGACATAGGTGCCGGGAATAAAAGAACGGGTATCGGTACCCCCGTCACCCCTGCACGCCATTAGCAAGGCGCTAATCAGGGCTATTAAAATGATCTTGGTTTTCATGGTATTGATTGTTAAGGTGAATGATTATGATTTCTTATTTTTCAGGTCGCTGACTAGCATGGCGATACCTTTCTGGATGCTCCCATATTTCCGGGCATATTGCTGTACCATCATTTTTTCGCTTTCCTCGGTGGTGTAGGCAAGATATTCACTTGGCGATACCTCTGTACGGTAGACCTTGCTGTACTGCCCACCGAGTGAGATAAAAACCTCCTTGTATTTGCGTTTGGGGTCATTGGCCTTGTTCATGGAAAGTACTTGAGCCTTTTCCTTATCGGTCAGCCCTAAAAGTTCCTGTATCTGATCAAACTTGTTCTGGTATTTGCTCTGGTCGAGCAGGATCTTGCAATCGGAATTGTTGATGATCGCCTGCTTGACAATAGGTGAGGAAATGATGTCTTCGACTTCCTGCGTGACTACGATGGCCTCCCCGAAATATTTACGAACGGTTTTAAACATGTATTTTAAATATTCCGCCATACCGTCCTTTGCAATGGCCTTCCAGCATTCTTCCACGAGCAAAACCTTTCTCACACCCTTCAGCTTGCGCATTTTGGAAATGAACATCTCCATAAGAATAAGCGTTACCACTGGAAATAAAATCGGGTGATCCTTGATGGCATCCAGTTCCATAACGATAAAGGGCTGATGCAACAGGTCAAGGTTTTCTGTAGCGTTCAGCAGATAATCAAATTCCCCACCCTTATAATAGGGATTGAGCACATACAGGAAATTCCCCACGTCAAAATCTTTCTCCTTGACTTTGCCGTCCTCCAGGACCTGCATGTACTCCGACATTAAAAATTCGTAGAAGGAATTGAAACAGGGAAAAATATCGGGGTTACGGTTCAGGTGGTCGAAGTATAAAGTAAGCGCATTTGAAAGCGCCACATATTCCGACCTGCGGAACGGCTCATCATCTTTTTTCCAGAGCGCTAAAAGCAAGGTTTTGATGCTCTCTTTTTTCTCGGTATCCAGCACATCTCCATCGGTCAGATAGAAAGGATTGAACTTAATGGGATCATTTTCAGAATAGGTAAAATAGTACCCACCGACCAGATCGCAAAGGCCTTTATAGCTATGGCCGACATCAATCAGCACCACATGGGCGCCCTGTTCATAATAGCTTCTTACCATGTGATTGGTGAAAAAGGACTTGCCAGAACCGCTCGGGCCTAGGATAAACTTATTTCTATTGGTGGTAATGCCCAGTTTCATAGGTTCATCTGAAATGTCCACATGAACGGGCCTGCCGCTCAAACGGTCGCCCATACGCATCCCGAAGGCACTTATACTGGAACGGTAGTTACTTTCGAGGTTAAAAAAACAGGTAGCCTGTTCCACAAACGTATCAAAGCTGTCGTTCATTGGGAAATCGGCCTGATTGCCCGGCATCCCCGCAAACCAGATCTGCGCCTGTCCGTCTGTCTCACGTTTAGCTACCGCATCCATTTGCGCCATTGCCGAACCCACCAGGTTCTTCAGGTCTTTCAATTTTTTCTCTTCATCAGACCATGCCAGTACATTAAAATGCGCTTTTATGGGCAGTCTTTGTGAGGCAATCGCTTCGTTAAGGAAATCATTGACCGCATCCCGAGAAATCGCATTCTCCCTTGAATAGCCCGAAAGAGATTGCAGGCGGAGTTTTTTTGCTTCTAACCGTTTGATCGTTTTCTGCGCATCTTCAATAAATATATACTGGTTCAGGATGTGGTTACAGTTGAGCAAACTTCCCAGAGGACTTGCAAAACCTATCGAAAATTTAGTCCGGTCGGTACTGTACCTGTCATAGTTGATGCGGCTGCCACACAAAGCGGGCATATCCTCCGCATCTGAAAGCGTGTATAGTTCGACGTGTTTACCACCAACCCTGATCCCATCTTTCAAATGGATGTCCGAGATTGTGGGCATTTCATCCGTGCCCAAAAGGAAAACATACCGCTCAATTATGCCTGCCTTGTTTGCCGTTCCCACAAGCGCATCATCATTCAGCCTTTCAAGCGAAACAAAACCGCTATCGGAAAGTATCCGCTCAAACTGGCCTGCGCTGTCCAGAAAATCACTGAACAGAACGGGGCTACTGGTCTGGGCAGGTGTAATGGACTTGCGAAGAATATTGCTGTAGGCCGAAGAGGAAAGTTTTCGCCCCAATGGCTTTTTGGTCAAAAAGATGTAGCACTTATGGTCTAAGCACTCCCGCTGGTTGAAGAACCGCTCACTGCTTCGCGATAAAAAATTATTCCCTGTTTTTTCAAAATCCGCCTTGTAAGCGCTTTCGGTGAACCAGTCCTGTTTGTGCAGGATACTGAACTGGGGCAGAACCCGAATTGCTTTTATCCAAGCCTGATGATAGGCCTGGTAATCCCTTTCCGATAGGGAAAAGATTTCAGGCAATGTCACCTCATAGGCTATAGTGATGTCGCCCTGCATGGATAAAATGCAACCGTGCTCTACCTTGTAGATCGGCAGTATGTCTTTAGCTTCTATCATGATTTATTTGTTTAAGCGTGGTGAATAGTCGCCTAGACCGGAACTTTAGACTTTTCGGCAGGCCTCGTTGAGCCAGGTACTTCATCAGCCCATGTTCTCCGAACCGATGGCTTAGCCTGAACGTGGAAATAAACAATACTGTTCCCAGAGACAAGATCAGTGGAAGCACGATGAAAAGACTTACGCCAGAGATGTACAGGACTGCAAAAGAGATCAGCAAGAGTACCAATCCAACAGCCAAATACGCTATGTACTGCGCTTTGAGGCCCTTAAAAACAATCGGTTTATTTACGCCCTTATTGATTTGATATACGCTGGCCATAACTATATCCCGAAAAAAGATTTAAGGACAGTTGCTACTACGACCAGGAAGATACAGCTACCGAACCATGCCGCTGCTACCTTATTGGTATCCGGCTCGCCCGCATTCCACTTGTTAAAGACCTTGACAGCGCCGATGATGCCAACAACTGCACCGATGGCATACATCAGGTCACATCCCGTGTCGAAATAACTCTTGACTTTGTTGGTTGCCTCGGCAATACCTGCGTTGCCATCCTGCGCCAAAACGAGGGAAGTATTTAGTAAAATAATACTGCATATCGCAATCCCCAAAAGCAGGAATTTGGCAAAAAGTTGTTTCTTATGATTATTGAATTGATGTCTCATGAAAAATGATTTGAATGAAAAAATTGAGTTGAAAAATGGCTTGAGAACTTAGGAAACTTTAATCCCAAAGGGTTTCCAGTTCGTCTTTGGATAAATAAAACGGTGCATTTTCAGCCACAAAAGCATTGATCCGACTGATGTTTGGATTGGAAGCGATCTTTGGAAATTTTTCCCTTACTGTCTCCATCATTTCCATGAAGTCCAGCTTATCTCCGTCATTAGCGGCCAGGCTTGCAAAAACACCTTTAAGCTCTTCCAGTACATCAGGCACCAGACCCACTTGTGCTAGTTTGCTGTCTGTATCCTGATCCCCTCCTGAAAAGCCAAAAGCATCGCTGCTGACCCTGTTCATCCCCTCGGGCAACTTTGATTTTCCCATCAGCTCAGGCTCTTCTTCGAGTGAAATTTCTGTTAACTGGTCTACGCCCTTTTCCCAGCGATGTGGAAGGCGATCTGAGGTACGTGCTGTAACCCTAGGATTGAACAGACCAAAAAATTCCGACCTGTAAAAAATCAGCGTGATGGCGGCATACCAGATGATGGTAAGCACCAGTGTGGCAACTAAGAAATCCTGCCATGTGAATTGTTGTAACATAATATTTTTCTTTTATCCCGCCGCTCCATTACGGCAGGAATTACAAGTGCAAATTTTCGAAGGCTGCAAGGTTTAGGTTGATCCATCATGGTATATACCATCAATAAATTTTTAATTGTCGCTATAGGCCAGCACGTTACAGCAAAAGAATTCCATTTACCTTTTTGCAGGCTTATCCGGATTGTACTCGTCCTCTTTATCCAGTTTCTGGATCACCGCCTCGATCATTTCATCAAGGTAGCGGGTACGGCTGATGGTTGTTCGCCGTCTGATCTCGCTCAGCCGTTTAGAGGGGATACCGATACTGATCTGGAATTTATCTTCCAGCCACCTGAAAATGGAACCAATACTGGCCGTGCCGTTGTTAAGCTGACCGGAGCGGTGAATGCCAAATGCCAGTTCGGCCAGGTTGATGCTGTCACCTGTCCAGCGCATCTCTTCTGTATCGGAATTTGTCTGATATGTAGATAATGGATTTTTCTTCAGGTAAAGGATCCGCTCGTTCAGCCATTCCCGCAGCATTTCAAATGCCTTCATCTTAGAAAACAGGTAATCACTACTGGTCGAGAAATCGGGATCAAGTTCAGGTACATTTGGCATCAGTACCCCGCTATTGTCCACACCCCTTACGAAATACAGGTTGTCCAGTTCATTGGCATTGAGCTTATAATACTGGTAATGGAAACTGTACTGTTTGAAGAACCGCTCCACATAGATCAGCTCGTTTTCAAAGTTGAGCCGCTGGGCTTCGGCATCGCCAAATGGGATATTCGTTTCAATGGTATAGAGTTCCGAAAAATAGATCTGCCAGCAATAAAAGTCCGGCTTGATGTACTTGAAAAACTTGATTTCCTCAGCCTGTGACGCAAAAGGATGGTCATCAAGATAGCTCTTCAACTTTTTGAGTGCCTGCCTAATGGGTTTCAGTGCAGAAGTTAATTTGGTCAAAGGGTCTGTGACCTGGAAGGAAATTTCCTCCAGTTCAGCTTCAAGCTGTTTCAGCAATCGGCTGCTCAGTTCTTGTATCATATTAGGAAGATAATAAGTTAGCCCGGCATGCCTGTTCACTGGCGACAACTTTTCACATCAACCGGAAATAAGTATCATTTATTCATAGGCATATCAGTATTGATTTAAAGTCCATAAGAAGCAAAGGAAACCGACTTTATCATACGGGTCAAGTAGATACACCGCACATACACCTAGCCTAGATTCGTGTATTGCACTCGGGAAATTGTATATTTGTGCTAGTTAAAATATTATATAGCGACGGCTATTTTACTTGTCTCAGAAACTGCAACTTCTAAAAAAGTACAAGGATAAAATAGGCTGCTCGCCTGCGCTACAGCGCGGGTGCGGCTTATCTTGTACTTTAGGCTGTTGCAGGCCTCTGAGACGGGTGTAGTTCGTATCCCGCGCTGTATCGTTTTATAACCTCTGTCATGGGATAGCAGAGCAAAAACGCAACAATGATAAAGCATCTGGAAGCCACTTTAAATCAGCAAATAGCAACGCTGGGAATGAGCGAAGAATTCTGTGGGGTTACAGAAATATTAGGTTTTCACACCCTCGGTGATGTCACAAAACATCACACAAGGGAACTGGCCAAACTGCCCGGCTTTTCAGTGCATCTTATCCATGAGTATGTTTCGTTTTTGGAGGAAAGAGGACTCGGACATTATGTTGACCCCATAAAATAAAAAAGGCCAAGACAGCATCCGCTATCATGGCCTATCAACTTAACTAACCTCTGTAACTACAGAAATTTTCTTACATCTTCCAACATTGCAACCAATATCTTCTCAATTGCCCTGTATATGGCCCCGTCCTTGGGATAGAATTTACTTTTCATACTAGGAGCCGACAATTCTTCCTGAAGCTTGGTCGAATAATTATAGGTGATCTTTTCTGAAAATGTATCCAGGTTATCCTCCTCATAAATCCCATGATCATATTCCAGTTTTTTCCAAAAGGCCAATTGAACCGCTTTCAATTTGCTGACCAGTTTAAACGGATTGGTTCCGCTGCGCCTGTCTTCATGCCTGATCAGTTCCGCATCTATCCATTTACCCAGTTCTTCCAATACCGGAAGTTTACGGGTATCAAAGTCCCTTTTGGTATATATACTGATCTGCGACAGCCTTGCCTGTTCCGCTTTAAGCATTCTTCTGATATGCCCGTAATCAAGTGTCGCCATCCGCATCTTTAAACCACTGGTATAATAAGCTGTAAAGCGACTGTAGTTATAACCAAGTCCTACAAGTGTATCCAGCAACATTTCCAATGTAAACTTACCAGAGGTCAGTTCTTCCAGGACACCTAAATACCGTTTCAGGAACTTGAAATCACACCACCGCATGTTTTCCTTTGAACTTGAAAACTGCTTAACAGGGATATACATAATGTCAATCAGCTTTTGATCAATTCCATTTTCCCGCAAGGGCTTCAGTACGAATGCCCAATGGTACTTAAACTTTTTGCTTTCTCTATCCCTGAACAAATCCGGCAATATGATCGTTTCCGGAACGTATTGTGAAACGGGACTCCGCAATGCTTCAATAAGATCCAGTATTATTTCTGCATTAGGATTCGCATCAATTTCACGTTCATAGAGTTTATTACAAAGCTTAATGAGCCGTCCTAAATAGACTTGCAGGAAAGTGATGATCTGCGTTTCATTGGTCAGCGTCAACAAATGTTGAGATAACATTCTTTCTACTTTCTCCGCCTCGGTCTGCAAGGACAAGTCGGGCAAATGTTCAGTTTCACCAGCTTTTTCCTCACGCCTTAGAATGTTATTGATAAGGTGCTCAAGGGTTTCCAGTTCGTAATTCATAGGTATAGTGGATGATTTATTTTCTTCGTTGGCCTTCTCATATGCCCAGGAAATGATCTGCTCTATTGTCCGATGGAATATCTTGAAGTCATGCTCCCAGTTGAGGTCAATACCGCAAACCCTGCTCTTAATAGAATGTGCCTGCAGTACCGCGAAATAAGTACCCCCAAGTAGAATAGCAATGATCGCTTTAAAGCTGACGCCCGATTTCAAAAAAGTTTCATCAGTTAGTTTGAACAGTTTTTCACCCTCATCTTCCCTTGCCTCGGAAATGTTCCTCAGTAGCGGACTAGATTTGGTAATCTGCCAGAGAATAATTTTTTGCATTTCTTTGTTATCATAAAACTGTTTCAGGTTCTCGTGCATTAAGGCAATGAACATTTCTTTGATCTCGGTCTGATCCGCACTTTCGTCAATTTTATACCTTTCAAAAAATGGCGGCCAATAATCTCTTTCATGAATGTACGTCCGCAGCAGGTTGTTCAACCCCTTAAAATGATAGCGGATCAACCCCTTATCCACCTCAGCTACCTGGGCGATCCGGTTGACCTTTAGCTCGTGAACACCCGAAGTCCGAACGATTTCGCCGACTGCGTCCAGCATCTTTCGCTTGCTAACTTCACTGTCCCTGATCTTAACTTCTTTTTTAGGGGTTGCCATGTTAAAACGATGCTATTTTTTAACCAGTCCGGTTTTCTGGATGACCCATTCCCAGGCATTCAGCACCTTATCCAATTGACTGAATTCATGGGTAGCCATAACCGACATCCGAATCCTCGCATCCTTACGGGATACTGCGGGATAATTGATCTGGTTGGCGTAGATCCCGGCCTGTAATAACAGGTGGCATATTTCCGCATTCTGGTTGATGTTTCCTATCAGAACCGGAACAATCGCCGATTTCGTATCGGTTGTCTTCAGTCCCAATGACAAAAAGCCTTGTTTTAAATAGTTCATATTTTCATGCAGTTTATCCATCCACTGCGGTTCTTCATCGATCAGGTCAATTGCCCTAGAAATACAAACCGATGCTGGTGTAGCGGTAGCGGAAAAGATGTGCTGTCGAGACTGGAATTTTAAAAAACTTACCAGGTTCGGACTTGCGACGACATAACCGCCAATATGGGCAAAGGTCTTGCTGAATGTCCCGGTAATGATGTCCACCTCTTTATAAAGATCATACAGCTCAATCACGCCCCGCCCTGTCTTTCCGATCACGCCCGTTCCATGCGCATCATCGAGCATCAGGTACGCGCCATAATGTTTACACAATTCAACAATCTTATCCAATGGGGCAAGGTCGCCATCCTGTGAATACACTCCATCAATGATTACCATTCTTGTACGGTAAGTATCTTTTGAATTTTTTAAGATACGTTCCAATGCTTCCAAATCATTATGCGGAAAACTTTTGGTATTGGTCAAAAGGCATCCTTCTTGAACACTGGCGTGCACCGCCATATCCAGAATCGCCAGGTCTTCCTTTTTTAACATCGCCTGAATAGATGCACTGTTTGCCGTATAACCCGTAGTAAAAGTGATAGCCGCATCCCGTTTAAAAAAACGGGCAATCTTCATTTCCAATTCAGCATGGAAATCATAGTGGCCACCAATAGCAGGAGAGGCTCCCGCACCGGAACCATACTTTTCAATTCCTGCTATTGCGGCCGCTTTGATCTTGGGGTGTTGGGTAAATCCCAGGTAATCGTTACTGACCAGGCTTACAAAATCCTGCCGTTCAATGCCCGGCACTTTCAGTTTAACAACAGGCCCGCAACCACTCTGTACCTCGAACCGATAATTCATCTGCCCCCGTAAAGTTTTGTAATCTACATAGTCGCTCCATAAATCTGCCCAAGCATACGGATCAAGTCCAGGGATGTTCTCAAAATCCTTAAAACTGGCATTTTCAAAATCTATTTTCATAAAATTCATATTTGATAGAGCCAAGGTAGTACCCCGTTATACTCCTGCCGGGGAATTAAGGGGTGTTTTTTAGAAAAAATTTATTAAAAAAGGGGCCTTACCATCCAGCAGACTCCCCTTAATTATTAACTATTTTAACCTAAAATTTTTCATGATAATTTAATATCCAACTAAAGCTTTAACTACTCAAAACAGTGGGCTTCTTACTCAGGATCATATCCAATATCCCTTCATTTTTAATAATTGTCATTCCATGCCGGTCAGCACTGATCCCCTTTGTAATTCGATAAGTATACCTTGGGATACTTCCTTCCATTACGGTTGGCATATATAAAAACTGCATATTGCCGCATTCCTGCTGTAAGGCTTCACCCACTTCAACAATATGAGTTGAGATGATAAAAAAACAGTTTCTATATTCCGAAAATGCTTTGGTAACTGCCAGTGTCGCATCGTAGGCATCTTTCACGTTTGTCCCTTTAAATAGCTCATCAAAAATGATTATCAGGTCTTTTTTCCCTGCAACCGATACGGCCACGTCCCTTACCCTCAACACCTCGGCATAAAAATGGCTGTAGCCTAATTGTAAATTATCAGGGACATTGATCGAAGAATAAAGACCATCCTTTACAGAAAACAGCATCTCTTTTGCCGCAACAGGAAAACCCATGTGAGCAAGATAAACGGCTATCCCAAATGATTTCATGATCGTAGACTTACCTGCCATATTCGCTCCGGTCAAAAATATCAGGTTACTTTTCTCAGAAAGGGAAACCGTATTGCCAACTGCACTTTTAAGACAGGGATGCCGCAGGTCTGAAGCCTGAAAAATCCTGCTTGTTCTACTTACCGCTGAGGCATAAGAAAAACATTTTGCACTGGCTACATTGCTTACAGCAATGTAAACATCAAGCTGGTAAATGGTTGTAACCAACGTTCTTATTTCCGCAAAAAGGACAGACCTTAGCAGGTGGTCACATTTTGCCAACGCAACTACTGAATCTTTTTTAAGTCCCACTTCCCTGCAAATGCTTTCCAGCTTTTCGTTGCCCAGGATGCTTTTCATTTCCTTTAGCGGCCGGGCATAGGGGTTTTCCATATCCTGCACATCCATCTTGCCGAGAAACTGTTTCAGCAGCGACAAAATTTCTATGGTTGTATATATTCCTGATTTTACAGCAGCATAAGATTTGTCGCCCACAAAAGAGCTGATCAGTTTTTTCCTAAAAATGTCCAATAGAGTAGCTGGAAAACTCCTTTTCACTCCAGCCCCTAAATAGCTTTCCATCAGCTCCAGCTGTTCTTTATTAAAAGGAAAATCCAATGCCTGTTTTTGGAAATAATTAAAGATACTGCTGCGCAGGTTTATTTCTTTTTCGTCAGCCAGCAGGTTACGGAACATTTCTTCCAACAGCTTTTTACCTCCGCTGGTCTTCGTCTGGTTAAATAAGGTAAAGACAGAATCAGGCCGGTATTTATTTAAAATACCCAGGTCATCTAATGTCTGTTTATCAGCAATAAAATTCATGTTCAGGCAATTTGTAATGTTCCATTTAAAATATCCAATATCCCTTCATTGTTAATGATCACCATTCCATGCCGGTCGGATGTTATGCCCTGCGCTATCTGGTAAGTATAGACGGGTGTCAGACCATCCATTTTTGTAGGCAGGTACAGAAAACTGATATTGGAAAACCGTTCCCTTAATACTTCACCTGCTTCAATGATATGTGTGGAAACGATGAACTGGCTGTTCCGGTTTTGTGCAAACGCATCTACAATCGCAATGGTAGCTTCATAGGCATCTTTTACATTCGTGCCCCTAAACAGCTCATCAAACATCACAAACAGTTTCTTTGCCAGCTGCAGCTCTTTCGCAACCTTTTTTACCCGCAACACTTCAGCGTAAAAATGACTGACCCCCATTCCAAGGTTATCAGGTAGGTTGATCGAGGTGTAGATGCCATCCAGAACAGAAAACTCCATTTGTTTGGCAGGTACCGGAAAGCCCATGTGCGCCAGAAACACGGCAAGGCCAACTGTTTTCATAAAAGTGGATTTGCCCGCCATATTCGCCCCGGTCAAGAACACCATATTATTGTCCACTGTCATTCCAAAGTTATTCGACACCGCATTTGGCACCAGGGGGTGATAAACTCCTTCCAACTTTAGCACATTTTCGGTTGAGGGAAGCACTTTAGGGAAACTAAATCCTATATCATTGGCTACCCTGGCCACTGTGATGTAAACGTCCAGGTGATAACAATAACGCAATAGTTTTTTTGTCTTTTCGTGATGCCGGAACCTTAACATCACATCATAATCACTCGTGGCCTGGTATCCGGGTTTATGATCAGGCCTTTGCAGTAGAAGGTTTTCAAAGGGGGCTTCGGAAAGCAGCCCCATGATTTCTTTTGTCTCCTGCTGGAAAGCCACATCAACGTCCGCACCCAAGGAATTAATAAAGCTTTGCGCAGCATGTGCAATTTCAATGATAGCCATGACACCATCCTGGATGGAATTGAACTTCGTATCCCTGGCTACCAATGTCATTAACTTCTTTCCATGTGATTTATCTTCAGGGCCTAGTATTGTCCGTTCATCCGTATCCGCAAGCCATTGTTCTGCCGTGTCAAAAACAGCAGGCCGAAATGGAAATTTAACACGCTTTACAGCAAAGTATTTGAATATATTGCTACGCCGGCTGATTTGCTCCATGCCTGACAATGGATACTGAAACATTTCTTCCAGTATTGTCGCCCCAATCCTTGTACTCGTCTGGTTGAACAAGCCATATATGGAACCGGTACCCGGCCGTCCAAAAATGCCAAGATCATTGATCGTTTGTTTATCTGTACTAAAAAGCATAATACAACTATTTATTTCTACGTCTTATGATCAAGGCAGTTGCAAAAATCAATAGACCTCCTGGTAAAAGATAAATCCAGAATAGGTTCAACATCGAAAGTTGTTTATCCGTTAAGTTTATCCTGGTATCCTTATTTCTTGGCCTTTCCGTATCTACCGGGTATTCTCCCTGGCTGAGCCAGCCAAATAATGCAGTTGCAAAACCAAAATTGCTAACCTTATAGTTTTCAAAATAGCGAGGAGAGACGATTTCTGCATTGCTCAGAAAATCTGCATCGCCTGTTACAACAATGCGCTGCTCTTTTTGATTTATTTTTCGTGTCAGGGCCAAAGCAGTGGGAAACGAACCTTTTTCATCTCCATCGGCAGGGATAAAGGTGAGTGATGAATTTTGTCCCTGTTTGATTGCTGAATTTAAGTTGGCATTATTGTTTATTGTCACTTTGCGCATACTAACCGTATCTTCAGTCAACTCGCCTTTTTTAATCCAACTACTCTTGGCATTGCTTATCAGTAAAGGCTGAATTTCAAATGTTCCTTTCTTATAAGTCAGCCCTGCTGCTCCATTCATAACAACTTTATCACTGTCTTTAGCGCTATAGGCCATTGATCTTGAAAATCCTGCCGTGATTTCTGTGAAATCAGCCAATGTCAGGTCAGGTGCAAGGTTTTTATTTGGCTGAACCAACAAGCCATCCTTTAATTGTATTCCCAATGGCTCAAGTATAGGATTTAGTACATGCTGCTTCCCAGGTTCTCCTGCTATCAAAAGGTTTCCCCCACTTTGAATATAATTTTGAATATGTGCAAGCGCTTCTAAAGAAAAGTTAGCACGAGGATCGGCAATAACTAGGGCTGATATATTTGATGGCACTGCCTTCCCGGATGGAATCCTTTCAACATCAAATCCCTGATTTTTCAAAGCGAATCTGAATGTAATTTCGCTGGTTAAAAACCCATAGTCTTTTCCTCCTTCACTATTTGCCGGATTGCGTTCTAACTCCTCTTCCAAAAAGCCAATTGTAGGAAATCTATCTTCTGTTAACCTTTTTAATGCAGCCATTGTTTCCGCTTCACTTGGGAACACCGCCTGATCATTGTAAAGTCTTAAAAAAGTACTCCTGTTGTTATATTGAATACGCATTACGTAGCGGTATTTCTCCTCTCTTAAATTGATAATCTTTCTGATTTCTTCAGGTGTTTTAAACCTATTTAAACTAACCTTATACATCCTTGAATACTTTTCCGCCAATTCCTTGATTGTTTTGTTTGGTTCAATTTTAAATGGCGAGGATCTGACAAAACTGGTATCGTAATAGTATACATAATTCATCTTGATGTCAGGTTTGAATCTTAAGTATCGTTCCCAACGATCTATATCTATCATCCTGTTTTGTGGAGTGCCATGGTAAAAATGTTCGCCAAGCAGGTTTATATAACTTGTTACTTCAATGGGGCCATCTTTCATTTTTTCAACAATCGTCTGTGCATTGGGAGAGAGGGTATTTCTTTTGGTTTGAGTTGCGTCTATATAACCTACAAATCCAGGCAGGGATGAAACATAAACCAAAACCACCACTGCAGCCACGGCAACGATATACCTGGATGTTCTTATGACTGCTGGTTTTGATTCTCTTGTGGATCGAAGTTTAAAATAACTAAAGCCAAGGAACAGTCCAGTAATTGAAAGGAAGTACATAAAATCCTTCGTACTTATTAGACCGGCGAGCATATTTCGTGTCCGTCCTGAAATGGACAGGTAATAAGTAAGTTCCCGTACAAAATCAACATCTTGCCATACCGCGCCGATGTACTCCAGCAACGCAAAAACTACCAATGTACCGAGAGCTGCTACAATCTGGTGTGTGGTAATGCACGACATAAAGAGGCCAATAGCCGAATAAGCGCACAGCAACATGAGCACACCCAATAATCCAGATAAAATTTGGCCATAATCTGCTGATTGGATAGTTGCCATTGCTGTTACGCCGAATCCTGCCAATATCAGCACCAGCAGTAAACTGAATATCACTATAGCTGTAAACTTCCCAAAAACTATGTCCCTTATTTTTAGAGGAGAGGAGTATAGCAATTTAATGGTGCCACTGCTTGTTTCACGACTTATCAAACCCATTGTGATCAATGGAAGATAGAGAAATAGTTTACCTACGATATAAGAGAAAAATCCCAAACCTACATAATGCAAACCAAGAAATGTTTCGGAGGTAAGAAGGGGATTAAACCCTATCCAACTACCATTACGTTCTTGAGTAAGAATGAGTCTATCCATAATTTCTGAATACTGGATGCCGCATTGAATAGTGACTATAATCAGTATAAACCAGGCTATTGGAGAATAAAACAGGATACTCAGTTCTATTCTTGCTATTCTTAAAATCTTTTTCACTTTGTTATTTTTTTGTAGGTTTAATTCTTTTGATGGTTTGATAAATGAGCAAATATTTCGGTCAGCGAACTTTTTTCGAGGTTCAGTTCTCTTAAACGCCAACCATTGCATACACTGGCTTCAATAATTCGTTCGGTAATTTCCAAATCTCCATTAAAGAAGATTCTTACCTGTCTTTCTGTAAGAAATTCAACAGAGGTTACTCCATGAATTATTGAAAGCTCTTCTGCTGTTGGCGGGTTTTCCATTGTCATCAACACACTATGGGGTTCTAAATAGTTATTGAAAGCATCCATCGAATCTGCAAATACAATTTTTCCGTTGTCAATCATTTTGATGTCGTGACATAATACCTGCACTTCGGATAGTACATGCGATGAAAAGATAACAGCCCGCTCTGTAGCCAACTCTTTGATCAAGGCTCTCAGCTCAATAATCTGATTAGGATCGAGGCCATTACTAGGTTCATCCAGTACCACCAGTTTTGGTTGGTGAATAATGGCTTGCGCAATACTAACCCGCTGGCGGTATCCACCTGAAAGATTTCTCAACAGTCTTTTATTGAAATGTGCAACGCCACAACGCTCTTTCGCATCATTTACGGCCTGCTTTATATTTTTCTTCTCAATCAAACGAAGATGTGCGCAATGTGTTAAATATTCATCCACAGTTAACTCCAGATATAGCGGTGGTGTCTGCGGCATAAAACCAATCATCATTTTAGCTTCCTCCGGCTTTTCACGCATGTCGACGCCGTCAATTAAAACCTTGCCTTCTGTTTGATTGAGTACCCCACAAAGTATATTCATCGTAGTGGATTTGCCTGCACCATTAGACCCAAGCAACCCTACAATACCCTTTGAGGGAATTTCCAGGTTGATGTCCCTGATGGCCCACGCTTCCGTGTATTTATGTGAAAGACCTTCCACTTTAACCAATGTGTTTTGCATTTTGTGTGTTGTTTATAAAAAAGGATTAAATAGGGCTGCATTTTCATGCAGCCTCAAAATTTGAACTATTTAAAAAATTTAGATTTTTTTTACGCTAATTGTATCCCGGGTTTTGTACGAGATTTGGGTTATACAATATTTCTGAAAATGGAATAGGATATAAGGTGTCCTCAGGTTGCCAGGTGCCTGGTTTCAAAGCTCCTAGTGCTGTATTCGCTTTACCAGTTCTCTTCAAGTCAAACCAGCGGTTTCCCCTTTCGCAAAAAAGTTCAATTCTTCGTTCCTGCATAATCGCATTTAGCATGTCTGTTTGCGTTGTGGGATTTACTGCAATCAATCCAGCACGATTGCGTATCTGGTTCAGATAAGGCTGTGCTTCTGACAACTTGTTTTGTTGGGCAAGCGCCTCCGCCAATACAAGATACTGCTCCGCCAATCGGAATAACATATAGTCTTCCCTTGGTATAGCGGTCGGCACCCTGTTCTTGTACTTGAGTGGATAATAATACATATTTGCCCCAACGTTGTTTGTGCCAACCCATTTTATCCTACGTTGGTCACCACTTTCAAAAGCATTTAAAAGTGATGGTGTAAGAAAATGACTAGGTATTGACGTTGTGTTTGCAGGCACAAAACCATACCCCTCTTGAGTTTGAACATTAGCTCCCCCTGCTGTTGGCAATTGCCAGATGGCTTCTGTGCTGCCGCTTAAAAAAACATTGTTTAGGTCTGATACTATACTATATAATCCAGAATTGATGACCTCTTTCGCCATTGTTTCTGCTCCGGTCCAGTTTTGCTGGTACAAATAAACTTTTGCCAGCAAAGCAGTCGCAGTATAAAGATTAGGTCGCGCACGCCCAGTTGACGGATAACCAGCTTTAAGGTATTGCCTTGCGTCGGTAAGATCTGTGACGATCTGCTGGTAAACATCATTTACAGGCGCGCGGGACAGGCTTGTATTCACTGCATAGTCAGTAGTAGTAACAATTGGCACACCCCCATACAAATTAATCAGATGGAAATAATTTAAAGCTCGAAGTACTTTCATTTCCGCTATTAACCGTTGCTTAAGTTCTGCCCTTATACCTTCGCTTTCATTGATACCCTCAATACAGGCATTTACTCTATAAATCGAAGAGTATCCTGTACTCCATAGGCTCGAAATAATAGAATTTTCCTTTTTAAGGGAGTTTATTTCAAATTCCCAAGCGTTGCTGGGTAAGAGTTCGTCTGAAGAAAGCCCTGGATAAACCGACAAATACCAACCATTTATTGAAGTGCTATTTATATTATTAAAATATCCAAAATTGTAGTAAATACCTGCAATAGCTGTCATCACAGTTGAACTGTCAGAAAAAACTACATCCGACGTTATTCTGTCCTTGGGTGCTGGTATTTCAACCCACTTCTTGCAGGAAAAACATAGACTACAAATTACGAGAAGCGATACTAATAATTTTATATTGTGAACCAAAAAAATATTTTTCATGTCTGTTTATTTTAAAAAGTTAGCGAAATACCTCCGGCAATTGTGCGTTGCGGGGGAATGACATATAGTTGCCCGGTCATTTCAGGGTCACCAATTTTATACTTTGTAATTGTCAACAGGTTTTGTGTATTAACATACAACCGGCAATTTTTTATGCCTGCCTTCTTAAACCACGAGTTTGGTAATGAATAAGATAATGACAAATTTTTCAATCTGATATAAGAAGCATCCTCATAAGCACCCGTAGAGGATTGCCAATAACCCATGCCAATAAATGCGGGGCTGAGAGTAAATGTGGAGGTCAATAACGAAGCTGTTAGTTTTTGAAGCTCTGCTTTATCACCTGGTTTTTGCCAACGTTTTAGGTCAAGTATAGCCGATGGCATATTTGCCTTATTCAAAACGAAATTATAGTCGAGAAAACTATTCAAATGGCTCTTGCCCATTTGTTTTGCAAACTGCAACAAAAAAGAAAGTTCAAATCCCTTAAAATTTATAGTATTCGAAAGACCGCCATTGAATTTTGGTTGCAGATCCACCCACGCCACCCTATCGTTTGGCTCACCTATCCCTACTCCAAAGCTTGGTGTATAGGTTGCAGTTTTCCCATCTGCTTTGTAAAATTCATATATACCAGTTGTCTCATTTACACCTTTGAGTTGGTATAACGGAACTTGGCTCACTGGGTGGCCGATTGTGTAAATGGTTCGCCATGGAGATGATTCAAGATTCTTAAACTCGATTAGTTTATTCCGGTTAAAGGAAATGTTAAAATTTGATGTCCATGTAAGATTTTTGTTTTTAATATTCTGTGATGATAGAGAAAATTCCCAACCCATGTTCTGGACAGTCGCATCAAGATTTTGTAGTATAGTTGTAAAACCGGTTTGTGATGGAAGAGGCGTATTTGTTAGCTGGTTGCCGGTCCGGTTTTGGTACCAGGTAGCATTCAGGTTGAGTCGGCTATCAAAAAGGTTAAGATCTAATGCTGCATTCCACATTCTTTTTGTACCCCAACCAAAATCTGGGTTAAACAAATTAATCGGTTCATACGGTACAGATCCCTGGAAAGGTACAACAGCACCACCGCCAGTCGGACTGGCACGCCAATAATCCTGGTACATATAAGGTGCTATACCGTCTGAGCCAACTGTACCGTAATTACCGGAAAGTTTTGCATAGTTGATGATTCTCGAAAAGTTCTTAAAGAATTTTTCTTCTGAAAATATCCAACCCACCCCTGCTGAACCAAAATTACCAAACTGACGCCCCGGGCCAAAATTGCTCGATGCATCCCTTCTGCCCGTTAGATTAATAATATATTTATTATCATATACGTAATTAATTCGGCCAAATGCTGCCAGGTATTTATACAATAGATCTGAACTAGTTACCGAAATTGTTCCTGCACCATTCGGAGAGCCAAGTAATGCATCATTTGGATAATTGTTTCCCGTAATAGATTTGGAAGCATTAACCTGCCGTTTGTATGTGCCCCCAATAAGCATACTAAATTTTCCCTTAGATATATTTTTTTGATATTCTAACTGAGGCTCAAAATTCAGGGTTTGATAATTGGCACTGCTAAATAATGCTCTACTTGTTTGGCCCGATGTTGGAGAAAAGGTACTTTTAGGTGAAGCCTGAGTCCCATCAGTCATAAAATAGCTGTATCCTAAACTATTGCTGATCTTTAAACCTCGCAATATCTGGTATGCTAGTCGCAAAGAACTATTGAGATTCAAGTTCTTTGAATTGGAAGGTTGTTCCAAATACGCTTTCATTTGGAATCGACTTAAATCAAATCCATTGTATTGCCACCTCAAACTGCCATCTGGATTCAACATATCGGGCATGTTGGGCGGCAGTGCAAGTGCTTGGCCAACTATTGGTTGAGATGCCGAATTATTCGAACTGTACGAAAAATCCGTACCAAAATTAATTGAAAGCCTACTACTCACCGGGTTGTGACTAAAACCGGTATGCAGGGTTGCTCGTTCATTTTTAAAATCGCCGGGAAAATTGTAAGTGGATTTTGTGTAACCAGCTGAAGCAATATAGTTAGTTTCAGTAGTTCCACCTGAAAGACTTGAATTTATGGTAGTATTGTTTGCGGTTCCTCCAAAAAATTCCTGAAAGAAATCAGTATATTTCGTAGAATCAAATAATAGTAACTCAGGATAGTTAGCAATATTAAGGGCTGTTGGTGGCAAGCTGACAAAACCGTCATTCTTTAACGCCTCTCTTCGTAATGCGAGGTATTGCTCAGTATTGAGCATCTCAATTCTCTTCGTCGCTTTCTCAGGAGCTGTATAGATATTAAT
The DNA here is from genome assembly GCA_040386095.1 of Bacteroidota bacterium. Taxonomy (GTDB): domain Bacteria; phylum Bacteroidota; class Bacteroidia; order Sphingobacteriales; family Sphingobacteriaceae; genus Pedobacter. Next base: position 483,075 of record JAZKGD010000001.1, on the reverse strand, counting down.
GTTTAGACTGGATTTACCAGGTTTTCCCTTTTTGGTGGTGATCAACATTACTCCATTCAAACCCTGTGAACCATAAATAGAAGTCGCATCAGCATCCTTCAAAAAACTAATGCTCTCTATATCTGCCGGGTTCAGGCTATTCAATGGGCTTATATTTGCACCACCAGCTGCCAAGGCTCCTCCGAATGCCTGAAATGATCCGGAAATATTGTTTTGTGGAGCATAGGGGATACCATCTACGACTATTAGAGGCTGGTCAAACGGACGGACATTATCAACAATTATCGTGTTTTGTCCTCTTAATTGAATCTTTGCTTGTGCACCAGGGGCGCCGCCAGTTGTATTTACAACAAGCCCTGGTACCAAACCCTGCAAAGCATTTAAGACATTCATCACCGGCTGTTTTTCTATATCCTCACTTTTTATTGTGCTCACACTTCCTGTTTGAAGCCGCCTGGTTGTTGTTCCATAAGCGATTACCTGAACTTCATCCAGTTCCGACAGTGAAACCTTCAACACAATATTTCCAAGATCCGACTTCGCTGTAACCTCCTTCGTTTCAAAGCCGATAAAAGATATCAGAAGTGTTTCATTTTCATTTATCTTCGAAAAACTGAACTCTCCATTGGCATTTGTAGTAACGGTTTGGCCAGTACTCTTGACTTTAACAGAAGCGCCAGACAAAGGACTACCATCGACATTTATCACTCTTCCCCTGACATCAATTGCGCTGAGCCGATCCTTTATCTTTTCAAAAAAGGATTTCTCTTCCGCTTTGATCACGATCATCTTATCCTCAATAGAATATACAAGAGACTGGTCATTAAGGCATTTTGCCAGCACAACTTCCAGAGGTTCATTACTGACGTTAATGCTTATAGGCTCCTTCTTGTCCAACAATTCCTTATCGTACAAAAAATCATAACCTGTCTGCTTATGGATTTCCCTGAAGATCTTTTCCAGCGATGTCTTTTGCTGGTTAAGCGTAACACGCTGTGCAAGACTTGCAGCACTGACTTGCATTAAGGTAGCTATTAATATAACGGTGGTTAATCGCATAATCAGCCATATTTTAGCGATATACCCGGTAGGCATACCAATTTTGTTTGTATAATTTTTATACATTTGCTTAGTTTGGTTTAGCATTGGCCTTCTTGCTTCGAATCTTGAGGCTTTTGCGGTAAAACAGTTGATTTCATTATTAACGATGCCAAACATCGACCAATCCCGATCACCATCGGGATTTGGTTTTTACAGCCTTAGCTTTCCTGTTGTATCAATCTCTTCATGTGGTTTGGTTTAAGTTTATAAGTCTATTAATTATATATTCATAGTTTGGTTACTTGCTTACATACACTTTTTTGCCAATAATTTTGAAATGTACCTTGTCTGTCTTTTCCATAAGCTTAAGGATCGCCGAGAGGTTCCTCGATCTTGAAGAAAAACCACCCAGTTTGAAATTATCAGGCGCATTGGCCTCATATACAATCTCGACATCATACCATCTGGCAATCTTGCGCATATTGGTTTTGAAATCGTCATCCTTAAATAGAAATTCATTATTCTTCCATGCCACTATTTCCTCGGTATCAACCTCCCTTATACTAATCTTATCGTTATTGAGAACTGCCTGTTGATTTGGTTTTAATACCTCGTTCATCGAATTAGCAGTTAACCTTACACTGCCTTCCAATAAAGTTGTTTTAACCGTAGGCTCATCGTTGTAAGCATTGATATTGAAATGCGTACCCAAAACCTCAACTTGCTGTCTGTTGGTTTTTACGATAAAAGAGTGAAGCTTGTCCTTTGCAATTTCAAAATAACCTTCACCGGAAAGCTCTACACTCCGATCTTTAAGATTTGCGAAAGATGTCGGGTATTTTAATGAGGATGCCGCATTCAAAAACACGAGGGAACCATCGGGCAAACGCACCCTTGTTTGTTCCCCACGTGTAGTTGACAAAGTATTATATTCCAGCTGGGTTGAATGATTGTCCGAAACTTCGTAAACAATCTGACCATCGGCTGTTTTGGAAATCTTTACGCCAGACTGCGTGGCAATATTTCCTGCTAAAGCATCCTTGATTAAAATCTTTTGGCCATTTGCCAAAGTCAATGTAGCGCCACTGGCACCTGGGGCAATGTCATTGACAACGATGAGCGATTGATCTTTTTTATTCTGGGCCGAATAGTAGAACAGACCCGCTCCAAACACAATGACCGCAACCGCCGCAGCCGCTACAATGCGAGGCCATAGCTTAACTGTTTTACTTTTGATAGAAGTAAAACCAGACTTTTCTGCAATATTTGAAAAGATGCGGCTCTGAAGTTCTTCCCTATTTGCAGCGCCTGAAATCTGCAAGGGTAGCTGGTCATCATTGGCCAGCCAGTCATAATACTGTTTCAGTTCGGCATCACTGATGGTCTTATCCGCAATTTTCTGGGTGAGTATGTCAATCTGCTTTTGGTCCATTATTGGGCTATTTATAACATAGTCCAATCATGAGCGGCGAAACCCTACCATGAGGTAATATTTTTTTAATAATTATTTAACAAAGCCTTTTTAGAGAGAGCTATTTGAGCAGCTCATGACCCAGAAGGATCAGTACGGCAGTCGGCCCGAGATTTTTCTTTAATACCTTCAAGGCATGCGTAACATGCTTTTCAACAGCTTTTTCGGAGATGTTCAACTCAGCAGCAATCTTTTTGTTGGTGTATTCTTCGTTTCTACTCATTTTAAATACCAGCTGGCACTTGGCTGGAAGGCTGAACACAACCTTATCCAGTCGGGTCTGAAGCTCTTCGAAATATTCCATGCTGAGGTCTGGCATCTGGCTGAGCTTAAGTTCCTCATCTGTTGCTGCCCCGATCTTCTGTTCAATGATCGCCCTTCTCAATGCTTTTTGCCTGCGGTTGATGATCTGATAGTGTACCGCACTGACCAGGTATTTTTCGAAATTTTCCTGTATATGAAGCTTTGCTCTGTTGTCCCAGAGTTTCAGGAAAATGTCCTGAACGGATTCTTCAGCTTCGGCTTCATCTGAAAGTTTTTTAGCGGCAATATAAAACAGCTTTTCCCAGTAGGTATTGTAGATTTGAGTAAACGCAGACTGGTCACCCCGCTGTAGCAAGCTGATCAATTCTAAGTCAGATAGTTTACTATATGTGTTCATGCCCTCTAAGACCCCTGATTTATTCAAACACAAAAGAGATATTGATATAAATTTAAGGAATTGTAACGGCAATAATAAATAATTAATTGCGGAATCTTGATATGGTGTAAATTATACACCACTGAAAATGAACGACAAACCAACGCAATCAGCTGGTTTGCGCTGAGGCTTCTGCCAAAATAAGAAGCGGAACAAATCTCTTTCCGAATTGTCCCGCTTCATCTAAATTAACGCTCTCGTATATAAATACGCTGAATGTCTTAAATTATTGCATCACAATTGCCTGCTGTTCCATCGGTTCGTCTCCTTCCTCATGGTCATCATTTTTTACTTCCTCTTTTTTCTCTTCAGGTTTGGGGTTTCTTGCCTCGATCTTTTTTAATTCTTCTTTTACCAGCTGATCTATATCTGCTTTGATCGACGCATAGTTTTCAATAATGTCGGCGTAAGTTACTTTCTCCAGTTCGGGAATTGGCTGGTAATTAGCCTCTTCTTCTGCAATGGCATCATGATCGTTCTGTATCTCTGAATGGAACATTTTCAGGCTGATCTTCTGATCTGGATTATCTGCAACAATGCCCACAAATTCGCCGGATGAAAGTGCAGAGATTTTGGATGCAGGAACGGCATAATCCATTTGGGTTGACTTGGAAATAGAAACATCAGCGCTGCTTATACTTTTGCTTTCCTTGTCCTGCACGATCTTGCCAAAACCCTCACTTAGCTTCTTTGCTGTGTCGCCCGTAACCTGACCACTGATAATATTTCCTACTATGCCCGTGATCACATCCGCCTGTTCTGCGCCATAATCCTTTTTCAACTGTTCAGTAGATTGAACTGCAATGGTAGTGGAAACTTTATTGCTCCTTGCCGTTGCAATCAAACTGTCCATATTGTTGAAAAAGATGGTGGGAAACTCATCAAAGATTAGACTACTTTTCAATTGTCCTTTTCGGTTGACCAGTTTAATTACCCTTGAAATATACAGTGACAACACAGCCCCATATACCTGCAGTTTCTGCGGGTTATTGCCCACACAAATAATCTTCGGTTCCTCTGGATTGTTCAGGTCGAGCGTAAAATCATTCCCGCTTAATACATAATATAACCCTGGAGAGGATAACCTGGCTAAACCAATTTTAGCGGAGGCGATCTGTCCCTCTAATTGGGGCATCGCTTTACGTTGCAGTGCCGAAATAAAGGGGTTGATCAATGGCCTGATTTCTTCCTCCTCTTTTAACACCGCAAAAAGCGGATCATAATCGAACTGCATCAGTTCAATTACATGGGGCAGCGTGCAATACTTCCCGTTCTGGTATCTTCTCAGATACCAGATGACAGCCGTAACAAAATTGCAGGCACTTTCTATGAAAAAATCGCCCTGCTTTTTTATCCAGTCCCTATTGAGGCCAAGCATGATCGTCCTAGATGCTTCTGCGGCGTCTGTAATGTCTTCCATTCCTTCGGGGGAAAGCGGGTTGCAACGGTGTTTGGGATTTTCCAGATCAATGGCATAAAACTTTGGCTTAACCTTATAATTCGTATGATATTTCAGCAGTTTATTGTAGGCAATCTTGGAAAGATCGTCAAACTTGAAATCATAGATGAACATGGAAAAGCCCTTTTTGATGTGCTGGTCAATGATGTGTCGTATCACAAAATACGTCTTTCCTGCGCCTGGGGTTCCCGCAACTAGAATTCCCCTGAAGGGATTGATGACGTTAATCCAACTATCCCTGACCTTATCTTTCAATCTGTACTTGGCGGGCAGGTTAATAGAATACTCATTTTCAAGCAGCCGTTCTTCCTGCGGAAAAGTCTCATTTTCCAAGTTGAAAACATCTTTCTTCAAACGGTTCTTGATGAGCCTGCTTAGCAAGCCACCACCTGTCAGGATCAACATATACCCGATGGATGTGATACCTATATATAATAGGGCGATCAGTTGAGGCGGGGCATACAGGTAGAAACACAATGCACTGATGAAATAAAGCAGTAGTCCGGTAAGCAGGTAAGCCACTATGGCATTCTTCTGTATCTTCTCGTCCTTTTTGCCCTTGACCGCGATAAGAGAGACCGCCAATAATAGCAATGCAGATAGTTTGGGTATCAGGATGCCCTTAAATAGTCCCGTCTTTGAAATATTGCCGATTAGTCGGTCGGTAATTTCCGCTGTCAAATTCCATTGCTTGAATGCAAGGTAACAGCATAAATAAAAATGAATGGCCAATATGAAAATGCTGATCAGCCTTGTGAAATCAACGATTTTCCTTAGTCCCTGAATGTCTTCTCCTGTATTCATAATATTTTAGTTTACATACTTAATCCCTGTTCGTTCTCTTGCGATCTGCTTTTCCTGCGTTTCTTTTTTCGTTTTAATCCACTGCCTACTGGGTCTATATCCTGTCGTTCCAATAACAGTCCGAGGTAATTTGTCGGTTCAGGCAGTTTCAAGTAGCTGTGCGGAATTTCCTGATGTTGTTCTGTGTGTTTTTCATTCGGTATGGATTTCTGTTTGCTGATGGAGTCGCGCATCTCCATCCTTTCCTTCAGACTGCCTTTAGCATTGGCATTCACATAGCTGAAAGTTTCACTTATTGGTCTATGGAAGTCGAATTGTTGGTCGAATACCCGCTCTCCGGAATTCTTAAAAGCTACCCGATCAAACTGGCCCAATTTCTTGGAATGCTCGGCGTTCCTGCCCCTTGACTTGTTCATCGGGCTTAACCTGATTTTATTGGTGATGTCCTTACGGCTCACGACGACCTGAATGTGCATCTGCTCGCCCGGCTTGACCGTTCCACGCTTGACCTGCCCATTTTTAACTTCTTTATCTTTGTAGGAATAGTAGCGGTGGTTTTCCAGTTTGCCGAACCATAACAGGTCTGTGTTTGATTTGATGTTATCTTTTTTAAAGTTTCTGGCGTACTCATCCATGATCTTAACGGCATAATCCTTAAGCTTTTCCTTTGCACCAGCTTCTCCGTAAAGTTCCTTTAAATGGCTAATCTCCTGTTGACTGGGGCTGATGTTGATCAGGAAGAACTTTGAATCCTCCCTGCAAAGCTTGGAGATATTGTTGTCCAGTTTATTTTTCACATCGTAAGATTTAACTGTGATGCTACCACCATTAAACCACAACATCGGTTCTTCGGGTTTGTATAATCTGTTCTCCTTGTCAAGGTAATGCACCAGCCCGCCGCTGCTTCCTTTATTATTTCCCTTTTCGCTGTCGGTAATATTGATGTACATGCTTATAGATTGATAACCTGCTTTCTTGTGGTTTCAGCCAGTTCTTCCCGTTCCCTTGTTTTAAAGGCACCAAGGTCTTCACGGTTTCTGATGTATCCGTTCAGTATTTGCAGGAAGCTTGCCTTTAGCCTCTCCTTGTTTTCTATTGTTTTTAATAAAAAATTTTCAGTTTCCTGAAGCATGGCGTTTTGTTCCTGCTGGTTTTTTAGAATGCGCTTATTGGAGTTAACTACCTGTTCGTTGAAATACTTTACAATATCCTTTTGATTGGCGATCATCTTGTCCATGCTTTCTTTCATCGGGATTAACAGCAGTTGTTCCTGGGTTTTGATGAAACTGGTGTAGGTGTTATGGCTTTTTGCGAGTGCGTTTTTTAAGAGTTCATCATTTGTATCGGCGGGATCTTTTTTTGTTCTGTGGAAGTATTCCACCATTTTCATGAACAGAATCCGCTTGCTTAGGCCAAGCGAGCGGGCTATCTTGTTGAGTTTGGCGTCCAGTGTGGCGGGGTATTTTATGGTATTTACATGCTCCTTTTCCATTGCTATTTTTATTTTGGAATGATTGACGGAATTCTTTTTTCAGACCTTAATTGCCTTGCGGGTAACTAAAGCATTCCTGGAGAATGCTTATAACCCTCGTAGCAGTAGCGTAGAGGCATAAAGTAAGGCTCTGCCTTACTTCCGCTTGCTCCTTTTCTTTGAAGGGAAAAGGACACTGCAAGGAGCCCGAAACAGTGCGGATAAACATTGGAATAGTGGATGGCGATGCTGTACTTTTCATAACAAATCTTAAGTACAGCAAATTTGGGAAGATAATATTTGGGGTAAAGGGTTATGTTGGGTTATCCCAGATAAAAATATAGGCAAGAAGTCAGCTTTTTACTTAAAAAGTTTAATTAAGCCCGAAGCGGTTAATAAAGAATAGTTTACAAGAGTGGGAAACTTTATTGGTAACGATTTAGTAATGGTGCTTATTCACAGCAAGCTAAAAAATTACCCTGTTCAAAGGGTAATTCATTTATTTTAGTTTCTAACTCGTAAATTGCTTTTTTATAATATCCTGTCATTTAATATTTACTTGATTTTACAGAAATTTATCCAATTATTTATCATAAATTTTCTGGTAACCTTTACTAGTACTGGTGGATATTTATGAATTATTGTTAAGTTTTTAAAGCTGTAAGAGTTTAAGTTTGGTTGAAGCGATTACACTTTATATACAGTTTTTTAAGAATTAAGTTTCCAATTTTGTTTTCTTGTAATAATCTCATCTATTTTGTGTTTTTCTATTAATTTCACCATATTTTCCTGCGTAAAAATCGCGGTAAGCATTTACAATCTCTGCATTTGAATTCATTACAAAAGGACCTTCTGCCACCATAGGTTCTGTATATGTTTCCCCACCAAAAAGCAGCAGATCAATGGTTTTTTCGGAAGTATTTCTTATTTCAATTTCTCCTGCGTTTCTATCAAATTCTATTAGCTCTCCTTTTTCAAATTCGTTATTGTTCAGTACCGCATTTTGTGATGGTAAAAAAGCGGCCACTTCAATTTTGTTTTCCATTCCCAACGAAAACTGCTTGCCTGCTTTCAATTGAATGTGATATAAAAACTGTTCGGAATAATTAGGGATTTTTGAAATCAACTCTTCATAACTACCTACAACTACTTTTAACCAACCACTTTCGTTGGGTAAAGATTTTTTAGGTACTTCGTTGGCCTGAATAGCAATGTGTTCGGGCTTTTCTGCCTTATTTTTTGAAGGAAGATTTATCCAAAACTGAAAACCCTGAACATATTTACTGTTAGTTTGGCTATCATAATTCAGATTTTCATCGTGTATTATTCCATTACCTGCTTTCATCCATTGTGCACCGCCAGAATATATCTTAGCGGTATTACCAGCACTGTCAAAATGTTCAACTTCACCCTGAAGGATATAAGTTAAAGTCGCAATACCTCGGTGTGGGTGAGCACCCATCCCATTTTTATTTATAGTTTCTTTTATGGCAGGAGCCACATAATCGAGAAATACAAATGACCCCACCTTATCAGCATATCTATTGGGTAGCATCCGTTGAATTGATAGAGAGCCCACTGTAGTACTATTCCCTTTTGTTGAGAAACTCGTATTCTTTTTCATTTTCTTAATTGTTTTTGCTTAACCATTCCTGAAGAGACACAAATTTGTCAGTGGCAATTTCTTTTGCTAATTCAATTTGCGATGCTGAGTTGGGCCCCATATAGGTATAGTTTTCAAAGTACCCAAACATTTCAGCTAGTTCCTTCGCTCCTTCAAAAAAAGTTGAAAACATTTCAGCCGGTACTTGTGTAAAACTGTGCTCTTTGCCATTGTTTTTATGTGCTTCAATAATATCATTGAAACTATACAAGTCTGTTGCCAATGAAATGTAATGACCATTTCCCACTTTTTCGGGCTGCAAAAATGCACCTGCAACTACTTTTCCCAAGTCGTTAATATCCGACATATGAATGGCTCTTTTTGTTGGGTCAATGGGTAGTGTCCAACCGGTGGTGCCATCTTGTTTTAGCTGTGGGCCAAGCATTCCAACAAAATTTTGATAATAAAATGGGGGCTGAACAAATGTTGAATAGGTAAACCCTGCATTTTTCACCAAATCATCTACCTTAGCTTTTAAAGTAAAATGAGGAACCTCAAATGTTGCTTTACTAATGATTTCAACATCGGGAAGCGTGGACCAAATAAAATGCTGCACTCCTGTTTCTTTTGCCGCCTCAATGGCGTTTTTACCCTGTGCAATTTCGTCTGCACCTTCCCAAAAGTTGGTTACTGCAAATACACCGTAAGCATTTGTAAAAGCATTTTTTAATGATTGTAAATCTTTTAAATCTGCATATACTGCTTCATTTGCATTGCCTGAATATTTTTCCGGATTACGAGTTATCGCTCTTACGTTAAAAGAACCTTCCTTTGCAAGTGCATTTACAATACCCTTACCTTGTGAACCTGTTGCTCCAATTACTACCACTGTTTTCTTTTCCATTTGATTTGTTTTTTATTATTTCTTCATTGATTTAATCAATACAAAATTGCAATGGAAACAAGCCTTGAAACGATGAGATATGATAAAAAAAACCGTTGACATTTATCAACGGTTTTTAAAAAAGTTCCTGTCCTGGAATGGTGATACACAAAAAGTTTAAACCAATAATAAATTATGTCGTCTATTGATTTTTTTAGTTTTGTTTTGTCTCTGCCATTGATTAATTAAAAGATGCCCGATACTCAAGTGGGGAAATATTCATTTTGGTTTTGAATAATTTGCTGAATGATTGTGGGTGCTCAAATCCCAACTGATATGCAATTTCGCTAACTGAGAGATGTGTATTTGCTAAGGCTTCTTTCGCTTTTTCAATTAGTTTGTTATGAATATGTTGTTGGGTGCTTTGTCCTGTGATAGCTCTCAACATATCACTTAAATAATTGGGCGATAGATGTAGTTGCTCGGCAAAAAACTGAACCGTTGGAAGGCCAGAATGAAGTATTTTGTCGCCCTTGAAATATTCGTCTAGTAATATTTCCAGTTTTGCCAGTATATCACTGCTCGCTGTTTTGCGGGTAATAAATTGTCTGTTGTAAAATCGGTTTGAATAGTTGAGCAATAACTCGATCTGCGAAACCATTACATCCTGACTGTATGGATCAATGGAATGATTGTATTCCTTTTCAATGTTTTTGAATACAGTTTCAAGCATTGCTTCTTCTGTTTCACTAAGGTGAATGGCTTCATTTACAGCATAGGAAAAGAACCCGTAATTTTTAATACTTTTTCCGAGTGGATAGGTGCGAATTAAGTCGGGATGAAATACCAGCCACCAGCCTTCCGGTTGCTGATTATCGCCTTCAAGTGAGAGAAGTTGTCCCGGTTCCATAAATCCCAAAACTCCTTCATCAAAGTCATAATAGTTCTGACCATATTTGAGTTTATTATCAACACAACGTTTTAACGAAATACTGTAAAAGTTCATTAGCAAACTTATCGGCTCTTGGCTTGGAGATGTAGTATCTTCAAAATTAATCAATCCAATATAAGGATGCTTCGGTTTAGGTAGTCCCGATAATTTGTATAATTCCGATATAGAATTAATAGTAAAGAGATGATTGTTTTTGCGTATCATTCTCAATTAAAATTATAATTTAATTTAGTCAGTTTTTCAGAAACTTCCCAAAGTCTCTTTGCAATTTGTTTGTCGTATGATTTGTCACTTGATTTAACCAATTCAGGATAGCCACGCAATTCTTTCCACCTTGTCGGGCCAAAGTATTCTCCGCCTTTCACGTTTGTATCAGTTGCTGCTCTTAAAATAGGTAATGCTCCTATTTCAACTTTTTGACCAATAATATTATCCATAATATTTTGCATAAAAAAGCCTGCGTGTCTTTGGAGATTAGTCTTAGTCCAACCAGGATGAGCCGCAACAACGGTTATACCTATATTGTTTGCTTTTAGTTGCCTGTCTAATTCATACGCAAAGAACAGGTTTGCAAGTTTGCTTTGGGCGTAGGCTATATCTTTGTTATATTGTTTATCAAAATTTAAATCGTCAAAATAAATGTCAGGTTTCCCCATTTCCATTTTGTGCAATACACTTGATTGTATAGCTATACGAGAGTTTGTCGTGTTTTTTAAAACATCTAAAAGTAAACCAGTGAGCAAGAAATGCCCTAAATGATTTGTTCCAAATTGAATTTCAAAATTTTGCTTTGTTAGTTCACGTTTTGGTGGTGTCATTACACCTGCATTATTTATGAATACATCAAGTTGCTTATGCTTCTTATGAAATTCATCTGAAAATTTGTGTATGGAAGCGAAGTCAGACAAATCTAATTGCATAAGTTCCAACTTAGCATTAGGGTTTTCTTTTTTGATTTTAGAAATTGCTTCATTTCCACTTTCTAATTTACGAACGGTCATAATTACGTGTGCACCTTTACTGCTCAATACTTTTGTTGCTTCAAATCCAAGTCCACTATTTGCACCTGTAATGAGAATTGTTTTTCCTTGCTGTGAAGGAATATTGTCTGCTGTCCAATTTTCTGTTGCCATTTTTTTATGTTTTTAATTATGGCACAAAGTTCAGTAGTCCTTATTTTGTGATAGTAGCCAATTCTCTGTATGTTGTATCCAAATCAAGGTTTTTTCTAGTTCGTTTATAGTTGCACTGTTGGTCTGTCATGTGCTATCCTTGTTTTGGTTGTCAATAAAAAAATAATTTAAAATGGAGTTATCTTTTCTCCAATTTGCATCCAAATTATATGTGGAATTGCTTCTGGGTGTTGTTCTCTTAATATTTTTTCAGGATAATAAACGGGTTCATCACTTAGGTCAAAAGTTCCGTAATGCATAGGCATCCAATGTTTTGCTTTCAAGTCTTTAAACGCTTTAATCGCATCTGTTGGTCCTGTATGTGCCGGACGCATAAACCACTGAGGCTCGTAAGCTCCAACTCCTATCAATGCCAAATCTATGTTGTAGTCATTGCCAATATTGGAGAAGTGAGCACCATAACCGCTGTCGCCCGCAAAGTAAATAGTCTTTTGGGATACTTTATCCTGTATCATAAATGAGCCCCACAAATTTAAATTTGTGTCAGTTAAAAATCGTCTTGACCAATGCTGACTGGGTAAATAGTCAATAGCAAGGGTTTCAGATGTTTTATATTGCTGATACCAACCTGCTTCCTGAATTTCATTTTTTATACCCCATCCTTTTAAAATTTTTCCAATTTCTAAACCAGTTAAAATAATTGCTCCGGGATTATACCCGCATAACTGAATAACACTATTTTTATCAATATGGTCACGATGATTATGGGAAAGTAAAAGATAATCAACATTAACTAGCTCTTTTATTTGAAAAGGCACTTCCGTATATCGTTTCATAAAACGGTTAGGAGCAATAACAGGGTCAATTAATATGCGAATATTGTTTAAATCAATGATAAAGCAAGCGTGACCAATAGGAATAATTCCATTCCTACTTTTATCTATAATATTGCTTACAGGTTTCCAACTCAAAGGCGATGCCTGTCCTTTTTTAAATTTTGTAAGCGGTCTTGGGTTAGACATCCAACGCCACAAATCGCCAAATCCTTTTATATCATCACCGTACAAGTTGGTGTACAAGCCTTTACTATTTAACGTGTTGCCTTTCCAATCAGGTTTTACAAATTCCAATTCGCTATTAAATGATTTTAATGCCATATATTATTTTTAATGATTATGCTACTATCTTTTTTTGATAAATTGGTTTCCTTTTCCAATGCAATATGATAAAAAAAACCGTTGATATTTGCCAACGGTTTTTCTTTGATTTAAAATCATATTATCAAAAAACAGCTTTACTGTCGTTTGGATTTACTCTTTTTATTTGTTAACAAATACATAGAAAGACTTTATTTTTCCATCTTCAAAAAAGACGATATCCGTTCCTGTAACAACAGGTGGAGCACCAGCGGCGCCACAAACCCATTCTAACTTAGCGACATTGTTACTAGAAACATTCTGTATGCTTTGGGTGATCGCAAAATCTGGAGGAAAGGTACCTAAAAGGCTCGAAACCTTTTTGTTTATCGCATCATACCCAAAAAAGGTCTCTTCATCCATATCATACATTTCTACGTCTTTGGCGTATATTTTTTCTATAACTTTGAGCCTAACCGCTTCATCACGTTCGTTCCAAATCTGCGTTAAATGCTCTACTAATAATTTTTCGAATTCTTGTTCCATTTTATTTATTTTTTATAATTGATTAATGCTATTTTAGCCGTGAGCTAGATCTGATAGCTCACTCCATTGTTCCCACTGTGATAATCGGTCTTCATAAATATGTTTTACGCTTTGTAATGCACCTTTGCCGAATAAAATTCGTAATGGTGGGTTTTCTGCATCCACGATTTTTAAAACCACATCCGCTGTCGCTTCTGGATTACCTACTGGCATTTTTTGAGCTTCGGCATACACGTAGGATTTAACACTATCATACACTGATATGGCTTCGCTGCGAACCGCAGATGATTGAGACCAGTCTGTTGCAAATGAGGCTGGTTCTATTATCGTTGTATTAATTCCAAAGCTTTTTAATTCTCCGGCCATTGCTTCACTGATGGCTTCAACTGCCCATTTAGATGCGTTGTAAATTCCCAATGTTGGTACAGATGCAATACCAAGAAGGCTTGATATTTGAATGATGTGGCCGCTTCCTTGATTTCTCATTACTGGTATTGCTGCCTGGGTTATCCATAATGTTCCGAAAACATTTGTTTCAAATTGCTCCCTAGCTTCTTTTTCGCTGGTTTCCTCGATAGTTCCGAACAGACCATAGCCTGCATTATTTATGACAACATCTAGTTTTCCGAAATGCTGATGTGCTTTTTCCACCACTGAAAAGCATTGAGCTCTGTCTGTTACATCTAGCTGAAGTGGAAGAACCTTATCGCCAAATTCTCCTACCAAATCATCAACACTGGTTAAATTTCTCGCAGTAACAACTACATTATCGCCCCGTTTAAGAAATGCTGTTGCCCAGATTTTTCCAAATCCACGGGATGCTCCTGTAATTAAAATTGTCTTTTTCATTGATATTTAATTTTATCTGATTATTAATAGCCGATGGTAAATGGTTTGCCAACAAATTGCTGATTTTTAATTTCATCAACCAACGCAACCGCATAGTCTTCGAACGAAATGTTACTTGCTCCATTTTCGTCGGCAACAAGATTGGTAGTGCCTAATCTGAAAACACCAGTGCGTTCGCCAGCTTCTATCATCGCTGCCGGATTAAAATACGTCCAGTTTAGCAGTCCTGAATTTTCATAAAATCCTTGTACTTCACCGTGTGCAAAAATTGAGGGTTTATATTCTTCTGGAATATTATTCATAATATCGGCATTATCCAACATTTTCAAGCCGGGTGCAATCTCATTATTAGTACCTCCCCCTACAGCGATAATTCTTGTTTGTGGTTGTTTTTTTAAGGCAGTGATAAGGTTTTGATGCGCCTGTTTAAACTGTTCAGGTGTTAGTCCTGCATACAATGATATTGCCGATACAACAATATCTTTGCCAGCTATTAGCGATGGTAACTCTGTTTCATTAAGCAAGTCGCCTTTACTAATTGTTAAATTAGAGTGCTTTAATTCTAGGGCTTCTGGTTTGCGTTGTACGGCTGTTACTTCATATCCTTTATCTAATGCTTCTTTTAAAATTCTCTGGCCAATGTTGCCAGTACCTCCAATTAATAAAATTTTCATAATTTTTATTTGTATGTTATTTCTTCTTTGATTTTAACAATACAAAGTTGCAGAAGAAGTATGCCCTATAACGATGAGAAATGATAAAAAAAACCGTTGATATTTGTCAACGGTTTTACTTTTTTACCAAGGACTTATTCCGCTTGCATCTTCTATATCATTGCTGAAATACATTCCTGTTGGCCCGTTGTCGTCTGTCAAGGTGTGTTTAATGATAAAGGATGCGGCACTTTCTATTGACCCCGTCCCAATATGGTGATTGAAATCTGTTTTGGTAAAACCAGGGTCAATGGCATTTACTTTGATTGCTGTATCTTTTAGCTCATAAGCTAAAATAGCAGTGAATGCGTTTAAGGCTGCTTTTGAAGCCACATAAGCAACTGGTTTTACGTCATAAAATCTCCAACTTGGGTCGCTATGTAATGTTAAAGATGCCAACCCCGAAGTAACAATAGTGATGCGTGGACTTTCAGATTTTTTAAGCAGATCTAAAAATGCTTGTGTAACACTAATTCCACCAAAGAAATTGGTGTCAAATACATTTTTGATTTCATTGATAGGTGTGTCAATGGCAGTTTGAGGGAATGGTCCGTGTATACCTGCATTGTTTATCAAAATATCCAATTTACCCTGTTCCTTTTCGATACTATTTTTAGCAGACAAAATGGAGTCTTGTTTAGTGGTATCAATTTCAATGGCTTTGATGTTCTCAAAACCTTCTTCTTTTAATTCTTTTACAATTGCGTTTCCCTTTTCAAGGTCACGGCTACCTAAATAAACGAACAATCCTTTTTTTGAAAGTTGTCTTGCTGTTTCCAAACCAATACTTCTGTTGGCTCCTGTAATTAATACTGATTTCATTGTTTTATTGTTTTAAATTAATAATGCAAAGTTGCATCATAAGCAAAACTCATAACGATGAGATATGATAAAAAAAACCGTTGATAAATGTCAACGGTTTGGTATTTATTTAGATTAAAACTATGCTATGAGGTGTTATTTGCATAGAAACTTGTGGAGCAACTCTTCACGACTTGTAAAAAGTATCAATTTCGTTCAAAGCCAAATAGCAAGAAATGAGTTTAAGTCCTATGTTGGTGCAGGTAATTTGAGTATCAATAGCCTGAAAAATTCCAAAGCCTTGAATCGAGACAAAAGGCAAATGAGGTATCACAAAATTAGTTATTGTTTGTTGCCCTACGATGACCGCTGTTAACAGTCTGTTGATTTTCTTTTATTTTAAGTAGTTTTTGAAATTTTATCTTCAATCAAGCTAGCTGAAATCTGTAATGCTTTAATACGTCTTTTTAATAATGTCTCTTGAGAGGAATTACTTTTCAATTTATCTTTAGCTTTTTCACATTTATTGATTAATGAGGTTATTGCCGTATAGGCTTCTGCTAATTTCATTTCGCTAAAGGTCACCTTTTCACTGTCTATATTGTTTTCCATTATCGATTTTCAATTTGTTTATTTTTAAAATTCAGCCATAATGCTGGTCGTACTCCGCCACCGTCTCTCGGCCTACCAAATACTCCATTACCACGAACGTAGACATTACCCTTGGAATTAATACTGGCAGAAGTCCGTCCATAATAGCCTGGTGAACGAAGTCGCCACCAATGATACTCACTACCATATTTTGCTTGTCTTTTTTGGTTGTTTTCATCATCAATTAACCATTTTTGACGACCTTTATTTTGTAAATTTTCAATGCTGTCTCCAAAATATTTGCAAACTTCTTCAAGGCTAACTAAAAATATTCTGTCAATGGTGTCTATTCCTCCTTTTGTTTTGAACCACGGATTGTCAGGGTTGCAGTTTGTTACAGCAATAATTTTTTCTTTCTCATCAGGGGTGAAAGTACTGTGAAATTCATTATTAAGATATTTTCTCAATTCACATTCTGCCCAAGTTGTATTTACAAAATCATTGTTGTACCAACGGAGTTCTATTATATCTTCGGTAATAATCAGTATCCTGTCGTCTTTAATGTCAAGCACTCGCCAGTTATAGTTCCCGAAAGTTATTATGTCGTCTTTTATCATAGATTGTATATCTTTCTACAAGAACCGATAAGGTTTGGGTATCTTGTTAGCGGTTGCTTATTTACCCTTTAAAATTAAAATATTCTCCTCGTTCCATTTTTATATTCAGTCGGTCGTAAAATTCAATAGGGTTAAATTTTATTCGTCTATATTCTGTTTGTATGACCGTTTTCGCTTCATTCAGTTTATCCTGATTTTCCCAAACGGCAATTGTTATTATGGTTAAATTACCCTCATTATCTTTTTGTTCAAAAACCTGGTCATTTATAAAGCCTGACAAAGTTTTTATAAACGCCCTGTTATAATTCATCCGCTTTACAAACTCTTCAATTGAAGTTTTGGGAACTAAAAACTTATCAATGAAGTGTATTGCATTCGGATTTTCTTTTTTGACGGACAAATTTGTAAGGTCGATGGGCAGAACGCCCAATTGTTGTAAAAAACCTAAGCGGTCTGTTTGTATCTGACTTCCAATTATTTTGTCATTTTTGAATTCATAGGTTACTATTCCGTCAACAGAAACAGTTTTATTGGTTGGCGGAATATTCTGAAATTGATTTTTATGGGTTCCACTAAACTTTTGTTTAACTACTACTTTATTTCCATCAGCAATTATTTCTTTTACTTCCCATTGAGCATTGGGAAATGCTTTTGTTAATTCAAATATTGTTTCTTGAAAGCCATCGGCACCTTTGGTTCCAAACTGGTTTGTACAATCTGGTGAAATTATCTCCGATAACTTCTCATACCTTTTTTTTAAAAATATCGTATCATAGAGGAAATGAATAATTTCCTTTTTTTTAGTGTTATCCATTTTGTTTGTTTTTTCTAATGATTTGTTAGTGACTTGGGAAAAGCTACTTTGGTTGCACATAATAACTGTGCATAAAGCGAAGGTTATTCTGAATATTGATTTCATCAGTTATAAATTTTTAATACTGCAAATTTCAGAACAATTCAAACCAAATCATTGTAAAAAATCATTGAATTACCAAAATGAAGAATTTTGAAAAAAATCTTTCGGTGTCAACCCTGTAAACAGTTTAAAGTCTTTATTGAAATGAGGTTGGTCGTAATATCCAGCATTAAAAGCTATGTCTGTTAGACTTTCTGCTTGTTGTTTTTGCGTAACAATTGTTTCCATTCGTATAATAGAAGAGAATTGCTTTGGCGATGTGCCTACTACTTTTCTAAACCGTTTTTCAAAAGCATCATTGCTGATATAAAGGGTGTCTGCCAATTCTTTTATTTTGATTGCACCTTTTGTTGAATGAATTATTTCTACAGCTGTTGATATTAATTTGTCTGGTGTATGGCTACCTAATCTAGATAATAAAAACTGTTCAATGATTGCAATCCTTTGAATATTGTTTTGAGCTTCGGCCAATTGTTCTTCAATGATTTCAATTGCATGTCGCTTAATGAAAGTGTCAAGAGAAATACTTTCTTCAAAGAGTTCATAAAGGGGTTCGTTAAAAAATGCTTTTACTCCCGTCTCTTTAAACAGAACAATTATGGTAGCAGAATTTTGTAAATAGTGGATGAGTCTTACCGATTTTCTTAAACCTGAAATAGTTGAAGTAGGCAAAAGTTCTTGCTTATTGTCTGATACGTAACTAACTTGCCCTTTGTATCGAAAAGCAAGAACAAGCGAAGTGCTCGGCAAAATTCTATTTGTCATTTCCACTTCACTTTCAACAATTCTGTATGCCTTAATGAAAGGGCTTAGTAATTCAGTTGGAATATATTCTTCCATTTTCATTTTTTCTGTTGGTATTGACAAAGATGCAGCTTCTATTTATTCTGTACAAATCCTTCGTATATATACCCTCAAATAACTTGGCAGGATCTCTTCCTGCTACTTTGATTTTACCCGTATCCTTGAATGTGAATGTTTCGCCTAATAATTTTGATGCTGACATAAAATTTTTTAATTAATAATGCGAAATTGCATCACAAGCAAACGCTAAAACAAAGAGAAATGATAAAAAAAACCGTTGATATTTGTCAACGGTTTTTTTAAAAATAAATATTTAAAATAGTAGCCTATTTTAGAGCTTGCTTCCTAATTCTGCTTAATGTTTCTTTGGTAATCCCCAAAGAAGAAGCGATAAGATGTTGCGGAAATCGTTGGAGAAATTGCGGATGATTGTTGACAAATTCTTCATAACGTTTTTCAGCGGTGTTACTTAGAGTAGAGTTTAATCTTCGTTGGTTAGCAATGGCATTTCTTTCATCCATTATTCTTACCATTTCTACCAATGCAGGTATCTTTTCCATCAGGTTCAACATATCCGCTCTTGTAATAAGGAGTAAATCCGTATCTTCCCAAGCATCAATATTATATTTTGAAGGTGTAAGCATTGTAAAACTTTCACGATCATTTGCCCAATAATTCTCTATATATAGATGTACAATATGTTCTATACCTTTATCATCTACACTGTACTGTCGCATTGCTCCCTTAGCGATAAAGCCAGTGTATTTACACACATCACCTTCTTGTAAAAAATATTGTTTTTTTCTAATCTTTTTTGGTTGAAATGCTGCCACTATCAATGCTTCTTCTTCACTCGTAAGCGGAGAATTAACGTATTGATTAATGTATGTCAAGAGATTTCGATGCATTTATATCGTTAATTTAATCATATTTAAGTTTTAACGTACTCCAAAATTACATAATTAGTTTTAATACGGTTTATCTTTGTGAGTATGTATAATTGCATTTAGCATACAACACCATATGATTATATTGTTCCAATTTTGTCCAGCTCAACTAGGGCATCAGCAGATAGTTTTAAAGAACCTGCCTGTACATTCTCTCTTAAATGTGCCACAGAAGATGTTCCTGAAATAAGTAAAATATTTTCAGATCGCTGAAGTAGCCATGCTAAGGCAACCTTTTTAGGGCTTTCACCGATTGAAGCAGCTATACGCTCTAACGTTTCAGATTGTATTGGCATAAAGCCCCCAAGTGGAAAGAAGGGTACAAAAGCAATTCCTTTTACTGCAAGCTCGTCGATAAGAAAATCATCCTTACGATATGCCACGTTATAGTGATTTTGCACACATACAATATCCGTTATACTTTCAGCTTCTTGGTATTGTTTATAACTGACATTACTTAATCCAATGCTTTTAATTAATCCTTGTTCCTTTAATTTAACCAGTACTTTGAGTGGTTCTTCAATTGAAGCCTCATCAGTTCCCATCGGAAGACCCACACGGAGATTAACAATATCCAGTGATTTAAGCCCAAGGTTACTTAGATTTTGTTCAACAGCAAGGGTAAGCTCTTGTTCAGAAAGTGCCACTAGCCAAGACTGATCAGCACCTCGTTTCCCTCCAACTTTTGTCACTATAACTAAATCGTCGGGGTAAGGAAAAATTGCATCTTTAATGATCTGGTTTGCTATATGTGGTCCATAATAATCTGAGGTATCAATATGATTGATACCTAAAGATATAGCTTCCTTTACCACAGCAAGAGCTCCTGCTCGGTTTTCAGGTTCACCCCAAGCATTTGGGCCTGGAAGATGTATTGAACCATAGCCAATTCGATTGATAGCCTTACCTAGCTCTTTGAACGGGAATGTCCCGCCTAATAAATTTGATGTTGACATAAGTTTTCTTTTTAAGATTACACTTGTAAAGTTACAAATGTAAAGTTTAAACTCGAACAAAAAAATATTAAATTTGTCACTTTAATAAATGAAGCAGTATGAAAACAAGGTCGAGAAACGCTAGAGGTCAAGGTAAACAATTAAGATCGGAATTGATTGAAGCTGCTATTCGTCTTCTAGTTGAACTTGGTAATGAGAAACCCTTCTCAATGCGAGCTTTGGCTAAGGAAGCAAATGTATCAGCACCTTCTGTATATCTACATTTTGCTGATAAAACGCAACTTTTTTTAGCGGTTTTGGAGAAACTCGTTGAGGAACAGATAGAAATTAGACGAAATGCGGAACTCGCTGCTGGCGAAAACTCGTGGGATAAACTATTGGCAGGTGAGTTGGCATATGCAAAATTTGCTTTGGAGCGTAGTGGTCATTATATGTTACTTTATGACGGGCGTTTGCTTCGAAATCTGGATGACCCAAAATCGGCCGCATTTGGAAAACCTATTCTTCACAGAAATACGCAACTGATCCAAGATATCATTGTTAAGTATCCTACGCCCAGAGTTACTGACGACCCCTTACAGCTTGCACTTTTGCTCTGGTCTGGAATACACGGTATCGTCTCCCTCATTATAAATAAGCCTACAATTGAATGGCCTGATGCATCTGTGCTCGTTAAACAGATGGCTTTATCAATTATACATCCGTATGAACCAGAATAAGGAAGATTAGAATCTCAGACTGTTATGCTTATCATAACCGGGCATCTACAAATTTTGCCCAGGTCATCTTCCTGCTACTTAAATCCATAGAGATGAGATAAATCTCTGGTATATTTTGATAGGCTTTCGTTTCGGATGCCACTTTTTCATTGTCTATGACAATTTCAGCATGAAAGATTTTTTGCCCTATTCGTTCATCAAATTTATCCGATACAGATCCCACAAAGATACCCTGTGTGAGTGTTGAAATTTTAGAAGCTGGAATTAAGCTATCAAACTGTGTAGAAATAGAAGTTGATTTATCGTTACGGTTTATGGTCAAGCTTTGGCGTTTCTGCAATATTTTTCCGAAGCGTTCCGAAAGGCTTTTTACCGTTTCTCCAACAACCTGACACTAAAAATATTACCTACGGTATTTTGGATCACCTTACTTTCCTTGTCGACATAGTCCCTTGTTAATTGCGAAAAATCTTGAAATCCTAAACATACCGGCACCTTATTGCTTCTTGCAGTTGCGATAAGATTATCCAGTCCCCTAAAATAATTGTGGGCAGCTCAGCTATGATTCCGAATATAGCAAATCAAAGTGTACCAGAAAAAAATTAACCTTACTGTTTCACTCTAGCCGATTTAATTTATATATAGATTTTATCTAATATCCAGCCCCTTTTATATAGAAAAATAAATGTTCTGAAAAGCTTGTCAAAAACATTATATATTCGTATATTACTGTATTTCAATTAGTTAATTACCATAATCGAATTAATGATTTTAGTTGACTGGTTTGGGATATACCATTGGTACTCATCGGAAAATCACGGATAGCTTCATACTTGTTCCCAAAAGGAGCAGTATGAACCCACTAATTGAAGAAACAAGAAGTTTAACCCCTTTTAAGGTAATCGAAGATTTTCGCGCAAAGGGAATTGAAGTCACCTTTGAAGAAGCTGAGCGGTACATTGATCTTATTTACTTCTTAGCAAGGGTGGTCGTTGATCAGAATTTTATAAAATGAGAATAGCAGATTTATACATACGGGTAAGTACAGACGAACAGGCTGACAAAGGATATTCACAGCGTAGCCAAGAGGAGGTTCTAAAAAAGTATTGCGAACAGAGCAGGATTACTGTCCGCAAAGTTATATTTGAAGACCACTCCGCCAAAACGTTTATCAGACCAGAATGGCAGAAACTTTTGTTAAGTCTCAAACAGCATAAACGTCAAACAAGCCTCATTCTTTTTACCAAATGGGACAGGTTCAGTAGGAATGCGCCTGATGCCTACCAGATGATTAATCTGTTAAAATCACTCGGTGTAGAACCTCAGGCAATCGAACAGCCATTGGATATGTCGGTACCAGAAAATAAAATGATGCTTGCCATCTATCTGACCGCACCCGAAATCGAAAACGATCGTAGGGCATTGAACACATTTTACGGGATGCGTAGGGCGAGAAAGGAAGGGCGTTGGACTGGTGGCGCTCCAATTGGATATATTAATCTGAGTAGTCCAGAAGGTAAAAAATACATTGCGCCAAATGGCTTACAGGCAAAATTGATGAAATGGGCATTTAACGAGATTGCGTTGAACAAATATTCAAGCGAGCAAATCTTCAATCAAGCGAAGGAACTGGGGTTAGCTTGTAATAAAAATCGCTTCCTACAGGCAATAAGAAATCCGATGTACTGCGGTAAGATTATCATTGTTGCATACAAGGATGAAAAACAGCATTTGGTTAAAGGACAGCATGTGCCTTTGATTTCGGAAGCGCTATTTCATGAGGTGCAGGATATTTTAGATGGCCGCAAAAGAAAAATCAAGACCACCATTGCCTCTCATGACAAGATGCCCTTGAGGGGGTTTCTAAATTGCTCAAGATGTTCCCGCACGTTGACTTCGAGTGCATCAAAAGGCCGCAACACCTATTATTACTATTATCATTGTTCCTCTCAATGTGGGTATCGGACGAAAGCTGAAATAGTAAACGAAGCATTCTTCGACGAATTGGAAAAATGCGCATTAAATGAAGTTTCAGCAGAACATTTCAAAATCGCGATTATGGAGAGTTTTGAAGCAGTTACTAAAAACGACAGGGAGAACAAGCAAAAATATATTCAGGAGATTAGTGAGCTGAATAATCGCATCACTACCTGTAGGGAACTATTGTTAGCAGGGGATTTGGAGAGCGATGACTATAAGATAATAAAGACCGAAGCGGAAAAAAAGATTGCAGTACTTGAATCGAAGCTATCGGAAATCCCAATTAACCTTATGGAATTGGCTGATGTAGAAATGGTGTTGGACAAGGCAATTGTCAAATTTACAGAGGTTATTTCAATCTACAGTAATTCAGGCGTTTACGTCCAAAGAAGGATAATTGGTTCGATGTTCCCCGAAAAATTCACTTTTGAAAATCTAAAACATCGAACCGCTAACCTTAGCTTTCTATTCAGACTTATCTACCAGATAAACAGCAAATTAGCAGGTAAAAAAAAGGGGCAAGCGACCGTAAAAACGTGCTTGCCCACTAAGGCTCCCTCTGCTGGGCTCGAACCAGCGACCCTCTGATTAACAGTCAGATGCTCTAACCAGCTGAGCTAAGAAGGAGTACTGGTTATTCCTAAAACGCCTTCTGGATAATGTTAAGAACATAATGCCTTGTTCGTTTTGGGAATGCAATATTAGGGTTTTAAAATTATTTATGCAATATTTGCAGTGAAAAAAATTAAAATAATTTCAAAAAAATACATATGAGCCTGATAATCATCGGTACTGTAGCGTTTGATGCCATCGAAACACCTTTCGGAAAAACAGATAAAATTGTTGGTGGTGCCGCCACTTATGCAAGTTTAGCTGCTTCTTATTTTTATAATAAGACAAAAATTGTTGCCGTAGTTGGTGATGATTTTAAAAAAGAAGACATCGAAACATTTGAAGAACATGGTGTAGATACCGAAGGTTTACAAATTAAGGCAGGCGAAAAATCTTTCTTCTGGAGTGGTAAGTATCACAACGATATGAATAGTCGCGATACGTTAGTTACTGAATTAAATGTGTTGGAACATTTTGATCCGATCATTCCAGAAAGCTACCAAGATTGTGAGTATTTAATGTTGGGGAACTTAACCCCACAAATTCAACGTACGGTTATTGAACGCTTAACTAACCGTCCAAAACTAATTGTATTAGATACCATGAACTTTTGGATGGATATTATGATGGACGATTTACTTGAAACCATTAAGTTAGTTGACGTATTAACCATTAATGATTCGGAAGCTCGCCAATTATCGGGAGAATATTCATTGGTTAAAGCTGCCAATAAAATATTAACAATGGGACCTAAATATTTAATCATCAAGAAAGGTGAACACGGCGCATTATTGTTCCATGAAGATAAAATCTTCTCAGCTCCAGCATTGCCATTGGCCGATGTATTTGATCCAACAGGTGCTGGCGATACTTTTGCAGGTGGCTTTATTGGTTATTTAGCACAAGTAGGAACAGTAAATTTCAATAACATGAAAAATGCGTTAATCTACGGCTCCGCATTGGCATCGTTCTGCGTAGAAAAATTTGGGATAGAACGTTTGTTAGAATTAGATAAAGCAGCAATCACAGCTCGTTTACAACAGTTCGTAAATTTAAGCAGTTTCGAAATTATACAAGATTAATAGTTAACCATTTCTCGTGTGGAGCTCCCATCTTCAAAAAATTCGAAAACTGCATAAGCAGGATCGAATTCCTGAAAAGCACCGCCCCACCAGTTACCCGAAATTGCGCCATTACAGAAATAGTTAATGTTATGGTAATGCACTTCATCTTGCAAATGAATGTGGCCACTTAAACAGGTTTTAATGTTGGAGTATTGATTAAACAGCGCTTTAAGCGCAAAAAAATCAGAATGCATCAGGTTTCGTTTAATCATTAAATCTCCATTTGCTTCGTTTTTATTGAAAAATAAGCCCGAACAAATCGATAAAATAGGGATATGGGAAACGATGCAAATAAAATGGTCTTTCGGAATTTCGGAGAGCTTATTCTTCAGCCATGCAAGCTGCTGCTCGTCTATTTTGCCGATATAGCCACCTGCAGGATTAAGTTGTGTGCTATCTAAAACAATAAAATCCCATTTCCCTTTTTGAAAATGATAATAACGATCGGCCATTTTAAGTTCTTGTATTGCCCAATTTTTCCCGTATAGGGGATGAGCAGTATCAGGAGTTTTTTGAAACCAACCATAAATATCGTGATTGCCGATACAAGGATAAACTGGTAAGCGGTTTTCCTTTTCCATGATTTTATGAAAAAGATCCCATTGGGTTTGTGTCGATTCTTTTGTTGCAGCTAAGGCATCCATAATAGAATCGCCACCATTTATAATGAAATCAATCTTTGGTTTTAGATTTTGAATATGCTGTAATGCTTTAGCCATTCCTGCCTCCGGAACGGCCCCGGGTTTAACATGGATGTCTGACATAAATGCAAAACGAAAAGACCGTTTAGCATCGGTTTCTTTTGCAGATAATACTTCGGGAAGCATTGAAAGTCCGGCAGCAAGAACGCTCGATTGTAGAAACTCTTTTCTTTTCATTTAACTAAATTAGGTATTCCATATAATTATACTACAATAGGTTACAATTAATTAAATTTAATTATAATTTATATATTTACAGGAATGAATTTGCTTCACATTAGCCCCTCCATTTCGTTAAAAACTAACTTTAAATCTGATCAGGTGTTAGTTTCAAAAATTTTAGACCTTACCCGTTTAAGCTACGTTACCAACGAAGAACTCATTCAACGCGAAATTGAACATAACTCCGACATCTACATTACCACGAACGAAAACGACGATTTATTAGCATTCTTTATGGTTAATTTAGAGCAGGTAAGTGGAGAGGATACTTATTATTTAGGCTTAAGCGCTTGTCGGGATGAGCTAAAAGGGCAGGGCCTGGGTAAAGCGCTGTACCTAAAATTTATGGCCGACTGTCGAAGAAGAGAAGTCGACGAAAACAAAAAATTTCTGTTATGGTGGACAACCGCCACACCAATTGTTTATTATTGGTTTAATAAATACGTGTCAAACGTTCAGCCAGATATGGATGGCAATTATAACGAAAAAGGCGAAACCATCGCTCGTCGTATTTGTGAAGAGAAATTTTCAGAAATTGAAATAGATCCTGTTCATCCATTTATCTTGCGATCGGTTGCTCAAAACACGAGTTACTCACTAAACGAGCAAGCCAGGTTACTTGTAGCCACAGAAAACCTTAAAATGGATGTTTTTCAAAAGTTTAACCTTAGAGAAGAAAATGCAGATCGTTTTTTAATGATTGGTTACGCACCTGAATAACGATGATCAATACATAATGCTAATCCAAACACATCGAATAAGATTTGCCCATAATCTGTTTCAATAATTATTTGATAAGGGTTTTCTTTATTGTCTTTTAATGTTATGCCAGCTTTTATTTTTTTATCATCCAGTGTGTAAAGTGCATGATTATATAAATACATTAATTGTAATTTACTGAGCTGGTAGGTTTCTTCTAGCTGCATTAACAACAGTTCTTTCTGTACTTGTATAGGTTCATTAACCAAAAGCTGTGCAGCCCGTGCTTGCAAATTTTTAATGGTACTTGTGTAAAAAGCGTCAATTAATTTTTTATCGAAACCTAGCTTATGATAGCAAATTAAACAGCACTCTTTTAATCTCGCATTCACTAGTGTAAAATCTTTCATCAACAATTCCTTTAATGCAAATTGTTTCTTCATTGCAGAAACAGGTACAAACTGTTGTAGTTTTCCAATTTTTTGCTCAAAAGGAGCTGGTTCAAATATGGGGATGAGCTTATTTTTTAAATCATCACTTAATATATTATCAAGCAATTCTAAGGCGAATAATTTGCTCTCCATATCCTGATGGTCATCTGCAATAATAATCTCATAAATTACTTGAATGGCCGAAGGTTCGAATAAAACCTTAAGCAGCTCGAAAAGCACATTAACCAAAAAATCACAATATTGTTTCAATTCAATCTGCAAGGCTTGGTCGTCGATATTTTGAAGGTCATTTTGAAGCGATAAAGCATAAATTAATTCGTCGCTAAATTGTTGGCATAATTCTTCGAAATAAAAGAGATCGTTTGTTGTAGTTTCTTCTCCATGTTGATTATACAACTGAATCAATTCGAATTTAAGGGCTAAATCTGATAAATCCCATAGTTCTTTAAAAAGCTGAAGCGTAAATTTTTGCCCAGATGATTTAAGATAACGAATAACAGCTAAACGATAAAAGAAATTATCGTTGGTGTAATAGGTGCCAGCTAATTTTTTAAATAATTGGTTCGTGTTGTTCCCATCGGCATAATGAAGGAGAGAGGGTACATACATTGCCAATGGACGAATGTTTTTATCCATTTTGGCTGCCTGTATTGTTTTTGAAGCCTTGGAGAGCACTGTTCCGATTTGACCACTTTCGTTAGTCTCGCCTTTTTGCTGGGCGCCAAGGCCTTGCTTTGGGCTCTTGGTGGTTTTGATTTCCGTAAGATAGTTCCAGATCTTCTTTTTGTAGCTTTCGTATAATTTTAAACTTACTAAACTCCAAAGCAAAAAAATAACAAAACAAATAATGGCAACTACTGTTAAGAAATATTGTGGATCTTCTCTAGAAATGAGTGCAGAAATAATAAGGAGTACTATCCCTGATAGTACTGTGGCTACTTGGTTAAATAAACCTTCTATAGTGGCTTCGATTCGTAAACGATCATTGCCTGTTACTTGATAGAGTACCTTAATGGCGGGGGTGGTAATCGCTTTACGAATTACTCTTTCTACAAATTTGGCTAAAAAGATAAAACAAAGGATAAACACTGGATTGCTATGGAATACCCCTCCGCCAACCGCAGCAAAAATAAAACAGCCAACCAACAATAAGGGCATAATTAAGATAGAGAATTTAACTCCCTTTGAACTTAAGATATGACCCGATAGGAAGGAGAAAATAAGTTCGCCAACTTTTACCAAGCTAAAAAATACACCTACAATAGCCGCAATTTCTAAGCCACTATAGCTTGCCATTAAGCGAACAGAGATGAGGTATGAATAATCTACAAAATATACAGCAGCAACCGAAAAAACAGACACACCGGCAATTAATAAATAAAAGCTGTTGGACATGAAAAAACGTAAGTTCAATTTTTTGAGTGCACTTTTAACGATAGGTTGATGACTTAATTTTTCCCTATTTTCGGAAACTAGTTTAAAAATTGGGTAAAAAGCGGGGAGGGTACAAGCCGCCGCAACTGGAAGTAGATAATTTGGGCTGCCCATTAATTTGCTTACCAACGGAGCAAAGAGATAACCCGCTATTGATGCTAAAATTTCTCCCGTGCCCACTAAAGCCAGTAAGCGCTTACTCTGTGATAAATTATATAAATTGGCACAGATTCCGGAAAAACTTAATGCAAAAATAATGGTAAAAGGCATGTTAAATAAAAAGCCAAAATAAGCAAGGTATACCGCATACGCCGGATTTGCTCCGAATTTAACATATGCAAAAAATACCACTACACTTAAAATCGAAAAGGCACACAAAAACTCTCGATAGCTTCTGATAATCCCATTTTTTTGTTGCCTAGCTTGATAAATTTTTATGAGTAATACTCCGGCAAGTCCCGAAATGATATAGGCATAAGGAAGGTTGGATACGCTGGTTTTTTGAATCAAAAACGTGTTAACAGCAACAAAATAAAAAGACAATGCAATTCCCGTAATAAGCGAGAGCAGGAATAGAAATTTAAACGACCTGCTTTCGTCTGGTTTTAACCGAACTACACCCGAAAATTTAGAGATAATAGACATATTAGTTGCTTAAATTAGCGATTAAGCGAAATGTAAATAACCTGCCAGCCTGTGGGATTCTTGAGCTTTGAACACCACTTGCCGCTCTTACCCCAGGCGAAAAATAAGCAACATCGAACAAATTTTCACCGATAGCCTGTGCCGTAAACAACTTGTTAACTTTATAACCAATAGTGCCATTTATTAAGGTGTAGCCCGGTGTTTCGCTGTAAGGATTGCCGCTTATGGTAGTTGTTTTTCCAGTTGGTTTAACGCCAACATAATTGGCTTTAATGTTAATATTGAGCTTATCTTTAATCATTTTGGTATTCATTCCTAAGTTTGCTGAAAACGAAGAAATATCTCCTATTCGAATGCTTGTGTTTGTACTTAATGAGGTGCTTTTAGGGTCAGTAATTGAAAAATTGCCAAACAATGTTGTTTTCTGGCTCAGTTGTGTTTGTCCAGAAAATTGCACTCCTCTGATACGGGATTTACCTATGGCCTGAAATTGGGTAGTGGCAACACCAGCTGGTGTGGTTGTATTTACAGTGCCAAGGGTATTGCTATAGCGGGCATCGTAAAGTGCAACCTCAATGAAAGTTTCTGTATATGGACTAAATCTTGCCGATACTTCTATGTTCTTCACGCGCTCGGGGGTAAGGGTTGGATTATTGAGCAATCGTGCCGATGAGGTTGCAAACTTATTATATACCGAGGCATCTAAAAAGGCCTCAGAATAAATTGATTTAAAAATGAATTTTCCAGGATAGTATACCGCCGAAAACCTAGGGTTAAACACCGTGCCATATCCGTAAATGCTATTGATTTTGTTTTTGTCCATCCGCCCTGCAGCACTAATGTTTAATTTACGTACCCGATCTTGATAGCTCAATTGCGCATACGCACCAATGTCGAAAATAGAATAATAATTTCCGCCCTTAATGCCGGCAGTACTTGTGCCATTTGTGATTGGATCTTCCACAATAGCATTTACGTAATCACCTTGAAAAAAGCCATTACGCAATTCGAGGCCAGCGTTAATGTCCATTTTTTCGTTCAGCACATAATTAAGTTTCGACTCAGAACGAAATTGTTTCGATTGCTGCGAATAGTAATTGGGTAGAAAATAAGGATTTTTCCCGGTCATTAAATCCTGGAAAGAAACTCCCGCATTTGCGAACCCGTAAAAGCGTGTAATTACTGCTTTTTTTCCGAAATCGCTCGTTCTGAAATAGGTAAAGTTCGAGAATGATATTCGTTCTGATAAATTTTTATCATAGCGTAAATAAGCATATTGCTGGCGTACCTCCCAGTGCATTAATTCGTTACTTACCGCATAAAATTTATCTACATAAATATTCGATACGCCCTCCGACCACTTCTGATACTCGAACCCAAACTTTAAATCGCCCACCCGAAGCTTGGCCGACATATAATAGTTCTTTGCGTCATCAGAATAAGCCGGACTTATGCCGTTATAGCCTTTTTTGTAGTTGGCTTGGTCTAACGAATCGGCCCTAGCAATAGCTGCTGCCGTGGGCAAAATTTTAGTTTTGTCGCCATTAACCGTAAAATATTTACGAGTAGGATCGCTTGCGTTATATAAACTTTCTCGTGCTGCGGTATAATCTTGGGTTAAAATAGTTTGATAGCGATTTGCGCCAAATTCGTTGGCATCCCACTTGCCATCCCAGTCGGGATATGACGATAAATCATTGTCGTCTGATGTAAATACCCTTCCCGTTAATGCAAAAAAGTATTCTCTTCCTTTCCCCGATAAGGTTACATCGCCAAACTTGGTGTTTAAAGAGCCAATTCCTGCATGGCCATTTAGGGCAAGCCTTGATTTTTTCTCATCTACGTTCCAAGCACGATCTTGCTTAAAATAATCTTCTTCGTTTTTGGTGATGATGTTAATTACGCCCAGAAAAGCATTGGCCCCATAAATGGTTGATGCTGGACCATAGATTACTTCCACACGTTTAATATTGCTCATCGCATATTGACGTGTGATAAAGGCACTGTTCGACCACATTTCATTCCCCTCTACACCATCTATCAGCAAAAGCGTTCGATCGGTATTTGCCGCCGTTCTGTAGCCGCGCTGAAACATATCGGCATAAGAGAGACCAGAGCCTTTCGAAATATCAAAGCCAGGAAGATCATGAAAAAGTTGTTCGATGTCGGTGTATCCTCGATTTAAAATATCGTCGGCAGTAATAATTTGAATGGTTGCAGGAGCGAGCTCAATGCTTTCGGCTTTTTTCGAAACCGATGAAGTTAATTTTGCACGCATTTGCTGCCTTAAATAAATTACCTGTAGCCTAAATCGATCCGGATCACGGGTGTCGGCATCGAAATTGTCCTTCAATATTAATAACTTCTCAATACTTTCATCGGCTTTGTTTAATGAATCAATTGCTAAATAAGACATCGATAAAAGACGATATGCTTGTACTTTTTCGCTATAGTTTAATCCTTTTGCATTGATGCATACATTTAACCGATCAATGCTTTCGTAAAATTTGCCAATGTTATACTGTGCTTCGGCTTCGTTTATAGCTGTTATTCCACATTCTTGGGAGAACGCCAAATTGTCTAAGCCAATAAAAGATAAGAATAAGAGGAGCGTATATAAAGATTTCATGTTAGTTTTTAGCAGAAGTTAACGATTGATAAATGCCAGCCATGGTGGTATGCCATCCAACAATTTTCTTGTCCTCACTTCCGGTATATAAATATTTTCCATCAGCGGTATATGTTAGGCAATACACCCACTTATTATGGCTTCTTAGGGTGAGAATGTCTTCGGTATTTTTTGAATTTAATAAGGCATCTACATCAATTAATTTAACCGTTTGATCGCTACTGGCAGATGCCAATTGTAACATTCCTTTGCCAATACTATTAAATTTTATGTCGTTTATAGCCGAAGCGTGGGGTGTAAAACTCAAGGCCGCTTTTGTGCTTTGCAATTCTTTTACCCAAATTCCACCCTCATAGGTTCCTGCAGCTAATATATCATTAGCAGGGCTGATGGCAATGCTTGTTATTCTTGAGGGAAGGGAATATGTTGCTGACGCATTTCCATTCACATCATCGGCTTTTGCATAAGCTGAAATTTTACTACCTGAAGCGATATAAAATTTCCCGTTCTGTGCAAATGTTATGGCGTTAAAGGTTCCATGTATAAATTTTGTTTCATTAATGGTGGCATCTGCCCAATAAATACCCAAACCTTTGTTCGATAAGATTACAAATTCGGTGTTATTTTTAAAAATAACCTGCTTGCCTATCCCTATAAATGTTTTTCTTGCTAATTCTTTGATGTTACCCGATGAGCTAATGGATAATAGAATCGCATTTCCGGTTGCAGTAATTACAATTGCCTTTGATCCATCTGTTGAACTGCTAATCGAACGCACTTCATCTTTCAAGTCATAATAAGAAATGGGCTTAAGTATGCCACTATTTACAGTCGATAAATAGACCATTCCCGATTCGTCAACAGAGAGCAACTGATTGGTTTCTGGTCCTTTAGCTATGCTACGAATAGGGTATTTGTGATGCGGAAATTGATTTTTATTTTGAATTCCATCAATCCAGTTAAACTGAAGTGCGGTATAAATATCGCTGTTTTGTAATGGGCCATTGTTCGCCGTGTTTAGTTTATAGGCTTCGATGATTTCCTTTTTACTTTCCTCAAATTTTCTATCATTTAGTAAAAGCATGGCATCATATGCTAAGTTTCTTGCTTCGGCCAAATCTTTTAAACGCCCAGAAATTTGACGCTGCTCTACAGCAATTTTTTCATTAGTTACCGCGCGTTGTGTCTGCGTTTCTGCAATGCCTTGTTGTTGTTTAGCGATTTTTGCATTGCTTTCGGCAATTACTTTCTGACGATCGGCATAGGCTTTTTGCTCCTCTGCTATCACTTTTTGAAGTAAGGCATTTTTCTCGCTTTTAGTAGCATTTTCCCGTTGTTGATCGGCAATATTTTTTTGTTCGAGCGCTTGCTTAGCACTTAATAAAGCACTTTCTTTACTTTTTTGTGCCAATTGCTCTTGCTCTTGTGCCAATTTTCGTTGACGCTTTGCTTCAACACTTTCTTTTTGAGCAATAGTGGTTTGCTTTCTGGCTACATTTCTTAATTCAAAAGAATAAATCGCCAATAAGAAAGCACATAATGCAATGATCGAGATTACAATTGCCACTCTTTTGGCCCTACGTAATCGTTGCTTTTGCATTTTCTCTTTAAAAACCAGTTCTTTTTCGAATTGCTCCTTGCTATGTTCAAGAAATAAAATTGACTTTTCGAAAAGCCTATTGTATCGTGCAGCCCAAACGGCATTCGAAGTTATTTCTTCCTTCCACTTCCATGCAACCTGCAACTCAGGGTCGCGCAAGAGGCCACCTTTTCCTATTTCATAACGGTTTGCTGCTTCACACAGGCGTAAGTAGGTTTGTGCCGCCTGATGTTCATCATCTACCCATAGGATTAAGCGCTCCCACACTTGTAAAATACTGTCGTGCGCAATCTCAATGATCGATGATTCCGTTAGCAAGACATCAGCCGAAGGCATTAAAAAACCACGTCCTTTTTCTCTAAATACATCTATTACAGCAATTACTTCTGTACTACTGGCATTTACAAGGCTACACAATTCATTCAGTTTTTGGGATTGCCTAATTCTTTTTCCATCCGTACCGCGATCGGTAAGCGCTCTGAAAATAGTTTCACAAATTTGCTGTGAACGCAAATTATTTAATTCGGCATATACTTCTTCTGCATGTTGTGAAAGCGCATGCATAGCACCCACATTGTTGTAGGCTTCTAAACCAATTTCACTCGTCGAATTCTTCTTTTTCCAGTGATCCCACGTACGCATTAATGCATGTTGTAAAATGGGTAACTGATCGGGCTTATCTCCAAAATCAATTAGTAATTGATTTACTAACGCTGACGATAAATTAGCTCCAGCTACTTTTGCCGGCTCAGTAATCGTTTGGCTTTGTTCTTCGGTACTCATACGAGGCACCAAGTACTGGCCTTCATTTATTGCCTCGGGCAAACCTATAAACGTAGTACAGTTGCCAAGCATTTCAGAGCGCATGGTAAGCACCACATAAATCGGCAAGTCGTTTTGGGCGGCCTTTAATAAAGAGTTAATAAAAGCGATGGCCTCAGCTTCTTTGGTTTTTGTTTCGCTATCATGGCTGATAAATCGAAATAGTTCTTCAAATTGGTCGACCAGAAAAAGTACCTTATGCTGAGAGCGTAAATTAGCGGCTTTACAAGCTTCTGTTAAGGCTTGATCGCTTTGGCGGATGTTGGTTTCGAGAGTAACATGATCGTTAGCTAAGCCATTCTGTGCCATAGAAATGGCCATATTCTGGATAGGTTGGTTGCCTGGCTTAAACGAACAGATTTTCCATTTTGTATTTTTATCACTAGTTAAGGCCGGAATTAAGCCCGATTTAACTAGTGATGATTTACCACTCCCAGGAGATCCGATAACGGTTACAAATTTAACCGAATTGAGTTTTTTTAATAAGTCTTTTACCTGTTTATCCCGTCCAAAAAATATAATACTTTCTTCTTCTTCAAATGCACGCAAACCTGGGAATGGATTGAGTTTAATGTCTTTTAACATGTTGGGCAATTACCTATATTCTTTTAAATCAAGGCGTAAGTTAAAAAGATAAAATAATAAATCGCAATTGCTATATTTAAAACAACATTATTTATTCATGTTATGAAAATATTCTTTCCTCTTTTGCTGCTTTGTTTGGCTTTGATGTTTGGTTCTTTAAAATTATCTGCTCAAAGCAAAGGCGATATCAGCTATATGTCTGCCGGTGGAAAATTAAATCCGTTGCAGGCCTTAATGGATGTTCGGTATTATAAACTTGTGCTTGATGTTGATATTGCTAAGCAACAAATAGGTGGATATGTGGAAATAGACGTAATCTTATTGAAAACTACCGATTCTCTTTTGTTCGACCTGTACAAAGGGTATACTGTGAGTAGTATTGAGGTAGATGCCAAAAAAGAAACTTTTACCCATCAAGGCGATTCGATTTTTATAAAAAGGACCAATCGTTTTACAGAGGGAAAGCATACCGTAAAGATTAGCTACAGCGGTACGCCACCAGTTGCAGTTAGGCCACCGTGGAAGGGCGGCTTTACGTGGACAAAGGATAAGAATGGCAATCCATGGGTAGTGATTAATTGCCAGTTAGAGGGTGCGAAAGTTTACTTTCCCTGTAAAGATCATCCTAGCGATGAACCAAATGACGGGGTAGATATGATGATTACTATACCGAAAGGCTTATCTGTTGCTGGGCCAGGGTTATTGCAAAGTGTTAAAAATAAAGGAGAAAAAGCAACTTGGCATTGGAAAACAAATTATACTATTAGCAATTATTGTGTAGTGTTTAACATTGGTAAGTATAAAGTTGCAAAACGGATGTTTACCACAATTGAAGGTAATAAAGTGCCGATAGAATTTTACGTATTAGAACAAGATTTTGATAAAGCAGAAAAAATCATCGACATCAGAGAAAGAGATACAAAAATATTAGAGAAATATTTTGGAGAATACCCATGGGTAAAAGAAAAAATAGGCATTGCCCAAGTTCCTAATCCTGGAATGGAACATCAAACTATGGTTACCTATGGCGACAATTTTACCTTCGAGAAAGTTGGAGGTCAAGATTACTCGCCCAATTTATATCACGAATTTGGACACGAATGGTGGGCTAACAAAGTAACCAATAAAGATTGGGCACATATGTGGATCCAAGAGGGGATTGATACTTATGCGGAAGCCCTGTTTTTTAGGGAGGTAGCTGGCGAGAAAGGATACGATTCGTTGATGACTAATTTAAATGCAAGTGTTAGAAATGTGAAGCCGGTTGTGCAGGCCGAAGTATTAGATATGGCTAATGTTTACAACGGCGATGTTTATGTTAAGGGAGCGGTGTTTATGCATGGTTTACGTTATGTTCTTGGTGATGAATTATTTTTTGCATCACTTAAAAAATTCATTACCGATATAAAATACCCGTATAATGAATTTTTTACGACCGATGATATGGCCGATTTCTTTTCGAAACAAAGCAAGAGAGATTTAAAGCCCTTGTTCGATTTTTATCTTAGAACAACAAATAGATTAGAATTTGAAGTGCGAAAAACGAGGGTAAACACGTATATGATTTCGATTAATAATGCGCCAATTGATCTTCAGTTAGAAGTGTTAACCGCCGATGGGTTAAATACAGTAAAGCTGAAGGCAGGAAAAAATGATCCTATAAAAATAGTAAGTAAAACCCAACCGGTTGTAGATCCCAGGGGCTGGTATTTCAAAAAGGTTTCGTATCAATAAGTAGCATAAAAATTACGTAACTACTTACATAATTAACATATTTTAACGTGTTGTTTTAAAGATTGATGCTACATTTGTTTGATGAAGTAGTTGATTAGGTGTAATATTTAAATCAAATTCACACAAATAAACTTTTTAAAACAATGAAGCACATAAAATCTAAGTTGCTTTTTTTTACAATTATTATTTATGTAAGTACTTACATAAATTTAGTAAAGGCGCAACAAACCCCTTTGTTTTATCTTAAGGGGAAATTAACGAACGAACAAAATTCGAAGCTTAATCAAGTAACCATTCATTTGCTAAGGGCAAGCGATAAATCGCTGGTTAAATTAGAATCGCCTACTGCAGAGGGTACCTTTGTTTTTGAAAAACTACCAGAGGGGAACTATCTGTTGATGACACAAAGTATGGAATTTGCAAAATACGAATCTGGCCAAATCGCATTAAGTAAGGATGTTGATCTAGGTACAATTAACTTGCAAGTAATTTCAAAAACGTTAAAGGAAGTTACCGTAACGGCAACAAAACCATTCGTGCAACAGCAATAC
This sequence comes from Bacteroidota bacterium, assembly GCA_040386095.1. Lineage (GTDB taxonomy): Bacteria > Bacteroidota > Bacteroidia > Sphingobacteriales > Sphingobacteriaceae > Pedobacter. The sequence continues at coordinate 446,173 of JAZKGD010000001.1, read as the reverse complement.
GATAAAACCGTACTTAATGTTGCCAGTTCCATTTCAGCAGTGGGTAGCACGGCTTTAGAAGTGTTGGCAAAGGCACCAGGGATTACATTAGATCAAAATGATAACATCGCTATGCGAGGGAAGCAAGGTGTTATGGTGATGATTGATGGTAAGATTGTTCCGATGTCGGGTCAGGATTTGGCCAGTATGTTGAAAAGTATGCAAGCCACACAAATCGAAAAAATTGATCTTATTACCAATCCTTCTTCAAAATATGATGCAGCTGGAAATGCAGGAATTATTGATATCCGTTTAAAAAAAGGAAATAATATCGGCACAAATGCAAATACAACGTTAAGTTTAGGGCAAGGGAAATATGCGAAATTAAATCCTTCGTTCAATTTCAATCATCGTACCAAAATAGCTAATGTTTTTGGTTCTTATAATTATGGATTTAACCGAAACTTTAATAAGCTCGACATTTTTCGCAATTTTTATTCGCCTAGCAATCAGTTAACGGGTAGTAATAATTACAATAATTATTTTAAGTTTCAATTCGATAACCATAACGCAAGAGTAGGAAGCGATTTTTATGTTAATAAAAATATGGTAATTGGCTTTTCTGCTAATGGAAGCTATAACGAAGGTAATATCAATGCCAATAGTTTCGCCAACTCATATAATGGCTCTTCGCAAGCTACAGGCTCCTTTAAAACCATTGGAACCAATACGCCAGAAAGAAGCAACAATAGTCTTAACCTGAATTATAGACATACCCTCGATACCACAGGTAAAGAACTTTCTGCAGATTTTGATTTTGCCAGTTTTGGGTCGAACGAGATTCAGAATAATTTAACAAATTACTTAAATTCAAATGGAGGGTCGGCACAAGCGCCATATCACCTTCGCGGAAATTTAAAAGGCGATTTAACAATTAAGTCATTTAAAATCGATTATCAACAACCGATTAAATCTTTAAAAGCAAAGTTAGAACTTGGTGTTAAAAGTAGTTGGGTAAACTCAGATAACGACGTACAGTTTTTTAATTTGAGCAATGGAAGTGCAGTCTTGGATGTTGCAAAAAGCAATCATTTTATATACGACGAAAACATAAATGCAGCTTATTTAAATGCTAATCGCTCATGGAAAAAGTTTAGCTTACAATTAGGATTAAGGCTGGAAAATACCAACACTAATGGCGTACAGGTAACCGATAATACTACATTTGATCGAAACTATACTCAACTATTTCCGAGTGGGTATGTAGGGTATAAGTTTACCGAAAATAGCGACTTAGGGGTTTCATTAAGTAGGAGAATAAATCGCCCATCTTATCGTCAATTAAATCCCTTTAAAGTATTCTTAGATCCGCTAACGTATTCGACTGGTAATCCTTACCTAAAACCAGAATTAAGTAACTCATTTGAGTTAACACATACGTATAAGCAAAAATATATCACCAAGATAGGCTATAGTAAAACCATAGATAATATTTTAACTATTCTTTCGCCAGACGGGCAACCCAATAGCGTAATTCAAACCAATAGGAACTTAGCAGAATTCGATTATTATAACCTTAGCTTTGGTTTTCCAATTAGCATCGGAAAGTGGTTAAATAGCACCAATAATGCATTGGCATTTTATGGCAAGTATAGTGGGAATTTGGCAAATACCGACTTAAGTGCGAGTAGAGTTAGCTTTAATTTTAACTCAAGTAACCAGATAAAAATCAACGGTTCAACTACTGCCGAGGTAACTGGAAATTATCAAAGTAGAACTTATTATGGCCCGCTAGATATAAAGGGAAATTGGGGATTAACTGTAGGTGTGCAAAAACAGTTATTAGATAAAAAAGCGTCGCTGCGGTTAAGCGTAAGTGATGTTTTTTATACGACAAAGCTTGATGCCTATACATTGTTAAACGGTTATGAGGAGCAATTTTACCAAAGTAGAGATGCTAGGGTAGGCACATTGAGTTTTAGTTATAGATTTGGGCGATCGCAGGTGGCGAGTTCGAGAAGAGTAGGAGCGGCCGACGAAGAGAAGCGGAGAGCAGGTTAATTTTGCCTTAAAATCTCTAACTTAGTCTCAAAAATAGAATGATGGATTTAGTAAACGAATTAGGAGAATTAGCCTTAGCCACTCGCTTAAAACGATTAAGCGAGCGGCTCTCTGCAGATGTAAGTAAAATATACAAAGAGTCGGAAGTTGATTTTGAAGCGCGTTGGTTTCTTATCTTATCGCTTTTAGAGAGAGAAAAGCTAATGGCGATTACCGAAATAGCCGATTCTCTACAACTAAGCCACCCAGCCATTATACAGCTTGTTCAAGAACTGATACAAAAAAATCTCATCAAAACTACGGTCGACAAGCTTGATGGTAGAAAAAGAATGGTTTTACTAACGGCTAATGGAAAAAAAACGCTAGCACAAATTCAACCTGTTTTAGCAAGTATTAAAGAAGAAAATAAAAGATGGATTGCCGAAGCTGGTGCAAATATGCTCACCATTTTAACCGAATTGGAAGAGGCATTAGATAAACAAACCATGTATCACCGTATTAAACTCAATATTTTGCAACAAAAGCCTAATTGTGAAGTAGAATGATTTACCATGTAAGAAACATAAGGCAATATAAGCTAGGTGTTTAACTTATATGTTACTTCTATGCCTTATATGGTAAAACTTTCTTTAAGAAATATACTTTTTAATTGTTCTTTCCAACTCCCATAAGTCGAATGGTTTTTGAATGTAGGCATCACAATGCGAATCCTTAAGTAATATTTCGGAAATTCGATTTGCCGAAAACAAGATAACTGGGATATGTTTTGTACGCTCGTCTGCTTTTAACTCTTTGCAAACCGTAAACCCATCCTTAAATGGCAAGCCATAATCAAGAAGAAAAAGATCAGGTAAATAATTGGCTAAATGAAGTGCTAATTGCTCGGGGTTGCCAATTAATTGGACACTGAAATTTTCTGATAATGCCGTATCCAGCATATCTAATATAGCCGAGTCATCATCAATGATTAACACTGTTTTTTCCATTTTTAAATCGATTCAAGTTATTTTTTTTCGTCTTTTTTACTTTTGTCGATATTAAATTCTTGATCTTCTAAAGCACCATTTTCATTAGGTTCTTCTCCAGATTGTGCGTATTTCGGAGAGTTCCCTTCGCCATTTTGGTCAAAAGTAGCCTTTCCTTTTGCGTCACCTGATTGTTTAGGTTCCTCTTTTTCGTCGTGTTGCTTTCCCATGATAAATAAATTAAATTGTTATTCTTCCACCAGTAACTGGGATAGTAGCGCCAGCAATATAGCTTGCATCTTCGCTCGCTAAAAATACAAAAGCAGGGGCCACTTCGGCGGGCTGACCGGGACGCCCCATAGGTGTGTCTTGCCCAAAAATGTGTGCATCGGGTAGGGTTGATGGAATTAATGGTGTCCATATTGGTCCGGGTGCTACTGCGTTAACTCTAATTCCTTTGCCTGCCATTAGTAAAATTTGAGACAAATTAGCTGAGAAATTTTGAATAGCACCCTTAGTTGCTGCATAAGGTAATAAACCTGGCGATGGCGAATATGCATTTACAGAAGTAGTGTTTATAATGCTACTTCCAGGTTTCATGTACGGTTCGGCAGCCTTACACAAATAAAACATTGCATGAATATTTGTTTCAAAAGTTTCGACCCACTCGGGAGAAGAGATTTCTTCTATCGAATTCCTAGCCATTTGAAAAGCGGCGTTATTAATTAAAATATCAATTCTTCCAAATTCTTTAACCGTTTGAGAGATGATTTTTTTGCAATGACTTTCTTTTCGGATATCTCCTTTAATTAAAAGTGCCTTTCTGCCAGCAGCTTCTACATATTTTGCGGTGTCTTTTGCGTCTTTTGTTTCTCTGTCTGTTAAATAACTAATTACTACATCGGCACCTTCTCTGGCAAAAGCAATCGCAACGGCTTTTCCAATACCAGAATCGCCACCTGTTATGATTGCTATTTTATTAACTAGCTTGCCACAACCTTTATAGCTGTCTTCTCCATGATCGGCTAAGGGCATCATGTTTTTTTCCACTCCAGGTGCATTTTGCTTTTGCTTAGGAAATGGAGGTATCGGATGTTTTTTGTCTGGGTGACTAATGTTTTTTAACTTTCCCATTGCTTAATTTTCTTATAAAAAAACAGCTAGCATTAGAAAAAGTTTTTAAGTTTAAAGAACTAATTTACTATTTATCGATTTTATCTATGTTCGTATGTCTACCGTTCTGATGTCGGATATTGATTGATCAGTTATTTAAACACCAAAATAGGTGTTTCCCTATCGTTTTTAGGTAGTAATGCAATCGATTGCTATTTTCTGCTACCACCATGTTAGTGGGAACTTAATTTCGTCTACAGAACTCGCAACTAAATCGGGCTTAAATGCATAATGGCCAAGATTGTCTTTACTTGATATCCCCGAGAGTACTAAAATCGTTTTATAGCCCATTTGAACACCACCTTGGATGTCGGTTTCCATGGTGTCGCCTATTACGGTGGTTTCGCTCGTTTCTAGTCCTAAGAACTTGCGGGCCGATCGCATCATTACAGGGCTTGGTTTTCCAGTCACAAATGCTTTTCGGCCGGTGGCCTCTTCAATCATTGCGGTAGTTGCTGCAATACCTAAATTATTCCAACCAGGTTTTTTTGGCGATGGGTCTCTGTTGGTGGTGATAAATTTAGCACCTGCTAAAATCATGTCTACAGCTCTTTGTACCATTTCTAGTGTAAAATTCCTGCCTTCTCCTAGCACTACAAATTCGGGATCGGTATTTACAAGGGTGATGCCATGCTCGTGAAGACTGCTTAGTAAGCCACCTTCTCCTAAAACATATGCAGTTCCGGCCGGACTTTGATCGGAAAGAAACTTTGCTGTAGCCATTGCACTGGTGTAGACATGAGTTTTCTCTATCTTTATTCCAAGACCCTTTAATTTTCTAACCACTTCAAGACTAGTTCTTTGACTATTGTTAGTCATAAATGCAAATGGAATACCTGTTTCGATTAGGTTTTTGATAAACTTGTCTGCTCCAAATATCAGCTCTTCTCCACTATATATTACACCATCCATATCAATGAGTAGGCCTTGTTTCATAATTTATCGGGTTTTAGATATATGCAAATATAAGACTTCCGTTTAAGGTATGATAAAGTATAAAGACCTTTCTTTCATAGAATATTTATACCTTGAAGCGTAGTTTGAAGCGTTCAGATGAGGTTTGAACATTTGTCCTATCATTTTGTTGAAAAGTATCATTGCTAATTGCTTAAACATAAGAACTTTGATAAACATAGCGCTAAGATTCCCTTTTGTATAGTAGCTAGCTAACCAAATATTCTGCTTTAAACTTGCAACCCAATTTATGTTAAAAACGTTATTTAGATCCGAAGAATAAAAAATCGATTGTCAATGCAACCGATTGCTTAAAACAATATAATGATTATGTTTATTCATAATCAGCAGTAAAACTTACCAAATATTAAACCAAAGCGTATGAGCAAGAAGCAAACCTAAAAAATCATTTCTTCTAATTTAATTTACAGGTCTATTCTGTAAACATTTTTTTTAACCAAATTAAACCTTATATATGTTAAAATTTAAACCCATCCAATGTTGGAAGTTGATGCTGATTGTATTTTCGGTGTCTTTATTTTCCCTCCCTCTCTTTGCCCAGAATCTTACTTTAAGAGGTAAGGTTGTTGATGAAAAAGGACAGCCGCTTGTCGGAGCAACCATAAAAATTCCAGAAACAACAACCGCTGTAAGTTCAGGCAGTAATGGAGAATTTATATTACAAGTTCCTTCAACCACAACTAAGATTGCCATTTCCTTTATTGGTTATGCTACAATTGAAAAAACGATTACGCCACAAACAGTAAATTTAGGTACAATAGCATTAGAGAAAAGTGCAAATGAACTTAGCGAAGTAGTTGTTGTGGGCATAGGGTATGGAACCATAAAAAAGCAAAACCTAACTGGAACAGTGGCTACCGTAGATGCGAAAATAATCCAAGAAATTCCTTCTGCTAACGTTTTTGAACAATTGAAGGGTAGAATAGCTGGTTTAGACGTAGTAAATGGAGCCTCTGGCCCAACTATTACCATCAGAGGAAACCGCACCATTGGTAATCCTGGTGCTGATAGGCCCTTGATCGTTTTAGATGGTCAGCCGTATTATAACTTTATCGAAAATATTAACCCGAACGATATCAAGACTGTTGAGGTTCTTAAAGGAGCATCTGCAACAGCAATTTATGGGTCTAGGGGTTCGGGTGGTGTGCTATTAATTACAACTAACCGTGGTCGTATTGGCACAACCGTTACTTCGCTCGATTCGTATGCCGGAATAAGTGTATTGGCCGGTAACCTCGACGTGTTAAACGGTGAAGAATATGCCCAACTTAAAAAAGATGCAGTTAGAGGATCTATCTTGCAGAGTAACGGTCCTTCAGAATCTAATCCGTTAAGCCCGTCAGAAAGATTAGCACTTGCCGATGGAATAAGCACCAATTGGGTGGATCTTTATACGAAACCAGCGCTAACCACCGATCATAGTTTAAGGGTATCTAGCGGAACGGAGAAAACACAGTTTAATATTGGGCTGGGTTACCGAAGCGCTGATGCACTCGAACCTAATAATGATAACAAAAGATACTCGATCAATGCAGCAATTGACCATAAGATTAACAAAGTATTAAAATTCGGTGCAAGCGTGTTACTGAGCTTAAGAACAAATAATAGTGGTGGGGCTAACCAGATTGGTAATGCGCAGTGGATTACTCCATTAGCGAGACCATATAATGCAGATGGCTCGGTAAACTTTTTCCCAATGGAAGGAACTCAAGACGCCACAACACTAAGCCCTTTAGTTCCGTCAGTAATTCCCGATTCATATTACAATAATACGAGAGGATTCTTAAACAATAATATCGTTTATGCAGAACTTAACCCAATAAAGAACCTGAAGTACAAATTTACGGTTAACTATAATTTTTCTCAGTCACTTCAAGGCGTTTACAACGGTATAAATAGAAGTAGCATCCAAACTATTGAACGAACAAATGCGAGCACAACTAATAATTCTTCCTACAGATTGGCTCAAGAACATTTGCTAACCTACGACAAGGTTTTTGCAGAGAAACACAGCTTTAATATCGTTGCCGTTTTCCAAACAGAGAAAGCAAAAACTGAAAATTCTACTGTTAGAGCTACCAATATTCCATCAGACGCTATCCGAAACACTAACCTAGGTTTAGGTACTTTTGATACCCAGAGCGGTGGCTTCTTCGAAACAGGACTAATCTCTTACATAAGTCGTTTAAATTATTCTTATGATAATAAGTATAACCTAACAGCAAGTTTCCGTATCGATGGCAACTCTGCCTTGGCTTCTGGTAAACAATATACTTCTTATCCTGCAATTGGACTTGGCTGGGTAATTAGTAATGAGAACTTTATGAAGCGTTTCGATTTTATAAGCGACCTTAAATTACGTGCTGGTTATGGCGAGAATTCTACCACAGGAAGTATTAATGCGTATGGAACACTCGGTAGGTTGGGTACAAATACCTATCAATATGGCGGCGTATCTACTGGGAATTCAAACGGAGTAAGGGTAACTACCTTGGTGAACAACCAATTAACATGGCAACGAACTGCCGATTATAACTTAGCACTCGATTTTGGGTTGTTTAATAACAGGTTAACAGGTTCGGTAGAAGTTTATAAACAAAGAACAACTGATATTATCCTGAATAATTTATTGCCTCCAACAACAGGAGCAGGCGGACAAGCGACCAATCTAGGTACTTCTGAAAATAAGGGTTTGGAAGTGACATTGAGTAGCCAGAACATTCGCACACAGAGTGGATTCTCTTGGTCAACTGATTTTAATATTGCCTTTAGCAGAGAAAAAATTGTGGCATTGCCTAATGGAAGTCCATTTGATATTAATACAGGTCTTTTTGTAGGTCAGCCTCTTACTGTAATTTACGATCTTAAAAGACTAGGTATGTGGCAAATTTCCGACTCGCAAGGAATTAATACTGCTAAAACAGCGACAGATGGAAATACAGTATACCTTCCTGTAAAGGGTCAAACTTCACCTGTTCAGTATCCGGGTCAAATTAGAATAGAAGATTTTAATGGTGATGGAAAGATAGATGCAAACGATAACCAGATTTTAGGGAATTTCCAACCAGATTATACTTTTGGTTTTTCTAATCGATTTGCCTACAAGAATTTCGATTTAAGTATAGTTATACAAGGTAGAATGGGCTTTAAAACGATCGTACCTTATGTTTCCTCTTCTAACTCTGGTGTAAACGGATGGCAATTTCTTAACATAGGACGTCATAACCAACCTAAGCTCGATTATTGGACTCCAGAGAACTCGACCGGATACTGGCCAATGCCAAATTCACAGTTCCAGAGTTTGTACTACTCTACGTTGCAGTATTTCGATGGCTCATTTATCAGAGCAAAAAGTATAAATCTTGGTTACAACTTGCCAGAGAAAGTAAGTAAAGCAATTGGTATGAGTTCGCTTAGGGTATATGCGAATGTTACCAATCCATTTATTATTTACGCTCCTGTAATGAACAAAGGGTTTACGGTTCCAGATCCAGAATCGATTAGTAATGTTAATCCGGCAGCATTAACTGCAAGTGGAAATGTAGCGGGCTATAATGCAAATAATAATTCCGGATTTCGTGGCGTAGGCATCAGTCCTGGTTTGCAGACACGTGATTTCATCTTTGGTATTAACGCAAGATTTTAATTTAAGAAGACATGAAAATATTTAATAAAACAAGTTTTATCGTAGCATTTGCTTCGGTTTTAACACTTAATACTGGTTGTAAAAAGCTGCTTGAAGAATCGCCAAGATCAGAACTTTATCCGAGCTATTTTAGCACGCCTGGAGGTATCAAAGCGGGTATAACGGGTGTGTATAGCGACCTGAGAGGTTTCTATCAAGGAGAAGGACAGGTTCACTATTACATGGGTACCGACGAGTCGATACCAGGTGGAAGTGCACAAACAGGTGCCTCTCAATTGGGTATCTATTCTGGTGTGACTTCTTCAAATACCATTGGTTTCGCAGGTTTATGGGCCGATATTAATACATTAAACGGGGTGTTACAGTATGCCGAAACTGCTACATTAGATGCAACAGTAAAAGCCCAGTATATTGCTCAGGCCAAATTCCTTAGGGCATATTGTTACTTTTTTTTAGTGCAAACCTTTGGAGGTACCACAGCAACTCAAAAAAGTGGAATTCCGCTTCATAAAGAGTTCATTACCGATGCTACCACTTCAGATGCGCCTGCTCCATTGGCCGACATTTATAATTTAATTATACAGGATTTTACCGATGCAGCAGCAGCTCTTCCAAATACCATTACCAGCTCTAATCCAGTATCGCCGGTTGGAAAAACAGCTACTGCAGCTTCGGCTAAAGCATTTCTTGCCAAAGCCTACCTTACTAGAGGGTATCTTTCTGAAGTGGCTCAAGCAGGCGACTTTCAAAAGGCAGCTGATTTAACGGCAGAGTTAATCAATAACAAGGGCACTTATGGGTTAGACCTTTTTCAAAATTATAATGATGTCGTAAAACCAGCTAACGATTATGGTAAAGAAACGGTTTTCGCAATCGACTATGGGTTCAATGATCCTGCTTATTCTGGTCGCACAGAGCAAGGTACTGGTGGTTTCGGACTAAATAATCTTCCGGTATTACATCGTTGGAACTACATTTCTTTGGCAGGGGTTGATAACAGTGCGGGTATTGATGCCGTACCACAGAAAATTAATACTGGCAAACAACCCATGCAGCGTGATGTATATAATGGACGTCCTTACATCCGTGTGGCACCAAATGCACCATATACAGTGGAAGTAGCCTTTGCTAACCAGTTAAATGATACACGTTGGGATGCTACCTTCCAAACCTTTTGGATCTGTAACCGGGCAGTTGCTGCTGGAGTAACCAGTACGGGTGCTTCAAAAGGCGCACTTGTTGCTACTACTGTTAATTCGCTAACCTCGTACCAGGCACCGATTAACGGTGATACTGCTATACTGATGCCAGGAACTGATGTAACGATGGCCAGAAGAGATGCTTTTAAGGGTCTCATCGTAACGCCAAAACAATACAGTAATAACGTTTTTCCAACAGTGAAAAAGTTCGATGATCTGCTACGTACAGGAATGAACGATTTCTCAAGTCGACCAATCATTTTGATGCGTTTCTCGGAAGTTTATTTAATGAATGCTGAAGCAAATTATATGGTAGGCAATACAGGGGGTGCGGCAGCTTCACTGAATGTGATCAGACAACGTGCAGCTTTTCGTGCACCTGCTGATGCTCTGTTTATTCCTAAAGGTCAGTTTAGCGTAACTGCAGCCTCTCAGTCTGCAGACAATGCAGCTAATGCAGCTGCGATGTTGTTAACCTCACAGCAATTAGCCCAATTGGCTATTCCAAATAACGTTACCGCCGGATCATCACTATGTGGAATGGACCTTATTCTTGATGAATATACCAGAGAGCTCTATGGCGATCCTAGAAGATGGTACGATTTGGTGAGAACCAGACAATTGGTAAGAAGAGTGAAAATGTATAATACTGCAGCCGCACCAAACGTACAAGAATTCCACATGCGCAGACCAATCCCACAAGTATTGATTGATGCCGTGCTTACTGGTCCTAAGTATCCGCAAAATAACGGTTACTAGAATTTATATTCATACATTCTAAATTAATGCAAAGCTGCCCTGAATATCGGGCAGCTTTTTAGATTAAATATTTTCATATGACGAACCAAAATTTCCAAAGTAGACTATTTTTTCTCCTATTCATTTCTATTTTCTTAACCTTTACTGCTTCGGCAACTGTTAAACTACCTCAACTTGTGAGTAATCATATGGTGCTTCAGCGCGATGTTGAGCTAAAAATATGGGGATGGGCAAATGCTGGTGAAAAGGTAAATGTTTCTTTTAATGGTAAGAAGTTAAATACGACTACTGATAAAAATGGAAATTGGCTCATAAAAATGCCTGCAATGAAAACGGGTGGACCTTTTACCATGGTCATTAAAGGACAAAACGTAATTACATTAACCGATATTTTAATTGGTGATGTTTGGTTTTGCTCTGGGCAATCGAATATGGTGTTGTCTATGGAACGCTTAAAAGAGAAATATCCAAATGAAGTAGCTAATGATAGTTTTCCAGAAATCAGAAACTTCTTTATCCCTACAAAATCGGATATAACTACCATGTACGATGATCTTCCTAAGGCAGAATGGAAGCCTGCCGTTGGGCAAAATATTTTAGGAATTGGAGGGGTAACTTATTTTTTTGCAAAACAATTGTATCAGAAATATAAAGTGCCAATTGGCATCATTAACGCAAGCGTTGGTGGCGTTCCGATTGAGGCCTGGATGAGTGAAGAAGCCTTTAAAAACTTTCCAGCCGCATTGCAACAGATTAAGAATTTTAAAGATACAGCCTACATGAGCGATTTAAATAAGCGTGTACAAGCACAAAACCGTATGGCGCCTAAATCGATTACTCAAGTTGATAAAGGAATTTCTGGTCCAATTAAATGGACAGATCCTAATTATAGTCCTAAAAATTGGCATCAATTCTGGATGCCAGGCTACTGGGCAGATCAAGGGGTGAAAGGGCTTAACGGAACAATTTATTTTAGAAAAGAAATAGATATTCCTGAAGCCATGACGAAAGTACAATCCAAGTTGTTCTTAGGGTGTATAATCGATGCCGATTCTACCTTTGTTAATGGAACCTTTGTAGGCAATACCACTTATCAATATCCGCCTCGCAGGTATACTGTTCCGGCCGGACTGCTAAAGCCAGGAAAAAACATCATTATGGTTAAAGTAATGAATAATACAGGTAAAGGTGGTTTTGTGCCTGATAAAAATTACTCCATTAACGCAAATGATATGCGTATTGATTTACGTGGCGAATGGACCTATCAAGTTGGAATGGTTCTGCCAAAATTTAATGGAGCTTCTCCAACCAATGCTGCTACTATTGTACGCCCAATCATCGCTCAATCGTCACCAACAGGTTTGTATAATACTATGGCAGCACCAACAATTAATTATGCTATAAAGGGGTTTTTGTGGTATCAAGGAGAAGCAAATAGCGGTCGCCCAAAAGAGTATTCTCAATTGCTTTCTGCACTAATACAAGATTGGCGATCGAAGTGGGGTCAAGGTAATCTCCCCTTTTTAATTGCACAACTCCCTAATTACATGGATGTTGATTATTCGCCTGGCGAAAGTAATTGGGCCCAATTAAGGCAAAGCCAATTCGAAGCATTATCCATTCTAAATACAGGTTTGGCTGTGAGCATCGACGCAGGAGAATGGAACGATATTCATCCCTTAAACAAAAAGGATGTGGGCGAACGCTTAGCACTTTGGGCCGAGCATCTTTCTTATGGGGCAAAAGACCTTGTATATTCGGGCCCTATCTATCAATCTGCCGTTATAGATGGCAATAAAATTGCTCTAACATTCACAAATACAGGAAGTGGTTTGGTTACAAAAGATGGAAATGAATTGCACTACTTTTCTATAGCAGGAGCAGATAAAAAATACGTATGGGCAAAGGCTAAAATAGAAGGCAATAAGGTAGTTGTTTGGAACGATGCAATTCCAAATCCCACTTCAGTACGCTATGCATGGGCAGATAATCCTGAAGGTGCAAACCTTTACAATGTTGAAGGATTGCCCGCGTCTCCATTTGAAACTAAACCGAATTAGGTTATATTTACCTCTATCAAGTGGCTATTTTTTATGGTGTTAAAACGATTATTAAGTGTAGGTAGGCGATTACTTTTGTTAGCCATGTTATTGGTTTGCAGCACTTCTTATGGGCAAATAGAGCCGAATTTTATTACCCTTAATACCAAGAACGGACTTTCTTCAAATACCATTAATGCTATTATTCAAGATCGTAATGGTTTAGTTTGGTTTGGTACCAGTGATGGGTTAAACAAGTTTGATGGCACTAACTTTACAGTATATACGCATAACGATAGCGACAGCTCAAGCATTCCTTCAAATCAGATCACCGCACTTTTGGAAGATCGTTTGGGTAGGTTGTGGATTGGAACAAGTGGGGGCGGTTTAGCGTATTATAATCCACAACAAAATGCTTTTGTAGCATTCGAAGGTGATGGTAGTTTAGGCCGGAAAAGCCAGTTTAACGTAAAGACCCTATATGAAGACAAAAGTGGAAACATCTGGGTAGGTACGTTTGGTGGATATCGAGTTATAGACGCCAAAACTTTCAAAGTTAAGAACGTAGAAGTAAACACCTTATCAGGCAATGGATCTACAATACTTGCATTTCTACAGGATAAAGATAAAATGTGGATTGGGACAAGCTTTGGTTTATTATGCTTAGACCTTAAATCTAATACCACCATAAAATATTTACATCAATTATCAGACCCCAGTACCCTTAGCGACAACTGCGTTAGAACCATTACAAAAGATGATAAAGGTCGGCTTTTCTTTGGTACCAATAACGGTTTAAATATGTTGTTGAGCAATGGAAAAGGCTTTCAGGCATTTTTGAAGTCGGATAATAAGCTACCTTCTGATGATATTATTTATGCTGCGGGCTTGGCTAAAGGAGGTAAGCTATGGTTGGGAACCGAAGATGGGGTAAGTATTTTTGACACTCAAACCCAAACCTTTTCGAGCATTAGACCAAACCGCCGCAAGTCTTTCGGACTAAGCCATAAGTCGGTGAAAAGTATTTGCATGGCCCAAAGAGGAATTATATGGCTAGGTACGTATCAGGGAGGAGTAAATAAGCTAGATCCAAATTTAGCATTGTTCAATCTAAAACGTAGTAGTCCATTCGATGCTAAAGGACTTTCAGCACCTGTGGTGACTTCTTTTGCAGAGTATAAAAAAGGAAAAATATTTGTAGGGACCGATGGCGGTGGATTGCATTTTTTTGATCGAAATAGCGGTCTTTTTGAGCATATCGAGATTAAAAGTAAAATTGACTTTTCAGGTACTCCATTGTCTATACTTGTACTAGAACAAGACTCTAAGGGGCAACTTTGGATAGGAACCTATCAAAATGGCCTATTCACTTACAATCCAACTACCAAAACCTATAAACAATTTCTTGCCGGAGCAAAAGCTGGCGACTTGAGCCAGAACGATATTTTCTTTATTAAGGAAGACAGTAAGGGCTTGATTTGGATAGGAACCAATGGCAGTGGTATTAATATATTCGACCCTAAAACACAGGTTTTTACGAGGTACGGAAATAATGCATCAACACAAATAAATCTACCAAGTAATGGTTTCATGCGCGCCATCGCCGAAGATCGTAAAGGGGATATGTGGCTTGCCTCTAATGGTACAGGGATTGCTGTTTTTAACCGTAACACTCAAGAATTTAAAGTATATAACAAAGCAAACAGTGGCCTGTCTGAGGATGTGGTATTAAGTCTTTTGCACGATAGTAAGGGTAATATTTGGGCAGGAACTAACGGCGGTGGACTTAACCTTTTAGATCATGGTACACATAAGTTTACGATTTTTAATGAAGCAAGTGGCTTAGCAAATGGCATTGTATACAAAATACTTGAAGGAAAAGATGGTTTAATCTGGTTAAGTACCGACAAAGGAATAAGCTGTATTAACCCAGCAACCAAGAAGATTAAGAATTTTGGACGGCCAAATGGTGTACAAGATAGTCCCTTCGTACTTGGAGCCGGAATAGCTACAGCAGATGGGGAGCTTTATTTTGGGGGACAGGATGGCTTCAATTATTTTTCGCCCACTTCACTCCCTATAAATGGAGTTATTCCAAACGTATTACTCACCGAATTAAAGGTAGCCAACAGCATAGTGCTGCCAGGAGAAAAATCGCCAATACAAGAACAAATAGGTTTTGCAAAAAAGATAAATCTAACTTACGGACAAAATTTCTCTATCAGTTATATCGCACTAAATTATACAGCCCCACAGCAAAACCATTATGCTTACCGACTTGTGGGTTTGGAAGAGGAATGGAACTATGTTGGTGCCGAAAAAACAGCGTATTACACCAATTTGGATCCTGGAGATTATGTTTTTGAAGTAAGAGCAAGCAACAACGAAGGGGTATGGAGTGATAAAATTTCAGCAATTGCAGTGCATGTGCAACCGCCACTTTGGCGCACAACTTATGCATATGTTTTTTACTTCATTTTAGCCGGAGCAATATTGTTGGCGTTACGGCAGCGAGGAATTCAGCGTATAAAGCATAAGCTTGCAACGGAGCAAGATAAAATTAATGCAGAGCAAAGTATACAACAAGAACGCAGAGAGGCCGAACGTGCGCATGCCCTGGACATACAGAAGATTAAATTCCTTACCAATCTTAGCCACGAATTTCGAACACCGATTTCTTTGATTTTAGCCCCGGCTGATAAATTACTTTCCGTAAAACAAGAATTACCAGTAGCCAATCAGGTAAAAATGATTAGGAGAAATGCCCGAAGGTTGCTGAATTTAGTTAATCAATTGCTCGATTTCAGAAAGATGGAAGAGCAAGAGCTAAAATTGAACCTGACTAAAGGAGACCTCGTTGCTTTCATTTGCGAAGCGGCAGAGGCATTTCAAGACCTTTCTGATCGTAAGAAAATTTCGTTAAAAGTAGAAAGCGATATCGAAAGTTTGCCAACGCTCTTTGATCAGGATAAAATGGAACGCATCATCTTTAATCTGCTTTCAAATGCTTTCAAATTTACCAAAGAAGGTGGCGAGATATGCTTGAAAATGGCACTCAAAAGCACCCCCGATTATTCGAATCGCCAGTTAAGTATAACCATTACCGATACTGGCATCGGAATAGCCCCCGGAAATAAAGAAAGAGTTTTTGAACGCTTTTTTATGGACAACAATGTGAGTGCCATTTTAAATCAAGGTAGCGGTATTGGCTTGTCGATTGTTAAGGAGTTTGTAGAGCTGCATGGTGGAAAAATTAGTCTAAAGAGCGATCTTGGAGTGGGGACTAGTTTTTTTGTGGATATCCCTGTTGAGATTTTAGCCGAAGAAAAAGAACTCGAATTGACCGTAAATGAGATTAACTTAATCGATAACGTTGAACCAGCAAATAAAACTGCAGAAGATAAGATGCCTACCGTATTACTGGTCGAAGACAATGAAGAATTTCGGTTTCATCTTAAAGACAGCTTACAGCACTATTATCATATTATTGAAGCCTCAAATGGTAAAGAAGGTTGGCAGAAAACGCTTTCTGGCCATCCTCAATTGGTGGTGAGCGATATCAGTATGCCCGAAATGGATGGTATTGAGCTGAGCCAGAAAATCAAATCCGATAAAAGAACCAATCATATACCAGTAATCCTGCTTACCGCCGTTAATGGAGAAGATGATCAGATTAAAGGCTTAAAATCTGGTGCCAACGATTACCTTACCAAACCATTTAATTTCGATATACTTAATGCAAAAATAGGGAACTTACTGATGTATAATCGCTCGGTTAAGAATGCCTATTCGAAACAAGTTAAGGTGCAAGGAAAAGAGATCGAGATTGAATCGAGCGAGGTTAAATTATTAAATAAAATAGTTCAATATATCGACGAGAAGTTGAACAATCCTGAGCTTTCTGTAGAGGAATTAAGTAAACATGTTGGCATGAGCAGAGGTTCGCTATACCACAAACTGCTCGAAATTACAGGCCTAACACCAATTGAATACATTCGATCTGTTAAGTTAGATAGAGCCGTAGAATTACTCGAAAAAAGTGATTATAACGTTGCCCAGATTGCGTATATGACCGGTTTTGGTACCCCAAGCTATTTTTCGCGGCTCTTTAAGGCTCAATTTAACATGCTACCCTCCGAATACATTAATACAAAACGGAAAGATAAACGGGAAAGAGTATAAAGAACATCTGGAGCTTAATCTTGAACAAATCACCTATCTCAATTGTCCAACATCCGTTAGATTTATCGGAATGAAATTCATACTAAAGCTATTCATATGCCTATGCTTGGCAGCTCCGTTTAACCTGTCGGCGCAAACTAAAAAATATCGATTCGAAGATCACAAGCTCGATTTCAATACTCGTGTTAACGATTTGGTTGCTAGGATGACCTTAGAAGAGAAAGTGAGTCAGATGCTCAATTCTTCGCCAGCGATTCCTCGATTAAACATTCCGGCTTACGACTGGTGGAATGAGGTATTGCATGGTGTGGCAAGAACACCTTTTAAAGTTACTGTTTATCCGCAAGCAATTGGTATGGCGGCAACTTTCGATAAAAAATCATTATTTAAAATGGCCGATTATTCTGCACTCGAAGGCCGTGCAGTACATAATAAAGCCGTTGAAATGGGGCGTGGAGGAGAGCGCTACATGGGCTTAACCTATTGGACTCCCAATATCAACATCTTTCGCGATCCTCGTTGGGGCCGTGGTCAGGAAACGTATGGCGAAGATCCTTTTTTAACGGCCGCAATGGGTGCTTCATTTGTGAAAGGTTTGCAGGGCGATGATCCCAAATATTTAAAGGCAGCAGCTTGCGCTAAACATTATGCTGTGCATAGTGGGCCAGAGCCATCTAGGCATGTTTTTAATGCCGAAGTAAGTAAATACGATTTATGGGATACCTATCTGCCAGCATTTAAAAAGCTTGTGGTAGATACGAAGGTAGAAGGGGTGATGTGTGCTTATAATGCTTTCCAAACGCAACCTTGTTGCGGTAGCGATCTTTTAATGGTCGATATTCTTCGCAAACAATGGAACTTTACCGGATATGTAACCTCAGATTGCTGGGGAATAGACGATTTTTTCAAAAATCATAAAACCCATGCCGATGCCACATCAGCTTCGGCCGATGCAGTACTACACGGAACCGATGTAGAGTGTGGTACCGATGCATATAAATCGCTCGTAAAGGCAGTTAAGGACGGTAAGTTAAGCGAGGCACAAATTGATGTGTCGGTGAAACGCTTGTTTATGACCAGATTTAAACTAGGCATGTTCGATCCTCCGGCACTCGTTAAGTATGCCCAAACACCTTCTTCTGTTTTAGAAAGCTCGGCGCATAAAGACCATGCACTAAAGATGGCCAGACAATCTATTGTGATGCTGAAAAATCAAAATCAGACCCTTCCTTTAAGCAAATCAGCTAAGAAAATTGTAGTGCTAGGGCCTAATGCCGATAACCCGATTGCAATTTTGGGCAACTATAACGGAACACCTTCTGAACTCAAAACCGTACTTCAGGGTATCAAAGAGAAACTCCCCAATGCCAATGTAGTTTACGAAAAGGCAATCAATTTTACCAACGATACCTTGTTGGTGTATACAGATTATGCAAAACAATGTAAGATTGAGGATAAACAGGGTTTTAAAGCCGAGTATTTCGATAATGTAGCACTAAACGGTGATGCTTTAGTGCGTTATGAAACTGATTTAAATCATGCTTGGCAAGAAGGCCAAGAAGTAAATGGCGCCATAAAAGCTAGAAATTTTTCGGCCAGATACACCACTACCTACACTGCAAACCAAGCAGGTTCAGTTACATTCGAAGTAGAGGGTGATGATGGCTACCGTTTTAAGGTGAATGGCAAAGAAGTGCTAAATGCATGGACAAGAAATAGATGGGGCGCTCAACAATACAAACTCATTACAGAACCAGGAAGAAAGTATGAGCTAGTTTTAGAGTATTGGCAAGGCGACGGTAAAGCGAATGTTAAGCTTAACGCTGGTAATTATCAAAAAACGGACATGATTGCTTTGTCAGACCGAATTAAGGATGCTGATGCCATTGTTTTTGTAGGTGGTATTTCGCCACAGTTGGAGGGTGAAGAAATGAAGGTTAATTTTCCTGGTTTTAATGGGGGCGATCGAACCTCAATTTTACTGCCTGCTGTTCAAACCAGTTTAATGAAAGCACTCAAAGCTACTGGTAAACCACTTGTATTTGTGATGATGACGGGAAGTGCAATCGCCATTCCTTGGGAATCAGAAAACGTTCCTGCAATTATAAATTCATGGTACGGAGGCCAATCTGCCGGAACTGCAGTAGCTGATGTGCTTTTTGGTGATTATAACCCAGGTGGAAGATTGCCAGTTACCTTTTACGGCAGTGATTCTGATCTCCCAGATTTTTCAGACTATTCGATGAAAGGGAGAACCTACAGGTATTTTTCAGGCAAACCGTTATATGGATTTGGCTATGGCTTAAGCTACAGCACTTTTAAGTACGAACAACTTGTTTTGCCTGCTCAAATTAAACGAGGCACTTCGATTACGCTAAGCGTAGCTGTAACCAATACCGGAAAAATGGCTGGTGAAGAAGTAGTTCAGGTTTACATTACAAACCCAAATACAGCAGTTAAATCTCCGCTTAAAGCACTTAAAGGGTTTGATCGCATCGCCCTTAAGCCGGGAGAACACCGAATTTTGAAGTTTACGCTTTCGCCAAGTGAGCTTTCGTTTGTTAATGAGCAAGGTATTGCACAATCGATAAAAGGTAAGTTGATCATTAGTGCAGGTGGATCACAGCCTGATGAATTAAATGTAACTTCCGGAAATATTGTTAGAAAAACCATTTCTATTCTTTAATTGAAAAAACGAACATCGAAAAACATGAAGTATCTAAAATATAGGATTGCATTGGTTTTAGCTTTAGTTTTTGCTCATCAAGTTACCCTTGCCGAAACTGGATACAGGTTATGGTTAAGGTACGATAAGATTGAAGATCGTACTTCCTTAGAGAAATATCGAAGCCAGTTAAAGTCGATCAATTTTGATGCAAAATCTGAAACAGCGATTGTGGCTAAAGAAGAAATTTTGCTGGCGTTAAATGGTCTTCTTGGACAAGCAATGAGTTCAACTAAGGGTTCTGCCTCTTTAATTATTGGCACGCCCGAAAGTTCATCTGTAATAAAGACTTTAGTTAGCGATAGTCAGCTGCCAAACGCAGGTGATGGATATTTGATCAAAACCTTAACCGTAAATGGACAACAAAAGATAGCTGTTGCCTCGAAAACAGATAAAGGCTTGCTTTATGGCGTTTTTCATTTCATCAGACTGTTGCAAGCAAACGCATCAATCACGAGCTTGGCAATTAATGAATCGCCAGTAATAAAAAACCGCATTCTCAACCATTGGGATAACTTGGATGGGACTGTAGAACGGGGATATGCTGGTTCATCACTTTGGGAGTGGCACAAACTGCCTGGCTTTACACCAACTCGCTATACAGATTATGCCCGTGCCAATGCTTCTATTGGTATTAATGGAACTGTACTTAATAATGTGAACACAAATGCTTTATCGCTTACCGCGCCTTATCTAATTAAAACGGCAGCACTGGCAAAGGTATTTCGACCATACGGGATAAAAGTTTATTTGTCGGCAAGATTTAGTGCGCCAATTGAAATTGGGGGGTTAAAAACGGCCGATCCACTCGATCCTCAGGTTAAGCTTTGGTGGAGCCAAAAAGCAAAAGAAATTTATCAATATATCCCCGATTTTGGAGGCTTTTTAGTGAAAGCAAATTCTGAAGGACAACCTGGCCCGCAAAACTACGGACGAAATCATGCCGATGGTGCAAATATGCTAGCCGATGCACTTGCCCCTTTTGGTGGTATTGTAATGTGGCGCGCATTTGTTTACGACGATAAGGTGCCAGATGATCGAGCAAAACAAGCGTATAGTGAGTTTAAGCCATTAGATGGTAAATTTAGACCAAATGTTTTGGTACAAGTAAAAAATGGTGCGATAGATTTTCAGCCACGCGAACCCTTTCATCCATTGTTCGGTGCCATGCCTGCCACACCAGTGATGATGGAGTTTCAACTTACGCAAGAATACCTGGGTTTTTCTACACATTTGGCCTATTTGGGTACACTATTCAAAGAAACCCTCTCTGCCGATACCTACGCTAAAGGCAAAGGATCAAAAGTAAGCGATGTAATTTCGGGCAAACTTGATAACCACCAGCTTAGTGCAATTGCTGGGGTAGCCAACATAGGTTCTGATTTGAATTGGTGCGGTCACCCTTTTGCGCAATCGAATTGGTATGCTTATGGTCGCTTGGCTTGGAATCCAAATTTTACTGCCGAGCAATTGGCCGATGAATGGATTAAACTCACATTTACCAACGATAAATTGGCGGTTACAGGCATTAAAAAGATGATGATGGAGTCGAGAGAAACTATTGTAAATTACATGACGCCACTCGGTTTACATCATATTATGGCTAGGAATCATCATTACGGGCCAGGGCCTTGGGTTAAAGATGCTGGAAGAGACGATTGGACTTCCGTGTACTACCATAAAGCAGATAGCATTGGTATTGGGTTCAACAGATCGGCAACTGGATCGAATGCTGTTGCACAGTACTTTCCGGAAGTGGCAAAACAGTTTGGTGATGTTAAAACCGTACCAGAACAATATCTATTGTGGTTTCATCGATTAAAATGGTCTGATAGGCTAGGCTCTGGCAATACATTATGGAATGAGTTAGTTGCTCATTATTACGATGGTGCCAAGGCGGTTAATTCGATGCAAGTGGAATGGAACAAAGTATCGGGGAAAATCGATAACGATAGACACAAAGAAGTTGCGCAACTTTTAAAAATACAAGCTGAGGAAGCAAAATGGTGGCGTGATGCTTGCCTGCTTTATTTTCAATCTTTTTCTAAGTTACCATTACCTGAAGGATATGAAAAACCAGCTCACGATTTGGCTTACTATCAAAACCTTAGGTTCTATTTTGTGCCAGGGATTAAAAATTAATAAAATCCCTGGCTATGTCTTTTATGCGTTGGGTTTCATTTTTTGTATACCCATTTCCAAGCCCCTTAGTTCGGCAAGGCCTTTAAGGCGACCAATGGCAGAATAGCCCGGGTAAGGGTTTTTGCCAATATCGTCTAACATTTGATGACCATGGTCTGGTCGCATTGGGATTTGTCTTTTTTCTTGAGCCATTAAGTCCACAATTTCGTTAACTAAAGCAAACATATTGGCAGAACCTTCGAGGTGGTTGGCTTCATGGAAATTTCCATTTCCTTCCAGTTCTACACTTCTCAAGTGCAGGAAGTAGATTTTTGTGCCAAATCTTTTAATGATACCTGCGAGGTCGTTCTCTGGTCTTGCCCCAAGCGATCCGCTGCAGAAACAGATGCCATTACTTTTCGACGGTGCCATTTTTTGCAAATAAGCTAGATCAGCTTCTGTACTCACAATTCGGGGTAAACCTAAAATTGGATACGGAGGGTCGTCTGGATGGATGGCCATTTGCATCTCATTTTCGTCGGCAACATCCGATATTTCGTTAAGGAAGGTAACTAGATTTTCGCGGAGAATTTCGGTAGTTATGTGTTTAAATCCATCAAGGAGGCTTAAAACTTGTTGCGGAGTGAAGCTTTCTTTGCTACCTGGCAGTCCTTGCAAACAGTTACTCATTAATGTGTTTTTAGCCTCATCGCTAAGTTCAGCAAAATAATTGTTTGCCGCATTGATTTCTGCTTCCGAATAATCTAATGCTGCATTTGGTCTTTTTAACAAATAAATATCAAAAGCAATGAAAGCAGATTTTTCGAACCGAAGTGCCAAAGCGCCTGTTGGAGTTTGGTAGTTCAAATCTGTGCGCATCCAATCTAAAACTGGCATAAAGTTATAGGTGATTACCTTGATTCCTGCCGCGGCAAGGTTTTGGAGGCTGATTTTGTAATTGTTAATATAGCGCTGAAAATCTCCCGCTCTTTTTTTAATATCTTCATGCACAGGAAGGCTTTCTACTACAGACCATGCCATGCCATGATCTTCGACCTGCTTTTTTCTTTTTAGAATTTCAGGTAATTCCCAAACCTCGCCAACAGGAATATGATGAAGTGCCGTAACTATTCCTTCACATCCAGCCTGTCGAATGTCTGTAAGGCTAACGATATCGTCTGGTCCGTACCATCGCATGGTTTGTGTCATTTTATTGGGTAGTTCCATAAAATTCAGTTTCTTTTTTTGAGTTTCTTTTTTGCAAGCGCAAATTAATAAAATAAAATAAGTAATGCAATCGGTTGTAATTTGAATTTTACAATTACCTAGGCGTGTTTATGAGGGTTTTTCAGCTACCAAAAAAATATTTTATGCAATCGGTTGTATTTATTGTTTTTTATTTATAATTTTATTTTTTACTCAGCTATAAGGCGCTATAAAGCTGCCAATTACATGTGCTACTTATGAAAAGAATTATCCTGGTTTTGATTGGTCTATATGCAGGGTTTTGCCAAGGACAAATTAAATTCACAAACCCAATTATGTCTGGATTTTATCCCGACCCAAGTGTAACTAAAGTTGGGAGCGATTACTATCTTGTAAATTCAACTTTTGCTTATTTTCCAGGGATACCTGTTTTTCACAGTAAGGACCTAAAAAATTGGAAACAGATCGGTAACGTGATCGACCGCCCTACGCAAATGACTTTTTTTGGTGACCGAACATCAAGGGGCTTATTTGCGCCTTCTATCAATTTTTTTAAAGGCACCTATTACATGACGTGTACCAATATAGACAAAAAGGGAAATTTTGTAATGACAGCTAAAAATCCTGCAGGGCCTTGGAGTGATCCGGTATGGCTTCCAAAGGTTAGAGGGATTGATCCTTCCTTGTTTTTTGATCAAGATAAAGCCTATATCGTTTATAATAGTGATGCGCCTGATAATAAGCCCCTGTATTCTGGGCACCGAACCATTCGCACATTCGAATTCGATCCTGTTGCTCTAAAAGTAGTAGGGGAAGAAATGCAATTGGTTAATGGTGGTGTAGATATCAGTAAGAAGCCCGTTTGGATCGAAGGGCCACATATCTTCAAGCGCGGCGATTGGTACTACCTATGCGCAGCCGAAGGAGGTACTTCTGTTAATCATTCCCAAGTTATTTTAAGAAGCAAAAACGCAACAGGACCTTATATCCCGTTCGAGAAAAATCCTATCCTAACGCAACGCGATTTAGATCCCAATCGTAAAGACCCAATCACGTCGGCTGGCCATGCCGAGCTTGTTGAAGGACCAGACGGAAAAACGTATGCGGTTTTCTTAGCAGTGAGACCGTATGCTGGTAATCATTACAATACCGGCAGAGAAACATTTATTGCGCCAGTTAAATGGGAAGATGGATGGCCGATTATTAATCCCGATCAAAAAGAGATACCCTATAGTTTTACCGCAGGCTTTAAAGAAGTAAAACAAAATGCACCACCACAAAGTGGAAACTTTGCTTATAGAACAACATTTGATAAAAAAATTGATCAGTCGTTACTGTTTTTAAGAACCAATGATACAAGTTGGTATAAATTAGATAAAACGAATGGATTAACCATGGAATTGCTGCCCGAAACGTGTATGGGTTTAGGGAATCCTGCTTTCATCGGTAAAAGACAACAGCATTTAACCGGTACTGCAACAACCGAGATGACTTTCGTTGCGCAACAGGCAAACGAAAAGGCCGGAATGCTTATCTTTCAAGGGGAATATCATTTTTATTATATCTGCAAATCCATAAAAGAAGGTAACCAAGTAGTGCAGCTCTATCAGGGAAATCCGACAACAAAAACAATGGATTTGATTACTGAAGTGCCAATAACAAGCAAAAAGGTGTTCTTAAAAATTGAGGCTAACCGTGAATTGTATAGCTTTAAGTATGCTGAAAGCTCTGGTAAGTGGAAATTACTAAAAGATAGGGTAGATGGTAAGTTTTTAAGCACCCAAAGTGCTGGTGGATTTGTGGGCTCTCTTTTTGCGCTGTATGCAACCTCATCGGGCGAGTCTTCAAAAAATATAGCACAATTTAAGTGGTTAGATTATGATGGTAGTGATGCTATTCACTCCAAAAAATAAATAAATATAAAATGTATCTATTAGGTATTGATATTGGAACATCGTCTATTAAAGTTGCCGTGGTAGACGTACGCACTCAAAAAAGTGTGGCCGCTGTCCAATATCCAGAAAACGAAACAGAAATAAAATCGATACAACCAGGATGGGCTGAGCAGGCACCGATGGATTGGTGGCACAACGTGCAACAAGCTATTTTAAAAGTGAATGCGCTAGATGTATTCGATCCTAAAGAAATTAAAGCCATTGGTATTGCCTATCAAATGCATGGCTTGGTGGTGGTTGATGAAAAGCAGGAAGTACTAAGAGATAGTATTATTTGGTGCGATAGTAGGGCGGTAGAACTAGGCGAAAAAGCATTCGATGCCATTGGGCATGAGCAGGCTTTAGCGCATCTATTGAACTCACCTGGTAATTTTACAGCCTCAAAACTAGCCTGGGTAAAAAATAATGAACCAGCAGTTTATGAAAAAATAGATAAGATGATGTTGCCCGGCGATTTTATTGCCATGAAGCTTACGGGTCAGGTAACCACCAGCATTTCGGCACTTTCGGAAGGTGTTTTTTGGGATTTTAAAAAAGATGAAATCGCTGCCGATGTAATGAGTCATTATGGTTTTTCATATGATCTAATTCCTCCTGTACAACCCTTGTTTTCAGCTCATGGTTACGTAAAGGAAACTGTAGCTAAACTGCTAAATTTATCTTCAGGCATTCCGGTCTCCTATAAATCGGGCGATCAGCCCAATAATGCCTTGTCGCTAAATGTGTTAAAGCCAGGTGAAGTAGCTGCAACAGCAGGCACTTCGGGCGTTATTTATGGTGTAAGTAACAAATTAACTTATGATCAACAATCTCGGGTAAATACTTTTGCACACGTTACCTACTCGCCAGAAAAGAAGCATACTGGCGTATTGTTGTGCATTAACGGAACAGGTAGTATGTACCGTTGGGCCAAGCATGCGTTTGCCCCTTATTTATCTTATCCAGAGTTAAATCATATCGCTGCCCAAGCGCCAATAGGAAGCAAAGGATTAAGAATATTGCCCTTTGGTAATGGCACAGAGCGAATGTTGAACAATAAATATACTGGCGCACAATTATTAGGGATTGATTTAAACACGCACAATCAATCTGATATTTTTAGGGCCGTACAAGAAAGTATTGTCTTTGCATTTAGGTACGGACTAGACATTATGCGTGAAAATGGAATGAACCCGAAAGTGATTAGGGCAGGTAAAGCCAACTTGTTTTTGAGTGAAGTATTTGCACAAACTTTTGTAGACGTTACCGGTGTTCCTGTAGAATTATATGAAAATGATGGCAGTGTAGGCGCTGCTATAGGTGCAGGTATTGGAGCCGGTATTTTCAATAGCCCCGAAGATGCGTTTTCTCGGCATGAAGTATTAGCCTATTTAACACCAAAAAATACGATGGCATACGAGCCGATATACCAAGAGTGGAAAGAACTTTTAATTAAAACATTAGCATAGAATAATAATAAAATTAAGTAAGATGACAAAAGTAGTAACAGGAGCAAGGGAGTTTTTTAAAGGAATTGAGCAGGTCAAATTTGAAGGTTTGAAAAGCGATAATCCAATGGCATTTAGATGGTACGATGCTAATCAAATTGTGGCGGGTAAAACCATGAACGAGCATTTTAAGTTTGCTTGTGCATATTGGCATTCATTTAATGGAAATGGAGCCGATCCTTTTGGAGGTGCAACCCATGTTTTTCCTTGGGATGAAAAAAAAGATGCCGTTGAGCGCGCAAAAGATAAAATGGATGCTGCATTCGAATTCATTACCAAAATGCAATTACCTTATTATTGTTTCCACGATGTAGATGTTGTAGATTATACAGATAATGTTGCCGATAATGAAAGAAGACTACAAACATTAGTTGAATATGCTAAACAGAAACAAGCAGAAAGTGGCGTAAAATTATTGTGGGGAACAGCCAATTTGTTTAGCCACAAACGTTACATGAACGGTGCTTCTACTAATCCAGATTTTCATGTACTGGCCCACGGTGCTGCGCAAGTAAAATTTGCACTAGATGCAACCATCGCCCTTGGCGGCGAAAATTATGTGTTTTGGGGTGGAAGAGAAGGTTACATGAGTTTGCTAAACACCAATATGAAACGTGAGCAAGAGCATTTGGCTAAATTTTTACATACTGCTAAAGATTACGCGCGCAAGCAAGGGTTTAATGGTACTTTCCTTATCGAACCTAAACCTTGTGAACCTTCAAAACACCAATACGATTACGATGCAGCAACTGTAATAAGCTTTTTGCAACAATACGATCTTTTGGAAGATTTTAAACTGAACCTAGAAGTTAATCACGCCACATTAGCTGGTCATACCTTTCAGCACGAACTACAAGTAGCGGTAGATAATGGCTTGTTAGGCTCTATTGATGCCAACCGTGGCGATTATCAAAATGGATGGGATACCGACCAGTTTCCAAATGATATTAATGAATTAACTGAAGCCATGTTAATCATTTTAGAAGGAGGTGGCCTGCAAGGTGGAGGTGTTAACTTCGATGCAAAAATTCGCAGAAACTCTACAGATCAAAGTGATTTATTCTATGCCCACCTAGGTGGAATGGATTTATTTGCTCGTGCCTTAGTTACGGCAGATGCTGTTTTGCAAAAATCGGACTACAAAAAAGTAAGAGCCGATCGGTATGCATCATTTGATAGTGGTAAAGGAGCAGAATTTGAACAGGGTAAATTAAGCCTTGAGGATCTAGCGAATTATGCTGCCGAAAATGGGGAGCCAGCAACCCTAAGCGGTAAACAAGAATACCTAGAAAATATAATTAACAGAGCGATTTAATTCTTGGTTAGTAGATTGAATCGTGGAGCTGGCTTAACCGCCAGTTCTACGTTTAATCAATTTATACCAATAGCCAAATAAAAAACCAAATATGAACAGTTTAGACATTAAAGATTACATTGTATTCTTAGTATATTTTGTAATTGTTGCCGTGTACGGGTGGTGGATTTACCGTAAAAAAAAGAAAGCGGTTTCTGCATCGCATGATTACTTTTTAGCTGAGGGCTCGCTAACCTGGTGGGCAATCGGAACCTCACTGATTGCATCAAATATCTCGTCAGAACAGTTCATTGCCATGAGTGGTAATGGTTTTAAGATGGGATTAGCCATTGCCACCTACGAATGGATGGCCGCATTAACCTTAATTATTGTTGCAGTGTTTTTTATTCCAGTTTACTTGAAGAATAAAATTTACACCATGCCACAGTTCTTGCAACAACGCTACAATGAAACTGTTGCTATGATTATGGCTGTGTTCTGGCTATTGCTATACGTAGTTGTAAACTTAACTTCCATCTTATATTTGGGTGCTTTAGCCATTAATGGTATATCGGGTATAGATACCACGTTGTGTATGTATGCCTTGGCCGCTTTTTCAATCATTATTGCCTTGGGTGGTATGAAGGTAATAGGTTATACGGATGTAATACAGGTGCTGTTCCTTATTTTAGGCGGCTTGGTAACTACGTATTTGGCATTAGGTAGAGTTGCAGAATTGAACGGACAAGATGGGGTAATCAATGGGTTCAACTATATGATGAGCCAATCTAATGATCACTTTCACATGGTGCTGAAAAAGGATAATATTAATTATCCAAGTTTGCCAGGACTTACCGTTTTATTAGGTGGGATGTGGATTGTAAATTTAAATTATTGGGGATGTAATCAATACATCACACAACGGGCATTGGGGGCTGATTTAAAAACTGCGCGAAGTGGTATTCTGTTTGCTGCATTCTTAAAATTATTAATGCCAGTAATTGTAGTGTTGCCAGGTATTGCAGCTTATGTAATCCATATGAAAGGCGGCCTACAAACCGAAATGCTTCAAAATGGAGAGTTAAATCCTGATAAAGCTTACCCGGTATTGTTAAATCTTTTACCTGCTGGATTAAAAGGACTATCGTTTGCCGCACTAACTGCAGCAATTGTAGCTTCATTGGCCGGTAAGGTAAATAGTATCGCTACCATCTTTACATTAGATATTTTCAAAAAGAAAATTGATCGTGAGGCGAGTGAGCAGAAAATGGTAAAAGTGGGTAAAATTGTTGTTGTAGTAGCAATGGTTGCAGCAGTTCTTATCGCTCCATTTTTAGGGATTGATAAAAAGGGAGGTTTCGAATTTATACAGGAGTATACGGGCTTTGTAAGTCCTGGTATCTTTGCCATGTTTATATTGGGCTTCTTCTGGAAAAAAACCAGTTCAAATGCAGCGATGTTTGCAACAGTTGGAGGCTTTGGCCTTTCGGTTTTGTTTAAATTCCTTCCTCGATTTACTGACCTTGAATTTTTAGCTTCTACAGGATTTTCATCATTAGTAGTTCAAAAAGATGGGACTTCATTATACGAAATTCCCTTTTTAGATCGAATGGGCTTTGTATTTATTGTCGCTGTAATTGGAATGGTAATTATTAGCTTAATAGACGATAAACGTGGCATAAAAGCAAAAGGATTGGAGGTCGATAGCAGTATGTTTAAAGTAAGCAATAGCTTTGCACTAGGGGCAGCTGCAGTGATCCTAATTTTAACTGGACTTTATGCTTACTTTTGGTAAAGTAAAACCGGTAAAACTTTTCCGTAAACTTGTAACCAATTTAAAAACAAATTGAAAAAACGGACTACCATATACGATATTGCAAATGCACTTGATATCACTGTTTCTACGGTATCAAGGGCATTGAGCAATTTTCCTGGCATTAGTGATGCAACTCGGAAAGCAGTTATCGAAATGGCGACCAAGCTAGATTATCGGCCAAATAAATTAGCATCGGCACTTAAATCTGGAAAAACCTATATCATAGGTGTGATCGTACCGAGTATTCAGGCGCATTTTTTTGCTTCTATTATCCATAGCATCGAAGATGAGTTAAAAGATAGTGGATATAGCATTATCGTATACCAGTCTAGCGAATCGATGGCCAAAGAAGTGAAAGGAGTGAGTACCTTGCTCGAAGCACAAGTGGATGGCATAATGGCTTCGCTTGCCCTCGAAACCGATGATGTATCTCATTTTCGGGAAGTAATTAAACAGAATAAACCTCTTATTCTTTTCGATAGGGTAGATGAAAGTTTAAAAGTACCTACGGTAACGCTTAACGATTTTAAAGCGGGTTTTATGGCTGCAAATCATTTAATAGAAAGAGGCTATAAAAAGATTGGGTTTGTAACCACTAGCCATAAAATTAAGATATTCAGCGAAAGGCTCGAAGGCTATAAGCAAGCTTTGAAGTTAAACAATATGCCCATCATCGAAGAAGACATCATACTTGGCGGCTTATCGATAAAAGATGGTCGCTTTGGCGTTAGTAAATTATTAAGAAATGAAGTTCGTCCTGATGCAATAATAGCAGGTGATGATTTTACAGCTCTCGGTGTAATAAAAAAACTAAAGGAAGTGGGGTTAACTCCACCAGTTATTGGCGTGATGGGTTTTGCGAACGAAATTTTCTCACCCTATGTAACGCCTAGTCTATCTACGGTAGATCAGCATCCGAATGTTATTGGCAACGAATGCGCTAAGCTCTTTTTGGATATGATTAAGCAACGAAATCCGTATGATAAAATTAATAGAATAGTTATTGAACCTACAATTGTAGATCGCCAATCTACTGGGACATATTAGGCTCAATCATTTTTATACTTCCATCTGCATTGCGAATTAACTCTGTTACTTTCACATTTCTGAGGTGTGTTTTGCCCGATAATTGTGTGTCGTGATAGAAAATATACCATTTGCCTTTAATTTCTAGAATAGAATGATGGGTGGTCCAGCCTTCAACAGGGTTCATGAATGTTCCTTGATAGGTAAATGGTCCATATGGCTTGTCGCCAATGGCATAAGCCAAGTAATGTGTATCGCCGGTTGAATAGGTAAAATAGTATTTTCCATTGTATTTATGCATCCAGGCGCCTTCGAAAAATCTTCTATCGTGATCTTTTGTTAGCAATGGTTTTCCTTCCTTGTCTAGGATCACTACATCTTTTACTTCCCCATCAAATGATAGCATATCTTTACCCAATTTGGCAACTTTAGCACTTAAAGCAGGCTCATCTTCTTTTTGTGAATCAGTTTTCGAACCATTGGGGATGTATTTACCATTATCCCAACGTTGTAGTTGTCCGCCCCAAATACCACCAAAATACATATAACTGCTACCGTCGGTATCGGTAAATACAGCCGGATCGATACTATAGCTGCCTTTTATCGGCTGTGCTTCGGCTTTAAACGGACCAACAGGGCTTTTTGAGGTAGCTACACCTATTCTAAATACGTCTGATTTATCTTTTACTGGAAAATACAGGTAATAAATGCCGTTTTTGAATGCTACATCTGGTGCCCAAAGCTGTCGGCCTGCCCATGGAATATCTTTTACACTTAGGGCAACGCCATGATCGGTTACCTTACCTCCAATGCTGTCCATGCTTAAGATATGGTAATCGCGCATATCAAAATGGTCGCCATTATCGTTTTCTGGTGTACCCGCTTCAATGTCGTGAGACGGATAAATGTAAATCTTTCCGTTAAATACATGCGCCGAAGGATCGGCAGTATAGATTTCAGAAATGAGTGGTTGCGACAGGTATTTCGACTTTTTGGTAGTATTTGTAGCAGTGACTTTTGAGGCTTGCTGCTTATTTTGCTGACAAGAGCTAGCAATCGCTAAACCCATCATCGATGTTAGTAAAGTTGCTCTTTTAATTTCCTTGATCATTTTGCTTATTTTTGGTTAAAGGTTATTTTGTTGTGCTCACCGTGCTTTCTGGTGGGCCTAAAAAGCTTGGTTTTAAACCGCCAAGGTCGAGTACAAGTTTCTGCAGTACAACACCAGGGTTAATCATCCAGTATTTGATAGTGTGTTTTCCAGCTTTTTCAAAGGTGAGTGGAGTTTTAAAAATCTTGATGCTATTGGCTACAGATTGCCCCCAAGCGCCATCCGATTTGTAATCAGCACTAATGTTTACCGATATTGGTGCCTGATCGTTTATAGAAACCGCAAACTTAAGCCCATCTTTCCCTGTAAAATCTATGGTAGGAGAGATAAAAGTATGTAGCGTAAAATTACCTCCTTTACTAAGATAAATGTCGTATTCTAAATGTGGCGAATCTGCTGCTGGTTGTTGAATAGGGGAGGTAACTGGTACAGGGATTACCCCTCCTTCGGTTTTTCCATAGTTAGGTAAGGTTTTCCAAAAGATAGGCCGATCGTTAATGGCACGACTATAACTGGGTGCCTCTATTGCTAAGTAGCCATTTTCTTCTAAGAATAAATTTTGAGTTAGATCAGCTGGTTTTGCGTTCTCTATGTTAATCGAAAGACTTATTTTAGATCCTTCACTACCCGTTACCGTAACTTCGCTCGTAGAATTACCCTTCGGCGCTTTTGCCCAATCTATAGAAATATAGATTTTTTTGTCGTCGGTAAGCTCACCTTTTCGATCATTCAAAACAACGAAATCTGGAGCTTTAATGGTGTATTTTAACTCGCCAGTTCCAGTTTTAAATAGCTCAACATAGTGTGTTTTATTCGTCAATACTGAAAAGGTTGGGAAGGTTTTATCAACAGTTGTGTTGCCCGTCCAAAAAAACTCATTGCCCTCAATAGCTAATCCTAAAGCAGTGTTTTCATTGGTAATATGTGTTGTTTTAGGTATACTATTTTTTTCAGGTTGTTGCCAAGAGGTATAACCAATATGAACTTGATCCATCATATGATCCCATTTGCCTCCTGCCATCACTTTGTTATAGTAGTTGGTGATTCCGGCATCTTTTTTAAATAAAGAATCTACTTTGGTAGCAAAACCGTTGGCAGATAAGCGCCCTTGTTTGGCATATAGCCTGTTTTTAGCAGCTGCAAGG
This sequence comes from Bacteroidota bacterium, assembly GCA_040386095.1. Lineage (GTDB taxonomy): Bacteria > Bacteroidota > Bacteroidia > Sphingobacteriales > Sphingobacteriaceae > Pedobacter. The sequence goes on along the minus strand of JAZKGD010000001.1, from coordinate 413,309 downwards.
TAAAGATCGTATAGGTTAGCAAGTGCTTCGATTGGGTGTAATACCAGTTGGTAATAAGCATCCTTCTGGTTTGAAGCTAACTGTTTTTCAACAATTGATGCTTGTAGATGCAGAGTCTTAAAATCGACGGTTACCTTTTCGAACTCATTGTAGTTAACTAAACTATAGGTTGTTGCATTTAGGAGCTCGGGCTTTACTCGTCCAGCATATTTTAGATAAGTATCCAAAAAACTGGCAATTGGGATGGCATGTTGTTCGCCAAATTGTTTACCCGCCCATTTCATGGTATAGCTCATCAGTTTTTCTGCCGGAATAGCATCGGGTGCCCAGGCATAGTCTAAAAAGAACTCGATCGGGAATTCCATCGGCTTAAGATCGCCCACATTCACAATCCAAATCTGATTGGCATCATATTGATAAGCCATGTTCATTTGCTCCCAGATTTTTTGAATAGGGTTGGTATTTAACCACTTGTAGTTTCGTGGGCCGCCAACATAATCGAAATGATAATAAATGCCATATCCACCAACCCTCGGTGCTTCGCCCAATTTTGGTAGTTTTCTGATATTTCCCCAATTATCATCGGCTAAAAGTAGCGTCACATCGTCGGGTACTCGCATTCCTTTGTCGTAATAATCTTGTACCTCTTTGTATAGCGCCCATAATTGCGGTGTTTCTGAAGCAGGTTTTTTGGTAACTTTCTCGATAATCTCGCGTTGATCTTTTACAATTTTTTCGAGTAGAGCAGTTGCAGTTCCAGTAGACATGGGCTCGTCGCCATCACCACGCATCCCAACGGTGATGATTTGTTCTTTATCGGCCACACGTTGTAGCCCACTTTCCCAAAATGCACGTAGTTGCTCTGGGTTTTGTTCGTAATTCCATTTATCGCCTTTGTACCTTTTCCACTCATCGTGAGCACGTGTTAAGGGCTCGTGGTGCGAGGTGCCGATCACTACTCCATATTCATCTGCTAACACCGGATTTAGGTTGTCATCATCATTAAAAGCATTCCCCCACATGGCTGGCCATAGATAATTACCTTTTAAGCGCAGAATTAACTCAAATACTTTTTCGTAAAACTTACTGTTAAACCCACCGAATTCTTTTTTGCTCCACCCAGATAAAGCAGGTGCTTCATCGTTTAAAAAGATGCCTCTGTACTTTACCGCTGGCGAAGAGATCAGATGACGACCTGCTGTAATAAAAAGTGAATTGCTTTTCTTCGTAGGTACATCTGCCCAGTAATACCAAGGCGAAACGCCGATTTGATATGAGAGTTCATAAATACCGTAAATGGTGCCTCGTTTGTCGCTCCCTACAATTACCAATGCCGAATCTACACCTTTAATTGGGTTTTTAACCACCTGTATTAATGTTGCCTCCCATTTCCCAGCAATTTCACCAACAACGATGCTGCGGTTACGGATCATCTCGTCGATGATTTTACTCTTGCCGATCGTGCCTACAATAATTGGCATTCCGCTTGTTTTATCGGTTAAGAAAGCTGGAGAAATTCCGGTTACTTTTTCGATATCTGCCTGTAGGTTTTTAGCTGCCCGTATTGCACCAGGCCATTCGTTAGCACTCACCAGAATGGCAGGTACTTTACCCTTGTTTACAATGGGGAAGCTGCCAGGGATATAGGTTTTGATGGCGATTGGATCTAGTCCGGCTGCACGGCTTGTTGTTATACTAATTGCAATCAATAAAAGCAGAATAAGCTTCTTTATCATTGTTATTTATTTTTAAAGTTAATTACTTCCCAATAGGCTTTCTTCGGTTGTAAGGTGGTGTCGAAAAGTAGTGGATAATTTTTACGGCCTTGTACGGGATAGGTGTCGAGCCAGGTTCGGCGATCTGAAATGTTCCAGAACGTAACGTTGGTAATTACATTTTTATACTGTCTAAAAGTGTCGAACACCATTTTATATTGGACTAGCTGTTGTGCTTCGAGTGCTGGGGTAAACTGATCTGATTCTCCTGGGTGCTTTGCGCGAGCGTTCTTTTCCCAGGGGTAGATGGAAATATCTAATTCCGTAAACTGAACTTTAAGACCAAGAGACGAGTATCTTTCGAGTGCAGTTACCAATTCGTTTTCTGTAGGTTCTTGTATCGACCAATGTGCTTGTAAACCTACGCCATCGATAGGAACCCCTTTTTCTTTTAAACTTTTAAGTAATTTATACAACCGCTCTCTTTTTTCGGGACGTTCGGTATTGTAGTCGTTATAATAAAGCTTTGCACTTGGGTCGGCCGCATGAGCATACTCAAAAGCTTTGGTTATGAAATCTTCACCGCAGATTTGGTACCACTTTGAATTGCGTAAATATTTGGTCGAATCATCATCAATTGCCTCATTTACTGCGTCCCAAGCATATATTTTTCCTTTATACCTGCCTACAACGGCATCTATGTGCGACTTTAAACGTTGTAGTAATACTTCTTTACTCACATCTTTACCATCTTTTCCGGTAAAAAACCAAGAAGGCACCTGTTCGTGCCAGCAAAGATTATGTCCACGTATCTTGATGTTATTTTTTGTCGCAAAATTCACGATAGAATCGGCATTTGCCCAGTTAAATTTTCCTTCAAAAGGCTGTAAATTACCCATTTTCATATCATTTTCTGCGGTAATGCTATTGAAGTGTTTTTTAATCAGTTCGGCTTCATCTCCACTAAGATTTCTTTTGGCCACAGCCACGCCCATAGAGAAATAATCTTGGTAGAAATCTTTCAACCCACGAGAATCTGTTGCGTAATTAGAAATGGTTCCTTTAATTTTATATCCTAATAGGGATAACATTTTTGCCCCGTATCTTTTTCCCAGCATTCTATAGCCTTCGGCAGAGAAATGTAGATTGTCTGCCTGGTCTGGGCACCCTGCCGAGGAAATTACATGCGCAGTAGGGATGGTTTGTGGTAAAGTAGAAATGATAGTGTTCATGCTTGCACAAACACCTCCTTGATCGGCATTTACTACTTCTCCAGCCAATAAAGGTGTAGATTTAGCGTCTAATTTGAGATCTGCTAGCAAGCTTTCATACACACCTTTTACTTTTTGTGGCCAAGCTTTATCGCCAGTATTCGATTCTCCTTGGTGCATTAAAATCCCCTTAATTACACCGTTTTGCTGTGCAATTTTAGCCATTTCTACCAAACGCGCATACGGATTACCATCGTACTCGGCCAGCATGTTTTTCATCCAATCGGGCGCTGTAGCGGTGTACGACTGATAATTATCTTTGTCGAAAAGTTCGATTCTACATCCGCCAACCGCTACATTGATGACTCCAATTTTGATGTTTTTTGGTAGGTTCTCAATTAGCGTTCTTCCAAAATAATCTACCGGACTAAGACCAGTTTTGCATCTGCTGAGGGGGGGCACTGCGGTATACCAATTTCCTTTTGTTCGGTTCAGGTTGGGACAGTTGATGGCTTCCAATACTTGGAAACGTTTATCTACACTAGTTGTGTCTTGTTTCTCGAAAGGTGCACTGCCTTCCATATTCGATTGCCCAAAAGATAAAAAGATATAAAAATTAGGGTCTTGCGAGAATGAGGGTAAACTTATCAGTAGCAGTGCTGCAAAAATAATTGCTTTCTTCATCATTTGGTTTCAAATTTAATCACTTCGTAAAAGGCCTTTTTAGGCTTTAGTTCGGTATCGAAAAGCAAAGGGAAATTCTTTCTACCTCTACTGTCGAGCCAACTATATTTGTCTGATAGGTTCCAAAAGGTTACGCCTGTAATTTGTTTTTTATATTTTCTGAATACCTCAAAAACCATTTGGTACTTCTCGAGCTGTTTTTGCTCCATTTCTGATGTAAATACAGCTGGTGATGTGCTTTTTTCTCCGGTGATGAGCTGCCCACCTTGGCGACCAGTGTATACTGAAATGTCGAGTTCGGTAAACTGGATCTGTAGGCCAAGTGATGAAAATAGCTCGATCGATTTTTCCAGTTCTTCTCGACTAGGTGTGCTGATAGACCAATGTGCTTGCAAGCCTACGCCGTGAATAGGTACGCCTTTAGCCAATAGTTTTTTAAGCATTTGATAAATTTTTTCTCGCTTTAAAGGGTTCTCGGTATTGTAGTCGTTATAAAACAGAATGGCCTTAGGGTCTGCTTGATGTGCATACCTAAATGCATTTTCTATAAAATCCTCACCGGCAATGGTAAATAATGGCGATTTTCGAAAATAACTGGTGTCGTCTGCAATCACTTCATTTACCACATCCCACGCATAAATTTTTCCACGATATCGCGATACCACCGTGTTGATATGGTTTTTTAACCGATTAAGCAATAGCTCTTTTGAAACCGTATTTCCTGTCGAATCTTTAAAAAGCCATCTCGGGGTTTGTGTATGCCATACCAAACAATGGCCTCTGACCTTCATTTTATGAGCAACACCAAATTCGACAATCGAATCGGCCAAGGGCCAAAAATATCGATTTTCACCAGGTTGTAACGGTCCCATTTTCATCACATTCTCTGCTGTAATGCTGTTAAATTGCTGAAGAATTAATGATTTCTCGGCATTTTTTAAGTCGCTTGGTTTAACTGCAACACCAATTGGGAAGTAATTTTTGTAAAAGTCTTTTAGTCCTTTAGTATCATCTATAGCATAGCTACTCAAAAAATAGGTACCTATAAATAGGAGGATAAATGCAGATTGTAATTTGGTTAATTTCACGTTCATCGTATGGTTTTGATAAATGGTCCTTATCAAGACTGCTAAATTATTAAGATCACCATCGGCAGAATAGTTTATTTCGTCATTTTTACTAGCACATTTGAATATTTTAGATAAGATTGGCTGTATTGGCTCTTTTTCTAGATAGCTTTGGTTAAGTATGAATAAAATAAAGAAGTTGGCTTGTCTCTTATTGGTGATGGCAACAGTTGCAGGAGCTGCAAATGGCCAAAATGCGATCAATCCGATAATCTTTGCTGATGTGCCCGATCTTTCGATGATTAGAGTGGGGGGTACCTATTACATGAGCAGTACCACCATGCACATGAATCCTGGTGTGCCGATCATGAAATCTACAGATCTTGTGAATTGGAAAATTGTGAATTATGCATATACTACTTTGGGCGATTTGGATGAGCTTACCTTAACTAATGGCAAAAGTGATTATGGAAGGGGATCTTGGGCAAGTAGTCTTCGCTATCACAAAGGCATCTATTACGTGAGTACTTTCTCGGGTACTACCGGAAAAACATATATATACAGTACAAAAAACATAGAAAATGGACCATGGAAAGTGGTTTCTTTTAAGCCCTCGCTACATGATCATTCGCTGTTTTTTGATGATGGTAAAGCGTATATGATTTACGGTGCAGGGAAAATTATGCTTGCGGAATTAGCAGACGATCTTTCGGGTATCAAGCCGGGTTCGAAACCTAAAGTAATTATCGAAAATGCTAGTTTGCCAGCAGGTTCAAATATAAATTTACCAGCTGAAGGATCGCAATTGTTTAAAATAAATGGCAAATATTATATTTTTAATATTGTATGGCCTAAAAATGAAATGCGTACAGTTTTAGTTCATCGCTCAGATAAACTTACCGGGCCTTATGAAGGAAGGATAAGCCTACAAGATCTTGGTGTGGCTCAGGGCGGGTTAATTAGTACGCCTCAAGGTAAATGGTTTTCTTATCTATTTAGAGATTATGGCGCAGTTGGACGAATACCTTATCTAGTACCTGTAAATTGGCAGAATGATTGGCCAGTTTTAGGTCTGAATGGTAAAGTTTCAACTGCGCTCGAATTGCCTATAAGTAACGGATTAATACCTGGTATTGTAGCGTCTGATGCATTTAATCGTAGAAGAGGTGAGCCTGCATTGCCATTGGTTTGGCAATGGAATCATAATCCCGATCATTTGTCTTGGTCTGTTAATGAACGACAGGGCTACCTTCGGCTAAAAACGACAAGAGTAGACTCCAATATTCTTTTTGCGAAAAATATATTAACCCAGCGAACAATTGGCCCAGTTTCATCGGGCATAACTGCTTTAGATATATCGAAGATGAGAGACGGAGATCGGGCTGGGTTAATCCTGTTACAGCGCAAATTTGGCTGGGTTGGGGTTAGGATAGACAATGGGAAAAGAACAATAGTGATGGTAAATTCGCAATCTGGCACCATTGAGGGAGAAACTATTCCAGCGGGTCAAAATACGGTTTATCTAAAAACAGAATGCGATTTTACAGACAAAACAGATAAAGGTTATTTTTTCTACAGTTTTGATGGCAAAACTTGGAAAATAATAGGGGCTCCACTGCAAATGGTCTATACTCTTCCTCATTTTATGGGTTATCGCTATGGTTTATTTAATTATGCAACTCAGCAAAAAGGGGGGTATGTAGATTTTGATTATTTTAACGTTAAGCTAGAGTAAAGTATAAAATTATTAAGCTAACGCATGTGCTATCTTTTGCAATAGCGCATCAATTTCAAATGGTTTTGCTAAAAAATCATCCGCTCCTGCTGTTTCTGCCGAACGCTTTAAGTCGTTACTCGCTGAGATTAAAATTACAGGTATATTTTTAGTTCTTTCTTCGCTTTTTAACTTTTTACAAAGTTCTCTTCCGTCAGATCCCGACATCCAAATGTCTAAAATATACACATCGGGTAATTCGGTTTGCGTAAGTATAGTATTGCCATTTAAGGTTGCAGTTACCTCATACCCCTCCATCTCAAGCATCATGCCAACAGCGTCTAATATACCAGGATCATCGTCGGCAACGGTGATTTTCTTTTGTTTGTCCATGGTTTTTTGGCTTCAAAATAAGTTTGGTCCCCAAAGATTTAGTAAGCTAAAAAATGAAAATTATACGCAAATATCAAATTTAATTACTTTTTGTTCGTATAAACTTAAAATGATTTGCTTATAAAGTAGGCCTAATATTAATCTCAGCAGCTAGCAAACAAGGTACCGGAACTGTCGAATTTTTTGCAATATAAGCCTCTTTGCCCAATTTGCGTAGCATTCGATAGTGAGACCCTAAAGCACTAAAAAAAGTAGGGCTTTCGATATAAGGAAGATCGAACTCTAATGCAGTTTCTTTTACAATTTTACCAATAGCTGGATAATGGATATGGCATATTTTTGGAAACAAATGATGCTCTACCTGGCGATTTAACCCCCCACATAAAAAGCCTGCTAGTTTGCTTTCTACCGCAAAATTAGCAGTTGTCATCATCTGATGTGCAGCCCAAGCTTCTTCAATATTCCCCTCTTCGTTTGGATGAGGGAAACTTGTTCCTTCTACCACATGTGCTAATTGAAAAACTAAGCCCAATACCAATCCTTGTGCAAATTGCATCGACAAAAACCCAATTAAGAATTGCCACCAAGTGATGTCTAAAACAATAAATGGCAAAATTATAAACAAGAAGTAATATAAGAACTTAAAGAAAAACAAATTAAAATATTCAATTCTAGGGTGGTTGGCTACTTGAGAGCCAATTTTAGTCTGAAAAAATTTTTTGTAATCTTTTCTAAATACCCACGAAAGCATGGCTAAACTATACAAACCAAAAGCATAAAAATGCTGGTAGCGCTGTATTTTATTTACGGGTTCCTTTTCGCAAAAGCGGATTAAACCCGGTGCAACGTCTATGTCTTCATCGTGGCCCGAAATGTTAGTATAGGTATGATGTACAATGTTATGGCAAATGCTCCAAACGTAGGCACTTGCACCAATTAAGCTAAATAGGAAGCTAAAAGATTGATTGATTATAGGTTTATCAGAAAATGCTTTATGTATTGCATCGTGACAAATGTTAAAACCTACAAAAGCGCCAAAAACCCCTAGAGCAATCGCCATGGCAAGCATAATTAGTGGACTAAAATTGCCCAACAAAATCATCAAATACAATGAAATAAATGTTCCTAAAAAGAATATTGCTTTAAACCACATTGCCCCATTGGCATGAACACTTAAGTTCTGGTCTTCAAAATGTGCATCAACTCGTTTACGTAAAGTAGCATAAAATGTAGATTTATTGAGGTTGGTAAACTTAACTTTCTTTGTCATAATTTGAGTAGAGCATTGTTTAGGCGGTTTTTATATTTTAGCTAAAGTAACTTAAATAATGGGTTAATCTATACAATTGTCATTTTAATTTCACATTCTATAACACTATTTACGTAAACGGTTTAAAAAAAGATTTGTATTCTAAAACATAACTATCAGATTATTGATGTTTTTATTTAATATTGTGACCTAACCGAATTACCTAATGGACAACAAATTATCTCATCATTTGCTATGGGAACGAATACGTATAGGTGATAAAGATGCCTTTTTTGACCTTTACAAATCTCTTTATTATTCGTTGGTTAATTTTGGAATCCGTTTTTGCGCAAATGCTGATCTGTCTAGCGAAGCTGCAGACCAGGTTTTTATTACAATTTGGGAAAAGCATACAACCCTTAATCGAGTTGATAATGTGGAGGCTTACCTTCGTACATTCCTTAAACGAAAGTTATTTAGGATGTTAGAACGGAGCCGCAAAATTAATAACGCACTTCTACATGCAGATTCGGAAGGTGAATTAATGGAAATGAGTTATGAAGAATTTATTGTTAAAATACAAAGTGATGAATTGGTTAGACATCAATTAAAAAATGCATTAGAAAAACTTACTTTTCGGCAAAAGCAATTGATACATTTAAAATTTTTTGATGGATTAAGCTATGAACAGATTGCGGAAAGAAATAACCAAACTATAAAAACAGCTTACAATACGATTTATGATGCACTCAAAATTTTAAGGAAAGAGCTAAGCACATTAATCAGATAACCCCTTTTAGCGGTGTTTTTTTAATACTCAAAAAATAAATCAAATTTCTTTAGGCAAAATTGAAGTTTTTAGGCACTGATAGTTATAAGCCTAAAAATAATGAACGATAGCAGTAAATTTGATGCAGAAGATTTTCTCGTAGACAATACTTTCCAATCATATTGTGCAGGTACCGATAAACTATGCATAGCTTATTGGGAAAAGTATATCATTGCCCATCCAGAACAACAGCTAACAATAAATGAAGCAAAAAGGCTTTATGTCATTTTAAGTGGTAATAAACGCAGATTAAATGACCAATTTGAAGCATTTAAGAATAAGGTTGATCCCCCAGTTAAAAAAATTAATGCTTACAAAAATTTCAATTGGTTAAAAATTGCAGCAGCCATAGTTGTTATCACCAGTATGGTGTTTTTATATCGAAACTACAATACAGATCATATTCCTCAAAAAGAGTTAAAAGCCCAGTTATTTTCAACTAAAAGTGGAGAGCGGAAAAAAATTACGCTTAGTGATGGGTCAATAGTTTTCTTAAATGCAGAAAGTTCATTAGCTATAGGAAAGGATTTTAATGATAAAAACCGTGAGGTTACATTGATAGGAGAAGCCTATTTTGATGTTGTGCATAAGAAGAAGAAACCTTTTAAAGTTCATACAGTTGATTTCAATATTAATGTTTTAGGTACAGCTTTTAATGTGAAGGCTTATCCAGATGAGGCAACTTCTGAAGCCACCTTAATTAGAGGTCTCATTAATATGGAAACGATTGGCAGTAACGGTGGAATCATCACACTTAAGCCAAGCCAAAAAGTAATTTTTTATAAATCTACTCCTGCTGAAATAAAATCAAAGGCATTAAAGCGCGTGGTTAGTCGCCCAGAAATTACAATTAATCGCTATACGGTTATTAAAGATAGTACAATCGTTGAAACGGCTTGGACGCAAAATAGAATAGAAATCTATGATCAAAATTTTGATGAGATGAAGGGCGCTCTAGAAAAATGGTTCAATGTAGAAATCACTCTTGCAGATACAGAATTAAAAAAATATCGATTTACAGCCACCTTTAGCCATGAAAATATAGAACAGGTTTTAGCGGCTTTACAAAAAGTAGAAAATTTTAAATATGAAATAAAAGGGAATAAAGTATTGATATCAAAATAAAAGAAAAAAGGACGGTGTTGAAGCACCGCCCTTAAAAGATTTCTTTCGATTAATTAATGGCAGTTTATGCGCTAACAAATCGCTGCCAAGAATATGCAACCAAAAAAAACAAAAATATGATTTATTATTACTTATCGCAAGAGCGCTTCAAATATAAAGCGATCTTAAAATTCATTATGCTAATGAAACTTACCTGTATTATGGTTTTCATTACCTGTCTTAATGTTTCGGCATCGGTTTTTTCTCAAGAAAAAATCACGCTAGATGTTAAAAGGACAAAACTTTCAAAGGTTTTGCAAATTATTGAACAACAAAGCAAATATCGTTTTGTTTATAGTTCTACCTACGTTCCTATCAATAAGGATGTAACTATTACGGTAACAAATACACTTGTTTCGGAAATTTTATCAACCATCTTCAACAGAACAAACTTAAAGTATTCTATCTCCGATGGTGGCTTAATTGTGATTAGCCGCAAAAAAGAAACGCCTGTTACAGGTGTAGTTAAGGATACTTTGGGTGGTGTTTTGTCTGGTGCTACAGTTAGGGTAAAGGGCAGTGCCATCGGAACAACAACAGATGTAAATGGGAGATTTATTTTAAATGTGCCAGATAATGCAACTTTAGTTATTTCTTATTTTGGTTTTCACACCCGCGAACTCATCCTGGGTACCCAAACCAATTTAGATATTGTGTTAACCGAAGACACCAAACAACTTAGTGAAGTAGTGGTAACTGCACTAGGTATAAAGAAGGAAAGAAGAGCATTAGGTTATTCGGTTACTCAATTGGGAGGAGAAAGCTTAACAAAAGCAAGAGAAAATAATGTGGCTAATTCTTTGGTCGGCAAAGTTGCCGGTTTAGACGTGAGCTCAACATCGGGTGGTGCCGGTGCAGCTACAAGCGTTATCATTCGTGGTATTTCTAGTTTAAATCAAACTAGTCAGCCTTTATATGTTATAAACGGCGTTCCAATGGAAAACAAACCTGTAGGTATAAACAATCTTAACCCATCGGGCAACTCTGGCGGTCAATATGATAATGCGCCAGATTTAGGAGATGCCATCGGAAATTTAAATGCAGATGATATTGAAAGTATATCCGTGCTAAAAGGAGCTGCTGCTTCTGCACTTTATGGTTATCGTGCTAAAGCGGGAGTGATATTGATTACCACCAAAAGTGGTAAAGGAAATGGCATAGATTTTAGCAGTAATTATGTAGCTGAGAAGGTAATGGATAGAACCAATTGGCAATATATATACGGACAGGGAGCAAATGGTATAAAGCCAGTTAATACGTTGGGCGCAGCAACTACCGGAGGGTCTAGTTGGGGTGCAAAACTCGACGGTACAAACGTAGTACAGTTCGACGGTGTGAGCAGACCCTATAGTGCACAGAAAAACAATGTGGATGAATTTTACAGAACAGGAGGAAGTTTTACAAATACTTTGGCCTTTAATAAGTCATTTACAGGTGGAGTTATCAGGGTTTCTGGTAGCGACTTAACTAATAAGTCTGTAGTTCCCAATTCAGGAATAAATAGACAGAATTTTAATTTAGCTGGAACATTTGATGTAGTAAAAAACTTAACTATTGACGCACGCTTTAATTATATTTTAGAGCAGGCTAAAAATAGGCCTATGCTATCTGATGGTGCTGGTAATGCAAATTATAATGCTACATTTTTGCCTACAAGTGTTAATATTAATACCTTAAAACCAGGCACAAAAGCAGATGGTACCGAACTGTCATATAATACAAGTAATTTTTATGCCACTAATCCTTGGTTTGCGGCAAATGAATTTGTTCACAATACAAAAAGAGACCGCTTATTAAGCTCTTTTAATGCAAAATATACTTTTAACAATGGCTTGTTTTTACAGGCGAGAGCTGGTAGAGATTCTTATAACGATAGTTATACTGCAGTAACCCCAAGTGGTACAGCCTATAATCCTGCGGGCAGTATTACCGAACAGCTTACTAAATTTGCTGATTTAAATGTCGACGCATTAATTGGTAAAAGTTTTAAAGTTGCAGATTTCTCGATAACGCCCAATGCAGGTGCCAGTTTTAGACGAACAAAAATTGGGCAAACTACCAACAATGGTTCTGCATTCCAGATTTTCGGGGTGTATAATCTTACCAATACAGCTAATAAATCTGTTGGCTTTACACAAACAGATCAAGAAACACAATCTGTTTATGGTACTTTAGAACTAGCCTATAAAGATGTTCTTTACATAACGGGAAGCGGAAGGAGCGATTGGTTTTCTACATTGGCAACTCCAGGGGTAGATAATAAGCTCAATGTCTTTTATCCATCAATTAGTGGTTCATTTGTGTTTACCGAATTATGGAAGCCGCATTTTTTAACCTTCGGTAAAATAAGAGCAGGTTATGCTGTCGTTGGCCAAGCTACAGACCCTTTTCAAACACAACTTTATTATAACTTGCGAAGTGAAACAATTAACGGTAAGCCAATTGGCAATATTGTAAATGCATTTATTCCAAACGCAGCTTTAAGAGCATCGAAAGCCAATGAGTTTGAAATTGGTACGGAGATGAAAATGTTTGGAGATAGGTTAAATCTTGATGTGACTTATTATAACAAAAAATCTAAAGACGAAATTATCAATGTAACTACATCAACGGTAACAGGATATAGTGGGGCAGTTTTAAATTCTGGGGAACTTCAGAATAAAGGGGTAGAAGCACTGATTTCTAGTGTGATCTTAAAGAATAAAAATTTTAGCTGGACATCCTCAATAAATGGGGCTTACAATGATAATTTAGTTATCTCACTAGCACCTTCAACAGTTTCTCAGCCCGTTGCTTATTCTAGAACTGGTGTAGGCTTCCTTCAAAACCTTGCTGGCAAACCAGCTTTGCAGATCTTAGCGTACGACTTTTTATACGATGCAAATGGCAAAATATTGAAAGATGCAATAGGTGCTCCACAAAGAGGTGAATTAAAATCGTATGGATCAGCACTAAATAAGTATACAGCTGGGTGGAATAATGAGTTTTCATATAAAGGCATAAACCTATCTTTTTTAATTGACGGCAAATGGGGCGGGAAAATTTTCTCAGCAACTGATTATTATGGATATGTATTCGGCCTGCATCAAGCAACGCTTGAAAACAGAGATGGACTTGGAGTAAATGCCGCAACATATTATAGCAATTATGCGAATAATGTTTCTAAGCAGTTTGTGCAAGATGCCAGTTTCATCAAATTTAGACAATTGGCCATTGGCTATAATTTTCCGGCTAAAATGTTTAACAACAAAATTAAAGGACTTAACCTAAGTCTGGTGGGCCGTAATTTATTTGTGCTAATGAAAAGGACAGCTAACATAGATCCTGAATCTAGTTACAATGCAACATTCCCCGGACTTGAACTGGGTGGCGTACCTCCTGTACGTACCTACGGTTTAAATTTAAGTTTTAAGTTATAATCCTTTAAAAGAAATTGAAATGAAAACGATCATAAAAAACATACTGGCACTTTTATTTATCAGCACCATGCTAATATTTGGGTGTACTAAAGATTATCAAGAAATAAATACCGATCCTGTTTCTGTTGGGCAAGAAAAATATAATCCAAATTACCTGTTATCAACAACGCAATTAACCTACACAGGGAGCACTGATTTTGCTTATGAAACTTGGCGCGGAAACCTAATTTATTCGTCAACAATGATACAGGGCCTATCTTCTGTAATTAGTTATTGGGCAGGTGATAAATATATGTTAAATGAAGGCTATACAGCCGCTTATTGGGACAAGGCCTATCCTGATCAAGTAAAATACGTGGTAGATCTGGTAGAGTTTACAAGAAATAAACCACAATACAACAACATTCATCAGATGGGTAGAATTTGGAAAGCACTAATTTTTCAAAGAATAACAGATTTATATGGTGATGTTCCTTATTTTGATGCGGGTAAAGCTTATTATTCAGGCGTTTTATATCCAAAATATGATACTCAAAAAGCCATTTATACAGATTTATTAAAAGAAGTTGATGAAGCCAGCAATGCCTTAAGTACCAGTGGAGATGTAGTAAACGGCGACCTTGTTTTTGCTGGTGATGTTGCAAAATGGAAACGCTTTGGCAATACTTTAATGTTACGTATGGCAATGCGTTTAACTAAAGCAGATGCTACAATGGCTCAAACCTATGTTACAAAAGCAGTGGGTAAAACGATGATAAGCGATGCAGATAATGCTTTTCTGAAACATGATGCTTCTGGTGGACGTGTTACCCAGAACAGGAACAGCCAAATATTATCTGGCGATGGCGGTCAAGAAAACTTCTATACAAGGTGGAGCAATACTTTCATCAACTATTTAAAAACAAATTCAGATCCCCGTTTAGGTAAGGTAGCGGTAACCAAATTATACTTAAATGATGGCACTAAAAATCAAAATCCTACTTTTATTTCAAATCCTTCAGTTCAAAAAGGAATGCCTAATGGGAAAGATCTAAGCGGTATAGCCGGCAGAGATGTTCGTCAAGACCCATCTTTTACTGATTTTACTGATTATTCGTCCCCTAACCCCGGTATGCTAAAAAAAGATGGCAATACTTTCATTTTAACTTATGCCGAAAGTGAATTGCTATGGGCAGAGGCTGCACAACGTTATAATATTGGCGGCTCTGCTGCAACCCATTACAATGCGGGTGTTACTGCCGCAATGACCTATCTTTCGCAATATGATGCATCAATGGGTGTAAGTGCTGGTGAAGCCACAGCATACTTGGCTGCAAATCCTTATAATCCTGCAAATGGTTTAGAAATGATAGCCACCCAATATTGGGCGCATACCATTACTATGTTAGATTTTTATGAAACATGGTCAAATTGGAGAAGAACTGGATTTCCAGCGCTTATTCCAATCGTTTACCCGAATACAAATACTGGTGGTTCTATTCCACGCCGCTTTCCTTATCCTTTATCGGAAGGTGTATCTAATGCCGAAAACTATTTGTCTGCATCTGGTGCTGTACCTGGTGGTGATAAACTGGTAGGTAGAGTATGGTGGGATAAATAATTGATTAATAAACTAATTTTAAGAGGCTGTATCATCAATAAAAAGATGATCAGCCTCTTTTTTTGTAAGCTCTTGCTAAAATTGCCTATATTGAAATAATTTTTAAAAAACATAATAATATGGTTAAGAGAATGCTGCTCGTTGGTTTGATTTCAATATCCTCTATATTGGCCATCGCCCAAACCTATACACCTACCGCTTCAAATTTGGAAGCGAGAAAATGGTTTAATGAAGCCAGATTTGGGCTATTTATTCACTGGGGGCCATTTAGCATCCCCGGTAGTGGAGAGTGGGTAATGAATAATCGAAAGATTACGGTCTATAATTATAGCCGATTGCAAGATTTCTTTAATCCGACAGCTTTCGATGCTGCCGCATACGTTTCGATGGCAAAAAATGCCGGTATGAAATACATTACCTTAATTACTCGCCACCACGATAGCTTTAGCATGTGGGATACTAAATATTCTGATTTTAATATCATGAACACCCCTTATAAAAAGGATATTGTTAAAATGGTTGCCGACGAATGTCGTAAACAAGGGATGAAATTGTTTTTATATTATTCGTTGGTCGATTGGCGTAGAGAAGATTATCCTCACGAAACCGGCCGAACAGGCCAAGCAAGTGGTAGAAAAGGGAAGAGTAATTATGCTAGCTATTTGCAATTTATGAAAAATCAGCTCACCGAATTACTTACCAATTATGGTGAGGTTGCAGGCATTTGGTTTGATGGGCATTGGGACCAAACCGCGCCCGAGGGTGCGAAAGACAGAAGCTCACGGATCGACTGGAAATACGAAGAAATATATAGTCTGATCCATAAATTACAACCACAATGTTTGGTTGGAAACAATCACCATTTAACGCCTTTTGTTGGCGAAGATTTTCAAATGTTTGAAAAAGATTTGCCTGGAGAAAATAAATCGGGATTGAGCTTTCAAGAAGCATCTGATAAATTACCTTTAGAAACCTGCGAAACAATTAATGGTTCATGGGGGTTTAACTTAACCGATACGACGTATAAAACGAATAAGCAACTGATCGATTATTTAGTAAAAGCCGCATCATTAGGCACAAATCTACTTCTTAATATCGGCCCAATGCCGAACGGAAAAGTACAGCCCGAGTTCGAAGAACGTTTGCAAACGATGGGCAATTGGCTTAAAATTTATGGCGAAAGTATTTATGCAACTGAGGCTGGATATCTGAAGCCGCAAGATTGGGGCAGTATTACTCAAAAAGGAAATAAAATGTATGTACATGTTTTAAACTCAAAAGCGAATCAAATTGTATTGCCTCAGTTTCCGAATAAGAAAATTAAAAAGGCGTATATGCTGAAGGATAATGCTGCGGTAACCGCAAAATTAACAAATGGAGAATTAACATTAACGATTAATCCGAGCGATGAAGAAGATCGAGTTGTAGTTTTGGAAATGGGAGGATAAGCACTTACCGCCAAACGCCTCACACAAAACCCTCTCCGAAGGAGGTAACATATTTATGCGCATTATGCATTTCAATTTTTGATATTTATACTTGTGCAATCAAAAACAATCAAATGAAGAAGATTTTTACTTTTACACTTATTGCTTTAAGCTTTGTAGGCTTTACGCAAGCACAACAACGAAGCCAAGGTGGCGCTCGTCCTACCACTCCCCCAGCTACAGCACCAAGTACTACAGCGGTAAAAGAAGAGCCAGTTGCACGAACACCAAGCAATCCTTCGAGAACAATTGTTCCAGAAAGCTCAGTAATTACCAATCATACCGTTACCATAAGAGGAAAAGCTGTTCCGTATAAAGCCACAGCTGGCACATTGCCTGTTTGGGATGAAGAAGGAAAGCCAGTTGCAGGTTTGTTTTATACCTTTTACGAGCGAACCGATGTGCAGAATAAAGAAACTAGGCCATTGGTGATTTCGTTTAACGGCGGACCAGGCTCGGCATCAGTTTGGATGCACATTGCTTATACAGGGCCAGTGGTGTTAAATATAGACGATGAGGGGTATCCAATTCAACCTTATGGGTATAAAGATAATGGCACTTCAATTTTAGATGTAGCCGATATTGTGTATATCGACCCTGTAAACACGGGTTATTCTCGTGCCACAAGTAAAGACGTGCCTACCAGCAGATTTTTTGGTGTTAGAGCAGATATTCGCTATTTAGCCGAATGGTTAAATACTTTTGTAACCCGTAATAACCGCTGGGCTTCTCCAAAATATTTAATCGGAGAGAGCTATGGTACAACACGCGTTTCGGGCTTGGCTTTAGAGCTACAAAGTAACCAATGGATGTATTTAAATGGAGTAATTTTGGTTTCGCCTACCGAATTGGGAATTGAAAGAGGAACTGTTTTAGATGCTGCTTTACGTTTACCGTATTTTGCTGCAACTGCATGGTACCATAAAGTATTGCCAGCCGATTTACAAAATAAAAAATTGGCAGATATGTTGCCTGAAGTAGAAAATTTTACTGTAAATGAATTAATTCCAGCAATTGCCAAAGGCGGATTTTTACCAGCGGCTGATAAGCAGAAAATTGCGGCTAAAATGGCTCGTTTTTCGGGCCTGTCTGAAAAAGTAATTCTTCAAAATAATTTGGATGTATCTACTAATTTATTCTGGAAAGAATTACTGCGTGATAAAGGATATACTGTTGGAAGATTGGATTCGCGTTATAAAGGGATAGATAAATCAGATGGGGGCAATAGTCCTGATTATAACGCCGAATTAACGTCTTGGTTGCACTCATTTACACCAGCTATAAATATGTATCTGCGTAACGAGCTTAACTACAAAACAGATTTAAAATATAACATGTTCGGACCCGTAAATCCTTGGGATAATACAGGTGATAGAACGGGCGAGAATTTACGAGCCGCTATGGCGCAAAATCCTTATCTTCATGTGTTGGTACAATCGGGATACTATGATGGTGCTTGCGATTATTTTAACGCAAAATATAACATGTGGCAAATGGATCCAAGCGGCAAATTAAAAGATAGAATGAGCTGGGAAGGTTACGAAAGCGGTCACATGATGTACTTACGTAAACCAGATTTAGCATTGGGAAATGAGCACATCCGCAATTTTATCGAAAAAACATTGCCTAAAAAGGGAGTTCCTGCGAAGTTTTAAATTAATTTTTCTCATCGGATGAGCTCATCCGATGAGAAAAATATTGACACATGTAACAATGAAACAAATTATTATTCTAATCCGCGTAATTGCAGCAATCGTACTCATTACGATAGGTGTAAATAATCTAAGTGAACCCTCAAATACCGAAGTGGCTATTGGTGTGTTCGAGATCATATTGGGAATAGCAATTGTGTTTAAGCCGATTACCTCTTTATTTAAAAAAGTATAAACAATGGAACAAACCGACAGAACGACGATGGTTAAAAAAATCACTAAATATGTATTAATACTTGTGGCCTTTCTAGCCTTTTTAATTATTCAGCCGTTTACGTATGAGAATATCGATGCTGGAAATGTGGGGATAAAGATTAATTTATATGGTACGAATAGAGGAGTTGATAATATTACCATCGTTACGGGTAGAGTGTGGTACAACACTTGGACTACCAAAATTATTGAATTTCCTACGTATACACAGTCGGTAGATTACGATCCATTTGTAGTAACTACTAAAGATGCTGCAGAGTTTAAGGTAGATCCTAAGCTAAATTACCACGTTAACCCGGCAATGGTTCCCCAAATTTATAGACAATACCGCAAAACATTAACCGAAATTGAGCAGCAGTTTATGCGTAACTCCATTTACGACGCATATCGTATCGTTGCAAACTCGTTCAGTTCCGATTCGGTAATGTCTAATCGAGAAAAATTTGAAGATAGAATACAAAGTGTATTAATTTCTAAGTTAGGAAAAGATGGGTTTATATACGACCAGCTAACATCGGCCATTACGCCTCCCGAAAGTTTAAGGCAAATGATTGATGAGAAAAATGCATCGATACAGGCAAGGTTGAAAGCAGAAAATCAAGCGAAACAAGCTGATGCTGAAGCAAAAGTTAAGGTAGCAACTGCAACTGGTGAAGCTCAGGCGCTATTAGTAAGAGCAAAATCAGAATCAGAAGCCAACCGTTTAAGGCAATCCTCTTTAACACCAATGTTGATACAACAAGAATGGATTAAGAAGTGGGATGGTAAACTGCCAACTACACAAGCAGGAGGAAATACAAGTTTTATGATGCCAATTAAGTAGATTTTTTCTTCATCCGATGAGCATAGACCTAATAAGATACTCATCGGATGAAGGAAAGAGCCGCCTCATATCTACTAAAGGTTGGAATCATTTAAAAATATTCCGTATTTTTACACCCCGCATATGGAACAGATCAAAACATCATTCGATTTCGAAAAGCCTTTAGCTGATTTAATGCAGCAAATTGAAAAGGTAAAGCAAGTTGCTGATAAAACTAAAGTAGACATGTCTGCAACTTTAGCAGAGCTTGATGAAAAGGTAGCTAAAACCAGCAAAAGTCTTTATCAAAACCTAACTGGATGGCAAAAAGTACAAATGTCTCGCCACGCAGAAAGGCCTCAAACTTTAGATTATATCGGCCTAATTTGTGATGATTTTATCGAAATGCACGGCGATAGAACGGTAAAAGATGATAAAGCAATTATCGGAGGTTTTGCAACTATTGATGGCCAGACCGTAATGATTATTGGGCACCAAAAGGGAAAAAATACCAAAGAGCGTCAATACCGTAATTTTGGTATGGCTAATCCCGAAGGGTATCGTAAAGCTTTGCGATTAATGCGCTTAGCCGAGAAATTTAACAAACCCGTAATTTCATTTATCGATACCATGGGCGCTTACCCAGGTTTGGAAGCTGAAGAACGCGGACAAGGAGAAGCCATTGCTCGGAATTTACTTGAAATGTCGGTGCTAAAAGTACCAATTTTATGCTTTGTTGTAGGAGAAGGTGCATCAGGTGGTGCTTTAGGTATTGGAATTGGCGATAAGGTTTATATGCTAGAACATACGTGGTATTCGGTTATCTCTCCAGAATCATGTTCATCCATTTTATGGAGAAGTTGGGATTTTAAGGAAAAAGCTGCCGAATGCTTGAAGTTAACTTCTGATGATATGTTCAAGAATAAGTTAATTGATGGTATTGTAAAAGAACCATTGGGTGGCGCACATCAAAATCCTGAGATGATGGCGCAAACCTTGAAAAAGCAAATTATAAAAGATTTAAAAGAGTTAGCCAAAACAAACACTGATAAACTTATTGCAACTAGAATTGATAAATTCTGCAATATGGGTGTGGTGATCGAAGGTTAATTAATTCTTCAATTTCACTTTAAATAATTTCTCTAATTTTTCCATTTTCGGTAAAATTACCAGTTTACAATACGGTGCCTCGCCATTTTTAAAGAAATAATCTTGGTGATAGTTTTCGGCCACATAAAAAGGCTCTGCCTTTTCAATGGTAGTTACTACAGGTTTTCCAAATGCATTATCTTTATTAAGAGCTGCTTTATATTTTTCGGCAGTAGCTTTTTGCTCTGCACTATGATAAAATATTACCGAACGATATTGTGTGCCTACATCGGCCCCTTGTCGGTTTAACGTAGTTGGATCATGGCTCTTCCAAAAAACTTCTAACAATTCGTCGTATGTAATCTTTGCTGGGTCATATGCCATCTCAATTACTTCGGCATGATTGGTAGTGCCCGTGCATACTTCTTCGTAAGTTGGGTTGGGAGTATCACCACCTTCATAGCCAGATTTTACATTAGTAACGCCATTTAAGCGTTGAAACAAAGCTTCTGTACACCAAAAACAGCCCATTCCGAATGTAGCCTTTTGCAGTTTTTTCTGCTGAGCATTTGCATTTTCTATCGCGAAAAATGCTAAAATTAATAGAGTGATATATCTCATCTTCTTTGGTGTTAATGTTTAATATCTATACGTAAAATAGCCAAGTATAGTTTGAAATGCCTAAAATGCTAAATAGTATTGACAATTGTATGGCGAAACAACTAAAAGCTGTTAGTAACTTAACTTTTTATAATTTAAATTGTTAAGCAACAAAAAGTGAATTCATTAAACTTTGTTAACATAAATTTCTAAATTTATATATTAACTAAAATCAAATACTATGTCTACACCTTATATTCCGTGCCTCGATTTAGGTACTTATATTCATGGAAATGAAGAGCAACGTAAAAAGTTTTCAGACGAGCTTGGAAGAGCTTTTAATGATTCGGGTTTTGTAACCATAACCAATCATGGGGTAAGTCAAGAGTTAATAGATAAATTATACGCTAATATTAAGGGAGTATTTAGTTTGCCTGTAGAGGTTAAAAGAAAATATGAGAAGCCAGAATTAGCAGGACAAAGAGGCTATACGAGTGCAGGAAAAGAAACGGCCAAGGGCGCAAAAACGGCCGATTTAAAAGAGTTTTGGCAAATTGGTCAAGAGGTTAGCGATGGTGATCCGATTAAAAACGAATACCCAGATAATGAGGTTTTAGAAGAAATTGAGGGATTTAATGCAGTTACCAGAGAGATTTATCAAAAATTAGAAGAAAATGGCAAGCATTTATTACGTGCCATTGCTACCTATTTAGGATTGCCAATTAATTATTTTGACCAGCACGTACATAATGGAAACTCTATTTTACGGGGCATTCATTACTTCCCGATAGAAGACCCAGATGCTTTACCTGATGATGCGGTGCGTGCAGGTGCACATGAAGATATTAATCTCATCACTTTATTAATTGGAGCAAGTGCCGATGGTTTGGAAGTGTTAACTCGTAGTAGTGAATGGTTGCCAATTAAAGCACATCATACCGATATTGTGGTTAATGTTGGCGATATGCTGCAACGTTTAACCAATAATAAACTTAAATCTACCACACATCGAGTTGTAAATCCACCTCGCGAGTTGATGAAAACCTCTCGTTTTTCTGTTCCTTTCTTTTTACATCCACGCAGTGATATGGATTTAACTAGCTTATCTTCTACTATTGATGCTGAGCATCCGAAAGCATATAGCGATATGACCGCTGGCGAGTATTTAGATGAAAGGTTAAGAGAAATTGGGTTAAAAAAATGAGAGGAATTATATTAGGATTCCTTTTACTAGGTAGTTTTTGTAGCGCATATTCACAAAAAAGCATTGAAGAATCATATCGAAGTTATACTATAATTAGAACTACGAATACCAATAAAAAAGCCGCAATAGATGTGGCGATTGATTTGTTGAAGCGAGCACCCGAGTTAACTAATTCTCAAATTGCAAATCTTAACTTTAATTTAGGGCGTTTGTACGAAGAAACGATGGAGGTAGAGAAAGCTATTCCATATTATGAGGCATCGTTAAAGCTTGCTCCAGATTATTATGTAACCCATCGTGCATTGGGTAGTATTTACGTAAAAGGAACCAATTCGCTCGTAAAAAAAATGAACGATGCAGGAAATGCAAAGCAAATGGATTTGTATGGAAAACTATTTGCCGAGTATAAACAGGTAATAGTAAAGGCACTTCCTCATCTTGAAAAAGCTCAAGCTTGTGACCCTGATGAGCAATCATATAAGCAAATAACAAACTTATATAAAAACATTAAGGATTTGGCTGCAATCGGTACACTAGATGTACGATTAAAAAAGCAGGCGATTACTTGTGTTGATTTGTTAGATGACTAGTACATTACAAGTTTTTACTACTATAAAAGGAATAAGTGCTGCTTCTGGCTTATTCCTTAAAGGAAATCTATTGTATCTTATTGCAGACAATAGCAATTATTTATATGAATATGATATAAAGGAGCAACGGCTGAATAAACTTCCGCTCCTTGTTACCTCTCCACCAGAGAATATCCCGAAAGCAGATAAGCCCGATTTTGAAGTGGTTTGTGGATTTGAGGGCTCACTTTATATTTTAGGCTCTGGTTCTACTGTGAAAAGAAATCGCATGATCGAATATCGGCTGGGTACAAAAAAGGTAATTGAGCATGATTTATTACCACTGTATACTGCAATGAAAAAAGCTCATGCAGTTGATGATGATAATTTGAATATAGAGGGAGCAATTTTTACTGGCGATCAATGGTTTTTATTTAATCGTGGAAATGGAAATTCGATGAAAAACGGGATTTTCATTATAAAAGGCCCTGACTTAGCAAATGCCAAAAGCGCAGACTTCATATCGATTGCATTGCTGAAAACAAATGAAGTTTTCGCGTCTTTTACGGATGCCGTTTTATACCAAAATCAAATTTATTTTATTGCAGCGGCCGAAGATACCACATCTACCTATAACGATGGTAAAATATTGGGAAGCTATATTGGGAGTTTAGATTTGGCAACCTTGAAATTAAATTATATCAAAAAGATAGCCGAACAGCAAAAATTTGAGGGCCTCACCTTCCTCAGAGAGAAAGGTGGGCAAATTGAGTTTTTAATTTGTGAAGATTCGGATACCGACACCACAAGTACAATAATTTATAAATATGGACTTACTAAGTCTTAAGGTTTCGTAAGTCTACCCTTTTTTCAAAAATTCGGTTTTTAATACGATTCGCATTTTATCAGCTTTGCAATCTACTTCTTTGGGGTCATCGGTAAGTTTGATGTTTTTGATCACCATTCCTTTTTTTAAGGTTACAGATGTGCCTTTTACAGGTAAACTTTTAATTAAGATTACTGAATCGCCGTCTTTTAATCTGTTTCCGTTACTGTCTTTTACAATTAATTCTTCTTCTTCCATTTTGTTTTGGTTTTTGCAAAGGTAGATTATTTATTTCCCTTATCAACCGCCTTAATAATCGCATCTTGTATTCTAGGACGAATATTTAATCTCCCCAGTTGTTCGCTTACAGTAGGGTTTACACGATTAGATAAGAAAACGTAGATCAATCCCCTCGATGGGTCTGTCCACACTGCAATACCTGTGTAACCCGTATGCCCAAAAGTTTGGGGAGAAGCCAACGACGAAGGATATTTCTTGGTCAAATCTGGATCCCAACGGTCAAATCCCAGTCCTCTTCTACTCACATTAGATTGTTTAGTGGTAAACATATCTACAGTTTGTGGTTTAAAATATTGTTCGCCGCCATAAGTTCCCTTATTTAGCATCAACTGATAAAAAATAGCTAAATCGTTCGCACTGCCAAATAGTCCGGCGTGACCAGCAACACCACCCTTTAATGCTGCACCTTGGTCGTGTACGTACCCCTCTAACAACGTTTTTCTAAACACCTTATCGTCTTCTGTAGGTACTATTCTGTCTTTAGGGAAGCGATTTCTTGGTAAATACCCTGCAGTATGCATCCCTAATGGAGTATAAAAATTATCTAATACGTATTGATCTTCCGGCTTTTCGGCAATATGCTCTACAATATCTTGCATAACATACATGCTAATGTCGCTATACACATAACTTCCACGTGTTTTGATTGGAGAGTTTAACATTTTTGGCCACATAAAATCGTTAAAGAAGCCTTTTTTGATATAATAACCATCCGCAACTTTAGTTGGGAAAGCAGCTGTAGAATCTCTACTATAATCGCCCTCTTTAATGTAATTATGAAAAGGAATATAGGGAATAAATCCAGCTTGATGCAACATCACTTCACGAACATTAATATTGTTCATCGGCGTATTTCTTGCTTTTGCAATGTAAAAACCAACGTTGGTGTCGAGTTTTAACTTGTTTTGCTCAACCAGTCGCATTACACTAGGTGTAGTAGCCGTTACTTTGGTAACCGATGCCATATCGAAAATGTCGGTTACTTTATTTGCTCTTAAATTATCATAGGTGTGGTAGCCAAAGGCTTTATTATAAATTACTTTTCCATCTTTAGCCACTAAAACCACCATTCCTGGAGCAGCTTTACCAGCAATTCCTTCGTTCACAATATTGTCGATTTCTTTCAGCTCGTCGCTATTTACACCTGCATCTTCGGGTACGGTATATTTTAAACGGGTAACTGTAGTTTTATAACCCGATCCTTCAGTATATTTTCCAGAATAACCTTTAGTTAAAGTTTGTTGAGCGGCTATTCCTCCGAAAATAATTTGAGGAATAATCATAGCAGATTCCTCGTTGGCTTTAGGTGTCCAAACAATTGGTACATCCAAATTGTCGAAAGCATTTAAACTCTTTCCTTCACCAAATAGGGCAATAACTACCTCTTTATTTTTAGCAATACTGGCAATAAAATTCAAGTATTTCCCACTAGTTGTCATTTCATCACTTAGCGCAACAATAATAGTATGGTAGTATTTTAAATCATCTTCCAAATCATTTAAAGTAATCGAATCTTTATATTTATTTGCATCTATCGATTGTACATACGCATATTTGTTTAACAAACTATCAAAAGAAATTTGATGATCAAAACCTAAATGGATAGAAACAAAACGCTTTTCGGCCAAGCCAACTATTGGGATAAGGTTCTTTTGATTGTTAAGGAGTACCGAATTTTTGGTAATGGAACTAATCGATTTTAATCTATTCTCATTCTTTTGGTGATCTTGAGCGCAGGCACTTAGTGTAAACAGTAACGACAGGGATAGGGCAATTATACTAGTCAGCTTATTTTTGTTCATATACTTTTTCTCCATTAACGTAAGTTTTCAATACTTTATTTTTTAAAATTTGCTCAGGTGTAGCTTTCATGATATCATTTTCGAGCAGAATAAAATCGGCAAATTTACCGATTTCAATACTTCCTTTTTCCTTTTCTTCGAAATTTGCTTTTGCTGCCCAAATGGTCATCCCTCTTAAAGCTTGCTCAGGAGTTAATGCATTTTCCATTTGATAACCTCCTTTTGGAAAATCATTTGCATCTTTTCGAGCTGTTGCTGCAAAAAATGTAAACATAGGGTTAATTTGTTCTACTGGAAAATCGGTTCCCAAAGGGATCCATCCATTTTGATCCATCAGTTGCTTATAGGCATAGGCACCCTTTACGCGTTCGCTACCCAAACGATCGCCAGCCCAATACATATCGGAAGTAGCATGGGTAGGCTGAACAGAAGGAATTACACTGGCACTTCCAAATAGATTAAAATCGGCTGGCGCCACTACTTGAGCATGTTCAATTCTCCATCTTTTATCATTTTTTGCACCTAAAACCTGATTATAGATTTTAAGGATCGTACGATTTGCAGAATCACCAATGGCATGAGTACACATTTGAAAATTATGATCGTTTATTTTTTTTGCGACTTGCTCAAAATGTTTGACTTCACTCAATAAAAACCCGCTTTTTTTAGGCATATCGCTATATGGGTGCAATAGACAAGCCCCTCTAGAGCCTAGAGCGCCATCTGCGTATACTTTAAAGGCTCTTACATTTAGTCGGTCTGTTTTAATAGCTCCACGTTTAAATAAATAGTCGAAATTTTTCTCCGTATCAGAGAGCATCACATATAAACGCATTTTTAAGGTTTTTTTTGCGTGCATTTTCTCAATAAAATCTACAGATTCGAAATCTAAACCGCAATCATCGATGGTGGTTAAACCAACTGAAAAGCAATTTTTTTCTGCGTCTAAAAAGATTTTTTCAGTCTGTTTTGCGTCTGGTAGTGGGATTTTATTTTGAACTAAGCCAACTGCATTATCAATTAATAGGCCTGTTAATTTTCCATTTTTTTCTACAATATCACCTCCGGTTAAAGCAAAAGATTTACTTAACCCGGCTTCATCAAGCGCCTTTTGGTTTACAATAGCGGCATGTCCATCTATTCTTTCTAATAAAACAGGTCGCCCTGGAAACAATTGATCTAACTTTTCTTTATTTGGGAATTGTTTATCTGCCCAATCGTTCTGATCCCAACCTCTACCAATTAGCCACCCATCGGGATGCGTTTTTGCAAACTCCGTTAAGCGTGTTAATACCTCATCCCAACTAGCAGTTTCTCTTAAATCAGCACTTTGCAAGCTTTGTCCATAACCAAAAAAATGTGCATGTGCATCAATAAAACCAGGATATACAGCCTTACCATGTGCATCTACCTCTTCTTTCGACTTAAATTGCGCCCTAATATCTTCATTTGTACCTACTCCAACAATTTTGCCATCTTTAACAGCCATTGCCTCGGCCATTTCAAATTTATCATTCACCGTATAAATTTTCCCATTGTAGAGAATTAAATCTACATTTTGCTTGCTGCAACCCGTTAACAGAAGAAGCAATGCGAATAAGAAGGAGAGTTGTTTCATACCTTAAAGATATAAAAAGGTTGGGGATTTCTTCTATTTCGAGTTAACAAGCGCATAACGATCAGTTATTACTACTTCTTCAATGGGATAATAACTGTAGAATACCTGCTAAAAACCCCAAGAAAATACCGTTAAAACACCATAAAGAAATGGGGTTTAAACTGACGCGAATTAAATAAATAACTCCAATCTTTAGTATTCTGAGGAGTAATCTGAAAATCCTAAAAAGAGTAAGACAGGCTAGCCGAAAACTGTACAGAGTAAGCAAAAAAATTAACGCTTTTAAAATGGAAACAAAAAATGAAAATAAATCATTATTAAATGAATTTACAAAAGAGCTAGAAAATGTTTCAGACTTATTAATAGTTGCTTTGAATAACAATTCAAATGATGAAGATGAAAAGAATATTATTAATTCGATAGCTCCAACGCTTAAAACTCAATTTTTAGAACTCTCAAATTCTATTCAAAGCTTCAATAAAAGATTAACCAAGCAAGGATCTGCTGATGTAGAGCAGCTTTTAAAATCATCTGCAGCATTAGATATCACAAAAAGCTTCAAAATGGCATTGCCCAGTATTGGCTCTTTGTTCGGTAAATTAGGACTACAGGAGATTATTTTAGCAATTAAAAAAATAATAATTGCGATTTTTGGCGACAAATTGCCTCCATGGTTACATAATGTTTTAAATATCATTGATGAGATTATTAATACGTTAATTGGAGGCGATTCGCCTAAAACAAAAAATATTCTTTCTATGGCTGAACAGAATTTCTTAAAGGAAATAACGTTAGTTGCAAAACTTAACCAAGTTAGTTTTCAGAAAAACAACGATGAAGATGATGAATAACAATTAAAATTTTCACGGGTAAGTCATTTACTATCAATAATGTAAAAACAGACTTAAGGATAAAGCTAATTTTCGCTAAATTAGCAACCTTACGATAAAAATACATGTCTGATATTATACAACTTTTACCCGATAGTGTTGCCAATCAAATTGCAGCTGGAGAGGTGGTGCAGCGACCTGCATCGGCGGTAAAAGAGCTACTCGAAAATGCGATTGATGCAGGTGCAGATAAGATTCAATTGATTATAAAGGATGCGGGAAAGGCTTTAATCCAGGTAATCGATAACGGTTGTGGAATGAGCGTTACCGATGCTAGAATGTGCTTTGAGCGCCATGCAACCTCTAAAGTTCGCAAAGCGGAAGATTTATTTGCTATCCGTACCATGGGTTTTAGGGGCGAAGCTATGGCCTCGATAGCAGCAATTGCGCAAGTAGAGTTAAAAACAAAACGACATGAAGATGAAGTAGGTACTTTAGTTCAGATTGAAGGAGCTTCCTTTATCAAGCAAGAGCCTGTAGGCACTCCAAATGGGAGTAGTATTTCGATTAAAAATCTTTTTTACAATACACCTGCACGTCGCAATTTTTTAAAGAGCAATCCGGCCGAAATGCGCCACATTATTGATGAATTTCAACGTGTGGCCATGGCAAAACCAACCATCGCTTTTAGCTTACATCACGATGGGGTAGAGATATATCGTTTACCCGCCTCGGCCTTAAAACAGCGAATTGTTCATCTATTTGGAAATAATTATAATCAACGGTTAATTCCTGTTGAAGAAGAAACAACCATTATTAATCTTAAAGGATACATTGGTAAGCCTGAATTTGCAAAAAAAACAAGAGGTGAGCAGTTTTTCTTTGTGAATGATCGTTTTATAAAAGACGCTTATTTAAACCATGCGGTAAATAAAGCTTATCAAGAGCTATTGCCTGACGATAATTTTCCGTTGTATGTATTATTTATCGATATCGACCCTGCAAAGATCGACGTAAATGTGCATCCAACTAAAACGGAAATCAAATATTTGGACGAAAAATCTATTTATGCCATTATTCATTCGGCTGTAAAAAGATCTTTAGGTCGATTTAACATTACGCCAACTATTGATTTTAACCAAGAAACAGGTTTTAATCAGATGATAAGCCCCATACCTCAAGAGGATATTGTGCCACCAAGTATTGCATTTAATCCAGATTTTAATCCGTTTGCTCAACCTAATTCTGCTGCAAAAGAAACTTCTTATTCACGAAGCTATGGCAATGCAGGTACAAGCACGCAAAATTGGGGCTCGTTATATGAAGTTGCCGAGACTAAGCAATCGCAACAATCGGCAATGCCATTGTCATCTGTTTTTAATGATGATCAGTTCGAACCCGTACAAAAGCAATTTATGCAGGTGCACAATCGTTACATTGTTTCACAGATTAAATCGGGGGTAATGGTTATTGATCAGCAGGCGGCACATGAGCGGATTTTGTATGAACGTTTTTTACTTCATTTAGAAGATCGCAAGGGTGCTTCACAACAAAGCTTATTTCCGCAAACGGTTACGTTAAGTCCGAACGATTACGAATTGGCAAAAAGTTTATTAACTGATATTAAGAGCTTAGGGTTCGAAGTACGTGAGTTTGGGAAAAATACACTGGTAATTGAAGGAATACCTGTCGATTTAGGGAGCGCTAATATTAACGAAACCCAATTGTTTGAACACTTAATAGAAGGGTATAAAAACTCACAACAAGAGTTAAAGCTAGACAAGAGAGATTCGTTAGCAAGAAGTATGGCAAAAAATAGTGCGATTAAAGCAGGCACATCTTTAAGTCAGCCAGAAATGAATACATTAATTGAAGAACTTTTTGCCTGTAAAACACCTAACTTTAGCATCAATGGAAAACCTGTGATCCAAACGATTAATTTAAATGAAATTGCACAGAAATTTGAGCGGTAAGGAAGGAGTCGGAAAGTTAATCGCCATCCGATGAGTATTTGCATCATGTCGATACTCATCGGATGACGGAAGAAAGTTAGAAAGATAAAACACAAAAAGCCCAGTGCCCCACGGTCCGAGCTAATTAATGAACTAATGACACGAATGAACCAAAAAACGAAACAACCAAAAATTAAAACATGAACAACCTTCCGCCAGTAGTAAAGAATTTGCTAATCATTAATGTGATTTTTTTTGTAGCTAAATGGGTTCTCAACCAGCAGGGAATTCGACTTGAAGAGTATTTAGCAGTTTTTTATTTCGACTCACCTTTTTTTAGCATATGGCAGCCTATTACGTATATGTTTATGCATGCAGACATGATGCATATCTTCTTCAATATGTTTGCGCTGTTTTCATTTGGCCCTATTTTAGAGGCCCATTGGGGACCAAAGCGATTTATTAATTTTTATTTGATAACAGGATTAGGAGCGTTGGCATTACAATGGGGCGTACAGGCTTTTGAAGTATACCAAATTACAGGGTCAGCAGTTAATGATATAAGTTTACTCGACGCTAGCAACGATACCTTAAGGAGTATTTATGGCGGGCCAATGGTTGGCGCATCGGGTGCAATTTTTGGATTATTAGTTGCCTTTGCTACGTTGTATCCGAATATAGAAATGTATATCATGTTTATTCCGGTGCCAGTAAAAGCGAAGTACATTATTCCGGTGTATATTGTTATCGAATTATTCTTAGGAGTAGGTAAGTTTGAAGGCGATTCAGTTGCCCATTTTGCCCACTTAGGTGGTGCATTAATCGGATATATTTTAGTAAAATTATGGAAAAATAAAAATACATTCTACGATTATTATGAATAGAGATTTGTGGCGTGATTTGCAATTGAAATTTTTTAAGTCTGGCAGTCCAGCAATGCTCTATATTGGCATTAACGTGCTGCTCTTTATACTTGCTGCTTTGCTCGAGGTTGGCTTTACATTTTCAGGAAATCGAGGATGGGTTCCCTCACAAGTTCAAGAGTACTTCGCATTTCCAGCTACATTAAGCATTTTGCCGATTAAATTTTATACGGTCATAACCTATCAATTTTTTCATGATGGTTTTTTCCATATTTTATTTAATATGTTATGGCTGTACTGGATTGGGCAAATATTTTTAGACTTTTTAAAACCTCGTCAATTTCATTTTGTATACCTTGGAGGGGGTATTTTAGGCGCACTTACATTTTTATTCCTATATAACACCATTCCTGCATTTTCTGGTCAACACGCTACTTTAATTGGTTCTTCGGCTAGTGTTATGGCAATTTTAGCTGCCACAGCAATCTTAGTTCCAGATTATAGTATAAGGTTGTTGCTAATTGGAGAATTAAAATTAAAATATCTTATTTTAGCTTATATACTCCTCGATATTATCGGCACTGCCGGAACAAATGCAGGTGGAAGTATTGCACATTTAGGAGGTGCGATATTTGGATTTGTTTTTATTAAATTGTTGCGAAGTGGTAAAGACTGGAGCACTATTTTTAAGCGTAAACCCAAATTAAAAGTCGTAAAAAATAAGGCGCCAAAAAAGAATGAATCTACAGTAAATCAAAAAGAGATTGATACCATTTTGGATAAGATTTCTAAATCTGGATACGATCAATTAACTAAGGAAGAGAAGGAAACTTTGTTTAAGGCGAGTAAGAATTAATGAGAAAAAAGAAAATAACAGTTTTTGATAAATTAATGTTCTTAATCGCCTTGGTTATGGCTGTAGGGATGTTGATGGGAATTAGAGCTGGAGTAAGCGATCCCCGTGAACACATGATTATCGCTTTTTTTGGACTCGCCTATCCATTTTTTCTCTTAGCTAATGTTTTGATTTTGGGCTATTGGTTAGTAAGAACAAAATGGGCAATCGCAGCTTTAACAGTAGTTTTGATTGGTTACGGGGGGCATACCTTACTTGCAACTTTTGGTTTTTTTGGAGCAAAAGGGGAACTGCAAAAGGAAGACCAATCATTAATTCGGTTAATGACATATAATGTGCACAATTTTACGCCTTACGGAGAAAAAATAAGCCTTTCTATTAAAGATAAAATGCTTAATGTAGTAGCTGAACAAAAACCAGATGTAATATGCTTTCAAGAATTTTATACCAGAGAAAAAGGATCTTACGATATAATTGATAGTTTAAAACAGCTACTTAATGTGAAGTACTATTATTTTGTGCCTTCCCAGCAAAGTGAAAGAGAAGCAATTGGAATGGCTATTTTTTCTCGGTTTCCCATAAAAAATACTGGCCGTATTAAATTTACAGGGGTAACCGGAAATGAAAGTATTTATGTTGATTTAAACATTCAGAATAAAGCTGTTCGAATATACAACGTACATTTACAGTCTATTTCTTTTGAGAAAGAAGATTACACCTATTTAGATCAGGTCACAAAAGAAATGGATCCTAAAATTAGTTCCTCAAAAAGAATCGCTAGGATGTTAAAATATGCTTTTAAAAAGCGAAGCGAGCAGGTTGATGTTATGAAAGACCATATGCGTAACTGTGAAACTCCTTATGTTGTTGCTGGCGATTTTAATGATACCCCAGCATCATACGTAGTTACAAAAATGACAGATTCGCTAAACAATGCCTTTATTAAAAAGGGGCAGGGGCTAGGTAAAACGTATAATGGAAAGTTTCCTAATTTCCAGATCGATTATATTGCAACTACTAAAGATATTGATGTTGTTAATTACCAAATCATTGAAGCTAAGTTGTCTGACCATTTTCCGGTGAGAAGCGATTTGCGATTAAAGAATTAATCTCCAACCCTAAAATTACCATTTAAGTATTAAATTTGTACCATGATACAAAATCTACAATTATATAACACCATTTCACGAAAAAAAGAAAAATTTGAACCATTAAATGCCCCTCATGTAGGGATGTATGTATGTGGTCCTACGGTTTATAGTGATGTGCATTTAGGCAATTGTAGAACTTTTATTTCATTCGACTTAATCTTTCGATATCTAAAATTTAGTGGATATAAAGTGCGCTATGTACGCAACGTTACAGATGCTGGTCACTTAGAAGGAGATAGGGACGAGGGTGACGATAAATTTGCAAAAAGAGCAAAGCTAGAGCAGCTTGAACCTATGGAAATTGTTCAAAAATATACCTTGGGCTTTCATGATGTGATGAGGATGTTTAATACGTTGCCTCCTAGCATCGAGCCTACCGCAACAGGGCACATCATTGAGCAAATTGAAATGATAAAAACCATTATTGCGAATGGTTACGGCTATGAGGTTGATGGAACCATCTATTTTGATGTAGAGAAGTACAGTAAGCAGTACAATTATACGATATTAACGAACCGTAATTTGGAAGATATGCTTGCCAATACCCGAGAGTTGGGCGGTCAGGACGACAAGCATGGCAGATTAGACTTTGCCTTGTGGATAAAAGCGAAACCAGAAACCCTAATGCAATGGGCATCTCCTTGGGGAGCTGGATTTCCGGGATGGCATATTGAATGTTCAGCAATGAGTGCTAAATATTTAGGTCAGGAATTTGATATTCATGGTGGTGGACTAGATTTGGCAGCTACACATCATACCAATGAAATAGCTCAGTCAGAAGCCTGCAGCCATCATCAGCCAGCTAAATATTGGATGCATACGAATATGTTAACAGTTAACGGTACTCGAATGTCGAAATCTGCAGGGAATGGTTTTTTACCAGGCGAGCTATTCACTGGTAATCATCCATTGCTTAAGAAAGGATATAGCCCAATGACTGTTAAGTTTTTTATGCTACAGGCACATTATCGCAGCACATTAGATTTTTCTAACGAAGCTTTAGATGCTTCCGAAAAGGGTTTTAGACGATTGATGAGTGCAATGAGTTTATTGCCTAAACTAAGCGTAAGTAATCAAAGCGATGTAGAAATTGAGCCCCTTCGTATCAGCTGTATCAATGCAATGAATGACGATTTTAATAGTCCGATTGTAATTGCCGAATTGTTTGAAGCGGTGAGGATAATTAATACCATTTATGATGGAGCAGCTAAAATTTCTGCCAGCGAATTGGATAAGCTAAAGGCGTTAATGAACGATTTTGTGTTCGATGTATTTGGTTTAAAAGATGAAGATAGTAGCAATGTAGAATTAAATGACGTATTGGAAATGGTAATTGCATTACGTAAAGAGGCGAAAGAAAACAAAGATTACGCAACTTCTGATAAAATTCGAATCGGCTTACAAGAAATGGGAATCCAATTAAAGGATAGCAAAGACGGAACGACGTGGAGTAAGGTATAGTAAAATGAAAACAATGAATAAAAATAATATCCTTTTTCTAATGTTCGCAGTATTTGTGCTTTCGGCTTGTAATTCCGAGCAAAAGCAAGCATCAACTGAAGAACAAAAGGAAGTAAAATTAACTTCTCCAGATTTTAATGCCGATAGTGCTTATGCATTTACCAAGGCACAGATCGATTTTGGTCCACGAATTCCCTCAACAGCGGCACATGCGAAATGTGCAGCTTACCTACAACAAAAGTTAAAATCTTTTGGTGGAGATGTTTTTATCCAGCAAGCACCTGTTAAAACATATGATGGTAAAACCCATCAATTGAAGAATATTATTGCTGCATTTTATCCCGAAAAAAAGGAGCGTATCTTAATAACAGCACATTGGGATTCTCGTCCTTTTTCTGATCAGGATTCAGATGTGCTAAATAGAGATAAACCCTTTGATGCTGCAAACGATGGGGCAAGTGGTGTGGCAGTGATTTTAGAAATGGCACGTCAAATTCAACTCAAACAGCCAAATGTGGGTGTCGATTTTATTTTATGGGATATCGAAGATTATGGTAAAGCGAACGACGAAACCGAACATGAAGTAACTTGGTGCATTGGGTCGCAATATTGGTCTAAAAACCAAACCTTTAAAGAGGTTAAACCAATTTACGCTATTAACTTGGATATGGTTGGAGGTTCAAATGCACAGTTTGCGATGGACGAAGTTTCTAGGAAATACGCACCCGCAGTGTTGCAAAAGGTTTGGGGCATTGCAGATGAGATTGGCTTTTCAAACTATTTTCTAAATCTGAATTCGGGCAGCTTAATCGACGATCATTATTGGGTAAACCAAGCTGGTATTCCCTGCATAGATATTATACATTTTACTGATGCTACTGGTTTTTATAAAAATTGGCATACCCAGTTCGATAATTTAAATAATATAGACCGCAATACTCTAAAAGCAGTAGGACAAGTAGTGCTAGAAACCCTTTATCGTGAAAAATCTGCGGTTTAATCCTTTTCAAATCTTATATTCGCTTTATAATTAAAACTATGAGAAAGATTGTTTACACCTTATTCGCATTGTTAGTTGGTATAGCCTCATTTGCCCAAAAATCAGACGGCAGTGCAAAATCGTTGGCCAACGCTGAAATTGCTTTTTCAGCCTATGCCTTAAAGAATGGAACCAATGCCGCATTTACTACGTTTGCAGCAAAGGATGGCGTGGTGTTTCGGCCAAACGTAGTAAATGCCCGAAATTTTTATGCTACTGCACCTGATATGAAAAATTTATCTTGGTCGCCAAGCTATACACGTATATCTAGAAGTAGAGATTGGGGGTTTACTACAGGAGCTTATGTGGTAGATGGTGAACAGAAATCGTATGGACAATATGTATCGATATGGAGAGGTAGAGATGGTAATTGGGAACTTATTTTAGATATTGGTGCCGAAACAAATAAACCCTTACAAAAAGTGGTGCCAGTGGTAATAGAGCCAAAAGATAAGTTTACCCCTGTTTTTGCAACCGAAAAGGATCTGAAAACAAGTAGAGATATCATTTATACCACAGAAAAAACACTTAATACCACTTTAAAAACGTATGGCGCTAGCGCATTTTCAGGATTTTTAAGTGCCAATTCACGTTTGTTATTCCCAGGAACGGACCCCATTTTAGGTAAAGAAAATATTCAAGCATTTAACAATAGGATGATTGATAAAATAAACTTGAAAACGGTTTCGGCCGACAAAGCATTGGGCGGTGATTTGGCATATTCTTATGGTGTAGCTACAATCGATTATAAAACAGATTTGCGTGAAAGCTTCAATTATTTATATATATGGGAGCGTCAGGCCGATTTTAGTTGGAACATTTTAGTGCAAATTTATACTTTAGCAGAACGTTAAACCAAAATCAAATATAAACTCGAAGGATTTCGGCTTTGCTGGAATCCTTTTTTTATGTAATTGGCCGATGGTGAGTAGACCATAATACATGATCTGGGCGTTTAATAAAAAACGATAAAATTTTACTATGAAGAAACTTATATTTTTACTTGCTGTTTTTCATATTTCATTGGCTGCCTTTGCTCAACAAAAGTTCGATGTGCAGGGTAAAGCTGGCTGTAGGGGTATTATGCCCGAAAATACCATTGCGGGAATGATTAAAGCACTTGAGCTTGGAGCAACTACTTTAGAAATGGATGCTGTAATTTCGAAAGATAAGCGTGTGGTTTTATCACAAGAGCCCTATTTTAATCACGAAATTAGTTTATCACCTGATGGGAAACCCATTACTTTTAAAGATGAAAAGAAACATAACATCTTTAAAATGAACTATGAAGAGATCAGAAAGTATGATGTTGGAAGCAAAACTCATCCTCGATTTTCAGGTCAACAAAAATTCAAAGCCTATAAACCTGTACTTGAAGAAGTAATCGATTCGGTCGAAAACTATGTTAAAATGTACCGATTAGCCAAACCAGATTATAGTATTGAAACAAAATTAATTCCAAAGGGGGATGGAGAATTTCAACCAGATCCTGCTACTTATGTGGAGCTAATTATGGCAATCGTGAAAAAGAAAAAGATAGAAAAGAGAGTTATCATTCAATCTTTCGATGTAAGAACACTTCAATATTTACATGATAAATATCCCAAAATTAGAACTTCTCTTTTAATTGATGAGAAAGAAGATTTTGAAAATAATATCAAGGAATTAGGGTTTAACCCAACTATCTATAGTCCATACTCTGTTCTGGTTGGGAAAACATTAGTGGATAAATGCCATGCTTTAGGAATTAAGATTATCCCGTGGACAGTCAATTCAACCAAAGACATTTCATACCTGATGAATTTAGGTATAGATGGGATAATTACCGACTATCCAAATGTAATGGGACAGTTAAACAGATAGCTTTTTTAATTCTTCAATATGATTATCCAATCCCAATCTGCAGGGTTACCTACGCCCACACTAGGTGTATACAGGAGGAATTTAACTGCTGCTTTTGGATTTGATTTTAAATATTCTCGAACTTTTGCATAGTGCTGAACTTTAAGCCAAATAGGCGAGTAATCATACTTTTGGCTGCTGATATTGAAAATATTTTCAAAACCTATCGGATATACAATGTCATAGGTTTTAGTAATTTCGAAATTTTTAGGATCAATTAAGTTTGTTGGAAAACTAATCTGACCTTTGCCCATCCAAATGATTGTACCGTCAAATAATTTTTCGTTTAGCTCCTTGTATGTTAATTTAATACTTCCAAAATCGCCAGGGCTTTTGTAATCTGTAGTAATTGTAAAAGTTGGGGTAGTTTCTTTGAAAGTTAGCTCTTTACCACCCTCGAATGTATTTGTTAGGTAGTCTACTTTGAGTAATAGAACTTTATTATCAGTTAGGGAAGGATTAAAAATCCCACCTTCATTTTCAGTCTTTGAGCAAGAAAGAAAAAGAGTTGCAGTTAAAAACAGTGAAAGTATAAGATTTTTCATCAAACTATTATACGTGTAAATATAACAATTCGTGACAAGCTTGGTATTTTAGCGCATGCTAAAATAAATCTTTAATAATCTGCTCTATTGATAAGCCTTCGGCTTCTGCTCTATAATTACGCACAATACGATGGCGTAAGATGGCTTCAGCAACTGCTTGTACATCTTCAATATCTGGTGCATATTTACCAGATATTGCCGCATGACATTTAGCACCTAAAACTAAAAATTGAGAGGCTCGAGGACCAGCGCCCCAACTCACATAATTGTTGATTGCAGCAGATGCCATTGAGGTATTCGGTCGCGTTTTGGTAGCTAATTTCACAGCATACTCTAAAACGTGATCTGTAACGGGAATACTTCGGATTAATTTTTGAAAATATTGGATTTCGCTAGCATCGATTATTTTATCCAGTTTTACTTCTCTATTGCTTGTGGTATTTTTAACAATAGTTAATTCATCAGCAAATGCTGGATAATCTAAATGTATGTTAAACATGAAACGATCCAATTGTGCCTCAGGAAGCGGGTAAGTTCCTTCTTGTTCAATTGGATTTTGCGTAGCCAAAACAAAAAAAGGCTGAGGTAGCGTATGCGTTTGACCAGCAATGGTAACCGCCTTTTCTTGCATAGCTTCTAACAGTGCTGCTTGCGTTTTTGGAGGTGTACGGTTAATCTCATCTGCCAAAATGATATTAGAAAATATAGGACCCTTTATAAATTTTAGGTGACGATCTTCACCTAAAATTTCGGCCCCAATAATATCACTTGGCATCAAATCTGGCGTAAATTGAATGCGATTAAAAGAAAGGTCTAAAACACTAGAAACGGTTTGCACCAATAATGTTTTAGCTAAGCCAGGTACGCCAACCAATAAGCAATGGCCATTACTAAAAATGGCTACCAATACCGATTTAATAACCTCATCTTGTCCAATAACTACTTTGTTAATTTCAGATTTGATTTTTAAAAAGGATTGATGCAGCGCATCGACAGCTTTTACCTCGTTTTCAAACTGCATGCAACTTATTTCTTTTCATTTTTAAACCAAAGCTTCAATTCGTCGCAAGTTGCAAATTCTGGATCTACTTTAATGTAGGTGGTTTCTTTACGCTTTTCAAACCATTCACTTACTATTCGATCTTCTTTTTCCTTTTGTGCGCGTTCTTTAAATTTAGGGTAATCTTGTTCTAAATTTCCTTTATGAGGAGGTATTTTAGATTTTAGGAAAAAGATTTTGTATCCTTCTTTTGCTTGCTCAGGGGTCGAAAAAGCAACTGGTTGAGAAATACCACCAATTTTCATAGTGTCAATAACCACGAAAACATTTGG
Organism: Bacteroidota bacterium; assembly: GCA_040386095.1. Classification (GTDB taxonomy): domain Bacteria; phylum Bacteroidota; class Bacteroidia; order Sphingobacteriales; family Sphingobacteriaceae; genus Pedobacter. The sequence continues at coordinate 374,111 of JAZKGD010000001.1, read as the reverse complement.
GTCTAATTTTTCAACAGGAATAAAAGTTGTTCTAGCAGTAACATTATCTGCATATAACATCATACCACCATTATATTGTGTTTCCTTATTATCTGAATAGGTTGACGCTGCAAAGGCAAATGGCATTTTCTTTACTGTAATATCATTGTAAATACTATCTGCTTTTAATTTTACGCGGTTTAAACTCTCTGGTGTTGTTTGTGGGCGAACCAAGATGTGCCTAGCATGCACTTGTTCTCCACGACGTTCAATAACTTGTAAAAAATGATAACCAGCTTCAGTTTCGAAAACTGGTGAAATTTCTCCAGCTTTTAATTTAAAGGCCCATTGTGTAAATTCTTTAAACATCAACGTTCGGTCAAAAAAGCCCAAGTCACCACCTTCTGGTGCAGAACCTGGGTCTTCTGAATAACTTTTCGCTAAAAAGCCAAACTCTTCACCACTTTTAACACGAAGCCTTAACGCCTCAATTTTATCATAATATTTTTGTTTTTCGGCCTTGCTTAATTTCGGATATAATGCGATTTCGCCAACCTCAACTTCGGTTCCAATATCTGGCAAACTATCTTTTTTATAAGAATCGAAATACTTTTTTACTTCTAAAGGTGTAACGCTAACGTTTTCAGTAATTTTTGATTGCATTTTATTTGCAATTAAACCCTCTTTTACATCAGGTCTCATCTCATCCTTGTACTGCAAAACCGATTTTCGTAAAAACTGTTCCAAGTTTTCTCGTCCACCCATACGTTGCTCTTGGTAGCGCATACGCTTATCCAATTCATCGTCTACCTGATTTTCTTCTACCACAATCGAATCGATTTCGGCTTGTTGCTTTAAAAGCTTTTGGATAAGCATTTGTTGTAAATACACACATTTAATCCGATCGTCGGCTGGATTACCTTGATTCAAATAAAAGCCATATTGCTGGTTCAATTCAGATAATAGTATAATATTGCTACCAACTACCGCAACCACTTTATCTATTGTTTGTTTTTGTGCTTGGACATTCATAAACAGGCACAAAAATGCAACTGCCATGTATAAAGTTTTCTTCATTCTATTTGTTCAATTCTAATTGTTTGCAAAGTTAATATTATTCACGTAAGTATCACTTATAGCTTAGCTAAACGCTTCAACTCATCGTCATTAATCTTTACGGTATATTTTGTTCTAAGTAATTTAATCCACTCGTTTTCTAAATTTTGCTGATAATCTGCAATCACTTGCCCCCTTGCTTCATCAAAACTTTTATTCGTATAATTTGAAGCATTTGAACTGTAAAATTCGCGCAACTTATTTTCATCATCCCAGGCTTTACTCCAAACTTTTCTCTCAGAGATGTTAAACATTAAAACCCCTTCACGATATTCATTCATAATGAATGCATATTCTATGTTTTTTGGAGAAGTCTTCTTTTGCGCTTTTAAGGCGTTTTCATATCCATTAATCTCTGCTTTATAAGCTGTATCTGCATCTAAACCCATCGATCGGGCATCAATAACCTTAAGTTTAAAGTTAAGGTATAGGTTCAAATAGGCAGACAAATCAGCATAAGAAGCGTTCGTCACACCCCCATGATTTTTTTTATAAACCCACATAAACTCTTTACTGCTTATTGATTTTCCATTTACTGATGCTACATTTTGTGCAAAAGCAAAGAAATTCAACCCACATAAGATAAAAATGCAACAGACTTTTCTCACAAAAGACAACGGCTATATATTTTAAAGGATAAAAATAACAATTTAAGAAGCTATAATAAGATATTTAACTAATTTTAACAGAAATTATTTTCTGCTAAACACGAATATGAGTAACCAACTTACAAGTAACGCCGAAGCCTTAGCTTTATTTTTTACAGAGGATATTTATTTGGTTGCAGAATCTAATCCGATTATTCGAATTGAGGAGGGATTAGATCGGGTGATTACAAATGTTGCTAAGACCGATGAAGTAACAATTGAAATCAAAAAAACAAAAACCGAATTTAAGTATCTAGGTAAAAACCAGAAAAACATTTTGATTTTGGTAAATGATAACCAAAATGATGTGAGCACCGAGCAGGGACGCGAGTTGTTACGGAAATTGGTTAAAGCAATTGATTTAACAGCTAACGATTTTGCATTAATTAACTATTCGAACTATACTTCCGAAAAGTACGAAAGCCTAAAAGCATTTTTTAATTGCAGCTTATTGATCGCTTTTGGTGTTGATGCAGATGTGCTTGATTTACCACCACAGCCTTTGCACCAACTAATTCACTATAACGATATAAAACTCTTGTTCGCTAAAAATCTTCATGATTTGGATACAGATCAAGCAAGTAAAAAAATATTATGGACAAGCCTGCAACAACTGAAGTCATAAACCAATTGGTTTTTGCAACTAATAATATTCACAAAACCGCAGAAGTTAGTGCGTTATTGTGGCCAAAGTATAAAATCCTTAACCTAATTGATATTGGTTGTTTGGTTGATATCCCAGAAACTGGTGCTAGTTTTGCAGAAAATGCAACTTTAAAGAGCACCTATGTAGTCGAAAATTTCAACCTAGATTGCTTTGCAGATGATAGCGGACTAGAGGTTGAAGCACTTCATAATGAGCCAGGAATTTATTCGGCACGATACAGTGGCTCAAGAGGAGATGAACTTAACTTAAACTACCTTTTATCAAAGATGGAGGGGGTAACTAATCGTAAAGCTAGATTTAAAACTGTTATTTCTCTTATGAAAGCAGGTAAAAATTATCTTTTTGAAGGAGTTATTAATGGTGAGTTAAGAACTGAACCAATCGGTTCAAATGGTTTTGGGTACGATCCCATTTTTCAACCAAATGGATATACAGAAACATTTGCGCAAATGCCTATGGAGTTAAAAAATAAAATTAGCCATAGAGCAATAGCGATGCAAAAGTTAATTGAATTTTTGAAAGATTTAGGTTAATTTTTCTTATTCGTATCTAGCTTCAGTACAGGCGTCACAAGGGGTTTTGTATTCACTTTATTAGAATCGAGTTTCACAGGTGTTTTGTCGTCTTTAGTACTGTTCTCTACAGGCTTCTTTAGAACCGGTTTAGTAGCAGGTTTTGCCTTTGGTTTTTTAGCATTTGCTTTTGGAGTAATTTTTGGTTTTGCCACATTTACTTTGTTGGGCAAACCTTTAATGATATCGTTTTTACTTTTAGGCCTTAATTCCGGTTTCCAGATAAAACCAGTTAACATCGCTTCTTTGGGGGTTTTTCCGGCAGGTAAAAATGTTCCCTCTACTGCTTTTATCGTTTTTACAGTGGAAATTTCCTTTTCTGCAAAAATAACTCTTATCCGTGCACTAACAGTCTGATTTTGTTGATACTCACCATTTTCTTTTTTATCGTAATAAATGCTTTCGGCATTTCCATCTACATATAGATTTCTAATTTCACCATCATTAAAGAAGGCGGTAACGACTTTGCCCTTTATCTGATTAAATTTAGTCGTATCAGATTCTTGACTTACAATAAATGCATTTGGAAAGACTTGAGCAGTATTTATTTTCTTATACTTAAATTGAACATGAATGGTATCACCTGTTTGCTGTGAACTATCTGACCATAAGATTGGATTTTGATATAATCTTAATGTTGAATCGGCAGCTGCAAAAAACAATGAATCGGACTTGGCCTGAAGGTTGGTCTTATAAACGCGCACATTATGGTATGCACGAATGGTTCTTGTTCTTACCGTATCGGCCGGGTTAAAAGGAATGGAATCTTTAACTATAACTGGTTTAGGTAAGGAAATTGTCCCAGTTTTTTTTGGCGTGGTTTTTAAAGTATCTGTTTTAGTGACTACTTTGGGTGTAAGGATTTTTACTGAATCTTTGATTAACGGTTTTGGGCTCTTTACCAAACTATCCTTTTTAGCAATAATTTTTAAATTAAGTTTAGCGCTATCTGTTAAGCTTTTGGCCGAATCAATAGTCGCTTTTGAGCTGTCTATTAGCGCTGTCTTATTCTTTTGTTCTTTCTTTTCGTTTGCTTTGCCCTTTTTGCTTTGCTTAGCCGATTGTTTTGGATTTGGTTTAACTACTGGTATACTGGTAGTTGGATTTGTGAGTGTTGCAGCTTTAGTTGCCGGCTGGGTTTGAGCTTTTGACTTCTCATCTTCCATTCCAATCTCATCATCGGCTAACACTTTTGGTGTTTGAATGAGTTTTAATGTTTTTTGTAATGATCGCTCAGCTTCAAGCACATCGGCACCAAGCCATAAGGTATCGGGCATGAGTTTCCCATCTACAGTTACCGAATCGGATGTGCCCAATCCTACATAAGCATTAATGCTCGCTATAATCCGTTCTCCTTCTTTAAAGTATTCGCCGAGTTGCCCTCTTAACAGTAGTTTGTCTTCCGTATCATTAAAAATGATATTTTTTACAGCTCTACCATACCCTTTCATGCCGTCGTAAAACAAACTATCTCCTTTTAGTGATTTTGTGTCTTGCGTGTAGAGATTTTTTTTACCAAAAAAAGCTTGCTTGGTTTTCGTATTATACGTTCCATTCTCGGTATATAGATTATCATTTTTGCCCATTATGTTGGTTGGGCCATAAAAATAGGTTTGGTTGGTAAAGGTGTTGTAACGTAAGGTATCTGATTTTATCGTTACCGAGTCGGTAACCACCACAACGTTGTACCTAAAATAGGCATCTTTGGTACTTGCCAAATAATACCCATTTTTACTGGTTACCGTAACATTATCTTTATTTACAATTTTTCCATTTTGGACATATGTTCCCACTCGGGTAGCCATATTGTAATCAAAAATATTAGTAGTAAGCACAGAAGAGGGATCATGCATCCGCACTTTATTAATGAGATGCGCCATTTTCGCATTCCCATCATAATTAAGCAAGTCAGAATATATATTTATGGTATCTTGGTTAATATGCACATTTCCAAATGCCTCGAAATAGTTTAGTTCTTTCCACAAACGTGCACTATCACACGTTAATATAGCGCCATCATGCTCAAAAACAGGTTTTTTGATGTGCGTAATATTTGTTTTAGTGTTAACTGTGGCTACCTCCGAATCCCTAAGAATAATCTTGGTTCGCTGTTGAGCAAACAATAGGCTAGGAAAGAGCATTAAAAAGAAGAAAAAGTGTAATTTCTGCACCGTACAAAGTTAAGTTTAATTTTTTTTTAATGATATAGGCTTTGCTGGTTTAAATTAAATATTTTTGAATGATGTTACCTATAGCCAGTTTTGTTGATTATATCAAAAAAAATACCCTTTTTGCAAAAAGGGATAAAATACTATTGGCCGTAAGTGGAGGTAAAGACTCGGTGCTTATGGCTCAGCTATTTAAACTCGCTGGTTTTGAATTTAGTATAGCGCACTGCAACTTTAATTTACGAGGGGATGAATCGCTACGTGATGAGGCTTTCGTAAAGTTGTTAGCTTCAACAATGGATGTTCCTTTTTATTGTACCCATTTCGATACAAAGGGGTATGCAAAGATTAATCATCTATCTACTCAAATGGCAGCCAGAGCTTTGCGTTATCAATGGTTTGAGGAAGTACGTGCTAATTATAACTATGATTTCATAGCCCTGGCACATCATCAGAATGATTCGATCGAAACACTACTCCTTAATTTAACAAGAGGTACTGGAATTAGCGGAATGCATGGTATTTTGCCCAAAAGAGGATATTTGATTCGACCTTTATTATTTCTGAGTAGACCGGAAATTGAAGAATTAGTTGACAAAAATCAGATCAATTTTGTAGAAGATAGCTCAAATGAAAGTGACACGTATGCCCGCAATAGTATTCGGCTAAATGTAATCCCTATTCTAAAAGAAATAAATCCAAATTTAGAAGAAACTTTTGCCCAAAATATTATCCGCTTCGCTGAAACTGAAGCGGTGTTGCAAAATATTGTTGCCCAAACCCGAGAACATGTATGTGAAGTTAGAAATGGGAATGTATACTTATCCATCGAAAAAATTGAGCACTTGCAGCCGCAAAAACTGCTGCTATTTGAACTGTTAAAGCCATATCATTTTACATCGTCTGTAGTGGATGAACTTTTACAATCTTTAAACAAGCAAAGTGGGACATCATTTTATAGCCAAAGCCATCGAGCCACGGTAAACAGAGAAGAAATTATCATCTCAGATTTAGCAATAGCAAATAGCGATAGCATTATTTTTATGCACTCATATGATGAATTTATGACTGTTGAGGGGCAAAAAATCGGACTGTCTTATACAGATTCAAATGCTGTAGAAGCTAATATAAATAAAGCATTTGTAGATGCCGATAAATTAATATTTCCGCTAATCATTCGTTTTAAGCAAGATGGTGATAAATTTATGCCGCTTGGAATGAAGCAGTTTAAGAAGCTGAGCGATTTTTTTATTGGTCAAAAAATTCCATTGCCCGATAAATCAAAAATTCCTCTACTCATTAATGGGAATGGTGAAATTATTTGGGTAGTAGGTTTTAGGCAAGACAATAGATATAAAGTAAATGCAACAACAAAAAAAGTTGCTATATTCGAATGTTAAATCAATGATGGAACAGAAACACATTTATATCGAAAAACAATATATTGGTCGCGATTATATCCGTATTTGCATCCGGTTAATTATGGCAGCTTTTTGCTTTGCTGCTTATGTGTATGAGCGCGATAGAGATAACACTGTGGATCTTTTTCTAGTAGTTGGCTTTGGTATTATTGGCGTTTCGATTGCACTTTTATTTCTTATTCAATATAAAATTCGAATCGAGAACAAGAGTGTGGTTATTGATGGCTTATGGACGGCCAAAAAAGTAAAAATTGATTTAAATAGTATTGTTAAAGTGCGAAAAGACACCTATAGCAACTATTTATTTAATAACCCGGTATATAACCTTCATAAAAAAGGAAGTATTCGTTTTTATTCTTCTGGTAAAGATGCCGTGGTATTAACTGATCGAGATGGTTTAGAATATTTTATCGGTACACAACGCCCAAATGAAATGTATTTGGTTATTCAAAATGAAATGCGGAGTTAAATTCTTATCATATGAACACTAAATTTACCTATTTAATAATCGCGTTTGCGCTTTTATTAACCAATAGTGCAAATGCACAAAGCTACACACCAAATGTATCAAAAGATTCGTTAACTGTTTTAAAGGACAGAGGAACGGCTTTAAAAGCGAGTTTAAAAATCCACGAACTTAAAATCAAAGAATCAGAAGAAGAAACGGATGTAGAAAAACTTCGGATTAAATTGCTAAAAGCAAATGAAAAAGCTAAAGCTTCTGCAGCAGAAAATAATGAAGTGTCTAAGAAATTGAGTACTGGTTCACTTGATTCCAAAACCATACAAAAGATTGCGCAAAGAGCAAAGGATGATATGTCTGATTCGCAAAAAGCCTTAGACTCTTACCATAAGCAAATTAGAAGAGTAGAAAGTATAAGAAGTGAAATTCGCATTGAAGAAGGTAAAGTCAGTAATAAAAAACCAACTCTTATTTTTAATCATAACTAGTTAAATCCATCGATATTATTACCAACAGATAACACAATTTAAATAAGATATAGGTTAATTTGTTTGTAAATTTAAGCATTGATGAAAATAGGAATTGTTTGTTACCCTACATTTGGTGGAAGCGGTGTTGTAGCTACAGAATTAGGTAAGGCTTTGGCAAATGAAGGCCACCAGGTTCATTTTATAACCTATAGTCAACCTGCTCGGCTTGATTTTTTCTCGGCAAATTTGTTTTACCATGAGGTTTCAGTAAGAGATTATCCATTATTTGATTATGCACCATACGAATCGGCGTTGGCTAGTAAATTAGTTGATGTGGTTCGATTCGAGAAATTAGATATTCTGCACGTACACTATGCTATCCCTCATGCATCTGCAGCTTTTATGGCAAAGCAGATTTTAGCTACTTATGGTATCAACATTCCTTTTGTAACTACATTGCATGGAACGGATATTACTCTTGTTGGTAAAGACGCTACCTATAAACCAGTGGTTACATTTTCTATTAATCAGAGCGATGGAATTACAACAGTATCTGAAGACTTAAAGCAGGATACCTATAAACACTTCGATATTAAGAAAGAAATTAAGGTTATTTACAATTTTATCGATTTTAGCCGATTTAGCTTAAAGCCAAAGGATCATTTTAAAAAGGCAATTGCACCAAATAACGAACGAATTTTAATTCATACTTCAAATTTTAGGAAGGTAAAACGCACCGAAGATGTAATTAAGATGTTTCAGAAAGTGCTAGAGAAAATACCCTCGAAATTATTAATGGTTGGTGATGGACCAGAGCGTACTGCAAATGAACAGCTATGCAGAGAATTAAACATTAGTGAAAATGTGCGATTTTTAGGTAAGCAAGATGCTGTTGAAGAGATTTTATCCGTTTCTGATCTGTTTATTATGCCATCTGAGTCGGAAAGTTTCGGTTTGGCAGCACTAGAAGCGATGGCTTGTAAAGTGCCTGTAATTACCTCCAATGCTGGGGGGTTGCCTGAACTAAATATCGATGATTTTTGCGGTTATATGTGTAATGTTGGTGATATCGATGATATGGCTAATAAAGCTATTACAATTTTAAGCAATGAAGATACATTACGTTATTTTAAGGAAAATGCATTAAAAAGGGCACAAGATTTCGATCTTAAGAAGATTTTGCCAAAATACATTGAGTATTATAACGAGGTGCTGAAAAACTCGGCCACTATATAATCACATTTCATTATTAAATGATTTACAGACCAACCTCTCAAAGTTTAATTTCTGCATCAAAATGGGTTCTTTTAACTGCGCTAATAGCATTTTTTGCAATCTTTTTTATTGGAAGTACAAGGGCTTTCATTGGGTCTATTGTTATGTTTTTGGTTTTGAACCTCGCACCAATTTTTCTGCTTTTTCAGTATCAGAAGGTTACTTATTTCAGTAGCTTTGAAATTGATTACGAGAACCAAAGTATAAGTGTTTTAAAAGGAGACCTGCATATTCGTAAGAAAATTTCTGATTTGAAAAGTGTTCAATATCATCGTGCAGTTGTACCCACAATATACCTTTCGCTTGTGCTTAAGCTTTGTGAGCATTTTTACTATTATCGATTCGAATTTATTGATGGGAGTATTTACTATTTAACCTGCTTGACTTCTCCAGACCCGTCATTTGATGAAAAGGGTGTTTTCTATCCTTATTTTATAAAATATGAAAGAAGCTATGCTAATATTAAATGATATAGTTTGTTTTATATTTTGCTAAATACCAAGCAAACCGGTGCACCCACATTAATTCTTTTGCCGCTATCTTTTAATTTACCAGTTGTTTTATCGCGGTTAAAAACCACAACATCGTTAGTATATTGATGGGCAACTAGTAGAAAATTTCCACTTGGATCGATGCTAAAGTTTCGCGGTCCTTTACCCAAAGTGCTGATGCTTTCGATAAATGTAAGTTTCCCCCCGGTGTCTATCGCGAATAAATTAATGGTGTTGGCATCACCACGATTGGTTTCATATAAAAACTTGCCATCGGCTGATACATGAATGTCGGCAGCATCTATTTTTCCTGTAAAATCTTTTGGCGTGGTTTCAACTTCTTGAATTTTTGTTAAATCACCATCTTTGTAACCAAAAGCAGTTATTTTGCCATTAAACTCGTGTGCAAGAAATGCAAATTTCCCATTCGGACTAAAGGCTAAGTGTCGCGGCCCGGTACCAGCATTGGTTTTTATCACTTTTTTAAGTACTAATTCTTTAGCTGAACTTGTTGCGAAGCTGTAAATATAGATTTGATCTTCACCTAAATCTGTTGAAATAAGATATTTCTTATCAGGTGTTAATTGTACTTGGTGAACATGAGCGCTTAATTGTCTTTTAGGATCTATGCTTTTGCCTGTATGTTGCACTACATTCCTCGCATCTGCCAAACTTCCATCTGGATTAGCGTATAAGGTGGCAATACTACCACCAGAGTAATTGGCTACAAAAATTTGGCCATTATGAATAGTGATGAAACATGGGTCAGCTCCTTCAGAGGTGGTTTTATTTAAAAGATGAAGTACGCCAGTTTTAGATTCGAAACCAAATGCGCTAACCTCACTATTTTTGCCATTTTCGTTAACACTGTAAACGAAATTTCTATCAGCACTAACCGTTAAATAACTGGGGTTGACTACGTTTTTAGCAATACTTTTTAATTTTGTTTCGCCAGTTTTGCTGTTGTAATCGTAAACGTAAATGCCTTCAGATGTACCTTTGTTGGTATATGTGCCAATTAAGAGATTATAATTTTGAGCTCCAGCTTGATGGGCTAAAAGGAAAATTGATAATAAAACGAAAACTACTTTCTTTGGCATGACGGTTATTTTAACGCAAAGTACGCAAAGAAACCATCATGAGCAAACGCAAAGAAACATATATGAACTGTGCTCATGATAGCTTCATTACCGCTAAAAACAAATTATATTCAATGAAAAAAAGAGCGCAAAGAAATGCGAAGAAAGATTTTATTTATATTAAAATGCAAAAGTCGCTAATGAATATTCAACTTAGCGACTTTTGCGAAAATCTTTGCTTCTTTGCGTTAAAAATTAGCTTATTTAATTAAATGCTTAATTTGTATCAATTCATGTTCTTCTAAGAAACGCCATCTACCACGCGGTAAATCTTTTTTGGTTAAATTGCCGTATACTACGCGGTCAAGTTTTACTACATCATATCCTAAATGTTCGAAAATACGACGAACAATACGATTTTTTCCGCTATGTATTTGGATACCAATTTCTTTTTTGCTCGCTCCTGCAACATACGATATGTTGTCGGGCTTGATTAAACCATCTTCGAGCTCTAAACCAAATTGAATTTTATTGAAATCGCCCTGACTTAAGTTTTTACTCAATTCTACATGGTAAATTTTAGTTATACCATTTTTTGGATGCGATAATTTATCAGCAAGTTCTCCATCGTTGGTCATTAAAATTAACCCCGTAGTATTTCTATCTAAACGTCCAACAGGATAAATACGCTCTCTACTCGCTTTTTCTACCAATTGCATTACCGTTTTGCGCTCTTGTGGATCGTCGGTTGTAGTAATGTAGTCTTTAGGTTTGTTTAATAAAACGTAAACTTTCTTTTCACGCTTTAATAATTCGCCATTGTAACGTACTTCGTCTTTATAAGGATCTACTTTGTGACCTAGTTCTGTTACAGGTATATTATTTACAGAAACTACTCCGGCTTCAATTAATTCGTCAGCCTTGCGACGAGAACAAATACCAGAATTGGCAATGTAACGGTTTAAACGAATTAAGCCATCGTCTTTAGGCTCAGCAACTTTTCTGCTTCTTATTGTTGGAGCAATACGTTCTCCTCGGTCATCTTTGCGCTTAAAATCGCCTTCATCGCGTTTGCGGTATGGACGACTATCTGTACTTCTAGATGCCCCTCCTTTTTTATCAGCAAACTTAGATTTATCACCGTCTGTTATGAAATTATCTTTTTTAACGTAGCTACGCTTGCCTTCAGAGGCTTCTTCTCTCGAGCTACCTTCTTTAAATGCTCTTGGTTTGTAGTTGGAATTTCCGCTATCTTTTTTCTCCCAAGGTTTAAAGCCGCCTTTACTTTCGGTTCTAGGCTTAAAATCACCATCTTTTGATGCTCTAGGCTTGTATTCTCTTGTTTCACCATCTCTATCAGAGCGAGGTTTAAAATCTTTCCCACCAGATGGTCGTGCTGAATATGGTTTAGATTCTCCATCTCTTGATGCTCTTGGCTTAAAATCTTTTGAATCTGCTTTTGGCTTGTAATCTCTTCCTGCTGATGGTTTAGTAGCGTAAGGTTTTGAATCGCCATCTCTATCAGAACGTGGTTTGAAATCTTTTCCGCTTGATGGTCTTGATGTATATGATTTCGAATCAGATCTAGGTTTAAAATCTCCCTCTTTAGCGGCTCTTGGTCTGTAAGGTGCTTTTTCTCCTGCTACAAAACCCGGTTTGCGTTTATCTTTATCGTCTTTGTCGGAATTGCCTTTTCCGTCTTTATCACTATATCGTGCCTTGGGTTTATCGGTGCCAGCAGGTCTTCTGCTTTTACTTCCTTCGCCCGATTTGGACTTGTCATCGCGACTGTTCCTATTGTTGTTTTTTATCATGATACGCTTTTACTCGCATGAAATATGCGGCTGCAAAAATAATAAAAATCTGCCAATCTATTTAGTAAAAAATAGTTTAAAATCACTAAAATGAAATCGTTGTTTAACATAGTTTAAACCTTGTTTTTCATACAAAAAAAGATAACTATTTGATAATTAGATTAATATATTGTATCTTTGTACCCGATTTATAATTGTTCACGAAAAAAAGGAGGAAGATGATAAAGAAACACCTCATTCCACTCACTGTAATTATAGTATTACTAGTGATGGCAAAAGTGTTTGCTTACACACTACCAAATGAAAAAACAAATCTAAATAACAACAATCTCACTACCATAAAAGAAGACGCCGAAGAGCCGGAATTTACGATAGCTCAATTAGAATTTGCCAACGAAACATTGCCTTTAGGGGATCATAAAGTAGCTGGCAAAATGAAACGAGTTTTAGCTTCTTTTGGATATCAAAATTTACAAACCAATCGTTTACATCGTAAGGCAGCAGAATGGTTCCCAATTATTGAACCTATTTTAGCAGCTTATGGTATTCCTAACGATTTTAAGTACATGCCCTTAGTCGAGTCTGGTTTACAAAGTGGAACATCACCTAAAGGAGCGGCTGGATTTTGGCAATTTATGCCTGGAACAGCACGTATGTATGGTTTAAAAGTTAATGGCCGCATTGATGAGCGTAATAATTTGCGTAAATCTACCATCGCAGCGTGTAAGTACATGAAAGAGCTGCATGGAATCTTTAACAGTTGGACGCTTGTTGCGGCTGCCTATAATGTTGGGGATGTGCACATGAAAAAGCAGATTAACAAGCAAAATCAAGACAACTATTTCAAGCTTAAATTAAACCGGGAAACAGGAGGTTACGTTTACAAGTTGATTTCGATGAAAGAAATTCTTGAAAATCCTGTTCGAAATGGTTATGCAAACCAAAAAGCATTAATCGCTTTTACGGAAGCACCTTCGAAAACAGTAGAGTAATAAAAAACCGTCATCCGATGACGGTTTTTTATTGATGTGAATTCGATCTCGTAAAATTCACTATTTTTGCAGTGATGTCTTTGCAAAAACTCCGAGTCATTTCTGTCACTAAACAACCCACCGAGGTAATCAAGATTAGTTTTGAGACCCTTAATGGCAAAAAACTTAGCTATCAAGCAGGGCAATTTTTAACTTTTGTATTCCAAGTTAATGGAAAAGAGTTAAGACGCTCTTATTCTTTTTGCAGTTCGCCAGATGTAGATGAACCCATAGCAATTGCTGTTAAATTGGTCGAAAATGGTGAAATATCACGATTTCTTCATCATCAGTTGCAAAAGGGTGATGTGGTCGAGATTGCGTTACCTAACGGACAATTCATTTATCAGCCTGATGCTGAAGTTAAACGAACATTATTTCTATTTGCCGCAGGAGTTGGGATCACCCCACTTTTATCGATTTTAAAGACAGCGTTAATACGAGAAGTAAATTCTAAAATTGTGCTAATTTATAGTAGCCGCAATGTTGATGATACTCTTTTTGCCGATGAAATTGCAAATTGGCAAGCAGCCTATCCTAATCGTTTAAAGGTTATTCACTTGTATAGTAGTTCCAAAAACTTATTGTTGGCTAGGTTGAATGGAATCTTGATTAATCGATTAGTGAAAGAGAATTTGGTGTTTGAAAAAGATGAAGCGGTGTTTTATACCTGTGGGCCGGTTGATTATATGGATGTTTGCCGGATTACTTTACTGAGTTCGGGTGTTAAACCGTTTCAAATTAAACGAGAAACCTTTGTTTTGCCAGAAGATGAGGTAGACGAAGACGATGGAACAGAAAAAATAGTAGATAAAAATACGTATTCCGTTATTTTGCATTTTAGGGGAAGAATACATCATTTACAAATTCCTTATCCGAAGCGTATTTTAGAAGTTGCACTCGAAAATAAGATCAATTTGCCTTACAGTTGTAGTGGGGGTGTGTGTAGTACGTGCACTGCAACCTGCATCAGCGGCCAAGTACGGATGGATTATAACGAAGTGTTAACGGATGATGAAGTTGCCCGAGGTAGGGTATTAGTTTGTACAGGGCATCCGACAGAGAATGAGACAACAATAACTTGGGATTCTGCCAAATGGATGTTTACCATATAAGGTAAGCCGCTCAACTTATATGTTTCTTCTATGTCTTATATGGTTCAAGTTTTAGTAGTTATATCCGTTGCGCTGGCAGGGGCACAAACTCCGTTTCGCCTGGAACTGGGTCAAAGCCTTGGGCTAACCATTTTTCTTTGGCTGCTTCAATTAATTCTTTACTGGTAGCCACAAAATTCCAATAAATAAAGCGCTCTTCAGGGAAGGGCTCGCCTCCAAAAATATAGATGGTCGTATTTTCTTGTATGGTAAATTCGCAAAGAGAACTTTCTTTAGCTACTAAAAGTTGTTTTGGACCAAAAACATTCCCATCACTTTCTATTCCACCTTCAAGAATATAGATCCCACTTTCGCCAAAAAGCTCACTGCCAATTTTTAAATTGGTTTTTTGCTGACTTTTCAATTCTATGAGGTAAAGCGGGCTATAAACAGGAATTGGCGATTGATAACCAAATGCTTTGCCTGCAATAAGCTTATAATTAATGCCATCGTTTTCCCAAACAGGGAGCTCATTCGAATCTGCATGAAAAAACTCGGGATCCATTTGTTCTAAGTGCTTTGGTAAAGCCACCCAGATTTGTAAACCATGCAATGGTTTATCAGTATGACGGAGGTACTCAGGTGTTCGTTCAGAATGGGCAATTCCTTTTCCGGCGGTCATCCAGTTTACCTGGCCGGGTTTAATTTCAATTTCGGTACCTAATCCATCTTTATGCATAATGCTACCCTCAAAAAGATAGGTGAGGGTTGATAAGCCAATGTGTGGGTGAGGGGGAATATCTATGTTTTGATGATCATTCATTGCCACAGGCCCCATATGATCGATAAATGAAAAGGGGCCAACCATTCTTTTTTCACGAAAGGGCAGTAGTCGACCAACCATAAAATTGCCAATATTACTTGGGCGTTCCTCGATAATTAGCTTAATATTCGACATTAGATTTTTTATTTAAAGGTAATAATTTGCTTTGTAATAATCTTTATCGTAATATTGCAATATTAAAATATAAAATAATGGGCGCATCTAAAACTGACCACTTTACAGACAAACAAAATGAAATGGCTTTATTAATGAAGGCACTAGCTCACCCCGCCAGAATTGCCATCATTGATTATTTGCTCGAAGTGAGCACCTGCATTTGTGGAGATATTGTAAACGAATTGCCTTTGGCTCAACCTACGGTTTCTCAACACTTAAAAGAATTGAAAAATGCAGGGCTAATTAAGGGCAATATTGATGGTAATGCGATCTGTTATTGTATTGATGAAGATACGTTCTTGAAATTTCAAAATTTCCTTTCAGAAGTGTTTGGAAAAATTCAAGTTCAAAAAAATAATTGTTGTTAAAGTAAAATTTTTAAAAATGAAATTATCCGAAGTTAAAAACATTTTACAGTCTGTTGAAGCTGTAAATTTTAAATTACAAGATGGCACACTTGTGCCAGAACATTTCCACGTTACTGAAATTGGTGTGGTAAGCAAGCATTTTATTGATTGTGGAGGTAAAGTTCGTAAAGAGAACAAAGCTAATTTTCAATTATGGGATGCAAATGATTTTGAGCATCGTTTAAAACCTGGTAAACTATTAACTATTATTGGTTTGTCTGAAAAAGTTTTAGGTATGGAAGACCTCGAAATAGAAGTTGAATATCAAAACGAAACAATTGGGAAATTTGGATTGGATTTTGACGGGAAAGATTTTTTATTGTTGAATATGCAAACAGCTTGTTTAGCAAATGATGCTTGTGGTATTCCGGCTGAGAAACAAATGATTAATTTAAATCAGCTTCCAACGGCTAATGCTTGTGTACCTGGTGGAGGATGTTGCTAATTGAAAGAGAAAATTATTTACTAATGAAAATATTAGTTTTATGTACTGGTAATAGCTGTCGCAGTCAAATTGCAGAAGGCTATTTACGGTATTTTGCCAAAGGCAAGACCGAAATTTATAGTGCCGGAATCGAAACTCATGGCGTAAATCCGAGAGCTATAGCAACCATGAAAGAAGATGGAATCGATATCTCTACACATACTTCCAATCATATAGATGAATATAAAGACATCGTTTTCGATTTTATCATCACAGTTTGTGATAACGCAAGAGAAAGTTGCCCTTATTTTCCATCTAAAGCAATAAAATTTCATCAAAATTTCCCTGATCCTGCAAAAGCGACTGGAACAGAGGAAGAAATAACATCAGAATTTAGAAAAGTTAGAGAATTGATTAAAAATTACTGTAAAAATTTTATAGAAGAAAACCTCGTCCTTTAACAGACGAGGTTCTCTTCTTAAAATCTATTTTTTATTCTCCGTTTGCTTCTTTAGCCTCAACTAGTCCTGGTACATCAACCATTTCATTGGCATCTGCCTGATAATCTACCCCATCAACATCGAAGCCAAATAAGTTTAGA
Source organism: Bacteroidota bacterium (assembly GCA_040386095.1). Lineage (GTDB taxonomy): Bacteria > Bacteroidota > Bacteroidia > Sphingobacteriales > Sphingobacteriaceae > Pedobacter. The sequence continues at coordinate 357,395 of JAZKGD010000001.1, read as the reverse complement.
AAATCACTTTTGTACCCTGCTAAATCGCCAATTGCAGGTAGATTTTCAGTAGTCGACTCTTCCCATAAAGCTGCCACACGCGCTTGAACATCTTCGCGCATTTCCCAATCGTCTATCCTAATTCTACCTTTTTCATCTAATGGAACCGAATCGCCACTATACAGCCTGTTTTTGAACAAACGTTGAATTTGCTCTATACATCCCTCGTGGATACCCTCTTCCTTCATTATTTTATATAGAATTGAAATATATAAAGGGATAACAGGGATTGCTGAACTCGCTTGTGTAACCAACGCTTTATTAACTGAAACGTAAGCTTTTCCATTTAACGATGCTAATTTGTCGGTAATTGTAAATGCAGTTGCTTCTAAATGATCTTTTGCTCTGCCAATTGTTCCTTTACGATACACAGCCTCTGTAACTGCCGGGCCGATGTATGAATAGGCAACAGTGGTAAAACCATCGGCTAATAAGTTTTCTGCTTTTAATGCATCAATCCACATTTCCCAATCTTCGCCGCCCATTACAGCTACTGTATTTTCAATTTCATCATCATTAGCTGGTTCAATCGACACTTCAGATACTATTCCAGTATGAAAATCAACCGTTTTATTGGTGTACGACCCACCAATAGGTTTTAGAACCGAACGGTGCATAATCCCAGTATTTGGATTTGTTCTTACTGGTGAAGCTAAACTATAAATTACCAAATCAATTTGTCCTAAATCGGCCTTAATTAAATCAATGGTTTGCTGTTTAACTTCGTTTGAAAATGCGTCGCCATTAATGCTTTTTGCATATAAACCAGCTTTTATGGCTTCAGTTTCGAAAGCAGCTGTATTATACCATCCTGGTGATGCTGTTTTACCTTCTTTTGGCGGTTTCTCAAAATAAACCCCGATAGTCGCGGCTTCTGAACCAAAGGCACTCGTAATTCTAGAGGCTAGTCCGAAACCCGTAGAAGCTCCAATAACCAATACTTTTTTTGGGCCAGCTATAGGTCCATTAGATTTTATATAATTAATTTGATTGATGATGTTTTGCTCACAACCCTTTGGATGTGCAGTTAAACATATAAATCCTCGCATTCTAGGTTCGATAATCATAATTTTCTAAGCTATTTTTTAACTAAATAACGCGGTTTAAATTTTAAGCGCTTTGTTCCTCAAAACTATCCTTAATTTCGTTTCATTCCAAATATATAGTTGATTAGTTCATTCGTCAATTGTTCATTAATTAATCTTGTTGTATTCATTTCGGTAATTCCAGGTTCTTCCATCTAAAAACATCACCACTAAAAATGCGCCTGATCTGTGACTTACTACATCAAAAATTAAATCACCATTAAGCGATTTTGTTAAACGTGTTTTTTTAATGTCGAGCGCCCCAGCTAAGTAAGGAACAAAAATGAAGGCAACATTTTTATTTTTAAGGTATAAATAACCATCTCTTTTTAACTTTGTTTTAAGTAGCCTTTCTCTTATAATCATATTATTCTCTAGGTAACTTATTTTGCATAGCTTATTAGATAAAATTGTTAAACTAAACGAATAAGATTTTAAACTGTCGATTTTTAAGGTATCTGAAAGTATTTTTCTATCGATTTCTGTAAGAAAATTATTATACATCCAATATTTTTTACTAACAGAATCGGCATTGGTGCTCTTGATCTCATAGGTCCCATTTAGTGCAGTTAAGGTATTCGCCGAAAGTGGAGAAGGGTTTTTTAATTCTTTCTGAAATGAACAGCTAGAAAGACTGTTTACGAAAGTGATAAAGCATACTGTTTTTAGTATAATTTTTGAGCGTTTAATCATAAATTTTATGAATGATGATGTTTTGGCTATTAACGGTTTTAAACGCGCTTTGTTTCAAACATACCATTTATTAGTCAATCCATTTCCCTGCCAACAAACTAAAAAACTAACAAACGAACAAACCTTTTTAACCTTTGAAAATCAGTAGCTTTTTTGCTTAAAATTCATTATTTTTGCAGGCTGTTTTTAATAAGCGATTCCATAAAAATTTATGAGCAAAAAGAATATCGACCTAGGTGAACAAAAAGATGTAGAAGTGTATGGTGCTAGGGTACATAATCTTAAAAATATTGATGTTAGTTTTCCTCGAAATCAGCTCGTTGTAATTACTGGCTTAAGTGGTAGCGGAAAATCATCGCTTGCTTTCGATACCATTTATGCAGAAGGTCAACGCCGTTATATGGAAACTTTTAGTGCATATTCGCGTCAATTTATGGGTGGGATGGAGCGACCAGATGTTGACAAGGTTTCGGGTCTTAGTCCGGTAATTGCAATTGAACAAAAAACAACCAGTAAAAATCCTCGTTCTACTGTTGGTACCATTACCGAAATCTACGATTTTATGCGTTTGCTTTATGCACGCGTGGCAGATGCCTTTTCTTATAATACGGGTGAGAAAATGGAGCGCATGAGCGAGGATCAAATTCTAAAAAATATTTACAAAAAATTCGATACAATGCCTGTAAACATCCTTGCGCCTGTAGTTAAAGGACGTAAAGGACATTATCGTGAATTATTTGAGCAAATTCGTAAACAAGGCTTTGTAAAAGTTAGGGTAGATGGTGAGATTAAAGATCTTACGGCTAAAATGCAGGTAGATCGCTATAAAATTCACGACATTGAAATTGTGGTAGACCGATTGATCATTGACGAGAAAGACCATAAAAGATTAAATGAAAGTATTCAAACTGCTATGCGTTTGGGTAAAGGCATTATTAAAATTAGCGACAAAGAGAACAATGTTGCTCATTTTAGTAAGTTTTTAATGTGCCCAACTACAGGAATTTCTTATGATGAGCCACAACCGAATAGTTTTTCCTTTAATTCACCTTATGGTGCCTGCGAACGCTGCGATGGCTTAGGCTATATATTTGTGGTGGATAAGGAATCGGTAATGCCAAATATGAAATTGAGCATTTTGAATGGAGGGCTAGCACCATTGGGTGAGTACCGCGATGTTTGGATGTTTCAAGTTTTAAAAGCACTGGCGAAGAAATACAATTTCTCGCTTTCTACTCCATTAGAAAAGTTGGGCGATGAAAATATAGACATCATTTTAAATGGCACACATGAATTGCTAAGTGTAGCTGTTGAATACAATAAATGGAATGTTCAGAATTATCAGATTACTTTCGATGGAATTATTAAACTTTTAGAAGAACAACAAGATAAAAGAAGTGATACGGCAAATGCAGATGATATGGATGCTTTCAGAAAGCTGAAAACATGCCCTGAATGTAATGGCGCCCGATTAAAAAAAGAAAGTCTGCATTTTAAAGTAGATGGCAAAAGCATTTTTGATTTGGCCGAGATGGATATTAATGGCTTAAAATTGTGGTTTATTGCAGTAGAAGAACGATTAAGTGAACGTCAAAATATTATTGCTAAAGAGATTTTAAAAGAAATTAGAGCAAGAATTGGCTTTTTAACCGATGTTGGGTTAACTTATCTTTCACTTGATCGAACAGCCAGAACTCTCTCTGGAGGCGAGGCACAACGTATTAGATTAGCCACACAAATTGGTTCTCAGCTAATGAATGTAATGTACATTTTAGATGAACCGAGTATTGGTTTGCATCAAAGGGATAATGAAAGGTTAATTGGGGCGCTTAAAAACCTTCGCGACTTGGGGAATACCGTTTTAGTAGTAGAACACGATAAAGAAATGATTTTAGAAGCCGATCATGTGATTGATATTGGTCCGGCAGCAGGTGTACATGGCGGCGAAATCGTGGCACAAGGTACTCCAGCTGATATTTTAAAATCAGGTACACTAACTGCAGCCTATTTAAATGGTAAAAAAGGAATTGAAGTTCCGAAAAAACGTAGGAAAGGAAATGGGCATAAATTGTCGATCATTAAAGCAACCGGGCATAACCTTAAAGAAGTCTCAGTCGATTTTCCATTAGGGAAATTTATTGCGGTAACTGGGGTTTCTGGTAGCGGAAAATCAAGCTTAATTACTGAAACCTTATATCCAATTTTAAATCATCATTTTTTTAGAGCAAAAAAGCACCCGTTACCGTATGAGAAAATTAACGGTTTAAAAGAAATTGATAAAGTAATTGAGATTGATCAGGCACCTATCGGCCGTACACCTCGTTCTAACCCCTCAACCTATACCGGTGTTTTCTCAGATATTCGGAACCTATTTGTTTTATTGCCAGAGGCGAAAATTCGCGGATATAAACCGGGCCGTTTTTCATTTAATGTAAAAGGTGGACGATGCGAGACCTGTCAGGGTGCAGGAATGAAGGTTATTGAGATGAATTTCTTGCCAGATGTTGCTGTTCCTTGTGAAGAATGTGGTGGTAGAAGGTACAATAGAGAAACGCTAGAAGTTCGTTACCGCGGAAAATCGATTAGTGATGTGTTGGATATGAGTATTGAAGATGCTTGTGCCTTTTTTGAACACATGCCTGCCATTTATCGTAAAATTAAAACGCTAAACGACGTGGGTTTAGGATATATTCGATTAGGACAATCATCGACCACGCTATCTGGTGGTGAAGCACAACGTGTTAAACTAGCCACCGAGCTTTCGAAAAAAGATACTGGCAAAACATTTTATATCTTGGATGAGCCTACAACGGGCTTACATTTTGAAGATATTAATGTGTTGTTGGGTGTATTAAACGAATTGGTAGAAAAAGGAAATACAGTGCTGGTTATTGAGCATAATTTGGATGTGGTAAAAGTGGCCGATTGGGTAATTGATTTAGGTGAAGAGGGTGGTGCCGGAGGTGGAAGAATTATATTCGAAGGTACTCCAGAAGGCTTAATTCAAAATCCGATTAGTTTAACAGGGAAATTTTTGAAGAAGGAAATGGCTTAAAAATCTGTTATGTGTTTGGATTGAGAACTGTTAACTTAGTATAATGGAAACCTTGTTAACCTCAAAACAAATGCATGAAGTCGATGTGTATACTATTCAGCATCAACCCATTTCATCGATAGATTTAATGGAACGGGCCGCTCAAGAATTTGTGAAGGTTTTTAAAAAGAAATATCCCAATAAAAAAAAATCTATTTCTATTTTATGTGGACAAGGAAATAACGGTGGTGATGGTCTAGCGATTTCCCGCATACTTTATAATGATAAGTACGAAAACATTTCGGTGTATTTGATCCTCTTCGGCACCAAACAAAGTAATGAGTATATTGAAAATCTAGAAAGGCTGGCAAAAACTAAAATCCGACCAATACAAATCACGGAGCCAGAACAATTCAAAAACATCAAATCTGATTTAATTATTGATGCCATTTTGGGTTCAGGTTTAAATAAACCATTTACTGATAAATTTGCGGAATTGGCTCACAACGTTAACGTATTAAATAAAACGACAATTGCTGTAGATGTGCCAACAGGTTTTCCAAGCGAGGGACTAATTGATAAAGACTATAAAGGCATTAAGGCCGATTTGGTGATTTGTTTTCAACGACCGAAGCTCAATTTTTTCTTTCCAGAATCGAAAGTCGCTTTGGCTCAATTCGAGGTAGTGAATATCGGATTGGATGAAGACTTTATAGTAAGTATACCAAGTAATTGGAAGTTAATTACGAAGCCAGCCCTTAATCCAAGAGCTAATTTTACGCATAAGGGTACTTACGGACATGCATTAATTGTGGCAGGAAATACCACAACGATGGGTGCAGCTTTACTATCTGCTCGAGCTTGTTTACGAGTAGGGGCAGGCTTAACTACGCTTTGCCTTCCAAATAGTGGGCTAGTAGCACTTAACACCACATTGCCCGAAGTGATGGCTTTGCCACGGAATGAGCATTTAGCGGTAGAAGCGCTTGAAGAATATACGGCAATAGCGATTGGGCCAGGTTTAGGCTTAGCAGAAGAAGACGAGCTGCTCTTCAATAAGGTAATTAATCTAAGAAAACCACTGGTAGTGGATGCAGATGCACTAAATATGCTGGCTAAACGCATGGATCTGTACGAAAAACTGCCAGAAAGAACAGTTTTAACACCACATCTAAAAGAATTTGACCGACTTTTTGGAGTACATCAAACCTGGTGGGAGAGGATACAAACAGCCAAGAAACAGGCGAAGCAAAGAAACTTAATCATCATTCTTAAAAATCAATATACGTTTGTTTGTTTGCCAAATGAAGAGGTTCATATTAATCAAACTGGAAATCCAGGCATGGCTTCTGGAGGTATGGGCGATGTATTAACAGGGATGATTGTTGGTTTCTTAGCGCAAGGATATTCATCAGCTGATGCTGCAAAACTAGCCGTTTATGCACACGGAAAAGCGGGTGATGAATTAGCAAGAAAAAGATTTACGGTAAGTGCATTGCAAGTGGCAGAACAACTTCCAAAAACGTTAAAGAGAATTATATAGCACCCATTACAACCATTTTTTCCATGGTAGGATTTATACTTCCGCCAGTTGGCTCTATGGTTACAGCAAATGCTTGTGCTTTTTCAATAGTTTGCATTTGCAAAACCGCTTCTTTAGCGCTTTCATTGCTTGCAAAAACCCCTAAGCTAACCGGTTTCCCATCCACAAGAGCCCATAGCTGATATTCGTGAGATTGATCTGTTTTAGGCAGATCCATGGCGGCATAATTGATTAAAATATTTTTATTGGTCTTATTCCAATATACCAACATGTTGGCTTTAGGAGAGTTTGCAACGCCAGCAAGCTTAACGGTTGTCCACTCGTTGGTTTCTGTCATGGCAATTCTGTTTTCCATTCCAGCATTCTCAAATTCTAACTTAGAAGCATTTTCAGCAAATTTCTCTTTATCGGTGCTTAAGTTTGCAATTTCAAAGTTGGCATCTTTTAATTCTTTATGGGCTGAAAATAATGCGCCCAAACTAATTGCCAATAAAATGCTACACGCTATTAACGCATAACTCAATCTTTTTACCTTCCGATCGCTCACATTATCATACAAAGGAACAACTTTGGGTTCAGTTGCAATTTCTTCAGGCTCTTTAATGCCTAAAACACCAAATAATTTTTCTTCAGCGTTGGCTGGTGGTTCAATGGCATTTTGTTGCGCATAAGTTTCCATAGCAAGCTCAATCGCCAATATCTCTGCTTTTATTTCAGGATATGTGTTGGCCATTTCTTCCACTTCCTTACATTCTGCTGCAGATAACTGCCCTAGAACGTAAAGCTCAAGTATGCCCGATTCGATATATGCTTTTACTTCTTCCACCTCAATTAAAATTTTTCCTTAACTCTAAAATTGCCATTCGCACACGAGTTTTAACTGTGCCCAATGGTAAATTTAATTCTTCTGCAGCTTCAACGTGTGTATATCCTTTAAAATAGATCATGTCTAGCACGCTTTTAAATTCAGGTTTAAGCTTTGTTACCAACTCCTTTAAACCCAAAGTATCTGCATTAAAAATTACCTTTTTTTGCTCGTCAATGAAATCTACGTTATTTTCTATATCTTGGTTTTTATTCGAATTTTTAAAATCTTTTGACCTTAATTTATCAATCGATAAGTTGCGCGCAACATTCATCATCCATGTAAATAAACGCCCTTTTGAGGAGTCATAAGTTGAAGCAGAATTCCAGATTTTCACGAAAGTTTCTTGTAAAAGATCTTCTGCAACCTCAGTATGAATAACAATTCTTGAAATTACGCCAAGCAGAGCACCTGAGTACATATCATACAATGCTTTAATAGCAATGGTTTCTTGCCTTTTGAGTGCATTTACCAATTCTTCTTCTGAAAGTGATATTTTTTTTGTAGGTGCCAAGACCACTAATATACAATCAAATTCTGAAAAAATGAATTTTAAGATATATACAACTTGTAGCTCTAGAAGTCAAATAGATGCTTTTCTGCATGGTAAGATGAGCGTACCAATGGGCCGCTTTCTACATACCTTAAACCTTTTGCCAAGCCTATTTCTTTGTATTTTGCAAATTGATCGGGATGTATCCAATCTACCACAGGGTGATGATTTCTTGTAGGTTGTAGATATTGACCCAAAGTTAAAATATGTACGCCATTTGCCACTAGATCATCCATGGCTTCTAAGACATCTTCTTCAGCCTCACCTAAACCTAGCATAATGCCGGTTTTGGTACGTAATCCAAATTCTGAAATTCTCTTTAACGCTTCTAAACTGCGATCGTATTTAGCTTGAATGCGCACTTGTTTAGTTAATCGCTTTACCGTTTCAACGTTATGCGACATCACTTCTGGACGTTCTTCCAATACGCGATATAAATTATCCCATTGCCCTCTAAAATCAGGCACTAAAGTTTCTAAAGTGGTTTCTGGACTTTCTCTTCTGATGGCCTGTAAGGTTTCTGCCCAAATAATTGAACCACCATCTTTTAAATCATCGCGATCTACGGAAGTGATTACACAGTGCTTTACCTTCATTAGTTTTACCGAATTGGCCACACGATTGGGCTCATCAACATCAACCGCTAAAGGCCTACCTGTAGCAACGGCACAAAAAGAGCACGAACGTGTACAGATATTTCCTAAAATCATAAATGTAGCCGTTCCTGCACCCCAACATTCGCCCATATTTGGGCAATTTCCACTTTCGCAAATGGTATGTAATTTATGGGTGTCAACCAAGCTACGTACCTGTGCATACTCTTTTCCAACAGGTAGTTTTACTCTTAACCAATCGGGTTTACGAGGTTTATCTGTAACGGCTGCAACTACAGGAAGTTCAATCATGTTGTAAAGTTACGGATTTGGAATGAAGGGAGCAAGGAGCATAGGGCGCTGAGCGTTTGGTGTAAAGCGGTTAGTTTGTTCGTTGGTGTCATTTGTTTATTCAGACATCGCTATGGGAGCAATCTTGATACTTGATACTAACTACTCGATACTAAAGAAAAAATATTAATTTTACCGTAAAATCACAAACATGGCAACATCAAAAATCACGTATAACGGCGAGTTAAGAACATCTTCTGTTCATCTGAAATCGGGTATCGAAATTATAACCGATGCACCGGTTGATAATCAAGGAAAAGGGGAAGCTTTTTCGCCAACCGATTTATTAGCAACCTCGCTAGGCAATTGTATGTTAACCATTGTGGGTATTGCCGCTCGAACTCATGGTTTCGATATAAACGGGACAACTGCAGAAATCACTAAAATTATGGGCGAAAATCCTCGTCGGGTAACCGAGATAGTAGTAAACCTTCAATTTCCAGCTAATAATTATACCGAAAAAGAAAGAGAAATTATCGAGCGTTCGGCAAGAACATGTCCAGTTGCGTATAGTTTACACCCTGATATTAAGCAGACTCTTACGTTCGGGTATTAACTAATTCTACCACTTCTTCTGCAGAAATATCCCCATGCGATGAATCGAGAATACATTCGCCATTTTTGATAAGCAAAAGTTGTGGTGATTCGTGATGCACTTGAAATACTTCGGCAATGGCTGCTGAAATATCTCTATAGCTAATCAAATCTAAAAAATAGAGGCTAATGTTTTCAGGTAATGTGTCCCAATCTAGCTCAAAGCGCCTTTTCGCCATCATGCTGATAGAACAACGGGTGCTGTGCTTAAATATAACACTATAGTTTCCATCATTTTTGATGGTATTTAGCTGTGCTAAATCGGTAAGGTTAATCCATTGCATTTTATGGTCTCTTTCTTTTTCCCTCTGGATATGTACTGTAAGCGGGGCAAAGACGAGATGAGCAAGATTCTAATACAACGATTGCGCAAAACACAACTAATAATAGAATGGCGATTTTCTTCATCGGTACAAAGTTTAAGTCCCTAAAGTACTAATTTTTATGAATAACAAACACTTCTTTAGATGGTTGCAGCGAAATCTGCCATTTTTAGGGCCGTAATTGCGGCCTCATCCCCTTTATTGCCATGTTTTCCACCTGCTCTATCGAGTGCTTGTTCTTCATTATTGGTGGTAAGAACGCCAAAAATAACGGGTTTACTATGCTTTATTCCAACATTGGTAATTCCATTTGCAACAGCATCGCATATAAAATCAAAATGTTTGGTGTCGCCTTGAATTACGCAGCCTAAACAAATTACTGCATCAAGGTTAGATTTGCTATTTAATAAAATTTCGGCAGCAACAGTAAGTTCAAAACTACCAGGTACCGACATAGTGATGATGTTTTCTTCTTTTACACCATGCCTTAACAAGGTTTGTAAGGCACCTTCATATAAAGCCCCAGTAATTTTTGCGTTCCATTCTGCCACAACAATTGCCATTTTAAAAGCATTGCCATTTGGAATGGTAGTATGAGAAAAGTCGGAAAGATTTTTTAAATGCGATGCCAATTTTTTCTATTTTATTTGACTTTGCACACGAGCGATGTACTCATCAATCATTGGTGCTTCTTGACTTTCAGGAAATTGAGATTTGATTTTAGTATAGGCTTCTTCTGCCGCTTTAAAATCTTTAAGGGTTTCGTTTACTAAGCCCAATTTTTTAAGAAACATTGGAGAAGTAAATTTATTATTTGCTTTATCAGCAGCTTTTTGATAATACGTTGCAGCTTGTTTGTAATCTTTTAATTCGCTGTATGCATCACCCAATAAACCTAATGCTAATGGGTCAGCTACAGGGCTTCCAGTTGCAGTGTATTTTCCTAATGCTTCAGTTGCTTTTTTATATTCGCCTTTACGTAAATAAATGCCGCCTAGATAAAGATTAGCTAAATTTGCCGATTTAGTATTTGCATATTCTTCAGCAATTTTTTCCAAACCCGGATACCCCCCTTCGCCATCAATTGCTTTGCCGGCTAAAGAATCTACTCCTACATATTGTTCTGCTTTATACATTTGCGCAGAAGCCTCTTTTGCGCGGCCTGGCATATAAGATGCGAAATAATAAAGTGCAATTGCGCCTAAGGCAAGGATTGCAGCCCCTATAAAAAGAAAACTTTTGCCATTCTCTTCAAAAAAAGAATTTTTCTTCACAGGTTGTGTTACTGTTTTATCTGTTTTAGACATGTGGTTTAAAAATTGAGAATGCAAAAATACGTTTTTCAACCGAAGTATCAACCCCTTTTTTAACTATTTCATAAAGAGCTTGTTTAATTGGTATTGAGTATGATGTAAATTGTATTGCGTAAAGCTCAATACTCCATTAAAAACTTATCTTTGCATACAAACTATGTGGTTAAAGAATATTACACTTCTAAATTTTAAGAATTACGCAACTGCCGAACTTAGCTTTTCAAAAACGGTGAATGTTTTTGTGGGAAACAATGGGGCTGGCAAAACTAATTTATTAGACGCTATACATTATTTATGTCTTTGCAAAGGATATTTTAATCCAATAGATAGTCATCAAATTAAAACGAATGAAGATCTTTTTTTGGTTCAGGGCGATTTTGATCGTAAAGAAAAGAATGAGAAGATTACGTGTGGATTAAAACGCAATCAAAAGAAGCAATTCAAAAGAAATAAAAAGGAATACGATAAGCTAGCCAACCATATTGGGCTTTTCCCATTGGTGATGATTTCTCCATATGATGTGAATATTATTATGGATGGGAGTGAAGAACGTCGTCGTTTTATTGATAATGTGATATCACAAACTGATTCTAGTTATTTAGACGAGTTAATTGTTTATAATAAACATCTGTTAAATCGAAATGCGCTTTTAAAGCAAGTTGCCTTAACAAGAAAGCTAGATGTTTCGTTATTAGAGATTTTGGATGCCCAACTCATTAATTCGGGAGATAAAATTTTCGAAAAACGTAAGCGGTTTATGGCAGATTTTATTCCGCTATTTAATACGTATTATCGTTTTATAACAGATGATGCTGAAACAGTTGCCTTAACCTATCAATCTCAATTAAATGAGGAAAATTTTGAAGAGTTGTTAAGAAAATCAATCGAACGCGATCGAATAGTAGAAAGAACAACAACAGGAATACACAAAGACGACCTGCTTTTTACTTTATCAGCAATGCCTTTAAAACGGTTTGGCTCTCAAGGCCAACAGAAATCATTTTTGATTGCGCTTAAATTGGCCCAATATGCCTACCTGCAGAAATTTAAAGGTTTTAAACCTATTTTATTACTCGACGATATTTTTGATAAATTGGATGATTTGAGGGTTCATAAGCTAATGGAAATGGTTTCGCATCATGATTTTGGCCAAATTTTTATAACTGATACCGGTAAAGAAAGAGTGTTATCTATTTTTAATGCTATAAAAGTTGATGTAACTTTGTTTGAAGTAGAAAGTGGAATAATTAAACATGCGTAAACCGAATGATATTAGCTTAAAGGATGCCATTACCAAAATGTTATCAGTGTATCGTTTACGTGGTAAATACGATGAAACAGGCGTTGTTGCACACTGGCCTGAATTGATGGGTACTGCTGTTGCTAATCGAACTACGCAAATTTATGTAAGCCAAAAAAAGCTTTTTGTTAGGATAGAATCATCAGTTATTAAAAATGAATTGCTGATGGTAAGAACCGGAATTATTCAGAAGCTAAATGAAAGAGCAGGTTCGGAAGTTATTACGGAAATTGTTTTCTTGTGAAACTCATCTCTCATCGGATGAGAGTAGCCATCACACCTATTCTCATCCGATGAGAGATACGAGGTCTTAACCTTTCCCTCCAAAAACTTTTGAAATTAGCCAAATTACAAGTGCGATAACAAGAATTACAATAATAACGCCAGTCCACACCCCGGCTTTAAAAATACCTTCAATTAAATCGCAACTGGTTAATACAGTACAGAAGAGGGCGATTAGTGATAGCGGAATATATCTTTTCATAACAACGATTTAAGTTTGATTTTTCTAAGAACAAACCTAAATCGTTATTGTTTGTGTGCTTTATTTTTTAGTCTTGCGCACCAACTTTAATAAGCTCAATTTCAAAAATCAATGTACTAAAGGGGGTAATGTCTCCAGCAGCTCGGCCACCGTACCCTAAATTATAAGGGATAAAAAATCTGTATTTAGCACCTTCTTGCATCAATTGCACACCTTCTGTCCACCCCGGGATTACCTGGTCTAGACCAAAAGTAGCGGGCTCTCCGCGTTTATATGAGCTGTCAAATTCGAAGCCATTTAATAATGTGCCTTTATAGTTAACGGTTACTCGGTCGCTCGCTACAGGTTTGGTACCTGTTCCGGGTGTAATCACTTCGTATTGTAAGCCACTAACTGTTGTTTTTATGTTGGCTTTAGTTTTGTTTTGTGTTAAAAATGCCTCACCTTCTTTAATTGCTGGCAAGTATTTTTGTTTTTCTATTTCTTCATTTTTTTTTGCCATTTCTTCTCGCTGTGCACTAAAGCTTTGGAAGAGAGTTTGAATAGCTTCTTGACATTGTTGTTGAGTTAAGGTTGGATTTGCTCCTGCAAAAACATCTTTCATTCCTTTATTTAAAAGGTCGAAATTAATAGTGCTTAAGCCACCAGATTTAAAGCTACTTGCTACATTTACACCAAGCGCATAACTGGCAGAATCGAGGTTGCTTTTAAAAGTAAGGGGTTTAGCTATAGGTTTAGCAACTGGGGTTTTTGCCAAACTTGGCTTTTTTATACTAGTAATTTCAGGTTTTTTAGCTGAAACCGTTTTTTTTGCGGTGGTTTGGGCGCTTGCAGAAAATCCGACAAGGGAAATTAAGGCCGAAATGAATACTGTCTTCATTAAAAATTAAGTTTAGGGTCGAAAGATAATAAAATTCAATAAAAAAGTCATTTCGATAAGGCGAAATGACTTTTTTAGTTCACTAATGAACAACTAATTCTGTATTAGAAACGCTCAGCTGCTGTAAAAAAGAAGTCGCCTTCAATTTGTGCATTTTCGTCTGAGTCAGATCCATGAACTGCATTTGCGTCGATAGATTTTGCATATTTCTGGCGGATAGTGCCTTCTGCAGCTTCAGCTGGGTTGGTAGCACCAATTAATTTCCTAAAATCTTCAATGGCATTTTCTTTTTCTAAAATAGCTGCTACAATTGGTCCAGAAGACATGAAGCTTACTAAATCTCCATAAAAAGGACGCGCTTTGTGAACAGCATAAAAATCGCCAGCGGTTTCTTCTGTAAGTTTTGTGTATTTTAATGCAATGATTTTAAATCCTGCATTTGTAATATCATTAATGATCGCGCCAATGTGGCCATTTGCAACTGCATCTGGCTTAATCATGGTAAATGTTCTATTTGTACTCATCTTATTTTATTTCAATTTTTTTGCAAAAATACACTTTAAATAATTAAAATTATAGCAAAGCTACCAATTAAACCTAAAATCATTAGCTTTGCATGCTAAAATTATGGTATCCTTAAGCGAATTAAAAACAATACTAGCCACTCCACAAAAAATTGTGATTACCACGCATCATAAACCAGACGGTGATGCCATGGGTTCTTCTTTGGGCTTATATGCCTATTTAATTCAAAAAGGCCACCATGTAACTGTAATCACGCCAACAGATTATCCAGATTTTTTACATTGGTTACCTAATAATTCGGATGTAATCATTTACACTGAAGCGGTTGAGAAGTCGGTACAATTGGTGAATGATGCAGCAGTTATATTTTGTTTAGACTTTAATACATTAAGTAGAATTAACCAACTTGGTGAGCACATTCGAGCAACGGATGCAATAAAGGTAATGATCGATCATCATTTAGAACCTGAAGATTTTGATGATTTTAGGCATTGGAATATCAATGCTTGTGCGGCAGCGCAGTTGGTGTACGATTTTATTGTAAATGAACTTAACGATGGTACATTGATTAATAAAGATGTTGCCACCTGTTTGTATACAGGTATTATGACTGATTCTGGATCATTTCGGTTCCCTTCGGCTACTTCATTAGTGTATAGAATTGCTGCCGATTTGATTGATTTAGGTGCCGAACATTGGCGTATTCATCAATTGGTTTATGATAATGCTTCTGAAAATAGATTGCGTTTTTTAGGACATTGCTTATCCAATAAGTTAGAAATTTTACGAGAATTTAATACAGCAATCATTTCAGTTAGTGCAACTGAATTAAAAAATTATGATATTGCAACTGGAGACACGGAGGGGATCGTTAATTTTGCGCTTTCTATAAATGGTATAAAACTAGCGGCATTTATTATTGAAAGAACTGATAAAGTTAAATTATCTTTGCGTTCAACCGGCGATTTTCCGGCAAATGAAATATGTAAAAAATATTTCGACGGTGGTGGTCATAGAAACGCGGCAGGAGGGGTTTCTGAAAAAGATTTAGCACAAACAATTGATGCATTTAAATCGATACTACCTGAGTATAAAACGCAATTATTGCAATAAAATAAATAAGTAAAAACATAAAAATCAGATAAAAAAAAATGAAAAAAGGTTTAGTAATTCTTTTCGCAGCGTCAACATTTTTGGCTGCATGTGGAGCAAAAGAGCAAAAGGGCAAGGGAGGCCTATTGTATACAGTTCATAAAGAAGGTGGCGGTGCAAAAATTAAAGAAGGTGATTTTATTAAAATAGACTTTATCCACACTAACGATAAAGATTCTATTCTTGAAGCAACTTATGATACTGAACAAGCGAGATTTTTCCCTGTAGGTAAAAAAGTTTATTCTGGTGATATGAATGATGTGTTAACACTTTTTGGCGAAGGCGATAGTGTAACATTTAAGTTGAATATAGATACGATGGTGTTCTATAATAAACAACCTCGCCCAGAGCAGTATAAAGATCAAAAGTACTTAAACTATACGGTGAAAATCCAAAAGGTACTTGCAAAAAAACCAAATGAGGTTGATTCTGTTTTTCAAAAAAGAGCAAATGAATTCTATACTGCTGATATAAAGGCAACTTTGGATAAGAAAAAAGCAAGCGAAGGTGCTAGAATGAAAAAATATGTTGAAGATAATAAATTGAAGGTAACGACTACATCAAGTGGTTTACAATATGTTATTACAGCACCAGGAACGGGTCCAAAACCAGTAATGGGAGATACAGCGATGGTTGATTATATTGGTCAATTAACGAGTAAAAAAATAAGTGGAAAACTAAATGTTTTTGATACAAGCATAGAAAAAGTTGCGAAAGAAAACATGCCTCCAAACCCAATGAAACAATTTGGCCCAACTCCAATCCCATTATCAGAAGGTATTGCTAAAGGATTTGTTGAAGCCTTACAATTGATTGCTAAAGGTGGTAAAATTACTGTAATTATGCCGTCGAAATTAGGGTATGGCGATAATGGTGGTGGCCCAATCCCTCCATTTGCCCCTTTAGTTTTCGAAATCGAAATTAAAGATATCAAAAGAGGAATGTTAGCCCCTCCTCCAGCAGGAGCATTTCCTGCGCCAATAACTAAACAATAAAAACGATCTTTAAAAAACCCCGATCTTAAATCGGGGTTTTTTTTATGCCTAAAATAAATACTTTTGCATATGCTTTTAACCGATACCCATACGCATTTTTATTACGAAGCTGATGCCAACAAACAAGAACAGTTAATGCAACGCTGCTTAGCGAATGGTATTAAAAGGCTCTTTTTGCCAAATGTTGACATCAAATCGATAGAAATGATCGATAATTTGGTTAAACGCTATCCCGAAAATTGTTTTGCAATGGCAGGATTGCATCCATGTGATGTGAAAGAAGATTATCTCAATCAACTATCTGTAATATATGCTAGCATAACAGGAAGAAAAATTTATGCCATTGGTGAAATAGGAATTGATTTGTATTGGGACAAAACAACATTACAAATTCAGCAAGATGCTTTTAAAAAGCAAATCGCATGGGCAAAAGAATTAGGACTACCTATTGTTATCCACTGTCGTGAAGCTTTTGATGAGGTTTTTGAGGTGTTAGAATCGGAAAGGGATGAAAAATTAAGAGGCATTTTTCATTGCTTTACAGGAGATTTGGCACAAGCAAGAAGAGCAATTGACTTGAATTTTTATTTGGGCATTGGCGGTGTAGTAACGTATAAAAAAGCAGGACTTGATTTAGTTTTAAGTGATATTCCTATTGAGCATGTTGTGCTAGAAACCGATTCTCCGTATTTAGCTCCCGTTCCATTTCGTGGTAAACCAAATGAAAGTAGTTATCTTATTCATATTGCGCAGAAAGTGGCGGATATTTACCAGTTAAGTTTAGAAAAAGTGGCGGAAATAACAACAGAGAACTCGAAGAAGGTTTTTGGAGTTTAACCTTTAGTAGATTTTTTACCACAGAGTGCACAGAGTTTTACACAGAGAACAACGAGTTTGGCTAATTTTTTAATTTTAAATTAATTAACTATTTAATTTTCAGTTGATTATGATTATTTTGTAGCTTGCAAAATGTCAAAGGATGAATTAACAAGCGAAATTATTGGGATAGCAATTGAAGTCCATACTGCATTAGGACCAGGTTTGTTGGAGAATGTATATAAGGAGTGTTTATATTATAAATTGGTGAAAGAGGGATTTTGGGTTGAAAAGGAAAAAGGTATACCAGTATTTTTTGAAGAAATTAAACTGGATTGCGGTTATAGAATAGATTTAGTTGTTGAAAAAAAAGTTGTTATTGAACTAAAAAGTGTTGAAATATTAAATAATGTTCATTTGGCTCAGACCTTAACCTATATGAAGTTAGGGAATTATAATATAGGATTGCTTATGAATTTCAATGTTTACAGATTAAAGGATGGAATTAAAAGGTTAATAAACAATTGATTTATTAACTTCTGTGTTCTCTGTGAATTCTCTTAATTCTCTGTGTTTAAAGTAAAAAAAATATTTTCTTTGTTAAATAAACCTATGACAAAAATATTAATCATATATACAGGCGGTACCATTGGGATGGTAAATGATGCCAAAACTGGAACATTAATTCCTTTCGATTTTGCACAAATCAAAGAAAACGTCCCCGAATTAGCAAGATTAGATTATCAATTATCAGTTCATTCGTTTAATCCGATCTTGGATTCTTCAAATATGAACCCTGAAATATGGGCCGAACTTGCTCATTTAATTAAAGCTAAATACAATGATTTTGATGGTTTTGTAATTTTGCATGGTTCTGATACGATGTCGTTTACCGCATCGGCATTAAGTTTTATGTTACAAAATTTAACCAAGCCAGTGGTTTTAACTGGGTCTCAATTGCCAATTGGAGAGATTAGAACTGACGCTAAAGAGAATTTAATCACCGCCTTAGAAATTGCAGCTACAAAGAACGGGGATAAAGCTATGGTACCAGAAGTTTGTGTTTACTTCGACTATCAATTGTTTAGGGGAAATAGGTCGATTAAATATAATTCAGAGAAATTTGAAGCTTTTCAGTCGCCCAATTATTCGATTTTAGCCGAAGCAGGAGTAAATTTATCATTTTATCACAATTATATTTTGCCTTACCCAAGTGATGAATTTAGCATACATACTCATTTAAATCCTAACATTGGCGTATTAAAAATGTATCCAGGTATTACTGAATTGGCAGTTAAGGCCATTACCGAATCAGACGTAGATGCCATTATTTTGGAGGCTTTTGGCTCAGGGAATACCACAACTGCAAAGTGGTTTATTAACTGTTTAGAAAAAGCTATAGCACAAGGTAAAATCATTATTGATATATCTCAATGCAAAGGTGGATCAGTACAGTTAGGAGTATACGAAACGAGTAGGGAATTACAAGAAATGGGCGTAATAAGTGGCTACGATATGACCTTTGAGGCTACAGTAACGAAGCTGATGTTTTTGATGGGGCAAGATTTGCCAAAGGCTGAAGTGGAGCGTTTGATGGAGGTTTCTATAGCAGGAGAGTTAACGAATTAGAGAGATTCGAGATATGAGATATGCGTATTGAGATTGAGTGCAGATAAAAAAAACACACTATTATGATTAACATCATATCGATAATAGGTCAATAACTCTTATTTTTGTAGAATTGGATTTTGATAAGCGCTTGGTCTCAATACGCAATACACACTACTCAATACTCACAATATGAAAATAGAACAAATATATACAGGATGTTTAGCAGAAGCCGCTTACTACATAGAAAGTGAGGGAGAGGCAGCGATTATTGATCCACTACGTGAGGTAATACCTTATTTAAACAAGGCGGCACAAAATGGAGCAACCATAAAATATATTTTTGAAACTCATTTTCATGCTGATTTTGTTTCAGGTCATATTGATTTGGCAGAAAAATCTGGGGCCACTATTGTTTACGGCCCAACAGCCAAGACTACATTTAAAGCACATATTGCAGTAGACGGAGAACAATTTAAAATTGGGAAACTTACCCTTACTGCGCTACATACCCCAGGGCACACTTTAGAATCAACAACCTATTTATTAAGCGATGAAAATGGTAAAGAACATTGTATTTTTAGTGGAGATACCTTATTTATTGGGGATGTAGGTAGGCCAGATTTAGCACAAAAAGGCGATTTAACGATGGAAGATTTAGCCGGTTTACTATACGACTCCCTTGCAACTAAGATCAAGCCATTGGCTGATGACATTATTGTTTATCCAGCTCATGGCGCAGGTTCGGCATGTGGTAAAAGTATGAGTAAAGAAACTTTCGATACATTAGGGCATCAAAAAGAGGTGAATTATGCATTGAAAGCGGATTCTAAAGAGCAGTTTATTAAAGAAGTAACAGATGGGATTTTACCGCCCCCACAATATTTTGCCAAAAATGTAGCCATGAACAAGGGTGGTTATGAGAGCATAGACGCTGTTTATGAAAAAGGATTGGTTGCTTTATCTCCTTCAGAATTTGAGGATGTGGCAAATCTAACTGGAGCATTAATACTCGATACCCGCGATCCACAGGTTTTTGCAAAGGGATTTATTCCAAATTCAATAAATATTGGATTAAACGGACAATTTGCACCATGGGTTGGGGCCTTGATTACAGATTTAAAACAAGAAATTTTATTGATTACCGATGATGGAAAAGAGGAAGAAGCGATTACTCGTTTAGCTCGTGTAGGCTACGATAATACAATTGGTTTCCTTAAAGGCAGTGTTGCCACTTGGGAAGCCTCAGGTAAAGAGATTGATCGTGTAGTATCGGTTTCCGCTGCCCAATTCGAAGCTGCCGTAGTGGCTGATGAAAATCTAAATGCATTAGATGTGCGCAAGCCAGGAGAATATGAGTCAGAGCATCTGGAAACTACATTAACTCGTCCGTTAGATTATATTAACGAATGGACTATGGCTTTAAACCCTAAGGAAACTTATTATATCCACTGTGCAGGTGGTTATCGTTCAATGATTGCCGCATCGATTTTAAAGGCACGAGGTATTGAAAATGTAATTGATATTGCCGGCGGCTATGCTGCAATTAAAGAAACAGGATTGAAACGTACAGATTTTGCTTGCCCTAGTAAGGCTTTATAATGCTCATCCGATGAGTATAGTATGGAGCATATACCATCGGATAAGTATCAAGAGGATTAATTAAGGAAGTAACTCGGCTAATTTCTTTTCTAAGTCTTGTCCCCGTAAGTTCTTGGCAATAATCACCCCCTTTTCGTCAATTAGAAAGTTAGTTGGGTATGCGTTAATTCCATAAATTAATGCAGCTACATTTTTGTCACCTTTTAAATCGCTCACGTTTTCCCAAAGAAGCTTATCGTCCTGAATTGCTTTTAGCCATTGCTCTTTATTATCATCGGCAGCGACACCTAAAATTTCAAAACCTTTATTTTTATACGCAGCATAGGTTTTAACCAAATTAGGATTTTCAGCCCTGCATGGACCGCACCAAGATCCCCAAAACTCTAATAAAATGTATTTTGCTTTGATACCCGAAAGTTTAATCATTTTACCTGCGGTGTTTGCTTGTTCAAAATCGACAAATTGTCCCCCAATTCTCACATCTTTGTTAAGGGAAAGGAAATTATTAATATTTTTCCCGTATTGGGTGTTTTTCATTTCCAAGTTAAATTTTTTATACAGCTCCGCAGCTTTTTCCTTGCCCCATGTAGAAGAATAAATATCTAATAAATTAGCTGATATTAAAGAATTGGGATTGCTTTTTACATAGTCCATTTCCTGTTGCTTACTTTCCTTTCTTGCCGCATTTAACTCTTTTAAGAGCAATTCTTTAGTAGGCGCATCTTTTTCCACCCCCAATAAACTACTAAGGCTATCCTGTTTTTTTGTAATCGGTGCCATCAACTTAGTTAATTGCTTGTTTTCCAATTCTGTTTTGGAACCTATAATTAGTCCTTTTTTAAATTCACCAGCTTTTAAGCTGATAGTTAAAGGCTTTTCTTCCAACCAAAAACTCAAATAATTTGTATAATTATGGGTGTGTAAATAAACTCGGGTAATTTTATCGGCCATTTTACCTGATAGTGTAAATTTTCCATCGCTTAATTGAGTTGAATCTAATTTTTTATCTGGAGAAACTGTTTTTAAATACAACCAAGTTCCATTGGGCAATCCTTCAACTGTTCCATTTATTTTAAAATTTTGTGCATTCACAAAAAGAGAAGAAATCAATAAGAAAAATAATAAAGTTGTTTTGATTTTCATGGTTTTAAAATTTATTTCCAAATTAGTTTATAAAATTTGAAAGATTAGCAGTGTTTAATAAAATAAACTGATTTTGTCATTTTACAACGTCAGTTTTATTTATTTTAGTACTGTCTGAATTGCTTCATCGGTTTTCTTTTTATCAAACCCTCTGGCAGCATAAATCACTTTACCGCTCTGGTCTATTAGAACTGTTGCAGGGTAAGCATAAATTCCCAATTCATTTGCCATTTTTTCTCCATCATAAAGCATTTTGTATGCTGGCTTTTCTCTTCGATAAAAAAAATCAAGATCTTCTTTTTTATCGTAGGCATTAATGCTCAGAATTTCAATTTGATGACCATACTTTTTTTGAAGTTCTTTAACTTCTGGAAATGCTAACATACAATAACCACAGTTTTTGATCCAAAATTCCATTAATACTATTTTTCCTTGATGGTTTGCTGATTTTACTGTATCTGAAATTTGATTTCCATATTTTGGGAGCGACCAATCTAAGAGGATGCTGCCAACAGGGATTATGGGTTTTTGGACGACTTTCTTTTTAGATTCATAATCTACATAACTAGAATAATACCAGGAACTTTCGCTTAAAGCTTTTGGTGCAGTGTTGATATTTGTAAAACTGGTTCGGGTATAATACTGATCTTTTAAAAGACTGTTTCTTTCTAAAATAATTTTCGGGAAGTAAGTGTTTTTATCAATGATGAGTTGATAGTACCGAGTTACTTGTACATCAAAATTTAGAAAGCCCATTGGGAAATCTATCATCTTGTTTTTTAGTTCAAACTTAATCAAATGATAATTAGTATCGTTAATTAAGGTATCCTTTAACGATTTTGATACACTTTTATCCTCCAAAATTAGAGGTAATGCAATGCGTAATGTGGTTATAGAATTATAAAATAAAGATAAATTTGCTAATTCACTAACCTTCTCTAATTCATAAGTCTTATTTTTTTTATTTAATGAGAAATATTCAGTTCCATTATAAATTTGCAAAGCGTTTTCTGATTGTAATTGAAATTTTGAAATTTTACCTTCCAATTTTTGATTGTATTCAAAATATGATGAGCCGCTATTTTTTGCGAAATAATTATCTTTTATGTTATTGATTTCACGATAACTATCATAAGAAATAGTTTTTAAATTGTTTATGGTTTCGCTTGTTTTTCTAAGCACTTCATCAACATTGTCTCTTTTTCTTGCAGAAGCAGTAAGGATTGAAAATAAAAACAACATTAAGATAATTAGATTATGTTTCATGATTTTTAAAGATTTGTTCGCTCAAAACTATCAGTCTTAACCATCAGTTTTTTTTATATTAGACCGAGCTAAAAAAATAATAGACCAACGCATTAAAAAATAGCTTAGTCGAAAGAATAGCACTTTTTGTCGAAATTACTTTTGTTAAAAAGAGTGCTTGCCAAATAATTTTTAACTTAGGCTCATGACCAACCTAAAGACAAAAATTGATTGGAAATATTTTAAAATAGAATTGCTATTTTTTGCCATCATTTGTTATTTGACTCCTGTTATTGGCGATATCGAATATCGTTTTCATGAAACAAATAATGTATGGGGTTTTACTGAGGTGTTGGAATATAGGATTACCGTAGGTACTTTTTTGTTTATATTTTATGCGAGTTATTACTGGCTTTTTCTTAAACCCTTTCTTCTTAAGAAGCAGGTCTTATATATATGCATCAGCATTATTGGTTTTTTGCTAGTAGATCATTTATATGATAAATATGTTTTGAATTTGGGCATGTCCAAGCTTTGGTTTATCTCTGATGAACTAAGAAGAACCGCACTCAAGAATTATAACAACGAACGTTTCTTTTTTAAAATGAGCTATTTTCTTAATAGGATAGTTTTTACCATTATTGGTTTTTCCTTTTTAATTCGTTCATTACAGCAAGATGAACAACTAAAAACATTAAAAGAGCAACAATTGATTTCAGAACTTACCTACTTAAAAGCGCAGTTACAGCCTCATTTCTTTTTCAATACTTTAAATAATATTTATGCTTTAGCCCTTAAACAATCAAAGGAAACGGCGCCCTTGGTAGCCAAACTGGCCGAAATGATGCGGTATATCCTGTACCGATCTGAAGAGAAATTAGTTGCTTTAAAGGAGGAAATTGCTTTTTTGCAAAACTATGTAGAAGTCGAGAACATTCGCTATCGCTCAGCAATCCATATAAATTTTGATGTGCAGGGAGTTAATAATGAAAGTACAATTTCACCATTACTTTTATTGCCATTTATTGAAAATGCATTTAAACATGGGGTACAGGAAGAGACAGAAAAGGGTTTTGTAACTATTATTTTTTGTAAAACAAAAGATGAATTAACTTTGGAAGTTGCAAATAGCATTGCTGATAGCGGAAAAGAAAAGATAAGTGGGATAGGACTAGCAAACGTGCAAAAACGGTTAGATATTTTATACCCTGGAAATTATAAAATGGAAGTGGAAAATGATGGAAGAGTTTATAAGGTAAGGTTAACTTTAACAATAACATGATCAATTGCTTAATTGTTGACGATGAGCCACTAGCACAAGAACTATTGGAGGGATATGTAAATGGCGTAGAGCAATTATGTCTGATCAAAAAGTGTAGTACAGCACTTGAAGCATTTGA
The DNA here is from genome assembly GCA_040386095.1 of Bacteroidota bacterium. Classification (GTDB taxonomy): domain Bacteria; phylum Bacteroidota; class Bacteroidia; order Sphingobacteriales; family Sphingobacteriaceae; genus Pedobacter. The sequence goes on along the minus strand of JAZKGD010000001.1, from coordinate 333,259 downwards.
AATACTACATCAGCAACAAATTGATCTTGTGTTTTTAGATATTAAAATGCCTGGCATAAGTGGGATAGACTTAATCAAATCACTTAAAAATCCACCCGCAGTAATTTTTACTACCGCCTTTTCCGAGTATGCTGCTGCCAGTTACGAGCTAGATGCAATTGATTATTTGTTGAAACCCATTACTTTCGAACGTTTTACCAAAAGTTTAGATAAGCTATTTAAGCTATACCCTGACCAAGAAGATAAGAAAAAAGATTACACTTATTTTAAAGTTTCAGGCAAGCTGATTAAAGTAACACATTCAGATATTTTTTATGCACAATCGATCAAAGATTATATCATTTTGTATACACTAAATGGAAATCATATTGTACATATGACAATGAAATATTTAAGTGAATTATTGCCAGAAGCAATATTTGCTAGAGTACATAGGTCTTACCTCATTAACTATTCTTTTCTCGACAAGATTAGTAAAAACCAAGTTAGCGTTAATGGTGAAGACATACCAATAGGAGAAAGCTATAAACAGGTGTTAAATAAATTAAGGGAGAATTTATAAACTAAGGTATTCTTGTATTAACTACGTTGTTTTTCAATTGAATAATTACTTTTTCAATATTTTTCTTCATCGTTTCATCAGTTTTCACATAACTTAAATACTTTAAAATGTCTTTTATTCGCGACGGAGTAAGTTTGTTAAAAGCATCTGTAACTTGATGTTTGTCTAAAGCCTCTGCTAATTGTTTAGGCATTGAATAAATTTTCTCTACTTGCGTAAAATTTTGTTCGATGCTAAATGATGCGATTTCTCCTAAAGCAGTTTTCCCACCTTTCATCATCATAAAATTAACAAAAAGGCGATAAAGCGAGTTTTTAACGGGCACCAAAGTCTGAATAAAATCGAAATCGTTAATTTTACCTTTTATTCGGATGTATCCTTTTTCAGGCACCATTTTTTCCGAAATTTCTGCGGGCACATCAACCGCCCAGTTGATGCCTATTTTATATATTTTTGCTGTAAATTGATATTTCATCTTTTATTTCTATGCACCTCAAATGCTCAATGCAATACGCTAATCCTATTCTTTTTTTAATCTCGCCTTAATAAACTCATCCATTGCCTTCTCTACACCAACTATGTCTTTTGAGGTTATAGCCGACCCAATTACATGGTTTCCAGTTTTTGGTAAAGCGATTTTTTGTTTGTCTTTTGCTAGCGTTCCCAATTCATCAAACATTTTTAACATGGCATCTACTTTAACAACTGGATCTTGCTCTTTTTCACTCTTATAATAATAGAGCATAAGTACAGGTTGCTTTACTTTTTCAAAAAGAGCTGCATTCATGCTGCTTTCGAGCATTTCTTCTAATTGAACTACTGATTCTAGCCGATAATTGGTATACCAGAATTTTTTGTACAGTGGACTTTTTCCATCCACTTTTCTTTCATCACTACCCGTTACTTGTCTGGCAATTTGTAACCCCCATGGATTATTTAATAACCATGCTTTGCTATCGTTAATGGCAATATTTGGCGACATTAACACTAAGCTATTAATCTCTGGGTAAGTAGCTGCTAATTGTAAAGCTAAACTTCCACCTGTTGATGTACCTACTAAAATTACTTTTTTTCCTAATTTTTTTCCGATGGCATATGCTTCCTTACCACTTTCCCATAAACGATCAGCAGTAAAATATTCCATCGGTGCAATCGTATCTAAACCGTGATCGGCTAATCGCGCCAAATACATATTTGCTTTTAACGATTTTGAAAGATACCGGTAGGCTGGATTCCCTTCCTCTTTGGAAGCCGAAAAACCATGTAAATAAACGATTGCGTATTCCGTTTGCTCGTGTTTTGAACTATCTGCCCATACAATCTCTGCTTCATTGCCAGGTTTAACTTTATACTTACTTTCTTGTAAAGCAACATAATTGGGCAATGCCATCAATTCGGGAACTTTGGGAAGCGCAGTTGCATAATTCGGCTTTGCTGGCTTAGGGCCAACAAAGTAAAGCACAACCAATACGATGATTAGCGCTAAAAGTGTTCCTAAAAATATTTTCATCCGTATATCGTTGTTTTTTAATGGTTCTCATGAGCCCTAATGGGGTTTTGAAAATCATGATGATTTCACGTTAACAATTTGATTAAAAATACGCTTTTAATAACTAAGTTTGCAAACACATTTTTTAGCTGAATGCCCGGAATAAATCAGATAAAACTACCCATAGCCGCCGAGATTGATGCGTTTGAAGTGAAATTTAAAGCTTCAATGCAAAGTGATGCACCACTGCTTAATCGAATTACTCATTATATCGTAAAAAGCAAGGGTAAGCAAATGCGACCAATGTTTGTTTTTTTTGCCGCTAAATTGTGTGGTGGTATTCTAGAATCAACCCATCGCGGTGCTGCATTGGTAGAATTATTGCATACTGCTACCTTGGTGCACGATGATGTGGTAGATAATGCATACGAAAGAAGGGGTTTCTTCTCAATTAATGCTTTATGGAAAAACAAGATTGCCGTTTTAGTTGGCGATTTTCTATTAGCTAAAGGTTTATTGTTATCTGTAAATAATAATGAGTTTGCGCTATTAAAAATTGTATCCGAAGCGGTACAACAAATGAGCGAAGGCGAGCTGTTGCAAATTGAAAAGGTGAGGCGGATGGATATTAGCGAGGCACTATATTTTGATGTCATCCGGCAAAAAACCGCTTCATTAATAGCTTCATGTTGTGCGTGTGGGGCTGCTTCAGCAGGTGCTGATGAAGAAACCATCGAAAAGATGCGCTTATTTGGTGAAAAAGTAGGAATCGCCTTTCAGATTAAAGACGATACGTTCGACTTTGGAACGGATGATGTTGGAAAACCTTTAGGCATCGATATAAAAGAGAAGAAAGTTACACTACCGTTAATTTATGCCTTAAATAGAGTGGATAAAACAGAGCGGAAGAGAGTCATTAACTTGGTTAAAAACCATCAAGATGACCCCAAAAAAATACAAGAAATCATTGATTTCGTAAATAGTGAGCAAGGCGTTCATTATGCCAATCAGAAAATGCTCGACTACCAAAAGGAAGCATTTGATATTTTATACACATTTGAAGAAAGCGAGGCCAGAAATGGACTCGAGCAATTAGTTAGATATACCACCGAACGTAAAAAATAATGTCGAACGAACTCTTATTTATTTCTGGTTTCCTATTGTTTATTGTGCTCATTTTGGCACTTGATTTAGGCTTGTTCAGTAAACGCGATCATACTATTAGTCTGAAGCAAGCTGCTGTGATGAGTTTTGTTATGATAGTTTTAGCGTTAAGCTTTTATCTATTACTAGTTTTAGAAGGACAATACTTGCACGGCATTGATAATTTTGCCAAGCTAGAGCAAATTGTAAAGGCCCATAAACACCCCATCACATTAATACCCGGTAATTTTGAAGAAAGTTTAAGTATTTATAAGAAGAACTTGGGAATAGAGTTTCTAACTGGCTATGTAATTGAATATGCACTATCAGTAGACAATATCTTTGTAATTGTACTTATTTTTTCGGCCTTCGCAGTACCCGAAAAATATTATCATAGAGTATTATTTTGGGGTATTTTAGGTGCTGTTATAATGCGCTTTATCTTCATTTTTGCTGGAGCAGCTTTAATTAACCAGTTTGGATGGATTCTTTATGTTTTTGGTGCATTTCTGCTCTTTACTGGGATTAAAATGTTTTTCTCTAAAGATGGGGACGATAAAATTGATCCAGAAAACCACCCAGTAGTAAAGTTTGCCTCACGATTTTTCAAAATTCATCCTCGATATGAGGGCAAGCAATTTTTTCATAAAGTAGGCGGTAAGACGTTGTTAACACCCCTGTTTTTAGTATTATTAATTGTCGAATTTACCGATCTTATTTTTGCTGTCGATTCTATACCAGCTATTTTTGCGGTTACTAAAGATGCATATATTGTATTTTTCTCGAACATTTTTGCCATCATGGGACTACGGTCGATGTTCTTTTTACTGGTAAATATTATTCATAAATTTCATTACTTAAAAACTGGACTGGCAGTATTGCTTACGTTTATTGGGGTAAAAATGCTGGGGCATGATTATTTAAAGGAATGGGGCTTTACTACAGAACATTCGTTGTTGATAATTCTTTTTATTTTAACAACTAGTATTGTGGCGTCATTAGCGTTCCCGAAGAAAAAAACACACACTGTTTAATTTCATGCATACTAATTTTATCACCACCAAAGAAATCCTAGCACACCTTACTCTTGGGGATATCTTTGGTGTCTAAGGTGGTGCAAGTATCTCACATAAAATGCATAAAGTGTAACTTATCAGTGAAATCTCAAAATCTGTATCCCCATCTTCAAAAAAAACCTTATTTTGAGCAAAAATTAATCACAATGAAGAATTTGTTTTTCTTGGCATTAGCTTCGCTTTGCCTAACCGCTACTGCTCAGGATACTTTTACATCTGCTTTTAAGCAGATCAATACTGAAGTACAAACCAATTCAAATGCATATGCTAACTTAAAAGATGCCTCGGCTACCATCGGACATCGGTTAACGGGGTCGCCGAATGGAGCAAAAGCTGAAGAATACGCATATAACCTATTAAAATCGTATGGCTGTGATGTGAAGTATCAACCTTTTGAAGTCGAAAGCTGGAATAGAAAAACAATTGCGGTTAAAATTGGCCCAAGCACTTCTCAACTAAATACAGTTAGAGCGGTAACTTTAGCGCATTCGCCAGTTGAAGCAAAAGTAACCGGCGAAATTATCGATGTAGGAAATGGCTTAGATGCAGATTATCAACCTTTGTTGGAACAGGTTAAAGGGAAAATCGCATTGATTTATTTAGGTGTATTGCCTGGTTCTCCAAAAGGAACAGGATCACTACATCGTTCAGAGAAGACGGCGATCGCAACAAAATATGGCGCTATTGGGGTAATCATTATCAACACGGTTAAAAATGGTGTGCTGTTAACGGGTACAGCTTCAGTTACTGGAAAATTAATTCCAATTCCTGCGGTATGTATTGGTTTAGAAAGTGGAATGGAATTAAAAGAAAAATTAAAAACTGCTAAGCAATTTTCGAACATAGAAATGACCAATTTTTCGGGCTTAATTAAAGCAAGAAATGTAATTGCAACATTTAAAGGAACAGAATTTCCAAATGAGAAAATAGTTGTAGGCGGGCATTTAGATAGTTGGGATTTGGCTACAGGAGCAATTGATAATGGAATTGGATCTTTCTCGGTAATTGATATGGCTAGAACATTTAAAAAGCTAAACCTTAAAACAAAAAGAACAGTAGAATTTATTTTGTTTATGGGTGAAGAACAAGGTCTTTTAGGTTCTAAGGCTTATGTTGCACAAGCCAAAAAGAATAAGACGATAGACCAGGTTAGCTTTATGCTAAATTACGATATGACCAATGACCCGAAAGGTTTCTCTACTTCACGAGAAGAAATGGAGCCTTTATTTACCTCTTGGGGAGCTGAGGTGGTGAAATTGGACACTAATTTTAGAAATGTTTTCCTTGCAGGGGCAAGCCTACATAGCGATCATCAGCCTTTTTTATTAGAAGGTATTCCAACCGGTGGTGGTGCTGGTGGTCGATTACCCAATAATTCAGGGCCATTCTATCACTCTGATGGTGATGTATTTAAGTTGGTTGATGAGCAAGGCTTAAAAAATACGGTGAGAAATGGAGCAATGCTTGCCTATGCTTTGGGTAATACGGCTAAAATCCCGGTTCAAAAACAAACCGAAGAAAAACTCGAAGCATTTTTAATTTCACAACGCTTAAAAGAACCGTTAAAAATTGCTGGCGAATGGAGGTGGAAGGAATAGCGCTGAGCGTTTGGCGTTAAGCGTTTTGGATGTAGAAAAAAAGTAATTAAGAGTTAATATAACTTTCCAGTTGCGAAATGGTCTGCTTTTGATCTTCAATAATAAATTTAACCACATCGCCAATAGAAACCATTCCAATAACTTGGTTTTCATTTAGCACTGGTAAATGCCTGATGTGCTTATCTGTCATAATTTGCATGCATAAGTCGATACTATCTGTAGTGCTTACAAAAATTGGATCAGTTGTCATGGCTTCGCTAATTGGGGTATCTTTTGAGGCTTTTCCTTGCAAAATAATTTTACGGGCATAATCACGTTCAGTGAAAATTCCAAGTAAAACATCCGTCTCAATAATTAATAAAGCGCTGATGTTTTTCTCGGTCATCATTTTTAAGCCATCTAAAACAGAAGTAGATGAGGTAACACTGTAAATTTGTACAGGCTTAGCGGTTAAGACTTCTTTTACGGTTTTCATAATAGTTTGTTTATTAGCCACTTAAATTTAACGAAAAGAAATGAGATTTCAAAGCATTTCTAAAATCTCATCAACGTATTGCCGGTCATTTGCTAATCGTGGAACTTTATGCTGCCCACCTAATTTACCTCGTTGCTTAAGCCAGTTATAAAATGTGTTTTCAGGGGCATTATGTACTTTTGGTCGGCGAAGCGCCATATCTTTAAATCGCTTGGCGTCGTAATCTGAATTGATTTCTCTTAACGTTTGATCCAGCACGTCTACAAATACCTCAAAATCGCTAGGTTGAGATTCGAATTCAATAATCCATTCGTGCCCCCCCGCATCTTCTCCTTTAAAGTAAATAGGGCATGCGGTATAATCCCTTACTTTAGCAGATGTTGTCGCACAAGCCCTCGCAAGCGCCTGTTCGGCATTATCGATAATCACTTCTTCCCCAAAAGCATTAATAAAATGCTTTGTTCGTCCGGTAATTTTAATCCTAAATGGATTTAATGAAGTAAACTGAACAGTATCGCCTATTAAATAACGCCATAAACCGGCATTGGTAGTAATAATAATTGCATAGTTCTTATGCAATTCTACTTGGTCTAATGAAAGTGTTTTAGGCTGCTCATCTTCTAGATTTTCAATTGGTAAAAACTCATAGTAGATGCCATAATCTAGCATTAATAATAATTCTTCAGAGTTATCCTGATCTTGGATGCCAAAGAAACCTTCAGAGGCATTATAGGTTTCCAAGTAATACATATCAGCCGATGGGATAAGCTCTTTGAATTGTTCACGGTAGGGGGCAAAGTTTACGGCGCCATGAAAATATAATTCCAAATTTGGCCAAACTTCTAATAAGTTTTTCTTTCCGGTAATCTCGAGTACCTTTTTTGCCAAAACAATTGTCCAAGTGGGTACACCAGCGATATTAGTTACGTTTTCTTTAATGGTGGCCTCGGCCATTTTATCCATTTTCTCTTCGTAATTATCCATTAGCGCAATGGCGATGTTGGGCGTTCTGTAATATTCGGCCCACATGGGTAAGTTTTTAATCAGCACAGCAGATAAATCACCGAAATGAATATCGTCACAAAGTTGATTAATTTGATGACTTCCGCCTAAAACGAGGCCTTTACCTGTAAACATTTGGGTGTTGGGGCGATTATTGCAATAAATGGAAATCATATCCTTACCGCCTTTAAAATGGCATTCTTCTAAAGCTTCCTGAGAAACAGGGATAAATTTACTTCGATCGCTTGTGGTACCTGATGATTTGGCAAACCATTTTATTTCTGATGGCCATAATATATTTTGCTCTCCTTTGAGCATCCGTTCAATATAGGGCTTTAACGTGTCGTAATTTTGAATAGGCACCCGTTCTTTAAATTGTGCAACGGTTAAGATCGATTTATAGTCGTATTGTTTGCCCCATTCGGTATGGTTGGCGCTCGCAATTAAACTGTGTAGCCATTCTTCTTGAACATCTAATGGATATTTAATAAAAAGCTCAATCTGATGAATGCGCTTTTTCATGTACCATGTAAATATCGAATTAACAATTGCCATTTAATTGAATTTTATAGCTTTTTTCTACGGAGTACAAAATTTGAGCCGAGGTATACTTTTCTTACCATTTCGTTAGCAGCAAGTACTTCAGGAGTACCCGATTCGAGTATTTTACCTTCAAATAATAGATAAGCACGATCAGTGATTGACAATGTTTCTTGTACATTGTGATCAGTAATTAGGATACCGATATTTTTTTCTTTTAAACGAGCCACAATGGTTTGGATTTCTTCTACCGCAATTGGGTCGACCCCAGCAAAAGGTTCATCCAATAAAATAAAATTAGGGTTTGCTGCAAGTGCACGGGCAATTTCGGTACGTCTTCGTTCACCCCCAGAAAGTAAATCGCCTCTGTTTTTTCTTACTTTATGTAAACTGAATTCATTAATTAACTCTTCAAGTTTATCTTTTTGCTCATCTTTCCGCATGGTCGTCATTTCTAAAATGGCCATGATGTTATCTTCAACTGTTAACTTTCTAAAAACACTCGCTTCTTGCGCTAAGTAGCCTATTCCTTTTTGCGCCCTACGGTACATTGCATCTTTGGTAATATTTTCGCCTTCCAAAAAGATGTTTCCTTCGTTAGGTTTGATTAGCCCAACAATCATATAAAATGAGGTTGTTTTTCCAGCGCCATTTGGGCCTAATAAACCCACAATCTCTCCTTGACTTACTTCGAATGAAACATTATTTACAACGGTTCGTTGCTTATATTTTTTAACCAGGTTCTCGGCTTTTAAAATCATATGTTTTATTTCACACCTCGCAGGTACCTGCGGAGTTTAATTAATTTATTTTAATCCCTTTAATATTTAATTGCAATTTCCTTTTTTCTTTCCAAACATTTTCCTCTATGGTATAACAGATAGAGAACAAGGTATTAGGAGTTAGTTTTTCTTCAAAAGCCGCTAAGTTAAAAGCAATGCTTTCAAAAATAGCTGAATTTTGTTGTTTTACACTTAGTTTTAAATGATTTGTACCAACAATCTGCGGAAAACCTACTAGGGCTACTCCATGACTTACAAATGTAGGGTTCATATTTTGTGGGCCAAATGGGCCAATTTGTGTTAAAATACGATAAAATTTCGAGTCGATCTGTGCTAAATTTATTTCTGCATCAATACAAATTTCGGGAATCAGCAAATCCGGGTCAATGGTTGATGCCACAATTCGCTCAAATTTATCCGAAAATGCGACAAGATTTTCTGGCTTTAAAGTTAAACCTGCTGCAAATTTATGCCCGCCAAATTGTACTAAAAGATCAGCGCACTCAACTAGGGCTTCATATAAGTCGTATCCAACTACTGATCTGGCCGATCCGGTATAATTTCCATTTGATTCGGTTAAAACTATAGTGGGACGGTAATATTTTTCGGTTAAACGGGATGCCACAATCCCTATAACGCCCTTATTCCAACTTTCGTGATAAACTACTGTTGTTTTTTTGTTGATGAGCACTTCGCTTTCCTCGATAATGGCTAAGGCTTCGAGGGTTATATTTTGATCAAATGATTTTCGATCGGTATTTTGTTCATTAATTAAATCACTTTGTTCTAATGCTGCATCCGCTTCACAAAGCAACATCTTTACAGCTTGGTTGCCATGGCCCATTCGTCCGGCAGCATTAATACGAGGTGCTAAAATGAATACCACATCGGTAATAGAATAATTGGTTGTTTTACCGCCAACTTTCATCAGTGCTTTTAACCCCTCTGTTGGGTTTTCATTTAGTTTTAGTAATCCATAATGAGCAAGTACTCTATTCTCGTCTACAATGGGCACAATATCTGCCGCAATGCTAACCATTGTTAAATCGAGGTATTGTTCGTAGTTGGTGTCGGGTAAATTCATCGCAATGCAATAGGCCTGAGCTAATTTAAACCCAATGCCACATCCCGATAACTCTTTAAAAGGATAATTGCAATCTGCCTGTTTTGGGTCTAATACCGCAACAGCGGATGGAATTTCTTCTCCTGGTAAGTGATGGTCGCAAATAATAAAATCGATGTTTAAGGTTGATGCATAATCTACTTTATCAACCGATCTGATGCCGCAATCAAGTGCTATAATTAAGCTAAAACCATTTTCATTTGCATAATCAATCCCAGCTGTAGAAATGCCATACCCTTCTTTATGCCGATCTGGAATATAATATTCTATTTTGTTTGTAAATTGTTTGAAAAAGCTATAGGTAAGTGCTACCGCCGTGGTTCCATCTACATCGTAGTCGCCATAAATTAGAATTTTTTCATCTTTTTGAAGGGCTAATTTAATTCGATCAATCGCCAATTCCATTCCTTTCATCAAAAATGGATCGTGAAGGTGTGTAAGCTGTGGTCTGAAGAAATAACGCGCCTCTTCGAAGGTCGAAATTCCTCTTTGGGTAAGTATTTGTGCTAAACTAAGATCAATATTCAATTCGCGGGCAAGTACTTCACTTGTATTGGTATTACCTTTTTCAACCTGCGCCCATCTTTTTTCCATCTTTATGCTTAATTAATTCGTAAAGCATAGATACAAAAAAGGGATGAATTGTTCCTTATATTTGCATCACTATTCAAAAATATCATTTTTAGCTTATGCCATTGCACGTTTTTACGTTACATGAGGGTTCGTATTCTGTAGATTCGACCAAGAAATTTATTCCTTTCGATCCTGTAAAGGACAACCCAAAAGACAGACCTGCTTCTCTATTTATTCATGTACAGCCTTTTTTAATTAAATTAAATAATCAATTGATTTTATTAGATACAGGCTTAGGCTATAGCGATGAAAACGGGGAATTGCATCTCCATAAGAACATTAAAAAGGCTGGTTTCGACCCACAAGATGTAGACTTGGTATTGATGTCGCATTTGCATTTCGATCATTCTGGTGGAATGGTTCATCATGTTGGGGATAAAATGGAGCTAAGTTTTCCGAATGCAACCTATGTGGTGCAAAGAGGGGAGTGGGAAACGGCATTCTCAAGTAGCTCATCATCCTATCACACCGAGATTTTCGAATTTTTGCAACGTAATGCACAACTTAAGTTTGTAGAAGATTCTGGCCAACTAACCGATCAAATTAGCTTCGAATTTACAGGTGCTCATTGCCCTTATCATCAAGTTTTTTTAGTTGATGATGGGGTAGATAAAGTATTTTTTGGTGGTGATGTTTTACCTGAGCCCGAAGAGCTAATCCGAAAATTTATTGCCAAGTATGATTTTGATGGAAGAAGAGCAATGGAATTGCGTGATGAATATGGTAAAAGGGCGGCTGAAAATCAATGGAAGTGCCTGTTTTACCATTCAAAATCTAAGTCTCAAGCTTTTATTGAAATGGAAGAGGACCGGTTTAAGATTGTTTAATTAAAAGCGTATCGCTTTAACCAATTCAGTTAAACGTTCCATAGAAAGAGGTTTTGAAATAAAACCTTTTACTGCTTTATAGCTTTTGGTTTTTTCAATATCATTTTCGTAAACTGAAGAAGAGAGAATATACATATCTACTTTCTGCTCAATACCTAATGCCTCATATGCTTCTATAAACTCCCAACCATTCATCACTGGCATGTTAATATCAATTAAAACTAGCCTAGGTAATGGGTTGTTTTGGGCAATTGTTTCGTTGATGTAATCTATCGCTTGCTGACCGTTGTTTCTGGCCACCATCTCAATATCGAATCCAGTTTTTTCTACAATCTTTTTGATAATGAATACATTAATATCGTCGTCGTCTATAACTAAAAGATTGAGCTTATGGTCTAACATGCAGGGGGTATATAATCTAAGAAAGTGTTTTCTTATTGCATTAAAGGTATATATTGAAATTTGAATTTACAAATTCGTTTTTCAACAAAAAAGCAACCACTTTGACAGGTTTTTAAAGTTTGTCAAAGTGGTTGCTTTTTATAAAAATAAGATTTACTTATTTTTTGGCAACTAATTTTACTGATAACGTAAAGTTATCTTCAATCATTTTATCACCTATGTCAGAGAAAATAGATTTTGATCTATATTGAATGCCATATTTCGTTCTATCGATTGTAATTTTTTCTGCTGTTGCAGAAACAGTTTTATCTGCATTCCATGTTAATGTTGCTGGAAAAGTGATTGTATTGGTAACTCCTTTAACGGTTAAATCTCCTGTAACATTTACGTTAGCACCGTTACCTTCAACTTTTTTAATTGTAAAACTAGACGTTGGGAATTTCTCTACTCCAAAGAAATCGTCTGCTTTTAAGTGTCTGTCTAAGCCTGTATTTGGCTTGGTACCGCCATCCATCGTTTTAATGGTGCCCATGTTTGACACAAAACCACCGCCAGCTAATTTTTTACCATTAAAAACTAAATTTCCAGATGTTAAATCGATGGTTCCAGCATGTCCGCCAACTAATTTTTTTGCTTCCCAAGAAACGGAAGATTTCGTTAAATCAACAGTATACGTGTCTGCTTTAGGCGTAAAAGCTAAGAAGGATACGCTGGCAACAAGAGCTACCATTAAAATTGCGCTAAGTTTTAATTTCATTTTAATTTTTTTTAGTTTTTTAATTAGAGTAAAGATATTTATTTTTTTGAAACGCTATCTTATCTTATGTTAAGATTTGAAAAAAGTAATAAGGTTTAATGGATATCTACTTTTTAATGACAAAAGCCGATATTAACAAATTAATATCGGCTTTTATGATTTCAGCTTATTTCTTTCAGTTTATTGCTGTGGTCCAAAATATAAACTAAATTTACTGTAGAGCTCATTGTATTGTTTTTCAAGTTCTTGAGCTAATTTAGCTTGCTGATATTGAGCTGCAACTTTTGCCATTGGATCTAAGCCATATACAAGGGCAATTTGTACATTCTGTCCACCAACTAGCATCCCTTTACTTTTTGAAACATCAGATAGGTAAGTGATTTCTTTTTGAATGTAGGCTGCAGACTTTTTGATCAATTGGTTCGCTTTCTCTGTTTGTCCTAAAATATATAAGTTTTCTGCCATGGTAGAAACTCCCATCATGGTTCTAATTCCATAAATCTTTGTAGGCATTACTTCGTCGTACTTGCGCACTACTTTTTTAGCATCTTCTAAACGACCTGCTTTAATTAAACCAGAAATAAGGCTATTAAAAATGTTATTAAAAATAGAAATATCATCTGCAGATTGCGCATCTAAGTACGTTGCTGTTTTAACATTTCCCCATTTAAACTTATTCATTACATGATTATACATTGGGTCTAAGTTAATACCCTGATCGCCTGTATTGTTTAAGCTATCTTGTTTTAAAGGTAATAGACGTAAGGCTAATCCTTCGTTATACAAGTAATTATCAAGACCGTTAAATTGCTCGGATGGAACAGTACTCGCAAAATAAATTGGACGCTTCCAATTGTTATGTGCTAATATGTCGAAAAAGGCCAAGGTTCCTTTGGTTACATAGCCTTTATTAAACTTCCATTCTATAACGGGTGCAATTTTATCGGCATCTGCTGCGGTAACTGTACCTGTTTTTAGTACGTCTTGGGCGTTAACCGTTAATTTGAAGTTTTTGGTTGGGATAAAATTTGTTTTGCTGCCATCACTTAAAGCTAGTTTATCTGATTCGCTTTCCGAAAGTAATAAATCTACAATCTGTTTAAGTTCTACTGATTCGGCAATTTTATAATCTTGATAATACATTACATCACGAACCCCAGAAACATACTGTTCTGCTTTCATAGAAAGGGGCAGGGCCTCTGATTCATGCACTTTTCTTTTCATGTTATTGATGTACCAATCGGTATCAAATAAGCTCAAGTTTACCAAACGTATATCTGGACGAACATTTTCTACTTCTTGCGCATACCAAAGTGGGTAAGTGTCATTATCTCCGTAGGTAAATAAAATGGCATTTGGTGCACACGATTCAAGATAGCTAACTGCAATATCATGAGGTACCATTTTACCAGAGCGATCATGATCGTCCCATCCCTGTACGCCCATAATAACGGGAGCGCAGGCCATTGCAATCGCGGTAGCACCAATTGCCGCAGTTTTAGGGCTTAGTTTCTTTTCTAGAAATTCTTTAATGGCCAATGCACCTAATCCAATCCAAATGGCAAATGCATAGAATGAACCTACGTATGCGTAATCTCTTTCTCTTGGCTCTAGCGGTTTCTGATTAAGGTACAATACAATGGCCATACCTGTAAAGAAAAATAAGAGTCCAATAATACCAGCATCTTTTTGATTGCGTTTAAAGTGCCACAGAGCGCCTAAAAGGCCTAAAATTAAAGGCAAGAAGAAAAAGCGATTATATGATTTGCTTTCTACGATAGAAGGGGGCAAATTAGTTTGATCCCCTAAACCCAAAACAACTTTATCAATTGGTTTAATCCCACTTAACGCTCGACCTTCATATACACTTCCTTGTCCTTGATCGTCATTTTGGCGGCCAACAAAATTCCACATGAAGTAACGCATATACATGAGGCCAGTTTGATATTTTATAAAGAAACCAAAATTTTTCCCAAAACCAGGGAAATCGGTTTCGCTTAAGCCCATCATATCTTTATAATAATCTACATGCCTAGCTTCTTCGCTATACATTCGAGGGAAAAATACTTTATGTTGCAAGCGTCTGATGCTATCTGGGAAGCCATCATTTTCGCCATAAACTTGCTCAGTTTTTTTACCAGCTACTTCATATTTGCTGGCGCCTTTTCTATAAATTGTTCCAGTTTCTTTGCTGAGTGGTCTACTTCCATCATCTTGATATTTAGGGACAGAGTTATAGTTTTGCCCAAATAGAAGTGGCCTATCGCCATATTGTTCACGGTTTAAGTAGCTTAAAAATGAAAAGGCATTATCTGGATCGCTATTATTTAAATTGGGTTTAGCTTGTGCTCTAATTACAATCATTGCGAAAGAAGCATAACCAAAAATTACCAGCACAGTTGATAAAAGTGCGAGGTTTAATATCTTTTTCTGGTGCTTGATTGAATAACGGATTCCTAAAGTAAGAGAAACAATAACAAGAATGGCAAATACCAATACTCCACTTCCAAAGCCAAGTCCTAATGTATTTACAAAGAATAAATCGAAATATGCGCCAAATGAAACCAGATATTGAATAATTCCATATTGGATAACGGCTAATATTAAAATACCGATACCAAAAGTTTTAAAGATCCCTTTTGTAGATGCTTTCTTGGTTTTTTTGAAGTAGTAAACAAAAGCAATTGCAGGTATAGTTAATAAATTTAATAAGTGGATACCGATAGATAAACCCATGATATAGGCAATGAATAATAACCATTTATCGGCGTGTGGCTCATCAGCAATCGCTTCCCATTTTAGGATGGCCCAAAATACGATTGCAGTAAACAACGACGAAAGCGCATAAACTTCAGATTCGACTGCTGAAAACCAAAAACTATCTGAAAAAGTATAAGCTAAGGCTCCAACAGCTCCAGCGCCCATGATACTAATCATTTTTGAAGAAGAAATAACTTCATCTCCTTTAACTAGCACTTTTTTCGCTAATGCGGTAATGGTCCAAAATAAGAATAAAATAGTGGCACCACTGGCAACTGCCGATCCAACATTCATAAAGTAAGCAACCTTACTCACATCGCCCATGGCGAAAAGAGAAAAGAACCGTTGGATCATTAAAAATAAAGGGGCACCTGGTTGGTGAACAACCTGCATTTTCAGTGCTGAAGCAATGAACTCTCCGCAATCCCAAAAACTTACTGAGGGTTCTAAAGTTAAAATATAGGTTAACGTGGCGATGAAAAAACAAATCCAGCCTATACTATTGTTCGTTTTTGAATAATTCATTGTATAAATTGATAATTACAAAAATGTTTTGCGCACAAAATGCAGCCGAAAATAAAGAAATAGATTGATAATACTATAAATATTTAATGGGTTTAACAAATTTTTAGCGTTTAAAGCCCCGTAAAACGAGGTTTTAATAAATATTTAATTTTTTTTCACTTCAGACTTGCAGCAATAAAAAATATGCGTAAATTTGCATTCCATTTCAGAACAACATTAAGTGATGGAAGATTGTCCGATAGTATAAGGGTAGTACAACGGTTTTTGGTACCGTTTGTCTTGGTTCGAATCCAGGTCGGACAACAAATTTTTTTCGGATTGTGAATAAACCCGCAATCCGTTTTTTTTTAACCAGCATTGATACCCGCAAATCATGCCATTGCAATTTAACCCAGTTAAAATTTTTGCCGGAAGCGGCACAAAGGATTTAGCGAAACAAATTGCCGACGCTTACGGCAAGCCACTTGGAAACGTAACTTTAAGTCGGTTTAGCGATGGAGAATTTCAGCCTTCTTTTGACGAATCAATAAGAGGGTGTGATGTATTCTTGGTGCAGTCTACCAATCAACCTACAGATAATTTAATGGAGCTTTTGCTCATGGTTGATGCAGCGAAAAGAGCTTCTGCACATTATATTACTGCAGTTGTTCCATATTATGGTTTGGCTCGTCAAGATAGGAAGGACAAACCTCGTGTAGCAATAGGGGCAAAGTTGGTTGCGAATTTATTAAAATCTGCCGGCATACATCGCATTATGACGATGGATCTGCATGCAGCACAGATACAAGGTTTCTTTGATATTCCGGTAGATCACTTAGATGGATCGGTTATTTTTGTGCCTTATATTAAAAGCTTAGGCTTGAAAAACTTAACCATTGCTTCGCCAGATATGGGTGGGTCATACCGCGCACGAACATTTGCAAAGTTTTTTAATGCTGAAGTTGTAATTTGCGATAAACGTCGTTTACGTGCCAATGAAATCGAATCGATGTCGATTATTGGTGATGTAACCGGGCAAGATATTGTGTTGATGGATGATATTTGCGACACGGCAGGTACTTTAGCTAAAGCAGCGGCTTTAATTATGGAGAATGGCGCAAATAGTGTAAGAGCAGTTTGTACACATGCCGTTTTATCTGGCAAGGCCTACGAAACAATAGAAAACTCGATGTTAGAAGAATTGATCGTTACAGATACTATCCCACTAAAACAACAGAGTGATAAGATAAGAGTATTGAGCACCGCTAAATTATTTGCAAAAGCAATAGCGAATGTAAATGAGCATGGCTCGATAAGTGACCTGTTTAGGGTTTAGGGTTAAAGCGTATGGCGATAAGCGTTTTGAACGCCCCACGCTCTCCGCTCCGTGCCAAACGATGAAAGTAAGAATTTAATTTTAACAATAAATATATCAAAAATGAAAACAATCGCAATTAGCGGTTCTCCAAGAGAGAACGTAGGGAAACGCGATGCTAAAGAGCTTCGCTATGAAGGTAAAGTTCCTGCAGTATTGTATGGTGGTAAAGAGCAAATGCACTTTGCAGTATTAAGAACCGATTTAAACGAAGCTATCTATACTCCAGAAGCTAACTTTTTAGAAATCAATATCGGTGGTACTAAAACCAAAGCTATTATTAAAGAAGTACAATTTCACCCATTAACTGATTTGTTATTACATGTTGATTTTCTTCAACTATTTGATGATAAAGAAATTTTGATGGAAATTCCAGTTAAATTAACAGGAACTTCTCCAGGTGTGAAAATGGGTGGTAAATTGGTTCAAAAATTACGTAAACTACGTGTAAAGTCGTTGCCTAAAAGCATGCCTCAAGTAGTTGAAGTAAGTATTTCAAAAATGGAAGTTGGTAACTTATTCCGTGTTCGTGATTTGCAAAAAGGCGAATACACGGTTACGAATACACCAGAAGATACCATCGTTTCTGTAGCAATGTCTAGAGCATTGAAACAAGCAGAAACTGAAGCAGCTAAAGGTAAATAATAATAAGGATTTTAAGATTTCCTTAATTTACAAGATAAAGCGGTATAGAATAAATTCTATGCCGCTTTTTTGTATCCAAAACGCTCAGCGCCCCAGAATCAAGCGTAAAAGCTGAGGAGCAACTGTTAGTTTTCAAATGGCTATGCTCGAATTATTAAACCATATAAGGGATTTAAGGCGTCTGTCACTTATATTTCCTTGAATTCCTTATATGGTTTAACGTACACACCGCACAAACACTCCCCAATTTTTTTGCTTGATCAGCACCCCGCGCAAAACTCTCAAACTTTTCAATTATCTTTGAAGCATGAAGTACTTAATCGTTGGCCTTGGTAATATTGGGCCAGAATATGCAAATACAAGGCATAATATTGGTTTTAATATTGCCGATGAGTTGGTGAAGGATTTGGGAGGTGATTTTGAGCTATTAAAATTGGCTTACTACGCAGAAGTTGGCTTTAAAGGTAAAAAACTTCACGTGATAAAACCCTCTACCTATATGAATTTGAGCGGTAAAGCGGTTAATTACTGGATGAAGGAGTTGAAAATTTTACCAGAAAATGTACTTGTTATAGTTGATGATCTAGCACTTCCATTGGGTAAGTTAAGAATGAAATTACAAGGCAGTAGCGCCGGACATAATGGATTAAAAAGTATTGAAGAGCTTTGTGGTGGACAAAATTATGCACGTTTGCGTTTTGGCATTAGTGATAATTTTAGAAAGGGCCAACAGGCTAATTATGTACTAGGACCGTTTGATAAAGATGAACAAAAGGAACTGCCCATTTTAATTAATCGTGGTGTTACAATGATCAAAAGCTTTGTTAGCATAGGCGCAGCACAAACCATGACCTTGTTCAATAAATAAATTACTTTAATACAAACCGACTTATTTTATCGTGCAATAGCTGTGGCTCAAAAGATTTATTTAGGATATCATCGGCTCCTGCATCCATCGCAACCTGCTTATCTTCTTCCATTACCGCTGCTGAAAAATTAATTATAGGAATGTTTTGCTTATTTGGAACAGCACCGCTTCGAATAAGTCTAATTGCATCTAAACCATTCATTACGGGCATATACGTATCCATTAGAACTAAATCGTAATTGTTTTCTTGTAATTTGTCTATGGCCTCCTGACCGTTTTCTACCACATCTATTTCTACGTTCCAGCTCTTTAAAATTTTAATTATAAGGAAGGTATTAATAGGGTTATCTTCTGCTAATAAGACTTTTACGTTATTAAATGGATTCAATGTGTTTGTTTTAAGTTGATCAGTAGTATTAATTGCTTGCAAAGAAACAACTTCATACCAATTTGTAAATGTAAATAAACTTCCTTTACCCTCTTCACTTTCTACTGCTAAAGTACCCCCCTTAAGTTTAGCCAAGCTCTTAACAATTGACAAACCTAACCCCGTGCCCCCAAATTTAGTGGTGGTATGCTCATTCGCCTGTTCAAATACCTCGAATATTTTATCTATATTTTCTTTTGCAATACCAATGCCCGTATCGATAACCGAAAATTGGATTTTTAGGTTGTTGCCTTTTTTGTCTAACACCTGCACCTTTAAAGTTACCGACCCTTTTTCGGTAAACTTAATTGCATTGCCAATTAGATTCATTAAGATTTGATTTAACCGCAATGAATCGGCAATTAGTATTGGAGGTAAATCATTGTCGAGTAGGGTAGTTAAGGCAATGTTTTTCTCTTTCGCACCAATACCTAATAGATTAACAACAGAATTACACAGTTCAATTATTTTAGTTTCACCGCGGTTGATCTTGAATTTTCCTGATTCTATTTTGGAAAGGTCGAGCACATCATTAATTACACCAAGCAAAGATGTTGAAGATGTTTTTAAGAGGTTTAACATTTCCAATTGATGCTCATTAATCTCAGTTTGTGAAAGTAAATTGATAAGACCAATAATCCCATTAATTGGTGTTCGAATTTCATGGCTCATGTTGGCCAGAAAACTTTCTTTAACTCTTTTACCTTGTTCGGCTAGCTCTTTTGCTTGAATTAACTCTTTTTGATATTTTTCGAGTTGAATATTTTTTCTTTTGATTTCTCTCTGAGTACGGACAATTTGAATAAACGAATCGACCTTTGCCGAGGTAACAAATGGATTTAAAGGCTTATACAAATAATCTATCGCCCCAGCATTTAAACCTTTTACAGCATACTTCGTTTCCATTGATATGGCAGTAACAAAAATAATCAGAATATCTTTTGTTCTAGGATTACTTTTTAGGATCTCAACAAGCTCAAACCCATCCATCTCCGGCATTTGAACATCAACCAATGCAATTGCAATATCATGCTCCCACGAAATTCTAAGCGCTTCGTTGGGTAAAGTCGTTGAAATGATATTTACATCATCACGTTTTATAAGGGCCTCGAGAGCAATAATGTTCTCGATCTTATCATCAACAATTAGAATATTTATTTTTTCCATACTACTACTAATCTATTCTCTGATAGATATTATTCTTTTTATCGATAATTTTAAACCGATTTTTTAGGTCGGTGCTTCTAATGGTTTCTTTAGATCCTAGGCATAAAAAGCCAAAGTTAGCCAAACTATTGTAAAACAGTTCGATCACTTTGTTTTGGAGTTCTACATCAAAATAAATAAGCACATTTCGGCAAGAAATAATCTGAAATTCGTTAAATATTCCATCCGATACTAGATTATGATTAGAAAATAACACGTTTTTTTTAATGGAATGCTTAATTGAAACCGCATCATACTTTGCTGTATAGTATTTTGAAAGTGAATTTAGAGCCCCTGATGCACTATAGTTCTCAGAGTTTTGCTTCATTTTATGTAGTTCATAAATGCCACTTTTTGCAATTTTTAACACTTCTGAATTAATATCTGTGCCATAAAAATAGCTTCGACTATATAAATTTTCTTCAGCAAAGAGTATAGCGAAAGAATAAAGCTCTTCTCCTGTAGCACATCCAGCATTCCAAACTTTAATACGTTGATAGGAGCGAAGGTATGGAATAACATGTTCCCTAATCGATTTGTAAAAGAGCGGATCCCTGAACATTTCGGTAACATTTACGGTTACTTTGCACAAAAATTGTTCAAAATACTCCGCATCGTTTATAATCGAATTACGCAAATCAAACACACTTAGTTTTTGCAATTGCAAAACTTTACTCACTTGCCGTTTAAAGGAGGCTTGAGAGTAATTGCTGAAATCGAAACCATGTACATTTTTAATAACGACTATTAAATCGTCAAGTTGTTCACTGCTAATGTTTTCACTCATCACTTGCTTAACCAAACTCTCATCATTGATAATAATTCATCAACATCAACTGGCTTAGAAATATAATCGCTTGCACCTGCTTCAATGCATTTTTCGCGATCGTTTTTCATGGCTTTTGCTGTTAAAGCTATAATAGGAAGGTTAATGAAGCTTTTTTTCTTTCTGATTAAAGTCATTGCTTCATATCCATCCATTTCAGGCATCATAATATCCATTAGCACTAAATCTATATCCTTATTCTCGTTAAGTTTTTCTATCGCTTCACGTCCGTTGGTTGCAATTATAATTTGCATTTCATACGATTGTAAAGCAGTAGATAGTGCAAATATATTTCTCATGTCATCGTCGGTTATTAATATCTTTTTACCAGAAAGAGATTTTTCTACTGTAGAGATTTGCTGGCTTTTTTTTGTCGTATAGCTTTTTTTGTCTTCCGTGTTTAACTTATTCATGAATAAACTCACTTCATCAATTAACCTGTCATTCGATTTATTTGATTTTAATACCATGGCCTCTGAGTAATGAAGTATTCGTTCCATTTGGTCATTGTGAAGCTCCATCGCTGTGTTAATCACAACCGGAATTGCGTGTAATTTAGGTTGTGATTTAATTTGATCTAATAGGTCGAAACCAGATATATCGGGTAAGTTAAGATCAAGAATAATGCAATCAAAAGAAGATTTATTTAGGGCCGCTAAAGCCTCTTTACCACTAAATGCTTGTGTAACACTTACACCTCTATCTAAAAGTTGCTGGGTTAGAATTTTACTTTGTAGTTCTTGATCTTCGATCAATAAAATAGTATTTAAGATAAAATTGTCAGGAATTTGAGTAATAAGATTAAACGCATGTGCCAATTCATCTTCACCGATTGGCTTTTTTAAAAATCCTATTGCACCCTCTTTTTTTGCCTTTTCAATTTTTTCGTCACCGGCCGACATCATGTGTACAGGAATATGTTTAGTAACAGGGTTGCTCTTTAGCTTTTTAAGAATAGTCCAACCATCCATTATCGGTAACATGATATCTAAAATGATAGCATTAGGGAGCATGGTAGTTGCTAAATCTAAACCTATATCACCACTATGTGCCATTATAGGCTCGAAACCCTTTTCGATTGCATAATTTTTTAAAATTTCAGCAAAGTTTAAATCATCTTCAACAATTAATAGCGTGTTTTTGTCGGTATTTATTTTTAAAGGCTGTGCAAAGGTAATGGAAGGTTCTGCAGGTTTTTCAATCCTCACAAACTCTTCAGATTCAGTCTGAATTTCTAAATGCTGTGGAATAAATAACGTAAAAGTGCTGCCTACATTTTGCTCACTTTTAATTTGAATTTCGCCTCCCAAAATATTTGCTAACTCTTTACTTATGGATAAACCTAAGCCAGTACCGCCATATTTTCTGCTTGTTGAACCATCAGCTTGTTGAAAGGCTTCAAAAATTACATTTTGTTTATCTTCTGGAATGCCAATACCCGTGTCTTTAACTTCTATCGAAAGTATTTTGCCAGCATAAGCATTTAATTGATTTGAGTAAAATTGAGTTGCTTCATTTGCCATAGCCAAACTCAGGGTTACTGACCCGTGATCGCGTGTGAATTTAAAGGCATTTGATAATAAATTCTTAATAATTTGCTCCATGCGAGATAGATCCGTCGTAAAATAGGCAGGGAGCTGAGGTGATAAATCAATCTTAAATTTTATTTTTTTATTTTTTGCAACCTCGGTAAATAGGGCATCCATATCTCTTCTAACATCTTGAGACATTACTTTCTCAATGTTTAGATCAATTTTACCGGATTCAATTTTTGATAAGTCTAAAATATCATTAATTAAATTTAATAAGTCGGTTCCTGCATTTTGAATTACACCAGCATATTTAATCTGGTCTTCATTTAAATTATCAGGCTTATTCTCTTTTAAAATTCGAGCAAGAATGAGGATACTGTTTAAAGGTGTTCTTAATTCATGGCTCATATTGGCCAAAAATTCGGATTTGTATTTACTTGATATTTCGAGTTCTTTTGCTTTTAAACTGATTGCTTCTCTTGCCTGACTTATGGAGATGTTTTTCTCTTCTAATAGTTGAGCTTTTTCTTCTAACTCTGCATTTGTTTGTTGAAGTTCTTCTTGTTGTACTCTTAACTCTTCTTCCGAAGCCTGAAGCTCTTCTGATTTATGAAGCAATTCTTCATTTGTTGTTCTTAGCTCTTCCTGTTGTGTTTCGAGTTCTTCTGCCTGTTGTTGAGTTTGCTCAAACAAATCTCTCAATATTATCCTTGCAAATGCACTATTAATGGCAACCCCAATATTTTCGGCAACGTTTTTTAAGAACAATAGCGTTGATTCTTTTGGTTCATCTTTTAAACCTAATTCAATAACAGCAATGGTTTCATTTTCAAATAAAATTGGTGTTAAGAGAATAAAGTTTGGAGCTGTACTACCAAGTCCCGAGTTAATTTTAACATAATCGTGAGGAACATCACTTAATAACTTCTGCGTTTTTTCAACGGCAACTTGGCCAACTAAGCCATCGCCTAAATGATAATGTTGGGTTTGTTTCTTTAATGGATAAGCATAGGCTCCGGTAAGTGATAAACTTTTGTCTTTTACATTACTCAGAAAAATGGCACCAATTGGAGCTTCTACATAATTGCAAATGCTGCTGATGATGTGATTGGATAGTTCGTCCATTTCTTGTTCGCCACGAAGCGATTCGTTTACTTTTGCCGCGCCAGATAACAACCAATTTTTTTGCTCGTTTTCTATTGATAAGCTCTCTAATTGAGTATTGTTTTCTCTAATCTGGTTTTCTGTTTCCTTTTGTTGATCAAAAGTTCTTCTGATGTAAGAAAACAGGAATAAGATAAGTGCAAAAATGATAATCGAACTTAGTACTACAATTAGTGTGGTTTGCTTTGTGCTCGAAATAACCTCAGCCTTTCTTGTTTTAAGTAGTCTCATTTCAGCATTAATCATTTGCTGACTGATTTTTAAGATTTGATCTTTATAAAATTTACCCTTATCTGTAAGTACGGCTTGGATAGCGGCTTGTTGCCCTTGCGTTTTTTGAACTGAAATTATATGCTCCATATCTGCAACTTTAAGGTTTGCGTAATGGTTCAATGTATCGGCTCTGATTAATTGAGCCGGGTTATCGCTAACCAGCTCTTTAAGTTCGCGAATGGTTGGCAAAATTTTAACTACATTTTGCGTATATGGATTTAGGTACCTCTCTTTTTGGGTTAACACATACCCTCTAAAACCTGTTCCCGAATTTAGAACAAAGACTTCAGTTTCCCTGATTTTATCAATTACTTCATACGTATGTGCCCGCCAATTTGCATCGTTATTTAGTTTTTGAATGCTTAGATAAGAACTTATTGCCGAAATCAATACAAAAGTAAGTGATACAGTAAAACCAGTAAGGACCTGTTGCTTGAAAGAAAGTTTGAACATCTTAAATGATGTGTTATAGATTAATGAATTGATATTTTAGAATAAATCTAAAACAATTATAGACATTATCAAGGACAATCTTTTCTTAAAATAGATGTTATAACTGCAATCCTTGAGCATAAGTTGCTCCTACCGGAATAACTTTGTCGTTGATCCAAACTTGAGATCTGTCGAATTTGGAGACTTTACTTTTGGAGATAATATAGGCACGATGTATTCGAATAAATTCTTTTGGTGGTAAAAGATCAATGATTTCATTAATCGTTATCCTTGAACTCAGCATTTTGCCTCCTGCGAGGTGAATTTGTGTATAGTTTCCCGAAGCTTCAATATACTGAATGTCTTCTAATAGCACTTTTATTTGTTCATATCCATCCTTTACAAAGATAAAAGCACTTTTAATTTCACCAGATTGATTGCGTAAGTCATACAATTCTTTTGCTTTGTGGCAGGCTTTTAAAAAACGAGACAGCGAAAAAGGTTTTAGCAGGTAATCTACCGCATCGAGTTCAAAACTTTGTACGGCATGTTCACTATATGCAGTGGTAAAAATAATCATGGGTGCCCTGCTTAGTGTTTTAACAAAGTCTATCCCACTAATATCAGGCATCTTAATGTCTAAAAAGATAAGATCTACTTTATGCTGTTGAAGATAGGTAATGGCATCAAATGCATTTGTAAAACGTGCATTTAACTCTACAAACGGAACTTTAGCCGCATGTGCAGCTACAATATCTAGTGCAATCGGTTCATCATCTATCGCAATGGCAATCATTTTTATGGTTTTACTTCAAGAATTGTTCAATTTGTGCATAGAGCTCTTCTTTCTCACTTGGTCTTTTTGCTTTGCTAACAACCAATTTCCCTTCTTTGTCAAATATAAAATATTGTGGGTAATATTCGGCTTTGTCTGTTGCATTTGCTAAGAGTTCTTTCCAAAATGGGACAATGGTTTGCCTACTTTTGCGTAAATGGAGGCCTTCCATGTTGTTTACTTTAATGAACTCTTTCCATTGAGCATCGAGGTTATCATCGTCTAAATCTAAATAAACATAGGCAACATCCTTTTCTTTAAATTTTGCTTTTAACTCAGGGATATGTTTTAATTCTTCTTTACATGGACCACACCAAGTTCCCCATACATCTAAATAAATTACTTTGCCTTTAAGTGGGCGGATAATATCATAAATCGAATTTATTTGCTCATAATTTGAGGCAATTTTAATGCGCTCATTCTTTTCATTTTGCACTAAAATCGCTTTTAAACTATTAATCTGTGTTGTAATACTAGTTAAATGTTTGCTTGTAGGAAATTGCTTTCGAAATGTTGATGCAAGGTCTGTAGCTTGTTTTAACTCCTTGTATTGAATAGCATTGATGATAAGCTGATACGCATATTCTTCTACAACAGTTAAAGGAAGATTTTTTATAGCACCTAATAGCCTCCATTGTGGTTTACTATATTTTTTTACAAAAATATTTGCACTATCTAAACTTATTCCGAAATAAGGAATAGGCTTATTTGATGGTATATTCTCTTCTTTTATTTTAACAAATGCCTTAGTTTCTAAATACCGGATATAATTATCAATAAATCCGTAAAATTGAGGCCCTGCCAGAAAGATTGGCGGTTTGGGATTGCTTGCGTCAAAAATGTCAATGATTAACCCATTTATCAGGCTTTTTTCTACATAACCTGTTCTGGCTACATCACTTAAGTAATTATAAGTAATAGATATTAACTCAGTTCTAATGAGGGCTTTATCTTTATCTGAAATTTTAGCAGCCTTTACTTTTTTTAGTTTTTCATCACGCTGGGCGATGTAGGGCTTTACCACTGAATCTTGTAGTTGTGAATATGAAAATTTAGCTAATTTGCTCTGATCCTTCGCAAAAAAGAAAGGATATTCTTCAATGTCAACCGCCTGCATGATTTTATTCTCTGCGATAGCTGATCCAATAGTTAACTTCATAGCGGTATCCTTTACGTTTAAGGTAAGCGCTAAATCTTTTCCTGGGTTTAATAATAGACCAAAGAATTTTCGTTGAAAGATAAGATTTGCAAATTTGGTTTCACTTATAGGTAACGTGATGTTAAATGTGCCGTCTTTTGTAACTGGAATAGGAATAGAATTTTCTTTATAGAAACCAAAAACTAAAGGAACATTAATCTTTAATTCCTCTTTGCCAGTATAATTAATAATTTTTCCACTTAAGTTAAATTGGCCATAACTTTTAAGAGATGCCATCAGTAAAAGAATTAAGACTATTGCATTGCTTATTGTTTTCATTTTTAACAATTATTTACGGGTAGAAAAATAAAACTTACCCCATTCTGCTAAACCTTTTGAGGTTGCGAAGAGTGGATTTTGTTGATGATTGGCTAATGGGGTTAAGTAGCTTTTAACAATTAGGTTTTTTTGCGGATGTGCTTTTAATAGCTCATTAAGCCTTTTAAATCCACCTGTAATATTATCAGTCTCATCTGCACCAGCACTTAGAAACAAGAATTTACGCTCTTTAAAAGCAGGCTTCTTAAGATAATTTTCTATTTTATTGATCATCATATCGTTAAATCTCCACACGGGAGTACTGTAGCAAAACCATGCGTTAAATAGATTGGGTTTTTCTTGTAGTGTGTACAATACAAATAATCCTCCTCTCGAGTGTCCGGTTAATGTTTTATGCCCATTAACACGATAATTGCTATCAATTTTAGGAATGAGTTCTTTTTCTATAAACGATAAAAATTGATCGCCTTTTCCGAGCGGACTAGTTAAATCGTCTGTTTCGGTTTGCATAAAAGGCGGCGTTTGATCTCGATTTCGGCTAGTTTTTGTGTTTAAAATGCCGACTACAATGCATTCGGGAATAATTTCGGAGCCGGCCAAAACAGCTACTTTATCTGATGTGTGTACATCTTGATTTCCACCATCAAGAATAAACATCACTGGGTAAGTTTTAGTAGGTTCTTTCACATAATTTAAAGGAAGATGAATAATGACCCTTCTTTTTTCTGCTAAGATTTTCGAATAAAATTCAGTAAATACTAAACTATCGGTTGCTGGCCTATTTTGGGCTATAGCTATTGTCGAAAAAATAGATAGCGCGATAAAGATTTTGAAAACCTTGTACATACTGATTTACAATTGCATAGTTAAATGAATGAAAAATTCTTTTGCGCTTTCGCGAATGATAAGTTCGTGCTTACCCGGATATAATAGGGCTAATCGTTGTTTCACATTTTGAAGTCCGATTCCACTTTTAAATTTCTCTGGATCAGTATCGGGCTTAATGTGGATACTATTATGTACATCAAAATATAAAGTTTTTTCTTTAGTTTGAAGAGTTACTTTAATGTAAGATGGGTGCTGTAAACTAATTCCATGTTTAAATGCATTTTCAACAAAAGGGATGAGCAGCATGGGTGTAATTTCGAGGTTGTTTAATTGCTCTTCAATCTGCACGTCGATTACAATATCCGCTGAGCGTGATGTCCTCAGTTTTTGTAAAGCAATGTAGTTCTCTAGATAATCTACATCACGCGTAAGCGAAATTCGATCCTGTACATTTTCATGCAGCATAAAGCGCATCATATCGCCTAGCTTTTGAATGCCTTCCCCAGTTCGTTCTGCATTTTCTTGTAATGCAGTACCATATAAAGTATTAAGTGCATTAAATAAAAAGTGCGGATTAATTTGCGATTGCAAAAAGCTCAGATTGGCATCCGACTTGCCAAGTTCCTTCTTAAGATAACTTATCTCTGATTTATTTTTTAAACGGTAATTGTAAACCAACCATGTGAATGGGGTAGTAAATAAACAATGCACACCCATATTAAAGGCAAATATTACTGGCCAAGTGTCGTCGTCTTGGAAAATTATTAAAGCAATTGTCGCAATAATGATGCTTGTTAGCATAATTAATAGAATACTACGCCATAGGTAGCCCCAAAAACCAGTATTTGCATTCTTTAAATCAGGTATAAGACGATAAAGGGAGAAACCATAGTGTAAAATACCAATTGGGATTGCAAAAGCCCAAACTATGGCAAACTCATCTTTACGTACTTGAGTAGCGAGTAAGAACAGCGCAAATATCCAAAATACAGCTGCAAAAGCACATTCTTGCATTATTCTTGGGTATTTATAGTTGAGTTCAAAGTGTTTTAATACGGTTGGCGTATACGTTTTTGTTATCACATATAATGAGAACATCACCATCATTGAGATGGCATTACTGTATCCTTTTACAAAAAAGTGAAAATACGCTTCTGTTATATTATCATAAGTTACAAGTACATAGGCCTGGCTATAGGTATATCCGATGCTAGTAAATAAACCATATAGAAAGAATACTGAAATAAGTAAGAAAGTATTTAATACGGTATTAGTGTGCTTAATGAGTGTGGGGATTAAATAAAAATTTAGTAATAAAAAAACGAGATAAAATGAAGTTGTACTACATAATTTTGGGAGAATATAATTTTCGAGATAAGAGAAATTAATTTTAGCAGCACTGAATTGATAAACTTGATCCGAATAGAAGTTTCCAGATAAGGTGTCTTGATCGATATTGATTATCGTTAAAAAAATAACCAATAGGTATAATCCAGTGGCCACCCAAAATTCAATCTTTTGTAGATCTTTAATATTCATAATTAATTATTTGATACGGCAATTTTAAAGAGTATAATGATACTCATTTAAAAAATGTGACCAAAACCTTGATAAATGTGATGAATTTAGGTTGCAATAACTTAAACTTGCACGGTTTTTATGAATTTTAAATAGCACACATGAAAGTATACGGCATCCCAAATTGTAATACAGTTAAAAAAGCGCAAGATTGGTTAAAGACAAATCAAGTTGAATTCGAATTTCATGATTTTAAGAAAAAGGGTATCACCGAAGAAAAGCTAAAAGAATGGTTTGATGTTTTTGGATGGGAGAAAGTAATTAATAAAAATGGGTTAACATTTAAAAAATTAAGCAAAGACGAACAGTCTGCTATTAACTCTCCAGAAAGGGCAGTTGCCTATTTGTTAAACAATACGAGTGCTATAAAACGTCCGGTTGTAGAACAAAATGGTAAAGCGATAAACATTGGATTTGATGAAGTAAGCTTTCAAAACAAAATAAAATCATAAATGTTGTAATTAACTTTTCATTATTTATATTTACCTCAACATAATAACAACCTAAAGTGAAATTCAATTTTAGAGACAATTCAACCAAAAAAAAGAAAATATTAATCGTTGAAGATGAACCGATGAGTGTTTTGCTAATACAGCAAATTCTTAAAAGCTATCAATTTGAATTGATTGTTGCCACAAATGGCTTTGACGCTATCGAGAAATTTAAAAATACAGATATTAGCCTTGTTATTATGGATCTTTACATGCCTGAAATGGATGGTTTTGAAGCTTCAAAGCGAATAAAACAAATTTCAAAGGATACACCCATAATTGTAATCTCTACAACTACTATTGCAGAAGATGATCTAAAAAAGGATATCGGTATCGATTATTTTTTAGCAAAACCTTTAAATGTTTCTAAGTTTAAAGACTTTATCCACATGCTTTTATTAGCCTAAAGGGGTAAACTTTTTTCAATTCTTCCTTGTTTAATCGTATAGGAATAAAAATACCTTTTAATTATAGGTGCGTGGGGATTTGAAAACGGTTATGGCGAGGTTCTGACTGTTAAATTTTGTTAAATGAAACCAAAAAGAAGAAAAGAGCGTTAAATTTGAGTATGTTAAGAAGGATATTTCTTTTAGTTATTTTATTAATCCCAGTAATGGTAAGTGCTCAAGGTGTGCTAACTGGTAATATATTTGACAATACAAATAGGTCTGTTTTATTGGAAGGAGCCACAGTTAAAAACCTAAGCTCAAAAGCAATAACCTTAACTAATAAAGAAGGGCATTTTGTAATTTCTGCTAAAGTTGGAGATTTAGTCTCATTTGGTTTGGTGGGTTACCAAATTGATACCGTGTACCTAACCAATTTATTCCCTAGAAATGTATACTTACGTGTATTGGTAAACAGCTTAAACACCGTAAATATTACAGGTATTAAACTATCGCCTTTTTTAGATTTAAAGGATCCAAGCGCTATGCCCTCTCGCCAGGTAGATTATTCAAAAGAAAGAGGAGGACTGAGATTAAATTTAGGCTATAATAGATTTAAAAGACAACAGCAAAAAGTTCAAGAACTCGAAGAATATGATGATTACAATGAAGAAATCAGTAAAAATTTTTCTGTTGAATTTGTTAAGAAGCTATTAAAAATTGACGGAGAAGATCTAAAGAATTTCATGGAAATGTATCGACCAACAGTTAATCTTGTGAGAGCCGAACGACCGTTTAACTACGAACTTTATACAGCTCAATCGTATAGTACGTGGATAAAACTCCCCGTAGGTCAAAGAAAACTACCTTCCTTGCTTAAGCCGAAAGGAAATTAGACCATTACCAAATGAACCATTGGCCAATGAACTAACCCCCGTAACAATTCTAACTAACAATTTGTAAATCTTTAATTCCGAATTACCTTTATCAAAAAAATATAATCAAGATGTTTAAAACGTATACAAAATTCTTTTTCTGCGCATTAGTGGGATGTGTTTGGAGCTTAGCTAGCTTTGCACAACAAACCCCTGCTACTGTAACCACAAATTATAATCCTGCGGAGGCTTTTGGGCCACTATTCTACACCCAAAATGGGAACGAATTTAGGTCGGCAAATGGTGCACCTGGATCAAAATATTGGCAAAATAGAGTAGATTATAACATCACTGCAAACTTAGACGATGTTAAGCATACTGTAAGCGGAACAATTACCATTACCTATAAAAATAATAGCCCAGATAAATTACCATATGTTTGGCTTCAATTAGATCAAAATACATTCAAAGAAACATCACGTGGTTATGCCATTACGCCTGCTCGTAGTAGATACGGAGCACAAGGTGAAAAATTTGATGCTGGTTATAAAATTCAAAACCTTAGCGTATCTCAAAAAGTTGGAGCTGTAAAATTCACTTCACTAGTTGAAGATACTAGAATGCAGATAAGATTGGCTCAACCAATGGCTCCTAATGGAGATGTGATTACCATTAAAATGGATTATTCTTATATCGTTCCAACTCAGGGTTCTGATCGTACCAGTCATTTAACAACAAAAAATGGAGAGATTTATGCAATAGCACAATGGTTTCCACGTATGAGTGTATACGATGATGTTTTGGGATGGAATACTTTACCATATTGGGGTGGAGGAGAGTTTTATTGTGAGTTTGGTGATATCAACTTCGCAATAACCGCACCTGCTAGTCACATTGTTGTAGGGTCGGGAGAATTGTTAAATCCACAAGAAGTATTTACGGCAGAGCAATTGAAAAGATGGAATGCTGCAAAATTAAGTGATGCTACTGTACATATCCGTAGCGAAGCTGAAGTTACAGATCCAAAGTCTAGACCTGCTAAAGATAAGTTAACCTGGAGATACAAAATTACAAATGCACGTGATGCAGCTTGGGCTTCATCAAAAGCTTTTGTATTGGATGCAGCGCGCATCAACTTGCCAAGCGGTAAAAAATCGTTGGCTGTTTCTGCTCAACCAGTTGAAAGTAACGGTATGGATAGCTATGGCCGTGGCGTAGAATATGTAAAAGCAAGTATCGAACACTACTCGAAAATGTGGTTCGAATATCCTTATCCAATGGCTGTAAATGTTGCAACTAGTATTGGCGGAATGGAATACCCAGGTATTGTTTTCTGTGGCTGGACAGCCAAAAAGGGAGATGCATGGGGAGTGATTGACCATGAGTTTGGTCACACTTGGTTTCCTATGATTGTGGGTTCTAACGAACGTAAGTTTGGCTGGATGGATGAAGGATTTAATACCTTTATCAATGATATTTCTTCAGAAGAATTTAATAATGGAGAATATAAACCTCGCCCAACTCCATGGCATAATGTGGGTAGAACTTTAGGTAATCCTGCATTAGAAAATATGATGCTTATTCCAGATGGAATGACAGAACGTAATATTGGTTATAATCTTTATAGTAAGCCGGGATTTGCATTAACGCTTTTGCGAGATCAAATTTTAGGGAAAGATCGGTTTGATTATGCCTTTAAAGAATACATTAAGAATTGGGCATATAAACACCCAACTCCATTCGATTTCTTCCGCTCAATAGAAAATGGCGCGGGCGAAGACTTATCATGGTTTTGGAGAAGTTGGTTCTTAAACAGCTGGAAAAACGACCAAGGATTAGGAGAAGTTAAACCAGTTTTGGTTGATGGAAAAATATCAGGTTATACCATTCAAGTTAAAAATCTTGAAAAAATGCCAATGCCAATTATACTTCAAATTAAAACAAAAAGTGGTAAAACATCAACTGTTAGAGTGCCAGTTGATGTGTGGATGAAAAATACCAGTTGGTTAGTACGCTATCCTACAACCGAAGAAATTGTAGAAGTTACAATAGATCCAGACAAATTGTTGCCAGATGGAAATCCAGATAACAATAAATGGTCTGCCCCAACAGCTACAAATTAATATTTTAAAGGCCTCGAGAAATCGAGGCCTTTTGCTTTTCAAAAGCGAAGTCACTTTACGCTATCCTCCCAAACTCTTATCTTTGCACAATGCCAGTACAAGAACAAAAAAATAATCCTTTGCATGGTTTAACTTTAGAGTTTATCGTTAAGCAATTATTTTTCCATTATGGGTGGGAAGAAATGGGTAATTTGGTTAAAATAGATTGCTTCAAAAACAACCCTACTTTAAAGTCTAGCTTAAAATTTTTACGTAAAACAGATTGGGCACGTAAAAAGGTCGAGAAATTATATTTAAATACTTTTCATTAACAATTCGCATTCTCCGTGCTCCCTGCCCTTAAGTTAAAAATCGTTAGTAGTAAGCTCTATATCGATACCTTTCGTTATGATTTTGAAAAGGCTAGCTTTATTGATTGTATTATTCTTTATGCTCTTTACTACCGCAAGAACCCAAGTTAGCAGGATTGTTTGATCAGGTTTCAAGAAAATCAATTGCCACTTTATTGCCAATTAAGCAACCTGAGTTAGATGCATTTCTTGTGCTTTACCGGCCAAGTTTGAAGTTTGCTCAACGCGTTTCTGAAAACGATCTTAAATCTTATGTGCTAGATTGTTATCGGCAGTTTAAATTATTGTCTTCAGAACAAAGAGTTTTACCTTCACTTAACTAGGGCCATTTACTGGTAGATGTATTCTTTATGAGTTAATAAAATTGGTATATTTAAAATCTATTTTTTAACCAATTGTCCCATGCATAAAGTAAATTTTCAACGCGTAGTAATCCCTCTTTTTCTAATAACCACTTTGCTTTTTAGCTTTAAAGCAAATTCAAAAGTGATCTCAAAAAAAACTAATGTACTTGTTTTTTCAATAACAAAAGGTTACCGCCATGCTTCTATTTCTGACGGGATTAAAGCCATAAAAAAAATGGGAGACGAAAATGGTTTTTCAGTTGATGCAAGCGAAGATGTTAATGTTTTTACCTCAGCGAACTTAAAAAAATATAAAGTATTGGTTTTTTTAAGCCCTACCGGAACAAATGTGTTTAATGATTCACAAAAACAGGCGTTAAAGGAATATATAAATAATGGTGGCAGATTTGTTGGGATCCATGCTGCTACCGATTTTTGTTACGAATGGGAATGGTACGGGAAAATGGTTGGTGCTTATTTCGAGAGTCATCCTAAAGTACAAGAAGTGAAATTGAATATCGTAATGCCCAAAAGTAAAATGGTAAAGGGTTTGCCACAACCATGGATGCATACAGATGAGTGGTACAATTTTAAAACGTTTAATCCTGCTGTTAAGGTATTAATTAAGGCCGATGAAACATCTTATGAGGGTGGCAAAATGAAAAATGATCATCCCGTAAGCTGGTATCATGAGTTTGAAGGCGGAAAAGTATTTTATACCGCTTTAGGGCATACTAAAGAATGTTATACTGATCCCTTGTTCCTCAAGCATTTATGGGCTGGTATGAAATGGGTTATGCAATAGTATTTTAACATATAAGGCATTTAAGAAAATATAAGTTTGGTGTCTTAACTTATATTTCTCCTATGGTTACCAATTATGCTAAATTAGTACCTATATTTTCGCTATCATGATCCGCATAAACGACGAAACCTCAACAGAAATACTTCAATCGATTAAAATTGGCGATTTAGTAACCGATACCTTTAGTAAAACGGGCTTGGTAGAACGTATCGACATATCTGACGATGGCTTATATCGTATTTACGAATTTAATCTGGTTACAGGACGTGTGATTACAACTAAAAGGTAACACGTTAGTGTTTGAGAATTTTTAGATTTAATAGAATAGTATTTTAATCGAAATATAAGGTTAACATCATTGCCTTACTTTCGTATGTTTCGATATTCTAAAAAATAGTAAATCACATGGCGGTTTCAAGAAGAGATTTTATAAAAAATACAAGCCTAGTAAGTTTAGGCTTTTTAGGGCTAAATAACTATGCTGCACAGGCAGCTTTTTTACTAGAACCAAATGCTATGGATATTGGTTTTGGGTCTTTATTTCATAATCAGGGTGATATTTTAAGTTTACCTAAAGGTTTTAGGGCTAGCGTAATTTCTCGTAAAGGCAATACAATGAGCGATGGACTATTGGTTCCGGGCATGTATGATGGAATGGGTGCCTTTAATCATAAAAAAAATAAGACAATTTTAGTTCGAAATCACGAAAATGTTCCTGGAACAATAGCTTTGGGCCCATTTGGTGAAGGAAATAAATTCCTGAATAAAGTTAGCAAGGATAAAATTTATGATTTTGGCGAAGAGAAATACCTTTGCACCGGTGGAACTACAACTTTGGTTTTTAATGAAAAAACTCAAACCGTAGAATCTGAGTACTTGAGCTTAGTTGGTACAGTACGGAACTGTGCTGGTGGAGTTACACCATGGAATTCGTGGATTACTTGCGAAGAAAGTATTGTTAATGTAGATGCTAATGGGATTAGTTTAGAAAAAGCACATGGGTATAATTTCGAGGTACCGGCTACCGACCGCATCGGATTGGCAGACCCACACCCAATAAAAGCAATGGGCCGTTTTGTTCATGAGGCAGTTGCTGTACAACCTAAAACTGGTATTGTTTACCAAACAGAAGATGAAGGTAATAGTTTGTTTTACAGGTATTTGCCAAATGTCTATGGCAAGTTGCACGATGGTGGTAAATTACAATGCTTAAGTTTAAAGGAGTGGAAAAGTGCAGATACTAGGAATTATGCGGACTTAACAACAGAACGCTTCCCCGAAAAGAAATCGTTTGAGGTTGAATGGATAGATCTTGAAGATGTAGATTCGCCAGATGGCGATTTACGATTAAGGGGCTTCAAAAAGGGAGCAGCTAGATTTTCGAGAGGTGAAGGAATTTGGTATGGTAAGAATGAACTTTTTTTTGCGTGTACAGATGGGGGTAGAGATAAAAATGGACAGATTTTTAAATACATTCCAAGTAAATTTGAAGGGCAACCTGAAGAAAAGAATTCTCCTGGAAGATTAGAACTTTTCATAGAACCAAATAATATCGAAACTTTTCAAAATTGTGATAACCTTACCATTGCTCCTTGGGGTGATGTAATTATTTGCGAAGATAAAAAAGACGCAAGGGTAATAGGCATTACACCTGAGGGGAAAACCTATGTCATTGCAAAGAATATTGGGTACAGAAATTCTGAATTTGCTGGCCCCGTTTTTTCTGCCTCAGGAAACACCTTTTTTATCAATATCCAGTCGCCCGGGTTAACACTTGCCATAACTGGTCCTTGGAAAAAGTAGGTTATATTTTTTTACTCAATAATCGGTCGACCCAAATCAGTATTGCTCCAAAAAATAGAAATGCAATCACCACAAAGCCTGCATTTATAAAAACTTGTGCATAACCAGATTTGGCAACGTCGAGAAATGGATAAGGATACCAGCCTACAAAATGGCCACGTATTAGCGAGTAAATAAGGTACACGAATGGAAAATAGGCCCATTGTAATCCGTCTTTCCATTTCAATGTTCCTTTTTGAATAAAAGTAATCCAATACAACATGTATAAAACAGGTACAATAACATGTAACAAGTTGTCTGCCACTAGTTGCCATCCTTTTGGCTCCCAAATCCCTCGAAGTACAGTATTATACACTAAGCCTACAATAAATATATTTAAGGCAATACCAGTTTGAACAGTAGTTAATGAAAAAAATCGGCCCATTTTGGATTGGGCTGCAATTATTTTAGCGGTTAAACTAATAGCAACTAACAAATTGCACAAAATGGTAAAATAGCTAATAAAATTGAAGAGACTGTCTTTAAGCAATGCGAGTTGTAATAATATACCAAACCACGCAATAAGTGATAAAGAAACTTCAGTTATTTTTTTAGATCGAGAAGATTTTTGAGGCGTCATATAATGTTTTTAAATTAAATACTTTTCTTAAATGCATTTACTATGTAATCTACTGGTTGATAAAGAAGGGTCTCGTTTATCATTAATGTTCCCTGATTTTCAGAATTTGGCATTGGTATTCGGATATTAAACTCTTGATTTAGCTTGATTTGCATTTTTCGGGCATCTATATTTTTTGCCAATTGGATGCTATAGATATTACTGCCTCCTGGCAGGTGCTCGATTTTAATACCGGGCAATTGATTTAATGCCATAAATAATTCCTTTGATGTAATTATTGCACTTTTTAAACGGGCCTCAAATGCTTCAAGACGATGAAGTGCCATTGCAGCGTTGCTCCAATTCCCATACATAGTACCCCCATGTATTTTCATTAAATGAACCATCTTATCTATCACCTCCTTAGGGCCACAAAGCATCGCACCAGCACTCGCCCCCAAGTATTTATAAAGTGAAATATAAATGGTGTCAAAATAAGAGGCATACTCTTTTATTGAAACATTGGTCCAGGCAGAAGCCATATAAATTCTTGCTCCATCAAGGTGAAGTTTAATGTTATTATTTATACAATATGCGCTGATCTTTTTAATTTCGTCAATTGGTACTGTCTTTCCATCGCTTCGGCGAACCGGATTTTCTATTGATACTGCACCAATACCACTCTCAAAAACTTCTTCGCTTTTTAAGTTTTCGATTGCGGTTTTTAACTGTTCGACAGTAAAATAAGTTTCATTTTTTGCTAATGGCATTAATCGTTTTTTAAAAACAGATTGTGCTGCATCTGCCTCGTCGCGATAAACATGGCTGGTATCTTGAACAAAAATTTTGGTTTTTTCGCCACTTAGAACCGAAATAGCCATCTGATTAGCCATAGTGCCACTTGGCATAAAAATGGCTTTTTCTTTTCCGGTTATTTCACAGAACTTCTTTTCGAGCTGTCCTATTACACCCCCAACCCCGTATCGATCGCTAATAATGTTTGCCGAGCCATGTGCTTTTTGAAGCTCGAGGATATAATCTCCTGGCTCGAACATTTCTCCATCACCAAAGAATTTGATTACTTTTGGGTTAGGGTCAATGTATTGATTTTGGTTATTCTCAATTGCCAAAACCGTGCCTAAAGGTACAATAGCTGGTAGTATCCCAAGGCTGGTTTTTTTTATAAAGCTTCTTCTATTAAATGCACTCATCGAGTTTTAAAAATATCGTATTAATTTAACTAATATACGAGTTTAGCAAGTATTGATGGTCGAGGAAATTACAAAATAAATTATTGTTTTAAATCACTGTAACGACATACAGATTTTTTTCGTATTATGGTTAAATCAATTATATTAAACTATTATGGCAAAATTTTTTAAGATTACTTGTTTATTAGCAATTTCTCTAATTTTTAGCTCTTGCGAGAAAATATCAGTTAATGATGTTGATGTAATTGGCTATGGAACTTCATTTGGGATGTGTGCTGGCTATTGCGTTAACAACCTAACCATAAACGATGAGAATGTAGTTTTTTCGAAAATTAAACGTGGGACAGCTCCAGATACCAAAACATGTACTGCCAAACTTTCGGCTAGTGAAGCTAATGAGATCAAGAAACTTATTAGCCAAGCAAAGATAGATAAACTACCAAAAACTATTGGTTGCCCAGATTGTGCCGATGGAGGTGCAGAATGGGTATCGGTTACTTCTAATTCAAAAGAATATAAAGTTGTTTTTGAATACGGAAAGGCACCTTCCGAATTAGCAGAGGTGGTTGTTAAACTTAGGGCGCTTAAAGAAACTTTTATAAATTGTAATTAAAATATTGAAACGATACTATAGTTTTTCTGCAACTAAAATATAATGGTTAAATAGAAACTCTTTTTTTACCAAGCTCGTTAATAGAATATCACAGTTTAATTTGGTCAACATTTTTTTATAATCTTCTAGATCATGTTGGTGAGGATGCAAAATATCTGCAGGTTGTAAGCGAAATAAATGCTTGAAAAATTGTTTATTGTGAGCATCTATAGAAACCACAATTTTACCGCCAGGTTTTGTGCAATTATAAAGTGTTAAAAAAGCCTTGTCCAATTCCGAAACGTGATTAATCGCATTCATGCAGAATACAACATCAAACTGATCTTCATTTTTAAAAGACTCTAGTGTTTCTGTTTTAAATTTTACAGAGGGATACATTTCGAACTTAAAATGTGGTAAAGTTTCATTGTATTTATCCAATAATGGATCAAATGCCATTACTTTATGGTCTTTTAATGCAATAAATATTCCGGCCGGACCACAACCTGCATCTAAAACATAATCTGTTTGTGTAAGTTCAACTTTTGAGGCAATGCTATCTAAAACTTTATTCCAATAAATTATTTTATACTTCAAATATTCGTTAACATCTTTTTTGGCTAAATAGTTTCTCCACCATAATGATTCGAAAAATTGTGCAGTACGCCACCGTAAGGTTTTAATCATCTTCGAAAGTATATATTTTTTCAAAGGTTTGCAATTTCAATGCACCAAGAATGATTTAAGTTCTAAGATTAATTTTTAACCTTGTTTTTATCTTAAAAATTGCTATATTTAAATCTTATTCTATCCCAGTCTGGATATTTGAAAAGGTTTTAAACAAAAAGCACATTTTTTCGTAGGAGTTTTAGCGAGGTTATGGCGACCTTATAGCGATATGTAATCGACATGGCTTCGACTCTAGTTCGAGAAAGCTTCGGCAGCGACTCTGAGCAGAACTAGAGTCGATAAATTGTCAATGCTTTACCAAGGCAGTAACGACGTTGTCTCTATGTTGTCACGAAGCAAGTACCTCTGTTAACCAAACAAAAGTCGAACAACAGTAGGGTGCCCACCTAAAAAGATACTAGTTTGACGTAAGGGATGTTGAATTAAATAAGGTAAACGAGCTAATGGAGACGCAATTTTCACTTTGGACTTTAAGCTTTAGTCTTTCAGCTTCTTAGCAAATATGAAGTCCAATAAAAAATCTCTTTCAAACCCTTGATAATCAAAAATTAAGTTCGTACTTTTGCAGTCCCTTAATGTGGCCTCATTGTAGGCTGGCCGTTAAGGCAGTTTTTAAATTAAAATAAAAAAAACAAAAAGCAAGAAATGCCAACCATTCAACAATTAGTTAGAAAAGGTAGAGTAGCACTGGAGTTCAAGAGTAAGTCTCCGGCGTTGGACAGTTGTCCACAGCGAAGAGGTGTATGTACACGTGTATATACTACTACCCCTAAAAAACCAAACTCAGCAATGCGTAAAGTTGCCCGTGTACGTTTAACCAATGGAAAAGAGGTGAATGCCTATATTCCTGGAGAAGGTCACAACTTACAAGAGCACTCGATCGTGTTAATCCGTGGTGGTCGTGTTAAAGATTTACCAGGTGTACGTTATCACATCATTCGTGGTGCATTAGATACATCAGGTGTAGCTGGCCGTAACCAACGTCGTAGTAAATATGGTACTAAGCGTCCTAAACCAGGACAAGTAGCTGCAGCACCAACAAAAGGTAAGAAAAAATAATTAGGAGGAAACAGAAATGAGAAAATCAAAACCAAAAAAGAGAATTATTCTTCCTGATCCTAAGTTTAACGATGTTCAGGTTACAAGATTTGTAAACAATATGATGTTCGATGGTAAAAAATCTATCGCGTACTCTATTTTTTATGATGCAGTAGAATTAGCTGAGAAAAAAGCTGGAGAGAATGGATTAGAAGTATGGAAACGTGCTTTAACAAATGTAATGCCTGCTGTAGAGGTTAAATCTCGTCGTGTAGGTGGTGCAAACTTTCAAGTACCTACAGAGGTAAGACCAGACCGTAAAATTGCTTTAGGCATGAAATGGTTAATTTCTTACGCTCGTAAACGTGGTGAAAAAACCATGAAAGAAAAATTGGCAGGTGAAATTGTTTCAGCAGCTAAAGGCGAAGGTGCAGCAGTTAAAAAGAAAGAAGATACGCATAAAATGGCTGAGGCTAACAAAGCGTTCTCTCACTTTAGATTCTAATAATTAGCAAATTCACAAATTAGCTAATTAGCAAATTAAAATTATGTCAAGAGATTTAAAATATACAAGAAATATCGGAATCGCTGCTCACATTGATGCGGGTAAAACTACAACAACTGAGCGTATTCTTTATTATGCTGGTGTTAGTCACAAAAT
Source organism: Bacteroidota bacterium (assembly GCA_040386095.1). Classification (GTDB taxonomy): domain Bacteria; phylum Bacteroidota; class Bacteroidia; order Sphingobacteriales; family Sphingobacteriaceae; genus Pedobacter. The sequence goes on along the minus strand of JAZKGD010000001.1, from coordinate 292,153 downwards.
TGGTGAGGTGCACGAAGGTGCTGCAACAATGGATTGGATGGCACAAGAGCAAGAGCGTGGTATTACCATTACTTCTGCTGCTACAACCGTTGGTTGGAAATATAGAGATCAAAACTATCACATTAACATTATCGATACACCTGGACACGTAGATTTTACCGTAGAGGTAAATCGTTCATTACGTGTATTAGATGGTTTAGTGTTTTTGTTTTCTGCAGTTGATGGTGTTGAGCCTCAATCTGAAACCAACTGGCGTTTAGCTAACAACTATAATGTTGCGCGTATCGGATTCGTTAACAAAATGGATCGTTCTGGAGCAGATTTCTTAAAAGTTGTTAAACAAGTTAAAGATATGTTAGGTAGTAATGCAGTTCCATTGCAATTACCTATCGGTGCTGAAGATTCATTTACTGGTGTGGTTGATTTAATTAACAACCGTGGTATCGTTTGGAATGAGCACGATAAAGGGATGACCTTTACCGAAGTGCCAATTCCAGCAGATATGGTAGATGAGGTTGCTGAGTGGAGAGAGAAATTACTAGAATCAGTAGCTGATTATGATGAGACTTTGATGGAGAAATTCTTCGAAGATCCAAATTCAATCACTGAGCGTGAAATTTTAGATGCTTTACGTGCAGCAGTTTTAGATGCTAAAATTGTTCCTATGGTTTGTGGTTCGTCTTTCAAAAACAAAGGTGTACAAACTATGCTTGATTATGTGATGGAGTTATTGCCTTCACCATTGGATAGCGAAGGTGTAACAGGTATCAACCCTAACACTGAGCAAGAAGTATTATTAAAACCTTCTGAAAAAGAACCTTTTGCAGCTTTAGCTTTTAAAATTGCAACAGATCCTTTTGTTGGTCGTTTATGCTTTATCCGTGTTTACTCTGGTAACTTAGAAGCAGGTTCATACGTATATAATTCACGTTCTGAAAACAAAGAACGTATTTCTCGTATCTTCCAAATGCATGCAAACAAGCAAAATCCAATTCCTAATGTAGGTGCTGGTGATATTGCTGCGGTTGTAGGATTTAAAGATATTAAAACTGGAGATACACTTTGTGAAGAGAAAAATCCAATCATTCTTGAATCAATGAACTTCCCTGAGCCTGTAATCGGTTTAGCAATTGAGCCTAAAACTCAAGCAGACGTTGATAAATTAGGTATGGGTTTATCTAAGTTAGCTGAAGAAGATCCTACATTTAGAGTTCAAACTGATGAGGAAACTGGTCAAACAGTAATCTCTGGTATGGGCGAGCTTCACTTAGATATTTTAATTGACCGTTTAAAGCGCGAATTTAAAGTAGAGGTTAACCAAGGTGCACCACAAGTTGCTTACAAAGAAGCAATTTTCGGTACAACTCAACACCGCGAAACGTATAAAAAACAATCTGGTGGTCGTGGTAAATTTGCGGATATTCAAGTTATTATTTCGCCAATTGATGCTGATTACGAAAAAGGTGGTTTACAGTTTGTAAACGAAATTACTGGTGGTTCAATTCCTCGTGAGTTTATTCCTTCAGTTGAGAAAGGTTTTGCAGCTGCAATGGCGAATGGTGTATTAGCTGGTTATCCACTACCTGATATGAAAGTTCGTTTAATTGATGGTTCATTCCACGCGGTCGATTCAGATGCATTGTCATTTGAGCTTGCAGCTAGAATGGCGTATCGTGAAGCATTGCCAAAATGTAAGCCTACTTTGATGGAGCCAATCATGAAAATCGAAATCTTAACTCCTGAAGAAAACATGGGTGATGTAATCGGTGACATGAACCGTCGTCGTGGTCAACTTTTAGGTATGGACACTCGTGCAGGTTCACAAGTAATTAAAGCAACTGTGCCTTTATCAGAAATGTTTGGTTATGTAACTCAATTACGTACAATCACTTCTGGTCGTGCAACTTCAACAATGGAATTTGATCATTATGAAGCAGCGCCTAAAAACGTACAAGATGAGGTAATTGCCAAATCAAAAGGTAAAGTTAAGTCTGAAGACTAAATAAGGTATTGTACTAAGCGTATAGCGTAAAGCGATTAATCGATCGCCAAACACTATACGCTCAACGCAAAACGTAAGATAAACCGACCGCTTGTTATTAATAGCTCTAACAAGTAGTCATAATTTAAAATAAGATGAGCCAAAGAATTAGAATTAAGTTAAAATCATACGATTACAACTTGGTAGATAAATCTGCTGAGAAAATCGTTAAAACTGTTAAGCCTACGGGTGCAGTAGTTAGCGGACCAATTCCGTTGCCAACAGAAAAGAAAATCTTCACTGTTTTGCGTTCACCACACGTAAACAAAAAAGCACGTGAGCAGTTTCAATTGTGTGCTTATAAACGTCTTTTAGATATTTATAGCTCAAACTCAAAAACAGTCGATGCTTTAATGAAACTTGAATTACCTAGCGGTGTTGAAGTTGAAATCAAAGTTTAATGATTTGACATAAAGTAAAAAGAAAGCCTCCCGATTTTATATCGGGAGGCTTTCTTTTTGTTAAGCGTTTGGAGTCTTGCGTAAAAGTGTTCAATCCCTGGTCTTTCAGAGATTACCCTCTCCCTCTAAGTTCTTCTACAATGTTCCTCTCATCTTGCAGTTCACGAGCTAGTTTTCGCTGTTGCTCGTTAGATTTACTTTTAAAGGCTTGGTATTCAGCCGTAATTTCATCATAAAGCTGTGTTCTGTGCTTCGCTTCAATAATGTTTTTAGCCGAACGAATAATCACCACAAATAAAGCAAGTCCGAGCAATACAATAATAGACCAGACAATAATATGATATGTAGTTTTTTCAAAAGCTATGCCTATAAATGAGATTTCATTCATTTTGGCATTTGAGGTATTTAGGGTATGTTCTTGTCCATTAATTTCACTTTGTAGGTTAGTAATGGTTTTTTCTTGTTCAGATAATTTGGCGTTAACTTTTTTAAACTCAGTACGTTCTTTCTTTATGGTATCTAATGCGCTCTGCCAAACCCCAGCTAATCTGCCTGGGTTAATTAACTTATAGCCATTGATGGTTTTTGAGCGAGAAAGCATAAATTGATACTGGCCATTTAAACTAAAGTCAGTGTTTTTAACAGTGTCTACCCGATAAGAAACTCTCTTTTTTTGATTGTAAGTTTGATTTTTGGGCGTGTAACCCTGGGCGCTTGCTTTAGTGGCGGGAGCTTTCACTGGCACTTGAGCCCATAAATTTTGAGCTAACAGCGCAATAAGTATGATGGTGACCTTATATTTCATCTGTTTATTTTTAACAATTATAACGAATTTTTTTTTCATCGATTATGGTCTGTGAACAATCTACAAAAAAGTAATAATTTCTGCTCAAATCCGAAATCACAGGTATATTTGTCAGCATGACCGTATTACTTTTTACCCTTATAGTATTAATTGGTGCTTTTCTTGCAGGATTATTGGGTTCGCTAACGGGTTTGGGTGGGGGAGTAATCATTATCCCACTACTAACATTAGGTTTAGGAGTTAATATTCATTATGCAATAGGGGCATCCATCATATCGGTAATCGCTACATCCTCAGGCGCTGCTTCGGCATATGTAAAAGAAGGAATAACCAATGTTAGAATAGGGATGTTTTTAGAAATGGCTACAACGGTGAGCGCTATTGTTGGTGTAATTATCGCAACTTATATTAAGGCCGACTATATCATTGTGATTTTCGGTTTTATTTTATTGTTTTCAGCTGTGATGATGCTAAAAAAGAAAGTCGACCATTCTAATAACGAAAAAACCAGTGCCTTGGCTAATTACTTCAAGCTTAATGGAAGCTATCCAACAGAAAAAGGAATGAAATCATATGCAGTACATCATGTAATTGGTGGTTTTGCTATGATGTTCGTTGCTGGAACACTTTCAGGACTGCTAGGCATTGGCTCTGGGGCATTAAAAGTGATTGGTATGGATAATGCATGAAAATACCATTCAAGGTCTCTACCACTACTAGTAACTTCATGATTGGCGTTACTGCGGCTGCGAGCGCGTTGGTGTACTTGCATAGAGGACAAATTGACCCTGCTATTGCAATGCCCGTAACAATAGGTGTAATTTTTGGCGCAACACTTGGTGCTAAGATCCTAATCAGAACCAAAACAGATAAACTGAAGATTGTTTTTGCAATTGTGGTTACATTCTTAGCCTTGCAAATGATATATAAAGGATTAACAGGAAGCGTATGAGTAAAGAGATTAAACATTATCTAGCAGATAAAGATGTGCAAGTTATATTGGGTACGCTCTTAAGAGTGGGGGTTATACTTTCTACGAGTATTGTTTTATTAGGTGGTATTATCTTTATGGGTACGCACACGAATCAAACTGTTTCGTTTGAAAACTTTAAACCTGAAGAAGCAAAATTTTCATCAATCGCTGATATTTTTTTAGGTTTACGAACTTTTGATGGCTTGGCGATTATCCAATTTGGTGTTTTGTTGCTCATATTCACCCCGATAGCTCGAGTTGTGTTTTCTATTTTTAGCTTTTTAATGGAAAAGGATTATATGTATGTAATAATTGGAATAATTGTTTTGTGCGTGATAATCACCAGTTTATACCTTGATGTAGCACATTAAGTACATTTTCGGTGCTATTTAGCTCTGGCCTAGAAAAATAATCGCAAATAATTGAAATTATTTTTAGCTAACTATTTGAAAATTAAGAAATCTTTCCTATTTTTGCCCTCCCTTAACGGGGATGCATATCCACCTTGAACGAAGCCCTACTGCTTCGATGGGTGTTAAATTTAAAATAGAAAATGTCAGGTATTATTGGAAAAAAAGTAGGAATGACCAGCATTTTTGACGCCGAAGGAAAGAATATTCCTTGTACGGTGATCGAAGCTGGACCTTGTGTTGTAACACAAGTTAAGACCGAAGAGAAAGATGGTTACGTATCGGTTCAATTAGGATACGACGAAGCCAAAGAAAAAAACACTACACAGCCTTTGAAAGGTCACTTTGCGAAAGCAAACACAACTCCAAAACGCAAGTTGGTTGAATTTGAGCAGTTTGAAGAATCTGTAAGCTTAGGCGATACAGTAACTGTAAGCATCTTTAACGAGGGCGATTTTGTTGATGTGGTTGGTACTTCAAAAGGTAAAGGTTTTCAAGGTGTAGTTAAACGTCATGGTTTTGGCGGTGTGGGTGGTCAAACTCACGGTCAACATAACAGATTGCGTGCGCCAGGTTCATTAGGTGCTGCATCTTATCCGGCTCGTGTATTTAAAGGTATGCGTATGGCTGGAAGAACAGGTGGCGACAGAGTAAAAATTCAAAACTTACAAGTATTGAAAGTTTATGCTGAGCAAAATCTGGTTGTAGTTAGTGGTTCCATTCCAGGAGCTAAAGGTTCTTACGTAATCTTAGATAAGTAAGCAGATGGAAGTTAAAGTAGTAAACATTTCAGGAAAAGAGACAGGTGCCAAGGTGCAACTTTCTGAGTCGGTATTTGGTATTCAACCAAGTGACCATGCGATTTATTTAGATGTAAAGCAATATTTGGCTAACCAACGTCAAGGAACGCATAAGTCTAAACAACGTAACGAAATTGCAGGTTCAACCCGTAAATTATACAAACAAAAAGGTACTGGCGGTGCGCGTGCCGGAAGCATTAAATCTCCATTGTTCAATGGTGGTGGTCGTGTTTTTGGTCCTCAACCAAGAGATTACAGTTTTAAGTTGAATAAAAAATTAAAATCATTAGCACGTAAATCGGCTTTATCTTATAAAGCAATTGATAACAACGTGGTAGTATTAGAAGATTTTACTTTTGATAGCATTAAAACGAAGAACTATATCGATTTGGTTAATGCATTAAATTTAGCCGGAGAGAAAACATTATTAGTTTTACCTACTCAAAATAATAATATCTATTTATCAAGCAGAAACATTCAGAAAGCGAAAGTAATCACTGCGGCAGATCTAAATACATACGATGTATTAAATGCTGGAAAACTTTTGTTAACTGCAGATTCGCTTAAAACATTGGAGGAGGCATTTGCCAAGTAATATGGAAATTTTACAAAAACCAATATTAACTGAAAAAGCTTCTGCATTAACTGAAAAAGCTAATCGTTTTACTTTCAGAGTAGACCATAGAGCAAATAAGTTGCAGATTAAAGCTGCCATCGAAAAAATGTATGGCGTTAACATCGTAGCATTGAATACAATGGTAGTAGATGGTAAAGCTAAATCAAGAAATACTAAAGGTGGTTTAGTATCGGGACGTAGTCCGAAATACAAAAAAGCTATTGTAACCTTGAAAGATGGTGAGACAATAGATTATTACGCAAATATTTAATACGAATATATTTATAACTATGGGCTTAAGAAAATTTAAACCAGTCACTCCGGGAACCCGTTTTAGGGTAGGCGCAAGCTTCACGGAGATTACAGCAACCAAGCCCGAAAAATCATTGGTTGTATCTTCTAAGAAATCGGGAGGTCGTAACAATACAGGAAAGATGACAATGCGCTACATGGGCGGAGGTCACAAAAAATCTTACCGTTTAATTGATTTTAAACGTGATAAGTTTGACATTCCTGCAACAGTAGCTACTGTTGAATACGATCCAAACCGTACAGCACGTATTGCATTATTGCATTACGCTGATGGTGAGAAGCGCTACATTATTGCACCTGAGGGGTTGCAAGTAGGACAAACTGTGCTTTCGGGTGAAAAAGCTACTCCAGAAGTAGGAAACACTTTAACGTTGGCAAACATCCCTTTGGGATCTATTGTACACAATTTGGAAATTCATCCTGGTAAAGGTGCTCAATTGGCACGTAGTGCAGGTGCTTATGCACAACTTGCAGCTAGAGATGGTAGATATGCAACAATTAAAATGCCATCAGGCGAGGTAAGATCTATCTTAGTTACCTGTTTAGCAACAATTGGTGCGGTATCTAACTCGGATCACGCGAACGAAGTATTAGGTAAAGCAGGCCGTAGCCGTTGGTTAGGTCGTCGTCCTAGAACTCGTCCAGTAGCGATGAACCCTGTAGATCACCCAATGGGTGGTGGTGAAGGTCGCTCTTCAGGAGGTCAGCCTCGTTCAAGAAACGGAGTTTACTCTAAAGGCTTCAAAACCCGCTCACTTAAAAAATACTCAAATCGTTTCATCATAGAGAAAAGGAAGAAATAATGGCTCGTTCGATAAAAAAAGGACCTTATATTGACCATAACGTAGAGAAAAAAGTAGTCTCTATGAATGATTCAGGCAAGAAGTCTGTGATCAAAACTTGGTCTCGTAGATCAATGATATCACCAGATTTTGTTGGTCATACATTTGCAGTACATAACGGTAATAAATTTATTCCGGTATACGTAACAGAAAACATGGTTGGTCACAAGCTGGGAGAGTTTGCTCCAACCAGAACATTTAGGGGTCACTCTGATAAGAAAAAATAATTAAGAGATGGAAGCATTAGCGAAATTAAACAATTGTCCAACCTCACCACGTAAAATGCGTTTGGTTGTAGATCTAATCAGAGGTGAGCGTGTTGAGAAAGCATTAAGCATTTTGAAATTCACAAATAAAGAAGCAGCAATTAGAGTTGAGAAACTTTTATTATCTGCCATCAAAAATTGGGAATCTAAAAATGAAGGTTCTCGCCCTGAGGAAAACCAATTATACGTGAAAACGATAATGGTAGGCGGTGGTCGTCAGTTAAAAAGACTTAGACCAGCACCACAAGGTCGTGGTTACAGAATACGTAAGCGTTCAAACCATGTTACCTTAGTAGTAGATAGTAAAAACGTTGAAACTCAAACTAATTCATAAACATGGGACAAAAAGCACATCCAATAGGTAACAGGTTAGGAATCATCAGAGGATGGGATTCTAATTGGTTCGGAGGCAACAACTATGCTGATAAATTAGTTGAAGACGAAAAAATAAGAAAATACCTTTCAGCACGTATCGCAAAAGGCGGAGTAGCAAAAGTTGTAATTGAGCGTACGTTAAAACGTATTACCGTTACAATCCACACTGCACGTCCAGGTATTGTAATTGGTAAAGCAGGTCAAGAGGTTGATAAAATCAAAGAAGAGTTAAAGAAATTGACTAAAAAGGAAATTCAAATTAACATTTTTGAAATTAAGCGTCCTGAACTTGATGCACAATTAGTTGCAGAAGGTGTTGCTAAACAACTAGAGGCTAGAATCTCTTTCCGTAGAGCAATGAAATCTACTATCGCATCAACAATGCGTATGGGTGCAGAAGGTATCAAAATAATGACTTCAGGTCGTTTAGGTGGTGCTGAGATGGCTCGTAACGAACAGTATAAAGAAGGAAGAATTCCTTTGCATACGTTCCGTGCAGATATTGATTATGCATTAGCAGAAGCATTAACTACTTATGGTAAAATAGGTGTTAAAGTATGGATCTGTAAAGGTGAAGTTTACGGTAAACGTGATCTTTCTCCAAACATCGGTGCTGTGAGCAATGCTCCAGGTAAAGGTGGCGACAGACCTCAAGGTGCTTTTGGCGGCCGTGATGGTGGCAGAGATAACAGAGGCGGTGGAGACAGAAGGAATGACAAACGCCCAGGTGGTGGTGGTCGTCCGGGTCAAAGCGGTCCTGGAAGAGATAATAAAGGTGGTGGTGCCAATAGAGGCCCACGCAAATAGTTAACAGATCGTTTAACGATAATATTAAAATAAAATGTTACAGCCAAAAAGAACGAAGTTCAGAAAGATGCAAAAGGGCAGAATGAAAGGTTTAGCAACTCGTGGTGCTGAATTGTCATTCGGTTCTTTCGGGATTAAATCTTTAGAGGCCACTTGGATTACAAGTCGTCAGATAGAGGCAGCCCGTATTGCGGTAACTCGTTTCATGAAACGTGAAGGTCAAGTTTGGATTAGAATATTCCCGGATAAACCGGTAACTAAAAAACCAGCTGAAGTACGTATGGGTAAAGGTAAAGGTGCTCCAGAATATTGGGTAGCTGTTGTTAGACCCGGACGTATTATTTTTGAAGCAGAAGGTGTGCCTTTAGAAATTGCTAAAGAAGCATTGAGATTAGCCGCTCAAAAATTACCAATTCAAACAAAATTTGTAGTACGTAGAGATTACGTAGAAGCATAAAAAGGATTTGGGATCAATGTTGTAAATAACTTGTTGTTATAACCGCTAGACCCGAACATAAAAATTAATAAAATGAAGAACTCAGAAATCATAGGGCTTTCAAAAGAAGAACTAGTAGCTAAGATTGCAGAAGAAAAAGAAAACTTGGTAAAGTTAAAATTTGCTCACACAATTTCGGCTATAGAAAATCCTACCCGTATTACTAAGGTAAGAAAAGACATCGCCCGATTAACTACTGAATTGACTAAGCTTAAAGCGCAGTCTGCAACTGAAACTAAATAACTTTAGAGTCGAAATGGAAAGACAATTAAGAAAAACAAGAACCGGGTTGGTGGTAAGCAACAAAATGGATAAGTCTGTTGTTGTGGCGGTTGAACGTAAAGTGAAACACCCGATTTATGGTAAGTTCGTGAAGAAAACCACCAAATTTATGGCTCACGACGAGAAAAATGAATGTGGTATCGGTGATACGGTATTGATACAAGAAACTCGTCCGCTAAGCAAAAACAAGAACTGGAGATTGGTACAAATTTTAGAAAGAGCTAAATAAGATGGTACAACAGGAATCACGATTAAACGTAGCCGACAATAGCGGCGCAAAACAAGTATTGGTTATCCGTGTACTTGGCGGGACTGGCAAAAGATATGCTTCAATAGGTGACAAAATTGTTGTTACTGTAAAAAGCGCCTTGCCATCTGGTAACATTAAAAAAGGAACTGTTTCTAAAGCAGTGGTAGTGAGAACTAAAAAAGAAATCAGACGTAAGGATGGTTCTTATATTCGTTTTGACGACAATGCAGCTGTATTGTTAAATGCACAAGACGAGCCACGTGGTACACGTATTTTTGGCCCGGTAGCGAGAGAACTGCGTGAAAAACAATTCATGAAAATTGTATCATTAGCACCGGAGGTATTATAATATGAAAAATAAAGTAACACAGGCCAAAGTAAAGATCCGTAAAGGAGATTTAGTAAAGGTGATCGCTGGCGATTCAAAAGGCCAACAAGGTAAAGTACAAGAAGTAATTGTTGCTAAAAGCAGAGTTATTGTAGAAGGTATTAACCTTGTGTCAAAACATACAAAACCAAATGCTGCTACACCAAATGGTGGTATTATTAAAAAAGAGGCTGCTCTTCATATTTCTAACGTACAGTTAGTTGATCCTAAAACAGGTAAAACTACCCGTGTTGGTCGTAAATTAAACGCCGACGGAAAATTAGTTAGAGTTGCTAAAATATCAGGGGAGGAAATCAAATAATGGCATACGTACCAAGATTAAAAAGCAAATATAAAGAGGAAATTGTAACTGCTCTTAAAGATAAGTTCAATTACAAAAGCGTAATGCAAGTTCCTAAATTAGAGAAAATTGCCATCAACCAAGGTGTTGGCCGTTATTCTGTAACTGATAAGAAAGTTATGGATAGCTCAATATTAGAAATGTCGACCATTGCTGGTCAGCAAGCTGTAGGTGCGAAATCTAAAAAAGATATCTCAAACTTTAAATTGCGTAAAGGTATGCCAGTAGGTGTACGTGTAACTTTGCGAGATAATAACATGTATGAGTTTTTAGATCGATTAATTTCCGTAGCTTTGCCGCGTATTAGAGATTTCAAAGGTATCAATGATAAAGGTTTCGATGGAAAAGGTAATTATACTTTAGGTATTACTGAGCAAATTATCTTCCCAGAGATTAACATTGACAAAATCAACAAGATTTTAGGTATGGATATTACATTTGTAACATCTGCTACTAACGATGTTGAAGCATTGGAACTTTTAAAACAATTTGGATTACCATTTAAAAATCAAAAAACAGAGCAATAATGGCAAAAGAAGGTGTAAAAGCTCGCGAAATTAAGCGTCAAAAATTGGTTGCTAAATATGCAGATAAACGTGCAGAATTAAAAGCTGCAGGTGATTTCGAAGGATTAGATAAGTTACCAAAAAACTCATCACCGGTACGTTTACACAATCGTTGTAAATTAACTGGCCGTCCTCGTGGATATATGCGTACTTTTGGTATCTCTAGGGTTACTTTCCGTGAGATGGCATTAGCAGGTAAGATACCAGGCGTTAGAAAAGCAAGCTGGTAATATAAGAGTATTTAGTACTTAGTATATAGTATTTAGATTTAATTATCTATATACTATATACTTTTGTCTATATACCACAAAAGAGAATTTTAACCGATAACAGGTCCCTAAGCCGGGTGGCAACAGGATACCACTATCACAAATCAACAATAATGAATACAGATCCAATAGCAGATTATCTTACACGAGTAAGAAATGCCATTAAGGCAAATCACAGAATTGTAGAGATTCCTGCTTCTAATCTAAAAAAGGAAATTACGAAAGTACTTTTTGACAAAGGTTACATTGCAAACTACAAGTTTGAAGACACGACCGTTCAGGGTGTAATTAAAATTGCATTGAAATATAATGCAATTACTAAAATCTCGGCAATTCGTACGTTAACACGTATCAGCAAACCAGGTTTAAGACAATACGCAGGTGTAGATAATATGCCAAGAGTATTAAATGGTTTAGGTATCGCAATCTTATCTACTTCTAAAGGTGTAATGACCGATAAAGAAGCAGCCAAATTAAATATTGGCGGTGAGGTATTGTGTCACGTTTATTAATTAAAGGAGGATAGCACAATGTCAAGAATAGGAAAAAATCCGATTAATGTACCTGCAGGAGTAACAATTACAGTAGCTAAGGATAATTTGGTTACGGTTAAAGGCCCTAAAGGTGAATTAACGCAAGCAGTAGATACAGATATTATTATTAGCCAAGAAGATGGTATACTAACCGTAAGCCGTCCGTCTGAGCAAAAAAGACATAAAGCCTTACATGGTTTATATCGTTCTTTAATCAATAATATGGTTATTGGTGTAACTGATGGTTATAAAATAGAGCAAGAATTAGTAGGTGTGGGTTACCGTGCTACTAACCAAGGAAATACTTTGGATCTGGTTTTAGGTTATTCTCACCACTATGTATTCCAATTACCGGAAGAAATTAAAGTAACCACCACATCAGAAAAAGGTCAAACTCCTAAAATTATTTTAGAAAGTATTGACAAACAATTGATTGGCCAGGTAGCAGCAAAAATCCGCTCGTTACGTGCACCAGAACCTTACAAAGGTAAAGGTATCAAGTTTGTTGGTGAAGTGTTAAGAAGAAAAGCAGGTAAATCAGCTTCTAAAAAATAATCAAAATGGCAGGAAAAAAATTATCTCGTAGAGATCGTATAAAAAAAGGTATCAGAAAAAGATTAACAGGTTCTGAAAGCCGTCCACGTTTATCAGTTTATAGAAGCAATAAAGGTATTTATGCTCAAATCATTAACGATGTAACTGGTAATACAATAGTTTCAGCATCATCTTTATCTAAAGATTTTACTGGTAAAGGAAACAAATCTGAGCAGTCTGTAGCGGTAGGCAAATTAGTTGCCGAAAAAGCAATTGCAGCTGGTGTTAAAGAAGTTGTTTTCGACAGAAATGGTTATTTATACCATGGTCGTGTTAAATCGTTGGCAGAAGGTGCCCGCGAAGCTGGTTTAGTATTTTAATCTAAGAAATAGGATAAGATGTCAACTATCAATATAAAAAGAGTTAAGACTAGCGAAATCGAATTGAAAGATCGATTGGTTAGCATACAACGTGTTGCCAAAGTAACCAAAGGTGGTCGTACTTTCAGCTTCTCAGCTATCGTAGTTGTGGGTGATGAGAACGGTGTTGTTGGTTATGGTTTAGGTAAAGCGAAAGAGGTTACAGAAGCGATTGCAAAAGGGATTGATGATGCGAAAAAGAATTTAGTAAAAGTTCCAATTTTGCACGGTACTGTTCCTCATGAGCAAATCGGTAAATTTTCTGGAGGTTTCGTTCTAATTAAACCTGCAGCTGTAGGTACCGGTGTAATTGCTGGTGGTGCAATGCGTGCTGTATTAGAGAGTGCTGGTATTCATAACGTATTAGCAAAATCAAAAGGTTCATCCAATCCACACAACGTGGTAAAAGCAACTGTAGATGCTTTAACTAAAATGCGTGATGCGTATACCGTAGCTCAGCACCGTGGTGTAGATTTAAATAAAGTTTTTAACGGATAATATCATGGCTAAAATTAAAATAACCCAAGTAAAAAGCATTATCGATAGAAGCGAGCGCCAAAAAAGAACAATGAAAGCATTAGGTTTAACAAAAATGAACCAAAGTGTAGAAGTTGAGGCTAACGCTGCCATTATTGGGATGGTTAGAAAAGTTAATCACTTAGTAGCGATTGAAGCTATATAATTAGTAAAGATCTGTTCCTTGCGGAGCAGATCTGATTTTATTTATCGTTGTTTCCTGATTAGTGAAAGCGAAGGGACAACACAACAAGTTTTAAAATGAACTTAAGTAATTTAAAACCCGCAAAAGGGTCTGTAAAAAAAGTTAAAAGAATTGGTCGTGGTCAAGGTTCTGGTCGTGGTGGTACATCCACTCGTGGTCATAAAGGAGCTGGTTCACGTTCAGGTCACTCTACTAAAGTTGGTTTTGAAGGTGGTCAGATGCCATTACAACGTCGTGTACCTAAAGTAGGTTTCAAACCTATTAACCGTACTGAATATGTTGGTGTAAATTTAGATGTTCTTCAAAATCTTGCTGAGAAATTTAATTTAACTAGCATCGACTTTGCTGCAATACAAGAGCATGGCTTAGCTTCAAAAAATGACTTAGTGAAAATCTTAGGTCGTGGTGAAGTTAAAGCTAAATTAGAAGTTACAGCTCATGCTTTTTCTGCAACTGCACAAAAAGCTATCGAAGCTGCTGGAGGCTCAATCGTAAAATTGTAATTAATGAAGAAGCTATTTACTACTTTAAGTAATATTTGGAAAATTCAAGAATTAAAAGAACGTATTTTATTTACGTTAATGATTCTTGTAATTTACAGGTTCGTTTGTCAAGTGGTTCTACCAGGTGTAGACCCAGCTCAGTTAGTGGATACTGAAAAAAGTGGCATTTTAGGTTTATTAGATATGTTTGCAGGTGGTGCTTTCTCGAAAGTGTCTATTGTTGCATTGGGTGTAATGCCATATATCTCTGCATCTATTGTGGTTCAGTTATTAGGTATTGCTGTACCTTCTTTCCAAAAAATGCAAAAAGAAGGAGAGAGTGGCAGAAAAAAATTAACTCAAATCACACGTTATCTAACTGTAGCGATTACTGCTGTACAAGCAGTAGGTTATGTTAAAACGCAAGTTCCTGAGAATGCTATTTTGATTGATCACACAATGTTTTATGTGTTATCAGGATTTGTATTAACTGCTGGTACTTTGTTTGTAATGTGGTTAGGAGAGAAAATAACAGATAAGGGAATTGGAAATGGTACGTCGATCATTATTATGGTTGGTATTATTTCTCGCTTACCAATTGCGTTAAAACAAGAGGTCGAATCGAGATTTACCGGTAATGACGGTGGATTGATTATGCTTGTTTTAGAGATTGTAGCTTTATTTGCTGTAGTTATGTTTACTATTCTTATTGTACAGGGCGTACGTAAAGTTCCTGTGCAGTATGCAAAACGAATTGTAGGTAACAAACAGGTTGGCGGTGTTAGGCAATATATACCATTAAAAGTAAACGCGGCTGGTGTAATGCCAATCATTTTTGCTCAAGCATTGATGTTTATTCCAAATGCGTTAATTGGTGTATTTCCTAAATTGCAAGATAGCTGGTTGCACCAATACAGTGATATCACTTCGGTAACGTATAGTTTAACGTTTGCTTTCTTAATTATTGCATTTACGTTCTTTTATACTGCAATTACGGTTAATCCAACGCAAATGTCTGATGATATGAAGAAGAATGGTGGCTTTATTCCGGGTATTAAACCAGGTTTAGCAACTTCAACTTTTATAGATGATGTAATTTCTAAGATTACGTTCCCAGGATCGTTATTCTTAGCTGCAATTGCCATCTTACCTTCATTAGCTGTTAAGTTTGGCATTCAGCAAGAGTTTGCACATTTCTTTGGTGGTACTTCATTATTAATTTTAGTGGGTGTAGTATTAGATACTTTACAACAGATCGAAAGTTATCTATTGATGCGTCATTATGATGGTTTGATGAAAACAGGTAGAGTTACCGGTCGCACAGGAATTCCTGCTGCTGGTGGTAGCCCTGCTGTGCTTTAAAAGGCATGTCAAAAATTTATTACAAATCTCTGGAAGAGATAGAATTAATAAGAGAAAGTTCTTTACTTGTTTCTAAAACCCTGGCCGAAGTGGCGAAAATCATTAAGCCAGGGGTTACAACACTTGCCTTAGATAAGCTGGCATACGAATTTATAAAGGATCATGGTGCAATACCAGCCTTTTTAAATTATGGTGGATTTCCAAATTCACTTTGTATCTCACCAAATGAACAAGTGGTACATGGTTTCCCTAATGATCATGTGATTAAAGAGGGCGACCTAATTTCTGTTGATTGTGGAGTAATTAAAAATAATTACTTTGGAGATTCAGCATATACATTTTCGATTGGAGAGGTTGATGCTGAAAAGCAGAAGTTGTGCAAAGTAACTCAAGAATGTTTAAATCTTGCTATTGAAAAAGCGGTGGTAGGAATGAGGATAGGGGATATTGCTTTTGCTGTACAACATCATGCAGAAACTAATGGTTTTGGCGTGGTAAGGGAATTGGTAGGGCACGGAGTAGGAGTTAAGCTTCACGAAAAACCTGAAGTACCTAATTACGGTAAGAGGGGAAGTGGGATTAAGCTAGAAGAAGGAATGGTTATTGCTATTGAGCCAATGATTAATGCAGGTAAGGCTGGTGTTAAATTTTGGTCGGATGGTTGGACAGTTACCACAATAGATAATAAACCTTCTGCTCATTTTGAACATACGGTTGCGATTAAAAAGGGGAAAGCAGATGTTTTATCTACATTTTCTCTTATTGAAGAAGCTTTACAAGAATCGTCTATCAAGTAAGTTCTATCTGTCGATTGAAGAAATAAAAAATAAACAGATAAAAAAAGTAAAAAAGTAAAAATTTTTATTTAATTTTGCAACCCTGTTTAATAGCAGCTAATTAAGTAAAAATCAAGATAATATGGCTAAACAAGCCTCAATTGAACAAGACGGAGTAATAAGAGAAGCATTATCAAATGCCATGTTTCGGGTTGAACTAGAGAATGGTCATGAGATTATCGCTCATATTTCAGGAAAAATGAGGATGCACTACATCAAAATTTTACCTGGAGATAAAGTTAAATTAGAGATGTCACCTTATGATTTATCAAAAGGTAGGATCACTTATAGATATAAATAAAATATATTATAATGAAAGTTAGGTCATCAATTAAAAAACGTAGCGCTGATTGTAAGATTATTCGCCGTAAAGGAAAGCTTTATGTGATTAACAAAAAGAATCCTAAATACAAGCAACGTCAGGGATAATTAAAAACATTGGAACGAATTCCGTACAACGGTGGCCCGCCGTTCGAGCGTTCATTTAAAAACAAATAGAAATATGGCAAGGATTTCAGGTATTGATTTACCAAGAAACAAGAGAGGTGAAATTGGATTAACCTATATCTACGGAATAGGTAGACAAACTGCTCAGAACATTTTAACTGAAGCAGGAATAGATTTCAATAAAAAAGTACAAGATTGGTCAGATGATGAATTATCTGCTATTCGTACAATCATTAACGATGGTATCAAAGTAGAAGGTGCATTGCGTTCAGAAGTTCAATTGAACATCAAACGTTTAATGGATATTGGTTGTTACCGTGGCTTACGTCATAGAAAAGGATTACCTGTTCGTGGTCAACGTACTAAAAACAACTCTCGCACCCGTAAAGGAAAGAGAAAAACAGTTGCTAACAAGAAAAAAGCTACTAAATAATTGATAGATAAGAGTGCGAACTCTAATCTGGAATAAAAGATAAAAAATAAGATACAGAGTGCCGAGGTAGAGAATTCTCATGTCTCAAGTCTCCTATCTAAAATCTAAAGAAAAAATGGCTAAAAGTAAAAAAGTTACCAAAAAACGTATTGTTGTAGTTGAGTCTGTAGGTCAGGCACACATCAATGCTACGTTCAACAACATCATTGTTACTTTAACAAACAACAATGGTCAAACTATTTCATGGTCTTCTGCAGGTAAAATGGGTTTTAAGGGTTCTAAAAAGAACACTCCATATGCTGCAGGGCAAGCTGCATCTGATTGCGGTAAAGTAGCGTTTGACTTAGGTTTGCGTAAAGTAGAGGTATTTGTTAAAGGTCCGGGTTCAGGCCGTGAGTCTGCAATCAGAACTTTGCAAGTAGCTGGTATCGAAGTAACATCTATTAAAGATATTACACCGCTTCCTCACAATGGATGTCGTCCCCCTAAGAAAAGAAGAGTTTAATTAATCAATTTTTTAAAGCTAAGAGTCTCCTGATTTAAGTTAGGATGATACTTTAAAATCACAAACAATGGCAAGATATACCGGACCGAAGTCCAAAATCGCGCGTAAGTTCAGAGAGCCTATTTTTGGCCCTGACAAAGTACTAGACAGAAAAAACTATCCTCCTGGCCAACATGGCGCTTCAAAAAGAAGAGGAAAGCAATCTGAGTATGCAGTTCAGTTAATGGAAAAACAAAAAGTAAAATATACTTATGGTGTATTAGAAAAACAATTCCGTAACTTATTTACCAAAGCGTCATCACGTGAAGGTATTACTGGTGATAATTTATTACAATTATTAGAAGCACGCTTAGATAATACAGTATATAGATTAGGTATTGCTCCAACTCGTTCAGGTGCACGTCAATTGGTTAGCCATAAACACGTAACTGTTAACGGTGAGGTTGTAAACATTCCATCATATCAGTTAAGAGCTGGTGATGTAGTTGCAGTTCGTGAGAAATCTAAAACATTAGAAGCAATTACAAATTCTGTAGCAGGAAGAATGATCAATAAGTTTAATTGGTTAGATTGGAATGCTAGCGAGTTAAGTGGTAAGTTTTTAACTTATCCTAACCGTGATGAGATACCAGAAAACATTAAAGAGAATTTAATCGTCGAGTTATACTCGAAGTAATCAATAAGGTTAAAGCCCTAGTGGCTTTAACTTTTTTACGTTACACAACATTAATAACGATCTAAAAACATTATAAATGGCAATTTTAGCATTTCAGAAACCCGATAAGGTAATCATGCAGAAATCAACAGATTTCGATGGTCAATTTGAATTTCGTCCTTTAGAGCCCGGTTTCGGTGTAACAATTGGTAACGCCCTAAGAAGAATTTTACTTTCTTCATTAGAAGGTTTTGCTATTACAAGTATTCGTTTTTCAGGTGTTTCTCACGAATTTTCTACCATGAAAGGTGTTGTAGAAGATTTAACAGAAATCATCTTAAACTTAAAACAAGTACGTTTTAAGAAAGTTGGTGATTCAGGAGATTCAGAGAAAGTATTCATCATTGTTAATGGTCAGGATCAATTCCTAGCTGGAGACATTACTAAATTCTCTAACAATTTCGAGGTGTTAAACCCTGATTTTGTAATTTGTAACATGGAGAAATCAGTTACTTTAGAAGTGGAATTAACCATTAATAAAGGACGTGGTTATGTTCCTGCAGAAGAGAACAAAATTACTGATACTGTAGTTGGTGTAATCGCAATCGATTCGATCTTTACTCCAATGAAAAATGTAAAATACACGATTGAAAATTATCGTGTTGAGCAAAAAACAGATTACGAGAAATTAATTCTAGATATTTCTACTGATGGATCTATCCACCCAGAAGAAGCATTGAAAGAAGCAGCTAAAATTTTAATCCAACACTTTATGTTGTTCTCTGATGAGAACTTGGTATTAGAATCTCAAGCTAAAGAAGAAACTAAAGAAGTGGACGAGGAAATTTTGCACATGCGTAAAATCCTTAAAACTGAATTGGTTGATTTAGATCTTTCTGTACGTGCATTAAACTGCTTAAAAGCAGCAGACATCCGTACATTAGCTGATTTGGTTTCTTATGATGTTGCTGATATGTTAAAATTCAGAAACTTCGGTAAAAAATCTTTAACTGAAATTCAAGAGCTAGTGAAATCTAAACAATTATCGTTTGGAATGAACTTGTCTAAATTTAAGTTAGACGAAGAATAAAAATAGTCTTGCGTCAAGCGCTTAGCGCCAAACGCCAGTCGAATAAATTAAATATTCACTGTGTATAATTCCCTCAGATTAATTTCAAAGAGACGGTATACACTTTACAAAACAAAAAATGAGACACGGTAAAAAACACAACCATTTAGGCAGAACTACATCGCACAGAAAAGCGATGTTGGCTAACATGGCTTCATCACTAATTAAGCACAAGAGAATTTCAACAACTTTAGCTAAAGCAAAAGCTTTACGTGTGTATGTTGAACCCATTATTACAAAATCTAAAACCGATACTACACACTCTCGTCGTATTGTATTCTCTTACTTGCAAGATAAAGAAACAGTTACAGAATTGTTTCGCGATGTAGCTGCGAAAGTTGCTAACCGTCCAGGTGGTTATACTCGTATTATTAAATTAAACAATCGTTTAGGTGATAACGCGGAAATGGCATTAATTGAATTAGTTGATTTCAACGAAGTTTATGGTCAAGATGCTGCGGCCGCAGATAAGAAAACAACACGTAGAGGTAGAAGTAAAGCAAAAAAAGCTGATGCTCCTGCTGCCGAAGCTAAAGCTCCAAAAGCTGAAGCTGTAGTTGAAGAAGCGGTTGTTGTTGAAGAAGAAGCTGCACCAGCTATTGAAGCAGTAGAAGAAACTCCTGCAACTGAGGAAGCAACTCCAGAAGCACCAGCTACTGACGAAGAAGCTCCAAAAGCATAGTATTTAACTAAAACATATTAAAAAGCCCCCGATATTTACATCAGGGGCTTTTTGTTTTATTAGTTTATCTGGAGAAGCTCGCTCGATTAACGATTTATTAATAAGCAGAAAAAAAGTTAACGCTCAAATACTTTCAATTTTACTAATTGGTATACTCTTCTATATATTTTTCCCAATTAACATTAAAAGGAATGATTACAAATTTTCCTTGGGGACTAATTAAGAATTTTGATGGCCATGAAGAAACTTTATAGCTTTTTTCAATTTCATTATCTGACATGGCAACAGGAAAACTATAATTAAATTCTTGCATATATCGTTTCACATTTGGCTGATTGTCTTTAGCTATAGTAATAATATTAAGATTAGGTATTTTTCCATCTTTAATACGTTGATATAATTTTTGCAAAGCGGGATGCTCCTTTCTACATGGAGCACACCAAGTTCCCCAAAAATCAATTAATGTCCATTGATTTTTTTTACTGCTTAAAGTATAGGGTTTGCCATCTATTTCTAGCAAAGAAAAAAACGGGGCTGTTTTAAAATTTTTGTTGAATTCACTTAACCAATACTCATTAAAGTTGGTGTTACCTTTATAAAGTGTCTTCGCTTTTGCTTTGAAAGAGGGGTCATTCATAGACATCGCTACAAGTATTTTAAGTTTCTCGTCATCACTGCCAAGTTCAGCTAAATACTCTTCTTCAAACGATTTTTTTTCTTCTCCAATTAAGAAAATCATATCGTAGAAATAAGCATGTGAAACAGTTTTATCTAGATTGTCAGGACTATATTGATATGCCAGCTTTAAGTATTCGAGTTTGCGACCTTTATTATGACTAGCGTTTTGTGCAGAAATGAAGTTCGTATAAGCAAACATATATCTATACCAAGCCCTCTTTTCGATATCAGGCAGTTTGGATTCGCTGAGATTTTCAATCATTTGCTGGTCTTGAAGCTGCTTATAGATTAATTGTATAATTTTATCAGAAGTTGGCTTAAGTTTTTCATGGCTAACCATGAGTTGCGAAATGAGTAAACCATATCTAGCCTTCCTTTGAGCGTATACATCATTAGAACCAGCCAAGTATTCTAAATATCTATTAGCAATTTCCAATAGTTTATCAGGATTTTTTTTGTTATTTTGAGCATCAGCCCATTCGGCAATTGGATAAATATTGTTCTTTATAAAAAGGCTAGGATCATTGCTCAGTTTAGAGAGAATTATGTTGGCACTTTTTTTTTCCAACTTTAGTTTAGACAGTACAGAATCGATAGTGATGTTTCTTTGCTTAAGCATTGCCAAAAAGGCTGTGTCGGAAGTCATCTTTTCTTGAAAGAAGTTAAGAAACGATTGTGAGAAACTATTATGTAGTAAATCTTCCATGGAATGAGGATTCAATACGGCTAGATTTTGTAGGTATCGTATTGCAGAATCTGGATACGCTGCTTTAGTTCTTTGAAAACCATTGAAAGCGGTTATAGAATTTTCTAGAGGGTTTTGCTTTTGCGCTGAAACAGAAAGTGTTAAGAAAATAAACGAGATTAAGAATGTAATTTTTTTCATTTAGTATTAAATTTTATCCGGTTATACTTTTATATTCTCCATTCCATACTGCTTTAAAACATCAGATGGTACTCCTGTCCATTCATTTGGCGTATTACCTACATAGCCTATATCTTTTATCCCGATTTCAGTAGTGTAAAAACCAGATGCTGTTAAGCTTCTCATTCGAGTAAAAAAGGCAACACCTGCTTGCATTTCAGGCTTCGCCTTTTTAGGGTAAGCAATTTCATCAATAATCGAAATTTGTTCAGTAGCCGAAGCTTCTACAAACGATTTTTCGTATCTATTGAAGCAATGTAGATCTAACCATTTTAATCCACCACGCATCGGTAGTTGATGATCGGGCATATCTTTTACAATAAATTCGATAAATTCTGGGACTTTTGCATCCGAAGCGCTCCCCGAGATGCTATCCTTTGGAATAATAATATCTGCCAGAACCGTTATAGTTGCCATTTCGTGCTTTGTGAAAAAAGTTTCAGCTTTTAATTTACTGTCGCGATCGGTTTCCCATTGCTCGCGTCCTGCTTCTTTTTCAGCTGCTGCAACTTCTTCTTTTTCGCCCGATGGCTTACAGGCGGCCACTAACACGGTTGTGCTTAATGCGGTAAGGCCTAAAGCCTTTATGGAATCACGTCTGTTCATATTAAATATTTTGTTTTTTCTTTTCTGATAAGATATATTCTGCAGTTCTCATAGCTAAAGCTAAGATAGTCCAAGTAGCATTTTTATCGCCTTGTTGAACAAATGGGCCTGCATCAACCACAAATAGATTTTTGCAATCGTGCGCTTGACAGTACTTGTTCAATGCAGATTTTTTCGGGTCATCGCCCATACGAATGGTGCCTACTTCATGAATAATTTTTCCAGGAGCTAACAGCCCGTAATTTGTTTCAGGGCCATGAATTTTCGAAGTCACAATTCCCCCCATTTCTTTCATAATAGATAAAAAAGTTTCTTGCATGTGCTTGGCTTGCAAAATTTCTTCTTTCGCCCATTTGTAATGGAATTTTAAAACTGGGATTCCGAACTTATCGACTACATTAGGGTCAATTTCACAATAATTGTCTTCTCGGGCAATAGCGGTTCCACGACCAGCCATCCCAACCCCTGTGCCATAAAAGCGACGATAATCATCTTTTAAAGCAGCTCCGTATCCACCTTCTTCTTTCATTTTTCCATTTCGATCAGGTACCATGCCATTCATTGTTGGCACCCCTCCACCAAAGCCATAGGATGGCATACTCATTCCGCCCCCATATTCAATATGATAGCCACGAGGGAAATCTAATTTTTTATTGTCTAACCACCATGGCGAATAAATATGGATACTACCTAATCCATCCTCATTATATCTTTTGCGATCCATTAATTGCGGTAGAAACCCAGAAACACCAGCACCGGTAGAATCGTGTAAGTACTTACCCACAACTCCACTATTATTTGCTAAGCCGTTAGGATGAGAAGAAGATTTTGAGTTTAAGAGGATCCTGGCCGATTCGCAAGCGCTAGCACCTAAAATTACCAACTTTGCTGTAACTTGATATTCTTGCAAATCTTTACGATTTACATATGAAACACCTTTTGCTGATCCATCTTTATTGGTGATGACTTCCCTTACCATTGCATCCGTAATTACGGTTAAATTGCCAGTGCTTACTGCCGGGATTACCAAACATGATGAGGCCGAAAAATCGCCGTACACTTTGCATCCTCTTCCGCATTGACCACAATAAAAACAAGGTTGACGATCATTGTTGCCCTTAATTAGTTCAGTTATTACCGCACCTCTTCCTGTAATTACCGGTACACCAGCTTTATTTGCTCCTTTTTTAATGAAAAGTTCATTTAGCCTCGGCTTAGGTGGTTTCATGAAAATGCCATCAGGTTCATTTTTGATACCTTCAACGGTTCCGTAAATACCGATCATTCGATCAACTTTATCGTAAAATGGCTTTACATCATCGTAGGTAATTGGCCAATCTTCTGTTAAACCATCTGTAGGTTTAAAATCCTCTGGGCCCATGCGAAGTGAAATTCTTCCCCAGTGATTGGTACGGCCACCTAACATTCGAGATCTGAACCAGTCGAATTCGGTTTTATCTTTTTTGGTATAGGGTTCGCCTTCCAGTTCCCAGCCACCGTAAGACGCATCAAAATCGCCAAATGGTCGGGTTGTACCTGCTCCTCTACGCGGCGATTCCCAAGGCCATTTTAACTGGTGGGCATCAACCCTAGGATCGAAGTATTGTCCGGCTTCGAGCATTAAAACTTTTTGACCTGCATTTGCCAATACATAGGCTGCCATTCCACCCCCTGCTCCTGAACCAACTACGATGGCATCATATACTGTAGATGATTTTTTTATTTGAAAGTCACTCATTATAAATGGTTAGAAATTAAAGATTACCTAATTTAAAGTTTAATTTTGTGAAATGGAAACCTTAAGTAAGCTATTTTTCAAATGTAGCTTTATTGTTAGGTAAATCGATTTATATATATGGGAAACACCGATACTTTGCAGAAGTTTAATGATCTTTTAAATATAAGTATTACAAATGCTAGTTTTATAAAACTTTCACTTGGCAATTATCAAGGAAATGATAAGGAACTGAAAAATCTCTATGTAAGAAGGGTAAAAATTAAAAGAGAAGATATGCTTTCTTTTAATTATCGGTACAAAACTAGAGATATTTTTAAGAATTTTTCTACTAAGGATGGTGTAAACAAGGTAATGCAATACATCAGTAACGATTTTAAAGTTTGCACGCTGTTTACTACAGACGAGGAAACGATAATAGAGCATACTAAGAAAGGAGAAATCTTAACCCGCTCTAAAAAAAATGTACAAGCATTACAAGCTTCCACCTCCCACAATAAAGAAAAGAAGCGCATCATTAAGCCTGCAGGAAATGCTTATTTACATGCTTTGAAAATTACTGATGCAGAGGGGAATGTTTTCAAAAACGCACAAGATAAATACAAACAAATTAATCAATATATTGAAATCCTTAGTTCTTTAATTAAAGAATTGCCTGATGGAACCGTCAAAAATGTTGTAGATATGGGCTCAGGGAAAGGGTATTTAACCTTTGCCTTGTACGATTATCTGCATCAACAACTAAACCTTACCGCTAAAATTACGGGGGTCGAATATCGGGAAGACTTAGTGAGTTTATGCAATACTATCGCCGTAGAATCTAAATTTAATCAACTTCATTTTGTACAGGGTACGATAGAGGATTATCAGGTTAAGGAAATTAATTTATTGATTGCACTTCATGCTTGCGATACCGCCACTGATGACGCAATTTATAAAGGAATTAAATCTGGAGCTGAATTAATTGTAGTTGCCCCATGTTGCCATAAACAAATTAGAAGGGAAATTGAAAAACATAAAGTCAAAAACGATATTACCTTTCTAACCAAATATGGCATTTTCTTAGAACGACAAGCCGAAATGGTTACTGATGGTATTAGAGCATTGATTTTGGAATATTTTGGGTATAGAACTAAGGTTTTTGAGTTTATATCAGATGCACATACGCCGAAGAATGTGTTGGTGGTTGGCGTTAAGCGTAAGGCGTTAAGCGTTTCAGAGCAAAAAGAGATTCTACAAAAAATAAAAGATACCAAGGCTTATTTTGGCATTGGCTATCATCATTTGGAGCGGTTGTTAGAACTTTAATCTCAAGCTAGTCTGGCTCACATTGAGTAATTTTCTTTTTTAAAAAAATCCTGTCACTCGGGGATACAGATAGGATTAATGCTTTTTCATAAAATTTTTTGGCGTTTTTTAATTCACCTCTACGGCTATAAATATCACCTTTGGCAGCAAACACAAGAAAATTGTTTTTGATTTCTAATTCATCAAGCGCCTTTATACTGTTTGAATTAATCAGGTAACTTTCTGCAATAATTCTATTGAGTGTTACCATTGGCGAGGGTGCTATTTCTTCCAACTGACAATATAAAAAGGCGATTTTGCTCCAATTGGTTTTTTCAAAAGTACGAGCAGAACAATGCAAAGATGAAATAATTGCCTCAATGTGAAAGCGGGTAACAATTTCAGTTTGAGTTGCTTTGTTCAGGTAATAATAACCTTCCTCGATAAAAATTTTATTCCATTGGTTACGATCTTGTTCTTGCAAAGTAATCCATTCATCGTTTGCACCTAATCGCGCAGGGAAACGTGAAATATTGAAAAACATTAAAGCTAGCAATGCGCTGGTTTCGTTGTTTAATATAGTGTTGTTATTTTCCAAAAGTTTGGCAAGCCGTATTGCTTCATAGCACAAATCATTATTAATTGCTTCTTGGCTACGCGTGGTTTTGTAGCCTTCATTAAACATAAGATACAGGATGGTTTGAACTGTTTTTATACACTCATCTGATTGACTAATAATGGGTGTTTGCAGCATATTATTTGATTTCCTAAGTACATTTTTGGATCTTAACAATGCTTTTTTAACAGCTTCATCGTTCATCATTAAAGAGTTGGCAATTTCAGGAACGCCAAAACCACATAAAATATTAAGCGTAATAATAATTTGATTTTTAGGTGAAAGACCGGGATGGCAACAGGTAAAAAGCAAGCGCAACTGACTGTCTTTAATTTCTTTTGGCGAAAGTAGAGCATCAAACTCATTTTCAAAGCTCTCGTCAAATTTATCGAGGTAATCTGATGACGAGAAAAACTGTGTTTTGCTTGCTCTTTTAAAGGTGTTAAGTGCTTTGTTTTTCGCGACCTGCATTAACCAACCTGAAGGATTGTCAGGAATGCCAGAAAATCGCCATTTGTGAAGTGCTGTTTCAAAAGTATCTTGCACAATATCTAATACACTATCAATTTGCTTTAAGCCGAACATTCTCGACAAAATAGCAGCCATCTTTCCCGAATTTTCTCGAAAAAGATGGGCTGTTAGCTGATTGATGTTGTTGTGATTATTCACAAATTAATCGTTCATTTTCATAATTTCGCGAATCTCCAGCGTTCCTCCAGTACTAAGAGAAGGGCAACCTTTTGAAATTTCGGTAGCTTCTTCAAGCGAGTTGGCAAGCAAGAAGTAAAATCCACTAATTACTTCCTTAGATTCGATGTAAGGTCCGTCTGTAATGATTTTGTCGTTGCCTTTGATGTGTTTACCCGTAGAGTCTAATGGGTCTCCACCTTTAAAGTTTCCATTCCTAATAAGTTCTTCTACCCAACTCACATGTTTTGCAATGTCGTCTTGCATTTCTTGCAAGGTTAGGTTTCCGTAATTTTCTAGATCCTCGCGGATTAGCATTAAATACTCTTTCATTTTTTAGATTAATTTAAGGTTGTCGTGATAATGACAACCGAGCTTCAGTTTTGGGGACATTTTTTTAAAATATTTTTCATGAACACCAAAAACTGCCAACTTCAATTGCTAGCTGAAGACTCAATTCTGTCAACGTGTCAGCACAAAAATAACACATTTCTCCTGTTTTAACAGTCATTTCATCTATATTTCTGCCAAAATCTAATTGGCACATTGCTTGTTATTAGCTTGTAAACAATAAAATTTAAAAAAGAAATACAAAATAAAATGGGAAAAATAATTGGTATAGACTTAGGAACAACGAACTCTTGCGTTTCTGTAATGGAAGGTAACGAACCTGTAGTTATAGCCAACAGTGAGGGTAAACGTACTACGCCATCTATTGTTGCTTTTGCAGAAAACGGCGAACGTAAAGTAGGTGAGCCTGCAAAACGTCAGGCGATAACGAACCCTACAAAAACAATTTATTCTATTAAGCGCTTTATGGGCTCTAGCTTTGCCGAGGTTTCGAAAGAAGTTGGTAGAGTGCCTTATAAAGTTATTAAAGGTGATAACAATACGCCTCGTGTAGAAATAGACGATCGTAAATATACTCCGCAAGAGATTTCTGCAATGATTTTGCAGAAAATGAAAAAAACAGCCGAAGATTTCTTAGGCCAAGAAGTAACAGAAGCTGTAATTACAGTTCCTGCTTATTTTAACGATGCACAACGCCAGGCTACAAAAGAGGCTGGTGAAATTGCTGGTTTAACAGTTAAACGTATCATTAATGAGCCAACTGCAGCTGCTTTAGCCTATGGTTTAGATAAAGCACACAAAGACATGAAAATTGTAGTGTTCGATTGTGGTGGTGGTACACATGACGTTTCTGTTTTAGAATTAGGTGATGGCGTTTTTGAAGTAAAATCTACCGATGGTGATACACACTTAGGTGGTGATGATTTTGATCACATTATTATCGATTGGTTAGCACAAGAATTCCAAACCGAAAACGGAATGGATTTGGCTAAAGATCCAATGGCTTTACAACGTTTAAAAGAAGCTGCCGAGAAAGCTAAAATTGAGTTGTCGAGCACTACTTCTACAGAAATTAACTTGCCATACATTACTGCTGATGCGAGCGGACCAAAACACTTGGTGCGTACATTAAGTCGTGCTAAATTTGAACAATTAGCTGGTGATTTAATTAAACGTACAATTGATCCATGTAAATCGGCTTTGAAAAATGCAGGTTTAAAAGTTGGTGATATCGACGAAATTATCTTAGTAGGTGGTTCAACACGCATGCCTGCAATTCAGGAAGCGGTTAAAGCATTTTTTGGTAAAGAGCCAAGTAAAGGTGTAAATCCTGATGAGGTTGTTGCTATTGGTGCAGCTATTCAAGGCGGTGTATTAACTGGTGAAGTAAAAGATGTATTGTTATTAGATGTTACTCCACTTTCTTTAGGTATCGAAACCATGGGAGGTGTAATGACTAAACTAATTGAAGCAAATACAACTATCCCTTCTAAAAAAGCAGAAACTTTCTCTACAGCTGCTGATAATCAGCCTTCTGTAGAAATCCATATTTTACAAGGTGAGCGTCCTATGGCGGCTCAAAACCGTACTATAGGCCGCTTCATTTTAGATGGAATTCCGCCTGCACCACGTGGTGTACCTCAAGTAGAAGTTGCTTTTGATATTGATGCAAATGGTATTTTACACGTAAGTGCAAAAGATAAAGCGACAGGTAAAGAGCAAAAAATTCGTATCGAGGCTTCGTCTGGTTTAACAGATGAAGAGATCAAAAAAATGAAAGAAGAAGCTGAAGCAAATGCTGAAGCAGATGCTAAACAAAAAGAAGAAGCAGATAAAATTAATGGTGCAGATGCTTTAATTTTCTCAACAGAGAAACAATTAAAAGAATTTGGCGATAAATTATCTGCTGATAAAAAAGCACCGATCGAAGCTGGTTTAGAAAAATTGAAGGCAGCTCATATTGCTCGTAATTTTGCTGATATTGACGCAGCACAAGAAGAATTACAAAATGCATGGAATGTAGCTTCTGAAGAGATGTACAAAGCAGGTCAAGATGGTCAACCGCAAGAAGGCGCTCCACAAGGAGAGGCACAACAAGGTGGCGATACTGTTACAGACGTTGATTTTGAAGAAGTGAAAGACGAAGAGAAAAAATAATTTTTTAGTAAGTTTTAAAAGGCGTCCCGATTTAACATCGAGACGCCTTTTTATTTATATATTACGCTAGGAAGTTGTTAAACTTTCTTCAATAATATCTTGAAGAACTTTTTCATTTTTGAACAATTCACTTAGCAGTTTAAGCTGATTCTTTGTCCGATCTAAATTTTGTTCCGGATAAGAAACTGGATAATAAACGCTTCCATTAAGGTAATCAGTTAAAAACCTTAACGCTTGCATGTAAATGATGTATTTACCTGCAAATAAAATTAACTCCTTTTCAGTTTTCGTTAAAATCGATGCCATCTCTGATAAATATCCTTCAATAGTGGCTTTAAAATAGGGAAGTCTAATTTCTATCTTTCCAAGATCTTGTTCATTCTCAGAAAATGCACATAGGTAGGTACGCATCATGTCTCCTAAATCAGATATGAACTTGCCTGGCATTAAAGTGTCTAAATCGATTACACATACCCCTTTAGAGTCGATTTCACTAAGCAGTACATTACTAATTTTTGTGTCGTGGTGCATTATCCTATCAGGGAAATCGTTGCGATTTGTATACGATTGATAATAAGATACAATGAAATGATGACGTAAAGCAATATCAATTTCAGATTGAGCACTATTTTTTAAGGCTACTGGAGCTTGATGTAAGGCATCAATAAATTGCTCGTATCGCCACGTTAGATCGTGGAAGCCCGGTATCGTGGGCTTTAGATTTGACGTGTCGATTTTATTTAATAAGCGACTAAGTTTACCAAATTGTTTGGCAGCTTCATATGCTTGATTTGGGTCACTAAGTGTGTCAAAAGCAACGGTATTTTCAACAAATGGGAGCAACCGCCAATATTCGTTGTTGTGCTTACACATTAAATCGCCATGTGTTGTGACTATAGGTGCGGGGAATAAATATTCTGGATGATGTAAAGTTAACTCATCGGCAACGGCTTTAATATTTGTAGCAATCGCATAAGGGTCTTTAAAGACGTAAGTGTTAATGTTTTGAAGAATATATTTTGCTCCTTTAACCGTAGTAAGCAAATAGGTTCGGTTAATATGCCCCGAACCTATTTGTTGTAATTTTATGGTAGTTGATGTAAAGCCGTAAGCTTTTACGATTTCTTCATCAATGTTTAGCTCCATAGTTTTTCTGGGTATGCCCCATCTTTAATCAATTGATCGATGCTTGCTTGTACAAAAGGTTTATCTTCCTTATACGTAACTCCAAACCATTGATTTGAGGTTGGCACAACTTTAAAAGTTGCCGTATTACTTTTTACAAGGTTCTCGCCGATTAAAGGAATAAAGAATTCTGCTTTTGGTTTGTCTTTATTAGCTAAAGCGAATTCTTTGAACAAGTCTTCCGTAATTTTAAAAACAGCAGGAGTAAAGCCCCAAAAATTCATTGAAACCGGGGTTTCGAAATCTAATGGATACTTTTTATCATCTTCTTCATAAACAATAGTTCCATCTTCTTGATAAATCTTAGTCCGTTCTACAATTTCTTCTAAATTTCCACTTGCATCTACTTTGCAAACACCACGAGATACTGAACCAAAATCTGATAATGTTTTTCCGATCTGATATCCAATGATTGAGTAGTTACTATCATTGGCTTCTTTACTTAAAAAGTTTACCATTTTTTCATAGGCGTCAAAACCGTAAAAATCGTCGGCATTGATTACACAGAATGGTTCTTTTATAGCATTTCTTCCTGATAAAATTGCATGGGCCGTTCCCCAAGGTTTTTCTCTATAAATTTCTTCTTCGATGCCAAATTGTTTAAGATCAAAGTTTTGAAATACATAGTCGATTTCAATTTTTCCTTTAAGTTTTGGGTCAAAAATACTTCTAAAATTCTCAACAAATTCCTCTTTAATAATAAATACAACTTTACCAAAACCAGCTTTAATGGCATCATATATAGAGTAATCAATAATGGTTTCACCGTTTGGGCCAAAGCCATCAATTTGTTTCATGCTTCCGTAACGACTAGCCATACCTGCAGCTAGAATAAGTAAAGTAGGTTTCATTAAATTAATATTTGATAGATAATTATTTTTAAAAGTTCAAAGGTAGGTTTTAAAAGCCAAAAATGCCACCACTTCTTGAGCGTGGTTTTTTGCCAGTTAACATCCCAAAAAGGCCGCGCACAATTTCCTTTCCAATTTGTCGGGTAATTGTAGCACCCATTACTTGCTCTACCATGCTCTTTTCGCCTGGTTTTGGTCTGTTTTCTTCTTCAACCCTCTTTTGCTCTTCGACTGATACCTTAGCTTCATTTTCTTCAGCCAATTTGAGATTTATCCGGTCGGTAAGCATTTCAAATGCACTTACAGGGTCTATTACTTCTTGATATTTGGTGTATAGCGGACTAGTCTGCATTAACTTTTCACATTCTATTGCTGCCATTGGCCCCATTATTGCCCTTGGAGGTGTTAACATAGTAGCTGCAACTTCTGTTGGAATTCCCTTTTCATTTAATACCGTTACTAAAGCCTGACCTGTACCCAATGCCGTTAACATTTTATCAATCTCGTAAAAATCAGATTTGGGGTAGGTATTTACAGTTTTTCGTAGGGCATCTACATCATTCGGTGTAAATGCTCTTAAGGCATGCTGAACACGATTTCCTAATTGTGCTAAAACACTTTCAGGAATATCCATCGGTGATTGGGTACAGAAGAAAACACCAATTCCTTTGGAACGGATGAGCCTTATAATGGTATTTACCTGTTCTAAAAATGCTTTTGGAGCATCATTAAAAAGTAAATGGGCTTCATCGAAAAAGAAAACTAATTTCGGTTTGTCCAAATCTCCAGCTTCTGGCATCGCCTGATAAATTTCGGCCAACAAACTAAGCAAGAAAGTAGAATAAAGCACTGGCTGATTCTGTACATCAGCGATGTTTAATAAACTTATTACTCCTTTACCATCAACCTTGTTAAACAGATCGGCGATGTCGTAAGAAGTTTCTCCAAACATATTTCCTAAACCTTGTTGCTCTATGGCAACAATTTTTCTTAATACGGTACTTGATGTTGCTGTTGAAATAGAACCGTAACTGCTCTTGATCTCTGCTGCACCAGCACCTTCAGATAAATAACCTAATAACTTTTTAAGGTCATTTAAATCAACAATCGGCATTTTGTTATCATCTGCATATTTAAAGATGACTGCTAAAACCCCTGTTTGCGTTTCATTAAGTTCGAGTATTTTTGCTAATAAAACTGGGCCAAATTCAGTTACAGTTGCCCGCATTTGAGCTCCAAAATTCCCACTTAATGAATAAAGTTCAATTGGAAACCCACTAGGTGTGAAAGGTTTATTCAATTGTTTAGCACGGTCTTCAATTTTTGGATTTGTTGCCCCTGCTTGATAGAGGCCAGAGAGATCGCCCTTAACATCGAGCATAAACACAGGGACGTTTGCATCCGACAGTTGTTCGGCCAATAATTGTAAAGTCCTGGTTTTTCCTGTCCCAGTAGCACCTGCAATTAAGCCGTGCCTGTTCATCATTCGTAAAGGCAAATTTACTTCCGCCTCTGCTAATACTTCTCCATCTAGTATTCCTGCTCCTAAATAGATAGATGCTCCTGTTGGCGCATAAGATGTTTTTATCTTTTCGATAAATAAAGTCTTTTTATCACTCATAGCTTTACTGATTTTCGACTTGTAAATTAATAAACAAATGTGGAATTAGAGGTAACCGACAAATAAATATCAACTTCTGCATTTGCCCAATCTGCACTTTTTTCACTATACACTTCAAAATCTGCATCATAAGCTCGAGGAGTATCTGTGTTCCAAACTTCTCTCCAAGCATTTGCAACACAATCTGGCATTTGCCCTTTTGCAGTTATTTCCTTGTAAGTATTTGCAGGGATATTTAAATAATCAAGCTCTTTTGGGACAATAGTTCCTTTTTCTACCTTACAGCCAATAAAATAAGCATAAGGTTTAGTATGGTCTCCGTCGTAGTTATGATAAACTGCCAATACATCTTCATTTAGTTTGCTTGGGATTTGACTTGCTATATTTTCATTTATAAAGCGTTGCCATAAATTTCCACAATCTACCATAGCCTGTTCGTTGATATTGCTGGTCTTGTTTTCTAAGGCTAACCCTATTAAATTTATCTCTTCAATTTCTATGCTCTTCATGATGTTTGTTAATTTACTGACAAAATATTTTAATAATAAAGTTGATTAATCACAGGTCTGCATTTTTTGCGTGTTTCTCTGCCAATTCTTTGTGTGCTTTTAAGGTGTTCATGTAAAAAATTACACTTAATAATACAATAAAGATAAAATTACTTGGTGTAATTGCATGATTAAGCCAAACCTGAAATGCAGGAACCTCTCCGTTAATACTTTGTTTAATGTTGCCCCAGTTATTAATGGTGAAGAATATAGTTATCATTAATACTATTTTGAGTAGTGTAATGATGAAAACTTTTTTGTGGTTTACTTTTTCCATTTGCTCTAATTTTTAACTCATAGTTCTTTTAACACAGAGTACGCCGAGGGTCGCACAGAGACTATTCTCTCGTTGCTCTGCGCTTTCTCTTTTTCTCGGTGTTTAATAAGCCAGTCTTTTTTAACCGCAAAGAGCGCTAAGGTTTCGCAAAGTTTTTCCTCATTATTCTTTGCCCTTTAATATTTCTGTCTTCCAAACCTTCTGGCTCCTTAAGAGAACTCCCTAAAATCTTGATCGGCCTTAATATTTAGTAAACTCTCATAAATTAAGCTAATTACATTATCTACATCTTCTTTATGCACCATTTCTACGGTAGTGTGCATGTAGCGCAATGGCAAAGAGATTAATGCCGATGGTACACCTCCGTTTGAATAGGCAAAAGCATCTGTATCTGTTCCCGTAGAACGAGAAGAGGCCTGGCGCTGAAATGGAATTTCGTTTTTCTCTGCAACTTTAATCAACAGTTTATTCAAATTGGTTTGTACTGCTGGTGCATAAGATACCACAGGTCCTTTACCACAAGCCAAGTCACCTTGGGTAATTTTGCTAATCATTGGGGTGGTGGTATCGTGTGTAACATCAGTTACAATGGCTACGTTTGGCTTTATGCGTTGCGCGATCATTTCTGCACCACGTAAACCAATTTCTTCTTGAACTGAGTTAACGATATATAAACCAAAAGGTAATTTTTTCTTGTTTTCTTTTAATAAACGAGCTACTTCGGCAATCATAAAGCCACCTGCGCGGTTGTCTAGGGCACGACCTACATAATAACGGTCGTTTAATATCATAAATTCATCCTCATAGGTAATTACACAGCCTACATGGATACCTAATTTCTCTACCTCTTCTTTAGTTGTACAACCACAATCTAAAAAGATGTTTTTTAATTGAGGGGCTTCTTCTTTTTCTCCGTGACGGGTATGTATTGCCGGCCAGCCAAAAACTGCTTTTACCGTTCCTTTTTCAGTATGGATATTTACTCTTTTCGATGGTGCTATTTGATGATCAGATCCGCCATTGCGTATTACGTAAATTAAACCATCGGCAGTAATGTAATTTACATACCAAGAAATTTCATCAGCGTGGGCTTCAATAACTACTTTATAACTAGCTTTTGGATTAATTACACCTACTGCTGTGCCGTAGTTGTCGATAAAACTCTCGTCGATATACGGTTTTAAATAATCTAGCCACAATTTTTGCCCTTCCCACTCATAACCAGTAGGAGCAGCATTATTGATATATTTTTCGAAAAACTGAAGTGATTTTTTAGTCACTACAGCAACGTGTTTTTTCTTGCTTTCTTCTTCTTTTTTCTTCGCCATTTTATAGATGATTATAATTCTAATTCCATTTTAACAAAATCAAATCCTGCTGCGGAGTAGGTTTGGTCTGTTTCGCTGAAGCCAAATTTAGTATAAAATTCTCTTGAATTTACCCTTGCATTGCACCAAAGTTTTGTCAGTTTTTGCACTTTACAGAAATCAATCAAATAATCCATTAGCTGAGCGCCCAAACCTTTATGTTGTGCTTCGGGTAAAACAGCTAGTTTACGGAATTGGGCAACTCCATTATCCATAAAAAGTGAAACTACCCCTGTTAATTCGTAATCTACATAAATGCCAAAATGGATGCCGTCAAAATCATTTTCGAGCTTTACAAAATCTAAAGGTTGATCAGGATACATGGTAACATGTCGAATGCGCCATGTGAGCGAAGGGAAAATTTGTTCTACAACTGCCATCTTCCCTTACAAAGGAATATTTCCATGTTTTTTTCTGGGCATATTCACTACTTTATTTTCTAGCATCTTAAAAGCTTTAATCAACTTTATTCGTGTTTGAGCAGGCTCGATAACTTCATCAACAAAACCACGTTCGGCAGCACGATAAGGGTTCGCAAAAATATCTGAGTATAATTTTTCTTTTTCAAGCCATTTTTCTTCTGGGTTTTCTGCCCCAGTAATTTCTCTTTTAAAGATAATCTCTGCCGCACCTTTTGCGCCCATTACTGCAATTTCGGCACTTGGCCAAGCATAATTCATGTCTGCACCGATGTGCTTCGAATTCATTACATCATAGGCACCACCATACGCTTTTCGGGTAATTACCGTAATTCGAGGAACAGTTGCTTCGCTAAATGCATACAAAAGTTTGGCGCCATTGGTGATAATCCCATTCCATTCTTGATCAGTTCCTGGTAAAAAGCCTGGTACATCTTCAAGTACCAATAAAGGAATATTGAAACAGTCGCAGAAGCGAACAAACCTAGCCGCTTTGGTTGATGAATTACTGTCGAGTACTCCAGCTAAATACGCAGGCTGGTTAGCCACAATTCCTATACTTCTGCCAGCCAATCTGGCAAATCCAACTACAATATTCTCGGCGTAAGCGGCATGTACTTCTAAAAAGCTTTCAACATCTACAACTGCATTAATAATTTCTCTGATATCGTAAGGCTGAGATGCATTTTGAGGCATAAAATCATTAAGATCAGGGCGATTTTCATCAGCCGCTTCATAAGGTAAACTGCTTGGTTTTTCTTCACAGTTTTGAGGCATATAGCTCAATAATTTTTTAACATGATTGATGGCATCTAACTCGTTTGCACAAGCAAAATGAGTAACGCCCGATTTGGTAGCATGGGTATTTGCACCGCCTAATTCTTCGGAGGTTACCACCTCATGAGTTACTGTTTTAACTACATTTGGGCCAGTTACAAACATGTAAGAGGTGTTTTCGACCATTAATGTAAAATCAGTAATGGCAGGAGAATACACCGCTCCACCGGCACATGGACCCATAATAGCCGAGAGTTGAGGAATTACTCCCGATGCTTGTACATTTCGGTAAAAGATATCGGCATAACCACCAAGTGAAACAACCCCTTCTTGGATACGGGCACCACCACTGTCATTTAACCCAATTAATGGCGCGCCATTTTTCATAGCCATTTCCATGATTTTACAGATCTTTTCGGCATGTGTTTCTGATAGTGATCCCCCAAAGACAGTAAAATCTTGCGAAAAGATATAGGTTAGTCGGCCATTTATGGTACCATAACCTGTAACTACTCCATCTCCTAGATACTTTTCATG
Source organism: Bacteroidota bacterium (assembly GCA_040386095.1). Lineage (GTDB taxonomy): Bacteria > Bacteroidota > Bacteroidia > Sphingobacteriales > Sphingobacteriaceae > Pedobacter. The sequence goes on along the minus strand of JAZKGD010000001.1, from coordinate 255,552 downwards.
CTCCATTCCAAAATCGGTACTGCGGTGGGTAACCAACATGCCAATTTCTTCAAAGCTGCCCTCATCCATTAAAAAATGGATACGTTCACGTGCAGTTAATTTGCCCTTTTTATGCTGACTTTCAATTCTGGTACTACCACCACCTAAATTGGCTTCTTTTATCTTGTCTTGTAGGGTTTCAATTTTATTCTTCATCAACTCTCGATTTCAAGGTTTTAATTTCGTTTTTAGACGGTAGAAAATTCTCTCCAGTAACTACATTTTTCCTGGTGCGTGCTTCTAAAGCAAATCTAGCATTTTTTGCAATAGCTCCTCCTTTGATTTATTTGTTTTTACCATCTTAGACATCTAAGTTAATCTTAGCGCAAGGAAGGTGTAATGTCAATTTTAAATGATCATTTTTGCAAAAATACCTTAGCTTTTCTAAGCTGCCTGAGATGGTGAAAATAATAATGTAGATAAACCTAAAGCAGTAATTATTTTAGTTTAATTGGTTGATATCGTTACCACCTGTATTGCAAACGTGTGGTAAATACATCATCTTTTAAATCACTAGCATAGCTGCTAAGTTGTGTTGCTGTATTTGTTACCCGTTCGTTATAAACAGTTAATTTAAGTCTCGAATTTATTGAGCAGGTAATGCCATACCCTAATGTGCTAAATTTAATATCTCCAGCAGTGGTATTATTCCCTGCAAATCCAATCTCATTTTCATCAACATCTGTATTTGGGTCATATACATCGTAAGCCAATAAGATTTCAAATCTTGTTTTTAAGATGCGCTGTGTTAACCAAAGATAATAACCATTAAAGTTTCGTAAATACAGATTTCCAGAAGGCTGTGTGCTAAAACTTGTACTCGCAGCAGGCCCAGTAATGCTTGCTGATGAACCTACCCCAGGTTGTTTGCCATAAATGTATTCAGTTTTAAAGGCAGTGGTGCCAAAGGGACTATCATATTCGATTTGAAAATTTAATCCATAATAATCGCGTCTCACTTTACTGTTTTCATTCGCAGCGGATGTATTCGCATCGAAGCCAGCCTCTTTAGGTGTATAATAAGTTTTGGTATTGCTTCTTACAGTTCCACTATAAAACGACCCGCCAAAGCCTATATGTAGTTTTTTATTGGCGAGGCTATCAAATTTAAAGTTTAGGTTGCCAATAAGGTCTTTGCCCGAATCATAGTCTTTAGCGTTTAAACCACTACCATTTACCATTGCCAATTCTGCTGTTAAAAATTTTGCGATTTTTTTAGGTTGAAAGCTAATCATTGCACCTAAATCTCTTTCTCTGGGCATTAACGTTTGAAAAACCCTAGCACGTTCAGGAAAATCCCTATAGCCCGAAGAATAAACAATAGAATAGCCAAATGGCCGGTTAAATAACCCAGCTGTAAAGCGAAAGTCGGGAAGGGTAGGTGCATGAAGCTGGATAAAAGCATCCATTAATCGTACACCATCTTGCGTGCCGTCTAATTGGAATACAATACTCGAAAACTTATCCACTCTATCTATTTTTAATCGACCACGTCTAATCATAAACCTTTTATCTGCATTTTTGTCAAAATCGCCGCCAGACCAAGAAGAAATACCGGCAGATTGAGCTTTTTGAAATTGCGTTTGCAAGTAACCCGTTATTTTAATATCGTGTACATCATAAGATGATGGCGCATTGTTATTTTGTGCAAGTACAAAAAAAGGAAAAAGAATAAATAAAATCGATAAAGTGTGTTTTAACATATCAGCCATTTTGAGGCGCTAAATTACAGTTAATCCCTTGTTTTTCTGTATAGATTTAAATTTTTTAAGCGAACGATGAGAAATCCCAATTGTAAAAATCTCGTTTTAAATTACATTTTTATTACTTAAAAATTTGTCAGTCTAAAGGTTTTGGAGCTATTTTTGAAGATATCAATGAAAATCGATTAAATAAACTATGTTTCTAAGAAAGTACCGTATACTTATAGTAATTGCCTTTATGGGCATCTTTACAGCAAAGATGGTAATTTCTGGAGCACCTGTGTTTTTTGCTCATTTAGATAAAAATCTGATGAATGCTGTAATTATGCAGCTAGAGTCTGAGAATCATGGCGATGACACAAGCAAATCAAATGTTAAATTTGGTGATCAAAAATTGATGTTTCAACGGTTCGATACAAATTATATTCCGTTGTTAGTTACTCAGGGTATTAAAAATAGTTTCATTGATCACTCACGGCGACATGTAGACCCTTATCACCCCTCAGTTCCAACACCGCCTCCTAACTTTTCATAATTTTTTTATTCCCATCGTTTTTTGTAGATTAACTTGTGCAAAAGGATGCTGTATTTTTAAAAATAGCCATGTACCCTAATGTGCAGACGAGTAGCTACATGGCGTAGAAGTTGTCAAAATTTAACAAACATTTTATGGAAAGTGGAAATTCGAAAGCTCCAAGCTTCGAAGTGAAGAAATATTTATTAAAAAAGAATTTAAAACGCGACCTGCCCTCTAGTATAGTTGTGTTTTTAGTAGCATTGCCCTTATGTTTAGGGATTGCTTTGGCCTCTGGCGCCCCCTTATTTGCAGGTTTAATAGCAGGTATTGTAGGGGGAGTGGTAGTTGGTTTTATTAGTGGCTCGCAGCTGAGTGTAAGTGGACCAGCAGCTGGCTTAACCGTTATTGTTCTGGGTGCAATTACCTCATTAGGTAATTACCAAATCTTTTTACTTGCTCTGGTTTTGGCGGGTGTTTTTCAATTGGTGCTCGGCCTTATTAAGGCCGGCACTATTGGAAATTATTTTCCATCGAGTGTAATCGAAGGGATGTTGGCTGCAATTGGTTTAATTTTAATATTAAAGCAGTTGCCTCACGCTTTAGGTGTAGATAGTGATTTCCTTGGCGATGAGGGTTTTTCCCAAAAGGACAATGAGAATACCTTTTCGGCCATTGGGAATGCATTAGAGCAATTTAGCTTGGCCGCAATTGTTATTAGCTTGTTATCAGTTCTAACCCTTATTTTTTGGCCAAAGATTAAAAAACTAAACGTAGTTCCAGCACCATTAATAGTTGTTGCTATTGGTATTACCTTAAGTTTAGTATTTCAAGGGACACCCTATGCCTTAAAAGCCCAACAAATGGTAGCTATTCCAGTTGTGAATGGCTGGGGCGAATTTGCTGGTTTATTTAGTATGCCAGATTTTACAGCAATCGGAAACAAAGAAGTTTGGATTGTTGCTGGAACAATTGCCATAGTTGCAAGTTTAGAAACATTGTTAGGTGTAGAGGCGGTAGATAAGATTGACCCTATAAAACGAGTAACACCTACAAATAGGGAGTTAATGGCTCAAGGTATTGGTAATATAACAAGTGGTATGTTAGGTGGTTTGCCAATGACATCGGTAATTGTAAGAAGCTCGGCAAATGTGAATGCTGGGGCTCGAACAAAAATGTCGTCCGTTTATCATGGTTTATTACTCTTGTTATCTTTACTGTTTATTCCAACATTAATCAATATGATACCGCTAGCGTGTTTAGCAGCCATCCTTTTAGTAACTGGCTATAAGCTTACTAGGATAGCATTATTTAAACACATGTATCATAAAGGATGGAATCAATTTATTCCGTTTGTGCTAACAGTTGTTGCAGTAGTGTTTACCGACTTATTAAAAGGAGTTGCGGTTGGAATGCTTGTATCTATTTTTTACCTCCTACGTACGAATATGCGTAATCCTTATTTTTATAAAGTACAAGAAGAGGGGAATAAAAAGAACATTAGGATTAAGCTTTCAGAAGAAGTTTCATTCTTAAATAAAGCCGCAATACAGGTATTGCTAACAGGAATACCAAAAGAAACCAATGTAATTATTGATGGTTCAAACTCGAGGTACATCGACCCCGATGTGTTAGAAACTATCTTTAATTATAAACATAATGCTTACACTAAAGGCATTATAGTAACTTTAGAGCACGTGAAGAGTAAATACACTGTGCCTAAATTAAGTAATAAAATTGCAGAAGAAATTAATCATTAAAATTATGTGCGCAAAAACGATAGAAACAGACGATATAACATACGAAGGATTATTACAAGGCAACCTAGACTGGGTTGAAGATATGAAAAAGGCAGACCCAACTTATTTTGATAAGCTATCTGCCGGACAAACACCACCAGTTTTATGGATTGGATGTTCAGACAGTCGTGTTCCTGCAAACCAGATTACAAATACACTACCTGGCGATATTTTTGTACACAGAAACATTGCTAATGTAGTTGTTCATACCGATATGAATATGTTAAGTGTTTTAGATTATTCGGTAAATGTGTTAAAGGTAAAACACGTTATTGTATGTGGGCACTATGGCTGCGGCGGTGTAAATGCTGCACTTGGCAATAAACAGGTGGGTATTATCGATAACTGGTTACGAAATATTAGAGATGTATACCGTATGCATGAAAGAGAAATGCAAACAATTAAAGATCCAGAGCAGAAATTTAATCGTTTGGTAGAACTAAACGCAATTGAGGGCGCTGCTAACGTAATGAACACTTCTATTGTTCAAAACGCTTGGTCCAACGGACAAGAGCTTTCTGTTCATGCCTGGGTTTATAGTTTAAAAACCGGAATAATTAAAGATTTGAAAGTTACGAGCACTAGTTTAGACGATGTTTCTCCAGCGTTTAAAGTGAGCGGTTAATCGTAAATCACTATAAAAGTAAAAGCCCCGATTTTTTGTCGGGGCTTTTCTTTTTTTAATCATTTGCTAAAAACGGATAGCGATAATCTTTAGGCGGATCAAATGTTTCTTTAATTGTTCGAGGCGAAACCCAACGCAATAAATTAATCATCGAACCTGCTTTGTCGTTAGTACCGCTTCCTCGGGCGCCGCCAAAGGGCTGCTGACCAACAACAGCTCCAGTACATTTATCATTAATGTAGAAGTTGCCGGCTGCATTTCTTAAACGTTGTGTAGCTTTTTCAATAGCATAACGATCTTGGCTAATTACTGCTCCGGTTAGGGCATATATAGACGTGCTGTCGATAATATCCAATGTTTTATCAAAATCTTTATCGTCGTATACAAAAACAGTTAACACAGGGCCAAAAAGCTCTTCACACATCGTGGTATATTTAGGGTCGTCGACAACCAATACTGTTGGTTCGATAAAATAACCTTTACTGTTATCGTAATTTCCGCCGGCTATAATTTCTACACCTTTATCTTTTTTGGCAGTTTCGATATACTTGGTTAAGCTATTGAAAGATTTTTCGTCGATAACAGCGTTGATAAAGTTTCCAAAATCTTCAGTTCCACCCATTTTAAATGTCGCTAAATCGCGAAGCATATATTCTTTTATTTTTGGCCACACGCTCTTTGCAATATACGTTCTTGATGCTGCCGAACATTTTTGTCCCTGATATTCAAATGCACCACGAATGATTGCGGTACTCGAAATTTCTGGATCAGCAGAGCCGTGGATTAAGATAAAGTCTTTCCCACCAGTTTCTCCAACAATACGAGGGTAAGTTTTAAATTTATGAATGTTATTTCCGATCGTTTTCCATATATCCTGAAAAACACCAGTTGATCCTGTAAAGTGGATTCCTGCAAAATCAGGATGAGAGAAAACCACATCACCAGCATCAGGGCCCGATACATAAACTAAATTAATTACACCATCCGGTAGGCCAGCTTCTTTAAAAATCTGCATCAATACATTTGCTGCAAAAATTTGAGTGTTCGCAGGTTTCCAAACTACAACATTTCCCATCATGGCACACGAAGTTGGCAAGTTTCCAGCAATGGCGGTAAAGTTAAATGGAGTTAAAGCAAACACAAAACCTTCTAATGGACGTTGCTCTACTCTGTTCCAACTACCCTTAGGTGATACCGGAGGCTGCTGCTTATAAATTTCTGACATGTAACTTACGTTAAAACGTAAAAAATCTATCAGCTCACATGCAGAGTCAATTTCTGCTTGATATGCGTTTTTGCTCTGGCCGAGCATGGTAGCTGCATTTAATTTATAGCGATATGGACCTGCAATTAAGTCGGCCGCTTTTAAAAAAATTGCTGCACGATGTTCCCACGCTAGGTTTTCCCAATCTGCTTTTGCCGCTAATGCAGCATCAATTGCTTGCGTTACATGATTTTTATTTCCTTTACTAAAGTTGGCCAACACATGTTGATGGTCGTGTGGTGGTGTAACCTTTCCTTTCTGATCGGTATGAACCTCTTCGCTTCCAATATACATTGGAATATCAATTACAGTTGCACGAGCATCAGCCAATGCTGTTTTTAACAATTCTCGCTCTTTACTTCCAGGTGCATAACCTAAGATAGGCTCATTAATAGGGGTGGGTACGTTGAAAAATCCTTTAAGCATAAATTTTTAATTTGTGCAAAGATATGGACTAGGATTTTAAGATTATAGGATTACTAGGATTATCCCTATTTTTGGATACTAATATGATAACTTTTTTACGCTATTTCTTATTTCCTATTTCGGTTCTTTATGGTTTTATTACTCAAGTAAGGAATAAGCTGTACGATTGGGGTGTTTTTAAATCTACTAAGTTCGATATGCCGATTATCTGTATTGGTAATTTAGTAGTGGGTGGCGCCGGTAAAACACCTACTACAGAGTATTTGGTGCGGCTTTTAGAAGGGAATAAAATTGCGATTTTAAGTCGCGGTTATGGCCGTAAAACGAAAGGTTTTATACTAGCTGATGAGCATTCGACCGCAGAAAGTATTGGCGATGAGCCTTTACAGTATTTTCAGAAATTCGAAAAAATTACGGTAGCTGTTTGTGAAGACCGAACATATGGGATTAATCAATTAAAACACACGCACGATGTTATTCTATTGGATGATGCCTATCAACACAGAGCGGTAAAAGCAGGGTTTAATATTTTGTTATTTGAGTTTGATAAATTGTTAAAGTGGCAATTTTTGTTGCCTACAGGTAATTTACGTGAACCTTTTTCTGGCTACAATAGGGCAAATGCTGTACTGGTAACTAAAAGCCCGGTTCCTGTAAACATTGTAGATCAAATTAATATTCGCAAAAAAATTGACTTGACATTAGAACAAAGAATCTCGTTTTCGTCAATAAAATATGGGCAACTGCTTAATTTAGCTTCCGGTAAAGTTGGGCCAGCGATTAACGAACAAACTTTATTTTTACTTACTGGAATTGCTAACCCTAAGCCGTTAACTGCGTATTTGCAACAATTTTCGAATACTATTGTTCCTTTTGAATACCCCGATCATCATCAATTTACAAGAGGAAATATACATGCTTTAGTAAAGGCGTTTAATGAATATCCGGCGAAGGAAAAAATCATCATCACAACAGAAAAGGATAGTAAGCGTTTATTAGGTGATAATTTAAAAGATTTACTATTAAATTTGCCATTATTCTATTTGCCAATCGAAATTGAACTGGCAGCTAAAGATAAATTTACCTTTGATAAAAATATATTAGACTATGTTGCAAGCGCTAAAAGAATCGATTGAATACTTAAAACGTAAAATAGGCGATTTTGAGCCTGAGGTTGGGATTGTATTGGGTACTGGACTTGGGGGCTTGGTGAAGGATATTAAGGTTGCGCATAGCATTATGTATTCAAGTATTCCTAATTTTCCTATTTCTACTTTAGAATTTCATTCAGGAAAACTGATTTTCGGAGAGCTGGAAGGAAAGAAAGTGGTAGCGATGCAAGGTAGACTTCATTATTATGAAGGTTATTCAATGCAACAAATCTCTTTCCCTATTCGAGTATTAAATGCGCTGGGCATCAAACATCTATTTGTTTCAAATGCTGCAGGGTCTTTAAACCCTGATTTCAAAAAGGGCGATTTGATGATTATTAATGATCATATTAATTTGCAACCCGAAAGTCCGTTACGTGGCATTAATGACTCTGATTTAGGACCACGTTTTCCTGACATGAGCGAGCCTTATAATCGAAAATTAATTGCAAGTGGATTAAAAATTGCAGAGAAGGAAGGAATTATATGCCACCAAGGTGTATACATTGCAGTAACAGGTCCAAATTTAGAAACAAAAGCAGAGTATAAGTATTTACGAATTATTGGTGGTGATGCTGTAGGAATGAGCACAGTGCCCGAAGTTATTGTTGCTAATCATATGGGTTTACCAGTATTTGCAATTTCCGTATTAACGGATGAAGGTTTTCCTGAAATATTATTGCCTTTTAGCTTAGACGAAATATTAGAGACTGCGGCGAAGGCAGAACCGAAAATGACAACCATTTTAAGCCAACTAATCTCCTCTTTGTAATGCGGAAAATAATAGGTATAGGCATCTTTTTTAGTATGTTTTTTTGCTTTTCGAAGGCTTTCTCGCAAGATCTAAAAACAACCATCAATGCAAACAAAAAGGAGCAAGATTCATTGCGAAAACTTTTAGATGGAGAAAAGGATTCTGTTATTTTTACATCTAAATACATAAGATATACCACTTTAAGACTAACCAAAGATAGTATTCAAACTATTCCAATAGACACAAACATTGTTGGATTTCAAAATTTTAGCCCATTATTTCAGCCTCGAAACCCAACTGTTGGTACAGGTAACTTGGGTTTAGCAGCAACATCACTCTTGTTTGATCCCCGTAAAACAATAGGGTTCGATGCCGGTTTTCATGCTTTTGATTATTATGTACTCAATCACGAAGATGTTAAATTTTATAAGGCCCGAACAGCTTTCTCTAGCTTATATTATGTGAATGGTGGTGAGAAAGAACAGCTATTAAAGCTGATCCATTCTCAAAATATAAAGAAAAATTGGAATTTTGGGGCCAATTATAACCGTATTGGAGCAAATGGAAACTATACTCATCAACGTGGAGATCATTTAAACGCTGCGATTTTTACCTGGTACGAATCGACAAATAAAAGATATAATTTATGGGCCGATGGAGTATTTAATACCATGAAGGCACAAGAAAATGGTTCAATTATTAATCGAAATATATTTGCCGAAGGTGGCGATCAATTGGTAAATAAGCTTGCCGAAGCTGTCCGTCTGTACACTGCTAAACAATTTTGGAAAAAGAATTCCTTTTTGGTTAAACAGACTTACTTTGTGGGAAGAATAGATAGTACAGGGAAAAATAATACCCAAAATATATTGCCAACAAATAAAATTTCACATACCTTAATTTACAACAATAGCTCTTATTCTTTTAAAAAGGATGAAACAGAAACAGACGCGATTAGGGTTTTACCTGAAGCAGCATTTTATGATCCCACTTTCACTAACGATTCGACTAGTGTAAAACACCTTCAGAATGAATTTATCTACAGTTTTTTTTTACGTGCAAAAGGAAATTCGGTCATTAAAAATGAGCTGAAAATTGATGCTGGTATTCGTCACGATTTTTACAATACCGGACAATTTGTTGTTAAAAGAGACGAGAAAAATGCATTCCAGAAGTATGCTACTTTTCAAAACCTTACATTATTGGGTGATTTAAGCTATCGATTTAGTAATCGAATAGATCTGGGTTTAAATGTACAGCAGATCTTTCAGGGGAGGAATATCGGCGATTTTATGTATGAGGCAAAAAGTAATCTGCTCTTTAGTAAAAAGGCTGGAAGGATTGTAATGGGGGCTTATCTTCAAAATAAATCTCCAGAAGAGGTGTTCAATGAATACACTGGGAACCATTATAAGTGGAACGAAAGAATTAAATTAGATCGTACTAAAATTGCAAATTTGTCTTTTGGTTATGTAAACGATGCCCTAAAATTAGATGCAACTGCAGCCTATTATTTAGTAAGTAATTATTTGTACTTTGGGAAAGATGACGCCATTGAAAAAGCAATTATTCCTAAACAAGAAAGTTCTGATATTAACCTCTTGAAAATTAGTGTTGGCAAAAAATTTGTGTTTCGGAGCTTTCATCTGGATGGATATGTAGTATATCAAAAAACAGATAGTCAAGGTTTATTGAGAACTCCAGAAGTATATACGTTTAATAGTTTATACAAAGATCAAACCTTTTTTAAAGTACTGAAAACACAAATAGGCATCGATGTTCGCTATAATACTACCTATGCCACATTATCATATTCGCCGGCAGCTAGTCAATTTTATAACGATGATCCCGTTGTTTTTTCATCAAAACCGGTAGTAGATATTTGGGTGAAAGCAAGCTTGCGCCGTGCTAATTTGTTCGTAAAATATGATTATATTAATCAAGGTTTATTTTCTAAAGGATACTATACCGTTAACGATTACCCTATGCAAGATAAGTTGCTGAAGTTTGGGGTAATTTGGAATTTTTACGATTAGGTTAGGATATTATTTTACCACCTTAGACACCTAAGCTATCCGATTATTTTTTAGCAGGTTTTTTACCAACGTTGACGCTCTAATAAATTTAAGCCTAACGTGTGCTAGCGTTTCTTTGGTGGTAAAAACTGGTGAAAAATTAAACTACGTTTTCTGTGGTTTTTTCTTAGCTGCCGGGAACAATATATTATTTAAAATTAATCGATAACCCGGAGAGTTTGGATGCAAACTTAGATCTGTTGGAGGGTCGCTAACCTGGTGTTGATAGTCTTCAGGGTCGTGGCCACTATAAAAGGTGAACTGCCCCTTTCCAATTTCGCCATGTAAAAAGCGTACTTCTGCACCACCTTTATTTTCACCTAAAACCGTAATGCTAGGTTTTATTAATTGTTTTCTGAATGCTGTAGTTTGGCCCATAAAGCCTTTAATAACTTTATCGTGATTTTGGGTAAGCATGGTAGGGACTAAATCCCATTTCGCAGAAAAATCAAATAGGGTAAAGAAATCGTTCGACTCATTAAAGCCGATACGCGTATTGGTGGCGTCGATATCTGAGAACTCATATTTTTCGGGGTTCAGTTCTAACCTAAAATCTTTAAAAGCAACACTTTTGGTATAATCTAATTTACGTTGCGCATTTTGATCAGTTCCATCCCCATCAAACATGCTTTCGGCAATATCTATCCCCTCGGCTGCCAAGGCAATATCAAAACTATCGGTTCCAGAGCACATGGCAAACAAAAATCCCCCTCCGGCACAAAATTCTTTAATGTGTTTTGCAACTGAAAGCTTCATTTCTGAGACTTTTTTAAAACCATTCCGCTTAGCGGCCGCTTCCTGATATTTCACGTCTTCCTGATACCATGTTGCGTTTCTAAACGTGGCCCAAAAACGACCGTATTGTCCCGTAAAATCTTCATGATGCAAGTGCAGCCAATCGTACGACGATAATTTGTCTTTTAAAATTTCATCATCATAAATAATATCATAAGGTATTTCTGCATAGGTAAGTACTAGAGTTACTGCATCGTCCCAGGGTAGTTTTGTTTTTGGGGAATAAACGGCAATTTTTGGCTCCTTTTCTAACTTCACCATCTCCATATTTACATCGGGATTACTAATTTCGTTTAGTATGGCACTTGTTTTCCCATCTGCAATAACTTCGTAAGAAACCCCACGTATTTTGCACTCATCCTCAACAGCTTTTACATATTTCACCAAAAAACTACCTCCACGATAATTTAATAACCAATCTACTTCAGCTTTTTGCCGAATGCTCCAATACGCTATGCCGTATGCTTTTAAATGATTTTTTTGACCCTCATCCATAAAAATAAGGATAGAGGATGCTTTTGCTACGAACGTGAATAGCGTAAATACCAACAAAAGAGTAAATTTGTTCAAACTCATAATATGAAATCCCAAACGAATGTAATTTTTTTGTAGGCCATTTAAAAATTAAACTACTTTTAAAACGTTAAAATACACTATTTGATACATATTTAAATTTCTTCATAGTATTTATACCAGAATTGTGTTGCTAATGGTTTCTATTTACTAAATTTGGCGCTCGCAAACCATTATGAGAATAAAACTCATGATACCTGCCGACAAGCAGAATTAAATATTCTAACGAAAATAAACTATGAGTAAAGCAATAATTAAAACCGAAAAGGGCAATATGACGGTTGAGTTTTATGAAAATGATGCTCCAAAAGCGGTTGCCAATTTTAAAAAACTAGCTGGCGAAGGCTTCTATGATGGCATTAGCTTTCATCGTGTAATCCCAAATTTTATGGTACAAGGTGGATGTCCGAACTCTAAAGATCCAGCAAAAGCGCATTTGGCAGGCACAGGTGGCCCAGGATATAAGATAGATTGTGAATTAGATGGAGAGAATCAATATCATGACCGTGGTGTCCTATCAATGGCTCATGCAGGTAGAAACACTGGAGGTTCTCAATTTTTCATTTGCCATAGCAGAGCAAATACAGCACATTTAGACCGTAATCACACTTGCTTTGGCAAGGTTATTGAGAATGTGGATATTGTAGATGAGATTAGACAGGGTGATAAAATTTTATCAATTGAAGTTATAGAAGATTAACGCGTAAAGCGATTAGCGTAAAGCGGTTAGAACGCCGTACGCCAGCCGCCACACACCAAACTATTTTACAAATGAACTTAAGAGGAATTGTAGCTGTATCCGGTAGACCAGGGTTATTTAAACTTATTGGACAGAATAAAGCAGGTTATGTTTTGGAAAGCTTAGACGCACAAAAATTAAAAATTGTGGCAAATGTTTCGACAACAAAATTAGCTTCGCTTGAAGACATTACCATTTATGGTGAAGAAGCAGAAATAAAACTGATTGATGTGCTTACCAAAATGGCAGATCACAAAAACGTACCTGACGCAAAGGTTGATGGAAATGCATTAAAAGCATTTTTCGAAGATGTAGCCCCTGATTATGATAAAGAAAAGGTGTACACTTCAGATATGAAGAAAATAGTAGTTTGGTATAATTTATTAAAAGATTTGCCATTATTTAAAGAAGCAGCACCAAGCTTAGAAGAAGATTCTAATGGAGTTGTTGCGGAAGATAAGCTTGATCTGAAGCCAAAAACTACGTTAAAAGCGAAACCTAATAATGCTAAAGCCCCAACTGCAAAATCATCAGCACCTGCTAAAAAAGCAAGCATGACAAGCAAGAAAGGAGTTTAGTTTTGTAATTAGCTAATTAGCATATATATGCTAATTAGCTAATTAAATAAATACCACAATACCGCTAGCACAATTAACGTAACGATAATGGTTATGTTCATGTATTTTTTCTCTTTAGACGTATCTGTCTTAAATCTATATTTCCTTTTATAATCGCTAGGTAACATCGTATACCTCCTTTTTATTAATGATGTTTAAATGGTGCAATTTCCATAATTTAAGCATGATGATAAGGCTCGTTTTTTAAAATGGTAAATGCTCTATACAATTGTTCAACAAAGAATAATCTTACCATCTGATGAGAAAATGTCATATCAGATAAAGATAGTGTTGTATTTGCTCTAGCGTAAATACTTTCGTCGAAACCATAGGGGCCACCAATTATAAAAACTAAATGTTGAACGCTTCCAATCATTTGCTTGTTTAAATAATTTGCAAAAGAAACTGAACTATGCTTTTTCCCTCTTTCATCCATCAATACAATAACATCGCCCGTGCCAATTTGTTTATGTATAGATTCTGCTTCTTTGCTTTTCTGCTGCGCTTCGGTTAAATTCTTTGTGTTTTTAATATCCGGAATTATCAAAAGATTAAAATTTATATAATGCTTTAATCTATTAAGATATTTTTCTATTCCTTCAATTAGATATTTGTCTTCTGTTTTCCCGATTGCAATTAATGTAATCTTCATTTTAATGTATCTTAAGCATTCTTATCTTTACCGCTTAATCAGTTCAAATATAATGTTTAATACGCAGGAAGAAATACAAGCGAATTACGAATTTCTAATTACAGAAATAAAAGCTAAAATAACAGCAGTTAAAATAAAGATTGATCGGTTCTCGTTTGTTAGGGTTGCGCTGTTGGTTGTCGAAATAGCGTTATTTGTGTCTTTTGTGAGTGCTGATGATGATTTATTTACGCTTATAAGTGGGGTGAGCTTACTAATTCCTATTATCATTTTTAGTATTGTAGTTAATAAACAGAATGTATTAAGCAGTTATGAAACCTATTTAAAAAACTTGTTATGGGTATATGAGAATGAATTAAACCTGATGCAGGGCGAGGAGAATGGTTATGATCATGGTTCTTCTTTTGAGGATGATCGCCACCCTTACCTGTCTGATTTAGATATTTTTGGAAAATCGTCCTTGTTTGCGTTGATTAATCGTTGTACCACAAAAAAAGGCAATCAAAAATTGGCAGATCATCTAATTGTAGAAAGCGATAAAGACACCATTTTAGCCAGACAAGCAGCAGCCAAAGAAATAATGTTGCAAATTGAGAGCACATTTGAGTTTAGAGCAAATTTAAAAGGGCATGATGTAAGTAAGATCGATCAAATTAAGTATAAGTTGAAAGAACAGTTAGCTAAACAATTAAAATTTACACACCAGCATTTTTTGCGGATTTATGTTAAAATAGCACCTTTTTTTACAATTTCACTCCTGTTAGTGGCCATTGTATTAGGAGGCAAATTCTGGGGCATCTTGTCGCTGATGGTATTATTTCATGCTTCTATCATCTTCTATTTCATGAAATCGATTAATCAAGTGTATTATGGTTTTAGTGGAAGTGCATTGTTATTAGCCAATTATAGCAAGGCAATTGAGTGGACAGAAAATAGAAATTGGGAAAGTGGCTACATCAAAGACCTTTTCGAATCGAGCGATAAAGTAAGTTTGCAGATTAATAAATTGGCAAAAATTATTCAAGCATTTGATGTTAGGTTAAATATTTTGCTAGGAACAGTATTAAATTTTTTCTTTTTGTGGGATTTACGGTGCTGTATTAAAATAGATGAATGGCACCAGCATGCTGCCGCTAAAGTTGAAAATGGATTAGACCGAATTGGCCATTTTGAAGAACTTATTTCGGTAGCTACATTGAGTTTCAATTACCCAAATTGGACATTCCCTATCATTGAAGATCAATTTTGCCTTTCAACAGTTTCTATGGGGCATCCTCTTATCCAAGCGTCCAAAAGAGTAGATAACCAGTTCGAGGTAGCATTAGCGCCTACAGTAGACATTGTTACGGGTTCTAACATGGCAGGAAAAAGTACATTTTTGCGTACCACAGGCGTTAATATGGTATTGGCCTATTTAGGCGCGCCAGTTTGTGCAACTAAAATGAGACTTTCTATTTTTAAACTTCTTACCTATATGCGAATTAAAGATTCGTTAAACGAAAACACCTCTACTTTTAAGGCCGAATTAAATAGATTGAAGTTGATATTAACACAGGTTGCCTTACATAAAAATTCTTTTGTTTTAATAGACGAAATGTTAAGAGGAACAAATAGTAAAGATAAATTTATGGGCTCTAAGGCCTTTATTGAACGATTAATCGAATTGCGCACCCCAACCTTGTTTGCAACACACGATCTTCAACTATCGGAGTTGAAAGAAACCCATACTGATGCTATTCGTAATTTTCATTTTGATATCCAGATTAATAATGGCGAAATGGATTTTGACTATAAGCTGAAGGAAGGACCCTGTACCATTTTTAATGCGGCCATTTTGTTGAAGGAGATTGGGTTGTCGTTGGATAATTAAGGACCATTTTTCACCTCCTTAGCGACCCAAGATATTCTTAGCTTAGATGTATTAGGGTTTCTATGGTGGTAAAAATTTTAATAGCAATTATTTAACCTTAAGTTCATATCACTTTCTAATCTTAGTGTAATTGAATTTGATGATAAAAGCTAGCGATTTCGGAAATGAATTTTTGTGGGGAATAGCCACTGCAGCAGCTCAAATTGAAGGTGCTGCAAGTACATATGGCAAAGGCGCATCGATATGGGATACATTTTCTAAAAGAAATGGAAAAATTAAAAGAGGCCATCGACCAGAACTAGCTTGCGACTTTTATCATCAATATAAGACTGATCTAGCATTAGTAAAAACGTTAGGCTTTAAAGTTTTTCGGTTTTCAATTTCTTGGTCACGCGTTTTGCCTTATGGTAGTGGTGTTGTTAACAAAGAAGGGATACTATTTTATCACCAACTTATAGACGAGTGCTTGGCCTTAGAACTTACCCCATACATTACTCTCTATCATTGGGATTTACCAGAAGCACTTTCGAAAAATGGAGGCTGGACATCCTTTAGTATCAATTCGCATTTTAATGAATTTGTAATGCTTTGTGCCAAAACTTATGGCGATAAAGTTAAGGATTGGATAATAATCAACGAGCCTTTTGGATTTACTTCACTAGGTTACATGCTGGGTATACACGCTCCCGGAGAAACTGGCTTACATCATTTTTTTGCTGCGGTTCAACATGCCGCTCTTGCGCAGGCTGATGGTGGAAGGATAATACGAGCAGAAGTAGCTGCTGCAAACATTGGAACCACTTTTTCGTGTTCAGAAATTATTCCATATACCGAAAATGAAGCCGATGCTTTGGCAGCAAAGAGAATAGATTGCTTGGTTAATCGATTATTTATAGAACCTGTTCTTGGAATGGGTTTTCCGGATGCAAATTGGGAGGTGCTAGAAAAATTTAAGATCAGTCGTTCTACCTGGCGTTATAATGAGCGAATGACTTTTGATTTTGACTTTATTGGATTGCAAAATTATTTCCCTATAGTGGTTAAATTTAACGCATTTGTGCCCATTATTCAGGCATGGGAAGTAAAGGCGAAAAGTCAAAGAAAACCACATACTGCCATGGGTTGGGAAATTAATGCAAATAGTTTTTACAACATCATTAAACAGTTTGCGGCCTATCCAAATGTTAAAAATATTATGGTAACAGAAAATGGTGCAGCATTTCACGATAAATTAGTTGGCGGAAAAGTTAGTGATCTTGAACGAATTGCATATTTCGAAAGCTATTTAACAGCGTTGCTAAAAGCCAAAAATGAAGGCATTAATGTTACGGGTTACATGGCCTGGACACTGATGGATAATTTTGAATGGGCCGAAGGGTATGGGGCAAGGTTTGGCCTAGTGCACACTAATTTTGAAACACAAGAAAGAATAATAAAAGAATCGGGTTATTGGTGGCAATCGTTTCTCACTAAATAATATTTGTTATTGTCACATTTTTAAACTTACTATCGTTTTAGTATAAATTCACATTCAAGTTATGGAAAAGTATTTATTTAAAACGGTTTTATTTGCGCTATTGGTATTCAGCTTTGCTGGATGCAAGCTAGATGATGTTTCTGATACCAAAGACCACGAGTTACAAGAACTATCTAGCTTAAAAATTGAAATTGATAAGTTATCAGAACAAGTTAATTGCGATAATGCTGCCGACTGGAAGTTCACCGCTATCGGTGCCAAAGCTTGTGGCGGGCCAACGGGTTATGTAGCGTACTCGAACAAAATTGATGAAGTACTTTTCTTAAAGAAGGTAGCTTTATATACCGAAAAACAAAAAGCATTTAATGTGAAATGGAACATCGCATCTGATTGTTCTCTTCCTACTCTGCCTAAAAGTATTGACTGTATTAGTGGCAAACCAAAGTTTGTTTACTAACTTAGCAATATGGAAGACAAAATTGTAGTGTACACAACTTTTCAAGACCCAATAGAAGCTAATATTGTAATGGCAAGATTAAAAGATGCTGGCTTTAACTGTTTTTTATCTGGAGAAAATACTGCCGTAATTTACCCTGTGTTTGATATATCGATTAGTGGAGTACAATTGCATGTTTTTGAAGATGATGTTGAAGCTATTCAAAAACTATTGACTGAAGATAGCCAACTTTAGTTTTTTAATATGGAAGACAAAATTGTTATTTATCGTACTTTCGAAAATCCAGTAGAAGCTAATATTATTTTAACCCGCTTAAAAGATGCTGGCTTCAATTGTTTTTTATCGGGCGAAAATACAATGAACTTAGGTTTTCTATTTGATTCTGCATTAAGTCACATCCCACTTCATATATTTGAAAGCGACCTGCAAGCAATCGAACAATTTTTAGCAGAACCTAATGAATTATAAAGATGGAAGATAAAATTATTGTCCACAGTGCCTATTATAATCCTATTGAGGCCAATATTATTAAAACTAGATTAGAAGCTAGCGGTATTCCTTGTTTTTTAACCGACGAAAATGTAGCCACCATCAATCCACTTTATAATCAAGCAATAGGGGGTGTAAAGTTAAATGTCTTTGAAAGAGACGTTGAACGAATTAATGCATTAATTGCAGAAAATGAATTCGAGGTTGAGCCAGAGCTTACCAATGATGTTTATGAAGATAAAATTTTATGTGAAATTTGTGATTCTGATAATGTGAGCTGGGGGCAGGCTACCAAGAATAGATTTAGTTGGTGGGTAACTGTTTTATCTTTTTTCTTTATTGTTTATCCGTTTAAAGCTAATAAATGCTACCACTGTTATAATTGTGGACATGAGTTTAAATAATATCATTACTGAAAGGCTTCTTTTAATTCCTTTTACAACAAAAATGGTGCTTTCGTTAATGAATGGCGAAAAGTATGAGTTTACAGAAATGAATTTAGGTTTTGGAAACGGATGGCCCGATAAGGATGCATTAGAAACGATGCCTAAAATTTTAAAGAATTTAACTTTAGTGGAAGCGCCAACTGGATTTGAATCATGAATGGTGGTTAAAAAAGATCAAATGTTAATTATTGGCGACGTTGGTTTTAAAGGTCGCCCAGGTGTTACTCGACAAGTTGATATAGGCTACGGAATTGTCGCTTCAGAAAGAAAGAGAGGGTATGCATTTGAAGCTACAAAAGGTTTAATTAACTGGGCTTTCTTATCTGATAAAGTTGATTACATAACAGCCAAAAGTTTAATTTTAAATATAGATTCTATCCAGATTTTAAAAAAATTATCATTTTCTGAAGTTTCAAGAGATATGGAGATGATAAGTTGGAGTTTAGCAAAACCGGGTCTTAATTGATTATTTAATGGTGAATTCTATCGTATTAGCAACAATAAAATCGCGATCTTTTGTTTTTAGAAACTCTTCAAGAATAACATTTTTATCTGTGTCTAGTTTGAAGTTTAAATAATCTGTACCGTTTATGATTATTTTAATTTGCTGAGTAAGATCAAACATATCTGCAGAAATATAAAGCTTAATTCGCTTAACTCTTGAAGTTTGTATATCAACTGTGTTTCCCTTAACTGTTGCGACAATTACACCTGATTTGTTTTTGTTGAAATCGATAATCCCTGCTTTTCCATTTTGTGTAACGGTAGGGTTTAGTAGGTTATGCCAGCTTGCTTTTTCAGCTAACGTATCTAATTCTGTAATTTCTATCCAGGCATTGCGACCATTTTTTATATTATCGGTTTCCCACGTTACTTTTTTAGGGTATGGGTTTCGAGTTTTAGTAGCTAGTGTATCGAAAACAAAGTTAATTGAATCTCTGCTTGAGAAAGGTAAACCATGGCCACCCTTTTTGGTGAAATTTTTCCAATTCGATCCATTTCTAATAGCATAATTATAGATCGCATCAATAATTGAAATAGAGAAAACAGGGTCTTCTGATCCACTAATTCCATAAAAAGGGGGGGTGTTGGTTAAATTTTTTATACTTGTATTCCCTGAATATGCTTTTGGAAGATAATTTAATCCGAAAATCCCAGCAAAGCTAGAAGGTTGATTTATAGCAAACCAAAATGCTCCACTACCACCATTAGAATGTCCACCTACGTAAACCTTGTTATCATTTATGTTGTAAAGTGATTTTACATAGATAATTTCTTTTATGATGGTTTCAAATGCCTTTTGTTGATAAAGCCAGGCGAAATCTTTTCTTCCGAAAGGATAAATAATAAAGGCATTTTGATCCATTGCTTTGGTCATTAATTTAATCTCTATACTACTTGGAATATAAGCTGGATTAGCAAATTTAGGGCGGTTAACAACGCCGCCATGTAGATAAACATATAAAGGAGTTTTTTGCTTTGGACTATAATTTCTAGGTATATGAACTAAGAATGGAACGGTTAGTGTATCGTTCACCTTAATTTTGTAAAGTGTCCAGAAATTATTCTTCTTTGTAGATGGGTACTCGTTAAATTGTTTAATTTTATTAATTAGCTGGTTAACTGTGCTTTTTGTGGTTATATCCTTCCAATACTTATCATTTAAAAGAAGGGAGTAATTTGCTCTGGTAGTCGTATCATTTAATTCATTAGTGGTTTTAGTTAACATTGCTACTAAAGAATCAGATTTAAACTTAAAAACTTTAATGTAGTTCTGCCATTCTGGTAAATCACGCATACAAGAACTCGCACTATCCATTTCGTACTTTTTGTAATCTGGTATGTCATAGCCTATCTTGGCCGACCATTTTAAATAATACTTGGCTCTTTCCAGATTTCCTGCATTACAGGCAGCAACTGCCGCATAATACGTGTCGATATTGTTTGTGCCCTTAGTTGTGTCGGCATGGTATACCTCATAAAAATAAAAAGCTTTCTTGAAATCTTTTTTCGCATAATAAACGGTTGCTGAATCATAAAGATTAACTACTTTTTGCTGAGCAAATAGAGGAGCTAATGTAATGCATTGCAGGATGATTACAAAAATAAGTACTGCTTTCTTCATCATTTTAAATTTAAGGTCTGACCCTATTATTAAAGTCTGATACAAATAGACAATAATTGAAATTTATGAAATTGTACTTTTCGGCCAATTTATTCTTTAATAAATTGAAATAGTAATTGATCATTGCCAATTCTATCGATAGAATTAAAGAATTTTTTAGGGTTTGAACCTGCAAGTTTTTGATAAATCTTATTAAAATAGCTCTGATCGTAAAAATGACTTTCATAGCCAATATCAGTTAAACGTTTAAATTGAGGTTGAAATAGCTTATTTTCAATAGAATGTCTAAATTGTGCAATTCTGCGATATTCTACAGGCGATACACCAAGTACATCTTTAAAATTCCGGTTAAATGACCGTAGAGAAGTATTAAATTGTATGGCTATTTCATTTATGGGTAAGTTTTTCTCGAAATTGCAAAGCAAGTTCACTGCATCTTCTAAATAGGAGAGTTGTATAGGGAGAAATCGATGCAAGAGAAATTCGTCGATAATTTTCCCTTTTTCGAGCATATCATCACTACTAAATAGATTTGTCATAAAATCAGGGAAAAGTGAGTCTTCTTTCCATGATGTAAAATCATCGGTGCCGTACCCCATAATCTTCGACAAGGTTTCGGTAATGAAATGATTAATGCCAAAATCTTTGAACAAAATGGTAGCTCTATTTATCTTTCCCGAAATATTAACCATCAACGGTGCTTGCTTTTTAACTTGGACAAAAATTTGGTAGTTAGGAATTAAACTCTGACTAGCGCTAAAGTCTGATGGTTTTGATTCGAAGCTGCTGTCTTTATATATACTTAACGCATTATAGGTATGGGGAAACGAATAATGCCTGCTTGTAAAATCTGGGTTATCACTTTTAATAAAATAGTAGCAGGCTACATATTTTTGCAGAGCCTCGCATGGTGCTATGGTATGAAAATGATTTGTCATTTAATAAAAAAACAGCTTTGCATTATAAATGTTGCTTCATGATAAAATTAAACAAAAAATCCCATTCTAATTTACGTAGAATGGGATTTTACTTCTTTTCGTTATCGGATGAAGATTTTGTGATGTCGACCCTCATCGGGGGGGCGATTAAAATCTAAAGCCCTGCAGCCTTTAAAGCCGCTTCTCTTCGGATAATATTTAATGCTCCACCTGCTTTAAACCAGTCTATTTGTTGTGCATTATAACTGTGGTTAACCGTTATGGTTTCAGAAGAACCATCTGCATGATGTAAAATCATCTGTAGTGGTACATTTGGCGCAAATGTAGTTAAACCAATGATATCGATTGTATCGTCTTCTAAAATCTTATTATAATCATCTTTATCGGCAAATGTTAAACCTAACATGCCTTGCTTTTTAAGATTGGTTTCGTGAATACGGGCAAAAGATTTAACCAATACCGCTCGTACACCTAAGTGACGTGGCTCCATAGCTGCGTGCTCACGTGATGAGCCTTCGCCATAGTTTTCATCACCAACTACAACAGAACCTAAGCCTTCGGCTTTATAATCACGTTGTGTAGCAGGTACAGGTCCATATTCGCCACTTAGAGCATTTTTAACATCGTCTGTTTTATCGTTGAAGAAGTTAACTGCACCAATTAGCATGTTGTTTGAGATGTTATCTAAGTGACCACGGAATTTTAACCACGGACCAGCCATCGAAATATGATCGGTAGTACATTTCCCTTTTGCTTTAATTAAAAGTTTTAAACCTTTTAAGTCGGTACCTTCCCACGTTTTAAATGGGTCTAACAATTGTAAACGGTGGGAGGTAGGAGATACTAACACTTCAACACCAGAGCCATCTTCGGCCGGAGCTTGAAAACCTGCATCTTCAACAGCATAACCGTTAATTGGTAATTCATCGCCTACAGGTGGATCTAATTTTACCTGTTCGCCTTTATCGTTCGTTAATGTATCAGTTAGTGGATTAAAGCCAAGGTTTCCAGCTATTGCAATGGCTGCAACAATCTCTGGAGAAGTTACAAAAGCAAAGGTATTTGGATTGCCATCGGCACGTTTAGCGAAATTTCGGTTAAACGAGTGTACAATGGTATTCTTTTCAGCTTTTTCAGCACCTGTACGATCCCACATCCCGATACACGGTCCACACGCATTGGTAAATATCGTTGCATTTAAATCTTCGAAAGTACCAAGTAGGCCATCGCGATTTGCAGTATAACGTACTTGTTCAGAACCAGGATTAATTCCAAATTCTGCTTTAATCCCTAAGCCTTTATCAATTGCTTGCTTAGCAATAGAAGCTGCTCGAGATAAATCTTCATATGATGAGTTGGTACATGAACCGATTAATCCCCATTCCACTTTTAATGGCCAGCCATTTGCTTCGGCTGCCGCTTTCATCTGAGAAATTGGGGTAGCTAAATCTGGTGTAAAAGGACCATTCAAATAAGGTTCTAATTCATCGAGGTTAATTTCAATTAATTGATCGAAATAATGTTCAGGGTTAGCATATACTTCGGCATCACCAGTTAAGTGCTCAGCAATTTCGTTAGCAGCATCTGCAACATCGGCACGGTTGGTAGCACGTAAATAACGCTCCATGCTTTTATCGTACCCAAAAGTAGAGGTAGTAGCGCCAATTTCGGCACCCATGTTACATATTGTTCCTTTACCAGTACAGCTTAAATTTTCGGCGCCATCGCCAAAATATTCAACTATAGCGCCAGTACCACCTTTTACGGTTAAGATGCCAGCAACTTTTAAGATAACATCTTTTGCAGAGGCCCAGCCATTTAACTTTCCAGTTAATTTTACACCAATTAATTTAGGGAATTTTAGTTCCCATGGTAAGCCTGCCATCACATCGCAAGCATCGGCACCACCAACACCAATGGCAACCATTCCTAAGCCACCTGCGTTTACAGTATGGCTATCGGTACCAATCATCATCCCACCTGGGAAAGCATAATTTTCTAATACCACTTGGTGAATAATACCTGCACCTGGTTTCCAAAACCCTATTCCATATTTATTAGAAACGGAAGCCAAGAAATCGAATACTTCTTTACTCTCGGTATTGGCATGAGGTAAATCTATCTCGGCACCAGATTTGGCTGTGATAAGGTGATCGCAATGTACAGTAGAAGGTACGGCTACCTGAGGGCGACCAGCTTGCATAAATTGCAACAAAGCCATTTGAGCAGTTGCATCTTGCATAGCCACTCTATCTGGGGCAAAATCTACATAATCTGTTCCACGAATGAAAGCAGTTTTTGCATTCCCATCCCAAAGGTGTGTGTATAATATTTTCTCTGAAAGCGTTAAAGGTCTACCTACAATTTTGCGTGCCGCATCTACACGGCTGCTAAAGTTGGCATATACCTTTTTGATCATTTCTATGTCAAAAGCCATTGGTAATCTGTGTTAGTTAATCTATTCGTCTATTAGGTAGCGAATTTACAAAAAAAACAGGCTTAACGGTATCATCTTTATCTCATTATATTATTTGGAAAAATTCTAAATAATAAAAATCAGCAGCACTCTTCGCTTCTAATTAAGAAAATAACTCTTGTGTTTTTCCTGTCAAGAGAAAATTGAGGAATTGGATCACACTGTTAAGTCGAAAATACCCGGAACTAACCGGGTAACCTCCGGCTAGGTGCATGGCTATGGCCTAGTTTTGCTGGCATGAAGAATACAGAGAGATATATTGATCCGCTTACCGATTTTGGTTTTAAGCGCCTATTCGGTAGCGAGCCCGATAAGGATATCATGATTGAGTTCCTGAATGCCCTTTTTGAAGGAGAGAAAACCATTGCCGACATTGTTTACAGTGCCACTGAATATAATGGTGAAGGTGCGAAGGAAAGGAAAGTCCTTTTCGACTTAACCTGTACGGGCCAGGATGGCGAGAAATTCATCATTGAGATGCAGCGCACCGATCAGGAGTTCTTTAAGGACAGGTGTGTATTCTACATGTCGAGATTGATCAGCGCACAGCTGCCCAAGGGCAAGGCTAACTGGGATGCCCCCCTGAAAGAGGTTTACCTGATTGGCATCATGGAGTTCCAGTTTAACAACATCAATAACAATTACCTGCACAACATTGCACTGGTAAACACCGATACGGGAAAGGTATTTTATAAAGGGATGGGCTATAAGTTTCTGGAATTGCCTAACTTTGATAAAAAAGAGCAGGAGCTGGAGACCGATCTAGACAAGTGGTTCTATTTGTTGAAGAACTTGAGCCGGCTGGATAAGATTCCCGACTTTCTGGACAAGCGGGTATTCCAGAAGATATTTAAAATTGCAGAAATGAGCAAAATGACGAAAGAAGAACGCGAACTTTACGATTCGGATGTGAAAGCGAAATCTGATTGGAATGCTGGTATTCGTTTCGCCGAGAAGAAAGCTGCTGAAAAAGCTAAAGCTGAAGGACTGGAAGAGGGGCTAGAAAAAGGGTTGAAAGAAGGGTTGGAAAAGGGAAGAATTGAAAAAGCGATAAGTATGGCCAAATCGCTTAAACAGAAAGCAATGCCAGTTCAGGATATTGCCGAAATTACGGGCTTGAGCATTCAAGAAATTGAACTATTATAAAAATTACGTTTCAAGCACATAAACACGATTTTTCCCCCATGTGCTACCCTCCACTACCAAGCAATGCTCGACCCATCCCCAAATAAGAGTCCAATTGAAGGGAAGCCAACCGCAAAGTTTTCCTTAATATACCAATATGATGTTTTTACACTTTAAAAATATCCAAGAAGCAGTGGTCGTTATCGAACAGTTTTGTGCATTAATGAACAGTTAATCGTTTATAGCTTTGCTTAAAAAACTGATTATTAGCGATTTGATATCAAAAACTGAAATTGGCATTATGTTAGTTAAATAGGTGATGAATTAAAGAGTTTGAAACTGGTAACCGGCATTGATTAGGTATTCGATAGTTTTGGGAAGGGCATAGTGTAGTCGCTCGTATGCCTTTATACTATCATGAAATACAATGATAGAGCCATTTTCAGTATTTTTAATTACATTTTGATAGCATTTTTCGGGAGAAATTTTTGGGTCGAAATCGCCGCTAAGAACATCCCACATTATGATTTCTAGTCTTGACTTGTTAGTCTCGAGCTTGGAGTCTATTTTTGGAAAGGAGTTAGGCCCAAGATTTAACACTTCGGACTTAAGTCTTGAGACTTGGCTTTTTTTTATTCTGCCAAAAGGCGGACGAAAAAGACTGGTTTGTGTAAGTTCTTGACATTTTAGTACATTGCAGAGGTAGGCTTCATTTTCGGTTTGCCACCCATTGAGGTGATTAAAAGTGTGATTTCCGATAGCATGCCCTTCATTTTTAAGGCGATCGAATACCTTAGGATGTTTGAAAATGTTATCGCCGATACAAAAAAAAGTAGCTTTTATTTGAAAAGCTTTTAAAGTATTTAATACAAAGTCTGTAACATTGGGTACGGGTCCATCGTCAAAGGTTAGATAAACAATCTTTTTTGAGCGGGATTTGTTCCATGTTAGGGCGGAATAAAACCATTTTAGTAAAAGTGGAGATTTAACAAGGTACATGCCCAAAAGTAAACAATTAATGGGTGTACTTAAAAATTTACAAAACTCAATCAATTGTTTATTTATTATTGCGAAACAAATTTTTATGAAACAAGTTGCCAGTACGAGCTTTTTAAAAAAGCTAACTTTTATTTTCTCTACCGTTTTTTTAGCTGGTTTTAGTCAACTAAGCTCTGCGCAAGAGGTAATTACCATACAACAAGCTATCGATAAGACGTTAACGAATAACTTACAGGTTAAACAATCTAAGTTGAGCGAAAGTTTATCGGAAGAAAATTTAAAGGTTTCAAAGTTAGATTTATATCCTACCTTAAACTCTGGAGTTAACCAAAATATGAATTGGGGTAGAAATCAGAGTGCGTCGGGTTTATTTGAAAATACACAACGTTATAATTTAAGCACAAGTTTAAGTTCGGGTGTGGATTTATTTAATGGTTTTTCGAAGATTAACCAGATTAAGCAGAACAAAGTTTTATTAGACGCCGGTAAAACAAATACCGATAAAGTAAAAAATGATTTGATATTGCAGGTAATTACTTCGTATCTTCAAATTTTGTATAATAAAGATTTTTTAAAAGCAGCTCAAGATCAATTAACAGTTGCTAATCAACAATTAAATCAACAGCAACAATTGTTAAACGAAGGAAATAAAACGCTAGCCGATCTATCACAAGCTAAATCGCAAGTGGCTACAGCCGAACTTAATATTACCAATGCAGCAAATTCATTATCTATTTCTTATTTAACATTGGCTCAATTGATGGATGTTCCATCGTCAACGGTTTATGATGTACAATTGCCTGTAGTAAATAGCTTTACCAATCCCAGTACTTCGGTTAACCCAGAAGAAATATATCGTGGAGCATTAAATACTTTCCCTGATGTTAAATTGGCAGCATTAAATACAGCCGCTTCAAAAATTGGTGTAGAGGTGGCTAAGGGTAGTTTATATCCAAGATTATCTTTAAATGGTAGCTACGGAACTAGTTATTTTTATAGCTATAATTCTTTGGTTCCAAACCAGACATTGAATGAGCAGTTTAAAAATAATTTAGGAAAAGGTGTTGGACTTAACTTACAAATTCCGATTTTTAACGGTTTACAAGCTAGAGCCACGGTAAATCGTGCTAAGATTAATTTAATGCAAACTGAAACACAAGAACAGTTGGCTAAAAATAATCTAAATAAGATTATTTATCAGGCAGTTGCCGATTTGAAAGCAGCAGAAAGTCGCTATGAATCTACAACTAACGCATTTTTGGCACAAAAGGATGCTTATTATGTAATTGAAGAACGTTATAAAGTAGGTTTAGTAAATTCTTTAGAGTATAGCACCTCTCAAACCAATAGAAATAAAGCAGAAATTGACATGATACAAGCAAAATACGACCTATTGTTTAGAGCGAAGGTGATTGATTATTACTTAGGAAAGCAGATTAGTTTTTAGTATTGAGTAGCACGTATTGAGTATAGCGAGCTGAGAATGAACAAATGAACAATTTATAACTAGAAAAGAATAATAAAAAATGAAACTTAAACACATATTAATTGGAATTGGCGTATTACTAGTTCTCGGTGTCGGTGCAAAATTTGCAGGTTTAATTGGCGGCGAGACCATCGAAAAAATTACCGTTGATAAGGCAGGCGAAAAGAAAGTTGTTGAAACTGTAACTGCTAGCGGTAAAATACAACCAGAAACAGAAGTTAAATTAAGTTCTGAGGTTTCTGGAGAGGTAACCGAGCTTTTAGTTAAAGAAGGAGACGTGGTTAAAAGAGGTCAACTACTTTGTAAGGTTAGACCTGATGTATTACAATCAGGCTACGAGCGTGCAGTGGCTTCTTACAACTCTCAAAAATCGAGTGTTGCCGCTTCACAACAACAATTGATACAGTCGCAAGCTAATTTTGAAAATGCCGATGCAACCTATAAAAGAAATGTAGCCTTGTTTAATAAAAAAGTAATTTCAGCATCTGAATTTGATGCAGCAAAAGCCGCTTATTTAACAGCAAAAGCGACCTTAGAAAGCGCAAAAGAAAATGTTACCGGTGCCAAATTTGGATTAGAGCAATCAGGTGCAAACGTTAAAGAGGCTGGCGCAAACCTAGCCAAAACTACTATTTACGCTCCAGTTGATGGTGTTGTTTCTAAATTATCTATTGAATTGGGGGATCGTATTTTAGGAACTTCTCAAATGGCAGGAACAGAAATTATGCGTATTTCAAATTTAACGACCATGGAAGTTAACGTGGAAGTTAATGAGAATGATATTAACCGTGTAAATGTTGGTGATAGTGCTAACATTGAAATCGACGCATTTGCAGACAAGAAATTTAAAGGTATTGTAACCGAAATTGCTAGTTCATCTACTAGTGTTGGTGCCGCAACCACATCTGTTGATCAGGTAACTAATTTCTCGGTAAAGGTTCGTTTAATTGCAGATAATAGTACTGAAAAAGGTACTTCACCCTTTAAGCCAGGCTTATCTGCCACTGTTGATATTGAAAGTGAATCTTTTACTGGTTTAGCCGTGCCAATACAATCTGTATTTACTGGCGATGCTGCAGCTAAGGGTGGTGATGCACCTAAAAGTACAGGGAACGACCAGAATATGGATAAACAAAAAAGTAAACTGAACGATAAGAAAGTTAAACAATACGTTTATTTATTTGATAGCAAAGCATCAACAGTTAAAAAAGCCGAAGTAACTACTGGTATCCAAGATGATCAATATATCATTGTTAAAACTGGTATTAAATCAGGACAAGAAATAGTAAGTGGGCCATATTCTGCCATCCAAAATAAATTAAAGGATGGTATGAAAGTAGAAAAAACAACTAAGGATAAGCTATTTAGCACTGAAGCTAAAAAGTAGATAGCATCAAATCATAATATTTAAGTATTTTTGAGTTCATTAAGGTTTAAGTTAGTTGTTTATACAATTAGCTTAAACCTTTTTAATTTAAAAGAACTATGGTAGCAAAGATTGCAATGATAGGTGGTGGAAGTTGGGCAACAGCAATTGTTAAAATGCTGTCCGATAATATTTCATCAAAGGAAATTTTCTGGTGGATGCGTAATGAAGAAGCGATCGCACACATTAAGAGCTTTAAACATAATCCTAATTATTTAAGCTCAGTAGAAATTAAATTACCTGAAAGCCATATTTCTTCTAACATAGTGAACATAATTAACCAAGCAGATTATGTTGTTTTAAATGTTCCTGCTGCTTTTTTAAAGGAAACATTAAAGGATGTAAGTGCCAATGATTTAAAAGGGAAAAAAATTGTTTCTGCAATTAAGGGAATTGTGCCAGATGAAAATTTAATTATAGGTGAATTTTTAAACCAAAAGTACAGTGTTTCTTTAGAAGATATTTTGGTTATTAGTGGCCCTTGCCATGCAGAAGAAGTAGCCTTAGAAAAACTTTCATATTTAACTATTGCAAGTACAGATGTGGCATCTGCAGATCATTTTGCAAATCTATTAGCTACCCGATATATAAAAACAAACGTTTCGGATGATATTTTTGGAACTGAATATGCTGCGGTTTTAAAAAATATTTATGCGGTAGCTAGTGGTATTTGTCACGGAGTTGGTTATGGTGATAACTTCCAGGCAGTGCTGATTTCGAATGCTATTCGTGAAATGAAAGACTTTGTAGATGCTGTTCATCCGATTGATCGCGACATAAAAGAATCGGCCTATTTAGGCGACTTACTTGTAACGGCCTATTCACAATTTAGCCGCAACCGTACTTTTGGTAACATGATAGGGAAGGGCTATACCGTAAAATCGGCTCAATTAGAAATGAATATGATAGCTGAAGGCTATTATGCGGCTAGTTGTATGCATCATATTAATCAAAAATATGAGGTCGAAATGCCGATAAGCAATGCAGTTTACAACATTCTATATAAGCATCATTCGCCACAAATAGAGATGAGATTGTTAACTGAGAAGTTAAATTAATGGAGTGAACATAATAGACAAGAAAATACAGATTTATAATAAAACTTCAAACGATTTCTCAGCAGCTTTTACCTCTGCTTTTTATCAAATTATGATGTTTAGTGGGGATGCTGTATTCTCAGTTGATTTTACCGAATACCAAGTAAA
Source organism: Bacteroidota bacterium (assembly GCA_040386095.1). Classification (GTDB taxonomy): domain Bacteria; phylum Bacteroidota; class Bacteroidia; order Sphingobacteriales; family Sphingobacteriaceae; genus Pedobacter. Next base: position 225,307 of record JAZKGD010000001.1, on the reverse strand, counting down.
AGGAAATACTATTTTATTTCTTTCTCCATACCAACATTTTCAGTGGCTAAGTGATGGTGAAACTAAGATAGAATGTCTCGACTTTCATGGAGATTTTTACTGTATAGCCTATCATGTAAAAGAGGTAGCCTGTAATGGCCTTTTGTTTAATAATGTATATTTATTTCCTCATGTCACCGTTAATCGGGCTACTTATGATGAAATAATCGTTCTTTTTAAAAAAATTGAAAGCGAGAAGATAACTGAAAATCAATTTTCTACGGCAATCCTAACGACCTACTTGCAACTTATATTGGCATTATGTAGCAAAGAGAAAAATATCCTTTTAACATATTCACAACACGAAGATTTTGAAGGTAAAGATCACGTTAGATTTCAGGAACTACTGGAACAGTATTTTTTAAAAGAGAAGAGCCCTGCTTTTTATGCGGCCGAATTACACTTATCTGTAAGTACTTTTAGTAAAAAAATAAAAAAGCAATTCGGGAAAACGCCAACACAAATAATACAGGATCGTATAATTTTAGAGAGTAAAAAAATGATACATCTTAGTTATAAGTCGATAAAAGAGATCGCTTATGAACTCAATTTTAAAGATGAATTTTATTTCAGTCGCTATTTCAAAAAGGGTGTTGGAATTTCCCCCTTACATTTTAGAGAAAATGTAGGCATTTCGATTGTGGCAAAATAAGACATGGGAAAGTCGTTTTTGTCCATTTTACATCTTTGTATGTAGTTTTATTTTTGTATAAATAAATTTATTTATACAAAGCTTAAAAATGAACACTTTAATTAAAATTTTAGCATCAAATCAATCAAGGTATATCAACTGTATCCGTATTGCTGTTTTTATTGTAATGGCCTGGATAGGCGGATTAAAAGCATTTCAATATGAAGCAGATGGAATTGTGCCATTTGTAGCGAATAGCTCATTAATGTCTTTCTTTTATACCAAGGGTGCATCTGAATATGTTAACTATAAAAATCCAGAGGGGAAAACGGTGCAGAAAAATATCAATTGGCATAAAGAAAATGGTACTTATCTATTTTCGTATGGATTAGGTGCGGTGATATTAATTATTGGAGTATTAACTTTATTAGGGATTTGGTTTGCAAAAATAGGGATGATTGGTGGATTGCTAACCTTTATAATGTCTGTAGTTACCTTAACCTTTTTAATTAGCACGCCAGAAGTATATGTTCCCAATCTTGGTGGCGATTTTCCAACTCCTCAATTTGGATTTCCTTATTTATCGGGGGCAGGCCGATTGGTTATTAAAGATGTTATTATGCTTGCAGCGGGTTTAATAATAGCATCCGATAGTGCTAAAAAAATTAGTGAATTATAACAAGTATTAAAACAATCGTTTTTTCAATTTGTTAAGGTATTAAATCTTCATATTATGAAAACGAAAAAATATTTAATGAGCTTAGCGACAATGGCAATAATTACTTCAGTAACATTTACCGTTAGTGCGCAAGAGAAAAAAACAGAGGTGGGTAAAGCAGTGCAAAAAACTGGTAAAACCATTGAAAAGGGTGCAAAGAGTGTAGGAAATAAAACTGCAGAAGTTGCCGTAAAAGGTGGTGCAAAGGTGGTAGATCAAACCTATAAAGGCAAAATGGCTCCAGATGGTTCTAATGTTTATATTGATGGAAAAAACAATAAATATTATATTAATAAAAAAGGGGCAAAGGTTTATCTAAAAGCAAGCGAAATAAGGACAAGGCCTGTCAATTAAAAAAAACTAACAAAACAGCCGATTAGAGAATCTAATCGGCTGTTATATTTATAAAAAGAAAAAAGATCTTAAGATCTGCGTCTTCTTTCGCCACCACCACCTTCACGTCTTCCACTACCACCAGCGTTTCCACCTTTATCATCGCGGCTACGACCAGAGAAATCTCTAAAACCACCACCAGCGTTTCCGCCACTAGAATTGCCGCCTTCACGTCTTCCGCTTCCGCCACCGCTTCTTCTCTCGCCACCGCCACTTCTGCCACCGCCGAAACCACCGCCTCCGCTTCTTCTTTCGCCGCCTCCGCTTCTGCCGCCGCCGAAACCACCGCCTCCGCTTCTTCTTTCACCATCACCACCTCTACGTTCTCCGCTTGGGGCATCACCGCTTTTCTCGATTCTTACTTCACGACCATTAAATTTAATGTCTTTGAAGTTCGTGAACAAAGCATCAACGGTATCGTTTTCTACTTCAATAAAAGAGAAAACGCCTTTTAAATCTATTTTACCAACAGATTTACCGCTTATTTTACCGTTATTACAAACAAAACCCAATAAATCACCTCTTGTAAATTCGTCTACCGAACCTACATTGATGAATAAGCGTGTGTAATCGCTATTATTGAAACTTCTGGCACCACGTTCTCCGCGTTCGCCACGCTCACCTCTTTCGCTTCTATCACCACGATCATCAGCACTAGCATTTAAATCAGGTGCATTTGAATAATAATCTAAGAAACGATTAAACTCTAAAGAAGCAAATTTTTTGATTACTTCTTCTTTGCTTAATTCAGCAAATTCATCCATAATCCGCGGGATATATTGATCAATTTGCTCGTTATTTACTTCCACAGTGTGAACTTTATGAACTAAAGCAAACAATTGTTTTTCGCAAACATCGAAGCCAGTAGGTAATTCTGCTTTTGTAAATTGTTTGCCAATAATTCTTTCAATCTGGCGAATTTTACCAGTTTCTTTCGAATTAATAATACAGATCGAAATACCGGTTTTACCTGCGCGACCAGTACGGCCACTACGGTGGGTATAACTTTCAATTTCGTCAGGCAATGAGTAATTAATAACGTGAGTTACATTATTTACATCGATACCACGTGCAGCAACATCAGTAGCAATTAACAATTGCATGTTGCGATCACGGAAACGTTGCATTACTTTATCACGTTGTTGTTGAGATAAATCACCATGTAAAGAATCGGCATTGTAACCATCTTTAATTAAGTGCTCGGCAACATCTTGTGTATCCATTTTGGTTTTACAGAATACTACTGCAAAAATTTCTGGATTGTAATCTACAATTCGCTTTAGGGCAGCATATTTATCGCGGGCACGTACAATATAGTATTCGTGTTCGATATTTACGTTACCTGCATTTTTTGTGCCCATGGTTAATTCTACTGGGTTTTCCATGTAGTTTCTGGCAATTCTACGAACCTCGGGAGGCATCGTTGCAGAGAATAACCATGTTTTTTTATCGTCTGGTGTAGTCGATAAAATGTCGTTAATGTCTTCTTGGAAGCCCATGTTTAACATTTCATCTGCTTCATCCAATACTACATACTTAACGTTAGAGAAATCGATGGCTTTACGGCCAATAATATCTAACATACGGCCGGGCGTGGCCACTACAATTTGTACGCCATTGCGTATTTCACGTAGTTGTTGCATAATGTTTGCGCCACCGTAAACGGCAACCACATGTGCATTAGGCGTGTTCTTTGAGAAATTCTTGATGTCGTTTGTGATCTGTAGACAAAGTTCACGCGTAGGGCACAAAATGAGTGCCTGTGGCTTATTTACTTTAAAGTCTATTAATTCTAACAGCGGCAAACCAAATGCGGCTGTTTTTCCTGTTCCTGTTTGGGCCAAACCAACAAAATCGTTATTGCCTTCTAACAGTACAGGAATAGATTGCTCCTGAATAGGCGTAGGGTTTTCAAAACCTAGCTCTTTTACGGCACTAACAACGTCATCACTTATCCCCAATTTACTAAATGGGTTTATCATTATAACATTTTTAATTAAGCCGCAAAGGTACGGATAATTATCGGTATTTTACTGATAGCTAAGTAAATAGTTTTTTTGAAGAAAACAATTGACAATGAGTAAATTAATCGAATATTATTTCTCTATAAAAACTGGCGATTGTTGCGCTTTATAAGTAAGATCGGTTAATTGCTTACTTGTTTTGTTTTTCCAGTCCATTAAAGTGATATGATATTGCGTTTCTTTCCAGTCTGAACTATTAAAAACGAGCCATTTTCCATCCGAGCTCCAATCGTGCCATCCTTCAGAAAGCTCGTTATCTATTAATTTCCATTGCTTATCACCCTTTGGAGTTACCGCAAAAATATTATTCCTGCCATTTTGTAATGAAACATAGGTAATAAAATTTTCGGTAGGATGCCATTTTGCTGAACCGGCCTTATATCCATATTCTTTTGCTGATGGGTTATTTCTGGGAACTGTGTTAACTGTTTTGCACCAGTTCCATCTGCATTCATGATAAACAATTCTTCATGCGTTGCTCGGTCTCTTTTGTTTTTTTGATAACTATACGCTATCTGTTTGCCATCGGGTGAAAAACAAGGGTCACCGTATTTAGCGGCTGTGTCGTTGGTGAGTTGTTTATACGTACCAGTTTTCGTGTTCACAATAAACAATTGAGACCGAATTCCTTTCCCAATCCTACCAGTTACAACCATTTCGGTGCCATTATTCCGGCTACTCATCCAGCTATCTTCCAATTGAAGATTACTCACTTTTTTAATCGATTTTCCGTCGCTATCACTTTCATATAAAAAGTAAGCTCTATACGTGGTGTCACGATCACTTACAAAATAAAGTTTCTTTTTATAGGCATAGTATGTCCAAGCCACATCAGGGTTATTGGTGATGTTTTTCTTATTTGTGCCATCCATCTCCATGGTAAAAATTTCGTAATTGCCACGAACTTTGTCTGGAATGTGTACATTATAGGCAATTTGATAAGATTTTCCTTTGCTTTGCGAAAAGCAATTTGCTGTAAATAGCATTAGGCCTAGGGCCACAGGTATAGCTTTCATTTTTTAAGGATTGAAGGTTAATTCAGTATTAAATATACAAAATCAAGATAATACCTAGTGCTAAATTATTCCTTTAAGCATGTGTGCTAAAATGGGTTCACATTTTTCTTTGCAAGGCGCATAAAGTTGTTTATGCTTCCAAGTTGCAGACTTAGGCGATTGCCCCCACCAAAATTCGGTTAAAGCAAGGGGTTTTAACTGGTTTTGAAAGGCATAGTTTAAAAGTTTTGGAGCCGCACATTCACCTGCACCAGCCGGCGGATTTTTATAGCCGGCTTCTTTAAAAATTGCAATCAAACTTTTTTCTTCACCTGCCTGATTTAAAAAATAATAATGGTTAAATATTTCATTTTGCAGTGCAATAGAATGTTGCTTACGTTTGACTTTTAAGTTATTGATTAATTCTTTATTTACAACGGCATCTAAATCTTTCAGTTTTTTAATTTCTCGACTCATAATGGTCAACTCTTCCATTCCTTTATTCAGGAAACCGTTTTCAGTTAACAAATCAAACACTGGCGGAACAAATTTTGTGTAACTGTTTGAGCCTGCTAATTTGCCAGAGAATGCTGCTAAATATCCTATTTCTTTTACTGCATTTTGAACAAGTAAAATGCCAAACATTTTACCAATTACCGTACCTTTCTCGGCTGCTAAGCCAAAGTTGTGCTGCCATTCCTTTTGGTTTTCTAGGTAATCTTGCAACTCTTTAGCTGCTAGCATGCAAAGTGGTTGAGGGCGTTCATCATGCTGTATTAAAGTTAGTTGTGTAGGTAAAACTTCATCGCCAATAGGTTTTAGAAATCGAGTAAAAAAGGGAGGTTTCACTATCAACTGATTAATTTTGATGGTACAGAATATATTGTTTTATTACTTAACTTCTAATCGTTCAATGGTTTTCTTGGCAGCGGCTAATTTTATTTTTTTATTTTTTTCCATCAGTTGGTGAATTACCTTATGTTCTATTTTGTGATGTAGGGGAACGAGTATGGCTGCAATACCAACCATTGCAGCCAACATCAGTGTTGGAGAATGATGTGTTAGTTCGCCTAGGTATGGATGAAGCAATAGATTTAAAAATTCGAAGATAATTAGTAAGGCAAGTGTGCCTAAAAAGCTAATTAATTTTTGATTAACAATTACCGTACGGCTAAGCAATAAAAACAAAATAACAAAACAAATTAATCCCAAAGCAATGGCCGAATATTGGAGGTTTCTTTTATTTGCTTCCTCTACTTGTTCTCTTTTTTCAGCTAGTTCTTTTTGTCTGTCTTTTTCTAGCATGAGCAAACTTTCTAGTTTTTTTGTTTTGGCTATGTTGTTTAGGCTATCGCTCGATGCCTTAAAGATTTCGTGGTATTTCAAAGCATTGTTTGCGTCTCCTCTTCCTTTGTATATTTCATAAAGCATTTGTGAAGCTTGTTTTTTATAAATGAATGAGCTACTATTTTCAGCTGATTTGTAGAACTTGGAAGCGTAATGAAAGGTAGAATCTGCGTTGTTGGTTTCTTTAAAATAGCTTGCTAATCCATTATAGGCAATCATAAACTCGTAATCTGTATTTACTTTGCAAACAGCTTTTAATCCAAGTTGGAAATATGCCAATGCCAAAGTAGGATTGTGCAACTTCAAATAGGTGTATCCTAGACTCGTTAGGATGATAACATCCATGTCAAAGCCCTGCTTCCCCATTCGGTTTAACTGTAGGTTCATTTCATACGCTTGCTGCAAATGCTGTAAAGCTAGGTCATACTGTTTTAAGCTAAAGAGGTAATGTTCTCCCATTTGTGCTTCAATCAATATTTGCCAATTAATTTCTTTTGTTTGTTTGGCAAGCGCTATGGCTTTTTGAAAATACTTTATTCTGTTTGTTTCATCATAAAAACCCATAAGATGATGCAAACGAAGCATAACCCTTGGATTATTTCGCTGTTCGCCCAGCTGCATTGCTTTTATGAATTGTTCTAGTGCCTGAGTAGGATTTTGAGTATTATGGAAATAATAACCCAAATTAGCTAGGCCAATGGCTTCAACATCTGTATTTTTCTCTTTCTGCCCTATTGCTATAATTTGCTTTGGATAATAAGGAGAGTCGTATAGCCCATTATCTTCAAGATTCATCCAGGCCAGTACAATATTTGTTTGTAGGCTATCTGTCTTCTGTTGCTTTAACTCGTTAATAAATTTATCGGCGAACTTCGTTTGTGCAAATGCAGAAAGCGTTGTAAACAGGATAAATGGGATGATTAAAGAGGGTTTAATTTGAGGCATAATTTAAATCTTTCTTTCTATCTCAGTCTGTCAGCACTTTTTAATAAAGCTTCATCGCGGTTAATCCCTCTAATAGCAAGCAAGCAAAATGCAATAGCTAAAGGAGGTAAAAACATACCTGCGTCGTAATTCGCATTTTCTAATCCACCTGGGATTTTCTTTGCATATACACTGCACCAAAAAGATACACCTATCATTAAAACAATAGTAACATAGATTAACCGTTTTTGTATTTTCCTTTTTTTGTAATAAAAAATAGTAGCAAAACTCATTATAGTAACAGCTATAATACTACTTAAAAGTGCAGTAGAGCTTTCTACAAGCTTATCAATATCTCCTACTTTTTGATACATACCACTGGCAATAATATAAAATTCGGCACCGATTAAATTTTTTGAGGTAACCATTGGGAGAAATAATAGACAGCTAATGCTAATGGTGGCTAGAAATAGCCATATTGATTGTATTCTTTGAATCATAATAGTTAAATATTTAAGCAAACTTAATAAAAGATTATCGAGTTATTCAGTATTTTTGCCATTCGTGAACAGCAAAAGATATTTTATCGAAATCAGTTATAATGGAACTAGTTTTCATGGTTGGCAAACACAACCTAATGCGTTAACGGTACAAGAATGCTTAGATAAGGCACTTTCTATTTACTTTAGGCAAGAAGTAATTACGTTAGGTTGTGGGCGTACAGATGCAGGAGTTCACGCCACTCAATTTTATGCCCATTTTAATTTGATGGCTATTGCCGAAGAGAGTATTCTTAAGTCGGTAACTGGAATTAATTCTTTGCTTCCCTATGCTATTGCGGTAAAAAGAATTTTTGCCGTAACTGATGATGCCCACGCTCGGTTTGATGCTACATCTAGGTCGTATCAATACCTTATTCATTTTGAAAAAGATCCTTTTAAACTCGAACGCTCTTGGCTGTATAAGGGTGAGTTAAATGTTATCGAAATGAATAAAGCAGCGTCGATTTTATTGAATTTTGTTGATTTTTCGTGTTTTAGTAAATCAAATACGCAAACATTTACCAATAACTGCAAAATTAAGCAGGCCTATTTTGAAGTGCAAAATGATGGGTCGTTTATTTTTAACATCACGGCCGACCGTTTTCTGCGAAATATGGTAAGAGCTATTGTGGGTACATTAGTTTTGGTTGGAAAAGGAGAAATTACGGTTGATGATGTTGCTAAGGTAATCGAAAGTAAAAACAGAAGTAAAGCTGGGCAATCTGTTCCTGCATGTGGATTGTACTTGGTGAAGGTAGAATATGTTTATGTGTAGCGTTTAGCATGGAGTCCGAAAGTTATTTCCGTCATCCGATGAGTATAAGCATCATGTCTATACTCATCGGATGACGGAAAACATAAAGTAAAATGAACCAATAAACTAATTAATGTCTAAAATAACTGGTGATACCTTTAATGTTGGCTTACTTAAACGAGTTTTTGAGTATGTAAGGCCCTATCGTAACATTTTTTTTTGGTCGGTAGTATTAACATTAGCACTCGCAGCCATCACTCCTGTTAGGCCTTGGCTTATTGGCTACACACTCGATCATTTTATTTTAGAAGGAAACTATGGTGGCTTAGTAAAAATGACCATTTTAATGGTGGTTTTATTAGTAATCCAATCCATTATCCAGTATAGTCAAACTTTATTAACCAATACGATAGGTCAATCGGCAATTCGCGATTTGCGCATAAATGTTTTTAATCATATCAGTCGTTTAAGGCTAAAATATTTCGATAAAACACCTATTGGGCAATTAATTACACGTACAGTATCTGATTTGGAAACCATTGCCGACATATTTTCTGAAGGGTTAATTGCCATGATTGGCGATCTGTTACAGGTAATTGTAATCACAGCGGTAATGTTTTATATCGATTGGGAGTTAACACTAATCGTATTGCTTCCTATCCCATTTTTAATTGTAGCTACTCGTATATTTCAGAAATCGATAAAAGTTGCTTTTCAAGAAATAAGGACAGAAGTCGCTAATTTAAACACTTATTTGCAAGAACATATTAGTGGTATTTCGATTATCCAATATTTTGCTCGTGAAGATCAAGAGTATAAAAAATTTAAGCGTATTAATGCTCGTTATCGCGATGCAAATATTCGTTCAAATTGGTATTACTCTATCTTTTTCCCTGTTGTAGAGCTTATTTCGGCACTTTCTTTAGGCTTGTTAATTTGGTATGGCGCTAAAAGTATTTTGGCAAATCCATTAGATGTACAACCAGGAACGATTACCTCATTTATTTTATTTATCAATATGCTTTTCAGACCTATTCGAGAGCTTGCTGATAAATTTAATACCTTACAAATGGGTATGGTAGGTGCAGAGCGTGTATTTAAAGTGCTCGACACACAAGAGACCACCCTAAATACCGGAACATCTGCACCTTCAAAAATGCATGGTGCAATTCGCTTCGATCACGTATGGTTTAGTTATCATCAGGATGGTGAGGTGAATGAGGATCAATTTGTGCTTAAAGATATTTCGTTTGATGTAAAGGCTGGGCAAACCGTCGCACTAGTAGGTGCTACAGGAGCAGGAAAATCATCAACTATTAATATTTTGAGTAGATTTTATGAAACTCAAAGGGGAAATATCCAGATAGATGGGATAGATATTAAAGCTTACGAATTAAATTATCTGAGAAGTAGAATCGCAACGGTTTTACAAGATGTGTTCCTATTCTCGGATACGATATTGAATAACATCACACTTAACAATCCCACCATCCAATTCGATGAAGTAGTGGAGGCCGCTAAGAAAGTTGGAGCGCACGATTTTATTGAACGTTTGCCTGGAGGTTATCATTACAATGTGATGGAACGTGGTTCAACGCTTTCTTCTGGTCAAGCACAACTCATTTCTTTTATTAGAGCACTTGTTTATCAGCCGGCTATTTTGGTTTTAGATGAAGCAACTTCATCCGTAGATACGGAAACCGAAATGTTAATTCAAAAGGCGATTGAGCAGCTGATGCAAGGTAGAACATCGATCGTTATTGCCCATAGACTATCAACCATACAAAAGGCCGATTTAATTGTGGTGCTAGATAAAGGCGAGATTAAAGAAAAGGGAACACATCAGCAACTGCTGAAAATGAACGGTTATTATAAGCGTTTGTATGATTTGCAGTTTTCATCGGCAGGGATTGCCAAGAATTAATAAAAATGAGTATGTTTGGGTAATGACCATGTCTTTACATACTGAAAATGAAAGTGTACTCTTTAACTTATTAAAGCAAGGGGACCAATCGGCATTTGAAGAAATTTATAGAAGATACTGGGTAGAATTATACAATGCAGCTTACAAACGACTCCCTGAAAAAGAGAAGTGTCAGGATATTATTCAAAACGTGTTCATGAGTCTTTGGGCAAGGAGAGCAGAAGTAGTACTCGAAAATCCGGCCGCTTATTTACACACCGCTGTTCGTTTTCAAGTACTGAAACAGTTTGCCAGAACCCCGAAGAACAATTTTTTAACTGAAACTTTTCAAGAAGAGTTGATTTCTCCATTAGCAACCGATGGCGAATTGCTGGAGAAGGAAGCCAAAAAATTAATCGCTTATTTTATTGAAGCTCTTCCCGAAAAAAGAAGAAATATTTTTTTAATGCATTATTTTGAAGGGCTTAGCACGGCCAAAATTGCAATCCAGTTGCATATCTCTCAAAAGACTGTTCAAAACCAATTAACTACAGCATCGCATGCATTGCGTTTAAAATTAACGCATATGTTTATTGCTTTGCTTTTTATTTGGTTAGTGCTTTAAGTTTTTCCTATTCACTGTTTTTTTAAGCTCATTAGACTCGTTTTCACTCTGCTCATCGGATGAGCATAAGTCTCATCGGATGAGAAAAATTAATTAATGCCCTCATCGGATGAGCGCAGTTTATTTTTAAAATCTTTTGGGACTTTTTCTCCTTTCTGGTACATAGCTATAAAAGGCAGATTAAATGGACCATCAAAAAGACCTTCAAAAAATTATTGAAAGATATGTTTCTGGAAAGGCAACAGCCGAGGAAATAGAATTTGTAGAAAGATATTATCAATATTTAGATAAAAGGGATAGCGTGCTGGATAAAAACAGCTCAGAAGAAATAATGCAAATGGAGGAAGAAAATCTTCAAGCCATCTTGTATGCTATTCATCACCCTGTGAACAAGCCAAAGCAGTTAGTCGTAAAATATGCCATTGCAGCTACTATTATTTTTGTGCTGGGCTTTGGTATTTTATACTTCAGTAAAAACCAACCCCTAAAAGAAACATCAAAGATTGCGAATTCGCCTAAAAAGATAGATGTTTTACCGGGTAAAGATAGAGCTATATTAACCTTGGCCGATGGATCTAAAGTTGTTTTAGACGAGTTAAAAGACGGCGAAATTAGCGAGACCGTAAAACTAAAAGATGGACAATTAATCTATCAAGTAAATAATACAGGTGTAAAGGCAAATCGTGTAGCATATCATACCATCGAAACCCCTAAAGGTGGGCAGTATCAGGTGTATCTTCCTGATGGCACAAAAGTTTGGCTTAATGCAGCTTCTTCTTTAAAATATCCAGAAAGGTTTACCTCAAATGAGCGTAAAGTAACTTTAACTGGTGAAGCTTATTTTGAAGTGGCAAAGGATAAAGCGCATCCTTTTATTGTACAGACCGAAGGAGCGGGAACATTAGATCAAGAAGTGGAAGTTTTAGGCACTCATTTTAATATTAATACCTATTTGGATGAGCAAACGGTAAAAACTACTCTGTTAGAAGGGAGTGTTAAAGTAGCCAGCCTTGCTACTCAAAAATCTAAGATATTAAGTCCCGGACAACAATCGGTACTCAGCAACCAGTCATTTTTAGTGAAAAATGTAGATTCTGGAGATGAAACGGCCTGGAAAGACGGGCTATTTAGATTTAACAATGCTAACCTAAAAAGTATTCTCTATCAACTAGAGCGATGGTACGATGTAAAAATCGATTACGAAAATGTCCCTAACAAGCGATATAATGGAATGGTGCCTAGAAAATCTAAACTTTCTGAAGTACTTAACATGTTAGAGCTTACAGGTAACATCGATTTTAAGATTGACGAAGGAAGACAATTAAAAGTATTAACAAAATAACATCCGATTATGAAGAAAAACTAAACCACAAATCAACAACCATCAACAACCAACCTATTTTATCATTATCTAAACAAACAGAATGTATGGGAATTTACATTACGAATTACGTTAACAGAAAATTATTTAAGGCTATGAAACTTTTGATTATTTTCCTAACTGCTTTTTGCGTGCAGGTGAGTGCATCTACTGCATTTTCGCAACGCATTAGCATCAGTCAAAAAAACATGCCATTAGAGCAGGTTTTAAAAGAAATAAAACGTCAGACAGGTTATTTTTTCTTGTATGATTCGGATTTAGTACAACAAAAATCGAAGCCTGTAAGTATTAATGTAAAAAATGCAGAGCTTAAAGATGTGCTGGTACTAGCATTAAAATCACAGCCTTTTAGCTATGAAATAAAAGAAAATACCATTTTAATTATGCCTTCGGCTACTAGTCAGCTCGTAAAAGTAGCAGATGTAACCGGAAAAGTGGTAGACGAGAATGGTATGGGTATGCCAGGCGCAACCATTAAAGTTAAAGGAACAGCAATTGTTGCCGCTACAGATAACGAAGGTAATTTTACCTTAAAGAACATTAACGAGAATGCAATTTTAATGATTTCTTATTTAGGGTATGCCGATAAAGAAGTGTCTGCAAAAGCTAATTTGGGTACAATTGGCATGGTACCAACTTCAAATATGCTAACCAACGTTGTAATTACAGGGTATACTAATTATACTAAAGCGCAATCAGCTAGTGCAAGCTCATTGGTTACGGCTGATAAAATTAATCAGGTGCCAGGTTTAACCTTGGATCAAATTTTACAAGGTCGTGTTCCAGGAATGAGCGTTATTTCTAGCTCAGGTCAACCCGGTTCAAATGCTTCTGTGGTGATAAGAGGTATTGGTAGCATTAATGGTTCATCTACACCTTTATATATATTAGATGGTGTGCCAATTGAAGGAGGTTATTTTCAAACTATTAACCCCGAAGATATTGAAAGTGCAACCGTGCTTAAAGATGCCTCAGCAAAAGCATTATACGGCTCGAGAGGTTCTAACGGTGTAATTGTTTTTACTACAAAAAAAGGGAAAGCAGGCAAAATTGGTGTGAACTATAATTCACAATATGGCTTTTCGAATTTGAGCAGGCCAAACTTCGAGATGATGAATACCGAACAACGTTTGCGTTTTGAAGAAGAGGTTGGCTTATTGTCGGGTAGAAATATTGGTCCAGGTTGGACGTACTCTTCAAAAAATCCAGCGTACGCAACAGCATCTGCAGCAGTTCGTCAAAGGTCTGACTTTATTATAGATAGTATAAGCAAGATCAATGTAGATTGGAGAGATATCTTCTTTCAAAAAGGTCAATTTCAAGAGCAGCAGGTTGCTATAAGCGGTGGAAACGATAAATTGCGCTTTTATAATTCCTTAAATTATTATCAGCAAGAAGGTGTTGCCAAAAGGACTGGTATGGATCGCTATTCATTGAGAAGTAATTTAGATTTTAAAGACGATAAGTTTAGTGGTAGTGTTAACCTTTCATTAGGTTATTCGCAATCAAGCTTTACTGAAGGCGAGGGTGGTACAGGGGCAGGTACTTCTATGGCTTCGGTTTATTATGCTTTGCCTTACGAAAACCCTTATGCTTCTGATGGAGTGCTTGTGCATCCTGGTAACAAATCATTGTATCCGATATACGATCAACGTGAGGGTTCGCAAGGGTTAGAGCGTTTGTTAAATTCCTCAGATAAAACAGAACAGTTAAAATCGATTATTGGGACATCATTCGCCTATCAGATTTTACCCGAATTAAAACTGACTACCAGAGCGGGTATAGATTACAGAAATTCTACCGATCAGGTTTTTATCAATCCAGATTCTTATTATGGTTCTAGAAGTGTTTCCAATACTTTAGGTGGTAAAGGGCGTTTAACAGATGGTAGTAGAAGGAATTTCAATTTTATTTCTACAAGCGGATTAACTTATGCGAAAACTTTTAATGTAAAGCATGATTTCGAAGCTTCAGCATTCTATGAATATGTTTATAACAACACTAACTCATTTGGTTTTAGTGCTTATGGTATTGATGGCCGTTTTCCTGAAACCCCAGCTGGAGTAACTAATGGAAGTTCAACTTTTTTACCAACTGTAACAGGTGGTAAAGCCCATAGCGCATTAGCTTCTATTATGGGTGTTGCACGTTATACTTACGATAATAAATATACTATATCAGGCAGTTACCGTTATGATGGTTCAACTAAAGTGGCACCAAAAAACAGATGGCGAGGTTTTTATTCGCTCGGCGCCAATTGGAATGTAAAGGCAGAGGAATTTCTTAAAAACTCAGATTTAATATCAAACCTAAGTTTAAGAGCTAGTTATGGTACAACAGCAAGTCCACTAGGCGGAGACTTTACCTATTTGGCCTCTTATGCAACATCAAGTGCTTCTTATGGAGGTGTAGCTGGAATTAGAGCGGCAACACCAGGTAATCCTAATTACGATTGGGAATATGTTGATGAGTTTAATACGGGCTTTGATCTAGCCTTATTTAAAGCGAGTAGACTACGCATATCAGCAGATTATTACAATAAAGTAACCAGCAATATGTTCATTGATCAACCTTTATCAGCAACTTCTGGATTTAGTATTTTAAGTTTAAGTGCAGGAGTGATGAGAAATAGAGGTCTTGAGTTTGATGTAAATGGTGATGTGCTTAAAACAAAAGATTTCACTTGGTCTATAGGGGTTAACGCAGGTTATAATAATAATAAAATTTTACATGTTACCGATGTAACCGATTCTTATCCTGATGGTGATACGCGTATTTTAAAAGTAGGCTTACCTTATGGAACATATTTTGCGCCAGATTGGGCAGGTGTAAATCCACAAACTGGAGATGCGCAATATTATAATTTAGATGGAACAATTACAACCACTTACAATGTAACTACACAAAGTACAGCCAATTCTGGTGGCTTATATCCAAAGTTAACCGGTGGTTTCAATACTTCATTAAGCTACAAAGGCTTTAGTGCGTCTGCTTTGTTCTCTTTCGTATCTGATGTAATGCGTTGGAATAATGAAGATTTTTACAATGAAAATCAACGTTATGCAACCAGTAATCAAACCGTTAGAATGTTAGAAGATCGCTGGAAAAAGCCTGGAGACAATGCAATTTTACAGCGTTTCGATGTGCCTAGAAACTTTACTTCGAAAGATATTCAAGATGCTTCATTTTTAAGATTAAGGAATGTAACTCTGGGATATACACTCCCTAAAAGTATTTTAGAAAAAACTCGCATTTTAAAAACTGTGAAATTATTTGTTCAAGGCCAAAATTTATTTACTTGGACAAAATGGAGAGGCCTAGATCCAGAGAACAACTCGGTTTATGGACGTTTCCAATATCCAAATACCAGAACATATACAGCAGGTCTTAATGTTAACTTTTAATATTTACAGCAATGATTGATAAAATATACCAGAAATATATATTTATATTTTCTTTACTAATCTTAACTGCTTCGTGCAGTAAGTTAGATTTAACACCAACAGACTTTATTTCCCCAGATAAAGCCTATAGAAATTTAAATGACATCAATATGGGCTTAATTGGTGCGTATAACCTGACAGATTATACCCCAATCAGTGCAAGTTCAACCGTATCTGATGAGAATACTTTTCCAACTGAAAACACAGTTGGAAATAGTGATGCTTTTAGATGGTTATATACGGCTGGAAGTGGTTCTGTTACTTCTTTATATGTTGATTATTATAAAGCGATAGATCGTGTAAACAGGACTATTGCTGGTGTGGATGCACTAACATTTTCAGCAGCAGAGACACCAACAGCAACCCGTTATAGAGGTGAATTGCTAGCATTGAGGGCTTATTATCATTTTGAACTCTTGCGCAATTTTGCTTCTTCTTACCAGGCTGGGGCATTAGGTGTGCCTTATATGGAAGCATCGTCAATAGGTTATCCTGCAAGAGATAATTTTGAGGTTGTGGTTGCAAAAGCAAAAAAAGATCTTATCGATGCAAAAGCGTTAATTCCAGCAACTTTTACAGACAAAACCAGAATTACCAAAATAGCAGTTTCGGCAATTCAAGCACGTTTGGCCCTATACGAGAAAAATTGGGCCGATGCCATTACCTATTCAACCGAGGTAATCAATGCCGTTCCTTTAGCTACAAAGGCTCAATTCCCTGGTTTATGGACCGATGCCAATGATAGTGAGGTGATCTGGAAATTGAAAAGGGTTGGAACGACAGATTCAAGAATTGGTAGTTTCTATTATAGAGAAACTGGAGGCATTGTACTATATGCGCCAGCTTTTAAATTGATTGCAGCTTTCGATCAAGCTAACGATTTACGTTACCCAGCCTACATTAAATTTGATGCAACCCGTACAGGAACAAAATCTCAATATTTAGTGAATAAATATATTGGAGGTACGTCTACAGCGCCAGGTTTAACAGATATTAAAATGTTTAGAGCAGGCGAAATGTATTTGATTAGAGCAGAAGCAAGGGCAGAATTAACCGGCGATGCGGCAGGAGATATCAATGCCTTGCGTACCGCTAGAATTAATGACTATACAAACGCTGTTTTTGCTGATAAAGCAGCATTAATTGACGCTATTTATGCCGAACGTTTTAAAGAATTGGCATTCGAAGGTCATCGTTTCTTTGATTTAAAAAGAAGAAATTTGCCTGTTCAACGACTTGCATCGGATGCGGTTAATGCATCAGGAGCTATAACATTATTGCCAACACAGGCGCAATACGCCTTCCCTATTCCAGCATTAGAGATTTCGGTAAATAAAAATACTGTCCAAAACCCTAATTATTAAGTTAAAGTTCTGTTATGAAGTCTTTGTTGCTGATGTTACTTATGGTATGTTGCCTATCTGCTCTAGGATGCGGAAAATCTAATGAACCCACTCCTATACCTGGAGGGGGAACACCAAATCCTGTTATTCCAATACCAGTGGCGAAAAAACGACCAGCTTCTTTAGGTATAATTGGCGATACGAGCAACGTGGTTAAAACGGTTAACGGAGGCATGGTGCTGATGGGAGGTGGAACAGATGTTTCGGCAGCATTTAAGTGGATGATTGATAGAAGTGGTGGAGGCGATGTTGTAATTATTAGAGCCACGGGAACGGATGCGTATAATCCTTTTGTGAATGGAATAGGGGCCGTTAACTCGGTAGAAACCCTATTGATCAATAGCAAAGAATTAGCGAACAACGATGCCGTGGCTTACATTATTCGTAATGCAGAAATGTTGTTTATTGCTGGTGGCGATCAATCAGATTACATGAATTATTGGAAAGGCACTAAGGTAGATAAAGCATTAAATTACTTGTTGAATGAGAAAAAAGCACCTCTTGGTGGTACAAGTGCAGGTTGTGCTATTTTAGGAGGGTTGTATTATAGTGGCGAAAATGGTGGCGTTACTTCTGCAGTAGCTTTACAAAACCCGTACGATAATACAGTAACCTTGCATAAGAGTGATTTTTTAAAAGCTCCATACCTTCAAAATGTAATAACAGATCAACATTATTTAACGCGCGAGCGTGAAGGTAGGTCGATGGTGTTTTTGGGCAGGATATTAAAAGATTGGGGCATTGCAGCTAACGGCATTGCGGTTGATGAGCGTACTGCTGTGTGCATTGCTGCGGATGGAAAAGCACAGGTTTTTGGCGATTATTCGGCTACAAGACCCTATAGTTATGCTTATTTTATGGTGTCTGATGCTTCAAAACTGCCCGAAAAATTAATTGCTTATAACGAAGTAACTTGGAGAAATGCAGAACAAGCAGTTGCGGTTTATGAAATCCCAGCTTCGGTAAATGGTGGTGGGAATTTTAATGTGGCTAATTTTAAATTTTCTGAGGCAACTGGTGGAAAAGCCTATTGGTGGTGGGTAGATGGGGGAGTGTTGAACAAAAAATTACAATAACAATTATGAGAAAAATTATTTTAACCTTATTCGCTTGTTTAACAGTTTTTGTAGCGAATGCACAAAAAGGAAGCTTATTTATTATTGGTGGTGGCGAGCGTTCTGATGCGCTAATGCAACAGATGATAAACGTATCTAGTTTAAAAGCAACAGACTATATTGTGGTTCTGCCTATGGCAAGTGAAGTTCCAGACAAAAATTATGAGTTCCTTTCCACACAATTAAAAAAGTTAACTAACAATGTTGTAGGTATTAGAAATTTCAATTTTAGTAAGCACGATGTAAACGATAAAAAATGGATCGACTCATTGGCGGGTGCTAAATTAATATATATTTTAGGTGGCGACCAGAATAGGTTTATGAAAGTGGTTTTAGGTACGCCAATATATACTGCGATACACAAAGCTTATGCAAATGGTGCAACCATTGCTGGTACAAGTGCAGGGGCTGCGGTAATGAGTAAGTATATGATTACGGGTAAACATTTGATAGATACTGCTGCAAAAGATGGTTTTAATAAGCTTTGGGATAAAAACATTCAATTTTCGGAAGGACTGGGGTTGCTGCAAAACACCATCATTGATCAACATTTTATTAAAAGAAATCGGTATGCAAGATTAATCTCTTCATTAGCTGCACATCCAGAAATGGTTTGTATAGGCATTGATGAGAGTACCGCCATTATTGTACGTGGAACAAAAGCTACTGTTGCCGGCGAAAGCCAAGTTATTCGAATGGCAAACCCTAAAAATCTTCAAAAAACGGATAAAGGCTTAATTAAATTTAACCAGGCAGAATTTGGTATTTTTAGCGCAGGGGAGGTTGTCCTCATCCGATGAGAATTTATTTAATTAGCAGCTCTTCGTTATAGTAAATGAATGTACTTGCTCCTTTTTTTTCGGTTTTCTCTTGCGTTAAAAGAACGCTCGTTAATCGTAAATATTGAATAAACCACGTGTCGTCTATTGCATCTTTGTTATAAATAATGTTTTTGCCTTCTCCGTCTATCGTATATTTGATAGTATCGCCATTTTTTATACAGCTGCCATCGGCTAAAAATTGAACAGTATCAATAGGTAGCGAATTGCTACCTACGCCATAAAGTATCGTGTCATTTTTAATCTCTACTCCATTTTCTTTAGTAATATTGACGGTTCTTTTATGTGGCCATCTCCCAATTAAATGATTTTGCACAAATTGTTGGGTACTTATCTCTTCTTCTTTACAGGCATAGAAGATTATTGCTGCTAAAATAAAAAGAGAAACTGAAAAGGAAATCTTCTTCATAGATGTAAAGATAAGAATATTTTGGTTTACTGGGCGATTGAACAAATGAACTATTAGTCAATATTATTTTATCAAATAACAATGGTATTTCTTAAAAACGAAGGTTAAAGCAGAAAATTTTATATCTTCAAATTATGAAGTCAATTTTATCAAATTTAACCTTTCAAGTTTTAGTAGCCATCACCTTAGGCATATTGGTGGGTGTGCTTTATCCTGGTTTTGCATCATATGCAGAGTTAATCAGCAAAAGCTTCATCAATATGATCAGTATGCTTATAGCGCCCATCATATTTTTTACAATTGTATTAGGCATCGCCCATATGGGCGATATGAAAAAAGTGGGCAGGGTAGGTGGTAAAGCCTTAATCTATTTTGAAATTGTAACTACTCTGGCCATTATTATCGGAATGGTGGTAGCTAATTTGCTTGAACCTGGTGTGGGCGTAAGTGTACCCGCAGGCGATGTGACTAAAATTGCGACCTACACTTCGCAAGCAGGAGAGATTAATTGGTTAGAATTTATTGCACACATTATTCCTAAAAATATTTTTGAAGCATTTACTAAAGGTGAAATTCTTCAGATTTTGTTTTTTGCTATTCTATTTGGCTATGGGTTAAATAAAATGGGCGAGAAAGGTCATTCTTTAATTAGCACATTTGATAAAATCTCGAAGGTACTTTTCAATATCATGAAAGTGGTAATGCGTGTAGCACCTGTAGGTGCGTTTGGCGGAATGGCATTTAGCGTTGGTAAATATGGCTTAGGAACGCTATTGCCGATGATGAAGCTTATGGGAGCAGTGTATTTGACCTGTTTTCTCTTCATTTTTGTGGTGCTAAATGCCATTTGCCGTTATTATAAATTTAGTCTTTGGCAATATTTAAAATACATCCGCCAAGAAATATTAATTGTATTGGGCACTTCCTCATCCGAATCGGTTTTGCCTAGTATGATGAAAAAAATGGAAGATATTGGGTGTGATAAATCGGTAGTTGGTTTGGTAATCCCAACAGGTTATTCATTCAATTTAGATGGAACAGCAATTTATTTGGCCATGGCTGTTATCTTTTTGACCCAAGTTTTTAATATCGATTTAACACTCGGCGAACAGCTTTCGATTATGGCAGTGTTAATGGTAACCTCAAAAGGAGCTGCGGGTGTAACCGGGAGTGGTTTCATTGTGTTGGCAAGTACCCTTACCGCATTAAAGATCATGCCTGTTGAGCATATTGCTATTTTATTAGGCGTAGATCGTTTTATGAGCGAAGCAAGAGCCATTACCAACATGATCGGAAACGGTATCGCTACTATTGTAATCGCAAAGAGTGAAAATGAATTTGATCAACAAAAATACCTTAAGGCCATACAGCCAGCAGCGATAGAAAAAGCAGAGGAGGATCATTTTTAATGCGCTCTACCCCATGCTCAATGCCTAAATTTACTTTGTCATAAATTATCTGCCTTTTGAATTTGACAATCAACTGCATTTAGCTTAAGTTTGCACAAAAAATAGATAGAATGAGTGTTTTAGTAAATAAAGATTCAAAAGTAATTGTTCAGGGCTTTACAGGTAATGAAGGTACTTACCATGCTGAGCAAATGATAGCTTACGGTACAAACGTTGTTGGTGGTGTAACACCAGGTAAAGGTGGTCAGACTCACCTTGATAAGCCAGTATTTAATACGGTTAAAGACGCGGTTGATAAGGCTGGAGCTAACGTATCTATTATATTTGTACCTCCAGCATTTGCTGCTGATGCAATTATGGAAGCCGCTGAAGCTGGCATTAAAGTAATTGTTTGTATTACAGAAGGGATACCTACAAAAGATATGATCGCTGTAAAATCGTATATAGCGGATAAAGATTGTCGTTTAATTGGTCCAAACTGTCCAGGTATTATTACTGCTGATGAAGCTAAAATTGGTATTATGCCAGGTTTTATTTTCAAAAGAGGTACAGTTGGAGTGGTTTCTAAATCTGGAACCTTAACCTATGAGGCGGTAGATCAAGTGGTAAAAGCAGGTTTAGGCATTACTACAGCAATTGGTATTGGTGGTGATCCAATTATCGGTACTACAACTAAACAAGCGGTTGAATTGTTGATGAATGATCCAGAAACAGAAGGTATCATCATGATTGGTGAAATTGGTGGTGGTATGGAAGCTGAAGCTGCCTTGTGGATTAAAGCAAACGGAACTAAGCCCGTTGTAGGATTCATCGCAGGTCAGACTGCGCCTCCAGGACGTAGAATGGGTCACGCAGGTGCAATTGTTGGTGGTGCTGATGATACTGCAGC
Organism: Bacteroidota bacterium; assembly: GCA_040386095.1. Classification (GTDB taxonomy): domain Bacteria; phylum Bacteroidota; class Bacteroidia; order Sphingobacteriales; family Sphingobacteriaceae; genus Pedobacter. The sequence goes on along the minus strand of JAZKGD010000001.1, from coordinate 203,524 downwards.
AGCAAAAATGAAAATTATGGCTGAGTGCGGAATTACGGTAGTAGAAAGTCCGGCCGAAATTGGAGAAGCGATGGCTAAGTTGCTAAAGAAATAAGAAATTTTCGAAATAAATTAGGAAACGCCTCATGAAAATGGGGCGTTTTTTTGTTTTAACCACAGAGATCATGAAGATTTGTCTTTGCGTTTCTTGGCGAAAAATCTTTGCTCTTCTTTGCGTTAAATTGTGCCTAGTTTAACGCAAAGAGTTTTAAGATATCGCTAAGAGTGCAAAGTTTGACTTTGAACTGAAAACTTCACTATCTTTTTTAATTATATTTGTAATAAGCACGGTGTAAAATCCAATCGCCTAAACAAAACGTACATATGCATATAAAAGCATTAAAAATGGCTAGATTAATAAATAAAACGATAGTGATGTTAAGCGTGTTCGTATTAACGGGTTTAACTGCTTGTGCACAAAAAGAAGAAAAGAAAGCGACACCTTCAAAAACAACAAAGAAAATGGAGTGGAATAAATTAACTAAAGAGGAAGAGGATGTAATTGTACGTAAAGGTACAGAGTATCCAGGTACAGGGAAATATGATAAGTTTAGTGAAAAGGGTACGTATGTATGTAAAAGATGTAATGCGCCTTTGTATACGTCCGATTCGAAGTTTGATGCACATTGCGGATGGCCAGCTTTTGATGATGAGATTAAAGGTGCGGTAAAAAGACATACTGATGCAGATGGGCAGCGTACAGAAATTGTTTGCGCTAATTGTGATGCGCATTTAGGTCATGTGTTTATTGGCGAAGGCTTTACTAAAAAGAATACTCGTCATTGCGTGAATTCGATTTCGATGGTTTTTGTGCCGGAAAAGAAAAAATAAATACGTATAACGGTAAAAAAAACGCCTTGATATTTTATCAGGGCGTTTTTTTAAAATCCTATTTAAGTCTTGCTTGCATTTCGCTGATTACATCCTTGTATGTGTTAAGTAATCGCTCCCATTCTTTAAACTTCTCATCATCTTTTGCACCTGTATTTGCTGCACCAGATGATTCGCTCTGTATTTTTACTACGTACTGCAAGCTACCGGTGTTTCCTGGTTTCACAATAATTCGTGTACGGATGGTGTTGTTTGGAAAATTTTTCATGGACCAAGCTGTACGTAAATAGGAAGTTTCCTTGTCGGCCATTTCAATTACATCGAAGTAATTGGTCACAATACCATTCATAATCTTCCATGCATCTTCGGGAGTTTTGGTTGCGCCTACGGTGATGCTAAAATTTACATTCGCTTGGTCGCTTTGGATAGAAGAAGTATACGCCTCATCTGTTTTTAAAACAATATGATCATTTACAGGAGGTGCTTGCATTGTGCTTTGATTACAGAAATTTTTAACAACTGGTACAAAACCTGGACGTTCTACAATAACTTCAACACAAGCGCCCTCTACTATTTTAATGGTGTGTTCGCCGGTAGCTACTTGTTTGCCATCTACTTTAATGGTAGCGTCATTTGGAGTCGTATTTACTCTTACTGTTCTGTCTTTTAGGGTTATGGTTTCAAAAAGCGGAGTTTGAGGCATACCTTCTTTATTGTAATAAGTGCGTTCTACGGCAACATATCCATCTTTCCTATACTCAACTGATACATTGGTTTTGCTTGGGATTACAATTTCATCAGAATTATCGGGTAATTTTTTGCTGTCTACAAAAATTTGAACATCACTAGGGAATAATTTTACTTTTACCGCCTTGTCTTCTAAAACAATAATATCGTCTATCGGAGAGAGGTCTTTTCCAGGCTGATTGTAGAAAGTTTTGCTTTTTTTATAGTAGCCAGGTTTAGTTACCTCAACTGTAGTAGAACTGTTATCACCAATATATACGTATATTTTTCGTGTGCCAATTTCTACTCCGTTAACAAATATTTTGGCATCGTAAGGCTCGGCTGCTACAGTAACCATACGCTCTTTTAATTCAACAATATCTTCTTTTTTAACCTCTGTACCTTTAAGTTTCTGATAAGACTTAGAGAAAGGTTTAAAACCTGGTTTTTTAAAAATTAATTGAATTGGGAAGTCTTTATTGATTTTAATCTCTGCAGATCCGGTGCCTAATAGCTGTTCTTGGCCACCAGTTTTTACTTCATAAATGCTAGCATCGTTCGGAACAACACTAATTTTCATTTTTTGAGCGTAAGCAATGCTCGAAACTAACATTGCAAGTACAAGTATAGAATTTCGAATTTTCATGAGCGTTTTAATTTATATACAATATCCTAAAAATAAATAGATTAGTCAACACTATTGTTAAAATACCCATTATAGGGTATGCTGAAAATGAAAACATTAAGAAGTTAAGCCTTAATGTTTTTTCATCACTTAATGTTTAAAAATATTGTTTCGTATATTTGCAATCCGCTTTAATGCGTTAGAAACAAATGAGGTTGATTATCAAACTTTTTCTATTCTTTTGTTGTATAGCTTTTGGTGCGCAAGCGCAAGTATTGCCAGTTAAGGATGCCGATACAGTTGTTAAAACCATTTTCACCACCTATTATGCTAAGAAATTTGAAGGTAGAAAAACAACAAGTGGGCAAAGGTATAGGGCGGCTAAATTAACTGCTGCACATCGAAAATTACCCTTTGGAACAATTGTAAAGGTAAAAAATCTGCAAAATAATAAAGTGGTAATTGTTAGGATTAATGATCGTGGACCATTTAGTAAAAAGTTTGAATTAGACTTGTCGCAAAGTGCTGCTAAAGCACTGGGTATCTATAGGCTAGGGTATGCCAAAGTAGAAATTTCTTATGTGTTAAATTAACGCTAAATAAGTTAATGTTACAGCGTGTTTTTTAAAATTATTAACACTCGTTTTGATTCTGTAAGTGCTTAAAAAGAAATAATTAGCTTTTTTCTGTATCGTTTCTGACACTATTTTGATGAAAACTTCCCTCTATTTCGTGAACATGTTAACAACTTTGTAAGGCAAAAAATCCCCCAACTTCTATATTTGTTAAACAAAGTTCTTTAAAAGAATCCACTCACAATATTATTTAAGTACTTAACATTTAGTTGATTAAAAACGGTTGAAATTTAAACGTTTTTAAATGATGCCACACTAGATAGTTTTTGTTGACGGATTGATTTTGATAGATTTCTAAAAGTTAAAAAACAAGTATATGCCGCAGGAAGAAGAATTATTGCTAAAGGAAAATAAGGACCGTTTTGTCCTTTTACCAATTAAGTATCCCGCTCTTTGGGAAATGTATAAAAAAACTGAAGCAAGTTTTTGGACAGCTGAGGAAATTGACTTATCCGATGATCAAAAGCATTGGGATAACCTAAATGATGGCGAAAGGCATTTCATTTCCCATATTCTTGCTTTCTTCTCAGCGAGTGATGGCATTGTAAATGAAAATCTTGCCGTAAATTTTATGAGCGAGGTTCAATTACCTGAGGCTCGTTGTTTCTATGGGTTCCAAATTATGATGGAGAACATTCATGCCGAAACCTATGCCTTGTTAATCGATACCTACATTAAGGACCCAGACGAGAAAGATCGTTTATTCCATGCCATTGATACCGTTCCAGCGGTAAAAAAGAAAGCCGAATGGGCGTTAAGATGGATCGAAAACGGAACGTTTGCTGAGCGTTTGGTTGCTTTCGCTGCAGTAGAAGGAATTTTCTTTAGTGGTAGCTTCTGTTCTATCTTTTGGTTAAAAAAGCGCGGTTTAATGCCAGGTTTAACCTTTAGCAACGAGTTAATTTCGAGAGATGAAGGCTCGCATTGCGAATTCGCTTGTTTATTATATAGCATGCTAAGTAATAAATTAAGTCAAGAGCAAGTACATGGTATTATCAGCGATGCTGTAGAAATTGAAAAAGAATTTATTACCGATGCATTGCCGGTAGCATTAATCGGTATGAATGCCAAATTAATGAGTCAGTATATCGAATTTGTGGCCGATAGATGGCTGCAAGAATTAGGCTATGCAAAAATTTATAACGCAACAAATCCATTCGATTTTATGGAAATGATTTCGTTACAAGGTAAAACCAATTTCTTTGAAAAAAGAGTAGGAGATTACCAAAAAAGTGGTGTGCTAACTTCTACAGAAGATAAAGCGGCAGCATTTTCATTAGACGACGATTTTTAAAGAAAGCAAGAAGCTGAAAGACTAAAGCCGAAAAGCGAAAAAAATAAAATTGGTAAAAATAGAAGGTTAGGGGGCTTTTTTACCGAAAAATAGGAAGTTAATTATAAGATTTAACATGTTTGATTTGTCTCAAATCTCACATCTCAAATCTCAAATCTGTTAAAGTATGTTTGTAATAAAAAGAGATGGCCGCAAAGAAGCGGTAAAGTTTGATAAGATAACTGCTCGTATTGAAAAGTTATGTTATGGTTTTAATGTAGAATTGGTAGATCCAATAGATGTTGCTAAAAAGGTAATTGAAGGGTTATACGATGGTGTTACTACATCAGAACTTGATAACCTTGCTGCAGAAACAGCTGCGTCCCTAACGACAAAACATCCTGATTATGCATTATTAGCATCACGTATTGCAGTTTCTAACTTGCATAAAAATACGGTGAAATCGTTTTCAAAAACGATGGAAATGCTGTACACATATATCGATCCTAAAACAGACAAACCCTCATCGCTAATTGCCGAAGATGTTTGGGAAGTGATTAAAGAAAATGCTGATATTTTAGATAGCACCATTATTTACGATAGAGATTTTGGTTTCGATTATTTCGGTTTCAAAACCTTAGAAAAATCATATTTATTAAAAGTTAACGGTCAGATTGTAGAGCGTCCTCAACATTTATTTATGAGGGTTTCGGTTGGTATCCACAAAGGAGACATCGATAGTGCAATCAAAACCTATAACTTAATGAGTGAGCGCTGGTTTACCCATGCTACACCAACCTTATTTAATGCGGCTACCCCTAAACCTCAAATGTCGTCGTGCTTTTTGCTAACCATGCAAGACGATAGCATTGAAGGTATTTATGATACGCTAAAACAAACGGCAAAAATTTCACAAAGTGCCGGTGGTATCGGATTAAGCATTCACAACATTCGCGCAACAGGCGCTTACATTGGTGGTACAAATGGTACAAGTAACGGTATTGTTCCGATGCTAAAAGTATTTAATGATACTGCGCGTTATGTAGATCAAGGTGGAGGTAAGCGTAAAGGTGCTTTTGCCATCTATATTGAGCCTTGGCATGCAGATATTTTTGCATTTTTAGACTTACGTAAAAACCACGGTAAGGAAGAAATGCGCGCACGTGATTTGTTCTACGCACTTTGGATTTGCGATTTGTTTATGCAACGTGTTGAAGACAATGGCGATTGGAGCTTATTCTCGCCAGATGAGGCGCCTGGCTTGTCAGATTGCCATAGCGAAGAGTTTAATGCATTATATACACGTTATGAGCAAGAAGGAAGAGCACGTAAAACCATTAAAGCACAAGAATTATGGTTTGCTATTTTAGATGCTCAAATTGAAACCGGTACACCTTACTTGTTGTATAAAGATGCGGCTAACAGTAAATCTAATCAACAAAACTTAGGAACCATAAAAAGTTCTAACCTTTGTACCGAAATTATTGAGTATACCTCTAAAGATGAGGTAGCGGTATGTAATTTGGCTTCATTGGCATTACCACGATATGTAATTAATGGCGAATTTGATCATCAAAAATTATACGAGGTAACGTATCAGGCTACGCTAAACCTGAATAAAATTATAGACTATAACTACTATCCTGTAATAGAAGCACAAAATTCTAACTTCCGTCACCGTCCAGTTGGTTTAGGTGTACAAGGCTTAGCCGATGCGTTTATCTTGATGCGCTTACCTTTCGAAAGTGATGCAGCAAAAGATTTAAATACTGATATTTTTGAAACCATTTACTTTGCAGCTATGACAGCATCGGCTGATTTAGCAGTAAAACATGGAGCTTACGAAACTTTTAAAGGTTCTCCGTTATCAAAAGGTAAATTCCAATTCGACCTTTGGAATGTTACCCCAAAAAGCAAGCGTTGGGATTGGGATAGCTTACGTAAACGTGTGGTAAAAACAGGGGTGTATAACTCATTATTAGTTGCTCCAATGCCAACAGCATCTACCTCACAGATTTTAGGAAATAACGAATGTTTTGAGCCTTATACTTCAAATATTTACACCAGACGAGTATTAAGTGGAGAATTTGTAGTGGTAAACAAACATTTATTGAAAGACTTAGTTTCTTTAGGTTTATGGAACCCGGCTATGAAAGACAGAATTATTTTAGCGAATGGTTCTATTCAAGACATTGCAGAAATACCTGATTACATTAAAGAATTATATAAAACGGTGTGGGAAATAAAAATGCGTAACATCATCGATATGGCGGCCGATAGAGGAGCTTATATCTGTCAATCGCAATCGTTAAATCTATTTATTAACGCACCAAATACATCAAAATTAACTTCGATGCACTTTTATGCATGGAAAAAAGGCTTAAAAACAGGTATGTATTACTTGCGTACTCAAGCGGCATCTCAAGCAGTTAAGTTTACAGTCGAAAATCAAGGTGGTAAAGCAATTGAAGCCGTAATACCTGATGTAATTGCACAAGATCAAGTTGCTGAAGAAATTACCGATGGGCCAGTTTGCTCAATGGAAGAGGGTTGCATTAGTTGCTCTGGCTAGTTTTTAGTTTTATTATAAGTGCTGAGGGATAAGGTGGAAACATCATATCCCTTTTTTGCTAGGACTTTCCGCCTTCCAGACTCTATGCCCGTTGCCTAAAAACCCGTAACTTTGTACAAATGACAAAACACGAAATTATTCCTTGCGAACGCTGCGGTACAGCAATAGAGTGTAAGGCAAATTCGTACACTAAATGTCAGTGTAGTGCGGTGCAGCTTAGTATAAATGAAGTGCAGTATATTAGCGAGTTGTATGATGGTTGTTTGTGCGCAAAATGTTTGTTCGAGTTACAAGAAGAGTACCAACTAGGATTAAACTAGTCTGGAATATGAATGGCTACCAGTGTACCCTTATCAGGAGTAGTGTCAATATCTACCGTTCCCTTTAAAAACTCAACCCTTGAGTAAATGTTGCTAATCCCAATTCCAGACTTAAGGTCAATTTTGGTTTTGTCAAAACCTTTCCCATTATCTTCAACTGTAGCTGTAACTCCTTCTTCGTCTTTAATGATGATAATATCCAGACGATTTGCTCTCGAATGTTTAATCACATTGTTAACTGTTTCTTGAATTACACGATATAGAATAGTTTCTGTTTGCTCATTTAAACGTTCTTTTAATCCCACCATTTCCAGAGTTACCTTGATAACATCTTTATCAATTTTATTCAGGAACTCTTTAACCGCCAATGCTAAGCCAGATTTAATTAATGCATTTGGCATCATTTGATGAGAAATAATCCTCATTTCATCATAAGCCTCATTAACCAAGGTCAAAACTTGCCCTGCTTGTAAATTTGTTTCCTCAGTTAATTCCAATTTCTTAAAAAGACCATTTAAATTCATTAACGCTGCAGATAACATTTGTCCAACACCATCGTGTAAATCTCCAGCTATTCTCCTTCTTTCGTGTTCTTCGGCATCAAGCACAGCTCTAGCAGCTAAATCCTGTTGTTTGTTTATTTCTTCCTGTAATTGTGCTTTGGCTTTTAATTTTCTGCGATTGTAAATGAAATATCCAGTGGAAGCTAAAAATAGGAACAAGAACAATGCAATGATTAAATAAATATTCTTTTGCCTAATCTCTAATACTTGGATTTCATTTTGTTGATTTAAAGTCTGTATTTTCTGTTTTTGTTGAGTATTGAGTAAAGATTTTTGTTTAACATCACTCTCTTTTTGGACAATAAGAAGGTTTTTATTGTTGATTTCAAAGGTTTTATTGGAAATTTCAAGACTACGCTTCTCTAATTCTAAATGCTGATTGGAAATGTTAAGTTGTTGTAACGATGTCTTTGTTCTTAATAGTTTAATCTGTTGCTCTTTCTTCTCGGTCTCGTATTTGGTCGACATTTCTGCCATTGCCTTCGCATTTTCACCTTTGTATAAACTATCGGAATAGGTGTAACTCTTTAAAAGCGAACTGTATGCCTCATCATTTTTGCCAATTTCTTTCAATATGGCCGCATAGATTTGTAAGTAATTAACTTTATCTTCAAGCGTACCTTTTTCTTCTGCATAGGCTATCGCCGATTTTGCAAGTGGAAGAGCGATGTCGTACTTTTTTTGATAATAATAAAGGTAAGCTAGATTGTTATTTATAGTAATTACCTGACTTTGACGATTGTTTTTCTTGGCCAAGTCTAGGGCCTCAATATAGAACCCAATCGCCTCATCGTATTTTCCCAGATGCCTTGAAGACACCCCCATATTAATAAGTGGATTAATCTTATAGATATCCCTTTTAGATGCCTTTGCTAGGGCATAAGATTGATTGTAATAGCTAAATGCTTTGCTATATAACGCTTGGTTTTTGTTCACTATTCCAAGGTTATTATACGTGTTCATTAAGCCAATTGTATCTTTAACCTCTTTCCTGAAATCAATAGCCTGTAAATAATATTTTTCAGCCTTATCGAGTATTCCAGCATAATCATACGCTAAACCTATTTGAGCATATACTCTCCCTTTCTCTTTTATAGTGCCTTTTGAATCATAATAAGTTAATGTTTTGATGTAAATTTCAGCGGCTTTTAAGTAATCACCCGAATTAATGAGTACTCTTCCTAGCTCTCCTAAATCCTTATAATACTGAGGTATATTGCCAATTTTCTTGTAATAATCAATCGATGCTTCAATACTCTTTTTCGCCTCTTTAAATTGGCCAGTTTCATTATAAGAACTCGTTATATTTGAATTTATCTGAGCAATCATTGCTAAATTATTAAGAGCTAGGTATAAGTCTCGTGCAATTAGGAATTCATTTATAGTGAGGTCATAATTTCCTTTTTCGTAGGCAAATCTTCCTTTTAAATAATGATACAGAGGATTTTTTAACCTATTGCCTTCCTTGAGTTCAAGTTTTTGAAAGAGCTGTTGAGCTGTCGGAAGCTCCATATTGCTTAGCTTTTCATAAATTAACTTTAACGACTTTTCATAAGTTTCTTTCTGAGCAAACGAAAGTTGATAGGCGCATAGTAAAATAAAAAACAGAAGCTTAGTTCTCATCAGAATTATAATTGCTTAATACCCATTATAAATTTATGAATTCGAAAATTCTTGTATATACCCGATAGCACGTATTTTTTTAATATATTTATTCTTGTACACGCTCAATAGATTAATGATGAAAATCCTGCTAGTAGATGATCATGCTATAGTTTCTGATGGTTTGCAAGCCTTATTACAGGGCATTGATGGGCTTGAAATTGTAAATAAGTTAACATCTGGGGATTTTGCACTGGCTTATCTTAAACAAAATGAAGTTGATTTACTCATTACCGATTACGCCATGCCTGATATGGATGGGATCACTTTGGTAAAAAAAGCAAAACAATTAAAACCCGAATTAAAAATAATTGTGTTAAGCATGCATGATGAGGTGGTGATGATTCGCGAAATGCTTTCGGCGGGTGTAGATGGTTATGTGCTTAAGAAATATGCCCAACAAGAATTGGTTAACGCTATAGAAACGGTTAATAATGGCCGACAATATTGGAGTGCTGAAGTAAATAAAGCATTGCTGAGCTCGCTATTGCCTCAAGAAATGCCCGAGAACCACATTACTGAAAGAGAATTGGAAGTACTCCGCTTATTGGCCCAAGAATTAACCAGTAAACAAATTGCCGATAAATTATTTATCAGCGAAAGAACAGTAGAAACCCATCGTAAAAATTTGATGCGTAAAACGGGCGCAAATAACGGTATTGGCTTAATGCGATACGCTTATAGTAAGAAGCTGCTTTAGTCTTTCCGCCTTTTTCCTTAACTTTGTACTATAGTATTTCATTCTATAATTCAATAATTTCTAATGATGGGTAAAGTAAAAGTGGGCTTGGTACAAATGAGCTGCACCAAAAATAAACAAGAAAATTTAGATAAGGCAATTGCTAAAGTTAGAGATGCCGCTGCAAAAGGGGCCCAAATTATCTGTTTGCAAGAGCTTTTTACTTCTTTATACTTCTGTGATGTTGAAGATTACGATAATTTCGATTTAGCAGAAAAAATCCCTGGTCCTTCTACAGATGCCTTGCAGCAGGTTGCTAAAGAATTAGGTGTGGTTATCATTGCATCATTATTTGAGAAACGTGCCGAAGGCTTGTACCATAATACTACAGCTGTTTTGGATGCTGATGGCGCTTATTTGGGTAAATATCGTAAAATGCATATCCCAGATGATCCGGCTTTTTATGAGAAATTTTATTTTACGCCTGGCGATTTGGGCTACAAAGTCTTTGAAACAAAATTTGCTAAAATTGGAATTTTAATTTGTTGGGACCAATGGTACCCCGAAGCCTCACGTATTACGGCTTTAATGGGCGCCGATATTATGTTTTATCCAACGGCTATAGGGTGGGCAACCGATCAAGACGAAGAAACTAATCAAGATCAGTATGATGCTTGGCAAACGATACAACGCTCGCATGCAGTGGCAAACGGTGTTCCAGTAGTAAGTGTAAATAGAGTAGGTTTTGAGCAAGATGGAGCCATGAAGTTTTGGGGTGGAAGTTTTGCAACCAATGCACAGGGTAAATTGCTTTACTTAGCATCACATGATGAAGAAGAAACAGAAGTTGTGGAGTTAGATTTAAACCAAAGCGATTATATGCGTAAACATTGGCCATTTTTAAGAGATCGCAGAATAGATTCTTATCAACCAATTACAAAAAGATATTTAGATGGCGATTAGTGTGATAAATATTTCAGACCGCCCAGAATTTGCAAATTCGCCGAAAAAACAAGGCTACAAATTCCCTCCAGAGTGGGCAAAACATGAGGCTACCTGGCTAAGTTGGCCGCATAAAGAGGAATCGTGGCCTGGTAAAATTGAAACGATTTACGAACCTTATTGCCAATTTATTAAAATTGTTGCTAAAGGCGAGAAAGTACGTATCAATGTGCGGAATGAGGCTATGAAAGAATCAGCTATTGCGCATTTACAAAAAGCTGAAGCAGATTTAAGTCAAATTGAATTTTACTTTAACGAAAGTAACGATGCTTGGTGTCGTGATCATGGACCAGCCTTTGTAATCAAAGAAACTGAAAAAGCAGTGGTAGATTGGGGCTATAATGCTTGGGGTGGTAAATATCCACCTTTTGATTTAGATGATGTGATTCCGACTAAAATTGCTACACATTTTAATTTGCCCTTGTTTACACCTGATATTGTAATGGAAGGTGGTTCTGTTGAATTTAATGGTGCTGGAACCATTTTAACAAGTACGGCATGCTTATTAAATAAAAATCGAAATCCACATTTAAATAAAGAGCAGATCGAAACCTACTTAAAAGAGTTTTATGGTGCAGAACAGGTATTGTGGGTTGGAGATGGTATTGTTGGCGATGATACCGATGGCCATATCGATGACATTACTCGGTTTGTAAATGAAGATACCGTGCTCACAGTAGTAGAAAGCAATCCGCTAGACGAAAATTATTTATTACTTAAAGAAAATTTAGAAGCATTAAAAGAAATGCGATTAGTAGATGGTAGACCTTTGAACATTATTGAATTACCTATGCCATCGCCAGTTATTCACGAAGACACTCGTTTGCCTGCCTCTTATGCTAATTTCTACATTGCTAACGCTGCAGTTATTGTGCCTACATTTAGAGATGTGAACGATAAAATAGCCTTAGAAATTATTCAAAATGCGTTCCCAGATAGGGAAGTAATAGGGATAGATTCGACAGATATTATTTGGGGGTTAGGTAGCTTTCATTGTTTAAGTCAACAAGAACCCCTTGTAGGTTAAATGTTGAACTGTAAAATTGGTTAATTGTGCTTTTTACACCAGTTATCAATTTAAACAGTTAACCAATTTAAACAATTAACCAATAAACATTAACTTTATAATATGAAATTACTAGAAGGAAAAACAGCACTTATAACGGGTGCATCAAAAGGAATAGGTCGCAAAATAGCCGAAAAATTTGCAGAGCAAGGTGCTAATGTTGCGTTTACATATTTATCATCTGTAGAAAAAGGAGAAGCGTTAGAAAAGGAGTTGCAAAGCTTTGGTACAAAAGTTAAAGGCTACCGTTCTGATGCGTCCAAATTTAATGAAGCAGAGCAGTTAATTAATGATATTGTAACCGAATTTGGTGCACTGGATATTGTAGTAAACAATGCGGGAATTACAAAAGATGGTTTGTTGATGCGTATGAGTGAAGAAAACTGGGACGATGTAATTAATGTGAATTTGAAATCGGTATTTAACATCACTAAGGCCGCATCTAAACCAATGATGAAGGCCCGTAAAGGTGTTTTTATTAACATGAGCTCTGTAGTTGGCATAACTGGAAATGCTGGTCAGGCGAATTATTCAGCTTCAAAGGCAGGAATTGTTGGCTTCACTAAATCTATCGCAAAAGAATTGGGCTCAAGAAATATTCGTGCAAATGTTGTCGCTCCGGGTTTTATTCGTACCGAAATGACAGATGTATTAGATCCTAAAGTTGTAGAAGGCTGGGAAGCTGGAATTCCATTAAAACGCGCTGGTGAAACTGAAGATATTGCGAATGTTTGTGTGTTTTTAGCTTCTGATATGAGTGCTTATGTAACAGGGCAAACGTTATCGGTTTGTGGCGGAATGTTGTAAGGATTAAGATTTTCGTTGCCCGATGAGTATTTGCATGATGTAATTGCTCATCGGATGACAAAAAAAATTTAGCATCTTTACATTGATCGCATGATAAATTTTTTCACATTTTCTTTTTTAGCTTGTTTAGCGCTGGGTGCTTTATATGCGTGGCTATTATATGGCAAACTTACGCACTTGCCTTTACGCTTAAGGATCGTATTAAGTACGATTAGGGTAATTGCAGTAACATTAATAAGCTGGATGTTATTTGCACCACTATTTAAGAAAATCGCCTATACTCCACAAAAGCCAATTATTATTTTAGCACATGATAATTCACTTTCAGTTGCCCATATAAAACCTTCTGGATTTAATGCGAAAGCCTATCAGAAGGATATGAGTGACTTAGTTGCCAAACTTTCTTCGAAGTATGAAGTGAAGACCTATAGTTTTAGCGATAGTGTTAAATCGGGACTTGATTTTTCTGGAGATGGAAAATTAAGTAATGGCGCTGCACTTATCGACCAACTTAATGATGAGCTGCTGAACCAGAATTTAGGTGCTGTAATTATTGCTAGCGATGGAATTTTTAATCGTGGTGGAAACCCCTTATACAGTTTAAAACAATTAAATGCCCCGGTTTATACTATAGCTATGGGCGATACCATTCCAAAACGAGATGTTCTAATCGCTGATGTAAGCTATAATAATTTGGTGTATTTGGATAACGAGTTTACGTTGGGTATTCAAGTTCAAGCTTATCAAGGCAAGGGAGAAACTACTCAATTAACCGTTAAAGAGAATGGCGTAAAGGTAAAAGAAGAGCGAGTTGAGTTAAATTCAAATGGTTTTATCAAAAATATTCCAATTAAACTCAAAGCTGGCAAAATAGGTGTTCAAAAGTACAGCATCAGTGTCTCTGCGTTAAAAAATGAAATTACGACAAAAAATAATACCCAAACGATCTTTGTAGAAATTATAGATGCCAGACAAAAGATTTTATTGGTTTCGGCAAGTGCCCATCCAGATATTGCAACCCTAAAGCAGGCTATAGAGTTGAATAAACATTATGAAGTTAAGGTTGTACTACCTGAAGAGCTTAATCAAGTGGAATTGAATACATTTAGTTTGGCTATACTTTATCAGTTTCCAGATCAAGCAAATGCAAATCAAGTTTTTATTAATCAAGTAAAGGCCTCAAAAATGCCACTTTGGTTTATTTTAGGTGCTCAAACCAGTAGCAATAATTTTAATTTGTTCCAGAGATTAGTAAAATTAAATAGAACAAATGGAGCAATACAAGAAATATTTCCCTTAGTAGAGCCTAATTTCACTTTGTTTACGGTAAACCCAGATGCAATGAAACAGCTCGTTGATTATGATCCACTACAATCTCCTTTTGGTAATTTAAGTATTAATGGAAGTTATTCGGCTATTTTAAATCAAAAGATAGGAAGAGTTAATACCCAGTCTCCATTATGGTTTTTCATGAATGATGAAGGAAGAAAAATGGGTTTTTTGTTGGGGGAGGGGGTCTGGAAATGGAAGCTTGAAGAAGCAAAGAAAGATCAAAGCTTCCCTTTGGTGAATGAATTAATTTCTAAAACCATTCAATATCTTTCGGTAAAAGATGATAAGAGAAAGTTTAAAGTGTATGCAAATAAAGCAACGTTCGACGAAAATGAGCGCATTGTTTTAAATGCAACGTTATATAATGATGCATATGAACCAACCAATAGCGCCGATGTTATGGTGCAGGTTAAATCTGAAAATGGAAAGGTATTTAATTATAATTTTACAAAATCTGAGAATGGTTATCGTTTAGATGTTGGTTCATTGCCTGAAGGTAATTATTCATACTCAGCCTCCACTACTTTGGGCAATCAAAAATACAGTGCTGTGGGTTCATTTTATGTAAATGGATTAATTACTGAATATCAACAAACTACAGCTAACCACCAGTTACTTTATACCATGTCGCAACAAAATGGTGGAAAAATGGTAATGCCAAATAACATCTTAAGTATTGCAAACGAATTAGAGAAAAACGATCAGATTAAAACGGTTAGTTATGAAGATAGGAAGTATGAAGAGCTAATTAATTTTAAATGGTTATTTGCATTCATTTTGCTGTTGTTAAGTGTTGAATGGTTTTTGCGAAAACGTAATGGCGAGGTATAATGGAAATTACAACTACATATGCCATTGAAATTTTAGGAACGATAGCTTTTGCTATTTCAGGTTCTTTTGCAGCCATGCAAAGGAGATTAGACCCATTTGGCGTATTAATTATTGCTTTTGTGACTTCGATAGGCGGAGGTACTGTCAGAGATTTACTATTGGGCGATACACCAGTGGCTTGGATGAGAGACGTAAATTATTGTTTATTGATTTTAGTTACCTCTCTTTTAACCATTTTCTTTAAAACCCAAATTAAGAAGTTTAAAATTACGCTCTTTTTATTCGATTCGTTAGGTCTGGGATTATTTACACTCGTTGGGGTGCAGAAAGGAATTGTTTTTGGATTGAGTCCTGGTATATGTGTTGCTTTGGGAACAATTACAGGATGTTTTGGAGGGATAATTCGAGATACTTTGCTCAATACTATTCCTTTAATTTTTAGAAAGGAAATTTATGCTACTGCCTGTATTATGGGCGGAATATTGTATTTCGCCTTGGTCCGTTTTAATCTTGAAGCGGATTTGGCTAAGATTATTGTAATTGCTTTTATTTTTACGGTAAGAATAGTGGTGGTAAAGTATAAATTGGCTTTGCCCAAGTTTGGATACTAGCGGAAATTACGATTCACTATTAACCGCTTTACGCTAAACGCCTAACTTAATAAACTTCCTTTTTTAAGAATATTTCTAACTTGTTAGTTTTAAATGAATCTACCAATTGCCAAAGTTCTTTAGACCATAATTTTTTATCGTCCTGTTTATCCAAATAAGGAAGCACTAATTGCATTGCACCTAAAATTTTCTCTTTTTGGTTAGTGATGGATTTATTCTCTAATGTATATTTCGTTAGTCCAGCCATGTACATCAGCATTAACTCGGTATCGGTATTAAAGAAGTTTGTTTCCTTTTCTTCTAAAATAAAGGTGTCGAACGGGGTGTCGTTCATCCATTTAATTAAAAATTTCCCGGCCTCTTTTCTCGAATCGTTTTTATGATTTACTGGGGTTGCAAATAAATAATCAGTTACCTTAAGCACAACAGGTTCTACTTCTTTAAAATGTGTTTTCTTTGTTAACTTAACATGCTTTAAATTCGGTAATTCCTGAGAAAATGTACTTGAGAGGGTAAATAAGGTTAAGAAACAAAATAGCACGATTAATTTCATTCGTAAATTATTTTTTTACTATAACAAAAACATCTTCGTTGTCTTTTTTCATGAAATATTTTTCACGAGCAAATTTTTCTACCATGTTTAAATTGCTATCTAATTCGTTAAGGTCTTTTTTAACAGCGGCTGTTTGCTCGAGATAGAATTCTTTATCTTGCTTTAGCTTACTCACTTTTGAACTGTAGCCGTATTGAGAAATCATGTCGTTTTTGTCAAAAAACAGCATCCATACCGCAAAAATAACAATTGCTAAAAAATATTTATTCTTTAATAGGTTTAATAAATGTTTCATAATAAGCTATTAGATATTAGATTTGAGACATGAGATAGTACAAATTGCACGGTTCCTACACAAATATAGTATTAAAATAAAAAACATCCGAAGGTTTTAAATCTTCGGATGTTTTGCAAATAAGTTTTTCAACTTGTTAACAAATAATTATTTCTTAGCGTACTTAAAGTTCTTTCCAATAAAACGCGCTGCATTTCCCAATTCTTCTTCGATGCGCAACAATTGGTTGTACTTTGCAATCCTATCTGAACGAGAAGCCGATCCGGTTTTAATTTGACCACAGTTTAAAGCAACTGCTAAATCTGCAATGGTAGTGTCTTCGGTTTCGCCACTACGATGGCTCATTACCGAGGTATATCCATTAGTTTGTGCTAAACTAACCGCATTTATCGTTTCAGTTAGTGAACCGATTTGATTTACCTTTACTAAAATCGAATTCGCTGTATTGGTGTCAATTCCAGTTTGTAAACGTTTAACATTGGTTACAAATAAATCATCGCCAACTAATTGAACTTTATCTCCAATTTTATCAGTTAATGTTTTCCAACCCGTCCAATCGTTTTCATCCATGCCATCTTCAATAGAAATGATAGGGTATTTTACAGATAAGTCTGCTAAATATTGAGCTTGTTCTTCGCTAGAGCGGATTGCACCTTTATCGCCTTCAAATTTTGTATAATCGTATTTTCCGTCTTTATAAAATTCAGATGCAGCACAATCTAAAGCTAAACAAATTTCTGAACCCGGCTTGTAACCAGCCTTTTCAATGGCTTTTAAAACCGTTTCAATGGCATCTTCTGTGCCTTCAAAAGTTGGAGCAAAACCACCCTCATCACCAACAGCAGTAGATAAACCTCTATCGTGTAAAATCGCTTTTAAGTTATGAAACACTTCAGTTCCCCAACGTAGAGCCTCAGAGAATGAAGGAGCGCCAATTGGCATAATCATAAATTCTTGGAAAGCAATAGGTGCATCAGAGTGCGAACCTCCATTAATGATATTCATCATCGGAATAGGAAGTGTATTTGCATTCACACCGCCAATGTAACGATATAACGGTTGTCTGCTTTCTTGTGCTGCGGCTTTAGCAACGGCTAATGAAACGCCTAAAATGGCATTTGCACCTAAATTGCCTTTGTTTTCCGTTCCATCAAGATCGATCATTAATTGATCAATTAAATTTTGTTCAAAAACATCAACACCTTGCAAAGCTTTCGCAATAGTTGTGTTTACGTTCTCTACAGCTTTTAAAACTCCTTTACCCATATAGGTTTTTTTATCGCCATCACGAAGCTCAACTGCCTCATGTTGACCAGTGCTTGCTCCTGAAGGAACAGCTGCACGACCTAAATTGCCATTTTCTGTGATTACTTCAACTTCTATTGTTGGATTACCTCTCGAATCGAGGATTTGCCTTGCATGAACATCGATTATTAAACTCATTTTATTTTGGTTTTAATTAAAAATTACCCTTAGTGTAAAAAATACAATTAGCTAGGGTTTTTTCAAAGTTAAAATAATTTTTAAACTATTTCCTTTCTATCCAGTAAATTAATTCATTTATAAAAACAGCAGCTCTTTTTTCAGTAGCTACTATATCGCTTGGTGTGCCATTTTCGTCAAATGTTTTTTCTACAGTTGCTACTGGAAACATCGCCGGAACTGTTAACGCACCAATTTTCCATAAACTAAATTGTAAGGATGTAATTACCTGTGTTCCAGCAAATGCTCCAGCTGAAACTGTTGCAATGGCGATTGGTTTGCGTTTCCATTCTGCATATAATAAATCGATAGCATTTTTCAAACTAGCAGGATAGCCGCCATTATATTCTGGGGTTACAATGATGATTCCATCAGCATTGGTAATCTCATTTGCAAAAGAAAGCATTGACTCTGAAGGGTTGGAAATGAACCTTAGCCGCTCTTCGAAAATTGGAAAGTTATATTCCTTTAGATCGATAATTTTAACATTAGCTAATTGGTTTTCTTCCAAATAGTTTTTAAAATAAAGGGCAACTCGATGACTATTTCGGCCATTCCTTACACTAGCAGAGATAATAGAAATAGTTTTCATTTTGGTTTTAAATTAAGATTCCCACTTAAACGTTTTAACTGCTATGCTATAAATTACAATACCCCAAATCACTATAATTAACATTTGGTGCTTTACTTCCCATAAACCAGCGCCTTCAAATGCAACTTTACGCATCGCATCATTTAAATAGGTTAGGGGCAATGCTCTGCTAATTGGCTGTAACCAAGTTGGAAAAGCTTCAATACCAAAGAATGTGCCTGATAGCAGGAATTGAGGTAAAGTAATGATATTAGAAATGGGTGGGATAGTACTTTCACTTTTAGCAATACCCGAAACCACAAAGCCAAAGCCCATAAAAACAATTACACCTAAGGTTGCTAAAATTAGCATGTTAATTACAGTAACTGCGCCGTTTATTAAGGTAAAATTGAAGCAAAAATGCCCAATTAATATAATGAAAAGAGCACCTAATAAAGCAAAGCCAATACGTGCAATACCTTCCCCTAATACAATGCTTGAACGCTTTACAGGAGTTGCAAAAAACCGTTTGATTACTAAGTTTTGTCGCAGGCTAAAAAAGACAAAAGCGGTTCCAAAGACACCCGTGCTTAATAAAGAAAATCCAAGTTGCCCTGGTAAAATAAAGTCTATAGTACGATACAAACGGCCGTTTACTTGGGTAGATTTAATTTCAGTTACCGTTGGTTTAATATTTTGAGTGTTTAGATTATAGCTAAGTTCGTTAAGTATTGATTTTAAAATATTTCCTTTATCTATGGCTGCCGAGGTATATTTAACATGAGTAAAATAAGCGGGTACTCCATTTAGGTTCTTTTGGACCGTAATTAAGGCATCGTAATTCCCTTTTTCTAAACCCTTGTTGATATTATCTAGGTTATCATTTTTGGTTAACCTAATAATCGGCATTTTTTCTAATGAAGTAATAATTGGATTTTGCAAGTCTGAATTAGGGGCAATTGCTATATCTAATTTAGTGCCTCCACCACCTAAAAATCCAAAAACTAAGATAAAAATTAGGGGGAATGCTAAGGTAAATACTACTGCAGATGGACTGCGCATTATGGACCTGAAACTTGCTTTAGCTAAAGCAAGGGTTGCTTTGGTATGGCTATATGGTGCTTGCATAATTAATCTTCTCTCCACTCTTTACCAGTTAAATTGATAAATACATCTTCGAGATTTGCTCTTTTTACTTCCTTTTTACGTTCAAATCCACTCGCTATTAAATTATCGATTAATTTATCTGGTGTATCTAAGGCAATAATCTGCCCTCGCTCTACAAAAGCTACACGGTCGCATAATTGCTCTGCTTCGTCCATATAATGTGTGGTAATTACTACTGTAGTGCCATTGCTGCGGATCTCTGTAATTAAATCCCATAAATTTCGCCTAGCTTGTGGATCTAAACCCGTTGTTGGTTCATCTAAAAAGATGATTTTTGGTGAATTGATAAGTGTGGTGGCAATGGAGAAACGTTGTTTTTGACCGCCAGACAATGCTTTGTATTTTGCTTTTGCTTTATCTTGCAAGTTTACTTTCTCTAACATTTCCATCGGTTTTACTTCGACGCCGTATAAACCCGAAAAAAGTTCAAGTAGCTCTACTAAATTCAAATTCGGATAATATCCTGCCGCTTGTAATTGAACGCCGATGATGCGTTTTATGGCACTCGAATCGTGGTCTATCGAAAAGCCATCAACAGTTACTTCTCCAGACGTTTTTTGGCGAAGTGTTTCAATGATTTCTAATGTGGTCGTTTTACCAGCGCCATTTGGACCCAATAATCCAAAAATTTCATTTTCATACACGTCGAAACTTAAGCCCTGAACGGCCTTAAAATCGTCGTAGTTTTTGACCAGATTTTTTACGCTAATGATCACATTGCTATTCTTCATAAGATAAATGTAAGAAGGTTTAGCGCATTAGAAAATGAATTTTAGCTAAACGGCAATAAAATGTTGATGACAGGCCTATATTTACCGACGAAAGACAATTACCAAACCAAATCGCCTTTGATCAAATCCACAAAATCATCAAATAAATAACGAGAATCATGTGGACCTGGTGAAGATTCAGGGTGATATTGAACTGAAAATGCTTTTTTACCTTTAACGCGAATTCCTTCAATCGAATCGTCGTTTAAGTTAATATGCGTAACCTCTACTTTGTCTGATTTTCTAACTTCTTCAGGTATTACACCAAAACCGTGATTTTGTGAGGTTACTTCGCAATGATTTTTAATGATGTTTTTCACAGGGTGATTTAATCCTCTGTGACCATTGAACATTTTCATGGTACCAATGCCATTTGCTTCGGCCAATAATTGGTGACCAAGGCAAATTCCAAACATAGGCTTATCCGCCTCAAGGATAGATTTCACCGTTTCAATAGCATAAGGCATCGCTGCTGGGTCGCCAGGGCCATTAGAAATGAAATAACCATTTGCACCCCACTTATCCATTTCTTCGAAAGTTGTTTTAGCAGGATATACTTTTACATAAATATCTCTATCGTCGAAATTTCTTAGAATATTTTTCTTAATCCCTAAATCTAATGCTGCAATTTTAAAACTAGCATCTGGATTTCCATAATAATAAGGAGTTGTAGTCGATACTTGAGAAGAAAGTTCTAATCCATCCATTGAAGGGACTTCAGCCAGTTTTTTCTTTAACTCTTGTAAATCTGTAATTTCTGATGAAATAATAGCATTCATTGCTCCTTTATTTCGAATATGACGCACTAAAGCACGTGTGTCAATCTCAGAAATGCCAACAATATTTTCGTTCTGAAAATTATCTTGTATCGATTCTGTTGCTTCTTTTCTACTGTAAATAATATTGTAATTCTTACAAACCAAACCTGCAATTTTAATAGATCCGGATTCTATTTCGTCTTTATGCATTCCGTAATTGCCAATATGCGCATTGGTGGTTACCATAATCTGCCCAAAATAAGATGGGTCTGTAAATACCTCTTGATAACCCGTCATTCCTGTATTGAAACAGATTTCGCCAGTTGTTGTTCCGATTTTTCCGGCAGCTTTGCCATAAAAAACAGTGCCATCGGCCAATAACAAAATTGCAGGTAACTTGGTATAGTTAGTCATGTGTATAATGATAAAATTTCAATGTAAATAATAAAGGAAAGTGAAATAAATTCGAGAAAAAATCAAGTTTCTTAACGGTTTGACCGTTTTGAAGGAGAGAAAAGTAAATCTGATTGAACTTATTCATTTCAGGATACAAAGGTAAGGATTTTTGAGGATTTCTAAAGAGAAAAGATGATTTTTTTTCGTTGAGCGTTTGGCGTAAAGCGCATACGCTATCTATGCTCATCAGATGAGGATAAATCTTTTGCGCTTTGTCTTTGTGCCTTTTACAAGAATAAAACCTAATTTTGTTTTCAAATCAACGTACATGTCTGTAAATAAAGAAATAAAAAGAATAACCACTCATATTCTTCAAGAAATGAAGCAGCGTGGAGAAAAAATCGCTATGCTAACTGCATATGATTATTCGATGGCCACTATTTTAGATGATGCTGGCTTAGATGTTTTATTAGTAGGCGACTCTGCTTCAAATGTGATGGCCGGGCATGAAACTACCTTGCCGATTACCTTAGACCAGATGATTTATCATGCGCAAGGGGTAGTACGTGGGGCTAGTCGTGCATTTGTTGTGGTCGATTTACCTTTTGGTTCTTATCAGGGAAATTCTAAAGAAGCATTAAATTCGGCCATTCGCATTATGAAAGAATCTGGCGCCCATGGTGTTAAATTAGAAGGTGGCGCCGAGGTTGCCGAATCTATTCAGCGCATTATTACAGCAGGTATACCTGTGATGGGACATTTAGGCCTAACCCCACAATCTATTTATAAATTTGGCACTTATACCGTTAGGGCAAAGGATGAAGAAGAAGCGAATAAATTAAAAACAGATATATTGGCTTTACAAGATGCAGGTTGTTTCGCAGTTGTTTTGGAGAAAATTCCAGCCAAATTGGCAAAAGAGGTAACTGCAAGTGTACATATTCCAACAATTGGAATTGGTGCTGGACCAAGTTGTGATGGACAAGTCTTAGTAGTTAACGATATGATCGGCTTAACAAAGGGCTTTAAACCTCGATTTTTACGTCAGTATATTAATTTGTATGATGGAATTTTAGGTGCAGCACAAGCGTATATCAACGATGTGAAGGCAAACGATTTTCCGAACGAGAAGGAACAATATTAGTTATAGCGCTGAGCGTTTTGGGTGCTTAGCATTCTGCTCCCAGTTTTGATACTTGATACTAAATACTTGATACTAAAAAATGCCAATTACTGAAGCAGACATATTATATGAAGACAATCATCTGATCGCTATTAATAAACGAGCTGGTGATATTGTTCAAATTGATGAAACAGGTGATGAACCTTTAGATGAAAAAGTGAAAAAGTACATCACTTTAAAATACAATAAACCTAATGGTGCGTTTTTGGGGGTAGTTCATCGATTAGATCGACCGGTTAGTGGAGTAATTTTGTTCGCTAAAACCAGCAAGGCTTTAGAAAGAATGAATGCGATTTTTAAAAATCGAGAGGTCCGTAAAACGTATTTTGCTGTGGTACGGAATAAACCGGCCCTTCCTGAAGGAAATTTGGTTCACTGGTTAATAAAAAACCCCCAGAAAAACGTAGTAACCGCATACAATAAAGAAGTGGTAGGAAGCCAACGATCAGAACTTGATTATAAATTAATTGGAGAATTGGGAGGTTTTTATTTGCTGCAAGTTAATCCACTAACTGGTAGGTCGCATCAAATACGAGTACAACTTTCGACAATGAATTGCCCAATAGTTGGCGATAATAAGTACGGATACCCACGAGGAAGTAAAAAGGGTAGTATTTGTTTACATGCTAGAAAACTAGAGTTTATTCACCCGGTTCAGAAAGAACCAATTGCTATTTTTGCGACTTTGCCCATTGATGGTTTTTGGGAGCGATTTGAAAAATTTTAAACTATCAAAAATAGCAGATATTTTATTTTTGGTTTTTTAGTATTTTTGCAAGAAAAATAAATTCACAAGAATATCATGATTTCAACTTTTAATCGTTATGGTATTAAAAAATAACAAACAATAATTTATATGAAAAAAGTACTATTCTCCTTAGTAGCAGTAAGTTTATTTGCTACAACACTAATTTCTTGTCAAAGCAATCAAAAAGGTACAGCTGAATCTGGCGCTGATACTACAGAGACATCGGCAAGTGCAGACACTACTAAAGCAGCCGCAGTAGCAGCAACAACTAATGGCTCAGCGATCTTAAATGTATCACCAAATGTTGAAGTGAAAGCTCCTCAATTTTCAAGCGAAGATGTGAATACTGGTTTCACTAAATTTGAGCCAATAAAGCAAGAATATATTGCTGCAATAAATAGCAAAGATGCTGCAAAAATTAAAGAAGCAACGGCTAAATACAATGCTTGGGTTACTGATGCTGCAACTTGGGGTAGTAAATTAACGAAAGAAGAAAACCAAAACTATATTGATCACTATACTAAATTAACGACCCAATGGGATAAATTAACGTTAAAAATAAAAAAATAGATAAATTGGAAAGGGCTTCGAGGTTAAATCGAAGCCTTTTTTAATTGCAGATTATTTTAGTAAATTCAATCGTACCGCCAAATTTTAATGTAGAAAGATTTTTAAATACCATCTTACCATCTTTTTCAATTACCTCGCCAAATCCTTCCACCAATTTTCCGTCTTTTTGAAGAAAAGCAACCTGCCTAACGGAATTTTTCCCCTCTGATCCGAAAGTATAATCCGCAACTAAGGTATCGCCTTTCATTTCACCTTTAATTGAACCTTTATTACTGTCTTTTTCAAAAAGTTGATACTGTAATTCACCCGTAACAATATGGCCACTACTTATAGTCGTTAAGGTTGCGGTATCTTTATTCTTGGTATATGTATAACAATCCTGTTTGGTTATTACGGATGTAATAGTTTCTTCATCGTTGTTTGTTGATGGGTTATTTTGACAGGCAATGAAAGTGCTTGTTGCTAGAATTAACAGCCAATAGTGTAGCTTCATATTTATGATTTGTATAGAAACAAAGAAAGCCTAATAATGTTTGTACTAGATTCGAAAAATTTCTCCATTGGCCATTAACTAGAAAATCCCGCCAAAGCGGGATTAACTAAATCAATCATACAACTTATTAACCAGTATGCGTTTGCCAATAAAGCAGGCGCATATTTTATTTTTTACCAAACGTATGTGCCTGCTGCCCCTGCAGGTAAACTGGTGGTTACTATTTTTCCATTGTGTTTAATGTTAAATAGTTGTGCATCTGAGCTGGTATTCATTACAATTAAAGCACGCTTCCCATCAGGAGTTTTAAATGCCACATTACTAAGTGTTCCTACGTTAGTAGACCCTATGCGAACAGAACCTGGGCGTACAAATTTTGAAGCATGACCAATTACATAATAAGCAACATTTCTACTAATTGCGGGGGCGATGGTTATTGCTCCTAAGCAGGTAGTACATCCACCGTCTGGCGTATGTGGATTGTAATTAGCATCTGCTGCTAAGTTCCATTCGAGTACATTTCTACTCCAATTTCGGGTTGCACCAACAATTAGGGTAGAAATATGCCACTTTAAATCTTCGGCAAAATTACCAGGTCCGCCAACCCATTGCTCGGTAAAATAAATGTGCTTGTTGGGGTATGCATTATGAACTGTTGATAAGGCTGAAATATTACCACCATACAAATGAAAAGCAGAACCATCAATATAAGAGTTTGCAACAGGGTCTGCTAAAATAGACATCGGATAATCTAGGCGATCTGCATTATGATCGTATAAAATTATTTTTGAAGTGATGCCAGCAGCCTGAAAAGCTGGACCTAATGCCGTTTTTATAAAATTGCCCTGATCTGCTGCCTCCATAAACATGCTAGGGGTATTGCCTGGATGTAGGGGTTCGTTTTGGATAGTAATTGCATCAATTGTTATTCCTTCTGCTTTCATGGCCTGAATATATTTTACGAAGTATTTTGCATACGATTGATAATATTCAGGCAATAGACTTCCGCCTTTATAGGCTTTATTGGTTTTCATCCAAGTTGGGGCAGTCCAAGGTGAACCTAAAATCTTAATTGTTGGATTTATCGCTAAGATTTTCTTTAAAATGGGCACTAAATCAGTCATCTCGGCCGCTATAGAGAAATTTTCCTGATTTACATCCGTTTGGCCTGATGGTCTTTCATTATATGTAAAAACATTTGCGCTTAAATCGGATGCTCCAATACTTACTCGTAAATAACTTACACCTATAGCCCCCTCTTCGGTTGAGAACAGCTCTTTAAGCAAAGCATCTTTTTCGTTAACAGGTAAATTATTAATCAATGTAGCGCTGCCACCAGTTAAGGTATAGCCAAACCCATCTATGGACTGAAAAACCTGCGATTCATCTACTTCTATTGTTGTGTTTCCGTTATTGGTGACTGAAAAATTAAGCTCAACATTTTGCTTTTGCAACAGCGCAGATCGATCTCCCTTGGTTAGCCAAAAACTAACATCACTGGTTAAAACTGGCGTTACAACAGGGGGGATTACTACAGGAGAATCTGTACTACCCCCTTTTTTACAAGCAAAAGAAACTAGAATAACTGTAAGGGCGTAAAAAATGGTTCTCATTTTATTGAACATAATTAAATTTGATTCTCTTGTTGGCTAATTGAATAGAAAATTCTCCTGCTTCAGTAATCCACTTGTTTTCTGAATTTACATAGGCAATATTTTCTGGTTTAATCTTGAAGCTCACGGTTTTTGTTTCACCTGGTTTAAGTTCAATTTTTTCGAAACCTCTTAATCTTTTAACATCTGGACTAATTGTGCTTGCAACAAGGTCAGAAATAAAGAGTAATACGGCCTCTTTTCCTATAACCTTACCAGTATTGGTAACCTCTACACTAATAGTTAATGTTTCGCCTTTTTTGAGGCTTGTACTGCTTAATTTTATATCGCTATAGGTGAAATTTGTATAGCTTAAACCGTGCCCAAATGGATATTGCGGATTATAATCGGCATCATAGTTATATACACCTTCGGTTGTTTCCCTTGCCTCCGAAGGTTTATGGTAATAGGTAAAGAGTGCATTTGGAAACTGAGGATATGTATAGGGTAATCGGCCCGAAGGATTAATATCACCATATAATATATCGGCTAATGCATTACCACCATAATTTCCAGGCAGATAAGTTTGCACCACAGCAGTCATTTTCTTTTCGAATTTGCTAATTACACGAGGACGGCCTTCATTTAGCACTAAAACGATTGTTTTTCCGGTTGCGGCAAGTTTTTGAGCTAATTCTGTTTGTAAATCACTTATATAAAGGTCGCTTAAATTACCAGGCGTCTCTGTATATGAATTTTCACCTAAGCATAAGAGTATAACATCCGCGTTTTTAGCAGCAGCAATGGCTTCTTCCATTTTATCGGCATATTCTTCCCAGTATTTTCCACTCATTTTATAGCTAACACCAGGTACGAAGGTTACGTTTTCTTTGCCAATTTTATTTTGCATGGCTTCAACAATAGTGTTGTACTGGCCCGCAAATTCTTCTACCTTTTCGCCCTGCCACGAATAAGTCCAAGCGCCATTTAAGGTTCTCATCGAATTAGCATTCGGGCCTGTAATTAAAATTTTGGATGATTTGCTTAGGGGAAGTACAGCATTGCTGTTTTTTAGTAAAGTAATGGATTCGGCTGCTGTATTTTGTGCCGCTTGCTCAAATGCTTTACTTCCAAATTCGGGGTAATCTTTAATGTTTGTTGTAGGCTTATCAAATAAGTTGAGCTCAAATTTCACCTGTAAAATCCTCCGAACTGCGTCATCTATGCGTGCTTGCTTTACCTTTCCTTCTTTTACCAGTGCAATTAGATTGTCGCAGAAAGGTTCGTAATTATACGCAATCATACTCATGTCGATGCCTGCATTAACGGCTATCATTACAGCTTCTTTATTATCCTTAGCTACGTGATCTCTTTTGTGAAGGTTTTCTATATCTCCCCAATCGGTAACCACTAAGCCCTTAAATCCGAGCTCTTCTTTTAAAAGTTTGGTTAAAATTTTATAGTTAGAATGAACAGGAACACCATTTATTAATCCAGAATTAATCATAATGGTTTTTGCACCAGCTTCTATCGCAGCTTTAAATGATGGCAAATGGTATTCTTTTAAGGCTTGATCTGAAATAACTGCTGGCGTTCTATCTTTTCCCGAAAGCGGGACTTGGTACCCTAAAAAATGCTTGATAGAAGAGGCTACTTTAAAAGGATTGGAAACATCATTTTTTTCTCCCTCAAAGCCTTTTACCATTTGTACGCCTAATTCGGTAACCAAATATGGGTCTTCGCCAAAGCTTTCCCATTGACGAGGAAAACGAGGGTCGGCACCTAAATCTAATAGCGGAGAAAATGCCCATGGAATTGAGCTTGCACGGGTTTCGTATGCAGTAATTTCTGCGCCTTTACGCACTAACGCACGATTAAATGTGGCTGCTTGACCGATTTGTTGCGGAAACATAGTAGCACCTACTGTATACGTTTCGCCATGAATGGCATCAATACCATATAGAACAGGAATGCCATTTTTGTTTTTGGTCATCGCAAATTGCTGTATTTGGCTTATAATTTCGTGCCATACTTGGGGTGTTCTAGCTCTATTGTTGGAAGCATTTAGTACAGAACCTAATTTATATTGAACCAATGCTTTTTGCATTTCCTTCTCATCCAGTGTAAAGGGCTCATCACTACTAAAACGATCTTTTCCTTTACCAATAACATCTAAAGTTACTTGCGCCATTTGACCAACTTTTTCTTCGAGTGTCATTTTAGCGAGCAGTGCGTTTACCTTTTGTTGTAAAGGAGATAGTTTTGGTTTCTGTTGTGAAAAAGTTTGAAAGCTTGTTAACGTAAGCAATAGCACAAGGCTATAGTTTTTAATGTTCATGATCAGTTTATGTATTTGGGTGTTAGAACCACTAAAATACCATGATTTTATTTTAAAACCGAATGATCACGACGTCTTTTAGCTATATAAATATTTGATTTTTAATTGTTTAAAGGTTTTTTGATACGCTTAATTCGCATTACTTTAAACTGGTTTCTTGTTGATAATGAGGGGGTAAGCATTTTTTCTGAAGGACATTGGAATGTATTTGCAATCCGAATAAATAACAGCCATTGTTGTGGTAAAATGCAGGTGTTTTTTTCTGCCATTTAATCACGAATGCACGAATTTGATTTATATATTTTCTTTATCTCCATTTTTTGCTAACAATGCAAGTGGTATTCCAATGCAAACTATTAAAATAAAAATGGCTATTGTAGCACTTTGAAAACTTATTTTCATCGCAGGGGCCTGAGATAAAGGAACAATTAAGAACTGCATGGTTAGCCAAATAAATAAACCATAAACTGTACCCAAAAGTAGCTTGCTCTTTATAAACGGTTTAATTTTAGGATACAGTATGAAAAATAATAACGTGAAGCCGAAAGCAATCAAATAATGGAAGAATAATCCAAATGCGGCCATTTTTGCTCCGCCTGTAAATGCATCTTTACCAAAAACACCGCTTGCAATAAAATTGAGAACTACGATGGGATTTTTTTGAGTTTTGCTATAAAACTGAATACAGGCAGCGATGATGTCTAACGAGCCTACTATTAACCCTGCTTTGACTATGTTTGATGCTAAGTTTTTCAAGCTTACTTATTTTTAAGTATGAGATTTTGATTTATATAAATCGCCTTTTTCTTTATTATCCATTAAATAATAAATTTCACTGATTGATACATATAGTTTAGCTAGATCTTTGTGATCAGGGCCAAGTTGTTTAATTTTATTCGTTAACGCTTTTTGTAAATACTCGAGTGCTGTTTTGTATTGTTTTTGCGCTCGATAAACATTTCCTAAATTGATATAGGTTTGATTAACTTCTACACTTTCTTTACCAAAAAGCTTTTCTCGAATTACCATCGCTTCAAGGTGGGCTTGAACAGAACGGTCGTACTCTTTATTTCTTAAATAGATGTTACCTAAATTACCATAACTAGTTGCAACATCTGAATGATATTTTCCTAGTTTTAATAATCGTATGTTAAGCGCTTTGTTATGAAAGAATAAAGATTTTTCATAGTTTTCTTCTGCACCGTATAAAACTCCCAAAGCTATGTACGTAGTGGCAATAGTTAAACCGCCGGTGTCGAGGTTGGATACGGCTATTGATAACGCTTGATTTAAGAAAACTTTAGCTTTCTGATACTCATCTTTCCTAGTTAATATTATTCCAATTTGATTAAAGGAATTTACTGCCCTGTCGAAATTTCTATCGTTTTGATATAGTTTAGCAGCTTTTTCAAAGTAAATGACTGCGCTATCTATTTTAGAATTACTTTTATAATTCTCTGCAAACTTAAAATATTCATCGGCTTGTGTGTTGCTTTGAGCCTTTACAGTGTGAATGAAAATTAGTATAGTTAAAGCGATTAAAGCTATTCTTCTAATTGTATTCATATTTGAGTTATTCTTGTACCAAATTAACAAAATTAAGTCAGTTTTTATTAATCCTCTTTTAAAAAATATGCGAGAAATGACAAGCAGACGGTTATTAATTTAAAATCTTTCTAAATTAACCTAAATTACAGCCTAATGACAGTGATATGAACAGGTGTTGTTACTTTTGTTACGCAAAAAATAATAGGCTGTACCCATTTTGGAATATTTAAAGATTATTGCATTTACGCATAAACAAATCGACCTAAAAGCATTAGGTAAATTGGTAATATGTGAGCAAACGCTGGATGATAGGTTGAGAAATATTCAATCAAAGTTAAATATTACAGAAATATTTTACGTTGGAACATGTAATCGAGTAGAGTTTATCTTTACTTCTGCGGCTAAAGTAGATAAGGCATTTATTACTCAATTTTTAACGGTGTTAGATATGGGATTGCCTGAAGAATACATGGAAAAGTTTGTTGAAAATGTTTCTACTTACGAGAAGGGAGAGGCTTTTAATCATCTTTTGCGAACTTCATGTTCTTTAGAAAGTTTGGTAGTAGGCGAAAAGGAGATTCTAGCTCAAGTACGTAAAGCGTATGAAGCGTGCAGAATTGCTGGTTTTACAGGCGATTATATGCGAATGATTATGAATCGTGTGGTTAAAACCGCAAAAGAAGTATATACACATACCAATATTTCAAAAAACCCAGTTTCCATAGTTTCTTTAGCTTATCGTAAACTTAGGCAGTTAAATATGAGCCCTAATTCTCGTTTGCTGATTATAGGAGCCGGAGAAACCAATAAAAATATCGCTCAATATTTAAAAAAACATAAATACGCTAACTTTTCTGTTTTTAACAGAACGGTAGAAAAGGCAGAGTGTTTAGCTAAAGATTTAAATGGGAAAGCCTATTCATTAACAGATTTGGCGAATTACGATAAGGGATTTGACGTGATTATTACCTGTACTGGAGCAATAGAGCCTATTCTCACAGAAGAAATTTATATCAAACTTTTAAATGGGGAAACAGGAAAAAAGGTAATCGTAGATTTAGCCATACCAAATGATACCGCTGCTACTGTTGTTCAGAATTTCCCAATTCATTATATTGAAGTCGAATCGTTAAAAGAAACAGCACGCAAAAATATTCAAGAGCGTTATGATGAGCTGATTAATGCAGAGCACATCATCGATGCAAACATTAAAGATTTCGAATCGGTATTGAGACAACGCAAAATCGAAATTGCAATGAGCGATGTTCCCAAGAAAATAAAAGAGATTAAACACACTGCTATTAATGGCGTTTTTGCAGATGAGATTAACACATTAGATGATAATTCTAGAGCAGTATTAGAACGGGTGATGGATTACATGGAGAAAAAATGTATCAGTGTTCCCATGGTAATGGCAAAAGAAATCTTGGTAAAGAATAGCTAAGCTTAATAAGTTTAACCACTGAGAAACGGAGTATGCACAGAGAGCACAAAGTTTAATAATATAGTAAAGTGAAAGCTCTGTGTATTCTGTGAAGTTCTCTGCGTCTCGGCGGTAAAAAATAATAGCTTTGCGTCTTTGCGGTTAAAACTCCTTTAAAAATATTAAATTTGCTGAAAAATTAACATAAGGTGAAAAGACTAATTATCGGTACGCGCGGAAGCGATTTAGCATTATGGCAAGCTAACTACACAAAAGATAGACTAGCTGAAATTGGAATCGAAGCAGAATTGAAAATTATTAAAACGCAAGGCGATAAAATATTAAACCTTCGTCTCGATAAGCTAGAAGGGAAGGGTTTTTTTACAAAGGAGTTGGAAGAAGAATTATTGAATGGCTCAATTGATCTTGCTGTTCATTCTCATAAAGATTTGCCTACTACAAACCCTCAGGGATTAATTATTGCTGCTGTTAGCGAGCGTGAAGATCCTTCAGAGTTGTTGCTGATTCTTAAAGATTGTGTAGATGTAAGCCAGAAATTATCCTTAAAAAAAGGAGCAATGGTAGGTACTTCATCTAACCGTCGTAAAGCACAATTATTGGCTTTGCGTGCAGATCTTAATATAGAAGATCTTCGTGGCAATGTGCCTACCCGGATACAAAAATTACGGGACGAAGATTACGATGCTATTTTACTAGCGAAAGCAGGTGTAAATAGATTAAATATAGATTTATCTGAATTTCATGTTGAAGTGGTAGACACTACTGAGCTTGTTCCTGCACCCGCCCAAGGAGCTTTGGCCTTTCAAATTCGTGAAAGCGATAGTGAATTGTTTACCGCCCTACAGTCTATAAATCATCAGGCAACAGCCGAAGAAATAGCGGTAGAACGTAAGATTTTAAACTTATTTGAAGGTGGATGTCATATGCCACTCGGTTGTTATTGCAAGAAAGAAAATGGGTTTTTCGAAGTGTGGACTTCCAAAGCAGAAACGGATGAAGATTTTCCGGATCGTTTATTTTTTAGAGTAGAGCATACCGAAGGTTTAGCCGAAAAAATTGTCGCTAAATTTAATAAGGAAAGAAACATGCCAAGCAAAGTTTTTATTTCTCGAGAAATTGGCGAACATAGTTATTTTAGAAAGGCTTTAGCCAAACATGAGATTGAAATAGATGGAAGGTCGTTGATTCGTACTTTTCCAATTGTGAACATATTAGACCCTTTTTATCTGAGAAATATAGATTGGGTTTTCTTTAGCAGTAGGAATGGCGTCGAATATTTCTTTAAACTAAATCCTGTTCTAGCAAAGAAAGTTAGGTTTGGGGTAGTGGGTAGAGGCTCGGAAGATACATTACGGAAATTTGGACATTTAGCAGATTTTGTAGGCGAAAGTGGTGATATTACAGAGGTTGCAGAAGAGTTTGCAAAATTAGTAAAGGGCCAATCGGTGCTATTTCCTAGGGCACAAGATTCGCTATTGAGTATCCAAAAATCTTTAGCTAACGATACCAAAATAATAGACTTGCCAATATATGAAACAGTTGTTGTTGATCATATTGATGGAACAGGAGCAGAAGTGTTGATTTTTACCAGCCCTTCTAACGTTGATGCCTATTTTGCGGAAAACTTATTAGAGCCTGAGCAAAAAGTTATCGCCATTGGTAACTCTACAGGCAAAAAATTTGAAGAAATGGGCGTAAAATATACTTTGCCTTATTCGCCAGATGAAATAGGTTTGGCTGAAGCTGTTTTTGGAATAGAAATCTAAAAATCTCAATACGCAATACTATGCAAAGACCCCGTAGATTAAGAAAAAATCCAGTAGTGAGAGAGATGATTGCCGAAACGCGATTGTCGAAAGATATGTTTATCTACCCTTATTTTGTAGTGCCAGGGTCGGGAATTATCAAAGCTATTGATGCAATGCCAGGTATTAATCATTTCTCTACAGATAATTTAATAAAAGATGTAGAGAAAGGATTGAAACTGGGTGTAAATAAAATTATGCTTTTTGGTGTGGGTGATGAGAAAAGTGAAGATGCAAAATCTGCATATGACCCAAAATCTTTAGTGCCTAACGCAGTTCGTGCGTTAAAGAAAAGTTTTGGCGATGATTTATACGTGGTAACTGATGCTTGTGTATGTTCATATACTACACATGGCCATTGTGGTATCATGAAAAATGATTACATCCAAAATGATTTATCAGTTGAGTTGATTGCAAAGATGGCTTTAACTCATGCAGCAGCAGGAGCCGATATGTTAGCGCCTTCTGATATGATGGACGGGCGAGTGGCTGCAATACGTGAGCAATTGGATGCTAATGATTTTGTGAATACTGCAATTATGTCGCACGCAACAAAATTTGCATCGGCCTACTACGGTCCATTCAGGGAAGCGGCAGATTGTGCACCTAATAAAGGTGATAGAAAAGCCTATCAAATGGATTTTAGAAATGGCAACGAAGCTGTACGTGAGGCTATGCTTGATGAGAGCGAAGGAGCGGATGTACTAATGGTTAAACCAGCCTTGGCCTATTTAGATGTAATTAGCAAACTAAAACAAAATACGGATTTACCTATTGCTTGTTACAATGTATCGGGAGAGTATTCGATGATTAAAGCTGCGGCACAAAAAGGGTGGATTGATGAGCAAAAAGTGGTAATGGAAACCATGCATGCCTTTGCAAGAGCAGGAGCAAGTATTATTACGACGTACCATATTAGAGATATTGTAGAGAATAATTGGATGTGATAGATAAGCGTTTAGAGTAAAGCGTTCAAATCGCTTAACGTTCCACGCAAAACCTTTTTAAAATGTTAGAATCAATAAAAAAAATATTTTCGGGAAGTGATGAAGAGATGCCTGTTAATACTGGCGCTAAACCTGATATTAGTCGAGCAAAATCAGCTGAATTATACGAGAAGTCAAAAACATTTTTTCCTGGCGGAGTAAATTCACCGGTTAGGGCGTTTAAATCGGTTTATGGAACACCACTTTTTATTCAAAAAGGTGATGGATGTATGATTTGGGATGCTGATGGCAATCAATTTATTGATTTTTGTGCAAGCTGGGGACCGTTGATACTGGGCCATAACAATCCAAAAATCAGAGAAAAGGTAATCGAAGTGATGCAAAATGGGATGAGTTTTGGTGCGCCTACGGCACTCGAAAATGAATTAGCAGAATTGATCATTAAGAATAACAGATATGTAGAAAAAATACGTTTTACAAGTTCTGGAACAGAGGCGGTAATGTCGGCTATTCGCCTAGCGAGAGGGTATACCAAACGAGATAAAATTATCAAATTTGAAGGTTGTTATCACGGTCATAGCGATTCGTTGCTAGTGAAAGCAGGTTCGGGATTGGTTACTTTTGGAGAAACTTCATCGGCAGGGGTGCCTAAATCTTTTGCCGAAGAAACTATAGTAATTGCATTAAATGATACAGCAGCCATTACCAAAGCTTTCGAACAATTTAAAGATCAAATTGCTGCCGTAATTATAGAAGGTATTCCAGCAAATAATGGATTACTTATTCAAGATCAAAGTTATATTGAGTTTTTACGTACAGCTTGTACTGAAAATGGCGCTTTACTTATTTTTGATGAAGTAATTACCGGGTTTAGAGTAGGTATTGAGGGTGCAGCAGCCTATTATGGCATCAAACCAGATATATTAACCTATGGGAAAATAATTGGCGGAGGAATGCCAGTAGGTATGTATGGAGCGTCTTCAGAGATTATGGCACATATATCGCCAGATGGCGGGGTGTATCAAGCTGGAACACTTTCGGGAAATCCAGTGGCAATGGCCGCAGGTATTGCTACGTTAACTGAACTTTTAAAATCAGGATTTTATAAAGATTTAACGGCTAAAACCCTCGAATTTACAGATAGTATTCAGCGCTTTGCAACAGCTAGAAACTATAAGTTTAAAGTATTTACTGTTGGTTCAATATTTTGGTTCGCTTTTACAGATGCAGAAAAAATTCAAACAGCCGAAGCTATAGATCCTTCGAGCATGGAGAAATTTAAGGTAATGCATAGAGAACTATTAAATAGGGGTATTTATTTAGGTCCGTCGGGTTATGAAGTAGGCTTTGTTTCGGCTGCTCATACCAAGGTAGAGTTAGAGAAAACGAAAAGAGCTATATTTGATGCATTAGATTTAGTTTTTAAGAAATAGGAAGCCGCTTTACACCAAACGCTCAACGCAAAACACGTAAAATGAAAAAGTCACTATTAATCTTCTATTTTCTCTTGCTTTACGCCTTACTCGAGATGTTTTGGTGGGGCACGGTTGTGGTTGATCTTGATCCATCACGGATGGCAATGGTAATGGGCGAAGGGTCTGTATTTATCTTTTTATTAGGGGTGGGTGGCTATTTTATTCACGCTTCCATTAAAAAGGAAGATAGGTTGCATGAAAGGCAACAAAATTTCTTGCTTTCTGTTACGCACGAGTTAAAATCGCCCTTGGCTGCAATTAAACTTTCACTCCAAACCATTGTAAAAAGAGATTTAGAGAAGCAAATGCAAGCTTCGCTATTAAATAATTCGTTAAAAGACATCGAAAGACTCGACGATTTGGTCGAAAATATGTTGTTGGCTACAAAAATTGAAAGCCGTACGTATTCGTTCCCAAAAGAGGAATTTGATTTTTCTGAATTGGTTACTAAAATTACAGATCGATTACAGGTGCATTCATGTGGAAATGAACAATTAATTAACACGAAAATAAAATCGGGTATTAAGGTTGTAGGAGATCGATTTGCATTATCGTCGGTCGTAACGAATTTGGTCGAAAATGCAGTTAAATATTCAGGGCCATGTGCCGAAATTGCAGTAGAGCTCCGTCAAATTGACATGAAGCCTGTTTTAACCGTTTCTGATAAAGGTCTGGGCATTCCAGATGCTGAAAAAATGCTTATTTTTGATAAATTTTATCGTGTGGGCGATGAAAATGTGCGTAAATCTAAGGGGACTGGACTTGGCTTGTTTATTGTTAAAGAAGTATTACAAAACCACGACGCTGATATTAGCGTTAAAGATAACGTACCGCAAGGTGCAATTTTTGAAGTAACATTTAATTGATATGCCACAAAAATTAAGAATACTTTTGGTTGAAGACGAAGATCATTTGTTAGATGCCATTAAATTAAACCTCGAGTTAGAGGGCTATAAAGTTCATGCCGTAAAAGACGGTAAAACCGCATTAAAAGTTTTTAAAGAAGAGCGCTTTAACCTCATCATCTTAGATGTGATGTTACCCGAAATGGATGGGTTTCAGGTTTGCGAAACAATTCGTTTAGAAAACACAGAAGTTCCAATCCTGTTTTTAACCGCAAAAAATACTAGCGAAGACCGTGTAATGGGCCTTAAAAAAGGAGCGGATGATTATTTAGTTAAACCATTTAACTTGGAAGAATTAATTCTTCGAGTTGGTATTTTAGTAAAACGCAGCTTAAAAGCCGATGATTTAAAAGAGCTAAACTCTTATAAAATTGGCGATAAAACCATTTATTTTAATTCGTTTGAGTTAAAACAAGATGATGGTGTTGTTGTGCCTTTAACGAAAAAGGAAACGATGTTGTTGAAATTATTAATCGAACGTAAAAATGAAGCCGTTTCTCGTGAGCAGATTTTAGAGACCGTTTGGAATTACGATGTTTATCCATCAACTAGAACGATAGATAATTTTATCTTAACCTTCCGTAAATATTTTGAACCAGACCAAAAAAACCCAGTTTATTTTCACTCTATACGAGGGGTTGGTTATAAATTCACAGATAGTAACGCTTAATGTATAACACAAAAAGCAGATATGCGTTGATGGCTGTTTTTGCTATTTCTGCATTGGTAAGTTTATATTTTTTACAGTATCAGCTGGCAGCAATTGCCGGCTTTCTCTTTGCCTTTGTTTTGTACACACATTACAAACATAGTTCGGTTTTGTTGGCATCAAAATATTTTAAAGATGCCGATTACGAGAAAACAGAGAAAATACTGGCCGAAATTGGCAATCCTGACCGATTAGCACGAAACAGGCGAGGTTATTATGAGTTTATGCGGGCAAACATTGCTTTGCAACGTGAAGATTTTGAAACTGCAGAGTTCCATTTTCAAATTGCGAGCCGTTTTCCACTTGGTGGGAAAAATGATAAAGCTTTTGTGTTAATTCATTTAGCCAATCTCGCATTGCGAAAAAAGGATACAGAACGGGCAAAGACATATATCGAAAAGGCCAAAGAATTGGCAACAAGTTCGAGAGCACAAGAAATTATTAAAATTATAGAGAAAGAAGCAAATAGCTTAGGTTAATATCAGATGAACAACAATTTATTTTTAGACGCAGCATTTTCAAAATCTACAGAACGCCCACCAGTTTGGATGATGCGCCAAGCAGGTCGTTTTATGCCTCAATACTGGGAAATTAAAAACAAATACTCTTTTTTAGAGATGTGCAAAAACCCAGAAATTGCTGCAGATGTAACCATGTTACCGGTTGATTTATTGGGAATAGATGCGGCCATCTTATTTTGTGATATTTTGGTAACTGGCGAAGCAATGGGTGGTGATTTAAGTTTTACACAAGGAGTAGGACCCAAATTTGCCAATCCGATTAGAAATGCTCAAGATATTGAACGGTTAGAAACAGATGTTGTAGATCGTTTACAGTACGTTGCCGACGCCATTAAAGTTATTCAGCAACGCTTAAATGGATCTATTCCATTAATTGGTTTTGCAGGAGCTCCATTTACAGTAATGAGCTATTTGGTGGAGGGCGGATCTTCAAAAGATTTTAAATTAACGAAATTGTTGATGCATAATCACCCAGAACTGGCTCATCGCCTGTTGGCAAAAATTGCAACCGTTACTACTGATTATTTGAATTTACAGATTGCGGCAGGAGTAAATGCTATTCAACTTTTTGATAGTTGGGCATTGTCTTTATCGTGGAACGATTATCAAGAGTTTTCGCATCAATATAACCAGCAAATTATTGCAGGCTTAGATAGAACAAATGTACCTGTGATTTCTTTTTGTAAAGGAAGTTCTGTATTCGCACCGATTATGGCTGAAGCAAAACCCGATGTAATTTCGGTAGATTGGAATGCAGACTTATTGAATATTAAAAAGGCTTTACCGGCAGGAATTGCAGTTCAAGGAAATTTAGATCCTCATA
This sequence comes from Bacteroidota bacterium, assembly GCA_040386095.1. Classification (GTDB taxonomy): domain Bacteria; phylum Bacteroidota; class Bacteroidia; order Sphingobacteriales; family Sphingobacteriaceae; genus Pedobacter. Next base: position 164,857 of record JAZKGD010000001.1, on the reverse strand, counting down.
TTTTGTATGCAGATCAACCGGTAATTAAAAAACACATTTTACAATTATTTGAACGGATGCGTGGCGAAAAGGGTTTTATATTTAACTTAGGACATGGTATTATGCCAGATATTCCTTTCGATAATGTTAAATACGCGATTGATGTGGTAAAGGAATTTAGGTATTAAATAAAATCATTTTCGTATATTAGCTAAATACTCATTGTTATGACAGTTAAGTCTCTGAAAGACGAAGATAAACTACCGATTAAGCACATTATTAAAGCCATAAATAAAAAAATGGCTGAGGTGATTAGGGTAGTTGATGCTTTAAATTTAGGTAGAACTGAAGTTAAAGCAGATGGAGTTTATCGCACGTTTAATGATGGTAAGCCCGTATTAATTGCCGCTGGCACGTTTAAAAAAAGACGTATTTCAAATAAAAGAATTAAGTTGTTTTAAATGCCCAACCAACCAAAACTCCGGATCTTTGCAGGCCCGAATGGTTCTGGTAAAACTACATTATTCGACTCCATTAAATCAGAATACTTTTCTACAAAACTTTTTGTAAATGCAGATTTTTTAGAAGAAGCGTTTAAAAAGTATGGATTTATCAATCTTTCTGATTTTAATATTGTTGTTGATAATGAAATTTTTGAGGACTTTTACACTGAAAGTGGACTCTTTAAAAAGGCAGGATTTGATAGTATAAGCTGGGGATTGGCTGTTAAAGAAAATGTAATTGTTAAACTTGGGCAAGCTAAAAAAACAATATATAATTCTTATCATTTTGCAATAGTTGCCGATTTCATAAGACAAGAATTAATTCGAAATAAGGTTTCATTCTCTTTTGAGACCGTTTTTTCACACCCTTCCAAACTAGACCTTATTGATTTGGCCAACCTAAATAATTATAAGGTCTATTTATATTTTATTGGTACTGAAACACCTATTATGAATTTGGAGCGAGTAAAAGATAGAGTGAAAAAAGGGGGGCATCCTGTAGAAGATGAAAAGATTCAGAGCCGTTATTTTTTGACAATGGAATTGCTTATTGAAATGATAAAAAAGGCTAATGAGACGTATCTTTGGGATAATTCGGGTATTAAACATCAATACATTGGGAATGTTAAAAAAGGCATCATTGAATTTGAACAAGCGACTATACCTAATTGGATTGGCACATTTATTCTAGATAAATTAAAGTTGTAAATGGAAGATTATTACCAATATTTCTTAGCCGTGCACATCATCTTTGTGGTAAGTTGGATGGCAGGTCTATTTTACGGTGTTCGATTATTCATATATCATACCGAAGCAAATGACAGACCCGAATTGGAAAAAAACATCCTTCAAAAAGAATTCGAAAAAATAGAAGGTCGATTATGGAATATCATTACCATTCCAGCGATGGTACTTACCATTTTAGCAGGTGCATTAATGTTATATGCTCGCCCAGGCTACCTTTCGGCAAACTGGATGCAGGTAAAGCTTGGCTTTGTAGTATTACTCCTTATTTATCATTTTATTTGCCAAAATATAATGAAACAATTAAGAAATGGTGTGTTTAAATTCTCTTCAAATCAGCTTCGCTTATGGAATGAAGTAGCCACAATTCTATTGGTTGCCATCGTATTTACGGTAATTTTAAAAAGTGCAGTTGATTGGGTATATGGTTTAATTGGATTAATTGCTTTTTCGATAATTATTATGACGGCAGTTAAAATCTATAAACGATACAGAGAGAAAAAATAGGCGTAAATTTTATGGATTTAGTTTGAAATTACATCATAGTTAAAAGATATGACCAAAATTCTCATTACTCTACTTCTTGCAATTTTCGTTATAACCAAAAGCGATGCACAAGAACTAGCTTCAAAAAAGATTGCATCAGAAAAGTACCTCAGCGAAGCTGTTTCGTTTTTAAATGCAGTTAAAAGCAAGGAACTGAGCGACCCTTCATTTACATTGGTAAACACCCCAAAATATTCTTGTTTTACCTATACAGTAGATGATAGTGTTACTTTTACTAAAGAAGAAATGAAGCAAATTGCAGACGAAATAGAATTCCCTAACATAAGTAGCTGGAAGTCTATTTTGCCCTCAAAAATTCGTTTTTTAGATGAAGCCTATATAAATGCCCACTCAAAATTGGTTAAAAACCCCAAACGAGAAACGAAATTTTTTAATAAGAAATTTGGAGGTTGTTATCATCATTTTTCAGCACCAATTTTTTTAAGAGGATATACATTCTGTTTGTTTTATGTAGATAAAATTTGTGCTGCGGGGCAGTCAAGCGGAGAGCTTCAGGTGTTTGAAAAGGTAGATGGGGTGTGGAAGCAATTAACATCTCGCTGCGAATGGACAGAATAAATCTCGTACTTTTGAAGTATATTAAAATCTGATGAAGAAAGTTTTATTTGTATTTGCTATTTTTTTACTACCCATATTTTCGAAAGCACAATTTAATAATGATGCCATCTTTAACCGTATTCGCCCTGCAGATAGCTTAACTAAAGAACTTCATTTCAATTTCTACAATTTTAATTACGTAAGGAATTACGAATATTCGAATAAATTTCATGATGGTTATACTTTGTATGGAACGCAATTAGAACCACAGTTGGTGTATTATGCACATCCAAATTTAGCCATTACTGCCGGAGCTTATCTGAGAAAGGATTTTGGTGCTGAGGGAATTTATGAGGCAAAACCACTTTTTAGTTTAAAGTACCACAAAAAAAATCTTACACTGGTGTTTGGTGCCCTCGAAGGAAACATTCAGCATAATTATATCGAACCTATTTATAATTTCGAGCGTAAGATTACTACACCAATTGAATACGGAACTCAGCTTCTCGTTGAACGTAAAAACTTTAAATTAGATAGCTGGATAGCTTGGCAGAAAATGATCTATAGCGGGTCTTCAGAGAAGGAAGAAATTGTAGGTGGGTTGATTACAGAAACTACAGTGTTAAATACTGGATACTGGAAATTAAGTGTGCCCGCCCAGTTTTTAGCGTACCATCAAGGCGGACAAATTGATGTGTTAAAAGAAATCCCACTTACTACCTTATTTAACGGAGCAACGGGAATTAAATTGAAGAAAACTATTGGATTAAACGTGAAATCCATTTTTACAGACAATTACATCGCTGTTTATAAAGATTTTTCACCAACAAAAGTTAGGGCATATCAAGGTGGTTTTGGCCTATGGTTAAATGCTGGTGTTAACACAAAGTGGGGAGATATAGTCGCATCCTATTGGAAAGGAAATAACTTCATCACCATAAAAGGAATGCCACTTTATCAATCGGTATCCGAAACGCTATACGACAAAGGGTTTAAGCAAAGTAGCAGAAGCATATTGGCTTTGCGCTATGCGTATCAAAAGGAACTTATTCCAAGTTTATACCTGGATGTAAGATTTGAACCCCATTTTGATCTGCATAATTCAGCTAAAAACTTGCAATTTAATCATTCGCTATTTTTAACTTATAAGGAAGATTTTAGAATTTTTAAAATTAAAAAATAGGTTAACTGTACGAATTGTTTAGTTGGTTAACTGTAGCTGGGCGATTAAAACAATTAACCAGTTTAACAATTAATCATTTTTTTGCAACCCCATGCAACCTTTTACCTCTAGGGTTCATCTACCCTATACAAACAAACAATGAAGGTGACTAAAACATATACAATCGACGATTTGATGGAAGGCTGCAAGGCAGGCAATCGACAGATGCAAGAATTGCTTTACAAGCAAACTGCATCGAAAATGATGGCTGTTTGTATGCGTTATGCCAAAGATAGAATGGAAGCCGAAGATGTATTACAGATGGGATATATTAAGATTTTCCAGAAAGTTAAGGAATACCGTGGAGAGGGATCATTTGAAGGGTGGATTCGTAGGATTATGGTGAATACTGCAATCGAAAGTTATCGTAAAAATTTACGCATGCTGAATGTAGTGCCAATAGAAGATGCTTACGAACAACCATCACAGAGCTTCGACTACAGCAGTCTTGGCATGCAAGACCTGATGAAAGTAATACAGAAACTGGCCGATGGCTATCGCATGGTGTTTAACATGTACATCATAGAAGGATACTCTCACAAGGAAATCGCAGAAACTTTAGGTATCTCAGAAGGTGCTAGTAAATCTCAGCTGTCGAGAGCGAGAGCAATATTGCAAAAGGAAATTTTAAAAATGGAGGGCTTTGGTTATGCAACACATGCCGGATAAAGATTTTGATAATTTGTTTAGAGACAAATTTATGGACGCAGAAATTGAACCATCTGCAAACTTATGGGCGAAAATAGAAGATCAATTAGAACCTAAGCGCAAACGAATTTTGCCTATCTATTGGATGGCAGCTGCCAGTGTAGCGGTTGCATTTACTGCCATGCTAGTTTTTCAAAAAACTGAAAAAATTCAATTACGTCCAGATGAGGTAAGCGTAGCAATTGCCAATCCAGTTGAGCAAAATTTACCTAGTGCTGTGGAAGAGGTTGTTACAGTTTCGGCCCAAAGCAATGAAAGTAAACACGTAAGTTTTGCTTCAGCGAAAGCGAATGTAAGCCATACTAAAGTAGTGGAAAATGCAATTTCTGAAAATATTCAATTGGCCGTGCAACCAAATGAAACAATTGCTCATCTACCTATTAAGAAAGCGGAACCGAAACCACTAGATGTGTTACCAGTTACTGTGGTAGAGAATCCAACAGTTATCGCTCTGGCTGCATCGCCTCAACAAAGGGTTGATAACAATGCAATCGATGAAATAGACAATACCACAGAACGTAAAGGAATTAGAAACGTTGGAGACTTGGTAAACTACGTAGTTGATAAAGTAGACAAAAGAGATAAAAAGTTGTTACGCTTTAATACCGATGATGACGATAACTCATCGATAGTTGGAATAAACATTGGCTTTTTGAAATTGAATAAGAAAAACAAAGATCGCTAAGAGGATTAAGACAAACAAACAAACATACACAAATATGAAATCATTAATTTTAACAGCAGTTTTGGTAAGCGGACTTACCTTCCTCGCAGGCTCAGGTGCTAGTGCACAGCAAGATACTACTAAGAGTAAAAGAATTAACTACGGCAAAAGTATAACTATAGGTCCTGTTGTGATTACCAACAGTAATGGCGATACGATTAAAAGAAAAGATCCAAATAGAGCACGTTTTGTAGGAGGTATTACCTTTACCCGATTAGATATTGGCTTCTCTAGATTAATCGATAACGGACAGTTTGATTTATCTCCAACAAATGATTTTTTGGATTATAGAGCCGGAAAAACAAGTAACGTATCGTTCGATATTATGCAATTCGGATATAGATTTGGTTCAAACTTCAAAATTTATATAGCTGGTGGTTTCGATTGGACTAACATTCGATTGAAAAAAGACATTACGATGCAAAAAAATACTGATGAGTTAACTTATACTACTGATGCTACCAACTACAGCAAAAATCGTTTCTCAAGTAGTTATGTTCATGTACCCTTAAATTTTGAGTTCAGAACTGGCGAAAGTAGAAAAGGCGACCGTTTTTACTTTGTTGTTGGTCCTGAAGTAGGATTTTTGTTAAACGGAAAAGTAAAACAGATTAGTGAGGAGTTTGGAAAAGTAAAGGTTAAAGATGATTACAACTTTGCTCCTTTCCGCTACGGAGGAACCGTTAGAGTAGGGTGGAACAGCCTAGCTTTCTTTGCTAAATACTATGCAAGCGATATGTTTGATAGCGCACCACAAAAAGGAGTTAAAAATATGGCCTTTGGTTTAACGTTCGGGCTTAACTAAGGATTGGATTATACTGAACCAATAAACAAATAACACACACACAAATGAAGACCAGATCCTTCCCGAGAAATCGGGAGGGATTTTTTTGTTGATAACCTTTAGTCTAACTTTCTGACTCTCGGACTTTCAGCTTCTTTCACTATCTTTACCTTGTGAATGAGCAAATAATCACGGTTAACAACCTAACTAAGCAATATCAGCAAATACAAGGGTCGGGTATTCAAAATATTAGTTTTTCTATAAAAAAAGGAGATATTGTAGCCATCATTGGCGAAAGTGGAAGCGGGAAATCGACTTTGCTAAAATGTATATATGGGTTGCTCAAGCCCGATTCAGGTGAAGTTTATTTTAACGAAGTTAAGGTAAAGGGCCCCGATGAACAGCTTATTCCAGGTCACACCGAAATGAAGATGGTGACTCAGGATTTTTCACTTAACATTTATGCTAAAGTGTATGATAACATTGCTTCTATGTTATCCAATACTGATATTGCCGCAAAGCATTCAAAAACCATGGAGATGATGGAGCGTTTGCACATCACCAAATTAAAAGATAAAAAAGTAATCGATTTAAGTGGGGGAGAGCAGCAGCGAGTAGCAATTGCAAAAGCGCTAATTAGTAACATAAAGATTTTATTATTGGATGAGCCCTTTAGTCAGGTAGATTCCTTACTAAAAAATGAGCTAAGGGCCGATATTAAAAGACTAGCAAAAGAAACTGGTTTAACGATCATTTTAGTGTCGCACGACCCAACAGACGGATTGTTTTTAGCAGATCAATTGCTTATTTTAAAAGATGGAGAGCTTTTACAAAACGATAGTCCAGAGCGTACTTATCAAAATCCATCAACAATTTATACCGCTAAGATTTTAGGCAATGCAGTAGTGTTAAATCAGGCAGAGGCTGAACAAATTGGTATAAAATCTTCAAAACAACATGTCGTTTTTTATCCAGAATGGGTAGAGCTTAAAAGCAGTTGGAACAGCAGGCGGTTTGAGGTAAAAGAAGTGTATTACAAAGGATTTTTCGATGAACTCGTATTAGAACGTAATGGTGTTAGTATTCGAGCACTTCAATTAAATAGTGGTGAGCATAAAAAAAACGACCACATTCAGGCGAATGTTGGTCGTTTTTTAGCGTTTTAACTCTTTTAGTTAGGATACGTTTTCTGCGGCAATAAGTACTACTTTAACCCTTACATTTCCAGTTGGTTTGTTGGGTGTAGAATTTTGAAAATCAGAGCTTTCAATATCAATTCGCACTCTTCCTTTACTAATTACGGTACTGTATGCTTCTACTCCAAATACAAAAGGCATTTGTAAATAAGTAGTGCCACTATCGTACGAAATGTAAACTAATACGGCTTCATTATCCAATGAAAACTGGTCGATTTCTGGGATATTTACAATCGCCGAATAGGTAAAGCCATCGCCGCTTAGTGTCCAGGCATTGGATGCGACATTTACTACAACTGTTCTGTTTGGTGTAGTTTGGTTAATAATAGTGTCTTTTTTGCAAGACGCCAAACCTAGTGAGGCGATGCAAAGGATGAGTAAAGTTAACTGTTTCATGTTGTGTGTGTGTTTTGCAAATTATAGTGCAAATCTTTTGCCAATTTTCTGAGTCTAGAAAAACAAACACCCCTTATTATTGTTTTCGGAATTTTTTATAAAAAATCTTCTCGTGCGGGGTTAAATACATCAATAAGTAAACCTTCTTCAAGACACAATACGCCATGCACAATATTCGATAAGGCAAAAAAAACATCGCCTTTTAATAAGATTTTTTTATGCTCACCCATCGTTACTTCGAAGCTACCTTCGGCAACGTAACTCATCTGTAAATGAGGGTGTTGATGTAACGTGCCAATGGCGCTTTTTTCAAAAGCTACTTTAACCAACATAAGTTGATCATTATAAGCCATTATTTTACGTTTAACACCTGCACCTAAGTCTTCCCAGGCTAAATCGCTGTCGGATATTAGTGCTTTATCGATTAAATTAATATAGTTCATTTTGCTTTGCTCATCGGATGAGGAGGTTTTTTTTTGTTTTGCTCATCGGATGAGCGTTGGTACTATTAAACTAAATACTCAAATAAAGTTTGATCCTGATTGAGTTCAATAATATCAAATTTAAAAGCTTTCATTCTCTCTACCAAACTAGTATAATCTTCCGGGCTTTTAAGCTCGATGCCTACCAATGCAGGGCCACTTTCTCTTTCGGTTTTTTTAATAAACTCGAAACGAGTAATGTCATCGTGTGGGCCAAGTACATCATTTACGAAAAGTTTTAATGCTCCCGGACGTTGCGGAAACCGAACAATAAAATAATGTTTTAACCCTTCAAAAAGTAGAGATTTCTCCTTAATTTCTTGCATCCGCTCGATATCGTTATTACCGCCACTTACAATACAAACTACTTTTTTGCCTTTAATTTGAGCTGCACATAAATCTAAAGAGGCCACCGCTAAAGCACCTGCTGGCTCGGCAACTATAGCTTCTTCATTGTATAGTTTTAAAATCGTAGTACATACTTTTCCTTCTGGGATTAATAAAATTTCGTCGAGGACATCTTTACAGATCGGATAGGTTAATAAGCCAACAGATTTAACCGCTGCCCCATCAATAAATCGATTTATCTGATCTAATTTAATTGGTCGACCTGCTTTAAAAGCTGCATCCATAGATGGTGCCCCCTCTGGCTCTACGCCAATTAACTTAATTTTTGCATTCGTTTGCTTAAAATAGGTTCCAGAACCAGAAGCTAAGCCCCCTCCGCCAATTGGCATAATAACTACCTCAGTACCGGGTAAATCTTGCAAAACTTCTACGCCAACCGTTCCTTGTCCTTCGATTACATGTAAATTATCGAATGGTGGCACAAAAGTCATTTTATTTTCAGCAGTAAAACGTAAGGCTTCAGCAAGGCAATCATCAAAGGTATCGCCTACTAAAACAATATCAATCCAACCATTTCCGAATAATGTAGTTTGACTTATTTTTTGCTTTGGGGTAATTTCGGGCATAAAAATAGTGCCTTTAATCTTAAGTTTTTTGCACGAATAAGCAACTCCTTGGGCATGATTGCCAGCACTTGCACAAACCACTCCATTTTGAATAAGGTCGGCAGGTATTTGACTAATCATGTTATAAGCGCCACGCAGTTTATAGGAACGAACTACTTGCTTATCTTCCCGCTTCAAATAAATTTCGGCTTCATATTTTGCCGAAAGTCTTTCGTTATATTCAAGTGGTGTATGAAGTACGGTATCCTTCAGTCGAGCTGCTGCAGCTAAGAAATCGAATGTATGTGATGTCATCTTTTAGTTGTTTTGGTTGTTTAGGTTTTTAGTTATTTGGATTTTGTTTGATTTGCTTTTTTGCCGGTCCGACCAACTAAAAACTAACCAACCAAAAACCCACCTTATAAAAACTTATTAATTGCATCTAAATAGGCATTGGCCGAAGCTTTTACGATATCGGTACTAAAGCCATAGCCAGCGTAAGATTTACCTTCATGGCTTACGCGCATATTTACCTTGCTTACATCATCGCTTCCACCATGCATCGCTTGAATTGTAAATTCTTTTATGTCAATTTCTTCTCCAATTATGCTGTTAATTGCTTTAATAGTCGCATTTACAGGACCATTTCCCATCGCCATCGCTTCTTTTTCTATGCCGTCGTGTTGCAATTTTATACTTGCCGTAGGACTTAATGGATCGCCACAAACTACTTGTAGCAAGTTTAGTTTGTATCCGTTTTTATAAGGGTCTTTTTCGCCATCGCTCATTAAAAACAACAAATCGTCGTCTGTAATCTCTTTCTTCTCATCGGCTAATGCTAAAAAGCGATTATATACCTCATCGAGATTAATTTTATCAATATTATAATCTAATCGCTGTAAATGATGTTTAAGCGCATGTCTGCCACTACGTGCAGTTAAAATAATGTCGGCTTGATTTAAACCCACATCTTCTGGGTTCATAATTTCATAGTTTTCGCGATGTTTTAAAAATCCATCTTGATGAATACCCGAGCTATGTGCAAATGCATTTTTACCAATAATTGCCTTATTTGGTTGTACAGGCATCCGCATCATGCGACTAACCATACCGCTTATTTCACTAAAATGTTTACTGTTGATGTTGGTATGAAGGTTTAATGAATGATGTGTTTTTAAGATCATTGCTACTTCTTCTAGGGCGGTATTTCCGGCACGCTCTCCTATGCCGTTTATGGTACATTCTATCTGCCTGGCTCCATTAACAATGCCGGCAATGGTATTTGCAGTGGCCAAGCCCAAATCGTTATGGCAGTGAACAGCAAGAATGGCTTGATCTATATTTTTTACATTTTCCATTAAGTAATGGATTTTTGCTCCATATTGTTCTGGTAAGCAATACCCATTTGTATCGGGAATATTTACTACGGTTGCGCCTGCTGCAATTACAGCTTCAACCATCTGCGCTAAAAATTGATCATCCGCCCTGCCAGCATCCTCCGCATAAAACTCGATGTCTTCCACAAACTTTTTAGCATACTTAACCGCATCAACGGCACGTGCTAAAATTTCTTCACGTGTGCTGTTAAACTTATATTTAATGTGCATGTCTGATGAGCCAATTCCGGTATGAATTCGCGGGTGTTTAGCATACTGTAATGCGGCAACGGCCGAATCAATGTCGCCCTTATTTGCTCTTGTTAATGCACATATGATTGGATCTTTTACTGCTTTTGATAATTCAACCACGCTTTGAAAATCGCCCGGACTCGAAATAGGAAAGCCCGCTTCAATTACATCTACGCCAAGAAGTTCGAGGGCCTTTGCAATTTCAATCTTTTCGGGAGTTGATAACTGGCAGCCTGGTACTTGCTCGCCATCGCGTAAGGTGGTGTCGAAAACGTAAACTCTGTTTGGATCGTGTAACATCTTTTTATGATTTTATAATGGTGGTTTGTGATAAAAACTTTAAAACTAGTTTGCCCATTTCGGCAGTCCCTAGCACTTTATATCTATTGGTGGTACTATCGGCAATATCATTGGTTCTGAAGCCTTCTTTTAGCACTTTATCAACGGCATCAACAACTGCTTTGGCTTCTTCTTTTAATCCAAAACTAATTTCTAACATCAGAGCAACCGATAAGATAGAGGCAAGCGGATTGGCCAAATCCTTTCCGGTAATGTCGTGGGCTGAACCGTGTATAGGTTCAAAGAAGCCAGTTCCATCGCCTATAGAAGCAGAAGCAAGCATGCCCATTGAACCCGCAATTTGTGATGCTTCATCCGTTAAAATATCACCAAATAAATTAGCGGTTAATACCACATCAAATTGCTTTGGATCTTTAATTAACTGCATAGCAGCATTATCGATAAACATGTGCTCGGTTTGCACATCGGGGTATAGTTTAGCAATTTCTTGAACCGTTTCTCTCCATAAGCGAGAACTTTCTAAAACATTTGCTTTATCGACAGAGCATAGTTTTTTGCGGCGCTGACGAGCTGCTTCATAGGCTTTGTGTGCTATTCTCTCGACTTCGTATTTATGGTAGATCATTAAATCTGAAGCAGTATTACGGTCTTCTGAACGTGTTTTTTCTCCGAAATAAACATCACCAGTTAGCTCTCTAAAGAACAAAATGTCGGTTCCTTTTAAAATGGTTGGCTTAATGCTCGATGCATGTAAAAGCTCATCAAATAAGAGAATTGGGCGAAGGTTTGCATATAAGCCCAGTTCTTTTCTAATTTTTAAGAGTCCTTGTTCGGGTCTTACTTTTAAGGATGGATCATTGTCGTATTTAGCGTGACCAACGGCACCGAATAAAATGGCATCACATTGTTTTGCTTTGGCTAAGGTTTCGTCTGGTAGGGGATTGCCTGTTGCTTCGATAGCCGCATGCCCCATTAACGCCTCGTCGAAAGAAAACTCATGGTTGTATGCTGATGCAATATGTTGTAAAGTTGCTTTGCCCCAATGGGTAACTTCTGGTCCAATTCCATCTCCAGGAATAACTAATATGTGCTTTGTCATGATACTAATTCTTTTTGCTCGTATGCGTTTATATTTTCGATTAATCTACCTTGGTTTAGAAAAAGGCGATGTGTTATTTTTTTTGGTACTTGAAATTCGAAATGGCCAACATAAATTAAGGTCATTCCATTGCTGCACAATTCATCAACTAGTTGGTTAAAGTGTAGTGTTTGTTGCTGATCTAAACCCTGGCAGGGCTCGTCTAATATTAATAGTTCTGGGTTTTTGATAATTGTTCTGGCTAACAATGTCAGCCTTTGCTTTCCTAGTGGAAGTGTGTTTAGTTGTTCATTTTTATGCTCAGTTAATCCGAAATAATCAAGTAACTCATCAACTTGCCGACTTCTTGTATAAGGAATATGCTGAAACAGACCCACAGTATCATAAAAACCAGAGGCAATGCTTTCCCAAACGGTTGAAGTAGCATCGAAATACCAATGAAATTCGGGCGAGATTAAGCCGATATGCTGTTTAATATCCCATACACTTTCGCCACTCCCACGTCTATTGCCAAATAAATAAAGCTCATTGGCGTACGATTGTGGGTGATCGCCATTAATTAAACTTAAAAGAGTCGATTTTCCTGATCCATTATGGCCTTTCAGAAGCCATTTTTCGCCTGCTTTAACTTCCCAGTTGATGTTTTTTAAGACCTTTTTTTCGCCATAGCTGATGTTGATATTCACCATTTTAACGATTTGTTGGGAAGAATATAGTGGTGTTTCTTTTAAGAAATGAGGGATATCTTTTACCTGTTTTGGTGTGTTTAGTAATTGGGTTTGAATAGAATTTACAGCTATTAATTTTCCATTCCTAAGTTCTGCAAAACTAGTGATGGCGCTAGGTAAATCAATATCGTTACTTATCAAGATAAGCTGTACACCTTCTGAAGAAATTTCATCTAACAGGCGATTAAGATTTTTTCTTGATGTAGAATCTAAACCCGTATAAGGTTGGTCAATAATTAACAATTGTGGTTTTAACCATAAAGCTTTAACCAATTGCAATTTTTTATGTTCCCCACTAGATAATTCTATCAGTTGTGAATTTGAAAAGGCTAAAAGATCAAAGGCTTCTAAAATAGGATTTAATTGGTCGATTTCTAAACCATTTTCTTTTCCATAGGCAGCTAATTCGGCACCCACAGTAATAATATCTTTGGTTTGTTGACTTGTGTAGCGTTGCTGATAGTAAAAATTTGCAACTCCTTCTAAGTTTTTAAATTGATACCAGCTTTCTACAAATAAAACCTGAGCTGGTAAATTACTATTTTCGGTGAAGTTAATTTTTACATCGCCAACTGCACTTTGCTGACCGATAATAATTTTTGCTAGTGTTGTTTTTCCACTTCCACTAATGCCGCTTAGTAACCAATTTTCGCCTCTTTTTATCACCCAATTCAAATCCTGTAATACCGTTTTTTTGGGGTACTTTAGGTTTAAATTCTGTATGCTGACGAAACTCTCTTTCATTTTTTTCTATTCTTTTTTACCACCTTAGGCACCTTAGTACATCTCAGTTTCTATACCTTGTCTTTTTCGAATTTCTCTATTAATTCCTTTTGATTTAAGATAAAATCGATATCATCATAACCATTAATTAGGCACGATTTTTTGTAAGGATTGATGTCGAAATTTTCTTGCTTTCCGGTATCTAAAAGTGTGATGGTTTGCTTTTCCAAATCAACTTCAATAGGGGTATTATGGTCTTTAGCTATGGCTTCAAATATTTCGTATAAAAAATCTTCGCTAACTTGAACAGGTAATAGACCATTGTTTAAGGCATTTCCTTTAAAAATGTCGGCAAAGAAACTGCTTATTACTACGTCAAAACCAGCATCTTGTATGGCCCAAGCAGCATGTTCTCTACTACTTCCACAACCAAAATTTTTACCTGCAACAAGAATTTTTCCACTATAGGTTTCGTCGTTTAATACGAAGTCTTTTTTAGGGTTATGGTTCTCGTCATATCGCCAGTCGCAAAACAAATTTTCGCCAAACCCTTCACGAGTAGTTGCCTTTAGAAATCGTGCAGGGATAATCTGGTCGGTATCAATGTTCTCTATGTTTAGTGGCACAAAGCCGGATGTTAATTTTTCGAATTTCTTCATTTGCTAGGATTTACTAGGATTTCTCTTCTTATTTCTTCAATTATTTATATTAATGGCTCGAAATTACATAGGCATCCAAAACGCTTTGCGCCCCACGCTTACCGCTTACCACTAACTATTTCTTCACGGCCTTTACTCTCAATCTTCTGTAATCAGCCATCCATTGGCCATTTACATAATTAGTAGCTTTGAGGTTGTGAACGGCCAAGTTTTTAATTTCTTCGGCTTGCTCTGTAGTAAGGTTTTTGAATGAATGTTGGGCAAATTGACTTATCCAATCGTACATTCCACTTTCTCCGTTTAATTTTGTTTGTCGATCAAATAGCCAGGCTTGTTCTATTTCGAAACCCTGCGACTCGAGCATTGCGCTATAGGTGCTAATGGATGGGGAAAACCAAAAATTAGTAATTATTTTATGGTCTAAACCCAACTCTTTAGCCGCTAGAGCAACCGCATCTGTAATACTTTTAATGTTTCTTTTACCTCCAAATTCGGCAACTAATCTGCCTCCCGATTTTAAACTTTTATGTAGACCTTTTATTAAGGCCTCTTGGTTTTCAATCCAATGGAAGGTGGCATTGCTAAAAATAGCATCAAAATCGCCAGTATAGGGTAGTTTCGTAGCATCCATTACCTCAAAATTTAAATTTGGATGCGAAATTAGTGCAGCTGCAATCATATCTGAAGACGCATCAATGCCATGTACACTTGCCCCGCTTTGCGCAATTTGTGCTGCTAATGCGCCTGTACCACATCCAACATCAAGTATATGCTCTCCTTGTTGCGGGGCTAACCATTGCAAAACATCTGCTCCATAATCAGACACAAAGTGATGCTGTTGATCGTATAATTTACTGTCCCAATTTATTTCTGGCATCTTGCTTGGTTTTTTAGTTGTTTTGTTTTTAGTTTTTTGGTTCCGTCATCCGATGACATTACGCGCCGGCTAAAAGTTCCCTCACATCAGTAATCTTTCCAGTAACAGCGGCTGCGGCTGCGGTTAATGGGCTTGCTAATAATGTTCTTGCATTTTGTCCTTGTCGGCCTTCAAAATTCCGATTGGAGGTAGAAACACAATATTTTCCAGCTGGAATTTTATCTTCATTCATTCCCAAACATGCACTACAACCCGGTTCGCGTAACTGGAAACCTGCCGCTTCAAATATTTTATCTAAACCTTCGCTAATTGCCTGTTGTTCTACTTGTTTGGAACCAGGAACAATCCAAACAGTAACGCCATCAGCCTTATGCTTTCCTTTCACAAAATGAGCAACTTCCCTTAAATCTTCAATTCTCGAATTCGTACAGCTACCGATAAATACATAGTCTATAGGTTTATCAATTAATGATGAATCATCATCAAAACCCATATAGTCTAAAGCTTTTTGATATGATAATTGTTCTTTTTCAAGTTGTGCTTTCGTTGCTGGAATATGTTCTTGAATACCCATTCCCATACCGGGATTTGTACCGTAGGTAATCATGGGTGCAATATCGGCTGCATCGAAAGTTAAAACACTATCAAATTTTGCATCAGCATCACTATATAATGTTTTCCAGTAAGTTAAAGCTTTATCCCATTCAGCACCTGCTGGAGCAAATTCTCTTCCTTTAATGTAATCGAAAGTGATTTGATCTGGAGCAATTAATCCACCGCGCGCACCCATTTCAATGCTCATGTTACAGATGGTCATTCTCGCTTCCATGCTTAAGGCTTCAATTGCAGAACCTGCATATTCTATAAAATAGCCAGTACCACCAGCTGCCGAAATTTTTGAAATGATATATAAAATGATGTCTTTTGCACCTACTCCCAAGCCTAGTTCACCATTTACCTCGATTTTCATGGTTTTAGGTTTTTGCTGTAACAAGCACTGTGTTGCAAATACCTGTTCAACCTGAGAGGTGCCAATACCAAAAGCAATTGCTCCGAAAGCACCATGCGTTGACGTGTGACTATCGCCACAAACCATTGTTTTACCCGGCAGGGTAATCCCTAATTCTGGGCCGATAACGTGAACGATTCCTTGAAAGGGGTGACCTAGACCATATAATTCGACACCAAACTCAGCGCAATTTTTCGTCAACATATCTACTTGATATCGAGAAAGCTCCTCTTTAATCGGCAATAGCTGATTAAGAGTAGGCACATTATGATCGGCAGTAGCTACAGTTTGCTTTGGACGCAAAACCGGTAAGCCTCTTTTTCGCAAGCCATCAAAAGCCTGTGGAGAAGTTACCTCATGTATTAAATGAGTATCGATGTATAAAATATCAGGGAAACCGACTTCACTTTTTACAACGTGTGCATCCCAAATTTTTTCTACTAGTGTTTTTGACATATTTTTTTATTTTAGACTTACGAAGTTTTAAGGCTTCGTAAGTCTGTTATTTAAGCAGTTTTAATCGATTTCATTGCGGTCATTGCCTTTCTTAGCTCGGCACCAATGGTTTCAACCTCATGCGTACGAATGGCGTGGTTTACTGCAATTAAAGCTCTGTTATCTACACCAGCATCTTTACCTTCATTAAAATTCTTACCCACGAGGTCGGTATCAACTTTTTTTATGAAATCAGCTAATAGTGGTTTACAAGCTTGGTCAAATAAGTAACAACCATACTCTGCAGTATCAGAGATTACGCGGTTCATCTCGAACAATTTTTTACGTGCAATAGTATTTGCGATTAATGGTGTTTCATGTAATGATTCGTAATAAGCTGATTCGGGTTTAATTCCTGCTTGAACCATGGTTTCGAATGCTAATTCTACACCTGCTCTTACAAATGCAACCATTAAAGTATAGTTGTCGAAATATTCTTGTTCTGCAATTTTTACGTCACCAGCAGGGGTTTTTTCGAAAGCAGTTTCGCCTGTTGCTGCACGCCATGCTAATAAGTTTTTATCACCATTTGCCCAATCTTCCATCATGATGCGACTAAATTCGCCACTCATAATATCGTCTTGATGCTTTTGGAACAACGGACGCATAATGTCTTTCAATTCTTCCGAAATCTCGAATGCTTTAACTTTGGCTGGATTGCTTAATCTATCCATCATTGCAGTAATTCCACCTTGTTTTAAGGCTTCGGTAATTACTTCTACACCGTATTGAACCAGTTTTGAGGCATAGCCTTTATCGATTCCTTTTTCGGCCATTTTATCGAAAGATAGGATCGATCCTGTTTGCAACAAACCACATAAAATAGTTTGCTCGCCCATTAAATCTGATTTTACTTCGGCTACAAAAGAAGATTTTAAAACACCTGCTTTATGTCCACCAGTACCTACGCAATATGCTTTTGCCTGTGCTAAACCTTTTCCTTGTGGGTCATTTTCTGGGTGAACTGCAATTAATGTTGGTACACCAAAACCTCTTACATATTCGGCTCTAACCTCACTGCCAGGGCATTTTGGGGCAACCATAATTACAGTAAGATCTTTGCGAATTTGCATTCCTTCTTCAACAATGTTAAATCCGTGCGAGTACGATAATGTAGCTCCTTCTTTCATTAAAGGCATTATTGCAGTTACCACTGCGGTATGTTGTTTATCGGGCGTAAGGTTAATTACAACATCAGCAGTTGGAATTAATTCTTCATAGGTGCCAACTTTAAAGTTGTTTTCAGTTGCATTTTTCCAAGAGTCTCTTTTGCCTTCAATTGCTTCTTTTCGTAAGGTATAAGAAACATCTAAACCACTATCTCTTAAGTTTAAACCTTGGTTTAAGCCTTGAGCGCCACAACCTACTATTACTAGTTTTTTTCCTTTTAGAGCGTTTACGCCGTCTAAAAATTCAGCGCTATCCATAAAGTCGCAAACACCCAATTGGTTTAGTTTTTCTCTGAGTGATAATGTGTTAAAATAATTTGCCATTTTTTATTGGTTTTTTCGATTTTTAGTTGTTCGTTTTTTGGTGATTATTAGGTGATTACACCGATTTATATTAGTTTGATTTTTTTGTTTTAGCTAAATGTATGGCGTATTGCGGGTGGCGTTTCGAACGCTTATCGCAAGACGCTAAACTCTTTACATCGTAAATATTTTATCTCCTTTTTCTAAAAATTCATTCTCAACGAGTTCGTCGCCTGGTTCAAAGGCTTCAAATTCCTTTAATTTCTCGTGAAAACCTGCACTATCTTTTATAATAGCTACTCTTGCACTTCGCACAAATTCAATTAATTCGTAAGGTTCAAGCGCTTTTACAAGGGCATCAGTTTCTTCTCTGTGACCGGTAACTGCAAAAACAGTATAATCTTTACGGATCACAACGGCACTAGCACCATATTGTCTTAGCAAACGTTCAACGGTTACTTTCTCAGCGATTTCATCTGTTGATACCTTATATAAGGCTAATTCTTGCCAAATAATTTCGTCGGCCGTATTAAAGTATACTTTAAGTACTTCAACTTGCTTTTCTATTTGCCTAGCGAGCTTACGAACTACTTCATAACTTTCGGTAATCACAATATTAAAACGATGGATGCCCTCGATTTCTGAAGGGGAGGTGTTTAGGCTCTCGATATTTATCTTCCTTTTTGAAAATATAATTGCGATACGGTTCAATAATCCAATACGATTTTCTGCATAAAGGATAATATTATATTCCTGTTTACCTTCGTAATCTTTATTGGCGGGTTTGTGTTGTATGGTGTCTTCGGTGTTCATAATTTTTATGTTATGCGCTCGGCGTTTGGCGTAAGGCGTTTGGTAGCGCTCATCGCTTATCGCTTATCGCGTTTATTATTTCAATCTAATCTCACTTACACTACATCCTTGAGGTACCATCGGGAAAACATTATTTTCTTTTCCAACCATTACTTCTAGTAGATAAGATCCTTCATGGTTAATCATAGTTTCTAGGGCGGTTCTTAGGTTAGCACGAGCATCAACCATTTGCGCTTCTATATAATATGCCTTAGCTAAAGCCACAAAATCGGGGCTTGTAATGTTTACAAACGAATAACGCTTATGATGAAATAGTTGTTGCCATTGACGAACCATACCCAAGAATCTATTATTTAGAATCAAAATTTTAACGGCTGCTCCGAATTGCATAATAGTACCCAATTCTTGCGGTGTCATCTGGAAACCACCATCACCAATAATGGCGATTACTGTTTTATCAGGTGCGCCATATTTTGCGCCGATAGCAGCAGGTAATCCAAAACCCATTGTACCTAGGCCTCCAGAAGTAACATTGCTACGGGTATTGTTAAATTTAGCATAGCGACAAGCTACCATTTGGTGTTGACCAACATCGGTTACTATAATGGCATCACCGCCACAAATTTCGTTGATGTTGCGTAATACTTCGCCCATTGTTAATTCTTTACCTGTTGGGTAAAGTTCTGGCGTAATAACTTGATCAATTTCTTGTTGGTTATAATCTCTAAATTTAGCCAACCATTCTTGATGCTTATTTTCGTTAATCAAGTTGGTTAATAAAGGAAGCGTTTCTTTACAATCGCCCCAAACTCCTACATCGGCTTTCACATTTTTATCGATTTCGGCCGGATCAATATCTAAATGAACAACTTTTGCCTGTTTAGCATATTTATCTAAACGGCCAGTTACACGATCATCAAATCGCATTCCGATAGCGATTAATACATCACATTCATTTGTTAATACGTTGGGTCCATAATTTCCGTGCATGCCTAACATTCCAACATTTAAAGGATGATCGGTAGGTATAGCACCCTCGCCCATAATTGTCCACGCTGCCGGAATACCACTTTTTTCAATAAAAGTCTTGAATTCTTCTTCGGCAGAGCCTAAAATTACACCCTGACCAAATAGTACAAATGGTTTTTTAGCAGCATTGATTAATTCGGCGGCTTGCGCTATAAATTCTACTCTAACTTTTGGTTTTGGTCGATAACTTCGGATGTGATTGCACTTTACATACGCAGGGAATTCATCAACTTGTAGCTGTGCATTTTTGGTAATGTCTATTAACACCGGCCCCGGTCTTCCGCTTTTTGCGATATAAAAAGCTTTTGCTAATACCTCGGGTATTTCTTTGGCGTCAGTAACCTGATAGTTCCATTTGGTAACTGGAGTGGTGATGTTAATTACATCGGTTTCTTGAAAGGCGTCTGTACCTAAAAGGTGCGCAAAAACTTGACCAGTGATACAAACCAATGGAGTGCTATCAATTTGAGCGTCGGCTAGGCCAGTTACTAAATTCGTAGCCCCCGGACCGCTTGTTGCAAACACAACACCTACTTCACCACTTGTACGGGCAAAACCTTGCGCAGCATGAATGCCACCTTGCTCATGACGAACCAATATGTGCGTCAATTTATCAGCATAATCATATAAGGCATCATAAATTGGCATAATTGCTCCACCTGGGTAGCCAAAGATGGTGTGTACGCCTTCTTCGATTAATCCATTTAGTAAAACTTGAGATCCTGTTCCTTTAAAAAGATTTTCGGACTTTACGGTTTTTGCTTCTGCTACTATCGTTTCTTGTGTCATTTTCTTTGATTTTAAGCTTCGTCGGTTACACAGCCTTCGGCCGCGGTAGTTACTGTTTTGGCATATTTATAGAGTACCCCTTTTTTAACTTTTAGTTCGGGTTGTTGCCATTTTTCTTTGCGTTTCGCAATTATTTCAGCGCTAACTTTTAGGATAATGCTGTTTTCTTTTGCACTAATTTCAATTCGGTCATCGTCTTCAACAAAGGCAATTAAGCCACCATCAAAATATTCGGGTGTAATGTGTCCAACTACAAAACCATGTGTGCCTCCACTAAATCTTCCATCAGTTATTAGTGCCACGCTACTTCCTAAGCCTGCACCATATATAGCCGAAGTTGGTTTAAGCATTTCGGGCATACCCGGAGCACCTTTGGGACCAACATCGCGGATAACCACCACATCGCCAGGTTTTACCTTACCGCTCGAAATTCCAGCAATTAATTCAAACTCTCCATTGAAAACACGTGCAGGTCCTTCGAAAAACTCGCCTTCTTTGCCACTTATCTTTGCAACGCTACCACCCTCTGCTAGATTTCCGTACAAAATTTGCAAGTGTCCGGTAGCTTTTATTGGGTTTTCGCTCGGGAAAATAATTTTCTGCTCATCAAAATCTAAATCAGGAATTGCTTCTAAATTTTCTGCAATTGTTTTACCTGTAACCGTTAAGCAATCGCCATGCAACCAGCCTTTTTTCAAAAGATATTTCATTACGGCTGGTACACCTCCAATTTTATGAAGATCTTCCATCATATACTTCCCACTTGGTTTCATATCGGCCAATACTGGGATACGATTACTAATGATTTGAAAATCGTCTTGAGTTAACGGTACATCTACACTTTTGGCCATTGCAATTAAGTGCAAAACAGCATTTGTTGAGCCACCTAAAACCATGATGGTTACTATTGCATTTTCAAACGCTTTGCGAGTCATGATGTCGCTTGGCTTGATGTCTTTTTCTAATAAGATTTTAATTGCTTTTCCAGCAGCCAAACATTCGGCTTGTTTCTCTTCGCTTAAAGCAGGATTTGAGGATGAAAAGGGTAGGCTCATCCCCAAGGCCTCAACGGCGGCAGCCATTGTATTTGCTGTGTAAATTCCGCCACACGCACCTGCACCCGGACAAGCGTGTTTAATAATTTCTTTGAAATCAATATCATCCATTTGCCCGGCAATTTTTTTGCCAAGTGCCTCAAATGCCGATACAATGTTAAGGTCTTCACCTTTATAGTGGCCAGGTTTTATGGTACCACCATACACCATAATTGAAGGTCGATTTAATCGGCCCATTGCCATTACTGAACCAGGCATATTTTTGTCACATCCGGGAATGGTGATTAAGCCATCGTAATATTGGCCACCACATACCGCTTCAATCGAATCGGCAATTATATCGCGGCTTACCAACGAATAACGCATACCTGGAGTACCGTTGCTCATGCCGTCGCTTACACCTATGGTATTGAAAATTAAACCCACCAAATCATTTTCCCATACTCCTTTTTTAACTACTTGGGCTAAATCATTTAAATGCATATTGCAGGTGTTACCATCATAACCCATGCTGGCGATACCAACTTGAGCTTTTTCCATATCTGCATCGGTTAATCCGATTCCGTACAGCATGGCTTGTGCTGCAGGCTGAGTAGGATCTTGTGTAAAGGTTTTACTGTATTTATTTAATTCGGTCATTTATTAGCTGTTTAATTGTTTTAATCGGTTAATTGGTTAATTGTTTGGATTGGCTACTTACAGTTAACCAGTTTTAACAATTTGAACAGTTAACCTAAATAATCACTTCATAATTTACTTTTTCTAGCACAAGATTTTTATATGCCCTTTGTATCGTAGCGCCTATGCTATCGCTCCATCGTTGTCTATAAACGGTTTCATCTATGGTATGAATGCCAATTATCTCGGCAGCTGTGCCACAGAAAAAGGCACTATCTGCATTCTTTAACTCTTCAACAGAAATGGTTTTTTCTGTGATTTCGATATCTAATACTTTGCACAGTTCGATAACTGTTTGACGTGTGATGCCTGCTAATATATTGCCTAAGGAAGGAGTATATAGTTTTCCGTCTTTCTCAATAAATATATTGGCGCCAGATCCTTCGGCTACATTATCATGCATATCAAGTAGTAATGCTTCATCGTAACCTTTGTTTTTTGCATCAGTTGTTGCTAGAATTGAGTTTACATAATGGCCGCTTATTTTTGCTTCAACAAAGGTTGATTTAGGGTTTGGGCGTTGAAAAGGGGAGATGCAAACTTTTAACTGCTTATCGCCCAAATATGCTCCCCATTCCCAAGCACAAATCATTATCGACACTTCGGTGGGTGCAATTAAAGTCATGTTAGGGGCGCTATAAACAATTGGGCGGATATACGAATCTTTTAAATTATTTAATTCTAATAGGCGATATGTCTGCTTTATTAATTCATTATTATCCCATGGGTATGGAATGTTAACCAACTCACAAGAGCGTTTTAATCTTTCATAGTGCTCTCTTATTTTAAAAACTCGAGTATCGTTATGAGTTTTATAAGCTCTAATACCTTCAAATGCAGCTAAACCATAATGTAAAGACTGTCCATATAAATCGGTTTTAGCATCTTGTGCTTTTACAAATTCGCCATTTAGGTAAATTACTGTGTTTGAGTTGTAGTATTGCATTCTTTTCTATTTAAAAAAAGCGTCCCGATTTGATCGGGACGCTTTAGGTATATCTTGAGTATTAAATATTCATTTTATAGCGACCCATGCTGCTTACTTAGCAGCAGAATAATAACAATAAGAACGACAGATAGGGTAGCTATATCAGCCGCTCTATTTGGGATTCTTAATGTAATATTTGTTGGGTTGTTCATTATCGTTTTTGTTAAAACCAATTTAGCTTATGCTTGATAAACTATCAATAGCAAATGAAAAATAAATGAAAAAAAATTTAATTCTGTATTACTCTTTAATTTAAAATTTAATTCCGAAATTATTTATATATTCAGCTTATTTGTTAGTGATGCGTAGACTAAATATGATTTCGGTATTCGGTATGTTTATTATGCTTGCATTGCATTTGGTTCATTTTCGGCGTAAAATTCAGAAATGTCGTTCAAAATTTGTTTTTTCGTCAACTTTTTCGTCATCCGATGAAGCTCATCAATTCCGTTATCGGACAACGATTAGTAGTGTAAGTTGAAGGCATAAAAAAAGGCTGATGTTTATAAACATCAGCCTCAATTTTTTTGTAATGTTTTAAATGTACCTATGCAAGCACCGCTTCTGCTAAGACAATAATTTTATTATCTAAAACTTCAACAACACCACCTTTAATAGAGAAGGTATTTTCGCCAGCTGCACTTTTAATAATTACCGGACCGTCTTCCAAAGTAGAAATAATTGGAGCGTGACCTCTTAAAATTTGAAAAGAACCCAAAGTTCCAGGAACGGTAACTGAAGTTACTTCGCCCTCGAAAACTTTTTTATCTGGTGTTAATATTTCTAAAGTCATATTTTTAGTATAGCGTAGTGAGTATTGCGTAGTGAGACCAAATTATCTCAATACGCTATACTCATATCTCAATTCTAGTTAGATTCTGCTAATAATTTTTTACCTTTTTCGATTGCTTCTTCGATGCTACCTACTAAGTTAAATGCAGCTTCTGGATATTCATCAACTTCACCATCCATGATCATGTTAAATCCTTTGATGGTATCTTTAATGTCAACCAAAACACCTTTTAAGCCTGTAAATTGCTCAGCTACGTGGAACGGTTGAGATAAGAAACGTTGAACACGACGTGCACGAGATACAACTAATTTATCTTCTTCAGATAACTCGTCCATACCTAAAATCGCAATAATATCTTGTAATTCTTTATAACGTTGTAAAGTTTCTTTCACACGTTGAGCAGTGTTATAATGCTCATCGCCTAAAACAGCAGGAGAAAGAATACGAGAAGTAGAATCTAGTGGGTCTACTGCAGGATAAATACCTAATTCAGCAATTTTACGTGAAAGTACAGTGGTTGCATCTAAGTGGGCAAAAGTAGTAGCCGGAGCAGGGTCAGTTAAATCATCCGCAGGTACATAAACAGCCTGAACTGAAGTAATTGAACCACGTTTAGTTGAAGTAATACGCTCTTGCATTAAACCCATTTCAGTTGCCAATGTTGGTTGGTAACCTACTGCAGATGGCATACGACCTAATAGAGCCGATACCTCAGAACCTGCTTGTGTGAAACGGAAGATGTTATCAACGAAGAAAAGGATATCTTTTCCAGCGCCTTCACCATCACCATCACGGAAATATTCAGCAACTGTTAATCCTGATAAAGCTACACGTGCACGTGCACCAGGAGGCTCGTTCATTTG
Organism: Bacteroidota bacterium; assembly: GCA_040386095.1. GTDB lineage: Bacteria > Bacteroidota > Bacteroidia > Sphingobacteriales > Sphingobacteriaceae > Pedobacter. The sequence goes on along the minus strand of JAZKGD010000001.1, from coordinate 140,064 downwards.
ACCGAACACCAATGTTGCTTTTGATTCTTTTAATTTTTCAGTATCAACTGCTTTCAAATCCCATCCACCTTTTTCCATTGAGTGTAAGAATTCATCACCATAGTTAATTACACCTGATTCGATAAACTCACGAAGTAAATCGTTACCCTCACGAGTACGCTCACCCACACCAGCAAATACTGATAAACCAGCATAAGCTTTAGCGATGTTGTTTACCAACTCCATAATTAATACTGTTTTACCAACACCTGCACCGCCGAACAAACCAATTTTACCACCTTTTGCATAAGGCTCTAATAAATCGATTACTTTAATACCAGTAAAAAGTACTTCAGTTTCGGTTGATAAATCTTCGAAACGAGGAGGAGCATTGTGGATAGGGCGACCGCCAGTTTTATCAACTGGGGTAATACCATCAATTGCTTCACCAACAACGTTAAATAAACGACCTTTAATTTGATCTCCAACAGGCATTTTGATAGGTGAACCCGTATCCAATGCTTTCATACCACGTACTAAACCGTCTGTTGAGTCCATCGCAATTGCGCGTACACGGTCTTCACCTAGGTGTTGTTGAACTTCTAGAACAATTGTTTGTCCGTTTTCTTTAGTAATCTCTAATGCAGAGAAAATTTTAGGTAAATGGGCATCGTTAGCAAAACTTACGTCAACTACCGGTCCTATAATCTGCGCTATCTTTCCAATGTTAGGCATATATTGTTTTTGGTAAAATTATAAAAATCAAATTGTTGCAAGCGCTTTTACGCACCTGTAATTCGGTTTGCAAAGTTATGATTTTCATTCCAAAATTTTATATATAAATAAAAAAAAATCGACAGGACAATAAATAGATTTTTTGAGTGGGTAATTTGGCGTATTTGAAAGGTTATTATGTGAAAGACTTCGGGTATATTTAGAGGTAACATCCTATACTTTTAAACGGGTTTCAGTTGGATTTAAGTCGGGGTTTAGTCGGAGTTATGACAAATATACCCGACTATGTCTGTTCCTGAAAAAGCTATACCTAAACTTCGGCTTAACTATGACGATAACCTTATGTAAATTAGAAGTAAACATACTTTGAGCGTATTACAAGTACATATAGTATATTTGTTGAAAGGTGTTTAATAATAAGTCTGCCTTAACTAATTAATCTATAATTTTTAATGAAAACTATATTAGTAACGGGCAGTAATGGCCTTTTAGGGCAAAAGATAACCGAAAAAATAATAAAAGATGGAGGCGTAAATTTAATCGCGACCGCCAAAGGTGAAAATCGTTTTCCTATGAAGGAGGGCTATACGTATGCAGAGATGGATATTTTAAATGTTGAGCAAGTAAAAGCTGTAATTGCAATGTGTAAGCCAGATGCGATTATTCATACGGCCGCTATGACTAATGTAGACATTGCTGAAGCACACAAAGAGCTAGCATATGAATTAAACGTAACTGCAGTAGATACATTGATTGAAGTTTGTGAACAACATAATGTTCAACTTATTCATCTATCGACCGATTTTATTTTTGATGGCAAAGATGGTCCTTATGCTGAGGATGCGGTTCCTAATCCTTTAAGTTATTATGGCGAGACTAAACTGCTTGCTGAGGAAGCGATAAAGAAGTCGAGCTGTAAATGGGCCATTTTGCGTACCATACTTGTATATGGTATTGTAAATGATATGAGCCGTAGTAATATTGTACTTTGGGCGAAAGGTGCGTTAGAGAAAGGAGATCCTTTGAATGTGGTGAACGATCAATGGCGTACGCCAACATTAGCAGAAGATTTGGCCGATGGCTGTATACTTGCTGTTGAGCATAACGCACAAGGCATATATCATATATCAGGAAAAGATAGGATGAGCATTTCGGAATTGGTTACAAAAGTGGCTGATTTTTGGAATTTAGATAAAAGTTTAATTAATGAAGTTAGTGGAGCAACATTAAATCAAACTGCAAAGCGCCCTGGTAGAACAGGTTTTATTTTAGACAAATCAATGACCGATTTAAATTATCAACCCCATAGCTTTGAGGAAGGATTACAAATCTTAGACCAACAATTAAAAGAAAGAAATAATTAGTTCAACAATTAACAAACAATATATGTCATTACAAGTAGGCGATAAAGCCCCAGATTTTAAATTATTTAGTTCAGAGTTAAAAGAAGTTTCCTTAAGCGATTATAAAGGAAAGAAACTAGTTGTCCATTTTTTTCCAATGGCGTTTACAGGTACGTGTACAACCCAATTGTGTACCATGAGAGATAGTTTTGGATATTATGAAGGGATGAATGCTGCTGTGGTAGGGATTTCTGTTGATTCCCCATTTACTTTGGCTAAATTTAAGGAAGATCAACAATATCAGTTCCCATTATTGTCTGATTTTAACAAAGAAATTTCTCAAAATTATGGTGCCTTTTATGAAGAGTTCGTGTTTAATTTGAAAGGTGTGTCAAAAAGAGCTGCTTTTGTGATTGATGAGCAGGGTGTAATTGCTCATGCAGAAGTATTGGATGTTGCTACGGATTTGCCTGATTTTGATGCTATTCGTAAGGTAGTTAGTCAGTAAATTTATTCCGTCATCGGATCACGATAGATACCTAATGTATTGTCATTCGATGACGGTTTAAATTATTTCTATAAAAAAAATTGTTAAATTGAATTTCAAGCGTTACTTTTGCAATCCGTTAACCACACGGGAATAGTAACTTTCGCATTTGTAGCTCAACTGGATAGAGCACCTCACTACGGATGAGGAGGTTTGGGGTTCGAATCCCTACAAGTGCACAATTTTTACATGAAGCCTTGCAGCCAACAGGCGGTAAGGCTTTTAAATTTTAAAGCCAACCTTAATGCTGAATTTTGTTCTCTTTGGCCCTCCAGGTGCGGGTAAAGGCACCCAATCTGAAAAACTGATTACTAAATATCAGTTGGTACACATTTCTACTGGAGATCTTTTCAGAGCACACATTAAAAACCAAACTGCTTTAGGTAAAAAAGTAAGCAATCTTATTGCAAATGGAGAATTGGTGCCAGATAAGATTACAATTGATATGTTGGAAGAAGAAATTGATAAAAATCCAAACGCAAAGGGTTTTGTATTCGATGGTTTTCCAAGAACTATCCCCCAAGCAGCAGAATTGGATCATTTCTTAGAAGAAAAAGGAAGTAAAATTGCTGGTGTTATAGCGTTAGATGTAGATAAAGAAGAATTAGTTAAACGTGTAGCCCAACGCCAATTAGAAACTGGAAGAGTAGACGATCAAGCTGATAAATCTCAAAAACGTATTGACGAATATTTTAACAAAATCATTTTGGTTTTGCCTTATTACGAAGCACAAAATAAACTCACAAAAATTAACGGAATTGGAAATATTGATGATATTTTTAATCAGTTATGTGCTGTTATCGATAAATACTAACAGTTGAGCGTTAAGCGTTTGGCGTAAAGCGGTGATAGGCATTCACTCATTCACTAATTATCACATTCACTAATTCAACTCAAAATGTCGCAAGGATCAAATTTCGTAGATTACGTAAAAATATGCTGTCGCTCTGGTAAGGGTGGAGCTGGCTCTGCACATTTGCATCGCGATAAATTAACCTCTACTGGTGGTCCAGATGGTGGAGATGGAGGAAGAGGCGGGCATATCATCTTAAAGGGTAATGCGCAGTTTTGGACCTTACTTCACTTAAAATACCGAAAACATATTATTGCCGAGGATGGAATGAGTGGTGGCAGTAGCCAGAAAACAGGTAAAACTGGGGGCGACGAGATTCTAGAAGTTCCATTGGGTACCATTGCTCGTGATGCAGAAACTGGTGATATATTATTTGAAATAACAGAAGACGGAGAAACTAAAATTTTAACTCCCGGTGGTAGAGGAGGATTAGGAAATTGGCATTTTAAAACCCCAACTTTACAAACGCCACGCTTTGCACAACCTGGTGAAGCAGGAAAGGAAGAATGGATGGTTTTAGAGTTGAAGGTATTGGCAGATGTAGGATTAGTAGGCTTTCCTAATGCTGGGAAATCGACCTTATTATCGGTTTTATCGGCTGCCAAACCCGAAATTGCTGATTATCCTTTCACTACATTGGTGCCTAATTTGGGTATTGTTTCATACCGAGGCGGAAAATCTTTTATAATGGCCGATATTCCGGGAATTATAGAAGGTGCATCAAAAGGAAAAGGATTAGGATTTAGATTTTTACGTCACATAGAACGTAATTCGGTTTTACTGTTTATGGTTCCTGCTGATACAAGCAGAAGCATAAAGGAAGAATACGAAATATTAAAGAATGAGTTGCAGCAATATAATTCAGAATTAATGCAGAAACCTCATTTATTAGCCATCACTAAAGCAGATATGCTGGATGATGAATTAAAGGAGGAAATGAAAAAAGAACTTCCAAAAGTTCCATCTATATTTATTTCATCAGTAGCTCAACAAGGTATAACCGAATTAAAGGATATGCTTTGGAAAGCTATTACACAATAATTCTGTCCTTAATTTTAGCTGCAGGGTTGCCTTGATAAATTCCATATGCTTCTAAATCTTTAGTTGCGATGGCCCCAACGGTGAGTACAGCATGCGATTTAACAGTGATTCCGGGGCAAACAACCGCATTGGCACCAATCCAAACCCCATCTTCTAAGGTGATTGGATTGGTGATTAAATCGAAGTGCTGAACACTGTAATTATGATTCCCGGTAAGCAACATTGCCTTTTGCGAAACGCAGACATTCTTGCCTATGGTTACTAAGGCTAAATTTTCTATTCTGCATTCGGCCAGCCAAGAATGGTCGCCAACACTAAGTTTCCAAGGATAGTGAACATAAATGTAGGGCTTGATTCTTACATCTTTTCCAATTTTAGCCCCAAAAAGTTTTAAAATAAATACAATAACTGAGCTAATTGGGATAATTCCTGAGCGAATAAAAAATGCACTAACAAAATACCAGCAAAAAATCTTTAAAGAAGATGCCCCTGCGTCAAAACCCTTTTTGTCGAATTCTTTTTTAAGTAGTGTTTCTTTATTCACTGGTTATTTTGGTTTCTTTTTTTACAACAGAACCTGTATTTTTTTTAATCCAAAAATACAGTAATATGAATATACAGATGTAAACTATAATATTAAAAACTTCGTGATGATAGGTAAAGTTACTTCTTTGCGATTCGAAGAAGCCTAAAAGAACTCCCAATGCGGCTATTCTAAGCATATTTAGTACATAAATCATGATTAAACCTATCGCTAATAATTTTAATTTGGCCTTAAGTTTTGCAGGAAAAGCAATAACAAAAGCAACCAAAAAACTCATTACCCCTAAACCTAAACACGCATAATTAACACGTAAGTACGGGCCACTTACAACCATTACATCCATTTCGTTGTAAATGGCATATAAACCAAATAATTTAATAATCCATACTGCTGGTATAATTAATGAAGACTTTAGCGCTTGAATGTAGTTAAAATTGGCAGCTATATATTCATTGTAAAACCTTCCACCTTCGCTCATTACGCTATTCATAAATACATTTCCTTGACTAAAGAGAAAATATAGGCCTATAAGTAGCACCACAAAACGTATTGCGATTTTATTTGCTTTCTTTTTGGCTTCTGTAGTTGATAAATTGTTCATATTAATTATCAATTGATTTAGTTACATTTTTTTTAAGCTCATAAATTTTAGCATCGATTAAAAACCGAAACCAAAAACATTGTAAGAAGTGAAATATTAAACCTCTTTTTCCATCCAAGAACCCAAGTTTTAAAAAGTAACGAATAAAAAAATAAATAAAAGGCCTTACGAACAAAGGAAATTTTTCATAGATATTTTTATAAAACCTTCTTTTTTGAATTGGATTTCCAATCACGTTTGCTTTGATAACACCTTTTTTAGGGATGTTATTTTCAAATTGTTGAATAGCTTCAAGATTCGACCATTTATCGTGTCTCAATGTAAATGTACTTAATGATTCTGTAATCATATCGATAATGTCGCCTTTAACTTTTATCGTGTCTCCCTCAACTAAGAAATGTTGATCATACAATTTATTTTCACATTTACCTTTACCTAAACGAAACATAACGGCATGATAAGTAGGATAGTGCCCACCGTATTTAATCCATTTACCCATAAACATGGTTCTTCTACTTGTTAATATGCCATTAATATTAGGAGGTATTCCATTCAAAAGGAGTTTCTTAACCTCGGCTTTAAATTCTTCAGTAGCTCTATGGTCGGCATCTAAGTTTAAAATCCAGTCTGTTTTAAAGTTAATTGTTTCGATTGACCAATTTCGTTGTTGACTATAATTCTCAAAGGGATTATATAAAATTTGAACGGGATATTCGGAGAGAATCTCTAACGTTTTATCAGTTGAGCCAGAATCAACAACAAAAATATCATCTGTAAAATCAAGAATACTCTCTATGCAATCTCGGATATTCTTTTCCTCATTAAAGGTTAAAATTACAACAGAAACGGATGCTTTCATCAATTAAATTTATGTGCTAAATTATTTGTTTTAAAATTATATTTTGGCTTTAATAATCATCGATTTCCATAAATATGGGACTCTTCCACAACCTACAAATTTTGTGACCGTAAAACCATGTTCAACTAATAATTTGGTGAGGGTTTTACGCGACCATAATTTAATATGCCCCCCATCCCATAATGGATCTGCATGCTGATCCCATTTTCCTGTAATAGCTAATAATAAATTTTTTATGTAACCATGATATGGAGTGGTTAAAATAATTTCACCACCACCATTTTTTAATAAAATATTTTTACAGAATTTAACGAAACCTTTTGGGTCATATAGGTGTTCAATTACTTCTGTTGCAGTTATGGTATCAAAGCTTATATGATCAAATTTAGCTGGTAAATCTGTGGTAGTTAAATCTTGTACTGCAAAGCGATCTGCTGAAAATGTAGTTGCTATGGCTATTCCAGTTTCAGAGGCATCAGTTCCATACGCATTGTAACCATTTTCTACAAAGTATTTAACTAAAGCGCCATTACCACAACCAACATCTAAGATGTTTTTGTTGATTTGCTTGTTAAGTAAATGAAGTATTGGTTTAGCAATGTAACTATGTGCATGTGTTGAAGCATTATCCCAATACCCGTAGTCTTTATAAGTTGCCATTTTTACTTTGTGAATATAGTGTGAAATATTTTTTTATTAAATTTTTTGATTTAAAATCTTCTGAAATAATAATGGGTGCAGTCTCTCTAATCTTTAATCGTGAACTTACTGCTTCAAAGGATTTAACTATGTTCTTTTTAATATTTTTTGGCGTTAAATCTGTAATCCATCCGAGTTTCTTTTCTTTCACATAGTCTGCCAGCCCAACTTGATCTGATAAGAGCACAGGCGTGCCCACACTTAAACTTTCTATTACCACATTTGCAAAGTTTTCATTATAGGAGGTCAGTACTAGCAAATCATGTTGAGCCATTAGGATAAATTTCTCAATATTGCTAACCTGACCAATCCAGTTAATATTTTCTGATAATTTTAAACGTTCTACTCGTACTTTTAAGGCCTTTTCATAATCTTCTTCTCCGGTACCAGCAATTGTTAATTGCCAATTAAATGGCAAACCAACTACCGCCTCAAATAAGAGTTCCAATCCTTTTTTTTCTTCCACTCTAGAAAGGAAAATTAACTTAAATGGCTCTTCTTTATTTTCTTTTTGTTGGTGATGAATAATTTCTTGATTGTACGCTGGAAAGCTAACTAAATTTGGGATAACAGTAATACTTTTTGGCTGTATAATCGATAAAACATCTTCTTTCTCTTTTTCACTAGTTACATGGATATGGCAATATTTCAATAATCTTTTACCAATTACAGTATGAATGATTGATTTAATGCCGCCATTTCTATTTTTAGAAGTGTAATTTGTGAGCATGCCTCTCGGGGATAAAATGACGGGTATGGCATACCATTTTGCTAGGTAACAACTAAAGATAGAAACTAAATTCCACCAAGCATGGATGTGTATAATAAGGTTGGGGTTGGTTTTAATCTTTCTTTGCAAGGCTAAAAGTAAAGCAGGCGAAAAGTGAGTGTGATCTTTCGTTATTCGTTTGAAATACGTCACCTTAACCCCATCTATTTGCATTGACTCTCCTGGTTTAACATTTAACTCACTCTTCCCATTTGCTGTAGTGGTTAATACTTCAACATCAATTTTGGCGTTAGTTAAAGCTTCACATAACTTACTAACAGACATCGTTGGTCCGCCATAAATATAAGCAGGTTTATATGCTGCTATTATCTGTAGAAGTTTTATAGACATTTAATTCAATAATCGTATTAGATCGTTTGAGAATCCAAAAAAGAAAATACATTGCTAAAAAGCCATAGAAAATATTGTTAACTAGGAATTCAAAGTTATTTCCACGCCATAAATTTTGAAAAATAGCATTAAACATTACAACACAGCCTAATTCGTAACTTCCAAACCATTCTTCGGCTTTATTGCAAAGCCATTGGGTAACCCAGCCGTATAAAAATATAGAAATAAATACTCCTACAAAACCTGCACTTACGTAGCCATCTACAACGGGTCGTGTTTTAGCAGAAACTGTTGACATTCTATTGGCAACACCCGCTTCATACACTCGTTGCATGGATACGGCTTCAGTAACAAACTTACCTGGCCAAAGTGCACGTGGGATAATTGCTAAGAAAGAGTTCTTTGCAATTTCGAGACCGTAGTAATCTCTTTTTTCAGGAACATGTTTCACAAAAGTTGTAAACATACTAATTTCACTTAAACGAGTAGTTAAAAAACCCCAATTCGTTTCTTGGATTTCTATATCATTCTCATTAATTAATGCATCTAATGCCTGTTGTCTAGCCTCAGTCGCACTTTTTTGTCCACTCCAAGATTGAGTTCTTATAATGCTTGCAAAAGTTGGTAAGATGTACAGCAAAACATATACAAGAGGAATTGCTAGCGTTAAAATTACTTTTTTATAATATGGATACATCAAAAAGCTGATGATAATAACATTGATGATGATACTTTCCTTATAACCTGTTAGTGTAGACGCTAAAAAATTAAAAACAAAAAGCCCCCCTCCAAAAATCATATATCCGGTTTTTCTTTGAACCATTCCCCTAACTAATACCAATGCACTACAGGTAATCGAAATATTAATTAAGCCAAAAGAGAATTGTGAAATGCTAGCAATTCGCGAAGCAACCCCTCCCAAGAGATAACAGGCCACACAAAGCCAAATCAGAAAAAAGTCTAAATTTAATTGGAGCTTGTGCTTGATAACGGGGAACTGTTTTATTTGAATAATCATGCCAGTAACCAGTGCTGCGTGTGCCAACAATGATAACCTTTGGCATTTGGCAATAAAATAAGTTTGTTCATTTACTTTAAAAGGCAACATGCTAACTTTGTTGAAATACTCATAACCCATGTGATCCAGAAAATAGAATAAAGAAGTAGAACACATAAAACCAGCAAAGATAAGCTGGATCATAGCAATCGGCCTCATAATCTGTTTAGCCAAAGGCATGTCTAACGGAATAAACTTAACCCTAGAAAGTAGAGTCCAATAAAAGATGAAGAACGAACCCAACCAAGCTACAAAATAAGATACGATGGGATCTATTTGAACCATGACCGAGATAATCCATGGAATATAAATCAGAATTAGTACTTTTTGCTTCGAATAATTTTGGTAATTACCTGTTAACATAGTGAGCGATGGCGGTTACTTGGTTATCAAAACTCCAATCTTGGATATGATTAGAAGCGTTTTTTCCCATCATTTTTAAAGTGGTTTTTTTTGTGCTTAAAGCTATTAATTTTTGTTTCAAATCTTCTATATTATTGCTGTTAAAAATCGCTCCATTTTCAGAATTCACTAAGTCAATTGCACAACCGACTTTGTCAGATACTAATATAGCTTTAGCACTTGCCATTGCTTCATTTATAGCTAAGCCCCATGTTTCTCCTGGGCCTTTAGAAGGCAGACAAAAAATGTCACAAGATTGGTAAATACCGGGCATTTTGGTCTGATTTTGAAAATCCAAAAAATACACCTTGTCTGTCATATTGAAATCAAGTGTAATATCTTTTAATTCTTGCTCTAAAATCCCATTTCCCACAAAAAGCAAATGTGTATGTGGTAAATTCAATTCTGCAAAAGCATTAAGTAGCATTTGGGGATTTTTCTTTGGTTCAAGTTTTCCGGCGAATAAAATAAGAATATCATTGATTGGAATATTCATTTTTTCTCTAATTGATAATGCTTCTATCTCTCTATTTTCAGAAAAACGGCTATTATCTATTGCGTGAGGCGCAAAAATCAATTGATTTTCTTTAAGCCCATATGCTTTAAAATAAGCTTTATTTGCTTGTCCAACATAAAAAGCAGCATCAATATGTTTATATAAGAATTTCAAAAAGATAGTTTTTAATAGACTTTTAACGCTGCTACTACTATCGAGAAGAGTAGAGTCTCCCCTAAAAAATAATGGAATTCTTCCTTTATAGTGCCTAATTAATTTATAGTGACTATGGTAAGACCAGCCATATATTAATATGCGATCGGGATGAAATGCGTTAATTTGGCCAATACCATTTGGATTAATTATTCCTTTGAAATGGTGACTTCCAGGGTGTTTAGCAGTATTTGTTAAAAACTCATAATTATATCCATCCAATAGAGAAATGTCCCATATAATTTGTTTTTTAAAACCCCGATCAAATTGATTAACTAATTGCTCACCACCACTATAAAAAACTTTTAATTCTACTTGTTTAGCAAGTAATTTAAATACTGGCGCATAGTACTGAATAGGATGAGTAGTTATTATTGCTAACTTTTTCAAAATCTAAATCGATTTAATAAGCTATAATTTGGTTAAAAACATTGGTCTGTTTTTTTGTTAAATATGCTGCAGTATAAGGTTCAAATTCTTCCCATTTTATGTTTAGAGGAATATTCATATTTATTTTGTCAATAAATTCTTTAAAAATTTTAGCGCTATCAATTATATTTTCTTGCAAAGTAATTAATTCTCCTGCATTACATGTTTTTAATATCGAACCTGCGCTACTGTTAGTATGTAGTATTGCTAAAATATGGTTTCCTGTTAAAATATAAGGGAATAATTTCGACGCTGTATAGTTACCATCATTTGAGCCAATTATTAATAGTCCATTGGCTTTTTGCAAATTTCTTATGCTCTTAAAAAAACCTATGCGATCTGTAATTTCAGTTACATATTTCCCCATACCAAACTCATCTGCAATTGGTTTAATTGTGGGTACTCCAGTTCCAGCTGGTGCGTAACTTGTTCCAATAAAGTTGAAATGTATTCTTTCAAATAGTGCTGTATTGTTATTTAATCCCTCTTTAAAACATTCAAATAAAATTTGTAATGATTCCCGCATGTCATGACCACCTCTACCTACATATACTAAATTGATGCGGTTAGAATTAGTCTGGTATGTAATGTCGAGCTCGGCGGCATATTGTTCAGCAATTTCGAAATCGACATCGAATGCACCAAAAGTAATTACTTCTGTAGGCTTGCTTTGTAAGTTAGGATACCGCTGTTTTAAAATATCAATATAATTTTTCGAAACACTTATAATTCCATCAGCATGTTTCATTGCAATAGGTTCTAAGTATTTATTGAGTCGATAAGAAAACCAATATTTTTTAGGTCTTTCGGCTTTTGGCTTATTTTGATAATAATCCGAATGCCACATGTCTTGTATATCAATAACGTATGGGATGCCAAATTTCTTTTTCCAATAGGCGCCTAAAATACAAACAGGGAATTGAGTTGTAGAGAAATAAATTAAATCGTATCTGTTTTTTGATAGCAACGTGTTAACCTTTTTTCTATAAAAATATAGAGATCTTAGCGCAATGCTACCCAGACCAAATTTACTGGTCCATTTTTTTGAAAATGCACCAACTTTATGAATAATAATCCCAGAAGGAATAGACTTTAACAGTAAGGGGTCGATAGGAAAATCTGAATGCTTTGTATCAACGGTTACCAATTCAACCTCCCAGTTGTTTGCCGAAAAATATGGTAAACTCATCCTAATGCGTTGCATATCTGCAGCATTAGAGGGAGCGAAATAGGGAGAAATGATTAATGCCTTTTTCAATAGATTGAATTTTTTAAACTTTAGTGTTTATTACACTATTTATTACATCCAAGAATTTATATTGTTCTTTATCCCAATTTAATTCGTTGTTTGCACAGGTTTTGGCTTCAATTTTATGCTTAATTAATAGATCTTTATTTTGTAAGTACATATTAAAAATATTTTGGAGCGAAATTTTATCCGTGCGTTTGTAAATCATTCCAATTTGGTTAAATTTTGTCATCAATTCTTTTTGTGCAGAAGTGTCTGACGCAATAATTGCTAAACCCGAATGGATATACGTAAATATCTTATTTGTTAAACATAAGTCACGGTTTTTCGGAGAACCAATTTCTGTTGCCAATCCGATGTCAAACTGAGTTGCAAAACTGAAAATTTCAGATGAACTTATTGGTTGATAAAAAAATAAGGAGCTTGGATCTGTTCCATGCTTATCTGCATATTCTTCAAAAGCAAGTTTTATTGTAGGAGTAAATGAACCCAATAGGTGAAGCTCTACATTGGGATTACTTAAGGCACCCATAGCTTCAATCACATCTTCAAGCCCTCTTTCGAAACCGATACTTTGTGAAAACCAAAATAATTTTAACTTGACACCTGCATCTGGATGTACCTGAATTATTTGTTTTGGGAATACATTTAATATAGTTTTCGGCGATAATTTAGAATATAATTTTTCGTAGGCTTGCGAAATTAATGGACTTGCGGTGGTAAAATAATTAAGTTTGGGAAAGTATTTATCTTCGATAAAGCTACTTAACCTAAATTCTAAGGAACTAGTATGATTTGAAACTTCGTTGCGATGAAAATCTTCTGCATCGAAACCGCATACTGCTTTATTTTTTAATGCAGCGTTCACTGCTGCAGGAAGTGCAGCTAAGTTGTGCGCGATATATAAGTCTGCTTTAGTACGTTTGGCAGCTTTAATTAAGAGATAAGTGCTTCGGCCAATAGCCAACTCGGGTAAACCACCTATAAACCCAAAGTATTTTAATAATATTTTAGCAATTTTATGGCTTAAACGCGTGTAAAAGTATACGTATTTGTCAACTATCGGACTTCCTCCAATTCGTTTATGAACCCACTTTTTATCCTTCAGTAATATATTATCTAAATTAGTTCCCCAGGCATTCCAATACTGATAAAGTACTTCTACTTCATATCCATGAGCAGATAAAGTGTCGGCTTCCTTAACTAATCTTGGGTTTAGGCTCGGCTGTCCCGAAGTAATTAAAACAATACGTGAGTTAATCTTATCCAATTTCTTTATTCCCTATAAATTTTATCCATGCCTCTAGGTCTATGTTTTCATAACCCTGTTGTTCGATGGGGAAATTACATTTGCCTACCTCAGAAATGATCTTCCCAACGATTTTAATAAAACTTTCGGGTTTATCTGTTGGGTGGGTAACCCAAGCGTTATTATTTTTAAGCATTAATCGTTTACAGCCTCTAGGACCTAGAGATTTAAATAATAATATCTCAGGATCAATAGGGAAAGCCCTTTTACCGTATTTCCTTATTAAAAGCTCTAATTTAACTTTTCCTCTTACCAAAGGTAAAAAGTTGTTTAGTTTATCTTTATTTAATAGAAAATGCCTCGTTGAAAACCAATCATTTAGCCAATATTTTTCATGTGATACGAATTTTCTACCTTCATTATAAGATGGTAAACCTGAATTAGGTATAGGTGGTGAGAGACGAGGTACAGCCATTATCGCACTCTCTTCCTTTTCCATTAAACTTTTGGCTTCTTCAATCCAAGAATAGCCCTCTTTTTGGTGTAAAATTATATCTCCATCATAATGTAAAACATATTTTGTTGTAGTGAGTTCAATACCAGCCCAATACGACATGTTTGCTGTACCACCTGCTGCATGTGTACAATCGTACATATTATTGAGGTATTTTTTTGCTATTTTTTTAAATAGAGGATCATTTGGGAAAAGATAATACACATCGGTAATTACTTTATCTTTTAATAAATCCTCACTTATTTTGATAATTTTCTTTACTTTCTCATCAAAAATATGTTGGGGAAACTTCTTGTCGGGATCAATGAGCTTTGTTTTTTGAGGTCTGCAACAATCTACAATTAATAGCCTTTTTTTTAGATCTAAATGATTAGCTACTAATGCAGGTATGGTAAGCGCTGCGTAATTTACGTCACCCGGTGATGTATTTATCTGAAGTGTAACCTCATCAATCATATTTAAGTTTTAGCGATAATTTGAGAAAATTCATTTTCATTCACTGTATTTATCTCTTGATCATAAAAATCAATTACTTTAAACCCACTATTAAGGAGTTGATTTACGCAAAAATTAGGGTCTGCAACATTATTGAGCCCTTTTGGATGCAATTCAAAAACAAGAGTTAAATTTTCTATTTTTGTAATATCTTTAGGTATAGAGCTTAATATATCAGTTTCAAATCCTTCAATATCAACCTTAACTAATAGCTTTTCATTGCTGGAAGTGGTTTTTATAAAATCCCAAAAAGCCAATGATTTAACTTTAAGTCCACCATCGCTAACAATATGACCAACTACAGAACCTGATGGATCAAAATTCTTTTCTATAGCATTGCTTGATACCACAGCCTCAATAATCTGGCATCTGTTTACCAATTTATTTTTTATAAGCGATTTTTTAAAATACTTTATTGCAAAAGGATTGGGTTCAATGGCAATTACATTTATCTGGTTATTTCTAAGGAGAATTCCTAAACTGATGGCTCCAATATTGCTTCCAATGTCGACAAATTTTGACGCGGTTAGTGATAAATTGTATAATTTATCTTGAAGCTCCTTATCAAAAGTTTCATAACTCCTGGTTCCTGTCCATGCCCAAGAATGTTCTACCGCATCCATAAAAATTTTTCCGCTATAAAAATTTTGCTGGATAGGGAAGCCTGAAAATATTTTTTTAGCTATTACTCTGAACAATTTAACACTGTGTATTTTGGTTAATATATTCATTGATTATTTATTATTTTTTGATATAAATTTAAATATTGTTTAATAATTACTTGTGAAGAAAATCTCTCTTCTGCATCTTTGCGAACGTTTTTCCTATCAATTTTATTGATTTCTTTTACGTGGTTTACCATTTGATCGGTGGTGTTACATCGATAACCATTATAATCGTTAATAACTACTTCTGGTACAGATCCTCTATTGAATCCAATTACTGGTGTTCCACATGCCATTGCTTCGGCCATTACAATACCAAAAGGCTCATTCCATTCGATGGGCATTAAAAAAGCAGCAGCATTTCCTAACAGTGCATTTTTTTGCTTGTCATTTACTGCGCCAATATAAGTAATTTGCTTATTTAGCTCTGGCTTGATCTGCGTATCAAAATAATTCTGATATTCGTTCGGGATGTTTCCTGCAATGATTAAATTCTTATTTGTTTTTTTTGCCACTTCAATTGCAATATGAGTCCCCTTTATGGGTTCTATTCTACCTAAAAATACTAGTGGCGCATCGGTATCTACTTCTTCTTTAAAGTTATAAATGCTTAGATCTACACCATTAAAGATTGGATAAGCTGGTGCAAATGGGGCAATCTGATCACTTATATATCCACTACAACCAGTAAAAGCAAGTGTATTTTTTTTTGCTAAAGAGATTGCTTTTTTAATCTGACTAATTGTTGGCTCTCTTTGATAACTCATTATTTTTGGTAGTCTGAATGGAAGCTGAGGTAATAAATAGAGAAGCCTTCCGAAACTATGTACAACATCAAAATTCCCTTTATATATTTCTTTGTTAATGAGAAAAGTATTTTTAATAATGTCAAATACGCGGCGACTGCTTTTGCCTTTGTAGGGAAATAGAGTTGCTTTTGTAATTGAATCAGAGTGTGCAAATAAACTCACTTTATGACCTTGTGTTACATAACCTTCTACTAACATGTCAATTATGCGTTCTATGCCGCCATAAAGTAGGGGCGGAACCGGTATTTCGGGGTCGGCAATTATAGCAATGTTGAGGGGTTTCATGCTGTCAAATTTTTTATTTTTTTTACCAATTTCCACCCAAAAATGGAGTTTATTAATTTCGTTTTGCCTCCGGCTGGGAATTTCAAATTTGAGCCTCCTAATGTTTTAATTAAATCATTGGCTTTATTTATTAAGTCAGGCTTATACGGATAGGTTTCATAAATGAAGTTTTGAAGTAAATTAGCATAGCAGATATTAAGCTCATTTCGTTCCTGTAATTTAGATTGTGCTACATTTATCGCTCTTGTTAAAGAATTGAAAAGCGATTCGTATGCCTGATCTCCTTTTTTCGACGAAAGTCCGTTAATACCTGAACGATAATAAAATGTACTATTAGCATTATAGCGTATCAATTTACTGTTAGAGAAAATGCGAGTAAAAAATGTAAAATCATCATTTAAACTTAAATCTTCATCCCATAAGCCCGAATGTTCAATTATCGCTTTAGGAATCAATACCCTTCCGGGACATGTCATATGCGAAATATTAATCCAATAGTTAAGTATCCAGTCCTGAAAGGAAAAGTCTTGATTAAGTTGAGATTGGTCAATATTGATTGTTGATAATTCATTTTCATAAAATCTACCCCATTTGGCCACTACAACATCTTGGTCTGACTTTAAAGTTTGAAGCTGTGATGTTATAAAGTTCTCTGGAATCCAATCGTCGGCATCAAAAAAAACAATACAATCTCCTTTGCTTAGGTTGTAGGCTTGGTTTCTTGCGGCAGATGCTCCTTTACTTGTTGCAATTTCTAATTGAATGCGTTGATCTTTTTCTGCAAATTCCTGAATAATTTTTATACTTGAATCCGTAGATCCATCATCAATAATAATGATCTCCAAATTTTGGTGACTTTGCTGAAGCAAAGCTGGCAATGTTTTTGGCAGAAATAAAGCGGCATTGTAGCAAGGAATACAGATAGAAACTAACATTATTTTTTTGTTATCCGACTAAATACCTTTTGTGATATATGGTTTATAAATCCAGCTATTTTTCTGTAATTACGAATAAGCCCGTAAAACTTGTCATTTTTATAGAAACCTGTAGAGGTGATAAAAAAACTAGTCGGCACACTTTCCCAGTTGGGCAATTTATACTCTACTTTATCTTTATTATTAACGTAATGATAATAGGCTATTGAAGTATTTTCGAACCAAAGAATGCCATTTTGATAACTAATAACTTGATCTTCCATGATATACTCCTTGCAGAATGAAACAAATGACGCTCTAATGTTGCCTTTTTTATCTTCATTGGCAACAAGATAAGTAAAGCAATGAGCTGGCAAATCAAGTTTACTTCCACCGTCCCAGCTGGTGTAATTATGTGCGGTTTCATCTAACCCCTTATATTCAAAATCGTTTAATTGTTCAATGAAAAGTGAAGATTGAGAATATAAATTCTTAAGAAAATCGTTGTTCTTAAAAAAGGCTAAAGACCCTGATAGAATTTCTTTTCTATTTGATAAAACATCGAATCCACTATTAATTCTATCGAAAATCGAATGTTTTAAATCTCCATATATTAAATCAATATCACTATAGCCCCAATAACTCGAATCTTTTAAATAATCTTCGAAAATTAAGCCATAGCAAGGTTTAAAATCACAAAGTTTATAAGGGTAGCTTACTGTAAATTTTCTCTTTAATTTTTTACTTATTAAATCACTTAAACTTGCTAAAGTATGAGGTATAAAACTTACATTCTCTGGATAATCAGTTGGTATTTCGCAATCTGTGAAAAAAATAATGTTTAACCATTTGTTATGGGTGCAACTTTCTAAATAAATATTAAAATAAGATGGCCATTTGCCAAAATAGGGGATTAATACCGTGATTTTTTGTTGTTCTTTGGGCATCAAGAATTATTAGAATAATCTCCTTAAAATAGGAATAGCACGTAGTATCTTTTGAAAGATAATATTTTCTTTATTTAATCGGTCCCAATTTATAGGGCCATGTATCGACCATTGTTTAGCATGATCTGATTTCCATCTTGCCTGGGCCTTTTCATCTTGATTATGGGTTTTAGCTTCGTCATGTATTCTTGCTACCGATAAGAAACTATGGATACGTTTTTTGTTTGCACCTTTAGCCAGCCTCATCCACAATTCGAAATCTAATGTGCAATGTAATTCTTCCCAAACGGGCTGATGAATGCGTGCTCTCCAAAAAGTTGATGGTTGTGGGATACCAGGAATAGGTAAGTACCTGTCTAATACAACTGGTGCTATATTTTGAGTAAAAATACCATCCTTTAAGTTTAAGCAATTACCATATACAAATTCAACTTTCGAATTTAAAAAAGCTAAAGCTACTTTATGAAATGCACCTTTTGTGTAATAATCATCACTATTTAACCAACAATAAATCTCGCCACTTGCTAAACTAAAACCTTTATTAATGGCCTGGCTTTGCCCTGTGTCTTTTTCAGATTCCCAATAACTTACCCACTGATCGTATTGCTTTAAAACGTCAATTGAACTATCATTACTCTTACCATCCATAATGATGTATTCAATATTGGGATAGTTTTGCATGAGCACACTTCTAATCGTCTCTTCTAAATAAATCCCTTGATTGAATGATGGGCTTACCACCGTAATTTTTGGCCATGCTATATTTTCATCATAACTATTAGGATTTACTTCTTCGTCCCATGGCCAACCTGATTTTGTTGTGGTATTGCCAATCGAAAGTAAAATGCCTTTTTTGTCGAACTTTAAAGCTTTAAGCGGATAATGTATGCCTTTATTTAAATATTCTTCTTTATATTCCTCGTAAGATGGAAGAGGCGGTTGCTTCATACTTAATTTATTTTTACCTGTTAGCATATTTACACTTGTTTCCAAGCTTGCTCAAAATAGTATTTTTTTGATAAATCTACATAGTGATGTAGCTTCACGTTACTTAGATCATCACTTTGTGGATTAACAATATATTCCTCTTTTTTTAATATTGTTTTATTCTCCTTTGCAACAAGCATGGCAGATAAGGCCTGTTCCAAAAAGTAAGACGTACCTGATTTAGCTTCGAGTGTTTTGCTCCATAATTCAATTTCATCCCAATTGATGATAACAGAATTGATGCCAATTGCTCCAACATTCATTAATTTTGGAATTTCATGACCGCATAATGATTTCATAAATTCTGTATCATATCCATAAGACTCTTCAGAATCTAACATGTATATACATCCACTTGGATTCTTTAACCAATTGATTAATTCAATGGGTTCGTTCCAGAATAACATGTCTGAATCTAAGACTAATTTAGATGGATTATCGTTGATCGTATGGATGTCGGTTAATTTTTTAATATGGGGATAAACCCTTCTTTTATGGTGTAAATAGGGGTATTTGTTTTCTGGTAAATTATTAGCTAGGTTCTTCTCGATTTCATCTTTTAAAACCAATTTTACATTTGGCATTTGCAATTTTACCTTGTCGATAAAATCTTGATCAAAGCTTCCATCATCAACTAAGATGAATTGAAACTTTTCTTTACTCACTTTAATTAATGAAAGTGCGCAGTAAAGTGTTTGGAAGAGATAATCTTTCCCAGTTAAAAAGTATATCGGAAAGCCATCAGCATAAGAATTAACAGACAAAAGGGTTTTACTAGCTTCGACCATTTCTTTTCTACCATTCATCATTCTTTTATAGCTAGAAAAGCCTCCAAAACGTTGAATTTTTTTGTAGTTAGAACGGGGTATCCTATAAAGCGTATTAATTATCGATTGTAACATATAATTCAATTTCGGGGTAGCCTATTATATTTCACTAAGCCCTTTTAATTTTCCTCGTACACCATTCCAATTCACATAATTCAATTTACTTTTCCAAGCCTTTTCCTTAACGTAAGCTTTGATCTCTCTTAACTTTAGCGAAAAATTTGGAATGGGTTTCCATGGGTTCAGTCCATGAAAATGGAGTACTTTTATCCATGATCTATTACTTTCATAAGCCATTTTCTTTAGATAATCAAAACTGAATCGATTTTTAGGAATAAGGTGCTTAACAACAAGACCTGGTAAATAAGCAATTTCATAGCCATGTTTCACTATGGTTAAAATAATATCGTTATCCTCGCCAGAAGTTAGTGATTTTCCTTTTCTACCTAAAGCAAGTCTAGCTTCAGAATTTGTTACTTCTTTTGAATACGTTAAGAAAGCCTGTTTTTGAATCACCATTCCAGTTCCAATAGGAGCAAATTGAGGGTATTCTTTGAGTTTAAAATCAGTTGCTGAGTAGTTAGAGATGTATGGTGTATTTCCAAGATCTTGGCAACCAAGATTAATTCCGGTCTCAAAAAACCAATCTGGTGGGGGTGTTTCGAAAATTGGTAAAGATTTACCTCCAAATGAGCCAACACTTGGATTATTATTATAAAATGCTAGCGATTTTTCTAAGTATTTTTCTTCTAATAAATTATCATCATCAACAAAAACAATCAATTCTCCGGCGGCGAGCGAAACACCTTTTAAACGTGCAAATGATAATCCTGATTGCTTCTCTAGAACAACAGAAGTATTGGGATGCCAGCTAACATCTATCCATTCTAATAGGGGATAATCACTATTGTTGTCTATAATAATAAATTCCCACAGATTAAATGGCAGTGTTTGCGATTTTAGGGAAGAAATTACCTCAGCAAATGATGATCTATTCGGATTATAAGTACAAAGAATGACAGTTATTTTCATCAATGTTTAAATAGAATTCGAGTAAGTATAAATTTTAAATACCTATAGTATTTAAAATTCAGTGGCCGATGAGAGATTGCTATTAAAATATTTTTTAAAGCTAATTTAAAATGCTTATGGTAGATATTATTACAGGCTTGTTCAAACGGCAGAAGAGAATTATCGTTTAAATAAGGAGTTTTGAGATTTGCTTCTAACTGATATAGTTCATCTTTTAACTGGGGCTCAAATAAATTCTTGTTTTCTATATCTAATACCTGATATATTTTTGCAATTAATGATTTATTTATCAATTTATCTATAGTTAGTTTCTGAGTAACCCCCTCAGAATTTTCTCTATAATAATATAATAGATCAGGAAGGCGAGCAATTTTAAAATGTTGATATACCCTTAAGGACCAGTCCCAATCTTCCCCACATTTTCTAGAATAGAATTCGTGATAATAGCCAATCTTATCACTCACTTCCTTTCTGAAAAAAAGACCATTAGAAAAAATTGGAAATGGACCATTTTCAAATAGAAAACTATGTATTTGTTGACTTAAAGGAATATTTTGGTCTAAGATTACTTTGGAAATGATAGTATTATTTTCATCTACTCTGTAATAATTAATGTCGCAGATATGAATGTTTTTATTGTTTTCCAGAAACGAATGCTGAATGTCCAATCTATTTCTGTCAGACCAATCATCTGCATCTAAGAAAGTAATGTATTTGCCTTTAGCGTTAGCCCATAAAATATTGGAGTTTAAAAGGTACCCTAAATTTTCGTGGTGCTGGAATACTTTTATGCGCTGGTCTGAATTAGAAAATTTTTGAAGTATGTTGAGTGTATTATCTGTTGAACAATCATCCCCAATCAATAATTCCCAATCAGTAAAACTTTGATCTATTATACTAGAAATGGCTTTGTGCACATATTTTTCGGCATTATATGCAGGCATTATAATGGTAATGGCAGACTTATTTTCCACTCTTAATCTTATGAAGAACGTATTTAATAAGTTTTAAATCGTGTATGTTTAATGGCTTAGTTAATAAGTACTTGCTTAAATACTTAAATGCACTTAAGTAATGATTTCTTAAGGTTGCCTGCACTACATAATCTTTTAAATTGCTTTTAGCATTAAAGTTTATCTTCTTTAATTGTGTTGCAATAAAATCATTTAAATCTTCTTTATGAGGGCGCGTTTTATTTAAAGTTCTATACTTATGAAAATATCTGGCTATTTCTACGGAAATATATTTTCTGGGGTCTAATGATACGGTACTTGTGTACGACACATCATTATTTCTATAATAATACAAGGGTTTTTTTATGATACCACCCTTAAAACCTGCGGCAAAAGCCCTATAGAACCAATCGATATCTGCACCACCAATTCGGTCAAAATATTCATCAAAGCCACCAATTGATTCATAAATTTCTCTTTTAAAAAGTATCGATGCAAAAGCAAGTGTAGGTTCAACATCGTCTACATTATCTTTTGTAATTAGGGTATCTTTAAAATATCCGCAATAAATATCTTGTCCAATATTATCCGTTTTTATAAAATTGGTGAAGCAAAAATCAAGACCATTTTTATTCATGAAATCCATTTGAACGACTAATCTCTCTTCATTAGACCAATCGTCTGCGTCTTGCAATGCGATATAGTTGGAAGTAGATTTTCGTAATAATTCATTAATGGTTTTTAAATTTCCCTTATTAACCGTGTTAAAATTGACGCGGATATCCCCCGCTTCATACTGTTTTAGAATTGATGTTACTGAATCCGTCGAACAATCATCAATAATAGATATCTTATTTGTTAGTGTTTGACTTTTAACGCTGTCTATACATTTTACGATATAATCTCTGCAGTTATAAACAGGTATAAGTACTTCTATATCAGAATCTTTTTCCATGCTAGCCTTCAGAAATAATAAATGCTCTACAAATACCCCTTGCCAAAATTATGTGCAACACTTTTATCTAAAAAGAAGAGATTTCCTACTTTGAGGTTTATAAATGTATGGGCTACCAGTGTGTAGTTATTTTGATGTAAAAAATTTATCACCTCATTATTTTGAGTATTAATATCATATATATTGAAATCCGTTTCAATTAATACAACTTTAAACCTAAATCTTTCCCAATCATTAGATTTAAGAACTTCTAAATCATGGCCTTCAACATCAATTGATATAAAATCAATTTGCCTTTCGATATTTAATTCTGTTAGTATCGTATCCAGTCTTTTAGTTTTTATGTTCTTTTGCTCGTGAATTTTTAAGCCATATTTATCTAGGGCTTCGTTTGCAAAATCTGTTGAGATGGTATTCATCGAAGAGTCATCCTTGAACTTATAAAATATCTTATCTTCCTCTACGTCTGAAACTGCGGTAAACATATTAACGTCTTTTGGTCGATGCTTTTGAAAAAGATCAATTAAATCATCATTTGCATCAATGTTAATACCGGTCCAGCCATTCATATAAAATTTGTAGGTATTAGAATATTTTTTTGGGTGATATGCACCAATATCAATATAAAAACCACTTCCAACCGTTCTGAAAATTTCTTCCAAAATTAAATCCTCTCCGCTTCTCGAATAACTTAATTGAGGAAATCTTCCCCATAATCTATATTTTATTGCTTGTAGTATCTTTAATCCATTAATCATGAGCTTTTCTTAGTAGTGGGGTGATATTAAATTAAACTAATTGCAATTTAAGCTAATTCTTTTGCAATAAAAGACCCGATACTTAACACCGGATCAAGAACCTCTGAATAGAAGATAATACAATCTTCTTTGTGTAATTTTTTTAAACTATTGCTTTTTATATGATGCGACAAATCGTTATCACTGGAAACAATTGCCCCAATAGAATGATTTTTGACGATTTGATGATAGGTTTTACAGTTAAATAATAAAGAGGGGAGACCAACTGCCATATAGGTAGAGAATTTCCCAGATGCCAATCCAATGTCTTGGATGTTTTTTCCAGTAAAAATTCCGCCATCGGGTTCATATAAAACTATTCCGTAATTAAATATTTTCAAGAAAGAAAGATAATCATCGTAATCATCAAATATTTCATCATGTAAAATTAAACCAGGGTTACTGGCTTTTAGCTTAAGCAATCTTTTATGAATGTCATTTGATGCATCAAATTTTGAACGACTGTGAATAAATAATTTAGTGTTTTCTGGTAATCCTTTCTCAACTGCATCAATAATTTGATTAATACCTGCCCATCTAGCAACGCTACCAGAATGTATGTAAACTATATCATTTTCAGTTAATCCATATTTTGCTCTATCGTATTTAATTTCACTCTCTTTAATAGCTGGAGCTACTGGAATTAGATGCCAATTATTAAACTTTAAACTTATTTTATTTTCTTCAATTAAATTTCTCTTACGTTCCTCATCCTGTATCAATATAGAGGATACAAATTTGGAATAGAAAATTTCCTTTTTCTTTAAATCAGAATATACAGGATTATTTTTTACTTCTTCTGAAAAGAAAATCTCGAAAGAAAAATAATGGATATTAATGGCTTTGTATAGCCTCTTTATTCTTCCGGCCAATATTAAGCCTACAGGATCAACCGCTATAAGATTAACGATTTTATTCGCTTTTAGTTGTTTAATTACATCCCTATAGAGCCGTAAATAATTGATAAAATTAGCTGGTTTTCTAGGTATTTGAAAACCTCGTGGTCCATCAAAATATTTAATATGTTTTAAATTTGGAGGGGTAAAATCCTGATTTTTATCATTAAAAAGCGCCACCCCTTCCCCTTTATCATCTAATTTTTTGATCAGTGTAAATAACGTTGGGTTTGTAAAAGTATCGTTGCCGACAGTTATGATGCCAATCATTTCTAAGAAGGGAATTTAGGAATCTTCACGTGCAATGCCTTAGCTGAAATGGTTGATTACAATTTTTTGCTGATCATTAGTTAAACCTAATCCACTCGGTAGGTAAAACCCATTCCTGGCTAGTTTTTCAGCAACAGGATAGGTTTCGTCTTTAAATAACCCCATATTTTTAAATACAGGTTGTTCATGTATGCACCAAAAAAATGGGCGTGTGCCTATTTTATGTTCGTTCAGGTAATTAACGATTCGTTCTTTTTCTTGTTCACTTGGTGCAACTAAGCCAAATACCCAGTAGATATTTGTTGCAAAATCGGTTTTAGCTAACGGTAATTGATAACCTTTTTCTTGTAAAGGAGAAAGTTGATCTTGATAAGTTGATCCTATTTCTCTTTTTATTGCAATAAAGTTATTTATTTGCTCTAATTGTGCAAGCCCCAAGGCGGCTTGTAGGTTTGTCATTCTATAATTCCAACCCAATTCATAATGAATGAAACGAGGCCCATTTGGTTCGAAACAAAGATTACGTAATTTTTTACATCGATCAGCCAACGCTTTATCATTGGTTAAAATCATTCCACCTTCACCTGTGGTGATGTGCTTATTAGGGTAAAAACTAAAAATACTTATATCACCTAAGCTTCCACACATTTTGCCTTTATAGGTTTGACCATGCATTTCGGCAGCGTCTTCAATTACTTTAAGATTGTATTTTTTTGCTAATTCTAAAACGGGATCCATATCTACGGGTAGGCCATAAATATGAACTACTACTATTGCTTTTGTTTTGGCTGTAATTTTAGCCTCAATTTGAGTAACATCCATATTCCATGTGTCTGGGTCGCTATCCACTAATACGGGAGTAGCACCTTCCGTTACAATTGATTGTGCAGGAGAAATGATCGTAAAAGCCGGCATGATTACTTCATCACCAGGCCCAATATTCAATGCTCTGATTACAATATCTAAAGCGGCAGAACCATTGCTTACAGCGGCTCCATATGTACAGCCAATATATGAACTAAAATTTTCTTCAAACTTTGTAATAAAAGGTCCTTCACTAGAAATCCAACCGGTTTCTATACATTCAGTTACATATTTTAATTCATTACCATTTAACAACGGTGTATTAACAGGAATAGGTTCGTGACCCATAGTATTGAAATTTTTAATGAGAAAAACTAATCTATTTTCTTCAAAATATAACAAACACCCCAAGTTTCTGTAGATGGCGTAACCTTCGTCTCAAATTCTTCAGTGTGAAGCAGTTCAAACCCAATCGCATAAGCTAAGATTTCGATTTCAGGTTTACTGAAATGACGCATTGGATGCTTTTCGAAAATTTGCTCACTAGTCTGATCTTTTAGGTTTGTTATTGTTATATCATAATCAACTTCTACTACATTGATTTCGGAATAGATTATGGGGTTAGCTTTGCGCAAAACTTCGATGGTATCATTTTGCAATTTTTTAGTTCTTTTTTCTGGTATTTGATGATTTACTGCCGAACTATGCCAAACATCGAAGATAAATAAACCGTCTTTATTTAAATGTTGATGTACATTTTTAAAAGTTTGAATGAGACTTTTATTGTCAGTTAAATAACTAATCACATGAAATAAGGAGGTAGCCACATCAAATGATTGATCTAACTTGAAATCGGTAATATCGGCTACTACAAATTTCACATGTGGATTTTCCTCTTTGTTCGCAATCGCTACCATATGGGCGCTACGTTCCAAACCAAGAATATCATAGCCCTTACCTGCTAATAAAAATGCATGTTTTCCAGTACCAGCTCCCAGCTCTAAAATACTTTTGCTATTAGGTTTATATGTTTTAATTAAATAATCAACATAATTAACCTCAGCATTATAATCTTTGTCCACATAAAGTAGATCATAATATTGACTATATAATTTAAAATTGCTCATCCCTATTTCTTGTAGGTAATATCTTTTGGTATATGCTCAAATCTTACTTTATCTTCATCCCCACAGTATGGTCCTTGCTTAATTTCGATCATTTCTGCATCTTCTAACATCTCAAAGCCATGACCGCCAGCGGCTAAGAGAATCACATCACCTTGTTCAACAATTTTACTTTCTAGATAATTACGATTATCATCGTAAAAATCTACCCTTACTTTTCCAGTTTTAATGTATAATACTTCTTGAGTAAGTGTTACTTTCCGTTCAATTAAATTGTGAACATGTGGATCAATTACATATCCTTTAGGTCTATTCATGTATCCTAACTGTTGAGAAAAATCGCCAGGAGTAAAGAAAGAAATCCCTTCCTTATGATAATTTGCCTTTATAATAATGGCAAGTATAGTTTGGTGATGGCTAACTTGTTCAATCATATACTTTTAGACTAATTTAGATTGGGCTATTAAAAACCCAGTTTTTGGACTATATGGGAAAGTTCTTTCCGCCATAGGCGCTTGTTTTATTTCAAAACTCAATATATTATCTTGCCAGTCATAACATTCTGTTTCGCTAGGACCTAACCAAGCATAAACAAAATAGGTTCCAGGGATAAAACCAGTAAGTTTAATTTCGCAGCTGTAAGAAGTTTCAACACCATTAAATTTTACGAATGGAGATAATGATGGGATGGCTTCCATAATTGCGCCTCCTAGACTACTTTTGATGCCAAAAATGACAAAAGCACCTGGATTTATGTCTGCCGAGTTGGTTTTAAAATTAATTTGGAGAATTAATTCAGGTTGATTTCCTAGTAATTTACATTCTATGAAACTGAAATGAGGAAGATAGGTATCTCCCGTTTTCGTCCACATTTCTACAGAATTTAATCCATTGCTCTGGTAATAATCGATTGCAGCTGAGGCGGTTCCCGAAAATCCTAATTCTCCATTTTCTAATACAATACCGCTTTTGCATAAATTCATTACGGCATCCATGTTATGGCTAACGAAAAGAACAGTTCTGCCCTCACCTTTACTAATGTCGCCCATTTTACCTAAACACTTTTTTTGAAACTCTGCATCACCTACAGCTAAAACCTCATCTACAATTAAAATTTCGCTTTCTAAATGTGCAGCAACAGCAAAGGCTAATCGAACATACATTCCAGAACTATAGCGTTTTACGGGAGTATCTATATATCGTTCTATTCCAGCAAATCCGACTATTTCATCAAGTTTTTTTATAATTTCCTTTTTACGCATTCCTAAGATAGCGCCATTAAGAAAAATATTTTCTCTACCAGATAACTCTGGGTGAAAACCAGTACCAACTTCCAATAAACTTGCAATCCGACCACTACCTGAGATTAAACCAGTGGTAGGGGCAGTAACTTTACTTAAAATCTTGAGTAAAGTGCTTTTTCCAGCGCCATTTCTTCCAATAATACCTACAGCGTCTCCTTGCTGAATTTCAAAATTTAAATTTTTTAAACTCCAAACAATATCACTACTCCCTTTTATATTTCGATCATTGGTTTCTCCAATGCGTAGAAACGGGTCTTCTTTTCCCCTGATTCGAGCATACCATCTTTCTAAATCACGGCTAATGGTTCCTGTTCCAATATCGCCGAGTTGATAGGCTTTGCTTAAATTTTCTGCTTTGATGGCGATTTTTGACATGAATATAATTAGAGTTTAATCACAATAGAACAAATTCTAAACGGTATCAATAAACGTTTTTTCAACTTTGTTGAATACAATAATTCCTATAATTAAAAAAATCATCGTTACCAAACTAGCATAGCCTAAATTTATCCAGCTAAAACTACCTTCTCCTAAGAATCCATATCTGAATGTTTCAATGATTGGGGTCATGGGGTTATATTCAATTACCCAACTATACTTTGGATATTTTTCTATTGCCGTAGAAAGAGGGTAGGCAACTGTAGTAGCATACATCAGTAATTGCACTCCAAAACTTACCAAAAAAGTAAGATCCCTATATTTTGTAGTCATAGCCGAGATAATCATCCCAGTGCCTAAACCTAATAATGCCATTAAAACAACAATTACAGGAAATAATGCAATTGCCCAGCTAATGTTAAATTGAACTCCAATTGCATAATAATATATCATCAATGCGATAAATAGGATCATTTGTACCCCAAAACGAACCAAATTACTAACTACAATACTTAGTGGCATAATTAGCCTAGGAAAATATACTTTCCCAAAAATACTTGCGTTATCCTTAAAAACCGTAGAAGTTTTATTTAAACAATCTGAAAAATAATTCCAAGCTGTAATACCCGCCATGTAAAATAAAGGTTTGGGTAAACCATCGGTAGAAAGTCCGGCTAGATTTCCAAAAATAAAACTATAAATAATGGTTGTAAATAGGGGCTGAATAAAAAACCATAGTGGTCCAAGAATAGTTTGTTTATAAAAGGAAACAAAATCCCTTCTAACCAACAACATTAGTAAATCTCGGTATTCCCAAACCTCATCTAGCTTAAGGTCTAACAGTTTATTCCTGGGTTGAATTTTCCAAGATCCTTCATGTTTATCCATTACAGCGTTCTAATATGATATAATTTTTTAAGCTTCAATTTAAAAATACAATAAACTGATTATGATTGATGATTTGTAATTGATATTTGTTGCTCGCTAAAATCTCTTCATAAACTGCTTTCACTCCCTCATAGGTATAGTCATCAAACAGAATAATCAATTTAGAGTTATTTTTATAAAGTAACGCACAATTCTCCCAATCACTTTTTACTACTTCATAATCGTGACAACCATCTATATAAATCAAATCAATTGATTTTAGCTCATTATTTACAAATTCAGGAAGAGTTTTCATGGTATCACCTTTATAAAGCTTAAACTGCTCTTCATCCATGATAAAGCTCAATTTTTCGGATACTTTAGAAAAATTATGACCACCAGAATTAAACTCCCAATACGGGTATTCCTCAATATTATATTGCTTGTAGTCTTCAGGATAATTCTCTTTCAAATAATCTACGTCGTCAAATAGATCGAAACCAAAATAGAAGATCTTTATATTGAAATATTGAAGCATTGCTTGAGCAAGTTCTTTTGCATTGTCGCCCTTAAAAACGCCGATTTCTACAACAGAAAACTTCTTTAGCTTATTAGTGCTTACGATATGGAGGGCTACATCTAGTAAGGTTTTACAATTAGCTCTATCGCTTAAAGCGCTTAACCGTCTGGTTCTTTTTATATAATTTAATATGCTATTAATCATTCTACAAGATAACTATTCTTCAGTGTAAATATAAGTACTTCTTTCAGTGCGAATTTTTGACAAAAAATTATCGTATAGATAATGCCCTATTTTTCTGCTTATTTTATTTATAATTCTAATAAGTAAGTTATTTTTGCCTTTAATTAGGCCTTTTGTGGCGATCAAGAATGCATTTCTATAATGCCCAATATTTAACCTTGTAAGCGATTTGTTTTTTGAAGCTGCTCCATAATGTACAAAAGATCCGAAATATTGTGGTGGAGCAGCTATAAATTTAAAGCCTTTTTTTCTGAGGCTATCTTGAAAATAAGAAGCAGAATCGTATACCATTATCTTGCCATCTTCTGTTTTGCGTTCGAAATAATAATGTGAGATTTTAGACAACTCAAATGCCTCTTTTTTATAAATGCAAAACCAAGTATTATTTCTTTCGTTTTGATAAATGTATTGTTTACTATAGGTGTCATAAACTGGTTCTGTTAACGTTTGTCCGTAACAAGAACTTGCACAAATAATTTGCTCATCTGCACTTAATTTATTCATTAGGTCGAAGTAAAAATCTGAGTCCAAAACTTCAAAATCGGCATCTACTGTGGCAATATAGGGCGTATTAAATTTCTGAAGTTCGGTAGACCAGAGTTCGTCATAACTTTCGGCGTAGTCATCCACTTTTCTAGCCATTCCTTCAGGCGAAATAATAGTTTGCCCAGGATAGGGTTTAACTTTCATTGCTGCTATTTTTTCAGCATTATTGTATAATACACTAAATGGATAATTAGCCCATTTATCATAGTAAAATGCTAAATTTTCTTCCGATAAGCAGTTTAAATAAATGAATAATTGAAAATCTTTGTATCCGTATTTTCTTTTTTCATTATAGATTTTTTCATAGCTTTTGATAGCATAATCGGCAATTATACAATCGCGATTAGTAACTAGCATAAAAAAAGTAACTTTATTGATGTTATTTTCCATGCTGTGTTTAACTATATGCGCTACCATTTGCAATGATACTCATAATACTTTGACGGTATTTTTCAAAGCTAAATGCATTGTATACTTTGGCTTGTAACGCTAATTTTTCTTCATTGTTAATGGAGTGGTTTAGTAAGTCGACTAAAGCCTTTTCAATCTCATTTAAATTATCTGGATCTACTAATTTACCTAATTCTCCCTGTTTTAGGGCGTCAACGCTACCGTCTTTATTACCTGCTATAACTCTTAACCCACTAGCCATAGCTTCAATAAATACAATGCCGAATCCTTCTTTTTTACTTGGCATAATAAAGATGTCAGATAACAAGAAATAATCGGTTATTTCTGCTTCATCAATAAAACCAATTAGTTTTACGTGTTTTTCAATTTTAAATTTAGCAATCAACTTGTCTAATCTCTTCTTTTCTTCATCGTCGTATTTTCCAGCTAACAAATATATCAGCTCTGGTTTTTTGCTTACCAAATGAGATAAGATTTCAAAGGTATGGTCATATCCTTTATATTTTTCGGAGGAAGATAAACGCGAAAGTGAAAATAAGATGGTTTGTTTCTCATTAAGAGCATGCCGTTTCAGCAAGAAGTCTGGCTTTTCAAAATTTGATGGATAATAATAAAAGGGATCTAAACAATTGTTTAAGATTTCAATTTTATTTTCCTCAATTTCATGAATTTCTTTAATCATATCTGCCGTGTATTGGCTCACAGCAATAATTTTATCTAGCCTTCGGAGTGCCTTTAATTTAGGCTCAGGTAATTTTCGCCAAATTTCGATACCGTGTGCCAAAAGATACACTTTAGTAGACGGACTGAACCTTTTTATTAAATAACCTATGGATAGTAAATGAATATGGCTTAAAATAACCACATCTGATCGAATACCTTTATATAATGAACTAATTACAAATCGTTTACGATTACTATCAAAAGCGTGATATTGATTTTTTTTCAAATATTTAGAATCACGATCATAATATTTATCATACATGCAATGAACAGTGGGGACAACAATTTCATTTAAACTAAGATCGTAAAGTGCTCTGCAAATAATGCGGCAAACTTTTTCAATGCCTCCTGTGAAACCAAAAACCTTTAGCGTTAAAAATAAAACCTTATGAGCCATGAAATATTTTATAAAGTGCAAAGGCAGAAGACCAGTGCAGATTATTTTCGTTAAATGCGCCTATTAATTTTTTCGCAGTTTTATTCTGATAAAGATCTGGTGATGAAATTTCTTTATTTTTTCTCATCCATTCTTGAAATGGAAAGGTAAAGCCCATTTTACTTCTATTCCAAGTTTCTTTTGGTAGCTCGTCTTTATATGCTTCAATTAATAATCTCTTTTTTTGATGCTCACCAAACTTGATGCTGGGATGAATTTTGGTTACTAAATTCACAAAATTAACGTCTAAAAATGGGACTCTTACTTCAACACTTTGACTCATGCTCATAAAATCGGTGTCTTTTAATAACTGATTTTGCATATACATGTTCATTTCGAACCAACTTGCCCGTTCTTCGTCATTTAAATATTTTATGCTATCATTTAATGGGATATTTTGGAGGCAATTAATTACCGTTTTAATGTCGATGTTTAATAGGTTGGCAATAACATCTGGAGTATACAATCCTCGTAAACATAAATATTCGCCAACTGGAGATTGAAAACTTAAATAATATAATCGCTTTAATTTAGTGCTTTCTAAAAATTTAGCCGATTTAATAAGTGTTCGACTAATTTTGCCCAAATTTTGTATTTTTCTAATTCTGTCAAAAGAGGGGTATCCACCAAAAAGCTCATCGGCCCCCAGGCCAGAAAGTACAGATTTTACACCATTCTCTTTAGCGCATTTACAAACAAACCAAGTGTTAATACCGTCATTAGTAGGTTGATCCATATCCCGAAGGATAGTCTCAAAATTATAAACAAAATCCCTATAAGTAATAATATGCTCGAAATGTTCTCCTGCAACACGCTCAGCCATTACTTTGCGATGCGTGCTTTCAGAAAAATCGATTTCATTAAAATTAGCTGAAATAGAACTTAGGTTTCCTTTCGAGTATGTATCGGCTAATAGGGTAATAATGCTCGAATCTAAACCTCCACTAAAAAGTACACCAATGGTGGTATCTGATATGAGCTGCAGTTTAATGGCTTTAGTAAGTTCTTCTTTGATGCTTTGAATGGCTTCCTTTTCGTCTACAATATCAATAGAAGAATTATACTGAAAGTAAGGCGATATTTTGAAGGCACCAGAAGAGAGTTCATATTTTAAATAACTGCCCTTGGGTAAACTAAACACATTTTTTAAGGTGGTAAATGGTTCAGGAATGTGGCCAAATGCTAAATAATAAATCTTCCAGTTTTCATCTTCAGCAATTTCGATACCTGCATGCTCAAAAGCCTTTACTTCTGAAGCAAACACGAATTGTTTTTGATTTGCTGTATAATAAACTGGTTTTACACCACTCTGGTCTCTAACCAAGTACACGCAATTTTTATTTTTATCGTGTAAACAGAAAGCAAATACACCGTTTAATCGGGTAAAAGAGTCCTCGCCCCAAAATTCGTATGCTTTAATAATGACCTCTGTATCGGTGTTGGTATTAAATTTTAAACCCTCATTTATTAACTCTTCTTTTATAATTTTAAAATTATAAATTTCTCCATTGTAGGTGATTGCAATTTTTTGATCGGTGTTAACCATGGGTTGATGCCCGGCAGGACTTAGGTCTAAAATAGCTAAACGCCGGTTGCCCAAACTAACTTTAGCCTCGGCATCAACTAGGCAACCAAAATCGTCTGGCCCGCCATGAACCATGCTATCACACATTAAGGTAGTATGATAGCTAAGTTTTTCTACTGAAAATTCTTTAGAGATTATTCCCGAAATTCGGCACATTTTGTGGTTCGTTCAGATACAGCTTCGCCCCCTCAGTTACATTAAAATATTTAACTAACTGATACTGTATATCTTATTTAATTGGCGTTATAAAGGCCAATGAGGTACTAATTACTATTGAATAGCCTAAGTTTTGTAACCTTAAGACTATTGTTTTTTTGTTATTCTTTAAAGATACTAATTCTGCTAGGATTCCTTTAAATGGACCAGCTTTAATTAGCACTTTTTCTCCAGGTGTAACCTCGAAATCGAGTACTTCTAAATCGGTACTATTGGCCATTAGCAACTTAAGATCATTTATTTGTTGATTTGGAATAGAAGCAATAGATCCAGAAAAATAAATAAAACGTGCTACTCCACTTGTCATTAATACTTCGGCGTACTCTTTCGTCGAAATATAAACAAATATGTACGAACTTATTAAGGGTTCTTCAATAATTTTTTTGCGGTCGCTCCACTGTTTTTCTACCTTTTTTAAGGGTAAATAAGAAATGATATTCTTCTTTGTGAGTTCTGCCTGTGTTTTTTTTTCGGCGCGAGAACGTGTATAAACTGGATACCATTTATAATCCTTTTCGATCATGCTATCAAACTAGTATAAAACGCTTAACGCCAAACGCTTTGCGCTCAGCGCTTTCTACTTTTTCTTCCAAAATTCCCACCATTTTTTAGGATCATTGTCGTAATAGCCAGAACCAGCATATCCAGAATAATCTGAGTAATAATAGGTGCTATTTCCACCACCTCTAGAGTAATCTGTAGTGTAGTAGTTAGAGTGAAGTGCATCGTCGCCAAATGCGTTCAAAACAATCGCTAAATTGCTCAATCCATACTCACGAGATAGTCGTTCTGGGATTGCTGCTGCTCTAAACTGTGATTTACCAGAGCGAATTACGAATAAATTAACGTCTGATTGACGAATTAATGGGATGGCATCAGACACTAATCCTACGGGAGCTGTATCTACTAATACATAATCATATTTTGGGGCCAAAATCGTTAATAGCTCTTTCATTTTTTCGGTATGCAAAAGCTCAGAAGGATTTGGTGGTACTGGTCCTGATGGGATAAAATCTATATTGTGGACATCATCGTGTACAACCACTTTTTCGAGTGTTTCTTGGCCTGATAAATACGAGCTTAATCCAATTTTGTTATTACTCCCAAATGCTTTATGAAGTTTCGATTTACGTAAATCTGCAGCAATTAAAATCACTTTCTTATCGATTAAAGCTAATGTTCCGGCTAGGTTTACGGTAACGAACGATTTTCCTTCACCAGAAACTTCGGAAGTGATACATATCGTTTTGCTTTTTTTATGACTGGCCATAAAACTCAAATTTGTACGAACGGACCGCACGGATTCGGCAAAAACAGATTTTGGTTTAGATAAGGATAGTGCTTGACGGCTATTTTTGTCAATATACTCCGGGAATTTCCTTATTACTCCAATAATTGGCGTATTGGTTAAGGCCTCTACTGTTTCTTTGTCGTATATATAAGGATTTAAGAAACGAACAAGTAAAATAAGCCCAAACCCAACCGCTAAACCAACCATTGCAGCAAAAGAATAATTTTGACCTTCATTGGGTAATATAGGAGTAGTAGTAGGATAAGCTTCATTTACGATTTCAGCACCTGCAACTACTGCCGCCTCATTCATCTCTGATTCTAATTTTTTCTCCGATAGAAAGGACAATACCTTATTATTCACATCAAAATTGGCTTGTAGTTGAACAAAATCTTTTTCTTTACCAGGAATTTGGTTGATCGTTTGGTTAACTAGTGCAATTTGATTATCGTAGTAGTTTATAGTTGTTTGATTACGTTTTTTAAGGGAATTGATATTACTTTTAATGGACTCACGAGCTGTTTCAATTTGAGTTTCGAGAAGTTGAATAGGTTGAGCATTCGGTTGTAATTGGATTAACTTCTGCTCTCTAGTTACTATTAAACTATTATACTGTGTAATTAAACTCCCTAGTAAACCCGCTATATTACCCTCTAGGTCTAAGTTAATGGTAATTTTATCCCCATTGTTACTTAATTGATTTTCGAGTTGGTTAATGCCAACCATTTCGATTTTTAATGCTTCTTTGCCAGTTTCCAATTGAGTTAACTTGGAAATGTTCATTTGGGTGCTACTATTTAGATCGGTTATGTTATTGTTTATTTTATACCTTGCTAAATCTGCACCCGTGCTATCTGCCTGTCTTTTTAAAAATCCTGTTTGTATTTCAATAAATTCTACTATTTGCCTTGCCGAACGCTTTCTTTGCTTAATATCATTTTTAACATATTCTCTCATGATAGAGTTTAACATGTCTGCAGCAAAAACTGGATTCTCGTCAGAGAGGCTAACACCCATTATATTGGTGAATCTTCCGGCTTCGGCAGTATTGATCCCAGATGCACGGTTCATAAAATCATCTTTCGTGTTAAAGCGAAAACCGAATACACCATTTTTAGCAATTGGGCTAGTAATTTTAAACACCATATTGCCCAATTTTATAGGCTGGTGATAACGATATTCCTTTTTCGCTCCTTTGGGATTATCGGCTGAGGTTAAGGAGAAAGTAGAAGGACTTTCTGATTCTACAAAATAAATTGTTCTACTAAAATTAACTGAATCTTGTTGTAAAATAGCGATACTAAAAGGTTTAGTTGGGTAAATGTCTGACGTTCTTAATCTTCCTTTTACATAATAAGAAATTTTATAATCAAGATTTGCAATGGCATTTACTAGCACCTCATTGCTTCGAATTACAAAACCTTCGGCTTGTATTTTATCCGTGTAGCTATACGATTGCTGAGATATACCCTGACTAGTAGAAATATTTGGATTGTTTTCTTGAAGTTTTAGCGAACCAGAAGTTTCATAAATTTTAGGTGTGTAAAGAAGATTGATATAGGCAATCAACAATGCAATAATTACACAGCCTAGTATCCAATACCATCGACTAAAGAATACCTTAAATATCTTATAAAAATCAATATCCTGTCTAATTGATTTAAGTTCTGGTGCGGTTTCGGGGTTATTCATTAACGAGTAAGTGTAAAGATCAATACGGCTAGATTAACAACTACTAAAAGCGGTTGTATAATGTTATTATAACTTTGCAGCTTTTCGGCGGCCATAACATTTTTGGTAGGTTCTACATAAATAATGTCATTGTTTTGAAGAATTAATTTATCGTTTGCAAGACTTTTTATACTTGTTAAGTTAACATGAATCGTTTCGGGGTTCTTCCTATCACCACGAATAATTCTTATAGATCTTGGGTCGGCATTTTTAGTAAAACCACCAGCTTTTGCAATCATTTCTTCTAGTCGGGTATTATCACGTTCTAATAAGAAAATCCCATTCGTACTAAACTCACCGTACATGGTTACTTTAACATTTATGATGGTTAATTCTATGATTGGGTTTTTTAATGATTTAGCTTCGTATAATTCTTGAAGTTTAATTGTTGCATCTCTACGTGTTAAACCGGCAAGTAGCACTTTTCCAATGGTGGGAAGGTTTACGGTACCATTAATATCGACAGGGAAAGTGGGTACATTGTCGCCAGTTGTACTAGCGGATACTGATTCTGCAGAGCCAATAACACCAAACTCCATGTTTTGTAGGTTGCGAACAGATATAACATCGCCTATTTTAATTTTATAGTAAATATCTCCTTGGCCTTGGTCGTTCACTACGTAAACATCTTTAACAGATTCTGGGTCAATATCGTTAGTGCTTTTAAAAAGAGCAGTATTGGTATACGATCCACATGAACTTAAGAATAATAGTATGATTAAGGATAGTAAACACGAAGACTTGAAACAGCTATATTTTACCATTTTACTTAGTTTTATATGGGTAAAGGTCTTTATAAAAAAGAGATAATCAAATATGGCTGACCCTTAAATTTATTAACAATTTCTTCTAGGTTAACATAAATGTTGATAACCTTGTTTTGGTGAAAATCCTGTGAAATATTGTGCTGTAATGCTTTATTGATGAATTTTGATAAACAATTTTATGATGAATTCTGAATATGGGTATCCGATTTCCCAGTATGGGGAATTTGATGTCCTTACTTCCCATTTTTGAGCCTAATTCTAAGGAATAATTTTGTGTTAACTAATACTATATTAATTAAAAGTAGTGCCTTAGGGGTATTTTAGAGATGATTTTTCTCTTTTTAGTTATAAACACATACCAAATGGCACGTATTTGGAAAGTGTATTTTTTTAAATAAACCATGAAATACACGCTCGTCTTCCTACTATTTTCATTAATCGCTATAAAAAGTACTGCAACAATAGGCTGTTTGTCGAACAGTACAACCTATACTTACATTAACCCCGAGGGTTTTAATAGAAACGGTGTTCCATCTTATCATCACAGATATGCATCAGATCAGCGGTTATCATCAAGTAATTTTTGTACTAGCCCAGTTGTACCTACACAAAATTGTTATATTTATGCTACCCGAGAAGGTTGGAACAGTAGTTACGGAACATTGGTAGATTATTCGACAGTAAATAATTGCAACCTTCCTATTGATGATTATATTCCTTTTTTACTGATTTCGATAGCTGGGGTTTCAATTTACTTTCTAAGGGGGCGTATAGCCGTATAAATTTTCTATACTACTCATAATTAATCTTTAAGGATTTATTGGCATAGCTATTGTCCTTATAGAACTAAGTATGCAGTTGCTGAAGTGTTTTATTCTATTTAGTATTGGGTTTTTAACCGCGACTAACTGTTTTGCTGAAACGGTAACGGGATGCAAAATGGGTAACGATGAATTTCTTTATACTGGCTATCAAGGGGTTCAACCTTACCCGGTAAGTCAATGGTATACTCCCACTTTTCCTACTTATACACTGCCAAAAAAAGATTTTTTGCAAGCATGGTATAATAATTATGCGAGTTGTCCTCAGTTCGTTGGTCAGCCAGTTTATGGAGCTCAATGTGCTGTGCAGGGGATTACCCATGTTTCAAATGGGAGTGTGCAAAATTTAGGAAATACCGTAACCTATACCATCACTTATGCCTGTCCAATTGATAATGAAATTGTAGTGCTTTTGTTTACAATCAGCGCTTCTTCTGTTTTTTATATTAGAAGAGAAATCTTAAGTCGAGATTTTAAATAACTAGTTTAAACACTTGGCCAATCTTTGTTTTTTGAAGAATCGAAGCCTTTTATAGAGCTATTAGCGCTATGGCATGAGACTTGCTTTTCATTCAATGAAACATAAAATTTATTAATAAGAGTGAGCAAGTTAAAGTTCGTTATACGTGTTGCCGTAACAAGTTTGTTTTTTGTGGTTATAGGCAATTTTACTGCGTTTGCACATTATCCTCCGAGTTGCGGACAAACTGATTGTGGATTAATTCAAGGTAGTACATTTTATTCTTCATATTATAGCCCAGGTAACCCAAATGGTACGCCAGTAAGTGCAGGAGGGGGTACATGGACAAAGACCTCAACCACGTCTTGTGGCACATACACTTACCAAGGTTATAAGTATACTTTATATCCTCATAAATTTATTTGTGCAATACCACTAGATATGAATAGTTACTGGATGATGGCGGGCTTAGGGTTGATGGGATTTTTAAGATTAAGAAAGCAGTTAATTAATTAGTGTTAATCTTTTCTCGTTAGCTACCAGCTATAAGCCCCTGGAAACTTATTTTAATTCGGATGTGAAAAATTGGGTAAGATTGAGTATTTTGTTTCTCAAAACTCTACAACTAAGATCTTTTGATGGCGTTAATTTTAAAGAAATTATAAATCTAGACTAAAGCTAAGGGAATAACTCTAACTTAAAAATTACAATATCAGTGCAAAAGGAGAACGGTATTTTGAGCTAATTTTTGCATATTTGTAACTAACATTTTATAATCATTGTGCTAGTTTAAGTTTAATGTAGTCGCAAATTTGCTTCTGATAAATGGTGCCGAAACTAATGAGAAAATTGCTGATCCTATTTTTGTTATCATTAACAAGCACTCTTGCATTTGCTGATGTTTCCGGAGAGGGTTGTAAGATCGGCGAAGGATATATTTATACCCAATATTTGGGATCCGCTCCGGCTTACACCGGTACAAATCCTATTCGATATTATAATAGCAACGGGCCAAAAATTCCTTTTTATTGGGGATACGGTCAAAATCTTCATCGCGGCTATAGATGTGGGTACATCAATGTTTATCCGGCAAGTAGCTATTATGATCAAGAAACGGGGCAAAATGTGCCCATTCCTGCAGAAAATGAATTTTCTTTTCTCGGTCCTCAATGTGTTATTGCCCCAACTTTAGGAGTAACGCCCGTTGCTACAGATAGTTACGTGTCTTATTCCTATATGAAAACAAATAAATGTACAGTTAGTCCACCACAAACTGTTCCGATAGACGATTATGTGTGGATTATTTTGATCACATTTGCTTCAGTTGGTATATTCTTTCTAAGAAAAAATGCCTACCTTCTCTTTAGTTAAATTTACAAGTCTTAATTAAAATTATTACATTTAGCTAGATAGATGAAGGTGTCGATTATTACAGTTGTATTTAATGGGGGAGCATATTTGGAAGATTGTATTCAATCTGTAATTGACCAAAAGTATACCGATATTGAATATCTTGTAATAGATGGCGGTTCAACCGATGGTAGCTTAAAAATCATCGAAAAATATGAAGAACACATCCATCATTTTATTTCAGAAAAAGATAAAGGGATGTACGATGCCTTAAATAAAGGTATTAAAATGGCAACAGGAGATGTTGTTGGGATATTAAATGCCGACGATATGTTGGCTTCGCCAGATGTAATCGAAACGATTGCTCATTGCTTTACTACTCAAAACCCTGATGCAGTTTATGGGAATTTAAATTATATCCACCCTCAAAAAAAGGATAAAATTATTAGAAAATGGATATCTAAACCATATACTAAAGCTGATATTATTTTAGGTTGGATGCCTGCTCATCCTACTTTTTACATAAAAAGACATCTCTTTGAAACCTATGGTAATTACTCACTAAATTTTGATAGTGCAGCTGACTACGAATTAATGGTCCGATTTTTATATAAATTTAATGTCAAAGCATTATTTTTAAATAAATTAATAGTTAACATGAGAACCGGAGGGATGAGTAATTCCTCAATAAAAAATCGCTATAAAGCATTAATCAATGACTATAACGCATTAAGATTTAACCATGTTCCTTTTGCTGTTTTAACCATTTTGTTTAAAAAATTAGGTAAATTGACACAGTTTATACGTTAAAAATAATTAACTTTAATTTAAGCATCTCTATCATTTTGGACTTATTAGCCGGAAATTTACTTTATTATTTTGCCATCGTAGGTTTAGCCTTTGTATTGGCAGTAGCTGGAATTCCTTCTATTATCCATATTGCGTTAAAATACAGATTGTTTGATAATGCCGAAATTCATAGAAAATCTCATCGCGTACAAATTTCACGGTTAGGTGGGGTAGCTATCTTCTGTAGTTTTACTATAACAATTCTATTATTTGCGACCACAGTTAATTATCAAAAAGCAAATTTTTTAATCACCTCCTGTATTATTCTTTTCGGATTAGGGTTAAAAGATGATCTGTATGGCGTAAATGCTCGCACTAAGTTTTTACTGCAAATGATTGTTGCTGTTATCTTGGTAATACTTGGCGATTTTAGGTTAAGTAGCTTATATGGAGTGTTTTTTTTATGGGAAGTGAATGTGTTTTGGGGCAGTTTGTTCTCCATAGTCCTAATTATTTTTGTTAACAATGCATTTAATTTAATTGATGGAATTGATGGCCTTGCGGGTACTATTGGAGTAATTGCTACGCTAAGTTTTGGTGTGTTTTTTGCCATAGGTAATGAATTGCCATATGCTTTTATCGCTTTTGCAATGACCGGAGCTATTGCCGGATTTCTCGTCTTTAATTATTCGCCAGCTAAAATTTTTATGGGCGATACAGGAGCGCTTTTAATAGGGTTGGTGTCTATAATTATAGCTATTAAATTTATCGAACTCAATAAAATTGGTGGTACTCCAGAGCCAAATTTTCTTTCGGCGCCAGCCATAGCAGTTGCAGTATTATTAGTGCCAGTATTTGATTCACTAAGGGTGTTTTTTATCCGTATCCTACATAAAAAATCACCGTTTACTGGTGATAGAAACCACGTACATCATCGTCTGCAACAGTTGGGGTTTAGCACGAATAAAATTCTGATTACACTAAGTTTGTTTAATTTAGGTATGATATTCTTTGCTGTAACGTTTCAAGGACTTGGTAATTTTGTGTTGATAACAATTTTAATAAGTATTTGTGTCGTATTTAATTCATTGATTACTTACCGTTTAGGGAAAAAGAACGATCCTTCATATCAAATAACAGATGTTTTATTAAAAGATACATTTGTTACTAAAGGGGTCGATGCATAGCTTTTGCTAAAATATAGGTAGTTTTGCGGTATGAACATCGCAATAAATGGTTTTGGCAGAATTGGGCGTACTTTTTTACGTACTGCCATTGAGCGTAACTTAAATGTTGTTGCTATTAATGACGTATCAACCCCCGCTACATTAGCTCATCTTTTTAAATATGATTCGATTCATGGCGGATTTAAAGGGAGTGTGAGTTTTGACAACGATACATTAATTGTTAATGAAAAAAAAATCAAGATTTTAGCGAATTCAAACCCTATTGAATTGCCTTGGGCTGCTTTAAATATTGATCTTGTTATCGAAGCAACTGGAAAATTTGCCAATCTATTTCACGCATCTCAACATTTAGTTGCTGGTGCCAAACAGGTATTAATTTCGGCCCCTGCCGCTGATAAAGAAATTCCGATGGTAGTGATAGGAGTGAACGACCAAATCAT
This sequence comes from Bacteroidota bacterium, assembly GCA_040386095.1. Lineage (GTDB taxonomy): Bacteria > Bacteroidota > Bacteroidia > Sphingobacteriales > Sphingobacteriaceae > Pedobacter. The sequence continues at coordinate 97,309 of JAZKGD010000001.1, read as the reverse complement.
TGATTTGAAGGCAAAAGTCCTTTCGAATGCCTCTTGTACTACCAATAATGTAGCGCCAATGGTAAAAATCCTCGACAACAATTGGGGAATAAAAGACGGTTACATTACAACTGTTCATTCTATGACGGGTGATCAAAATTTACATGATGCTCCTCATAAAGATTTAAGAAGGGCAAGAGCAGCTTCATCTTCCATAATTCCTACAAGTACCGGGGCTGCAAAGGCCATTACTCATATTTTTCCGCATTTAGATGGTAAGCTGGGTGGGGCTGGCATTCGTGTTCCCGTATTAAACGGATCGCTAACTGATTTTACCTGCACCCTTAAAAAGAAAACAACTATTGAAGAAATAAATGCCGCTTTTAAAAGAGAAGCTGAAGGCAATATGGCATCAATAATTGAATATACAGAAGACCCCATTGTGTCTGTCGACATTATAAATAACCCACATTCTTGTATATTTGATGCGCAACTTACTTCAATTGTTGGAGATTTAGTAAAGGTGGTGGGATGGTATGATAACGAATCAGGCTATTCAAATCGATTAGCAGATCTGGTAGAAAAAATTAGTTTAGCAAATGGTTAGATTTATTGCGCCACAAGAAACATTGGAACTTAGGAGTAAAGTATTGAGAAACAATCTTCCTGTTGTTGATTGTGTTTTCCCTACAGACGAAGTTGATGGAGCTTTTCATTTGGGTTGTTTTGTTGAGGGACAATTGGTTTCTATTGCCTCTTTTTTTCCAAATCAGTATAAAGGGAAGTCTACCCCCGGCTATCAGCTACGTGGAATGGCAACTTCAACAGAACAGGTTGGGAAAGGATACGGAGCAAAGCTGATAGATTTTGCGCTTAGTCAGCTCAATGCAACCAATGCAACCTATTTATGGTGCAATGCAAGAACGAGTGCCATCGAATTTTATAAAAAAAAAGGATTTGAGCTGGTTTCTTCTGAGTTTGAAATTGAAGGTGTTGGACCACATTATGAAATGATTTTAATTATAAAAAAATATGAACACAATAGACCAATATAATTTTAAAGATAAAAAAGCACTTATTAGAGTAGACTTTAATGTGCCATTGGATAAGGACTTCAATATTACAGATGATAAAAGAATGCGTGCGGCGTTGCCAACTATTCAAAAGATATTGAATGATGGTGGTGCTGTAATCTTAATGTCTCATCTTGGAAGACCAAAAGGTGGTCCGGAGGAAAAATATTCGTTAAAACATATTTTGGGAGATTTATCGCGGATGCTAGATTTTCCTGTAAAATTTGCGAACGATTGTGTGGGTGATGAAGCAGAGAGTAAAGCCAAAAATCTTTTTCCGGGGCAGGTTTTGTTGTTGGAAAATTTACGTTTTCATCCAGAAGAAGAAAAAGGAGATGTGAAATTTGCAGAGCAACTGGCTAAGCTGGGAAATGTATATGTAAATGATGCATTTGGAACTGCACATCGTGCGCATGCATCCACTACGATTGTAGCTCAGTTTTTTCCTAAAGCTAAATATTTCGGTTATTTAATGGCCGAAGAGTTGAAAAATGCCGAGAAAGTTAGCCATGGTGCCACAAAACCATTTACAGCAATTATGGGCGGTGCTAAAGTATCTGATAAAATATTATTGATCGAAAGTCTTTTGGACAAGGTCGATAACTTAATTATTGGTGGTGGTATGGCTTATACTTTTGCTAAAGCACAGGGTGGCAAAATTGGAACTTCACTACTTGAAGAAGACAGGATGGCACTATGCTTAGAACTGATAACGAAAGCAAAATCAAAAGGTGTAAATTTAATATTGCCAGTCGATACCGTTATTGCTGATAAATTCGATAATGATGCGGCTAAAGCTGAAGCTAACTCTGGCGAAATTCCTGATGGCTGGATGGGGCTAGATATTGGGCCAAAAACAATTGAATTGTTTTCGAAAGTGGTAAAAGATTCAAAAACAGTATTATGGAATGGACCAATGGGTGTTTTCGAAATGGAAAATTTTGAAAAAGGAACAAGAGCTATTGCAGATGCAGTTGTTGAAGCGACAAAAAATGGAGCTTTTTCTTTAATTGGGGGTGGTGATTCTGCTGCGGCCATTGCAAAATTTGGTTTGGAAGACGAGGTAAGTTATGTTTCTACAGGCGGTGGCGCTTTGCTAGAATACATGGAAGGTAAAGAGCTGCCTGGCGTAAAAGCTATTCAAGAATAATTTTCCTCATCGGATGAGCGCAGGCTCATCCGATGAGGAAATCTCTATTAATAAAATTTCTTTTCCTCATCCGATGAGGAAGTAGAATTTACTATGCTCATCGGATGAGCATTATGTTCTTTTATAAAATCTTCTTCATTAATTCCAGCGAGTAAATAAAATAGTCCCTTATTGCAAAGTGTTCCATTCCTTAACTTCATGTAATCAAGGTAAGATGAAAACCTCCACTCTTTCGAATTGTCTACAATTCTTGCTTTCAATGGGTTTAGATGGATATACTGAGCGCATAGTGAGAGGTAGTTAATCGTTGCATTGTCACTATCTATTAATTCTTTAGCTTTGGTTTTTTGCTGAAATAATGAGCCTGTGAACTGTTCTTGAGTTTGCATCAATCTCGTATATGAACGTAGTACTATAGCTATTCCATTATTTAAATTTTTTTTGGCATTAATAGAAGGGATGCATGCTTTGGGCTTAATAAAGACAATGAAATGAAAATGATTTGGCATTAAGCAATAAGCTAAAATTTCACAATACGGTAATAATTCGGTCCTAGCTTTTCTTATAAAACACATGTAATTTTTTTCTTGGAAAAAAATTGGTTGCTTTTTGTTCCCCCTATTATAAATGTGATAAATACCTTCTTCTGTGAATTTCATAATATTTGAATAATTTCTGATCCCTAATGCGTGAATTTAGGTAGAATAAAAGACTCATCTGCTCATCGGATGAGCAGAATTAGGTTGTTCTCCCTCATCGGATGAGGTCAAATATTCTTCAAATCCCCCTTGGCTCATCCGATGAGCAGATCCTTCATCCGATGAGGGCAAAAAGAAGAGTTTTAAGAATGTTGAAAACTTTTTGTGGTAAGAAGTGGTAAATTGTGGTAGAAGTATTTATTTTTACACTACATAAAATGTGTAGGTGGTAAAATGATACAGCTATTAGGAGAATTTGATTGTAAGTTAGATGCGAAGGGACGCCTTATGGTGCCTTCGAGTCTAAAAAAACAATTGCCTAATGTTGAGAAAGAAGGCTTGGTAATTAATCGTGGCTTTGAAAAACACCTAGTTATTTATCCTAAAAAAGTTTGGGAAGGTATTGTAGCTGAGTTAAGTAAGTTAAATCAATACGAGAAAAAAACAAGAGAATTTATTCGCTTTTTCACCCGTGGTGCTACAGAATTAAACGTCGATGCAACAGGAAGAGTGTTGTTGCCTAAATCTTTAATGGAGTTTGCAGGGATTGATGGTGAAGTTGTGTTAGCCTGTCAATTCGATAAAATTGAAGTATGGTCTAAAGCTGCTTACGATAATTTGTTAGATAACGAACCTGAAAATTTCGCAAACCTTGCAGAAGAAGTAATGGGTGGTAAACAAAGAAAGGAAGAGCATGGAGAATAATTACCACATCCCTGTATTGTTGAACGAATGCATCGAAGGCTTAGCGATTAAACCTTCTGGAGTATATGTAGATGTGACCTTTGGTGGTGGTGGCCATTCTAGAGCGATATTAAATAAATTAGGTAAAAATGGAATTCTGATCGCTTTTGATCAAGATCCTGACGCACAACAAAATAAAATTGATGATTCGCGCTTCATTTTTGTAGACCAAAATTTTGGTTATTTAAAAAATAACCTGCGTTTGTTAGGCTATAAAAAAGTTGATGGCATTTTAGCCGATTTGGGTGTTTCTTCTCACCAATTTAACGAGCCATCGAGAGGTTTTTCGACCCGATTTGAAGCCGATTTAGATATGCGCATGGACAAACAACGTCCCTTAACGGCTGCTGTAGTACTAAATACCTATCCCGAAGATAAGTTGCATAAGATTTTTGGTATTTATGGTGAAGTTAAAAATGCAAAATCATTAGCTAAAACGATAGCGACTTCTAGGTTAGAGCAACCAATTTTAACACTGGCTGATTTCAAGAAGACAATTGCGGCTCACATCCCAAAAGGAAAAGAAAATAAATACATGGCGCAGGTTTTTCAGGCACTACGCATAGAAGTAAACGCAGAAATTGAGGTTTTAGAAAATTTTTTAACTCAAACCGCTGATGTTTTAAATCCTGGTGGTCGACTAGTAGTAATGTCTTATCATTCTTTGGAAGATCGACCTGTGAAAAGTTTTATTGCAAAAGGAAAATTTAGAGGGGAAGTAGAAAAGGATTTCTTTGGAAACGAACAAAAACCTTTTCAAGCCATTACTAGAAAAGCAATTGTAGCCGACGCAAAAGAATTAGAACTGAACAGTAGGTCGAGAAGTGCAAAATTAAGAATTGGAGAGCGACTATGAATAACCAATTCAGAAAACCAACAGAAGAAAGAGAGGAAGAGCTTCCTGAAGTAGAGGAAGGGTCTAAGCCTCAGGCTCCCGAGGGCAGTACAACTATTTTCTTTAAAAAGTTGTTCACCGAAGGGGTGGTAAGTAAAGAAGCAGCAACTGAAATGTTGCCATTTTTAATTTTTTTATGTGTGCTAGGGATGATATATATAGGTAATAGCCACATGGCAGTAACCAACATTAGAAATATAGATAAATTAAATAAAGAGGTTACGGAGTTAAGTTGGATGTATAAATCGCTTACGGCCGACGTAATGTTTAAAAGGAAGCTAACAGAAGTGGCAAAAAAGGTAGATACACTAGGTCTTAAGGAATTGATAGAGCCACCAAAAAAAATTATCGTTGAACGATGAACATTAGAGCAAACATATTATTAAGAGTGTATCTGGCTTTTGGCTTGATCGTACTTTTTGCCTTTGCTGTTTTGTTAAGGTTGGGCGAAGTGCAATTTATTCAAGGTGCAAAATGGCGTGCTATGGCCGATAGTTTGTCGACCAGGGAATTCGATATTGAAGCGGCTAGAGGGAATATTTATTCTAACGATGGTAGTTTGCTGGCTACATCTGTACCCGAATACGAATTGCGTATGGATATGTTGGCGGGTGGGATACAAGATAAAGAGGTTTTTTATGCAAAGGTCGATTCGTTAGCTATGAAATTATCTTCCTTTTTTAAAGATAGAAGTGCTAAAGAGTATTCTAGACTTTTAAGAAAAGCTAGGCAAGAGAACGGTAGGTATGTTTTAATAAAACGTAAAGTTTCTTATCCCGACTTAAAAGTGGTACGGACTTTTCCATTATATAATATAGGAAAGCACACTGGTGGGTTAGTGGCAATTCAGCAAAATAAACGAATCTTTCCTTTTAAATCTTTAGCTGCTAGAACAATTGGCTATATGAACGAAAACGTTAAAAACCCGGTTGGTTTAGAAGGTGCATTTGGCGAATATATTAAAGGCGAAAGTGGAAAACAATTGATGCAGCGCATTTCGGGTGGGGTTTGGATTCCAGTAAATAACGAAGCGGAAATTGCACCTAAAGATGGTGCTGATATTATTTCGACCATCGATATTAATATGCAAGATTTGGCCCAAAGTGCACTAGAAGAGCGATTAATAGCTACAAAAGCACATCATGGTACCGTAATTATTATGGAAGTTGCAACGGGTGAGGTAAGAGCTGTTGCCAACTTTACCAAAGTAGAGGAAGGTGTTTACAAAGAAAAGTTCAACTATGCCATTGCTGGTAATCAAGATCCTGGCTCTACCTTTAAATTAGCTTCGTATATGGCCTTGTTGGAAGATAAATTGGTAGATACCAATTCGATGATTTTAACTGGTTATTATAAGGTTCCGGGGAATAAAAAAATTGTTGAAGATTCGCATCCAAAAATCGAAACGGTTACTGTAAAAAATGCTTTCGAGACCTCATCTAATGCCGCAATAGCCAAATTGATTAATACGCACTATGGGGCAAATCCAAAACAATTTACTGATCATTTATACGATTGGCATTTAAATGTACGCTCAGGATTACAAATTCCAGGCGAAGCAAAGCCATGGGTTAAAAATCCTGAAACGTCTAAAAGCTGGAACAAATACCTTACCCTTCCTCAGATGGCATATGGCTATGAAATGATGTTAACCCCATTAAAAATGTTAACGCTATACAATGCGGTCGCTAACAATGGCGTAATGGTAGCGCCAACATTTGTGAAAGAAATAAGAAGGTTAGGAAATCCAATTAAACAATTTAAGGCGCCAGTATTGAATGCTAAAATTTGCTCAGACGAAACCTTGGGGAAACTGAAAGCAATGATGGAGGGTGTAGTGACGAACGGGAGTGGTCATGACGTAGTTTATAACCCCCTTTATAAAATTGCTGGCAAAACAGGAACGGCTCAAGTAGCTGACGATAATTTGGGATATAAGGGTTCTAACAAACAATATCAGTCTTCATTTGTGGGATATTTTCCTGCCGATAAACCAAAATATTCGATGATAGTGGTAATCAATGATCCAAAAGGAGCTTATTATGGCGCTGTGGTATCAGGGCCAGTATTTAGAAAAGTAGCCGATCGGATTTTTGCAGGTGATATAACCATGTATGGCAACGTGAATAAAAATATTACCGGAAATACAAATACCCCAGAAGCAAAGGCAGGGCATAGCAAAGCAACCCGCCAAGTGTATAAGGCTTTTGGGATAAAAACCTTGTATGCCGCTAAATCCGATTATTTTAATACCATCGATACCACAAACGGCATTATCTACCAAGAAAATACACCCGCTAAAGGTGTAATGCCAAATGTAAATGGAATGGGCTTAAAAGACGCTATGTATTTGTTGGGAAATGCAGGCTTAAAAGCTAGAGTTAAGGGAAGTGGAAAAGTTATTCAGCAGTCGATACAAGCTGGTGTAAATATAAATAAAGGCGCTTTAGTGCAAATAGAATTACAATGATTTTGCAAGATATATTATATGGTGTAGCGATTAAAAGCATTATTGGTAAAACCGATACTGTAGTGGGTGGAGTTACTTTCGATTCGAGAGCAATTTCGGCCAACACCTTATTTGTTGCAATTAAAGGCACTCAAACTGATGGTCATCAGTATATTTCACAAACTATTGCCGCTGGTGCTAAAGTGATTGTTTGTGAGGTTTTGCCAGAGGTACTGCCAGAAGATATTACTTTCGTTCAGGTAGAGAATTCAAGTATTGCATTAGGTGTTATTGCAAGTAATTCTTTTGATAACCCATCTTCAAAGATCAAACTAATTGGAATTACGGGTACCAATGGGAAAACTACCATTGCTACTTTGCTGTTTCAGCTTTTCAGGAAACTAGGTTTTAATGTTGGATTGATCTCTACTGTTCAAAACCAAATTAATGAGGAGATTATCCCTGCTACACACACTACGCCTAATCCGATTGATTTAAATGGACTTTTAAAAGACATGGTTGATAAGGATTGCGAATATTGCTTTATGGAAGTAAGTTCACACGCGGTGGCACAACATCGTATTTCGGGACTTGTTTTTGCTGGAGGAGTATTTTCGAACATCACGCACGATCATTTAGACTTCCATCTTACGTTCGATAATTATTTAAAAGCAAAGAAAGAATTTTTCGACACATTGCCTAAATCGGCTTTTGCCTTAACCAATATCGACGATAAAAACGGTTTAGTAATGTTGCAAAATACAAATGCGCACAAGAAGACATATGCCCTAAAGCAAATGGCCGATTTTAATGCAAAAATTATCGAAAATAAATTTACCGGTTTAAATTTAACTATCGAGCAAATTGATGTGTTCTTTAAAATGGTAGGGTCGTTTAATGCTTATAATTTATTAGCAGCCTATGCAACCGCTATCCTACTTGAACAGGATAAACTTAAAGTGCTTACTATTTTAAGCAACTTAACGGGTGCCGAAGGAAGATTTGATTATACCGTTTCAAAACAAGGAATTATAGGCATTATTGATTATGCGCACACGCCCGATGCAGTTCAGAATGTATTGAGCACGATTGCAAATATTAGAAAGGGCAATGAACAAGTGATTACCATTATTGGCTGCGGTGGCGATAGAGACCGGAGTAAACGACCAATTATGGCTAAAGTGGCCTGTGATTGGAGCGACAAAGTAATCCTAACCTCTGATAATCCAAGAACGGAAGAGCCAAGGGCTATTATTGAAGAAATGCAAAAAGGTGTGTCGCCAACTAATCAGCGTAAAACGATTTCAATTTTAGATCGCAGAGAGGCGATAAAAACAGCTTGCCATATTGCAAAAGCAGGAGATATTATTCTTTTGGCAGGTAAAGGACACGAAAAATATCAAGAAATTAATGGCGTACGCCATCATTTTGATGATAAGGAAGTATTGATTGAACAATTAAACTTAATAAGCTAATGTTATACTTATTATTTGAATACCTGCACAAGCATTACGATTTTCCTGGATTGAGGTTATTCCAATACCTTACTTTCCGTGCTTCGTTGTCGATCATACTTTCGTTATTTATCACAACCGTTTATGGACGTAGAATTATTGATTATTTGCATCGAAAACAAGTTGGTGAAACGGTTAGAAATCTGGGTTTAGAAGGCCAAATGCAAAAACAAGGTACACCAACGATGGGAGGAATCATGATTTTACTTGGTATTCTGATTCCAACATTGCTTTTTGCGAATATTACAAATATTTATGTGATCCTTATGATCATTACTACAGTTTGGATGGGGATTATCGGCTTTGTAGACGATTATATTAAAGTTTTTAGAAAAAATAAAGAGGGTTTAGCTGGTCGCTTTAAAATTGTTGGGCAAGTTGGATTGGCCATAATTGTTGGCTTAACGATGTTTTATCACCCTAATATTGTGGTTCGCCAAACGGTTGATGAAACTTCAATTTCTAAGAGTGAAGCACCAATGGTGCTAAGGAAAAAGGTCGAGAATACGTATTATACACAAGATGTAAAATCGACTATTACCAATGTACCATTCTATAAAAATAATGAGTTCGATTACGCAAAAGTGCTTAAGTTTTTAGGTGCTGATTATCAAAAATATGCACTTATTGTATTCTTGTTTTTTGTAATTACCATTGTAACGGCCGTGTCTAACGGGGCAAATTTAACCGATGGAATTGATGGTCTGGCAACAGGAACGTCGGCTATAATTGGAATTACCTTAGGTATTTTGGCCTATGTTTCGGGTAACACCGTAATAGCAGATTACCTTAATATTATGTATATCCCGAATTCGGGAGAACTCATCATTTTTGCCGGTGCCTTTGTTGGAGCCTGTGTTGGTTTCTTGTGGTACAATTCGTACCCCGCTCAAATTTTTATGGGCGATACGGGTAGTTTAACCATTGGCGGTATTATTGCTGTTTTTGCGATCATGATTCGTAAGGAATTATTGATTCCGATTTTATGTGGCGTGTTTTTGATCGAAGTATTATCGGTTACCTTACAAGTTTCTTATTTCAAGTATACTAAAAAACGCTTTGGCGAAGGAAGAAGAATTTTCTTGATGTCGCCATTACACCATCATTATCAGAAAAAAGGATATCACGAAGCTAAAATCGTTATCCGTTTCTGGATTATAGGTATTATGCTAGCAGTAATCACTTTTGTAACCCTAAAACTACGATAATGGAAAAGCAGCGATTGGTTATTTTGGGTGCAGGAGAAAGTGGGGTAGGTGCAGCAATACTTGCTAAAAAGCAAGGTTTTGAGGTGTTTGTGTCTGATTTCGGACCAATTGCTGATCGCTATAAAAGTAAATTACAAGAATTGGATGTGTTGTTCGAAGAAAAACAACATACACCAGATCAGATTTTAAATGCCAGTGAGGTGATAAAAAGCCCGGGTATACCAAGCACGGCACCAATTGTTAAAGAATTAGTTAAACAGAACATTTCTGTTATTTCTGAAATTGAATTTGCTAAACGTTATACTACTGCTAAAACAATATGCATAACAGGCTCTAATGGTAAATCAACTACCACAATGTTAACCTATCACATTCTAAAAAATGCAGGATTAAAGGTTGGGTTAGGAGGAAACATCGGACAAAGTTTTGCAGCTCAGGTAGCAACAGAAGAGTTTGATTGGTACGTTCTAGAGATTTCAAGCTTCATGCTCGATGATATGTTCGAATTTAAAGCAGATATATCGGTTTTGCTAAACATTACACCCGATCACTTGGATCGATATGAATATAAACTCGAAAAATACGCAGAGTCGAAAATGCGAATTATTCAAAATCAAACCGAAAGTGATGTATTTGTATACTGTGCAGACGACGAAGAAACGCAAAAAATACTTAAGAAAATAACCCTCAAGCCTAAGCAATATCCATTCTCTATTCGTAAAAAAATTGAGATTGGAGCCTATTTAGAAGATCATATCCTACACATCAACACTAAACCAAAAGAACCATTTACTATGTCTATTTCAGAATTAGCCTTACAAGGAAAGCACAACATTTACAATTCTATGGCTTCGGGCATAGTGGCAAAAGTATTAGAGTTGCGCAACGAAACCATTCGTGAAAGCATGGGGAATTTCAAAAATATTGAACATCGATTGGAGTTCGTGGCAAAAATTTCGGATGTAACCTATATTAATGATTCGAAGGCAACGAATGTAAATTCTACTTGGTATGCATTAGAAAGTGTAGGTAATGATGTGATTTTAATTTTAGGAGGGGTAGACAAAGGAAATGATTACGGAATGCTGAAAGATTTGGTACGTAGTAAGGTAAAAGCCATTGTATGTTTAGGGAAAGATAATAAACGTATTCACGAGGCTTTTGAAGAGGATGTAGAAATTATAGTAAATACATTTTCAGCACACGAAGCGGTGCAAGTTGCTTATCATTTAGCAAAGAAAGGAAATACGGTATTACTGTCTCCTGCCTGTGCAAGTTTCGATTTGTTTAAAAATTACGAAGATAGAGGAAATCAGTTTAAAGCAGCTGTTAAAGAATTATAGGTATATGTTTAGTATTAATGCACTTTTAGAAAGAACAAAGGGAGATCGATGGATTTGGTTGATCATCCTTATGTTGTCTATGATTTCGATTATGGCGGTATATAGTGCAACCGGAACTATTGCTTATAAGAAAGGAGTTTCGGTAGAATGGTTTACAGCTATCAAGCATGGTGTTTTTGTGCTTTTGGGGATTGGTATGATTTATATTTCGCATTTGCTTGACTATAAATATTATGCAGGTATTTCTAAAGTATTGATGATCGTAACTATTCCTTTGTTACTATACACCTTAATTTTTGGTGCCAATTTAAATGAGGCATCACGATGGGTTAAAATACCTGTAATTGGACTAACTTTTCAAACCTCAGATTTAGCTAAGCTTGCTTTAATTACTTTTTTGGCAAGAATGTTAACGAAGAAGCAAGAGAATATTAAAGATGTAAAGAACTCGTTTTTACCAATTATGGGCTCAGTAGTAGTTGTATTTGGTTTAATTGCAAAAGCCAATTTATCTACTGGCTTGATGTTGTTCGGTGTAAGTATTTTGCTGTTAATCGTTGGAAGAGTAAGTATCAAGCAAATTTCTATTGTATGTGCTGGTGGTGTTTTAATGATGTTTTTCCTTTTTCTCACTACAGAAAGGGCTGGTACATGGAAATCAAGGATAGATACTTTTATGCATCCTGAACTGCAACATTCTGATAAAACCTATCAGGCAGATCATGCCAAAATAGCATTGGCAACAGGTGGCTTATTTGGCAAAGGGCCTGGAAATAGCACAGAAAGAAACTACCTGCCACACCCATATTCGGATTTTATTTTTGCCATAATAATTGAAGAATATGGTACCGTTGGCGGCTTAGCCGTTATGATTTTATACTTGGTTTTGCTCTATCGATGTGTGCGGATTGTAACCCGAAGTCCGAAAGCATTTGGCGCACTTTTAGCAGCAGGATTGAGTTTTAGCTTAACCATTCAAGCTTTTGCTAATATGGCTGTAGCGGTAGGTTTAGGGCCAGTAACTGGTGTTCCTTTGCCATTAGTAAGTATGGGCGGAACATCGATGATTTTTACAAGTATAGCTTTTGGAATTATATTAAGTGTAAGTAGAGATGTTGAAGAACAACATATAAAAAAAGAAAAAGTAATTGTTGGAGAGATCCCAGCAATGGCTTAAAGAGCATGGCGCATGACGTTTTGCGTTGAGCGAAAAACAAAACAATAAAGAACAATGATTAAGGAACAAAGAGAAACCGCTTTACGCTAAACTCTTAACCCCAAACAAAACAAAAAATGAATAATTTCCCAAAAATTATCATATCAGGCGGTGGCACAGGCGGGCATATATTTCCCGCCGTTGCTATTGCTAATGCCTTGAAAAGATTAGTTCCTTCTTGTGAGCTGCTTTTTGTTGGGGCAGAGGGCCGTATGGAAATGGAAAAAGTTCCAGCTGCTGGATATAAAATTGTGGGATTAAATATAAGTGGGATACAAAGAGGTTCGATTCTTAAAAATTTAGGATTGCCTTTTAAAGTAATTTCAAGCGTGCGTAAAGCAATGAAATTGATTAACGAGTTTAAACCGGATGCAGTAGTAGGCGTAGGAGGTTATGCTTCTGGTCCGCTTTTGTATGCCGCTTCGTTAAAAGGAATACCTTACTTAATTCAAGAGCAAAATTCATATGCTGGGATTACCAATAAGTGGTTGGGTAAAAAAGCAGCAAAGATATGTGTAGCCTTTGATGATATGGATCAATTTTTTCCAGCCCATGCTATCCTTAAAACAGGTAATCCGGTACGAAAAGAAGTAGTAGATATTAAGGATAAACATCATGCAGGTGCTGAACTTTTAAGTATTGATCCTTTAAAGAAAACGATTTTAGTAACGGGGGGTAGTTTAGGTGCAGGAACGTTAAATAAAAGTATAGAAAAGCATTTGCAAACCTTTATTGATCAAGACGTACAAGTAATTTGGCAAACAGGAAAATTCTATTATAAAGGAATTATGGAGCGTTTGGGAGCTAATTTTCATCCCAATGTGCGCATTTTAGAATTCTTGAATAAAATGGATTTGGCATATGCCGCGGCCGATTTAATTATTTCGCGAGCTGGTGCAGGAACTATAGCAGAACTTTGTTTAATTAAAAAGCCGGTTATCTTGGTGCCTTCACCAAATGTAGCCGAAGATCATCAAACAAAGAATGCAATGGCCCTAGTTAAAAATGATGCAGCGATATTAATTAACGATCGCTCTGCTGAAGATACCTTGGTTTCGGAAGCATTAAAGTTATTAGAAAATACAACGCGCTGTAAGGTGCTAAGTGAAAATATTGGTAAAATGGCATTGAAAGATGCCGATATTATGATAGCAGAAGAAGTATTGAAATTGGTTAAAAAGTAGAATTGCGTATGAAGTATTAAGTAATGAGACAAATTGCTTAATTCAGACGTGAGAAATTAAAAGTAGAAAGAACAAAGAGCAATGAACAATTAGCAAAGAAAGGATGGTAACCCAACTTTGCGTACTCAGCGAAATTCTCTGTGTTCTCTGCGTTAAAAAAATGAAAAATGGAATTAAGCAAAATTAATAGAGTGTATTTTATCGGTATTGGTGGTATCGGAATGAGTGCACTTGCCCGTTATTTTGCTAAGCGCGGGTGTGTAGTTTGTGGTTATGATAAAACCAGAACCAACTTAACTATTGCATTAGAAAACGAGGGGATTTTAATCTCTTATCTAGATGAAGAATCGGTGGTTCCGGTATCCTTTATGGAAAATCATCCAGATACCCTTGTGGTTTATACGCCCGCAATCCCTAAAAATTCTCAGATTTTAGACCATTTTAAAATGAATGGTTTTAGTTTGAAAAAACGATCAGAGGTTTTAGGTATTATAAGTAGAGGTATGTTTTGCATTGCGGTAGCGGGCACGCACGGTAAAACTACCACCTCATCAATGGTAGCGCACATTTTAACCGATACTGGTTTTGGATGCACTGCATTTTTGGGAGGAATAACGAGCAATTATAACTCAAACGTACTCTTCGGCAAAAACAACGTGGTGGTTGTGGAAGCCGATGAGTACGATCGCTCGTTTTTAACTTTACATCCAGACATTGCGGTAGTTACCTCGATGGATGCTGATCATTTAGATATTTATGGTGATGAATTCCATTTGCACGAGTCGTTTCATCTTTTCGCTGATCAGCTTAAAGAAAATGGTAAACTATTTGTAAAGGATGGATTGCCAATTTATGGGATTACATATAGTGCAACAAAGGATTCACAAATTAAAGCTACGAACATCAGGGTCGAAAATGGAAATTTTGTTTTCGATTTTGAAGATGGCTTCACTACAATTACAGGCCTTAGCTTAGCTATGGCAGGTAAACATAATGTAGAGAATGCAGTGGCGGCAATTGGCGTAGCACTTAGCTTAGGGATTCATCCTAAAAGTATAAAAACTGCAGTAGCTAATTTTAAAGGCGTTAAACGCAGATTTGAAAAAATTGTAAATACTGAGAAGCATATTTATATCGACGATTATGCGCATCACCCAGAAGAACTAAAAGCCTGCTTTGATGCAGTTCGGCAATTGCATCCTACAAAAAAAATGACGGTCATTTTTCAGCCGCATTTATTTAGTAGAACGAAAGATTTCGCAGATGAATTTGCGAAAGTATTAAGTACAGCAGATGAGCTTATTTTACTAGATATTTACCCGGCCAGAGAGTTGCCAATTGAAGGAGTAAACAGTCAATTTTTGATGGATAAGATGAGTTTGGAGAATGTAACATTATGTGGAAAAGAATCGGTTTTAGAACTCGTTAAAAGTAAAAATCCTGAGCTACTTTTAACAGTTGGTGCTGGAGATATTGATACCCTTGTAGAACCCTTAAAAAACATGTTTAGCCATGCTTAAACGAATAAATTGGAAAGTGATAGGTAAAGGATTTGCATGGGCGATTTGCTTAAGTGGAGTAATTGTGTTGATGAGTTTTATCAATATAAAGAAACAAGAAGTAAAATGCACCCATGTTAAGATTCTGATACCCGGTGCCGATAACTTTATTGAAAGGGAAGAAATCGATGCAATATTGAAACAAAGCCAAGGAAATTTAGTCGGAAAACCATTGGGGGATATAAATACCCACGAAATAGAAAAAGCCATTCAAGCAAATCCTTATATCGCTTTTGCTAAAGTTTATGCTGATATGGATGGGATAATTAATATTCAAGTTAAACAAAGACAACCTGTACTTAGAATTATTAATGCAGGGGGGCAGGATTATTATATAGATAGAGACGGCTTGAAAATGCCAATGTCGCCCAATTTTACAGCAAATGTATTGGTAGCCACTGGCGATATTTTTGAAGGGTATGGGGGTAGGGTAGATACATTATTGACTCCGCTTGTTGCTGATTTATATAAAGCTGCATTGTTTTTAAAACAAGATACCTTATGGGATGCTCAAATTGAGCAAATTTTTGTAAACAGTAAAAGTGATATTGAGTTGATACCAAGAGTGGGTAACCAACGAATTATATTAGGCAATGCAGATTCACTCTCTGTTAAAATGAGCAATTTGTTGGCATTTTATAAACAAGCGATGCCACTAGTAGGATGGGATGCTTATAAAACGATTAATGTAAAATACATTAACCAAATTATCTGCGAAAAAAACACATTCGATTCTTTAGCGACAAAAAAACCAAAAGTGCTACCAGACAGCGCATTAATTGCTAAAAAGGTAATCGATTCGACGATTAAAATGGTGATAAAAGAGGAGATTAAGAAAGAAGCTGAAAAAATTGCAGTAAAGAAAGAAGCCGAAAATAAACCAACTGTAGCAAATGTGGCTAAAAAGGCAGCTAAAAAAGAAACTACTTCAGTTAAAACAGCTCCTGTGGCAACCAAAGAAAAGGCACCTGTTAAAACGGATCCAACGCTTTATAAGCCACCAACAAAATCTACTGCAGAAAAAGCAAAAACCGCAGTAGTAAACAAAGAGAAAACAGATACCAAGAAGAATAAATAAACTCAACAAAAGAATAAAGTTATGGGCAAAGAAAAATCTACCATTCAATCTCCAATTGTAGTAGGATTAGATATCGGTACTACTAAGATTTGTGTTATTGTTGGCCGCAGAACACAACACGATAAAATTGAAGTACTAGGTATTGGAAAAGCAGAATCGGCAGGGGTAACTCGTGGAGTGGTTTCTAACATCCAAAAAACAGTACAGGGAATTGCTTCTGCAGTAGAATTGGCAAGCGGACAGTCGAACGTAGAAATTCGTGTAGTGAATGTGGGTATCGCTGGCCAGCACATTAAAAGCTTACAGCATCGTGGAATTTTAACGCGTAGAGAGCTAAATAATGAGATTAGCAAAAAGGATATCGACAAATTAGTAGACGATATGTTTAAATTGGTAATGCCTCCAGGAGAGGAAATTATCCATGTATTGCCTCAAGAATTTACCATTGATAACGAGCCAGGAATTAAAGACCCAATTGGAATGGCAGGTGTTCGATTAGAAGCAAATTTTCACATTATCTCTGGTCAGGTTACAGCCGTTAAAAACATTATGCGTTGTGTAACTAATGCAGGTTTGCAAACTCAAGAGCTTATTTTAGAGCCTTTAGCCTCTTCTGAATCGGTGTTGAGCGATGAAGAAAAAGAAGCAGGAGTTTGTTTAGTGGATATTGGTGGAGGTACTACAGATATTGCTATTTTTCATGAGGGTATTATTCGCCATACCGCAGTAATCCCATTTGGAGGAAATAGTGTAACTGAAGACATTAGAGAAGGATGTTCGGTAATGCGCAATCAAGCAGAGTTGTTAAAAACTCGTTTTGGTTCGGCATTAGCAGAAGAAAATAAAGAAAATGAAATTATTTGTGTGCCGGGTTTACGCGGTAGAGAACCTAAAGAAATTTCTGTAAAAAACTTAGCGTATGTAATCCAGGCCCGTATGGAAGAGATCGTTGAGCATGTTTATTATGAAATTAAATCTTCAGGCTATGAGAAAAAATTAATCGGTGGTGTAGTAATTACAGGTGGTGGAGCGTTATTAAAACATCTAAACCAATTAGTTGAGTACGTAACAGGATTAGATTGTAGAGTTGGGTATCCGAATGAGCACCTATCGAAATATGAAGATATGCCTAAAACCATATACGATGATTTAAAAAGCCCGATGTATGCAACTAGTGTTGGTTTATTGATTAAAGGAATACAAAAAGCTGAGGAATTGCTTGAGGAAATGAAACAACCAGGTGTTTTTGTTGAAAAACCACTTGATGCAAAAAAACCAAAAAGCAGTGCTGGTTTATTTGATAAATTATTGGGAAAAGCCAAAATATTTATCAATGACGACATGAATGTGAGTGATGAAGACTATATAAAGCCGTAATATTTTTCCACAAAACATGATTTTTCCACATTATCAACACTTGTGGAAAACCCCTGTTAAAAAAGTGTTAATATTACAGTTAGAGATGAACAGAAAATACAATTTTTAAATCCCTGATTCATAACAATATGAAGTTCGAAATGTTAAAAGATAAGTCGTCTATCATCAAAGTTATTGGTGTAGGAGGCGGTGGAGGTAATGCGGTAAACCATATGTACCGTCAAGGAATTACGGGCGTAGACTTTATTATTTGTAATACAGATGCGCAAGCGTTAGAGTTTAGTCCAATTCCGAACAAGGTACAATTAGGTTCTAGTTTAACCGAAGGGATGGGCGCAGGTTCAATTCCGGAAGTTGGTAAAAATTCGGCAATTGAAAATATTGACGATATTAAAGCCATGCTAGGTAGCACCACCAAAATGCTTTTTATTACTGCCGGAATGGGTGGTGGTACAGGTACGGGTGCGAGTCCGATTATTGCAAAAGCTGCAAAGGAAATGGATATTTTAACCGTAGCCATTATCACAACACCGTTTGCTTTTGAGGGTAAACGTCGTAAAATGCAGGCCGACGATGGTATGGATGAACTTAAAAAATATGTTGATTCTTATTTGGTTATTTCTAATGATAGGTTAAGAGAAATTTTTGGAAACTTAACTTTAGGTTCTGCATTTGCTCAAGCCGATGATATTTTAACCACAGCAGCCAAGGGTATTGCTGAGATTATTACTGTACCTGGATACATCAACGTTGATTTTAAAGATGTGCGTACGGTAATGAAAGATAGTGGCGTATCAATAATGGGTAGCTATTCAGCAGAAGGAGAGAACCGTGCCTTAGCTGCTGTTGAAGGCGCATTGGCATCTCCCTTATTAAAGGATAATGAAATTGAAGGTGCAAGATATATTTTATTGAATATTAGTTCAGGCTTACGTGAAGTAACCATGGATGAAGTAACCATTATCACTGATTTTATTCAAGATAAAGCAGGTCTTTCGGCCGATTTAATCTGGGGTAATTGTATCGACGAAAGCCTTGAAGATAAATTATCTGTAACCATAATTGCAACAGGTTTCCAAACCACTGAGCAAAGAGCAAAAGATAAAGAGAATGTTAAAAAAATCTCCCTTTTAACACCAGATGAAGCTCCTTTAGTTAGACCAATTGAGCCTATTAACTCATTTATTGAAGCAAAACCAGCACCTGTTCTTAACGAACCTGTACTAAAAGCACAAGAGGAGCTTAAACAGTCTGATTTATTTGGTGATTTGTTCAATGCAAATAGACCAAGCCAACAAATGGACGAGTCAGATAATTCAACTATAGTACACCAATTGGTAACAGAAGAATCGTCAATAGCAGAAGAACAACAAGAAGTTGGGTTTGAGTTTGAAGTAAAGGTTTCTGAAACCGACTTTGTATTTGAAACCCCAGTTGCACAATTTGATTTTGAAGAAGAAATTGCAACACCAGAGCCTATTGTCGAACTTGAAGTAGCTGGAGCAGATGATGATAAAAATGACGATTCGATAGAAGATCAGTTAAAGAAATCGAAAGAACGTATTTTAAGACTGAAAGATTTAAGTATGAAATTGCGGACAACCAATGGCTTACAAGAGCTAGAAAATGAGCCGGCTTATAAACGTAAGCAAATGCAATTACAACAAATACAACACTCGTCTGAGTCTCAAGTATCAAGGTTTACCTTAAGTAATGATGAGGATGGCGCAACAGAAATTAGACCGAATAACTCTTTTTTACACGATAACGTTGATTAAAGGTATGGCGTGCGGCGTTAGGCGTTAAGCGTATAAAGCTGAGCGGACAAGGAAAACCCTCGATGATGAAAATTGCCGAGGGTTTTTTCGCAAGACGCCACACGCTTATCGCCTAACCCTTGTCAGATAGAGATTTTAAGCGTAAATTCGCAGCAAAAAAATAACATTAAAATTAAAAAATATAACATTGGATATTTTCGATAAAGTAGCAAAACGAATGGGACCACTTGGGGAACACCATAAATGGTCTCATGGATATTTCTCTTTTCCTAAATTAGAGGGAGAGATTGCACCACACATGAATTTTAGAGGTAAAGAGCATTTGGTTTGGAGTTTAAATAATTATTTAGGCTTAGCCAATCACCCAGAAGTTAGAAAGGCCGACGAGCAGGGAGCTGCAGATTTTGGCATGGCTTACCCAATGGGTGCGCGCATGATGTCTGGTAACTCTAAGTATCATGAGCAATTAGAACAAGAGTTAGCTGCATTTGTAGGAAAAGAAGATTCATTTGTGTTAAACTACGGTTATCAAGGTATGGTTTCTATTATCGATGCATTGGTAGATAGAAATGACGTAGTGGTATATGATGGCGAATCTCATGCCTGTATAGTTGATGGTCTACGCTTACACATGGGCAAACGTTTTGTGTACAAACACAATAATATAGAAGATTGTAAAAAACAACTCGAAAGGGCTACCAAATTAGTTTCGCAAACTGGTGGTGGTATATTGGTGATTACCGAAGGCGTATTCGGAATGTCGGGAGCACAAGGTAAATTAAAGGAAATCATTGAACTTAAAAAGGATTTTAGTTTCCGTATCTTGATTGATGATGCACATGGATTTGGTACTATGGGGCCAACTGGTGCAGGTACGCACGAAGCGCAAAATTGCATCGATGGAATTGATGTTTATTTTGGAACATTTGCTAAATCGATGGCGGGTATTGGCGGCTTTGTTGCATCAACAAAAGAACTAACGAATTATTTTAGATATAACCTGCGTTCACAAACCTATGCAAAGGCCCTACCTATGCCAATGGTTATTGGGTTATTGAAGCGTTTAGAATTGCTAAAAAACAATCCCGAACTTCGAGAGAAACTTTGGTTAATCGCAACCACCTTACAAAAGGGATTGCGTGAACGTGGTTTTGATTTAGGCATAACAGATACTGTAGTTACCCCGGTTTTCTTAAAAGGCGAACTTTTAGAAGCTACCGCAATAACAATGGATTTGCGCGAAAATTATGGTATTTTCTGTTCTATTGTTGTGTATCCAGTAATTCCAAAGGGGATGATAGAATTGAGGCTAATTCCTACTGCTGTTCATAGTTTAGAAGATGTTCAACGTACCTTGGATGCTTTTAGCGAAGTTTCTGAAAAGTTGAAAAATGGCCATTATAAAGAAGCTAAAATACCAACAACGTAAAAAAATATAAAAAATGCCCTCATTGTACACTAGAGGGCATTTTTATTTTAAAATAATGTCAAATCATTGAAAATCAGCCTGTAAAGCTGGTTTTTTTGTTATCTACTTGTTTATAAACCCCTTAAATGTGGAAAAAAACAGTAATTCATGCTGTTTTTTATTGTTGCAAAAATTTTTTTATTAAAATAAACATCTTACTTTAGTATTAGAGTATTAATCAAAACCTTAAAAAAAAACTAAAAAGGAGTAATTTAAAAATGAAAAAATTTAACGAAGTAAAAGCACTAGTTGCAGCTTTAGAAGCTGATGCAGACAAATTCTATAACAAAGCTAACAGCGCAGCTGGAACGCGTGTACGTAAAGGTATGCAAGATCTTAAAAACCTAGCTCAAAGCATTCGTTTAGAAATTCAAGACACTAAAAACAAAGGATAATCCAAACACCTTGTTTAAAATTGCAAAAAGCGCCCTTAACCAAGGCGCTTTTTTGTTATAGCGATAAGCGTTTAGCGTAAAGCGGTAGCTATTGCTTGATTCAAAGCTTCTGATGCCTTAACTAGTGGTAAACGAACTACATCATCGCAAACTCCTAATTGTTTTAAGGCCGCTTTAACGCCAGCCGGATTACCTTCTGCAAATAATAATCGTGTAATCTCTAATAAACTTAGATGTGCTGGTAAAGCAGCTGTAAAATCACCTTTTAAGCAAAGTCTAATCATATCCGACAATTGTTTTGGTAAAGCGTTACCTAAAACAGATATTACACCCACAGCGCCAATTGCCATCATTGGTAATGCAATTGGATCATCGCCAGAAATCAATAGAAAATCGGCCGGCTTATCTCTCATAATTTGATTGAACTGATCAAAACTGCCAGAAGCTTCTTTAGTGCCAATAATGTTCTTACAATCATTTGCTAATCTACAGGTAGTTTCAGGACTCATGTTGCTACCTGTTCTCCCAGGAACATTATACAAAAGAATGGGTAACTCACTTAATTCACTCAAATATTTGTAGTGCTGATACATTCCTTCTTGTGTAGGTTTGCTATAATATGGACTTACCGATAAAATTGCACTGTATTGATTCTGTTCAAATTCCTTAATATCTTCACCTATTACACGGGTATCATTACCTCCAATACCTGCTACAAGCGGTAGGCGACCATTGTTAATCTCAGCAGTAAATTCCCACACCTTTTTCTTCTCGTCCTTGCTCAATGTGGCTGTTTCGCCTGTTGTACCTAGGGATACAAGGTAATCTATACCTCCATCAACCAAGTGATTAATCAGGTTTTTTAAGCCCGAGTAATCTACTGTTCCGTCTGTGTTAAACGGGGTAACTAATGCTACACCCGTACCGTGAAATTTAGTATTCATATATTTTGCGTCTTGCGTAAAGCGTAATGCGTTTTGTGTATCGATTTAAATCGGATACTATTTTTAGTGTTTATTGAATCATTTCCAAAAGGTCGTTTTCGCTGATGAGCGGTACATTGAGCTTTGTTGCTTTTTCAAGCTTTGAAGGACCCATATTATCACCAGCAACTAAGAAATCTAGTTTAGCTGAAATTCCACTTAGAATTTTGCCTCCATTTTGCTCAATCAACTCCTTTAACTCTTCTCTGCTATGGTTTTCGAAAACGCCCGAAATTACAAATGTTTTTCCAAATAATTTGTCGCTGAGTGTCAATATTTCATTTTCTACAACTTCAAACTGTAATCCGGCTAGTTTTAACAGCTCAATTTGCCTGATATGTTCTGGTTTGGCAAAATATTCCTGAATGCTTTCAGCGATCCGAATACCTATTTCGTCGATTGCAGTTAGCTCTTCAACGGTTGCTTTAGCCAGATTATCGATATTTTTCATACCTCTCGCCAGTTTTTTGGCAACCGTTTCCCCTACATATCTAATGCCTAATCCGAATAGCAGCTTTTCGAAGGGCATTTGTTTCGAATCTTGAACTCCTTTAAGCATGTTTTCGATTGATTTTTCGCCAAAGCGTTCTATTTTCTTTAGCTCTTCGGCCTTTTCATGTAATGTATACAAATCGCTAATGTGAGCAACTAAGCCACGTTGATAAAAAGCTTCAATTGTTTCATCACCTAAACCATCAATATTCATTGCTTTACGACCAATAAAATGCTGTATTTTACCCACAATTTGAGGTGCACAACCTTCATCATTTGGACAATAAAACGCAACTTCCCCTTCTTTTCGAATTAATGGTGTGCTACATATTGGGCATTCGGTTATGTATTTTATTGGAACAGGATTCCCGTTCCGTAATGCCTCATTAACGCGGATAATCTTAGGGATAATCTCGCCACCCTTCTCTACAAAAACAGTGTCATTCTCACATAAACCTAATCGTTCTATCTCATCTGCATTGTGTAAAGTGGCTCGTTTTACAGTTGTACCTGCCAGTAAAACAGGCTTTAAGTTTGCCACTGGCGTTACCGCCCCAGTTCTGCCTACTTGATAGGTAACCTTCTCTAAAATGGTTTGAACTTCGGCGGCCTTATATTTATATGAAATGGCCCAACGTGGCGATTTAGCCGTAAAGCCTAGCTCTTGCTGTTGGGCATAACTATTTACCTTAATTACAATGCCGTCTATATCATAGCTTAATTTAAAGCGCTGCTCTTCCCAATGGGCAATAAAAGCAAGCACATCGTTTATGTCGTTGCTTAATTTTGTATGCTCACATACATTAAATCCCCAGGTTTTTACGGTTTGTAAACTCTCCCAGTGTGTTCTAAATAATTGCTTATCGCTATATAATGCATATAAAAAACAATCTAATGGACGTTTTGCAACTTCTTTTGAATCTTGCATTTTAACTGTGCCGGCTGCAAAATTCCGCGGATTGGCATACGCAATTTCTCCTAACTCTTCCCTTTCTTTATTCAGTCGTTCAAAAGCAGCTCTGTGCATAAAAACCTCTCCACGAATCTCAAAAAGTGAAGGTATGTTTTCACCTTTAACTTGATGTGGGATGGTGTGTATCGTTTTTATATTGTTCGTTACTTCATCACCCTGTGTGCCATCGCCTCTGGTAACCGCTCTTATTAATTTTCCATTTTCGTAGGTTAAACTAATGGATAAACCATCGAACTTAAGCTCGCAAACGTATTCAAAATCATTCCCAATAGCTTTTTTTACCCGTTCATCAAAATCTCTTAAATCTTGTTCGTTATACGTATTGCCTAGCGAAAGCATTGGCCATTTATGTTTTACAGTAGTAAAGTTTTTGGTAATATCGCCTCCAACTTTTTGAGTAGGGGAATTAGGATCGGCATATTCTGGATGGTCCTTTTCGAGTTGAGCCAGTTCTTCTAATTTTTGGTCAAACTCATAGTCGGCAATGGTAGGCATTGCTAAAACATAGTAATTGTACGTGTGCTGGTTTAATTCTTTAACCAAGGCATCAATCTGATCTTTTACCTCAAAAATGGACATGGAACAAAGATAAAATTTTTTTGGTATTGCGTTATGCGTATTGCGATAAGCGTTATACATTACGCCAAACTCTTAGCGCTAACCGTTTAGTTTCCCTTCAATCTCCCCAAAAATTTTCATATAATCTTTTTCTAGTTCCACTTTATAGATTGATAGTTTTTCAGTTAAAAGTAAAACAGTTTTTTCATCAAAAGGATGAACCCATAATCGCATGCAAATCCGCTGCAAAGCGTAACTAATATTCTCTAATTTTTGATAGCTCAATAAGTACCGGCTTGATTTGAAACCATTAAAAAATTTAAAAAAATGATCCGTATCTGTTGCTCCGCATTTTTTAAAAAATAGGGTTAGCTTTATATCATCAACTGCATTTAAATGCGTGTAAAATGAATTAATATCAATTTTTGTATTTATAACCAGTAAATGATCTAACAAAAGCTCTACTCCGATATGTGCTAAAAATGAAGGCCGAACCTGGCTGTCTTCCAAAATGGACAATAATAATTGCTTTAACTGCGCAGTATGACGATTAAAAAAATCGGATGAATGGAATAGTTTATCAACTTCTAAGTGTCTTTTCCAGCCTGTTAAGATAGAGTTTAATTGTGCATCTGGAGTAAATAGTTCTTCGTTTTTTTGAGGATAAAAATTCCAATCCTTATGCGCATTTTTAACCAGATCGGGCAAAACAGTTCCAATAACCAGATTTGAATCAGTGTTTTCTCGTTCAAAATAATAATGGGATAGGAAGTTCATGTTCAAAGATAAGTATCGAGTAGCAAGTATCCAGTATCGAGATTGATTAATCGTCCTAAACTGTTATCTTTGCGACCTAAAATTAAAAGTAATGAAGACCATCATAATCATGCCAATAGCAAATTATTGAGATTATGATAGCCTGAATACCATTAAACAAGTATAACTCATGAAGAACTTTGTAGAAGAATTACGTTGGAGAGGAATGTTGCACGATATTATGCCAAATACCGAAGAAAAGTTAAAAGAAGGTATGACATCCGGATATATTGGCTTCGATCCAACAGCTGATTCTTTACATATTGGACATCTTACTCAAATCATGACCTTGATTCACTTTCAAAATGCAGGGCATAAGCCTTTTGCGTTGGTTGGAGGAGCTACAGGTATGGTTGGTGACCCTTCTGGCAAATCAGATGAACGTAATCTTCAAACTGAAGAAATGGTAGCCCATAACCTTGCGGGAATGAAAATCCAATTGGCCAAATTTTTAACTTTTGATGATGCAGGTAATGGTGCAGTGATGGTTAACAATGCCGATTGGTTCAAAAACATGAATTTTTTGGAGTTTATCAGAGATGTAGGTAAACACATTACCGTAAACTACATGATGGCAAAAGATAGTGTGAAGAAGCGTTTGGATGGTGATACAGGGATGTCATTTACTGAGTTTAGTTATCAATTGGTGCAAGGATACGATTTTTATTACCTATGGAAACACCACAATTGTATGGTGCAAATGGGAGGCTCAGACCAATGGGGGAATATTGTTACCGGAACAGAATTGATAAGAAGAAAAGATGCGGGTACAGCTTACGCAATTACTACGCAGTTGATTAAAAAGGCCGATGGTACTAAGTTTGGTAAAACCGAAAGTGGCGCAGTTTGGTTAGATTCTGATAAAACTTCACCGTATAAATTTTATCAGTTTTGGTTAAATGCTTCAGACGAAGATGTGAAAAAATGGATTCGGATCTTCACCTTAAAAAATCAAGAGGAAATAGAAAACTTAGAAAAAGAGCACGACTTAGCTCCACACCTTCGCGTTTTGCAAAAGGCATTGGCCGAAGACATTACGGTTAGAACACATTCTCAAGAAGCTTTAGAAACGGCAATCAAAACTTCTGAATTCTTATTTGGAAATGGGGCAGTAGAGTTTTTACAAACATTAGACTCGAAAAGCGTATTCGAGATTTTTGAAGGTGTACCGCAGTTTACGGTGTCAAAAGCAGAACTTTCAAGTGGAATTGATCTGGCTACACTTTTAGCCGAAAAGACAACAGTTTTCCCATCTAAAGGAGAAGTGAAGAAAACCATACAAGGTGGCGGTTTAAGTATCAATAAAACTAAAATTGCTGAAATGATGGCTACAATTTCAACTACCGATTTAATTAATAATCAATTTATTATTGTTCAAAAGGGTAAGAAAAATTACTTCTTGATTATTGCAGAATAAGGCTTTATTGCACCAACAAATTACAGCCTCTAATATCGGCATTGTCAAACCTGCCTAATACTTCAAAACTACCATCATTGTGTAGTTTGCCTAAATCTTGTGTGGCGATGAACGAACAGGAATTAATATTGGCTAAATCAATTACGTTGATGCCACCTGATTGTTTGTTGCCTACCAACATTAAGGGGTCGTATGTGTCTCGAAGTAAGATTTTCATCCAAGGTGGACAATTAAAAAGTCCATCACCCATAGAATAGGCTTGCGAAAGTAGCTCCGTCATCCCATATTCACTATGAATTTTAGTTACCCCAAATCCGGCGTACAACAACTGATGTAATTCTTCCCGAACTAATTCTTTTCGTTTACCTTTCATTCCGCCGGTTTCCATAACGATGAGCTCTGGAAAATCTAATTCAAATTGCTCCACAAAATCTAGTAAGGCATAGGTTACGCCAATTAAAATGGTTTTCTGTCCTGCAATTTTTAGCTCTTTTAGCGTTTGATAAAGACTGCTTAAATTGTGCAAAAAGTAACCGCTTTTAGGATGATTACTTTGTTTGAGTAACGAATCTACCATATAAATTAACGAAGAGCCATCGCGCTCTAAATAAGAAGGTAGCAATGCCAGTAAGCAAGTATCTTTAATTGGTCCATAAAATTGCTCGAACGCCAAATTAAAACTCTGTTCGTAAATTTTAACGTCACTAACCAAATGCTTGCTTTGTACTTGACCGGTTGTTCCCGAACTGCTAAAAACAATTTCAGGAGCATTTAAACTGCTCATCACCTCATGGCTTTTAAAAAAACTAATGGGTAGAAATGGGATCTTACGGTAATCAGTTATGTCAGTTGGTTGAATACCTAAGTAATGAATAAAGTCGGCATATACTTTACAATTTTTAGCTTGATGATAAAATATTTCTAACGCCGACTTTTCAAAGGCAACATCATCTTTTATCGAGAAAAAGTACTCAGGGTTGGTATTCACGGGGCAAAAATACAGTTATTTTATATTTTTTTACCATCTAAGTTAACTGTAATAAGCCGTTTTAACACCACCTTAGACATCCAAGAGAACCAAGACTAGAGTGTACTATGGTTTCTTTGGTGGTAAAAAAGAATTATGATAGTCTGAGATTTCTTAGCTGGTATACAAACAATTAACTATTCGTTTTCTTACCAATCACTGCTTTCCTGAAATGATACCCGCAAACACCACTAATTGCAGCCGCTAAGCCACCAAGTAGAACAGTTATTAATAGAATAACATACCATAGTTTAACACCAACCATCTCGGCTACACGAGTAGCCAATACATTGTTGTTGGGTAAGCTTTTAAACAGGGCCATGCCTAACCATAATAGTAAAATGGCAAAAAATGGTTGCCAAAAGGAAATTTTAATCGTTTTTCCTATTAATCCACATGTAGCAAAAGATAAAACAATAACCACCCACCATGGTAAAACCATTTGCAGGAAGAAGGAAGCGATTAAGATGACTAAAAAAACCATAAATTATTTTTTTGAGATTTTTAAACGTGAAATTACTTTACCAGATTTGTCATCTTGCGATTGCATGAAGAATAAATCGTACAATTTTCCTTGTGCCCAAGTATCAACCATGTTATCGTAAAATGGACTTCCTGGGTTCCCCGATTGTCCGCCTGGATAAACACCATGTCCTTTCGGTGATTTGCCCAATTCGATTACCATTCGCCAAGAAGGTCCATTGGTTTCGCTCAAGGCATTGACCACACTTTTGCCGCCACCGATATTAAGTTTTTTTGAACCAAATCCAGGAATTTTCGCTAAATGCGGAACATTACTGCCTTTGATATTTCCCCATGCCCAATTTTTGCCTATCGAACCATATTTTCGCTCTAAACTATCGCATGTGTACTTGAACGATTCGTTTACCAAGTCGTTTAGTGTTTCTTTATTTTTGGTGTTAACATTATCAAACCAAGCTGAATTAGGCTCTTTTTGAATGAGCTCGATGCTTCTATCTCTAGAAGGATAACGCATAGGAATGTCTTTAATATTAAATTCATCGTTCCAAATATTATAGAATAGCCGTTTCATCCAAAGGTCAAAAACGCTTGCTGCTAATTCTTTAGCTTCAAAGAATTTACTCCACTTAGAAGTATAATTATATGCTTCTTTTTGAGTAGCATTTAACTGCGACTGATTAATCAATGGTAAAATATAAGGAAGCAGGTTTTGCGCAGCAATACTATATGAATCCATTTGCAGATTTCGCATGCTATCTACATTAGCCTTATTCATCACCGCTAAACGATCATTAATGCGTTTTCCTCTCTCGTAAGGTGAAAATTCCCAGTTAATGTAATAAGGATAGCTAGGGTCTGTTGAAGATTGATTAGCTGAGCTTACAAAATTACGAGGTGGATTTTTTACCGTTGGATTTTGTGCTGCAGGAATCCAACCTTGCCAATCGTTGCTTGGGTCTGAGCCATCTAAAATAAACTTGCCTTGGTTTTTCCATTTTAATGGGAATTTGCCGTTAGGGGTAATAGCTATATCATTTTGATTGCTTGCAAAAACAAAATTTTGTGCAGGAGCAGAAAAATAAGTCAACGCTTTTCGATAATCGTTATAGTTTTTTCCTCTATTTAAATAATAGAAAGTCATTAACTCATTCGATTTGTCGTGCGCAATCCAACGCAGTGCACTACCTGTTGGTACATTTCCTGCTCTGCTATAGGTAGATTTTTGTAAATAGACGACAGGGCCTTGATGGGTATAATAAACCGTATCAATTTTTGTTTTGGCACCTCTAATTTTTATCTGTTCTAACTTTTTGCTCGTGTTTTTCCAAGCTTTATTGTACCAATACTGTTGATGTGTATTATCCTTAAACTTAATTTGATAAAAATCGAGCACATCGGCTGCTACGTTCGTAACACCCCAGGCAATGTCTTTATTGTACCCAATAATTATGCCTGGTGCTCCCGGCAAAGATACCCCATAAGCATTCACACCAGGTGCGTGAAGTTGGATTTGATACCAAATGGATGGTAAAGTTAAATCTAAATGAGGATCATTTGCTAATATTGGAAGACCCGATGCGGTTTTTGCGCCAGAAACCGCCCAATTATTGCTCCCAATTCCTTCTACTTTTTCGGTAGTTTTGATAGAACTACTCATCATTTCGGTAAAGGCTTTCGGTACTTCTGGGACAGTTAAAGGTTTAAAATCCCATTTTGTTCCGACCGGAATAATTGGATCTTCCTTAAAAGGGTAGTCCGGGAAAAGGTTTTTCGTAATTTCAGGGCCAAACTTTTTTAAGATATTGGTCATGTAAAATTCGTCAGAGCCCATAGCCAATACGGCCGACATTTGTTTTAACAACAATGCACATTTAATCGGAGTCCAATCTTCAGGTTTAAAATCAAGAATTTTATATTCTACAGGGTAATTCGCTCTCGATAAAGAATGGATGTAAGCATTAATGCCTTCGGTGTAGGCTAAAATCATCTCTTTTGCCTTAGGATCTTCCATCATCCCAGCTAAAGAATTTTCTGCACCATAAACCATCCCCATTCTACGCTGATATCGATCTACTTCAATGGCTTTCTCGCCTACAACCTCCGAAATTCTTCCAGCCGCAAAACGGGTTTGAAAATCCATTTGCCATAAACGGTGCATTGCTGTTACATACCCTTGTGCATAATATACATCGTGGTCGTTCTTGGCAAAAACATGCGGAATCATGCGGTCATCAAATACAATATCGATTTCCGCTTTGGCTCCTTTTAATGAAATTTTAGACTGTGGGTTTAACCTATTGCTTTCGGCATTTTGCCAAAACCCGGTAAAAGGATTTAAAAACTTTAAAAGTGGAGGGGTATTGCCAAATTTTGTGTTAAGTGCATAGGCCAATAAAATAGGTATAAGTATGCATATAAGGGCTTTAACTCTATTCATTAGTAATTATGGGTTAATTTGGTTCGGTTTATATTCTTGCAATTTACTATAAAAATAAATTCTATTATAATGAAATTGAATTCTGTGCTAAGGAAATAAGATTTGGTAAACTAATTTTTAAGCAGAATAGAATTTGCTAGTATCAAAATTTGTGTTTAAGTTTATATTCAAATAAACAAATATAAACAACTTACGTATGAACAAAATCTTTACAAAATTCATTTTTATGCTTTTTGTGCTCTCCGCGACTGGGGTCGCCGCCTTTGCACAAAGCATTGTAGTTAGCGGGACCGTAACCGATAAGTCGACTAAAGAGGCTCTTGCAGGAGTAAGTGTTACAATAAAGGGAACAACAATTGGGTCGGCAACAAATGATAAAGGTCAATTTTCTTTTAATACGACAGAAAAAGCTCCGTTTACTATTGTAATATCTTATTTAGGGTATACTTCTGTTGAAAGAGGAGTTAACGGAAACGCTACTAATTTAACATTTGAGTTAGAGTCTGGAACAATTTTAGGTCAAGAAGTAGTAATCTCTGCTTCAAGAACGCCTGAACGTATTTTGGAATCACCGGTAAGTGTTGAACGAATTAATGCCGCTACCTTAAAAGAACTACCTGCGCCATCGTTTTATGATGCCTTGAATAATTTAAAAGGTGTAGAAATGAGTACGCAAAGTTTAACTTTTAAATCGGTAAATACTCGTGGATTTAATGCAAATGGTAATACGCGTTTTAATCAATACATTGATGGGATGGATAATCAGGCACCTGGTTTGAATTTTTCGGTTGGTAATATTATTGGTTTATCAGACTTAGATGTAGATAATGTAGAGTTACTTCCAGGTGCAGCATCTGCTCTATATGGAGCTGGTGGTATTAATGGTACGTTATTGATGACTTCTAAGAATCCATTTAACTATCAAGGCGTAAGTTTTCAATATAAAGGTGGCGTTAACCATGTAAATGACAATAATACCAATCAAGGTGTACAAGAATTTAAGCAATTTGATTTACGTTTAGCGAAAAACTGGAATGATAAATGGGGTTTCAAAACATCTTTCTCATTCTTACAAGCTAAAGATTGGGCCGCTTCTGATACAAGAAATTTTGATAGAACGGCTCGTCAGCTAAAAAGCGGAGATCGTAATTCTGATCCAAACTACGATGGTATTAACGTTTATGGTGATGAAATTAGTCAGAACATGATTAATGTTGCCCAAAGTGTGCAAAATCAAACAATTGCAGGTATTGCAGCTGCTACTGGTGGTGCAATACCAAACATTAAGGCAATGATCGATGCTACTTTTGGTGCAGCGATTCCGAATGCAGCACAACAAGCCGCATTTTTAAGTGGCTTGCCCGCAGCTTTAAGACCAGCAGTGGGTAATTATTTTCCATTTTATGTTGGCTTAAAAGCGAATTTAATCCCTAATCAATTTATTTCAAGAACAGGATATGCAGAAAATGATTTGGTAGATTATGATACTAAATCGTTAAAAACATCGACCTCATTACACTATAAAATTAACAGTACCATTGAAGCTATTGCCCAACTAAACTGGGGAACAGGTACTTCGGTGTATACTGGAACGGACCGTTACTCGCTACGAAACTTTAGCATTGGCCAATATAAATTAGAGTTAAAAGGACAGGATTTCTTCTTAAGAGGATATACTACCCAAGAACGCTCTGGAGATGCTTATAACGCAACGATTTTAGGTACATTCATTAATGAGGCTTGGAAACCAAGTACAACCTGGTTCCCTCAGTATATTGCAAATTATGTTGGCGCAAGGGCTGGCGGACAAGCTGATGGTGCTGCACAAGCATTTGCACGTTCGCAAGCAGATATTGGTCGATTTGTGCCAGGTACTGCTGGATTTGAAACCGCTAAAAATGTAATTGCTGCAAAAACGATAGGTCCACAAAATGGTGCTAAGTTTAATGATAAAACCAATTTATTCCATTACGAAGGGATGTATAATTTCTCTAATGCTTTAAATAACGTGGTCGAATTACAAGTTGGAGCTTCGTATCGTGATTATTTCTTGCATTCTGATGGTACCATTTTCGATGATGCAAATCGCGATATCACTATTGGCGAGTATGGTGCATTTGTTCAAGTTGGTAAAAAGTTAAGCGACAAATTTAAAGTAACCGTTGCTGGCCGTTACGATAAAAGC
The DNA here is from genome assembly GCA_040386095.1 of Bacteroidota bacterium. Classification (GTDB taxonomy): domain Bacteria; phylum Bacteroidota; class Bacteroidia; order Sphingobacteriales; family Sphingobacteriaceae; genus Pedobacter. Next base: position 64,830 of record JAZKGD010000001.1, on the reverse strand, counting down.
AAAAATTTTGAAGGTCGTTTAACTCCTCGTGTAACGGGTGTTTATACCGTTGCACCAAACAATAACCTAAGGATGTCTTATCAAACCGGTTATCGTAACCCAACTACTCAAGATCAATATATCGATTTAGCAGTGGGTGGCGGTTCTACTCGCTTAATAGGTGGTTTGCCAGAATCATTTAATAAATATAATTTAAATACCAATAAAGGTGTGTTAGCTTCGAGCTATAAAGCATTTTTAGCTTCAGTAGCTGCAGGTGCTCCAAATCCGGCACTATTAACGCCTTATACATTTGATGCAGGTGGCCTTCGTCCAGAAAGTGTTCAATCTTTTGAATTTGGATATAAAGGTTTAGCAACACCAAAATTATTGATTGATGCGTACGCATACTATAATGTTTATAAAGATTTTATTGGTGGTGTAGATTTATATCAAAACCCAACAACTACAGCTGTTAAATTTAGTGTTCCTGTTAACCTTGCAGGTAATGTTAAATCGTATGGCGGTGCATTTGGATTAGATTATCAATCAGGTAAATGGAATTATAATGGTAATGCATCTTATAATAAAATTGGAGATACACCTGCAGGATTCGATAATAACTTTAATACTCCAGAATGGAGATTTAATTTAGGTGTTGGAAATAGAGAAATAGCTAAAAATTTAGGATTTAATGTGCAGTATCGTTGGCAAGACGAGTTCTTATGGAACTCTACTTTTGCAAGAGGAATTGTGCCTTCTTACTCTACTTTCGATGCTCAAGTTAATCTGAAAGTTCCTTCTGTTAGATCAATGATTAAATTGGGCGGATCTAACATCTTAAATAAATATTATGTAACTTCTTTTGGTAATCCACAAGTTGGTGCAATCTATTATTTAGGTTTTACATATAACCCGTAATTTAGTCTGAAAGACTGAAAGACTGGAAGTTTGACAAAATATACAGAATGCCCCTCGCACAATCGGGGGGCATTTTTTATGTTTGAAGAATAACCACGAATGCACGAATATCTTTGTGGCTCTTAATTTTTGAGAAATTTTAAGCACAAAAGTGCAGTAAGAATGTTTATAAAAAGAATGAAGGATCCGAATCACAAATTAATTATTTATCAAACCCTAGTTCGCTATTTTGGGAATAAAAATACCACCAACATTCATTACGGCACCATAGAAGAAAACGGGAGCGGAAAATTTAACGATATTGACGAAAAAGCATTAACTGCACTGAGGAATTTTGGAGTAGATTATGTTTGGTATACTGGGGTTATAGAACATGCTACGAGAACAGACTATACTGCATTTGGCATTAAAATGGATCCAGATATTATCAAGGGTAGGGCAGGATCGCCCTATGCAATAAAGGATTATTATGATGTTGATCCCGATCTTGCAGTTGATGTAAACGGTCGCATGGTAGAATATGAAGCACTGATAAAACGTACACATTCATTAGGCATGAAGGTTTTAATGGATTTTATCCCCAATCATGTAGCTAGAACCTACCATTCGGATGTAAAGCCAGCACACATCAAAAATTTTGGCGAAAACGATGATGTAACCAAGGAATTCGACCCTGCGAACGACTTTTATTATATTCCAAACGAGAAATTCGTGGCTCCAGTTGGTGATGGGGAATTTTATGAATTCCCAGCTAAAGCTACTGGAAATAATGTGTTTAGTGCTACGCCAAGTATAAACGATTGGTTCGAAACTATTAAATTGAACTATGGTTTAGATATACAAAATAATACTAAAAACTTTGTTCCACAACCTCCCGTATGGAAGAAAATGCGCGATATATTAGCTTTTTGGGCAAAAAAGGGAGCTGATGGGTTTAGATGTGATATGGCCGAATTTGTGCCTGTCGAATTTTGGAACTGGGTAATTACTGATTTAAAGCAAGAATATCCCCACTTAATTTTTATCGCCGAAGCGTATGAAAGAAATGAATATAGAAATTTCCTGTTCAATGGGAAATTCGATTATTTATATGATAAAGTTGGTTTATACGATAGTTTAAAGCGCTTAATTATGGCCGATGAAAAGGCTAATGTTGAAGACATCACCTTTGTATGGCAACAGGAAAGCAACGGTTTTTCGGAGCGAATGCTTCGGTTTTTGGAAAACCACGATGAAACCAGAATTGCTTCCAGCGCTTTTGCAGGTAATCCTTGGTTGGCTGTTCCCGGAATGGTGGTTACTGCAACATTATCGTCAGGGCCTTTGATGATTTATAATGGGCAAGAGGTTGGTGAGCCCGCACAAGGTAGCGAAGGTTTTAGTGGTGATGATGGTCGCACTTCTATTTTCGATTATTGGGGAATGCCGCAGCACCAAAAATGGATGAATAATGGTGCTTTTGATGGAGGACAATTAAGTGAAGATGCTAAAAAACTACGTGAGTTTTACGCAAAACTCATTCATATAGCGAAAACAAACGAAGCCATAACACATGGCGATTTTTTAGAATTGATAGCGAGTAAAAATGTATACGCCTATCTTAGGTATACATCGCTAAAAAGAGTATTAATCGTAGTTAATTTTAATAGGTCGCCCTTCGAATTAACACTGCATTTTCCTAATGAATTGAAAACTGCTTTTAACATCAACAAAGAAACTGTTTCGTTTACCGATCTATTAATGGGTACGATAATTGTTTCTTCAAATATGAGCGAAGGATTAAAAATGACACTGCCAGCTACGAGTGGAGGGATATTTGAGTTTTAAATTTTAACCACCGAGAAAGGAGTGTTACACAGAGAACACAAAGATTATACTTTGCGTTCTTCGCGAAAATCTTTGCTCTTCTTTGCGTTAAATTAACGCATTGGTTTAACCGCAAAGAAACTCTTAATATCCCCTGTGGTTAATAGTTTTTTCCAAAAAATGGGGAATTATATGCAGATTTTTAATATGTTTATTTTATGGAAGACGAAATTAATAAAGGGAATAGCGAAATAGCAATATCAGATCCTATTGAACAAGAAATTATTCAGCATTTAAATAATCCTGTAACCAACTTAAAGCCCATCGTTAAAGAATATTTAACTGGGGTAAAAAAAGTAAAAAAGGACGGCAATAAATTTTATTTCTCTGACGGCAATGCCAAAGTAGAAGTTAGAATAGTAAGTGACGAAATTATCCGAGTGCGTTTAGCACCTCATGGTGTTTTTTTAGACGATTTTTCATATGCCGTTCCCCAGGTAGATCAAAAGATAACCACATTTAGTATGAAGGAGAATGACGATTTTTACGCCATTTCTACCAATACCGTTACCTGCAAAATTAACAAAGCAGATTTTCTTATTTCCTTCTCCGATAAGTTAACGGGATTAGAAATGAGCAAAGATGCATCAGCCATGCACTGGGAAGAGAATGTTGAGTTTGGTGGCTATTATGTTTATGCTACAAAAGAATGCCTCCCAGAAGAAAACTTCTTTGGCTTAGGAGATAAATCTGGCAATATGAATTTGCGAGGTCGTAAATTCCAAAATTGGAATACCGATGCCTATTCTTTTGGTTGGGATCAGGATCCATTATACCGCACCATTCCGTTTTATATCGGGATTCATCAGGCTGCGGCATATGGAATTTTCTTTGATAATACGTTTCGCTCTTATTTCGATTTTGGAAGAGAAAATAACGAAAAAACAAGCTTTTGGGCCGATGGCGGAGAGCTACAATACTACTATATCCACGGACCACACATGATGGATGTAGTTAAACGCTATCAAACCTTAACTGGAACACATCAATTACCACCAAAATGGGCATTGGGATATCATCAATGTAGATGGAGTTATTACCCAGAAACCAAAGTAAGAGAGATTGCTCAAGGATTTAGAGACCATAAAATTCCGTGTGATGCCATTTATCTCGATATTGATTATATGGATGGCTACCGCTGCTTTACATGGAATAAGAAATATTTTCCAGACCCTAAGGGTATGATTAAGGATTTGGCCAATATTGGGATGAAAACGGTTGTGATGATTGATCCAGGGATTAAGGTTGATGATAACTATTGGGTGTTTAAAGAAGGAAAAGAGAATAATTATTTTTGCAGACGAAGCGACGATTATTTTATGGAAGGCCATGTTTGGCCAGGGCGTTGCCAATTTCCAGATTTTACAAATCCTAAAGTGCGCGAATGGTGGGGTGGATTATATAAAGAGTTGATTGATATAGGAGTAGCCGGATTTTGGAACGACATGAACGAACCTGCGGTTTTTGGTGCTGGAACATTCCCAAATGATGTGCGACATAATTACGATGGCTATCGCGGTTCACACCGTAAGGCGCATAATATTTATGGAATGCAAATGGTTCGCTCTACTTACGATGGGTTAAAAAAACTGATGCGTAATAAACGCCCGTTTACCATTACAAGGGCAGGTTACTCTGGTGTACAACGTTATGCGTGTGTGTGGACAGGTGATAACGTGGCTACTTGGGAGCATTTAAAATTGGGGAATATCCAATGTCAGCGGATGTCGATTTCTGGGGTTCCCTTTGTAGGTACAGATATTGGAGGCTTTAGTGGTGAGCCAGATGGCGAATTATTTACCAGGTGGATTCAATTGGGCACTTTCTCACCCTTTATGCGTGCGCACTCTGCAGGTGATACTTCAGAACGCGAACCGTGGAGCTTTGGGGAGCCTTTCACCAGCATTAATCGCAAGTTTATTGAATTAAGATATCAGTTAATGCCTTATATCTACTCGGTATTTTGGGAACACCATCGCTATGGATTTCCTATCTTAAGGCCATTAGCGATGCTCGAGCAAGAGTATATAAGCAATCACTTCCGTCAAGACGAATTTACCTTTGGTGATAAAATATTAGTGTGCCCAGTTTTAGAACAAGGTGCAGTTTCGAGATTGGTGTACTTACCTAAAGGACAATGGTATAACTTTTGGACACACGAATTGTTAAATGGAGAAAAAGAATACGATATTAAAGCGCCGCTAGAAGATATGCCTTTGTTTGTGCGTGCCGGCTCAGTTATTCCAGAATATCCAATAATGCAATATGTAGGCGAGAAACCGATCGACGAAGTTTGGTTAAATATTTATTATGCAGGTTATGAAGTAAATTCGTTCTTGTTCGAAGATCATGGCGATACATTTGCGTATGAACAAGACATTTACCTGGAAAAGAAATTTAGCGTAAAGGGCGATGGTAAAAATTTATTTATCCAACAAACTACCGAAGGCTTGTATACTCCGAATTATGAGTTGTACGATTATAATGTGATTGGTTTACCTTTCGAGGTGAGTAAAATCTTTGTAGATGATAGAGAAGTAAGCGATTTTTCGATAGATGAACGTAAACGACTACGGTTTAAATCGAATAAGAATTTTATCGACATCAAGATTATTGGGCAATAGAACATTTGGTCATTAGTTCATTGGCTTATTGGTTGAATAGTTCATTGGTTTTTTCGTAGCTTGTGATCCTGAGCAAAGCGGCTTATCCCGACAACTCGTGAAGGATCTAAAGATAATTTTAATAGCTAAATAATATGCCTTCAAAACTTCAATCGCCAATCGCCAACCGCTTAACTCAATCCGTTTGGGAATTTAGCTTATTTACTGATTTTGATATCGACTTGTTTTTATTGGGGAAACACTTTCGTTTATACGAGAAAATGGGTGCCCATTTATGTCAGCTCCGTAAAATTAATGGCACTTATTTTGCCGTTTGGGCACCAAATGCACAAGAAGTTGCGGTGATTGGTAATTTTAACAATTGGGCTAATAACACACATTATTTAAATAAAAGACAAGATGGATCGGGTATTTGGGAAGGATTTATTCCCAATGTTGGCAAAGGAGAAGTGTATAAATATTACCTTAAAGGTTTTGATGGAAGTGATATCGAAAAAGGAGATCCTTATGCCCTGCGCTGGGAGCATCCTCCTCAAAAAGCATCCATTGTATGGGATACCAATTACAGTTGGAAAGATAAATCGTGGCTTACCAAACGTCCAAAATTAAATGCCTTAAATAAACCAATTTCGGTTTATGAAATACATTTAGGTTCATGGCAGCGCGATCCTGCTAACCCAGAACGTGTGCTAAGTTATGGCGAAATTGCTAAAACACTAGTTCCATATGTGCTAGAAATGGGTTTTACCCATGTAGAACTGATGCCAATTATGGAGTACCCGTATTACCCTTCGTGGGGGTACCAAATTACTGGGTATTTTGCGGCAAGTTCCAGACATGGGCATCCCCAAGATTTGATGTATTTAATTGAAGAGCTGCATAAAAACAATATTGCAGTGATTTTAGATTGGGTACCTTCTCATTTTCCGGGTGATGCAAATGGATTATTTAAATTTGATGGAACACATTTGTTTGAGCATGCCGATATGCGCAAGGGATTTCACCCCGATTGGAAATCATATATCTTTAATTACGATCGGAATGAGGTGCGTTCATTTTTAATTAGCAATGCATTATTTTGGATTGATCAATTTCATGCCGATGGGTTGAGGGTTGATGCAGTAGCTTCTATGCTCTACTTCGATTTTTCGCGTACACCAGAAGAATCAGGTTCAAATGAATTCGGTGGAAGTGAAAACTTAGGCGCAATTACTTTTCTTAAAGATTTAAATGAAGCCATTTATGGTAATTATAATGGTGTACACACCATTGCCGAAGAAAGTAGCACATTTGATGGAGTTACTAGGCCCGTGTATGCTGGAGGTTTGGGCTTTGGTATGAAATGGATGATGGGATGGATGAATGATACGCTTAAGTATTTCAAAAATGACCCCATTAATAGAAAGTTTAATCATCATCAGTTAACCTTTAGTATTGCCTATGCTTTTACCGAAAATTTTATGCTCCCATTTTCTCATGATGAAGTGGTGCACGGTAAATCATCAATGATCTATAAAATGCCGGGAGACGAATGGCAGAAGTTTGCGAATTTAAGAACTTTATATGCGTATATGTTTACCCATCCCGGAACGAAATTGCTATTTATGGGTAATGAGTTTGCGCAAACTAATGAATGGAATTTCACCGAGTCGCTAAATTGGGACTTATTGCAATATCCACCCCATGCAGGGATGCAACAATTGGTAAAAGCATTAAATCACCTGTATAAAAAGGAACCTGCTTTATACTTTCATAACTTTTCTTACGATGGTTTTGAATGGATCAATGCAGATGATATCGAAAATTCGGTTTATAGCTATGCACGTAAATCGGATAAAGCAAAAGATACTTTACTCATTGTGATTAATGTAACACCGGTTTATCGAGAAAATTATCGAATTGGTACCCCAAGCAAAGGGAAATGGAAAGAGGTCTTTACTACTGATGCCGCAGAATTTTTTGGTAGTGGAAAGCTGAATATGGAGGTATTAGTGGCTGAAAATATAGCCTATAATGGTCAGAAACAATCCATTTTAATTAATGTGCCCCCGTTGGGTGTTTGTATTTTTAAAAAGGGAGTTTAATTGACTTCCCTCATCCGATGAGATTTTGCACCGTGCTATGCTCATCGGATGAGGGATAATGCTCATCAGATGAAGGAAAGATATGCTAATAAAGACTTTTGAATTTCAAAAAAACAATAAATCTGAATGGTATATACTTCTACCAGGGTGGAAAGGCGATCCTGAAGACTTGCAAATGGTTGAAGGCGCTGATGAGTGGTTGGATGTGTTGAGTAACAAAGGTTCAAAGTTAATACTAACTCTATCTGATAAAAATTTTGAAGGTGCCGAAGTGCTAGCTTTACTACGCCTCAGAGAAGAGAATTTAGGTGGGGGAGGTATTTATTATTTCGAAAGTTATAAAGGAGAAAGAATTGGTCTTAAATTATGGTTATGCGAAGTAACGAGGTTTGTTTTCAAGAATATTCCGCAACGTATTTATTTTGAGGTAGAGGATTTTGAACAATCCTAATTTCACTTTTTTATCTGTATCATTTTAGTTTCATCAATTTTAGTATATTTATGATTCTTAATTATTTAATAGTTTAAAACTTTACTCTAACCAATATTTTGTTAACACGCTCAGAGATTGTGAAAAAAATTAATAAAGGAGCTAATTGGTTTTTAACAAAGCCAAAAATGACTGGCTTTTTGTTTTTTTTATTCTTGCTTACGTTTATTGTTTTATTCGTTCTTCAGCGTTATGAACTGTTTAAAGAAAATAAAAATCGGGAGATTTCTAGGATATTAAATCAAGTAGAAGGAAACATCGAGCAATCCCTAAATAACAACTATACCGTTTCACTTACGCTGGCACTCACTATTGGTGAAAAAGGAGTTCCTAAGAATTTTAACGCAGTAGCCGAAAAGTTAGTTCGTTCAAACCCACACCTAAAAGCCGTTCAATTAGTGCCTAATGGGGTAATAAAGTACGTTTATCCATTAAAAGGAAATGAACCTGTATTAAACTTAAATATTTTTAATAGTGTTCCCGAAACAGTTTTTGAAGCACGGAAGGCTATTGAAACCAAGAAAATGTATTATCAAGGCCCGGTAAAACTTACACAAGGTGGGATTGGGTTAGTTGGCCGTTTACCCATTTTTATTGATGATAAATTTTGGGGTTTTTCTGCAATTGTTATTAAGTTAGATACTTTTTTTAAATCGTCTGGAATTGACAATACAAAGTACAAAGATTATCGCTTCCAGTTTTCTAAAGTAAATTCGACAACGAAGAAGGAAGAGTTTTTTCTTGATTTTGATGAAAAAACATCTTTGGCACAGTCAAAATCCATTATTTTTCCAGATGGTGATTGGAAGCTTTATGTTACCTATATCAATAAATTTGATATTTGGCTTCAGTTAATCAGTACCATCGTTTTTGGATTGAGCTTAGCTTTACTTTCAAGTTATTTATTAATGCGATTAATTGTTAAGCAATCCGATTTGCAACGCATGTTTAGACAACAGGGTAAAGTATTAGTTAATACAGAAAGTAAGTTCAAAGGTATTTTTGATAATGCAGCGATTGGCATTGCACGAGTGAATTCGAAAACAGGGATGTTGTTAGAGGTAAATAGATACCTTAGTGATTTTTTAGGGTTTACTCCTGATGAATTGATGGAGAAAAAGATTAAAACTTTAATTCATCCCGATGATGTGGAAGAAGAGTCGCGTCTGTTTAAACTATTTATAAAAGGTGAAATTAGACAAATCAACGACGAAAAACGGTATGTAAGCAAAAGTGGAGAAGTGAAATGGGGTAGTGTAATTATCACTCCGTTATGGAAAACAGGTGAAGAACCTACCAATCATATTATTATTCTCGAAGATTCAAGTGCTAGAAAAGCGGCTGCCCAGGTTTTAGTCGAGTCGCAACATCGAATTCAATCGTTAATAAACACCATAGATGGTATTGTTTGGGAGAGTTATATTGATACTCATGAATCAATTTTTATCAGTAAAAAAGTAGAAGATATTTTAGGTTATACGGTAAAGCAATGGAAAAGCAGCCCTAATTTTTGGATTAGTCATTTACATCCTGATGATCGAAACAGGATGATCGATTATATGACCAAAAATTTAATGAAGAAAAAGCAGTTAGATGCAGAGTATAGGGTATTTGCAAAGGATGGTTCTATTGTATGGATACGCGATATTGTAACGGTTGTGGAAGAGTACGGACGCCCTGTAAAGTTGAGGGGAATTATGATTGATATCACCATGCAGAAACAGGCTGAAGTAGCCTTAAAAGATTCTTTTACACTGGTAACCGAACAAAATAAGCGTCTTTTGAACTTCTCATATATCGTTTCTCATAATCTAAGGTCGCATGCTAGTAATATTCAAGGAATTACCGAACTGATAGAGAATGCAAGTTCAGCGCAAGAAAGAAATGAAATGATCCAGTTGCTAAAAACAGTAGCTGAGAATTTAAATGAAACCCTGCTTAACCTAAATAATGTGGTTAATATACAAAGCAGTATGGATGTGATTATTGAACCCTTGAATTTGAATGGTTATATCCATCGAACATTAAATACTTTAAACGCACAAATTTTAGATAAAAAAGTGCAATTTATTAATAAAGTAGCTGAGGATATTATAATTACCTATAATCGGGCTTATTTAGAGAGTATTTTATTGAATTTATTCTCTAACGCCATTCGATATGCACATCCCGATCGAGAACCTGTTATTTCTTTAACTTGTTTTGATGAAAATGGCCAACAGGTACTTCGCGTTTCTGACAACGGAATTGGAATTGATCTTAAAAAATATGGCGATAAAATGTTTGGTATGTATCAAACCTTTAATGGCAATGCTGATGCTAGAGGTTACGGTTTATTTATTACCAAAAACCAGATTGAGGCTATGGGCGGAAAAATTGAAGTAGAGAGCAAAATTAATCAAGGAACCACGTTTAAGGTTTATTTTAAAGGGTAGAGACCGGCAGACTACTCCAAAAGGCTCTAAGTTTTTGGTTAAAAAATTTCATTTTATAATTAGCTTGCATTTTTAAATTAGATCAGATTGAATACTATTAATATTGAGGCAGACGTTGCAGCTATCGGCACTATAGATATAGTAGCTAATTTATTAGAAGTGGTTTGTCGTACCACAGGAATGGGCTTTGCTGCTATTGCAAGGGTTACAGAACATCGATGGGTTGCTTGTGCAGTTAGAGATGAAATACAATTTGGCTTATTGCCAGGTGGCGAGTTAAAAGTAGATACCACACTTTGCCATGAAATCCGTCAACATAAAATGCCCGTAGTAATTGATCATGTTGCGCAAGATAAAATTTATGCGAGTCATCATACCCCAAAATTGTATGGATTACAGAGTTACATCTCCATACCTATTACCACTAAAAATGGCGAATTTTTTGGAACCTTATGTGCAATAGATCCACGGCCAGCAGCGATTAATAAATTTGAGATCATAAAAATGTTCGAGTTGTTTGCCGATTTAATTGCTTTTCATTTACATGCTATTGCAGATATTGCAAACAAAGAAGCTCAACTGGTGGAGGCTAAAAAAACAGCTGAATTAAGGGATAAGTTTATTGCTATTTTGGGACATGATTTGCGTAATCCAGTAGGTGCAGTACTCAATGTTGCAGAACTTTTAATGCGAATGCCAGTAGATGATCGGGTAAAAAAATTGGCTGGAATTGTTCAAACTTCTACACAGCGGATGAGGGTATTGATTGAAAATATACTCGATTTTGCACGAGGTCATTTAGGGGAGGGTATAAAATTACACTTAAGTAGAGAGGAGTCTTTAGAAGAAATGTTTTTGCAGATTGTTGAAGAATTGCGATTAGTTTCTGCAGATTATAAGATCGAAACTACATTTGAATTGGCGCAAACTTTTAACTGTGATGGGCAACGTTTAGCGCAACTTTTATCTAACTTGTTAAGTAATGCGTTAACGCATGGAAAAAAGGGAGCTCCCGTTCAGGTTGTTGCTTGTATTAAGGATGATGAATTTTTATTGAGTGTTACCAATAAAGGAGAGAAGATTGCTCAGCAAATTATGGATAGGTTGTTTCAGCCTTTTTATCGAGGAGATATTGAACCTACAGAACATGGATTAGGTTTGGGTCTTTATATTGCTTCCGAAATAACAAAAGCACATAAGGGGAAACTGGAAGTGGTTTCTACAGACGAAAATACTTGTTTTACGTTTAGAATGAATATTTAACTAACTTGCTATATGTTTAATAAAACCAACTCCAAAATTTTCTTTTATATAAGCTGCGGCCTCACACTCTATTTTGGTTTCTTATTTTTAGATGCTTATGTTATCCATTCTAAATTTGTGTTAATTGGCGTATTTCGAGAGCTATTTACTATCCCTGCACTGTTTATACAATTATTAATGCTAGGTGTTACATTTAACAATTGGAGAAGAGAGAAATTTCAATTAAAGAGCTATTCGTTTTGGTCATTTTTGATGTTGATAATTACAAGTGCAGTTATGCTGCTGGCAATGGCTTTTGAGAGATAGGGGGTCTAATGGCCTTAAAAAAGAAAAGAGATCATCCATCCAGACTGATCTCTTTTTCTAACCAAATATAAACCTGTATGAACGGGTTATCCTTTTATTCCTTATCGGAATGTATTTTCTTTTTTTTATTAGCAGCTAAATTGCTTTAGTAACTAATGATGATGCAAATATAAAAATAATTTTTTAATGGTGTATAATTTACACTAAGTATTTTTTAAATTATTTTTATTTCCTGTTATTCGTATGACAAAATGGTGTTTGTGATATGATTGACTAGGATTATTAACGCAAAACTAGGCCAATTGTTTTGAATGCTTGGGTTTTTTATGTTAAATTTTTGTTAAATAAACGTGACAGAGACAGTTATGCGTTGCTTGGTGAATAAATTTTGTGTTTACTGGCGAATGGAGTAGCGTTTAACGTTTGGCGGGGAGCATTTTGGATGTATAAAAAAAGCCGTAAGTACTTTACCTACGGCTTCTCATTTATTAAGATAGTTTTAAGCGCTTAGCCCAATTAATTAGTGAACTAATGACCAATCTACTTCAACGTTCCATAATACTCTACAAACTTCGCTAATGCTGATGAATAGCCCCATTCGTTATCGTACCATGATACCACTTTAACAAAGTTATCGTTTAATGAAATGCCAGCACCAGCATCAAAAATTGATGCATGATCGTTACCAATAAAGTCTGAAGAAACTACTTCATCTTCAGTATAAGCTAAAACGCCTTTTAAATCACCTTCTTCTGAAGCCGCTTTCATCGCTGCTTTAATTTGTTCGTATGTTGCTGGTTTTTCTAAACGTGCAGTTAAATCTACAACCGAAACATCGGCCACAGGTACACGGAATGACATACCAGTTAATTTTCCTTTTAATTCTGGAAGCACCATGCCTACGGCTTTAGCAGCACCAGTAGAAGAAGGGATAATGTTAGAGAAACCTCCACGACCACCTCTCCAATCTTTAGCCGAAGGGCCATCAACCGTTTTTTGAGTTGCAGTTACCGCATGAATGGTACTCATTAAGCCTTCAACAATACCAAAATTATCATTTAATACTTTTGCTATTGGAGCTAAGCAGTTCGTAGTACAAGATGCATTAGAAACGATAGTTTGATCGGCCGTTAATTTACGATGATTAACACCCATAACGTATGTAGGAATATCAGCATCCTTAGCAGGAGCAGAGAATACTACTTTCTTAGCGCCTGCAGCAATGTGTTTCTCTGCATCAGCGCGAGTTAAAAATAAGCCTGTCGATTCGATAACAATATCAACACCTACATCACCCCATTTTAAATTTGAAGGATCGCGCTCTGCTGTAATGCGAATGGTTTTCCCATTCACTACTAATTGCCCGTCTTTTACCTCAATTGTACCGTCGAAACGACCATGGGTAGTGTCGTATTTAAGCATATAAGCCATGTAATCTGGCTCAATTAAATCATTGATGGCAACAATATCAAGGCCTCTTTTTAATGCGGCTCTAAAAACTAGCCTGCCAATACGGCCAAATCCGTTTATTCCTACTTTAGTCATTTTATTTAATTTGAATAATAATTTAGTAAATTATAGATGGGTTCTTTTGTTATTGAAATAATATTAATGTCGTGTTTTTGTGCAATGGTGCGCAATCGATCTTGAAAGTTGCCGGCAACCGTTCCTACAAAATGAATATCCTCATTTGGATGTTTTGCTATCGTTGGTAATAGATAAATTTTGAAATAACTTTCGAAAGCTTGATCTATTAATTGAATAATAAATTTATGTGTTCTGTTTTCGATATAAAAGTCTAAGAATGAACTTAAATATTGTTGAACACCAGGTTTTTTGTACACTCTTTCTAAAACAATAGGTCGGTCTACATTATGCTTTTCCTCGAACTTTATTTTTAAGTCTTCTGGCATTTTATCTTCAAGGTATTTTTTTAATAAAATTTTACCCAAGTAATTTGCTGATCCTTCATCACCTAAAATAAAGCCTAAGCCATAGTTATTTTGCTCAGGATTTTTGCCATCGTAATACGCACAATTAGAACCGCTTCCTAAAATGCCAACAATACCAGTTTCATTATAGCAAGCGGCAATTGAGGCGCCATACAGGTCGTCATTTACCGTAATTTTGCTGTTTTTGAAAAATATATTTAATGTATCAGCTAATTCTTTTTGTTTAGCAGCTGCTGATGCTCCAGCGGCAAAAACATAAATTCGTTTAATTTGCTCTGCATGATTAATCAGTGCACTATTCTTGCCTAATAAGTAAAGAATATGTTTGGACTCATTAAAACAGGGGTTAATGCCGGGCATAGTGCATTCGGCAATGGTTTTTCCATTGTTTGCGATCTTCCAGAAAGCACTTTTAGAACCACTGTAAACCACTGCAATCATATTGATAAAACATTAGTCATTTCTAATAAATCATCTTCTAGTTTATAGCTATGCATATTCAAAGCTTCATCTAAGCTAGTTAATTTAATCTCATTCCCCCGTAAGCCCACCATTTGCATGGTTGCGCCTTTCAATAACTCATTTACAGCCGCATAACCTAACCTGCTTCCAAGAATACGGTCGAACCCGCTCGGGCTACCACCGCGCTGTAAATGCCCTAAAATGGTAACTTTAGTATCGTAATGGGTAAATTTTCGTTTAACTGCTTTCGCAATATCATAAGCCCCACCATATTTATTCCCCTCAGATACAATCACAATGCTCGACGATTTTTTGGTCGAAACCCCAGACTTTAATTTTACAATCAACTCTTTTAGTGATGTCTCTTTCTCTGGTAATAAAACAGCTTCAGCACCACTGGCAATTGCGCTTCTTAGTGCAATACATCCCGAATCCCTTCCCATTACTTCAATAAAGAACAAGCGATCGTGCGAATCTGCAGTATCTCTAATTTTATCAATCGCCTCTATAATAGTATTTACCGCAGTATCGTAACCGAGTGTAAAATCAGAACCATATAAATCATTATCAATTGTACCTGGTATGCCAATTACCTTTACACCGAATTTTTTACCAAATCGTTGTGCACCAGTAAATGTACCGTCACCACCAATTACAATTAACCCGTCTATTTCTCTTTCTTGTAAATTTTTGAAGGCTTTTTCCATGCCTTCTTCTTCCTTAAACTCTAAGCATCGGGCCGTCTTCAAAATTGTGCCACCTAAGTGTAAAATATTACTTACGGAGCGGGCATCCATCTGATTAATCTGATTATTGATTAATCCCTGATAACCTTGCATCACTCCAAACATATTTTTGCCATGGTAAATTCCTGTTCGAATAACAGCTCGAATGCACGCATTCATACCCGGAGCGTCTCCTCCAGAGGTTAATACAGCAATATTTTTAATATTTGGTTCCATTTTGTTATACGAATATAGTGTGTATTTTTTACACTAAGTAATTTTTTTTCATTATTTTTACGAAATAACACCCTAAGTGTATTTATTTTGTTCTAAAATTGTAAATATTTAGAGCCTGTTTAAATTTAGGTTATGAAAATGTTTATTGCTTATTTTTGTGCGAAACAAGGCTTGTTTTTGAAGAGATAGCTGAGCCTCTACCTCGAAAAAACGCAACGCCGTTGTAGCCAAAAAGAAGTATAAACAAATTATTAGATAAATTTTAAACAGGCTCTTATAAAACGATATTGTTTTGAAAGAAGTATTACCTCAGTTTAATTCTGCAGTTTCGATAGATTGTGTATTGTTTGGTTTTGATGGCGGAGAGCTCAAAATCTTGTTGATAGAACGTAATGAAGAACCGTTTAAAGATTGGTGGGCATTGCCTGGTAACTTAGTGGGCGAAGATGAAAGCGTAGATCAATCGGCTTCTCGTATTTTGCATGAGCTTACTGGCTTAAGCGACGTGTATATGGAACAATATTACACTTTTGGTGAAGTAAATAGGCACCCACAAGGAAGAGTAATTACCGTTGCCTATTATGCAATGTTACGCTTAGGTGGCGATAAAGCGCTAAAACCGTTAACAACATATGCTAAAAAAGCGCAGTGGATTAATGTTCGTGAACTCCCAAAATTGGGCTTCGATCATCAACATATATTCGATAAAGGTTTAGAAAAAATTAAGCGACGCATTAAGCATTTGCCTATTGCATTTGAGCTATTGCCTGAGAAGTTTACGTTAACACAAGTTCAAAATGTTTACGAACTCATTCTTGGTAAAAAACTGGATAAACGGAATTTCCGTAAAAAAATCTTGAGTTTTGGGGTGCTTAAAGAGCTCGATGAAAAACAAAAAGGCGTTTCATTTAGAGCGGCAACACTTTATAAGTTTGATAAAAGAAAATATGCCAAATTGTTTGGCAAGGAAATATCCTTTTAATTAGTAAACACTTTGACAAACTTTTAAAGTTTGTCAAAGTGTTTACTAATTTATCTTTTACTTAAATGATACTCAACTAAATCATCTATAGGCGAACGGATAATTTTACCAACACCCATTTCATATCGATCGGCTACTAAACTTAAAATGTCTCTAAAGCTATAACCAACCGAACCTACACAGTTTAATTCGTAATTTTTATAGTTCGGATAATGGGTAACTAAGTTTTCAAAAAAAGCGGTAAAGCCATAATCTACTACCGAGTTGGTATAATCTTCGTAATTCTCCTTAAAATCGTAAATGAATTTACTAAAACTAGCGCAGAAACGGTTAGGTAGTGGTTTGTTGTAAATATGATCAAATATGTCTTCGTTGGTTAACGCATAATTATCGTAAAAACTTTCTCTTAAGCCTTTAGGCATATAGCCCTTCATGTAATCGGCTAAAATTCGTTTTCCTATGTAGCTTCCACTTCCTTCATCGCCTAAAAAATAGCCCAATGAATCGATGTTCAATGAAATGTCGTTGCCATCGTATAAGCAGGTATTGGTTCCCGTACCTAAAATCGCAGCGAAACCTTCGTTATCGCCCAATAAAGCACGGCAAGAAGCCAATAAATCGTGTCCGATGTTAATTTTAGCATTCACAAACACCCTTTGCATGGCATCTTCAACTATTTTCCTTTTTGCATCTGTAGAACAACCTGCGCCATAATAGTAAACCTCGGTTAGTTTTCCTGGCTCAAGGTGATCCGGTAAAGAACCTTTTAATGAAGTTTCAATGTAGTCACTATCCGAAAAATATGGATTATACCCTTCGGTATTAAAATGGATTTTTCTGCCTGCCTCATTTATTAAGCACCAGTTAGTTTTGGTCGATCCACCATCTGCAATAACAATCATTTTTGGTTTTTTAGGTTTGATATTAAATAAAAAGTCTACCAATATATGTGGGTTTTTTGAAATAAAAAATTAATTTTTAGTTTTTTATTTCTTAACCCTCAATTTATAGCAAACAATATGATAAAGGGGGAAAAATAGAAATTTTTAGAAAGTGTATTTTATACACAATGAAGGGTGAAATAAGACTGATTTTGGAATTGGTACAGGAACTTAAATGCTGCGTGAAAAAAAGAATTTTTTGTAGCTTAGCGTTTAGCGTAAAGCGATGAGTTTTCTGTATGTACAACAAAATGAATAAAATCTGTGTAATTATCTGAAAAGTGAAAAATAAAGTGATTATTGATAAGGTAGATTTATGAATCCAAAACGCTAAGCACCAAACGCCATACCCAAGACAAAGAACATGAACAAAATAGATTTTAGAAGCGATACCGTTACCAAACCAACACCTGGAATGCTCGACGCTATGATGAGCGCCAAAGTAGGCGATGATGTTTTTGGTGAAGACGAAACCGTAAATGCCTTAGAAGAGAAACTGGCCAACTTATTTAACATGGAAGCTGCTATGTTTTGCCCTTCTGGTACCATGAGTAACCAAATCGCTATTAAGTGCTTTACGCAGCCCATGGACGAGGTAATCTGTGATCAAACGGCACATGTTTATCGCTATGAAGGGGGAGGCATTGCTTATAATTCGCTAGCATCTGTTCGTTTATTGTATGGCGAACGTGGTATTTTAACGCCAGAGCTAATTGAGCCCGAAATTAATGCCGACAATATCCATTATCCAAATTCGAGTTTAGTGGTTTTAGAAAACACCGTAAATAAGGGTGGCGGTAAATGTTATCAGTTAACTGATATTGAACCTATTCATCACTTATGTGCAATAAAGGGTATCAAACTGCATTTAGATGGGGCACGAATTTTTAATGCGTTAGTGGCCACAGGCGATAAAGCAGCTGCTTACGGTAAATACTTCGACGGCATTTCGGTATGTTTATCAAAGGGGCTTGGAGCGCCAGTTGGATCTGTATTTTTAGCATCGAAAGAAACCATAAAAAAAGCACGTAAAATAAGAAAAGTATTGGGAGGTGGAATGCGACAAGCAGGTTTTTTAGCTGCTGCCGGAATATATGCTTTAGACCACAATGTAAATAGACTAGCGGAAGATCATGCGCATGCGAAAGCACTCGCCAATGCCTTAAAAAATGCAAATTATGTGAATTCGGTAATGCCAGTAGAAACTAATATTGTACTTTTTGATGTAAAAAAGGGCTTAAATGCCGAAACGGTAGTTAAACAACTAGAGCATAAAGGCATTTTATGTAATAGTACTTCACCGCAAACGATTAGATTTGTAACCCATTTGGATGTTTCATCAAACATGATCGACCAGACTATACAAACCATTTCAAATTTACACTAGGCATGTCTCGTATCTCACATCATACATCTCCTATCTCCAAGCTCTTAGTTGCCAATCGTGGCGAAATAGCCTTAAGAATTATGCGTTCTGCCCGGGAAATGGGCATTAAAACAGTTGCAGTGTATTCTGAAGCCGATAGAACCGCTTTGCATGTTCGTTATGCAGACGAGGCGATTTGTATCGGACCAGCGGCTTCAAATCAATCTTATTTGGTAGGTAGTAAAATTATTGATGCATGTAAACAAACTGGTGCACAGGCTATTCACCCAGGCTATGGGTTTTTATCAGAGAATGCTGCATTCGCACGAGAAGTTAAAGCTGCCGGATTAATTTTGGTAGGTCCAACACCCGAAGCCATGGAAATTATGGGCAATAAATTATCAGCCAAAGCTGCTGCCCTAAAATACAACATTCCCATGGTTCCAGGAACCGAAGAAGCGATAACTGATATCGATGAGGCCAAGCAAAGGGCAATCGAAGTTGGCTTCCCTATATTAATCAAAGCTGCGGCAGGAGGTGGCGGTAAAGGGATGAGAATTGTCGAGAAATCGGAAGATTTTGTAGAGCAAATGAATTTGGCAGTAAGTGAAGCCACATCAGCCTTTGGCGATGGTTCGGTATTTATAGAACGCTATGTAACGTCGCCACGTCATATCGAAATACAGGTTTTAGGCGATACACACGGAAATATTATCCATCTTTTTGAACGCGAATGCTCCATACAACGGAGGCATCAAAAAGTAATAGAAGAAGCCCCATCATCCGTGTTAACCGAAGAAATTAGAGCTAAAATGGGGAAATGTGCAGTCGATGTTGCACGAGCTGTAAACTATGTAGGTGCAGGAACGGTTGAATTTATTTTAGATGAAAATCTCGATTTCTTCTTTTTGGAGATGAACACTCGCTTACAGGTTGAACATCCCGTTACAGAAATGATTACGGGTTTAGATTTGGTGAAAGAACAGTTGAAAATCGCTAGGGGAGAAGTGCTATCCATTAAACAAGAAGAGCTAAAAATTAGCGGCCATGCCATTGAGCTTAGGGTGTACGCCGAAGATCCCTTGAATAATTTTTTACCAGATATTGGCACCTTACAAACCTATAAAACTCCAAAGGGAAACGGAGTTCGCGTTGATGATGGCTTTGAAGAAGGTATGGAAATTCCAATCTATTACGACCCAATGATCGCTAAATTGATTACTTATGGAGCAAACCGCGAAGAAGCAATCGAAAGAATGATTAGAGCGATTGATGAATATGACATTACCGGCATACAAACAACGTTGAGCTTTGGTAAATTTGTGATGCAGCACGAAGCATTTACATCGGGTAATTTCGACACTCATTTTGTAAGTAAATATTTTAATGCGGATAGCTTAAAAGGCGATACAGAAGAAGGAGCTATGTTGGCAGCAATTGCGGCGGTACTCGCATTGAAAGATCAAAGAGTGGCTTCATCCACCGTTGCGGAAACAGAAAGCAGTAATTGGACTAAAAACAGAAAGAATTATTAATGTTTACAGGAATAATAGAAACGCTAGGCGAAGTTAAAAGCATTAAGACTGAAGGTAGCAATGTACATTTTACCATCTCGTCGGCCATTAGTGAAGCGCTAAAAATTGATCAAAGCGTGGCGCATAATGGTGTATGTTTAACAGTTGTTGAGGTTGATGGAAATACGCACACCGTTACGGCAATTGCAGAAACTTTAGAGAAAAGTAACCTGGCCGATTTAAAAGTAGCGGATAAAGTGAATTTGGAACGTTGTATGCAAATGAATGCGCGCTTAGACGGGCATATTGTACAGGGGCATGTAGACCAAACGGCAAAGTGTATCCTTGTGAACGAGCTAAACGGAAGTTGGGAATATCGGTTCAAGTACAATGGCAGTTTAGGAAATGTAACTGTAGAAAAGGGTTCGATTTGTGTAAATGGAATTAGTTTAACAGTAGTAAATTCGGAACTAGATGAGTTTTCTGTATTTATTATCCCCTACACTCATGAAAATACAAATCTCTACCAGGTAAAAGCAGGAGATATCGTTAATCTCGAGTTCGATATTATTGGCAAGTACGTGGCCAGGTTGATGGGGAAGAGTTAAAGCGCTAAGTGTAAAGCGCTTATTTTTGAATTCAGAACGCCAAGCACAAGACCCCATGCTCTACGCCAAAATCTAACGTAACACATAATTAAGAAATGTACAGTAAAGAAGAAGCCTCAAAACTTCGCCAACAATTTTGGATTGCCTTTGGTATATACATGAAACCCATCTTATCGGCAGAAGGTTTGTCAATTAATTGGGTAAATTACAAA
Source organism: Bacteroidota bacterium (assembly GCA_040386095.1). Taxonomy (GTDB): domain Bacteria; phylum Bacteroidota; class Bacteroidia; order Sphingobacteriales; family Sphingobacteriaceae; genus Pedobacter. Next base: position 43,863 of record JAZKGD010000001.1, on the reverse strand, counting down.
ACAGGGTTAAAACATGTGTTTTTTAAAATGGATGTTACCCAAAATGAAGCTACCATTTCGATAACGATTACACATGCCGATCAAGAGATTAGAAAGCTATATTTTGAACAGTTCATGGCGTTTAAGTTGCTTTTTTTCGATGCATTAACAGAAGAATGGGAATGGGAAGAAAATAAAGTGAATGAATTTGGTGCTCCTTTTAGCTGTATCTCAAAAACGTTAACTGAAGTAAGTATTTTTAACCAAATGCAGTGGCCATCACTTATTTCGTTTCTGAAACCAAGAATTATTGCCTTAGATCAGTTTTGGGTCGATGTGAAGCCCGTTTTTGAAGGGATTAGGTAGTGAAAAAGTAAAACAATTTAGTAACGATTAAAAATTATAGCCATGTGTGATAAAATTAATTACTGGTTTTTTTCGGTGTCCCTAAAGCAGTAATTCTGTCGTTCGTATACTCTATTTGTTGCTGTTCTGTAGTTGAGTCGGGTTTACTTTTTAAATAAAGCTTGTAATAATTTAAGGCACTTTTAGGCTGTTTCAAGTTAAAATCATTTAAAATGCCAAGTCGATAATAAAAATTGCCATTTTCTGCAAAAGTTAAACCTCTCTTGTAAGCAGATGCAGCACTTATAAATTGCTTGTTGATTTCATAAATCCCTCCAAGCAAAAGATAATAGCTAGAAGTGTTTTGTGATATTCCTTCTTCAATTGTTTTTTTTGCATACTCGGCCGCTAACTTATAATTGTTTAAGCTTCGATAACTTAAAGAGGTATAATACAATGAACTTTCTTTTTGATTACCCATCACTTCTAGCATTTTGAAATAGCTGATTGCCTTTTCGTAATCTTTGAGGTAAAAATAGGCCATACCTACTTCCTTAACCACATTGCCATCATCGCCAACTTTTAAAAGTTTTTCGCCAGTTGTTATCACTTCTTTGTATTTTTTGAGCTTAATGGCGATTGGTAATATAGCTTCTTGTAAAACAAGATGGCCGGTATCGGCTTCAATTGCTTTCGTAAGAATTTTGTAAGCAGGCTCGTAGTTTTCTAATTTACGATACGAAAGTGCTAAATCTAGAGCAACATCGGCTTCTATAGGATTAATCTTATTCGCTTTGAATAAGTACTCAACTTTTTGACTATCAGTATCTTTTATATATAATCCAGCCAATTGTTTATACGCATTAAAATTGTTGCTGTCTATTTTAATAATGCTTTCTAAATAAGTTTTTGCTTTTACATCGTTTCCTCTCCTTAAATTGATGTTTGCCAAATTGAAAAGTACAGGTAAAGAATTTGGTTGCTGTTCGATTATTTTAGTATAGTTTTTTTCAGCATCTACCAATTTACCAGCCATCATATAACAATAAGCAATTTGATTGAGGACTTTAAGGTTCTTTACATCTTCTGGATAAACAGTTTGTAGGTATTGGGCGGCCTCGGCATAACGTTGCGATTGATAATATTCTAATAATTTTTCTTTATCATAATTAACAGCTTCCTGAGCCTGTAAATAGTGATAAGAAATAACAAATATAAATAACGTAAAAAGCTTCTTCATTATAGATTATTTTTTAAACTAAAGTATTAGTTTTTTAACGATAATCAAAATGTTATTACAATTAATTAAAACTTTTGGTGGGGGTTGGTCGTTCTTTAATTGGAAATAATATGTAAAACAAAATAATATGGATACATTAAAGAAGTTTGAATTAATGGAGAAGATTGTAAGAGAATTAGTAGACTTACAACACTCACAACAAGCAATTATTCAAAAAATAGGTAAAATTGAAGTCGATAATATCGAGCTTGGTGATAAAAAACTAGACAAAGATTTACCTGATATGCATCAAAGAGTTGCTGATAATTTAGATACCATAACAGATATTTTGGCTTATTTTGAAGAGAAAACTCAAAATTTTGGTAATAAAAACAATGTAGATGCTTTAAAAGAACAGCAGATCATTAATGAAGTTACTAAGCAATAGGATACTGTGATCATGGGCTTTGGCCTGTGATTATTTTCCTCCTACGGGAATAGTGATGCAAAATTTAGCACCCTTTCCTTCAATGCTCGTAACCGTAACGTCACCATCGTTACGTTTCATAAAATCTTTGCAAACGAGTAAGCCTAAGCCTGTCCCTTTTTCATTCAATGTGCCTCGTGTAGTAATGTTTTCACCTTTAAAAAGCTTATTCAATATGCTTTCTTGAATTCCAATGCCATTATCTTGAATGCAAACAAGCATGTTATTATCTTTTTGATATGCAGCTGTGATGTGGATTTCGCAACCTTCGTTACAAAATTTAATTGCGTTGTTAATAATATTACGAATTACGATTTGAATCATCAACATATCGGCATACGCCATTTCGCCAGGGAATACATCATGAATGATCTTAATTTTTTTCAGATTGGCAGCTGGGAGGTGATAATTAATCTCGTTGATAATTAAATTTCGAAGATTAAAAATTTCTTTATTAATTCCATAACCTTTTAACTGACTTCTAGACCAGTGCAGAATATTTTCTAACAAATCTGTGGTGTAAATAATATCCTTGCTTAACGTTGGAGAGATATTTTTAAACTCTTCGGTACTAATTTGATCATTTGAGATCATTTTTAAAACCTCAGAAAGATTAACCAACGGTCCTCTTAGATCGTGAGCTATAATTGAAAATATTCGGTCTTTTAGTTGGTTTAATCGTTCTAATTCTGTTGCCTGTTCCTTAGTGCGGAGTGCTTCCTTTTTGTATGCAGTTAGGTCTTGCAGTTTAATGATGCTAAAATCGTTATTAATTTTGTTATCGTTTAAGAAAATGACATCAGCCTCTAAATAAAGTATTTCTTCATTTACAACTACTTCTAATTCAATTTTACCTGGGCTGTGCGATTTTATCATGCTTAAAAAATTGGGTTGATTTGGAAAAAGATCCTCCAAACCAGCGCCAATTAATTTAATGTCTGCTGTGTAATTAATATACCTTTTTATAGAATGGTTATAGTCGATAATTCTATAATTTTTATCCAATACAAAAAAACCATCTTGCATCAATTCTAATACCTTTTCTCTTGCTAAAGGAATAATATCGAATAATTTGAACCTGTAAATTCCAATTAAGATTAAGAAACTAGTAATGATAAATGCGAAGGGTGTGGCATCTACATATCCTAGTGGCCTTAAACCTAAAAGGTAGGCTATATTGGCAATCCATGGTATTGCAGCAGCTATAATTAAACTATAATTCTGTTTCCTGAAAATTGGATCTGATTTGCGAAATTTCATCCATAGCAAAAAACAACCACTAGCCATTATTAAATAAAAGTAAATGGTAAATATTTGATACCAAATCCCTGGCGTAAGATCAATCATTGGGAATGGCGTATTGGTTGCCATTTTGTAACTTGAGTAATGCAAATGATGATACGAATTAGTCCAAACCATCAAGATTGTGGTGATTGGAAAAATAAGAATTGCAATTAAGTTTAACGGTTTCTTATACCAACATTCTTTTCCGCTAAAGTGCAAGCAAAATAAAAACCAGTTAAGTGGCAATGTAGCGATGCCAACATATTCGATATTTAATAAAGTTTTAATTTGTGAAATATCGCTACTGGCTAGTTCAAAACCATAAGCAATAGACCAAATGGCGTTCGAAAACATCATTAAACTAAACCAACGAACAGCATTACCTCCTTTTCTGTAAATGAAATATGCCAGTACAATTGTTATTGATCCAAATACTAATAAAAGGATGGCATAAATATTGAACGTAAAATTCATTACAGAGCAGTCATGTAGCTAAAGGTAATTCTGAATCTCATTCGGTAGACTATAAAACTACATAATTTAGCTTTCAATTAAAAATATACTTATTTTTAGATAAATTAATTATTAGTTATGAAAAGAGTTGTATTGTTGTTAATGTTAACATTAATAGGTTTTTATGGGTTTAGTCAAGGCTTACCAACTTTTCAGTTAGGTATAAAAGGCGGAATGAATTTGGCAAAATTTAAAACAAAGGATACTTTCAGCAGTGATAATAAGGGAGGGTATTATGGAGGTATTTGGGCTAGAATTGGTGGCGCAGGAATTCATTTGCAACCAGAACTATATTTGTCTGGTAAAAATTCAAGTTTAGTTACGGAGAGTGGTCAAGAGAATAGCGTAAAGTTTACGAGTTTAGATCTTCCAGTTTTGATCGGGACTAAAATTGGAGCAGCGGGCTTTGGAGTGCGATTAAACACTGGTCCGGTGTTTACATTTGTGTTAAATGAAGATCAAAAATTTGGGCAAGCGGCATCTGCAGCATTTGATGGTGATTTTAAAGAAACTGCAATAGCTTGGCAATTTGGGGTTGGTTTAGATATTGGGAAATTAAATATTGATGGAAGGTACGAGTCAGGTTTATCTCAAATTAATTCGGCCGGAGGCTATCCAACCACCAAGCTAAATTTATATACTATTGGTATAGGATTTAGGATTTTTTAACCTCATTTTATACCCCGATTTCATTTTTACAGACCTCGTAGGTTTTAAGAACCTGCGAGGTCTTGTTTTTTGTTTTTTTTGGCTTGAGATTTGACATTCTTTTTTTGTCAATTTTAATCCTAAACCACATGAACATTAAAGAACTCCTTTTAAACGGTCAAAGCTTTTTAGCGCTCCTAAAAGAATTTGCAATTGAGGCAAATGATGTAAGTATTCAGGACGAAAATGTATTGTTGAATGACCAGAATTTAGCACAGCAAGAAATTTTAAAAGAAACCATTTGTATTGAAGGAAGAGGAAAGAACGGTGTGTTCAATTTTTTTGGGGTACTCCATGTAAACATTTTGAATAAGCTTGCAATTTTCGAAATGCAAGGCTTTGAACAAATTGATTTACGTCCGATTTAATTTTTATTTTACTATCTCTTTTAACTCGTAAAGAAAAGCGCCTTTTATGGGCCTTATTTGTTTTTGGCCGGTATCACTAAGTACTTTAACGAAGCAGGCGCCAAAATAAAAGATAAATGAAGAGTAGAAAACAAAAAGCATAATTAACACAATAGAGCCTGACGCGCCATAAACATTCCCGATATTGCTTAATGGCAACATAATTCGTAAAATATATTTACCTAATGTAAATAGAATACCCGTTAAGAGGCCTCCTTTGATTGCTGATTTCCAACTCGGTCTGCCATTAGTTAAAAATCGAAATAAAACAGCAAACCAGGTAGTTACGATAGCGATAAAAAGAATTTCGTTTAAAATGGACAAGAAAATTTTTCCGAATGTTGGGGCAGCTGGAGTGAGATATGCCCCTATGAATGCTTGTACGCTATCGGTAAGAATTCCAACAAAAAATAAAATCCCAGCTAATAAAATGATAATCATGGAACGACCTCTTAATTTTAGGTTAAAAAGAATTCCCATTTTTTCGTTTAACCCAATGCTCCAAATTTGATCGAGTGAATTTTTAATGACTCCAAATAAAGTGGTGGCAACGAAAATAAAAAATACAAAACTTAAAATTGTTGCCCACCAGTTATAGTCTACACCTCTAATATTTCTTAATATCTCTCTAATTTGAAGAATACTGCTGTCGTCTAAAATGTTCGACAATCTTTCAAAAAGCCGCGTAGCAAAGGTTCTTCGATCTACAAAAAAACCAAATAACCGGATTAAAATTAATAAAATTGGGGGTAGTGCAAAATTGGCAAAAAATGCTGTTGCTCCTGCTAAACGTAAAGGGTCATTTTTTTGAAATAGCTTAAATGCTATCCTTAAGTGTGTTAGAAATAGTTTTGACCTTTTTAGTGTTTTAGCGTACATGATTTAGGTTTAGCCGAACCCAAAATTAACAAAATTATGTAAAACGCTTTAATACTAAACTTTTTTGTTCTTAAATGGTTATTACCTTAAATTATAACTTATGAATAACTTTTTTAGAGCAATTATTGCAGGATACAGTGCTAAAAAATTAGGCGGCGGTTGCTTATCAACCATTATAATTTTTGTAGTTATTTATTACGCTTTGGGGTATTGTTAGGTAGTTAATTATTTTTACCACATAGATACATAGTTAAGCGTATGTATCTATGTGGTTAATTTTACTAAAGATTTCCCCTCAATTCTTGCTCCCTCTCTAGCGATTCGAACAAGGCTTTAAAGTTCCCAGCTCCAAAAGATTGCGCCCCCTTACGTTGAATAATCTCAAAGAAAAGAGTTGGACGATCTTCGACAGGTTTGGTAAAAATTTGAAGTAAATAGCCTTCTTCATCACAATCGACCAATATGCCCAAGCTTTTTAACAATTCAATTTCTTCATCAATTTCACCTACTCGGGTAGGCATCATTTCATAATAGGCTTCTGGGGGTGGACTTAAAAACTCGACTCCCCTTGATTTTAATTCTTTTACCGTTTTTACAATATCTTTTGTTGCTACTGCAATATGCTGAACGCCTTCGCCTTCATAAAATTCTAAATACTCTTCGATTTGTGATTTTTTCTTGCCTTCGGCAGGTTCATTAATCGGGAATTTAGAAAAACCATTCCCATTGCTCATTACCTTACTCATTAAAGCAGAGTACTCGGTGTTAATTTGCTTATCATCAAACGATAAAATATTTACAAAGCCCATTACCTCTTCATACCATTTCACCGTTTCGTTCATTCGGTTCCATCCCACATTACCCACACAATGGTCAATATACAATAGCCCTGCATCTTCTGGATTATATTCACTTACCCATTCGCGATAACCTGGCATAAATATACCTTTGTAATTTTTGCGCTCAATAAACATATGGATGGTTTCGCCGTAAGTATAAATTCCCGACATTTTAACTTCTCCTTGTTCATCCGTTAGGGTTTGAGGCTCCAAATATGGTTTTGCACCTCTTTTAGTAGTTTCTTCAAAAGCACTATAGGCATCATCCACCCAAAGGGCTAAAATCTTAACGCCATCGCCATGTTTTTTTACATGCTCAGCAATTGGATGATCGGATTTTAATGCTGTAGTTAGAATTAAACGGACTTTTCCCTGTTTTAAAACATAAGAAGCTCTATCCCGAACGCCAGTTTCTGGTCCGGCGTAGGCTAAAGATTGAAAGCCAAAAGCGGTTTTATAATAATGTGCAGCTTGCTTAGCATTTCCTACATAAAATTCAATGTAGTCTGTTCCATTAATTGGAAGGAAATCTTGTGCTTTTGCTATTTTTTCTGCGAATGTTTGTGTACTCATGGTTATTCTTTTAATTATTTAAGTTTGGCGCATGGCGTTTGGCGTTTTCAACGCTTACCGCAAGACGCTTTACGCTATTCTATGTTAATTTGCCAGCTGGTATGATAACTTTCGTCCTCAATATCTACAGCATCTTGTGTAAGCATCAATGGCCTAAAAGGATCTATCATTACGGCTAACTCTTCTGTTTTTTCTTTACCAATAGATTTTTCAACTGTACCCGGATGTGGCCCATGAGGGATACCTCCAGGATGCAATGTAATTTGACCTTTAACAACACTTTTTCGGCTCATAAAATCACCATCTACGTAATATAATACCTCATCACTATCTACATTGCTATGATTATATGGTGCTGGGATCGATAATGGATGATAATCGTATTTGCGGGGTACAAAAGAACAAATTACAAAATTATGTCCTTCAAAAGTTTGATGAACAGGTGGTGGTTGATGCAAACGACCTGTAATTGGCTCGAAATCGTGGATCGAAAATGCCCAAGGGTAATGAAAGCCATCCCAACCTACAAAATCAAACGGATGTGTGCCATAGGTATAGGGATAGATGATGCCTTGTTTTTTGATCAATACCTTAAAATCTCCGAACTCATCTATCGTTTCTAAATCTTGAGGGCGTTTAATATCTCGCTCACAGAATGGAGAATGTTCTTCTAATTGCCCGAATGCATTACGATACCGTTTTGGAGTACGAATAGGGCTAAAACTTTCGACAATAAATAAACGATTTTTTTCGTCGTTAAATTCTAATTGATAAATAGTGCCCCGGGGGATGACTAAATAATCCCCATATTCAAATTTAATCTTTCCAAAGCCAGTTTTTAAAGTTCCGGCACCTTCATGGATAAAGATTACCTCGTCTGCCTGACTATTCTTATAAAAATAATCAGTCATCGATTTTCTTGGGGCGGCGAGCGAAATATGCAAATCGCTGTTTACCAAAACAGGTTTTCGACTTGTTAAATAGTCATCCTCAGGCTTAATGTTGAACCCGATTAAGCTGGTATGGCGTAAATGTTTTTCTCTTGCAATTTTTGGTTCAACTGAATAAGGCTCGCCCAAAGATTTTACTATAGTAGGTGGGTGGCAATGGTAAACCAAAGAGTATAAACTGGAGAAACCCTCTGTAGAAACCAGCTCTTCGGCATATAAATTGCCATCTGGTTTACGAAAAACCGTATGTCTTTTAGCAGGAATGGTTCCTAATGTATGGTATATAGGCATAGCGTTAGGTAATTTGGTTAGCGTAGTTAATTATAACGAAAAGAACGTAGAAAACGTTTTTCTAGAACGGATAAAAAGAAATCTGGCTAAGAATATTGCGCGAAAATGATTTTAGAAAGCATCGCATATCTAAAGGCAGCAAGAACTTCGTTTGCGTTGTGATTTTGATAGGTTTGATGACTGATCATTGCGGATGCTAAATTATGATTTTTTATCACTATATTCAAATTTAATAATTCTACCTAACGTTATTGGTGCTCCAATAATTTTTTTAGCTTTGAACCCATAAACCAAGTATCGTATGAAGCTAGTATCTTACAAAACTGAAGACAGAGAGCACTTAGGTGTTTTTGTAAATGGCCATATCTATAATTTAAATTCTTGCAATAAGCTTATTCCCGACGAAATGAATGCTTTCCTTCAAGGAGGAGATCCTTTGATGGAAAGAGCAAAAAAAATTAATCAAGACATTATCGATGGGACACTAAAGCCAAAAGAAGAAGTTTTTTATGAAATTTTAGCACCGGTACCACATCCTACTTCATGCAGAGATGGGTATGCATTTCGTCAACATGTAGCTGCAGCCAGACGAAATAGAAAAGTTGATATGATTGCTGAGTTTGATCAATATCCGATTTTTTATTTTACCAACCATAATGCCATACAGGGGCCTGGAGAAATCGCATGTATGCCAGATCATTTTCAAAAACTAGATTTTGAACTGGAGGTTGCTGTAGTTATCGGAAAAAAAGGTAGAAATATTAAAGCAGCAGAAGCTGACGAATATATTGCTGGTTACATGATTATGAACGACATGAGTGCCAGAACACTACAAATGGAAGAAATGTTGTTAAATTTAGGTCCAGCAAAAGGAAAGGACTTCTCGACAGTAATTGGTCCTTGGTTAGTAACGCCCGATGAATTAGAAGCCTTTAAAGTTGAGGCTAAGCCAAATCACGTCGGTAGTGCTTATAATTTAAAAATGATTTGCCGAGTAAATGGAAAAGAAGTATCGGCTGGGAATATGGCAGATATGGATTGGACCTTTGCCGAAATTATAGAACGTTGTGCCTACGGTGTTGATGTTTTGCCTGGCGACGTTATTGGCTCAGGAACAGTAGGAACAGGTTGTTTTTTGGAGTTAAACGGAACCGGATTATTGAACGATTCGAGTTACAAACCTCAATGGCTTCAACCGGGCGACGATGTGGAAATGGAAATCACTGGACTGGGGGTTTTAACAAATATTATTACAAAAATTGATACAGATTTTTCGATTTTAGGGTTGAAGAAGTTATAATTAAACATGTTAAGCCTAAATACTTCAGAACTCACACCCGTTCAACTTCAAAACTATCTGCAATACGCCATTGCACCACGACCAATTTGCTTTGCGTCGACAATTGATGCTGCAGGAAATATTAATTTAAGTCCTTTTAGTTTCTTTAATTTATTTAGTACCAATCCGCCAGTTTGTATTTTTTCGCCAGCAAGGCGAGTGCGAGATAATACTACAAAGCATACTTTAGAAAATGTACTTGAAGTTAAAGAATGTGTAATCAATATTGTTGATTATGCCATGGTTCAACAAACGAGCTTAGCCAGTACAGAATATGCAAAGGGTGTAAATGAATTTGAGAAGGCAGGATTCACTATGCTTCAATCAGATGTAGTGAAGCCTCCCCGTGTTGCCGAAGCACCCGTTCAGTTAGAGTGTATTGTAACTCAAGTTATCCCATTGGGCGATAAAAATGGTGCCGGTAATTTGGTGCTGGCCGAAATTAAGCGCATTCACATCAAAGAAGATATTTTGGATTCTGAGGGTAAAATAGATCAGGCAAAGATTGATTTGGTAGCACGATTAGGCGGTGATTGGTATTGCAGGGTAACACCCGAAAATTTGTTCAAAGTAGCAAAACCATTAACCACATTGGGCATTGGTATTGATGCTTTACCTGCTTCGGTAAGAAATTCGAAAGTTTTAAGCGGTAATGATTTAGGTATGTTGGGTAATATAGAAAACCTGCCAACTCCTGACGAAATTGATGAGATGCAGTGGAATGCAAATGTAAAAGATATTTTAGATGCTACTATCGGTGATGCACACAATAGGGAGCGGGAATTGCACGAGTTAGCCCATCAATTATTGATGCTTGGAAATGTTGAAGATGCTTTAAAAGTGGTATTGCTTTAAGAATTTTTCAACTTCTGATAAGAAACTTCGCACATCTCTTTCAAAACGTCAAAGTTAATATCTGCTATGGTTTTGATATAGACGCAACCTTTTCCAGCCGTATGTTTGCCAAATCGCGATAATAGTTCCTGTTTATTTTCGCCATCACACCCCATTATGTATAAACTAATGTTCTGTTTTCGAGGCGAAAAACCCATCATAAACCACTCACCTGTTTTTCCACTTTTATAGCTGTAAGTATAATTGCCAATCCCAACTATTGAAGTTCCCCACATCCTTGCAGGTGATTTGCCGATTTCTTCCATCATTTTACAAATCTTAAAACAATCGTTACGCATAGTTTCGTCGGCAATTTGACTCAGGTATTCAGCAACCGGTTGTTCAGTAAGTTTGGTTTTAAGCTCAGCCATGCACTAATAAATAAATTTTAAATCTTATTCGATTATACTTACTGCTTTAATAAAACGAGTTTTGTAATATCCTTCTAAATTGGTGATGGTAACTCCATTTGCTTTTCCCGAGCTTGAATGAATAAATTTGATCTCTCCATCTTCATCAATTGACGAAATAATACCTACGTGACCAATTTTTCGGACCCTTGCATTGGTGCCAGTAAAGATTAAAACATCACCAACTTTAGCATCACTTAATTTAACAGGTACGCCGGTACGGGCAAATTCTGGAGATGAACGCGGAACTTTAAAACCAAAATTATTGAAAACATAGTTTACAAAACCCGAGCAATCGAAACCTTTATTTGGATTGCTTGAAGCATAACGATAGGGCTTGCCAATCATCGATTTCGCAAAATCTAATAATTGAGAAGTAGGGGTTGTAACGTTAGGGATTTTTTCGAAGATTTTTCCCATCATTTTCTGGTACTGCTGCGGTAAAGACGTGTCGTCTTGGGCTTTACTTGTAAAAGCAAAGAACGCAATCATACAAAAAAGTAGAAATGTTTTCTTCATAAAGAGAATCAAAGATAGGAAAAAAAGGCAAATTGCCTAAAATGTTGAAAACTTGTTTGGGATACTCAAATCCAATATCCTACGGCGTAGTTACCGCAACTGGCAATACTTTTCCATTAAAAAATTTATGCCCTGTTTTTGCAAAATCAGCAATGTATTTGCCCATTTCGAAAGCTAAAACCGGACTTTCATAACCTGGAAATGCGGCTTCTAGCATTTCAGTTTGTGCAGAGCCTAACGCCAAACAATTTACCTTAATGCCTGTTTCTGCAAGTTCATAAGCTAAACATTCGCTTAATGTATGTAACGCAGCCTTACTTGCTGAATAGGCAGATAAACCAACAAACTTTACGCTTCCTTGAAAACCACCCATGCTACCTACATTTACGATATGGCTCCCACTTTTTAAGAGCGGAAGGGTTTGCTGTATCATCTTAAAATGACTAATCACATTGCTCTCTAGCATTTCGGCTAAATCAGCAGTAGTAGTTTCTGTAAACGGTTTATTTATTAAACTTCCAGCATTATTAATTAAGATGTCTATCGTACCTAAACGCTCTGTTAAAAAAGGGATTAAGGCCGCGTAATCATCATTAACCAAGTCGAACTCAACAGGCAAAAGCACACAATCTGGATTAATTCCTTTTGCTATTTCTAAAAGTTTACGAAGTTTATCTGCCGATCGGGCAATACAAACTACCTTGTTTTTAGAGTCTAAAGCAAATTCAAGCGCTGTTTCAAATCCAATGCCACTACTTGCTCCCGTAATTACGATGTTCATTTTGTTTGGTTAATTGTTTATTTGTTTAATTGGTTAACCACAGAAATTAATCTTCTACTGTAATTAATTGCGATACTGGATTTGCAATTACATGTAATCCATCATTAATTAATTTGGTAAGTTCTGGTTCATTGGCAGCTTTCAGCTCGAGGTAAACGCGCAGTTCTTTTTCAAAAATAGGGTTTATCTTCTGATGATATACAATTTCTAAAATTTCTAAAGCACAGAGCCAGTCGGTTCGATGTGTAGTTTTTAATGCGTCAAAAATTGATTCTAATTCATCATAACCACTTTGTTCTTCTCTAATGGACCGTACTTTTTGATATAAAACATGCAATTGTTCAGTTTTTGTATCGTAATTAATTTTATGCGTTTGCTGCTTACTAACAAAAGTAATTTCTTCATAGGCATCTTTATCAGCCGCACCATTAAATACCGAAACTATTTTTTCGCCAATAGCCATGTCGTACATCCCCCACGAAGGGTCGAATAACAAATTGCCATTGCCTTCTTTCACCGTGCAATTTTCGAAAGTGATGAGAATTAGTTTATCATTTTGAATGATGATTTCTTTTACCAGACCCTGCACATTTATTCCGCTTTCAAAATGAAGTTCAGCAAATTCATCCTTGCGAATCCCTAATGCTTCGAGTGTTATTAAATTATGGTCTTCTAGCGGTGTGGCTATGTCTTTAAGTTTACCAACGGGTGATGAAAAACCATCAGCATGGTAAGTTTTGCCATGTCCTTCCAATTGCTTTCCATTATGGGCTAAGGCAGAAGGGCCAGTGGTTTTAATAAAGGTTAATTCATCCGCTTGGTCAATTCCAACATCAGTGAAAACACCAGTTAATTGCAGCCCAGAACTATATACTGCGGTACTCGCATTTTTACATTCAATTGCTTTTAAAATGCTTTCCGTGCCACCACGTCTAAAGGCCATAGTATTGGCAAATGCCTCTAAAACATCAATTAAATTTTGAAAAGTCTCAGTTACAAACAACTGAGGTTGTTGTTTGGTGATGTCGTATTGATAATTAATTGTATCTAAATTATACCATAGTTTTTTTACTTCGGGATTCATACAGGTTGCACTTTCACCAATGGATGATAATAGGCCAGCACCATAAATCTTAGGGTTTTCTAAGGTGCCAATTAAACCATACTCTACCGTCCACCAATGCAAGCGACCAAGCAAGGCCATTTCAGAAGGTTCGCCCATGTTATCGGCAATTTTGCGAAGAGTTTTTTCTGCCATTGCAATTTCTTCTTCATCCCCATTAACCGCTTCTTTTAAGATCGAAAGTTTACGAATAGCTTCATACAACTCAAAATCTTTACTCGAAAACATGGCTTTTGTGCCAATAGAACCAAAATAACTAAGGTAATTATTGTAATCGGTATCTGCAATGATAGGGGCATGACCGGCACTTTCATGTATAATATCAGGAGCTGGTGTGTACTCGATATGGTTAATCTGACGGATATCTGCAGCAATAACCAACACTCTATACGCTTGATATTCCATAAAAGCTGCTGGCGGAATAAATCCATCAACTGTAACGGCACCCCAGCCAATTTTGCCAAGGTTATCGTTCATGGTTTGCAGATTAGGAATGTGCTCGATGCTCAAGCCTGCGCGCTGTAAGCCCTTGATATAAGGATAATAAGCAACAGATTTTAAATAACTATAATTCTGACGCATTACATAGCGCCAAATTGCTTGATCTATTGGCGTATATTTTTCGTAGTGCTGCTCAACAATAAACTGCCTTAAATGTTTTGGAAGTTTAGCTACTTGATCGTTATTAAAATCATTAAAGTCACTCATGGTATCCTTTTGGTATTGTGATAAAGGCTAAAGTAGCTTGTTTCGACTATTATTCCAAAAAAAGAGTGGCTTTTTACGGTTAAATGATAGGTTTTAACCTTAATTCCATATTTCGTTCATTTCGGTTAAGATAATGGGTTTGCCATCTGTAACCACTATGGTATGCTCATGTTGAGCCATAAAGCCGCCTTTGTTTCCAACCATTGTCCACCCATCGTTCATAGTTTCTGCAAATGTAGATGTTGTAGAAATAAAAGTTTCGATGGCTACAACGGTGTTTTTCTTAAATCGGGTTTGGTTATACCTGTCTTTGTAATTTGCGATTTCGCTTGGCTCTTCATGGAGACTTCTTCCAATGCCATGGCCTGTAAGGTTTTTAATAACTTTGAAGCCATTTTTTTTGGCTTGGGTCTCAATTAAATCACCAATATCGGATATGCGAACCCCGCCTTTAATATTGTTGATGGCTTTAAACAGAATTTGTTTTGAGGCATCAACTAGTTTTTGATGGTGATTAATGTCTTTTCCTAATATAAATGAACCTCCGTTGTCTGACCAAAACCCATTTAATTCTGCCGAAACATCAATGTTTATTAAATCACCCTCTTTTAATAGCGTATGATCTGAGGGTATACCGTGGCAAAATTCGTTATTTACGCTGATGCATGTCCAGCCTGGAAATTCATAGGTTAAATGAGGAGCAGATTTTGCGCCAAAGCTTGAGAGTATTTCTGCACCAAAATTGTCTAATTGTTTGGTTGTTATTCCAGGTTGAGCATACTTTCTCATTTCTTTGAGTGTATAGGCAACTGCTTCACTTGCCTTTTGCATTCCAATTAAATCTGATTCACTTGCTATCGACATCTTTAAAAATTTTGTGTTTAACTAAAATTAATTAACTCATTGGGGTACAAATTTCAACCAAAAATCCATCCAAATCTCGAACGTATGCAACAGTTTGCCCATGCGATTTAAATGTTGGCTCGGCTTCTACAATTGCTCCTGCTTTTAATGCATTTTCATATACTTCTTCTACATTTTCGGTGGTAAAGCCTATTTCTTGTGCAAAAGGTTTATTTTGGAGATTGCTTTCTATAAAACCATCTTTTAAATTGGTTTTAGCAAGCGTAATTGACGCGAACGAAAGCGTAGTTTCACCTGTTAAAAGTTCGCCATAGCTATTGTCGGGTGTAATAAATTTTCGTACAAAGCCAAAGGCTTTTTCGTAAAAGCTAATTGATGAGGTTACGTTGGTAACGTAAAGAATGGTGTAAGCAAATTTTATCATTGGTTAGGATTTTAAAACTTTTTACTCAATTGTTTCATCTTTAAATAATTAAATAAGGCATGAAATGGCGATTTGATTTCATGTCTGCCAATAGTAGTTAAATTGATAAGAATATCGGCATCGTTAAAGATAATTGTAATTTGGGATCCCCAGTTAAATAAGCCAGTATTTCTTTTGCAAGAGATTACATTTTGCCCGGTATGGTTAATTAATAATTTAGGAAATTTTTCTTGTATAAGCCGTATCATTTGTTTTCTATTCTCAGCCAAACTAGAACTTCTAATAAGTAATAAGGTATTGGTGAAGTACATCCCACTTAAAATGAAAAGCATAAAAAGCACCAAAATAATGATGATTACTGGGGGTACATTGTTTTTTGGATTACTTGCCAGCAAAATGGGTATGACTAAAAGAAATAACCACAACAGGTTATTTAACAGGAAATTAAAGAAAAATAAGGGGGTCTTTTTATAGATTAACCGACGCTTTTGAATACTTTTTTGTAAATCTAATCGGGGTTTCATGTTAAGATTTCTTTACTCTAAATGAGAAATATTTCTGCGAAAAATAGCTAAATACAGCCAAAACAATCGTAATCACTGCTTTTGCAATAGAGGGATAAAACTGAAACCCTTCCACCAATATTTTCAAGAGTGCATAATTAAGTAAGATATTGGTGCCATACACCGTAGCATACCTAAACAATTGTATTCTACCAACTAGCGTCGATTGCGTAAAAACCAAATATTTATTGAGCATGAAACCAACAATAAAGGTAACTGCTGATTCTAAGATTAAGGCTGCAATTGGAGCGGTAATTAAATATTCGCCTATAATAACATCTTGTTGGTCTAAAACGTAATTAAAAATTAAAAAATAACCTATAATGCCTGTCGAAACCGTTATCCCGCCCGAAGCCATATACCTAAATGTATGTAAACTGAGCCATTTTTGGAACGGAGGGTAGAAAAAATCAATAATCGTTAACGCGAATTTTCTCATCCTTAATTTGTAGTTAACTGGTTATTAATCATTCTATTATTGTATTGTTGAATAAAGGCTTTAAGGTATTTCTCCATACTATTTTGCACATTTGGCTCCATACCTATTATGTTTTTTTTCGTTAAACGATCTGCTTTTAAGTTATATAATGCTGTCGATTTTTGTCCGTCGTTTTGTAACAAATAATCACCCTGATAGAAACTAAAACTACCATCATTATTGTTAACTACAAAGTTGTTATTTTTATTGCTAAATGCGTCAAAACCAAAGGCGAAATAAGGCTCGTCGTAATTTAAATAATTCAATACAGTGGGCATAATATCAGTTTGCTGTATTAATTTGTCGGTCTTTCCTTTTAAATCACCCCCCGGGTAGTAAAACAGAATAGGTACCGAAAAATAACCAGGCAACGTTTGATATTCGGGTAAATACGAAACAGTAGCATGATCTGCACAAATTACAAATAAAGTGTTTTTATACCAAGGCATATTAGCCGCGGTGGCGAAAAATTTACGAAGTGCTAAATCGGTGTATCCAATTGGTTCTTGTACAGGTAAAGGTCCTTTAGGAAATTTTCCAATATATTTTTCTGGCACTTTAAACGGATGATGGGACGAAACCGAAAAAAATGCAGAGAAAAAAGGTTGCTTAAAAGTATTGATGGTTTTGGCCATGTATTGCATAAAAGGCTCATCCCATATTCCCCATATCCCATCAAAATCGGCATCATTAGCATATTCTGTTTTGCCAAAATAATGCTTTATTCCTGCCAGGTTTGTATAAGCCGAAAATCCCATCGAACCATTTGGGGCGCCGTGAAAAAAGGCGGTTTCATATCCCTTATCTCCCAATAATTTAGCAATGCTTGTAGTTTTGTTGCCCGAATAACTCGATAATACAAAAGGTTCGCGTATAGAAGGCATCCCTGAAATAATAGAAGGTAGAGCGTCTATAGATTTTCGCCCGTTGGCATAGGTATGTGATGAGGTAAAGCTTTGATCTATTAAGCTATCTAAAAAAGGAGTATAACCTTTATATGTGCCGCCTAAAAGATCTTTGTTTAATGCCCCGATATGCTCTTTTCCCAGGCTCTCGATGATTAAAAAAACAACATTTAATTTTTTAAATGGAGCTTTGTTAAGCGGTTGATGAATGGGGCTATAGAGCGATTGCAACGTTTGTGCATCGTAATAATGAACCGGTTTTAGTGTGGTTCGTTTTAAGGTCTTCATAATGGTGAAAGGCGTATTTAACACCAATCCCATATCGCTGGGTTGTTTAACAAAATCGCCAGCATTGCTCATCGTAATCGGACGGGTACTATGTCTCCACCCTCCTCGCATACCTATTACAGCCAATCCGGCAATAAGCACAAGAAGCAGTGTATGCGTTAAATAAATTTTCCAATTAAATTTAGGTGCTTTTTGGATTTCAATAAGCTGGTATAGCTTGATAAACACATAGGTAAAAACAGTATATAGGATAACTAGATACCAATAATCGCCCAAAAAATCGATCAATAACTTTAATTTATTCTGCTCGTTTCCAAATTGTGAAAAAACACTTGCTGTAGTGTGCTTTAATGTATATTTATAATAAACAAAATCGATAAAGTTAGCTAAGAAGCCCAAACTATTCGTTAGTATAAAAAGCCATTTGCAAAATATCTGATAGCCTTTATTATACCTAAAAGGAAATGGAATTGCTTGTAAAACAATATAAAGCGAATTGAGGTAAAGTAACGCAACGAGGTCGAATTTTATACCACCTAAAAATATATATGCTAAATCTGCAAGGTTAAGGTGATTAAAAAAAGATTGATTAGCAAGATAAAATCCTAATCGGCAAAACGTATATAAAACCAATAACAGTACAAACCTGTACAGTAGTGCTACATAAATAGATTGTTTTTTTTTAAGGATTGTGCTCATTCTTTCTTAGAGGGGTGCAATTTAAGAAAGATAAATGGAAAAGATTAAGGTACAACAATAGTAAATAAATATGTGGCAAAAATTACTAAAAGTACTACTCCTTGCAACATATTGGTTTTACCTGTTTTTAAAGATAGTACAATAATAAATAAGGAAAGGAGAAGAAGTACAGTGGCTTTCATGTCTATGCCCAAGGTTATGGTCATACCCGTAATCATCGCCACTATGGCTACTGCCGGAATAGTTAATCCGATACTTGCTAATGCAGAGCCCATTGCCAGATTTAAACTTGTTTGTAATCTATTTTGTTTTGCTGCCCTATACGCTGCTAAACCCTCTGGTAAAAGTACAACTGCCGCTATAATTACCCCTACCAAAGATTTGGGCGCACCTGCATTAATTACTGCATTTTCGATATCAGGAGCTAAGGCTTTGGCTAATAAAACTACAATACCTAGGCAGATTAGCAATAGCAAGCCACTTAATGCCGCTGTTTTATTTGTTGGTGGTTCTGCATGCGCGTCTTCATTGCCATCTTGTCCTGGCGGAAGAAAATAATCGCGGTGGCGAACAGTTTGTGTTAATACAAAAGCACCATATATAATGAGCGATAAAACAGCAGCAAAACCCAATTGAACAGGACTGTAGAATGGGCCGGCTTTACTAGTAGTATAATTTGGAAGAATAAGCGTGAGTACCAGAATAGCTGTTAAAGCAACTAAAGATACCGATATTCCACTTAAACTAAACTCTTGTTCTTTATATTTAACGCCGCCAACTAGCAAACAAAGGCCAGTCATACCCGTTAAAATGATCATCACAGCAGCCAATACAGTATCTCTAGCCAAAGCTGTTGTTTCTGGGCCTCCTGTTAACATAAGAGAAACAATTAAGGCTACTTCTATAACCGTGATGGCTAAAGCAAGAATTAACGTGCCATAAGGCTCTCCAACGCGATGTGCAACAACTTCTGCATGATGAACAGCCGCTAAAACACTACCAATAAGTAATGTGGTTAAAATAAGAACGTATGCTATACCTAAGCCGCTTATAGGACTAAAATAGGCAACCCAGGCAAGAAGAGGTAAAGCTATTGTCCAAATTGGAAGTGGGAGTTTTTTAAGCATTTAGGTGTAATTAGTGTAAGTATAATTAAATCTAACGTATTTTATGATGATGTACATATTGTTACGTAATAAATAAAGATGCAAAATAAGTTTTTGTAACTTCGTTTTTTACTAAAAAATTAATGAAAGCATTATATATAAGTATCTTTTTAGTGGTGTTAACTATTGGGGTAAAAGCGCAAATCGATACCGCAACCTATCGCTTGCTCGCTGTTCAAATTCAAAAGAAATTCGCACCCGATAAACGCGATATTTATTTCAATATTCAATTTAAGAACGATTCGGTAAAACTAGAAAGCACAGATGAAACCGTATTACAAGAATTTGAAAAAGTTAGACCTAAAGAAGGACAAGTTAAATTTTCGTCAACCCTGTTGCCAGCAAAATCATTAAATGGCTTAGTATACGGAGTGGCTAATATATCTGTTGGCAATAACCGAAGCAGCCCTCAACACGGAGCCGAGCTTATGACCCAAATGTTACTTGGAACGCCCGTTCAAGTGCTTAAAAAGCAAGGTGGATTTTACTTGGTTAAAACACCCGATAATTATTTGGCATGGACAGATGGGGGAGCGTTAATGCTCATGAACGAACAAGCGTTTAAATCATGGCAAGCCAGTGATAAAATTATTTTTATTGCCGATTTTGGCCATGCTTTTAGTAAAGCTGATGCAAGATCTGCACGAGTTTCTGACTTGGTAAATGGCAATGTATTGCAAGTTTTAGGACAAGAAAAGGAATATTATAAAGTAGGTTTCCCCGATCAGCGCATTGGATATATTCAAAAATCTCTCGCTACTTCTTATAGCAATTGGGTAAAAAAACCTAATCCAGAAGCGAGCTCGGTGCTATCACAGGCACTTACTTTAATGGGAGTACCTTACCTTTGGGGCGGCACGTCTGTTAAGGGGGTAGATTGTAGCGGCTTTACCAAAACAGCCTATTTTTTAAACGGGATTATCATTCCACGAGATGCCTCGCAGCAAGCTTTGGTTGGCAACCCAATAGATGTACTCGAAAACGATACCATCAGCATTAGCAAATGCCTTAAAAACTTAGAAGCTGGCGATTTGTTATTTTTCTCTGCAGCTAAGCGAAGGGGTATAAACGGGGGCAGAGTAACCCATACCGCAATTTATATGGGAAATGGCGAATTTATCCAATCGGCAGGAATGGTTAAAATTAGTAGCCTAATTGATACTGCGAGTAACTACGATGGTGGCCAAACCACTACTTTAGTAGGTGCAAGAAGAATTTTAACAGCCATTGGAAAACCACGAATTACAAGAGTTGATCATCACGATTGGTATGGAAAAAACAAATAAGATTACAATCTATCACAATAATAGCTGTAGCAAAAGTTGTAATGCTTTAAGTATGCTTAAACAAACAGGTGAGCAGTTTGAGCTGATTGAATACCTAAAAGAAGTGCCAAGTATCGAAGATTTGATCGGCATTGTGCGTAAATTGAATTGTTCCCCGCACGATTTAATCCGGAAAACTGAGCCAGTTTACATCGAAAAATTTAAAGGGAAAACGCTTAGCGATGAAGAATGGATAAATGCAATGCATACGTACCCAATCCTTATCCAAAGACCAATTGTAATAAAAGGAGACCATGCAGTTGTGGCAAGATCTTCTGATGCGCTAGCAGCTGTAATTAACCTTTAATTATTGATTTTAAGAAAAGCTGTACATTTTCTGATTTGCCTATAGGCTCCAATAAAAAGATGAAAAGGTTAACGCCAATGGCGAGAAGGGTAGCAGGATGTTTAAGTTTTCCATACCTCGAAGCACCTAGTAAGAGCATACCGAAGATGAGTATTTGGGTATAGTAAATGGGTGTCATGATATTTACATTCGGCCATTCTTTAGCATGAATACCAATGTATATGCCTTGTACTCCCCGTCCAAGGGCAGGCATCATAATTAAGAAAACGGTTGATATTAACCACCAAGCATGGTTTTCGACTTCTTTTCGATGGATAATACTTTTAATGATTGCAAAGGCGAATGCAGCCATCATTACAATTTCTACTATAGCTACTCCAAAGAAGAACCATGGTTGAAAGGGACCAAATTGTTCTGGAGCCGCCAATGCTTTTTGAGTGGTTACAATGTCTCTATGCATCATGCTCAGTGCAGTTAAACAAACGCCTCCAGCTATAAACATCCCAATGATACCATTCGTTCTGTGCTTGCCTAGTTGTGCATGCGTGGCATAATAGGGTTGGATTATTAAATAAAAATACCAAATTGAGCCTGTCCAATAATGGATGTGAACAGACCAAGCATTGTCTGAGAAGTCGCCCCAATAATCCTTAAAGATGCCAAACTGCATAAAAGCCATTGGGATTAACATCCATAGGTATAGAGATTTATATTTACCTATTGTAGTAGACATGTGAGAGATAAGGGACTGTAAAGTTTATTTAGATGGTCATTAATGCTTTGCGGCTTGGTAAATTGGGAGTGCTTATTAAAAGTATAGAAAAAAAACATAAAAACAAATATAATTTGTTGATTTACAAATGCTTTATGAAGTTTGATAAACTGTTTAACCCAACACTAATTACTTTCTATTGCCGATACTTTTTCTCGATAGAGATCAATTTCGCTATCTAGCAAAACAGCAATTACAGTTACGTTTTTATCTAGTCGGTCTTTTGGAATATCAATATAAACAATTCCAGGTACTTTGCTCCAATACAACTTATTATAGATGGCATGATCGAGCATGGTGCCTTCGCCAACTACACGAATTCGGCTGATTTGATTTTTTAAACCCTTTATGGCAATGGGGCCATTCGGTTGACCTTCGACATAGAGATATAACGTTTTTAAATCGGCAGATAATGCAGTTTTACCTTCAAAATGCCCTTCTGGAATGCCTTTTTTGGTTTGATATAAAGCTTCAGCATTTTTTATAATCCATTGGTTAACTTGTTGGTCGAGTGGCTTAATATCTGCATTAAAATTTAATCTATCGAAAGTTAAATTGCTTTCCTTTAATGGATTTAAACCATCATTAGCCGCAGTAGCAATTTTTTTAATTTTTAATGCTGTGGGTTCATTCGATTTTGTGAGGATATTTTTAAGGGCCACCGCCTCAGGTTTTGAAGAGGATAACGTTACCGATTCATTAAATCGAACTTTAATTACGGTAACATCTTTGTCGTACGCCAATTCTGGAATTTGGATTAAATAATTACCATTTTCGATCGGATGAAAATTAATTTTTCCAGTGTAACCGATTACAGAAATTCCTGCTATTTTTGAGCTGATTCCACTCAATAGCACCCCGTTTTTATCTTTATAATCTAAATACAGGTAGAGTGTTTTTTCATCTTTTGATAAAGCAGTTTTTCCATTGAAATGGCCTTTCTCAATGCCTGCTTTTGTGCCATAAATAGCCTCGGCGTGTTTGCTTGTCCACCTGCCTAAGCCTTTTAAAATGGCTTGTTGTTCGGTAGCAATTGTGCCATCTGGTTTTGGACCAATGTCTAATAATAAATTTCCTCCCATGCTAATACAATCTACCAATGTGCGAATAATCATATTGGGCGACTTATATTTTTTATCGTACGGTTGGTAACCCCACGAATCGTTCATCGTGTAACAGAGTTCCCAGTATGGTGCATTAGGCTTTACAACTGGTACACCTTGTTCTGGTGTTTCGTAATCGCCATGAGCATCTAACCTTGAGTTAATAATCAGATTGGGGTTATGGTTATATAAAGATTGGCGCACTTTATCGGTTTGCCATTCGGCTGATGAATGTTCCCAATCTCCATCAAACCAAAGTAAATCAGGCTTAAATTTAACCGATAGTTCATTAAGTTGCGCTTGATAATAGTTTAAGAAGGTATTCCATCGTTTAGGCTCTTCTTTTAAGCTATAACGCTTTCTATCTCTTGTAAAAACATCGTAATCTGGGTAGCTCCAGTCGGGCAAAGAATAATATAATCCAGTTTTTAATCCCGATTTTTTTAAAGCCGTAACAAAGGGGCTAATTACATCACGTTTAGCTGCACTATGTTTTAATGTTGTTGTTGCATTTGGTGTTTTAGTGTCCCAAAGTGCCACCCCATCGTGATGTTTTGTAGTGATAACTGCATATTTAGCGCCACTTTCTTTAATTAGCTGTACCCATTGCTGCGGATTGTACTTTGAAGCATTAAATCCATTTAGCTGCTTCATGTAAGCATCGTGATTTAAGTAATTGTTAAAGAACGACCACGATTCTGAAATTCCGTTTACCGAATATATACCCCAGTGTATAAAAATACCGAGCTTTGCATCGCCAAACCATTGCATTTTTTTAGTTTGCTCAGGAGATTGTGCGCTAGCATTAAACGTGAAGCATATAATGATGAATAGGATAATCTTCTTTAGCATAACCAATAGATAAGGAGAGCAAATATAATATTTAACCATGTAAGGCATTGAAAGAACATATAAGTAAATAGCACTTATATGCACCTTATATTTCTCATATGGTAAATAAAAAAACCGCTAATTAATCAGCGGTTCTTATTTTTAATGTGCGAGTAAATTTCTCCAACTCACTTTGCCTTCTATAATGGTATGTAAATCTTTAATTTCTAAACGTTGCTGTTCCATCGTATCGCGGTGGCGGATGGTAACCGTATTATCTTCTAGCGTTTGATGATCAACTGTTAAGCAAAAAGGAGTTCCGATAGCATCCTGACGGCGATAACGCTTTCCGATAGCATCTTTTTCTTCATAAATACAATTGAAATCGAATTTTAAACTATCCATAATTTCACGTGCCTTTTCAGGTAAGCCATCCTTTTTAGTTAAAGGGAAAATAGCCACTTTAATTGGCGCTAGGGCAGGGTGTAAACGTAATAGCGTACGACTATCTTGCTTATCTGCTGTGCTTAAATCTTCCTCTTCAAAAGCATTGATCATGGTTAACAAAAACATGCGATCTAAACCAATCGAGGTTTCGATTACATATGGAACATAATTACCATATGGTTTTCCGCTCTCATCTAAATCGTTGTCAAAATACTGCATTTTTTTACCAGAAAACTCTTGGTGTTGCGTTAAATCGAAATCGGTTCGGCTGTGTATTCCTTCTACTTCTTTAAAGCCAAAAGGGAATTCAAACTCAATATCAGTAGCTGCATTGGCATAGTGTGCTAATTTTACATGGTCGTGGAAACGGTATTTATCGGCCGAAGTGCCCAAAGCTTTATGCCACTTTAAACGTGCTTCTTTCCAGTAGGCGAACCATTTTTTATCCTCACCCGGGCGAACAAAAAATTGCATTTCCATTTGTTCAAATTCGCGCATACGCATGATGAACTGACGGGCAATTACTTCATTTCTAAAGGCTTTTCCGATTTGTGCTA
Organism: Bacteroidota bacterium; assembly: GCA_040386095.1. GTDB lineage: Bacteria > Bacteroidota > Bacteroidia > Sphingobacteriales > Sphingobacteriaceae > Pedobacter. The sequence goes on along the minus strand of JAZKGD010000001.1, from coordinate 18,886 downwards.
TCCCGAAAGGAATTTTCATTCTTCCCGATTTTTGTACATTTAAAAAGTTAACAAATATGCCTTGTGCAGTTTCAGGGCGAAGATAAACTTCATCACTACCCTCGGCCATGGCGCCAAATTGAGTGCTAAACATGAGGTTAAACTGACGTACGTCAGTCCAGTTTTTAGTGCCACTAACGGGGCATGCAATTTCATGTTCTTCGATAAGTACTTTTAAACGAGGAAGGTCTTCGGCCGTTAATGCTGCATCCATATCAGCTTGTAACTTCGCTGCTTTATCGGTTTTGCCATCTTTTTCGTATCTGGCAATTTTATCTTCTAATAGTTGATCGGCGCGATAACGTTTTTTTGAATCCTTATTATCGATCATCGGGTCATTAAATCCGTCAACGTGACCACTTGCCTTCCATACTTTCGGATGCATAAATATCGCAGAGTCGATTCCTACAATGTTTTCATGCATTTGTACCATAGCCTTCCACCAGTAGGTTTTGATGTTGTTTTTTAGTTCAGCACCTAGTTGTCCATAATCGTAAACGGCACTTAAGCCATCATATATTTCGCTGCTTTGAAATACAAAACCATATTCCTTAGCATGAGAGATCACATTTTTAAATTGTTCGTCGTTCGTTTTAGCCATAGTGAGGCAAAGGTAGTAAAAAAGGTAGAGGGTTAAAAGGGGTTTAGCGTTAAGCGTGGAGCGTTTTGGAATGGGAAGCCCGACAGGCAAGCGAGTAATAATGTAAAATGAAGGAGAGCGCTTATGAATTCAGAACCCCCATGCTCCAAACAAAAAAACATTTTAACATTACAACAACAAAATATTCTAAATTAACCCTAAATTTGAACCTCATGAGCATCAAAGTAAAAGAACTAACCAAGCACTTCGGTGAACAAAAAGCTGTTGATTCTATAAGTTTTGAAGCGAGAACAGGAAAGATTTTGGGCTTTCTAGGTCCTAATGGAGCCGGTAAATCTACTACAATGCGAATGCTTGCCGGATACCTTAACCCAACGACAGGTAAAGCAGAAATTGATGGCGAATTAATCACTACAAGTGCAACCCAAGTAAGAAGTGAAATTGGCTATTTACCCGAAAATACACCACTTTATACAGATATGTATGTTAAAGAGTTTTTAAGTTTTGTTGGGGAAACCTACGGCCTTAAAAATTTGGCTGAGCGGGTTAATGAAGTAATTAAGCAAGTTGGCTTAACACCAGAACAGCATAAAAAAATAGGAATGCTCTCTAAAGGGTATAAGCAAAGAGTGGGTATTGCCCAAGCAATTATTCACCATCCAAAAGTTTTAATACTCGATGAACCAACATCTGGCTTAGATCCAAATCAATTGGCAGATATACGCGCATTGATTAAAGAATTGGGAAAAGATAAAACCATCATTATTTCTACACACATTATGCAAGAGGTTGAGGCCATATGTGATGATGTAATTATAATTAATAAAGGTAAAATTGTAGCGAATAGCTCACTTTTATCGTTAAAGGAAAAGTATGAAACGCAGTCGCTCGAAGAAATCTTCAAAAAACTGACTAAAAATTAATATGTATATAAAAAGTTTAAAGATTTTTTCGTTACTGTTGTTGGCCGTGTTAAGTGTAAATGCACAACGTTCTAACATTGTTATCGGCCCAGAAATAAATTTACCTTCGGGCAATTCTACCAATCGAAGTGCAATAGGCTTTGGTGGTTATTTAAAAGGAGAAGTTGGGTTAAGTGAGAAATTCTCCATTACGGGTAGCGGCGGATTAGCTAGTTTTTTAGGTAAAAAATTTATGGGTCAAAGAGCGGCAACACTTTCTTTCCTCCCTGTTAAAGCCGGGCTAAAATTCTATACCGAAAGCAGCTTTTATTTTGAAGGCCAATTGGGGGCTTCATTACCTTTAAATGGGACGGCTAAAACTGCATTTGCATGGTCGCCGGGTGCTGGCACTTTTATTAAAAGTAGAAATAGCAATAACCAGCTCGATATTGGCTTTAGATACGAAGGATGGACTACTTCTGATTCGAATACTTCATTTGGCTTTTTTAGTTTAAGAGCTGGATACGCATTTAATCTTTAATTCTTTATCATTGTAAATAGTAAACAAAACAAATCATATACAGATGAAAAAATTAGTAGGATCCCTTGCTTTAATTATTGGTTTAACTTTTTCAGCGTTAGCTCAAGATCAAGCGTCGAAATATAAAGTTAGTTTGGGCGGAGAGTTTTTATATCCAGTAGGAAAGCAGGTGATGGAATATTATAGTAATGGATATGGCGCTTCGTTGCAAGTAGAATACAAATTAACGCCAAAATTAAATGTCACAGCTTCTGGAGGCTATATGTCTCTTACGTTAAGTAAACTATACAAAGAAATATTTACACCGTGGGATGCTGACCTAAGCAATAAGATTTTTTATCCAGTTAAAGGGGGACTAAAATATAATTTTTATAAGAGTTTTTATGCCGCTGCAGAGGCTGGTGCTTCGATTTCAAAAGATAAGGCTGTTCGAGAGACTTCATTTGCCTATGCTGCTGGCGTGGGTACAAATTTTGTGATTTCTGCAAAATCTAGTATAGATTTAGGTGTAAGATATGAGTCGTGGGCCCTAAATGCTAACAATTCATATTCATTTGCAGGATTGAGAGCCGCTTACGTATTCGGATTTTAAATGTACGCAGTTTTTAAGAGAGAGCTATTCAGCTTTTTAAATTCACTAATGGCCTATATTACCATTGGTGTTTTTTTATTAGCATGTGGATTGTTATTATGGTTTTTTCCTGATACTTCGATACTCGACTATGGCTATGCAGAAATGAGTAGTTTTTTTAGCCTAATCCCTTTCTTATTTATCTTCTTAGTGCCTGCAATTACCATGCGCTCTTTTGCCGAAGAGCGAAAAGAAGGAACATATGTACTACTAGCTACGCGGCCTTTAAGTGATTGGCAAATTATATTGGCAAAATATTTTGCATGTGCGGTTTTGGTGCTTTTTGCATTGCTTCCCACCATAGTTTATTATTATAGTATTTACCAATTAGGCCTGCCCAAAGGTAATATCGATACAGGTGCTGTTTTAGGCTCTTACATTGGATTATTATTGCTTGGAGCCTCTTTTACCTCGATTGGTGTATTTGCTTCATCAATTACGAAAAATCAAGTAGTTGCTTTCGCAATTGCTGTATTTCTATGTTTTTTTGTATTTAGTGGGCTCGAATCCATTAGCAAACTGTTCGAATTAGATAATATTGGTACACTGTTGGTTAATTTGGGGATTTCGGCACATTATCAATCTATAAGTAGGGGCGTTTTAGATAGCAGGGATGTGGTGTACTTTATCTCGTTTATCGCATTGTTTTTAGGGCTAACCAAATGGGCAATAGGAGGACGGAAATGGTAGTGAAAAAAGCCCTCATTTTTATTGGCTGCTTAGTTCTATTCAACATTGCATCACAATACGCTTATTTCCGTGTCGACTTTACGAAAGAAAAACGATTTACTCTAACTCAGCGTACCAAAGATATTCTTTCAGAAACCGAAAAAGATATTACCATCACTGTTTTTTTAGATGGAGAAATGCCATCCACCTTTAAGCGACTTAAAAATGCAACGCAAGACCTACTAGCCGATTATAAACGCTATGCTAAAGCAAATGTAAAGCTTATTTACATTGACCCTATTTCGGGCCTATCTGCCGATGAACAGGATAAGGCACTAACCGACCTAGAAGAGATTGGCATTAGACCGGTAGCTGTAAATATTAAAAGTGATGCAGGTTTAGCACAGAAAATTATTTTCCCGATGGCTTTAGTCGAAATTGATGGAAAACCAATGCCGGTTAATCTGTTGCAGAAGTCTGGCGGACCAGCGTCGAATTACGAAGAAAATATTACCAATTCTATTCAAAATTTAGAATATATCTTTACCTCAGCTATTCAAACCTTACGCAGTGGCCAAAGTCCGAGGATAGGTTTTACAGAAGGAAAAGGAGAGCCATCTAATGTGCAGCTTTATGATGCAATAACCAGCCTTAGTCAACGCTTTAACGTGGGGAGGGTAGACCTTGGGTTAATTACTAAAGAAGGCTTAGATAGCTTAAAATTACTTTTTATTGCGAACCCAAAAAAGGCGTTTACAGAGGCTGAAAAATATAAAATCAATTATTTTGTGATGAAGGGTGGGAAATTGGTTTGGTTAATTGACCAAGTTCAAGCTAACCTTGAAGAGTTACAAAGTGGTTCGTCGCGCTTAGCTACAAATAGCCAGTTGAATATTGATGATATGCTTTTTGAATATGGGGTAAGAATTAATTATAATTTAATTGCTGATGTAAACTCTGCACTCATACCGGTGTCTTCTGGTCCACTAGGACAAGGGCAAATTCAGTTGGTACCCTGGTTATACTATCCGGTTTTGATGCCAGATAGCATGCATAATGTGGTGAAAAATATTGATGGTATTCGCACTGAGTTTGCAAGTACCTTAGATACGATTGCAGTGCCAAATGTAAATAAAAGGGTGATTTTGCATACTTCTCCCTATCATAAAGTGTATGAAACACCTAAAATGATGTCATTGCAACTGATAAATGATCAACCTAGTCCAGAAGAGTTTAATCATCCCTCTAAACCAGCTGGAGTTTTACTGGAAGGTGTTTTCAAGTCTGTGTTTTTAAATCGGCCGGTGCCGGAAGGAATAACTGAAACGTATGAAGTGCCCGCAAAAAGTAAACCCACAAAAATGATTGTAATTGGAGATGGGAATATTTTTACCAATCAGGTAAGCACGTCAGACAATATGCCATTCCCATTGGGCTTTGATAGGTATTCGCAACAGAATTATGGAAATAAAGCATTGCTTTTAAACATTGCCGATTACTTTACAGACGATCGTCCGCTTCTTGAGCTGCGCAATAAAGACATCACTGTTAGATTATTGGATAAGATGAAGTTGAAGGCAGATAAAACAAAATGGCAAGTAATAAATATTGTTTTTCCACTCTTTTTGTTAATATTGTTTGCAATTTTTCAACATTATTACCGTAAGCATAAGTATACGAAGTAATTTTTATATTTTTGAGAACAGATAAACCCTACAATGAGATTTATAGTATCAACTTCGACATTATTAAAACATTTACAAACCGTTAATGGTGCTTCAAGCAGCAGTACTGTGTTGCCTATATTAGAAAATTTTCTGTTCGAAATTAAAGAAGGTAATTTAACCATCTCTGCAACAGACTTGCAAACCAGCATGACTACCTCTTTACCTGTAGAATCGAAGGAAGAAGGAAAGGTTGCTGTTCCATCTAGAATATTATTGGATACGCTTAAAACGTTACCCGATCAACCTATATCATTTAATATTGATGATACTTCTTTCTCAATAGAGATTAGTGCAGGCGACGGTAAGTATAAACTAAGTGGTGAAAATGGTGATGATTTCCCGAAAATCCCAGTAGTAGAAAACGCTTCATCGGTAAATTTGCCTGCTTCAGTGTTAACGGAAGCGATTACAAAAACCATATTTGCAGTAAGTAACGACGAGTTACGTCCTGCAATGACAGGAGTATATTGCCAACTTTCTGCACAACACATTACATTTGTGGCTACTGATGCACATAAGTTAGTGAGGTATCGTCGTATGGATAGCAAAGCCGATAAAGCTTCGTCATTTATTTTACCTAAAAAAGCATTAACCCTACTTAAGGCAGCTTTGCCGAGTACCGATGTAAATGTTTCGGTAGATTATAATGCAACCAGTGCTTTCTTCAAGTTTGAAAATATAAATTTAGTTTGTCGCTTAATCGATGAGCGGTATCCAGATTATGAAGCGGTAATTCCAGCTAATAATCCTAATAAATTGGTTATTGATAGAGCTTTATTTCTAAATACATTACGCAGAGTTGTTATTTTTGCCAATAAAACTACACACCAAGTTCGTTTAAAAATTAATGGAAGCGAACTAAATATTTCTTCTGAAGATTTAGATTTTGCGAATGAAGCACATGAGCGCTTAAGTTGCCAGTATGAAGGTGAGGATTTAGAAATTGGTTTCAATGCTCGTTTTTTAATCGAAATGTTAAGCAATTTAAGTGGAGAAGAAGTTACTTTAGAGCTTTCTACCCCAAATAGAGCTGGTTTATTGATTCCGCAAACCAATGATGAAAACGAAGATGTTTTAATGTTAGTGATGCCGGTTATGCTTAACAATAGCTACTAAATTTTAAAAACAAGATTTCTATTCGAGTTTAGTTAAACCTTTCTGCTTAAAAGCGGTCTGTATACTAAACCTAATTATATAGTTATAATTTAAACAATGGCTTGGTTTTTGACTAAGCCATTGTTGTTATAATTAAATCCTAATTAAAAAAGTATGAAATCTACCTATTTCTTTACTAGACAGGATAAATTTTTATTTCTTCTGTTTCCTGTTGTCGTCTTTTCTCTATTTAGTTCTTGCAAAAAGGACACCATAGAAGGAGGTGGGACAGTGTTAGGGGAAGCAAAAATAAAATTAATTAATGCTTCACAGGGCTCTTCATCAATTGATTTTTATGTGGATAATGCAAAGATTAACTCTTCGTCATTAGCTTATGGAGAGGGCAGCGAATATATTAAAATAGCGTCAGGTACAAAAACAACCAAGGTAAATCAGGGTATGGGGGCATTAGAAACTGCTGCAGGATATAATTTTGTGCCTACATTTTCATACACTTCCTTTTTTGTAGAAGATAAAGAAGGGGTGGGGGAGATTTTAACCCTTGAAGATAATTTGGGAGCGGTTGAAAGTGATAAATCAAGAGTACGCTTTGTTAATCTAAGTCCGAATTTTACCAACGCCATAAATGTAAGTTTAGTGGGTGGCGAATTGATCGTGAATGCTTTGCCTTTTAAGGCGTCATCTAGCTATTTTTTGGTGCAGTCGGGCAAAACTATCGGGGTGTCTGTTGTGGGTACAGGAACGCTTAAAATCGCACCCGGTAATGAATTTGAAGGAGGTAAAAATTATACGATTTGGTTAGGCGGAACATCCAATGCAAATCTTAGCATAAATAAAATTACCTACAATTAACATCATTATTAAAACCATATGCCTACTTTTGGAGAAAACACATCAAATTGGAATTTTTAGACTTACTTATACAATTACTAACTAACACAAAAGAAACGTTAGAGGTAATTATGCAGGAATATAAAACCTGGACCTATTTAATTTTATTCATTATCATCTTCGCAGAAACAGGCTTTGTGGTTACTCCATTCTTACCCGGAGACTCGATGTTATTTGCTGTTGGGGCACTAGTAGCAGGAGAGGGCACCGGTTTGAACATTTGGTTCATGTTGGTTATTCTGATTTTCGCAGCTATAGCTGGAAATACTTTAAACTATAGACTCGGTAAATATTTTGGTATACGGGTTTTTAAAGAAAACAATAAAATATTAAAACTGAAATATTATCATCAATCTCACGAGTATTTCGAGAAGCATGGTGCAAAGGCAATCGTTTTTAGTCGTTTTTTACCTATCCTAAGAACCATTGCTCCATTTGTTGCAGGTGCTGCAAATATGACGTTTGGTAAGTTTACGTTTTACAATATTATTGGTGGTATAGCTTGGATTACAAGTCTACTTTTTGCAGGTTATCTATTGGGTAAAATTCCTTTTGTGGAGCGTAACTTTGAAGTTTTGGTTGTGATTATTGCAGTGGGAACCTTTGTGCCTGTGATTTATGCAGCACTTAAATCTGTTTTTAAAAAGAAGGTAATCGAAGAAATTATTGCACCTAAGGAAGAAATTAACGTTACTAAAGAAGATTAGTTTCGCAATCAACGCGCGAAATATAGGCCACACTAATTTTCTCGACCAAGAATTTTGCCTTTAGAAAATTTCTCATTTTCTAAAGCAATTTGTTTCTGTTCTTCAGCAGTTAAATTAATTTTGATTAAATTTTTTAACACAGGCTGACCAGCATCAACCCAAGCCGAGAACCAAAAAGAACCTATTGCTAAAATAGCCGCACGCATTCTCTTTTCAACCATTCCTTTCATTTTTTCTTGATAGGCCTTTGAATAAGTGTGCGAATATTGCTTTACTACTCGATTGCTTCGCCTAGAAAAACTATATTTTTGATCGCTCGGGAAAGAAAGGTTAAGCTCGGCCTCAAATCGAATAACAGAATCTACCGAAAGATGTGATTCTTTTACAATAATCCAGGCTGCGGTTAAAGGATTTTCAATATAGGAAGCCTTTCCCACTATTAAATTATAGTTCCCAGCAAAAAGCTCTGGAATTCTACTTTCCCAAAAGGCGTGGATACCTGATTGATTGGTTAATTGCCCATTATGATTATGCGTGGTATGCAAAGGCACATGAGCATCTCCAATATAATGGCCTAAATCTGCTGAATATTTTAAAATTTTTAGCGAATCTCGTAATTTAAATGCTTTTACTAGGCTAAAATAAGTTCGTTCAATTTGCCAGGGTACAATACCGCTAGTATTTAATTTCTTCAGACCATATTTGGTTAGGGCATCGGTCCATTTTTTAGGAATGCTATCTATATTTTCTTCGTAATTTTCTACATCTAAGTAATGCCGCGGTGCTTCTAGCGTATCGATATATCTTCTTTTATCGGGGTCTACAGCATGGCTGATAATATAACTACTTCCTGCTTTATAAAAATTAATCATTTCAATTGGCAAGGTAAAAATCGCCAATTGGTTAATTCGTTTGTGAGCAAAAAAGCCCCAAGAAGTACAAAATAGAATAGGGATGATTAACAAGTATATGACTGTTAATCTTTTCATGATTAAAGGTAGTGTAATTTTTTAACTCATCTTTATACTAAGTTCACAATATTTGTTAATTTTGTTATTGTCTCTCATCATGCGAAATCAAAGTATTATTAATAAGCTGAATACATTCAAAAAAACAACCGGAAGTTTTAATTTTAACATTGGGGTTGTGTTCGTATTAGCTTTATTGAATGTACTTTATAAGATGAGAATAACCTCGAACGGTATCGAGTCTGCAGATAATTTGTGGAACCCAATGTGGTTATTACTCGGACCCTTTACTTATTTTGCTTTTTCTTCATTAATTAAAAAGAAGAGGTGTATTAAGTATTTTAGCCTTCATTTGCTTCCTTTCTTTCTATTTGCTTTATTTTACTTCATTAATTTATTAAGAGTTGATTTACTACAGCCCTGGGCTAACCCATTATATGTTTGGTATCAGAATAGCTTTTTAATCATTTCTTTTTCTATAATCAGTTACGCAGTTAAAATTCTCTTAAATCGCAAATTAATTAATGCACTTCAAATAAAAGGAGAATTGTTATTGGTAATTTGTGGGTTCTATATTATTATTGGAGTATTGGGTATACTAATGTATTTATGTTGGGGCATTTTCCATATAGATATGGGTATAGACTATAGAATTTTTACCTATGCGTTTTTGTTGATGATTAACATTTTTATTCTTCGCTATGCATATGCCATTAAATTCTCTAATCATTTAGATTATGCACAAGCATACGACCTAGATTCGAGTTATACAAATTCAAGTTTAAGGCAGGAGCAGGCAGTAGAGTATGTTCAAAAAATTATTGATTATTTTAGTAATGATCAATCTTTTTTAAATCCCGATATTTCGATCGAATTAATCTCTAAAGACCTTAATATTCCAAAGTACCATTTTTCGCAGCTCTTTAATGTGTATCTTGGTAAGAACTTTTATACGTTTATTGCCGAACGTAGAATTGAGTATGCCTTAAGGAGGCTAAACGAAGAACAGGGGAGGCTTAAAATCGAATCTTTAGCCTATGAATGTGGATTTAATTCAAAAACATCATTTAATCGATATTTTAAACAAATAACAGGTTGCACCCCCTTGGTCTATTTAAGTAAAATAGAGCCTATAGATACTAAGGTTGTATTAGCACAAGAAATTAGGTAATGCTGGTTCATTTTACGCAATATTTACTCACAGGAGTTTGTATTATCTCGGTAATTAATATTTTTTTGATATATAAATTAAAGGCTAATACAGCATTCAGCTATCTTTTAGCCTTTCTTAATGTTTTTTTGCTTCTTCATGCTTTATCTGTAATAGGGATGGAACCTTTTTATGGCGATGAGTTTTGGTTAAAGCATTACGCTCCTTTTAGTTTGATGTACGGTCCTTTTCTTTACTTTGCATTTCCAGCAATCACAGATCGTAAAATAACCATCCAAACCATTATCATACATAGTATGCTCTTTTTTCTATTCTTGATTGGATTTTTGTACATTATTGTGTTTGACGAATCTGGTGCTTTTAGATTGCTTTATTATAAAGTATTGAGCCTAGTAACCGTAGTTTCTATTAGTAGCTATACTTTGTTGGCCATGTTTTTAAATCTAAGGCCGTTAAGCGACCAATTTAGGCAAAGAAAATTAGTGATACTGAGCGCGATCATCATACTATTGTTCATCAGTATTGTCACCATTGTAGCTGTTACTTCTCCAAAGCAGTTTGTAACAAAGCCAAATGCTATTCTATTATTGCGAATAATGGTGTATGCCGGTATGTTTATGGTAACAATATTAGTTTTTAAGTATAAGATTAGTATTATTTTCTTTAGAATAAATAATGCAGATGAGTTCATTCATATAGATAAGGTTAATTTAAAGCCCTCTTTTAGCCAATTGGCGAAATACGAAAAGTCTACCTTAACCAGCAAACAGCTAGATGATTATAGCAAGAAACTAGAAAAACTTATGCTTTCTCAGCGTGTATATTTATCTACAGATCTTTCATTACAAAAACTTGCTCAACTCATAAGAATTCCAAATCACCATTTAACACAAGTATTGAGTGTGAAAATAAGGATGGGATTTTACGATTATGTAAATGGTTTTAGAGTGCAGTATGCTTGTATGCTGTTAGAATTTGAGCCAAATGTTAATCTAGAAAATATAGCAGAGCGTAGCGGATTTAATTCTAAAGTGTCGTTTAATAGACATTTCAAATCTTTACTTGGATGTACGCCATCTAATTATCGCTTGCAAAATAGAGTCTTGTAAGAACCTTCCCTTAAGTATTGCCTTTTTAAGATTACCCCTAAAACTTGTTTCAATTAAACGGGAATAAGTCAATGGTGTATTTCGATCTCCTTCTAAAAGGTGTTAACAAATTGATGTAAAACCTCGTTTTAACTATGTACTAAATGGTTTCTACTAATAGTTAATTAATGAAAATAACTAAATGTATCAACCATGTGGGATGCACGCCATGCCACGCGGATGAAGTGTTTTATCGCTTCGCTTTCATGATATTCGCTGTTTTAATTAGTGAAACTCTACCATGAAACGAATTAACGTCCTCTTTGTTTATTTTAGTATACTTTTTACCTTATTTGGCACAACCAAAAGTTTTGCCGATGGATCGAAAGATATGTACCCATCTGGTGCAACAGGTAAAAGAGCGTTCATGCTAAGTTCTCAAACAGATGCGGCTTTCAATCCATTCGCAACACAAGGAACAACTAAAGTTTTTGCAAAAGTTGGCGAGACTATCTACGTTGGGTCGAGTGCTGGAAATGCAGCAGGAAGAATAGTATTAACACGACCAAATAGCAGCACACAGATTATATTATCAGCTACTGATGTTACTAGTGGTAATGGTGTAATTCAGAATAGAGCTCAAGAATTAGCAGGACCCAGAACAGCCACAAATACTGGAGGTTATAAGCCATTAATGCACGTGGTGGCTGCCGGAGAAGAGGGTATTTGGATCGTGAATTTTATATCTCCACTTAATGGAGTAGGCGGAACGGATAATAATGCACTAAATCTAACAGTTAATGTAAATGCAAACGATGCTTGGGCACAGCCTGATGGTACAGACGGTACGAATGCTTTTGATGGAAATGGAGTAGGTACTACCAGCGGAACATATAATAGTGGGTCTTTAATTGCAGCATGGGATGTTTCTATAGGTTCAGTTGCCGATGCAAAAGTTTTAGTACCTGGTCGTGTGTATACCAATCTTTTTGCTGGAACTATGGTTCACGATGGATCTGGTTTGTATGCATCAATTTTTGTGCTTACAGATGATGGTTTTACCTATCGTGTAAGTAACAATGGACAGAACGGACAATCTTTTAATTTCTTTTCAAATAATAAAGGTGCAAAAATAGTTAGTGGTACTACAGCATCTTATAAGAGTCTTAATTCGTCAACATTAGTAGATATACAAGCAAGAATTTCTGATCCAAGGAGTCTTGACGCCAGTGGTGATGTTACACATAAACTATTTTATAAAGCCCCGGCAACAGATATGCCTGCTACTTCTGTTATTAGAAATGGTGCTTCAACTGTTTCAACATGGTTAAAACCTGTCCGTGTTAACCCGGAAATGACAACTCCAACATTTATAGGTAGTGAAGGAACACCGCAACAAGCAGGATCGAAGGGAGGGAATGTATCGTTCACGAGTAATATTAATGGTATTTATAGAATAACAATTCCATTAGCCTCACCATTTACCTCACGTGTACTATCCGGCCCTTGTGTAATCGGTTCTAATACAGTGTATTGGGATGGTAAAGATGCAAATGGCACAAAGGTAACCTCCGGAACTTCATTGTCTTCTATTACGGCACAATTATTCGGTGCAGAGGTACATTTTCCTTTTATTGATGTAGAGGTAAACCCTAATGGATTTTTAATTGAGTTGTTAACTAATACCTATACCTCAATAAGCCCTGTAGAGAATAGGGTATATTGGAATGATATAGATATTGTTTCAACCAATACTAACCCATCAAACCCACAACAAAATGGAAACGATCCGGGTACTTCAGCCGCTTTAAGTGGTGGGAATTTTGGAGGATTTGGGGTGCCTAGTACTTTAAATGGCCATAAATGGGGGAATTATGTTACCGCAAATGCTGACTCACATTATGGTAATAATAAAACAATGGATACCTGGGCCTATGCTCCAGGAGAGTCGAAAACGATATCTGGTGTAGTAATTGAAATTAAGGAAGCAGATTTACAAGTGAATAACGTAACTACTCCCTCTACTTTAGTTTCTTCTGGTGATGTTGTAACCTATACGGTTGGTATTACGAATGCAGGGCCTATAGCAGTAACTGGAGCTAAACCAGCTACATTTTGGTTTTATGTTCCTGAAGGTGTTACCATTGTTCCTGCTAACGTTACTTTTACCTCATCTAATGGTGCTGTACTTTCTAGTACTAAAACTTTTGATGCAGTTACAAGAATATTTAAAGTTGCTGTAGATATGCCAGTTTCGAGCACAGGTACATTTACAATCCCAGTAAATATTGGAACATTAACTGGTGCAAATGTAAATGTCTACGCCGCAATTATGCGCCCAAATGATGTTTCAGATCCAAATGCAACAAATCCAAGCCTTAGTATCCCTGCACCTAGAGATCCATTCGAAGAAGCAACACTAATTGCTTATGCTCCAGCAACTGGAAATAATTTTACGCCAAACGCTACTCAAATTACAAGAATAACAGATGGCACCACAACAAATAACATTAAGCAAAATCCTAATGTAAATTATTTACGCAGTGTTTGTATTGCTGCTACACTTACGCTGCCAGCAGCAACAGGAGGTTCTGGAAGTACAACCTGGACTAGCGCTACTCCCGGAACTGCTACCGTAAATAGTAGTGGTGTAGTAACTGGTGTTGCCGCAGGAGATGTTGTAATTACAAGAACAAAGAGTGGAACAACCACAACTACTTTTACCATACGGGTAAAACCCGCAGTTGGAGCAGTAGCCGTTGGAACAGTTACCCAAACAACTTGTTCTATTGCTACTGGAAGTGTTGCATTGAGTGGTCTTCCTGCAACAGGAACCTGGACTATTACCGATTCCTTTGCCGGAACTTCAGCAATTACAGGTACAGGTACAACGACTACAATTAGCGGCTTGGCAGTGGGTACACATACATTTACAATTAGTAATGGAAGCTGCTCGAGAGCGGTTACTCCAAACGTTGTAATAAATGCGCAACCATCAGCTCCTTCTACACCAGCAATTGGTGCAATTACACAACCTACTTGTGCCGTAAGTACAGGTAGTGTTGTATTAAATGGTCTTCCAGCAACTGGTACCTGGACCATAAATCCTGGAGCCATTACAGGGACGGGTACAACACATACCATTAGTGGGCTTGCACCAGGTACATATAATTACACGGTTACCAACGACGCAGGATGTACCTCGGTGGCTTCATCAAATGTGGTTGTAAATGCTGTGCCTAACGCACTTACTACACCAACTGTTGGCACAATTACTCAGCCAACACTAGTACTAGCAACAGGGAGTGTGGTATTAAGTGGTCTTCCAGCAACTGGCACTTGGACGATCACAAATTCTAATGGCGGTGGCACGATTACTGGAACTGGAACAAGTACAACTATTAGTGGTTTAGCTCAAGGAACGCATACGTTTACAGTTTCACATGCAAGTGGTTGTACTTCTACCGCAACGGCAAACGTGGTAATTAATAGTGCTCCAATAGCCAACCCAGATGTAAATAGCACGAATGAAGAGGTTACCCTAACAGTTACCGATGGTGCTGTAGGTGATATTCTTTTAAATGATACCGATGTGAATGGTAATAATACCGTATCGGTATCAAAATATACAATTACAGGAATAGCTGGAGATCAAACCTTAAACTCGACTGTAACTATTCCAAGCATAGGAACAATTAATATCCAGGCAAATGGAAGTTATGTATTTGTGCCAGCTCTGAACTATAATGGAGTAGTGCCTGTTATTAATTATACCATTAGCGACGGAGTGTTAACCGCATCGAGTACCTTAACCATAACAGTTAATCCTGTGAACGATATTCCAGTAGCCACTCCAGATGTAAATAATACAAATAAAAATACAACACTAACCATTGTAGATGGGGCTGCCGGCGATATCTTATTAAATGATACAGATGTTGACGCAGGTACTACATTAGTTGTAACCAAATTTACAGTTCCTGGCCTATCAGGAGATCAGAGTATAAATGCTACAATTACACTTCCGAGCGGAGCAGGTACCATCAATATTCAAGCAAATGGTAGTTATATATATATACCTGCAAATGAGTTTACTGGAACAGTTCCCGTAATTACCTATACAATTAGTGATGGTAATGGAGGAAATGCTTCAAGTACATTAAGCTTAACAGTAAATCAAACAAATGTTGCCCCTGTACCTGTAGCAAATACGAACACCATGCTCGAAGATGGCACAGCAATTAACGTTGCAGCTGCTGCTAGCGGTGTAACAGGGGGCCTCTTGGCAAACGATACAGATGCAAACAATGATGTGCTTACCATCACCAATTTCACGGTAAATGGTGTTGTCGGAAATCAAACAATTGGTGGTTCGGGCTATGCGATTACCAATGTGGGCACTATTATTATCAATGCAAACGGTAGTTATAGCTTTACGCCACTTGCGAATTACAATGGTGCTGTTTCGCAGATTACCTATACGGTTTTCGATGGTACCACCTCAGCTACTTCAACACTTGATATTACAGTTACTCCAGTGAACGATGTACCTTCATTTACAAAAGGAGTAGATTTTTCACATGTTATTAGTGCTGCGCCTGCTGCGCAAACAGTAGCAACGTGGGCTACAGCCTTAGGTAAAGGGCCTGCTAACGAAAGTGGTCAAACCCTCAGCTTTATTACTAGCAATGATAAGAATGCACTTTTCTCTAGTCAACCTACAATTGATGCAAGCGGACAATTAACGTATACCGTTACAGCAAATACTTATGGCAAGGCAACAGTTACCGTTGCCATTAAAGATAATGGAGGAACGACTAATGGAGGAGTAGATACCTCTCCAAATCAAACTTTTATAATTACTGTTAAGCCAGTTGGTGTTACCGATACCTATACTACACCTAGGAATACGGCAATTACTAGTACGGTAAGTGGAAACGACGGGGCCAGCGGTGTGGGTACAACGGTAGTAGCAGGAGCTACCACTCCATCGCACGGAGCTATCGTAGTGAATGGCAATGGTACCATTACTTATACTCCAACTATAGGCTATATAGGTACTGATACCTATACTTATATTCTAAGAACGCCAGATGGCGTAGATTCAGATCCAATCGTAGTTAATATCACCATTACGAATACTCCACCGACAACCAATGACAGAACCAATGCGGTAATAGCAAGCAATACGGCAGTTCCGGTAGATATCATCAATCCGACAGGAGCAGATGCAGACGGTACGGTTACAGGTTACACCATTACGAGCTTACCAACTACAGGTACTTTATACCTGGCAAACGGTACTACTTTAGTTACGTTGAACCAGATCCTAACCCAGGCCGAAGCGGATGGACTGAAGTTCAAGCCAAGCGGTACGGGCAGTGCTACAGTAACTTTTACTTTGGCAGCCAGAGATAACGACGGGGCGGAAGATGCGACCCCTGCAACGATCACTATCCCATTAACGAATACCCCACCAACTACCGACGATAAGACCAATACTGCCATTGCGAGCAATACGGCAGTTCCGGTAGATATCATCAATCCGACTGGAGCAGATGTAGACGGTACGGTTACAGGTTACAAAATTACGAGTTTACCGACCAGCGGTACTTTATACTTAGCTGATGGTACAACGGCCGTTACCTTGAACCAGATCCTAACCCAGGCAGAGGCGGATGGACTGAAGTTCAAGCCAAGTGGAACGGGCAGTGCTACGGTAACCTTTACTTTGGCAGCCAGAGATAACGACGGTGCAGAAGATGCGACCCCTGCAACGATCACCATTCCATTAACGAATACCCCACCAACTACGGACGATAAGACGAATACTGCCATTGCGAGCAATACAGCAGTTCCGGTAGATATCATCAATCCGACTGGAGCGGATGTAGACGGTACGGTTACAGGCTACAAGATTACAGGTCTTCCGACCAGCGGTACTTTATACCTAGCTGATGGTACAACAGCCGTTACCTTGAACCAGATCCTAACCCAGACAGAGGCGGATGGCTTGAAGTTCAAGCCAAGCGGAACAACTAATACGGCAGCAACGTTCACTTTAGCTGCCAGAGATAACGACGGGTTGGAAGATGCTACCCCTGCAACGATCACCATTCCATTAACGAATACCCCACCAACTACCCACGATAAGACAAATACGGCCATTGCGAGCAATACAGCAGTTCCGGTAGATATCATCAATCCGACTGGAGCAGATGTAGACGGTACGGTTACAGGCTACAAGGTGACCAGCCTTCCGACCAGTGGTACTTTATACCTAGCGGATGGCACAACTGCAGTTACCCTGAACCAGATCCTAACCCAAGCCGAAGCGGATGGACTGAAGTTCAAGCCAAGCGGAACGGGCAGTGCTACAGTAACTTTTACTTTGGCAGCCAGAGATAACGACGGGGCGGAAGATGCGACCCCTGCAACGATCACTATCCCATTAACGAATACCCCACCAACTACCGACGATAAGATAAATACTACCATTGCGAGCAATACAGCAGTTCCGGTAGATATCATCAATCCGACTGGGGCAGATACGGACGGTACGGTTACAGGTTACACCATTACGAGCTTACCAACTACAGGTACTTTATACCTAGCGGATGGCACAACTGCAGTTACCCTGAACCAGATCCTAACCCAAACTGAGGCGAATGGCTTGAAGTTCAAGCCAAGTGGAACAACTAATACAGCAGTAACGTTCACTTTGGCTGCCAGAGATAACGATGGTGCAGAAGATGCGACCCCTGCAACGATCACCATTCCATTAACGAACACCCCACCAACTACCGACGATAAGACAAATACGGCCATTGCGAGCAATACAGCAGTTCCGGTAGATATCGTCAACCCAACCGGAGCGGATGTAGACGGTACGGTTACAAGTTACAAGATCGTTACCCTACCTACCAGCGGTACTTTATACCTAGCTGATGGTACAACAGCCGTTACCCTGAACCAGATCCTAACCCAGGCCGAAGCGGATGGACTGAAGTTCAAGCCAAGTGGAACAACTAATACGGCAGCAACGTTCACTTTAGCTGCACGTGACAATGATGGTGCAGAAGATGTTACTCCAGCAACGATCACCATTCCATTAACGAATACCCCACCAACTACCGACGATAAGACAAATACTGCCATTGCGAGCAATACAGCAGTTCCGGTAGATATCGTCAACCCAACCGGAGCGGATGTAGACGGTACGGTTACAAGTTACAAGATCGTTACCCTACCTACCAGCGGTACCTTGTATTTAGCTGATGGCACAACGGCAGTTACCCTGAACCAGATCCTAACCCAGACAGACGCGGATGGACTGAAGTTCAAGCCAAGCGGTACGGGCAATGCTACAGTAACCTTTACAATCGCTGCCAGAGATAACGATGGGGCGGAAGATGTGACCCCAGCCACGATTACCATTCCATTAACGAACACCCCACCAACTACCGACGATAAGACAAATACGGCCATTGCGAGCAATACAGCAGTTCCGGTAGATATCATTAACCCGACTGGGGCAGATGTAGACGGTACGGTTACGGGTTACACCATTGCAAGTCTTCCGACCAGCGGTACCTTGTATTTAGCTGATGGCACAACGGCCGTTACCTTGAACCAGATCCTAACCCAAACTGAGGCGGATGGACTGAAGTTCAAGCCAAGTGGAACAACTAATACGGCAGCAACGTTCACTTTAGCTGCACGTGACAATGATGGTGCAGAAGATGTTACTCCAGCAACGATCACCATTCCATTAACGAATACCCCACCAACTACCGACGATAAGACAAATACTACCATTGCAAGCAATACGGCAG